>NZ_CP138995.1:0-1457500 GCF_044596045.1 Allomuricauda sp. R78024
TCCTTTATTTGAACTTTAATTCATCTTTTTCATTAAAAGAATAAGAAACTACATAATTCGAAAAATAGTGGTCTATTGCAACAGCTGTTGTAACACCGCCCAAACATTGTCCCTTACGATTTGATGTCCCTTCGGGGTAGGGTGTATCCCGTCTTCCAAATTCAGCTCAGGAATACCTGCAACCCCATCCAACAAAAAAGGAATCAAAGCGATTTGATTTGCTTCGGCCAACTTGGGAAAGGTTTTGCGAAACTCCGTAGTATATTCTGGGCCCATATTGGGTGGAATTTGCATGCCTGCCAGTACAATTTGGGTATCAGCATTCTTTTTTCTTACTAAATCAATCATTGCTTGCAAATTCTTGTGGGTTTCAGATATGGGAATACCGCGAAGTCCATCGTTCGCACCTAGTTCCAACACAAAAACATCGACCTTTTGGTTCAATACCCAATTCAAACGGTTACGTCCGCCAGAAGTGGTCTCCCCACTTAGCCCTGAATTGATTACGGTATAATCGAGACCTAACGAATCCAAACGGTTTTGGATAAGCGCTGGAAAAGCCTCTTCCAGTTCCAAACCGTAACCTGCGGTAAGACTATCCCCAAAGAATAAAATCACTTTTTCGGAGGTTTCTTCGGCAGCGACATTTTCTGTATTACTATTGCCATCTGATACATCTGAGGCTTTTTTGGGGGCATCACGACAGGAAATTAGGTATAAAATCAGAAAAAAATAACGAAACTTTAAGAGGTCTTGCATAGGTTACGGGCCTTAAAATCAAAATCATTTGCCTATTTTCCTAGTTTGAGAAAAAAGGAAGCAAAAGTGTTATGCCAAAGATATTAAACGTTGAGCACCTAGGGAAGACCTATACGAGTGGCTCCAAACAATTAACGGTATTGGATGACATCAATTTCAGTATTGAAGCAGGAGAGACCTTTGCAATCGTAGGACCTTCAGGGAGTGGAAAGACAACTCTATTGGGTCTCTGCGCTGGACTTGATTATCCCGATACCGGTGTAGTGGAACTGAGTGGTGCCAATTTAGCAAATTTGAACGAGGATGAGCGTGCCCGATTGCGCAACGAAAAGGTGGGTTTTATCTTTCAGAATTTTCAGTTGCTCCCCACCCTGACAGCTCTCGAAAACGTAATTGTCCCTTTGGAGCTTCAGGGAGCAAAAAATCCTGCAATAATCGGTAGGGAACTATTGAGTAAGGTTGGTCTGGGTGGCCGTCTCCAGCATTATCCTTCCCAACTTTCTGGTGGAGAGCAGCAACGCGTGGCTCTGGCCCGTGCTTTTTCAAATAGCCCATCTATTTTATTTGCTGATGAACCTACGGGCAATCTCGACCAAGATACAGGCGACCGTGTCGTCCAACTATTGTTCGAACTTAATCAGGAGGCGGGCACCACTTTGGTCATTGTCTCCCACGATTTGGAATTGGCACAAAAATGCAATCGTTTATTGCGATTACGAGGTGGGAAAGTGGTATCGAATGAAGTATTGATTGAATCGTGATAAATTCTCCAACAAAGCAATCCGGAGCCGGATGGAAATGGCTTGGCGAGACAGCAAGGCTAGTGGCGGTCGTCTCCTACTGTTTATGGCTTCCATTATTTTGGGCATAGCTGCGGTAGTTTCCATCCAGTCTTTTAGCCAGAACCTGGAAGAAAATATTGCCATTCAATCCAAGACCTTGATGGGTGCCGATTTTGTCATTGATAGTAACCAACCCCCTAATGAAAAGGTATTGGCCATTATCGATTCCCTCGGAGGGGCTGATGGACGTTCCGTAGGGTTTCCTTCAATGGCGGTTTTTCCAAAAAGCGGAGATGCCAAATTGGTTGGAGTACGCGGTATTGAAGGTGGATATCCATTCTACGGCGAACTGGAAACCAAGCCAGAAACTGCAGCGCAGACCTACCAAAAGTCCGGCGGTGCTCTGGTAGATGCAACACTCATGTTGCAACATGGAGTGCAAACAGGTGATTCTATCAAATTAGGCAATACAGTGTTTCCTATTATGGGCACTTTGATTTCCGCTCCCGGAACATCGGGAATAGGGGCTTCTGTGGCTCCACCTGTAATTATTCCCTACGATGCAGTGGAAGGTACAGGACTCATACAAGTGGGAAGTCGAATCGGATATGACTATTATTTTGTCGCCGAACCTGAGCAAGATCTGGCAGCATTGGATGAGAAGGTTGACCCTCAACTCGATGTTGAAAACGCGGACCTCGATACGCACATCAGTACCGCTAAACGGCTTGGCAGAAGTTATGATAATTTCGGGAAGTTTCTTAACCTTATTGCTTTTATAGCGCTGCTGTTGGGTTGTGTAGGCGTTGCCAGTTCAGTACATATCTATATCAAGGAGAAATTACGTTCGGTAGCCCTATTGAAATGCATAGGAGCTACCCGAAGACAAAGTTTTTTAATCTATCTACTACAGATTGCAGGTATGGGTCTACTCGGAGGCATTCTTGGAGTGTTGAGTGGATTGCTCCTACAGCAATCCTTTCCTTTGCTGTTGGAAGGATTCTTGCCGTTTGAAGTTCAGATTTCCCTAGTACCCAATGCGCTTTGGTCAGGACTGATATTGGGTGTATTGTTATCAGTATTATTTGCCTTAATGCCTTTATTGAACACATGGTTTGTTTCACCTTTACAGGTGTTGCGGGTCGAGGAGAGCGGATATCAAAAATCACGAAAAGCCCAGTTGTGGGTAGTATTGGGTATTGTTCTATTTATTTTTTCCTTCTCCTTTTGGTTATTGGGAAGTATTCGCTATGCCCTCTATTTCGTTCTCGGCATCTTGGTGGTCTTTGCGCTTTTGGGAGGTGTAGCCACTTTTTTTATGCGAGCCATCAAGAAATATTTTCCAACGTCTTGGGGGTTTACTTCGCGACAGAGTCTCTTGAATCTCTACCGTCCCAATAACCAGACCACGGTCTTAATTTTGGCCATAGGTGTGGGCACCTTTTTAATAAGTACGCTCTATTTCACCAAAGATATTTTATTGGCTCAGGTTTCCTTGGAAGCTTCGGAGGACACCCCAAATCTTATTTTGATGGATGTCCAAACTGATGAAAAACTTGCTGCGGCCAATAGCATCGAAGCGTCGGGATTTGATGTATTGAACAATATTCCCATCATCACCATGCGGATGAATCAAATCAAAAATCGGCCTGTACGTGAACTTATTCTTGATTCCACTGCGACCCAAAATCGATGGGTTTTGTTCCATGAATTTAGAGTTACCTATCGCGATTCCTTGGTGGCCTCAGAACGAACAGTAGAAGGCACCTGGCCACTTGAACGCAAAGGCAACGGTATGATTCCTATTTCGATGTCTAACAATGTTGCAGCCGATGCCCAGGTCAAAGTTGGAGACACACTTGTGTTTAATGTGCAGGGTGTATTAATGGAAACCAAAGTGGCCCATCTTCGTGAGGTGGATTGGGCTCGAATGCAGATTAACTTTTCGATTCTGTTCCCTTCTGGAGTATTAGAAGAAGCGCCTCAGTTCCATGTGTTGACCACCAAAGCCCCAGATGCGGCCAAATCGGCCGCATTGCAACGTGACCTCGTTCGAAAATTTCCAACAGTGTCCATTATCGATTTACGACAGATACTTCTGGTTATAGAAGAGATTCTGAACAAAATAGCTTGGGCAATCAACTTTATGGCTTTCTTCAGTATTCTTACTGGGATCATTGTGCTCATTGGATCGGTACGAACGAGCAAATACCAAAGGATAAAGGAAAATGTGTTGTTACGCACCTTAGGGGCCAAAAGCAAACAAATTCTTCGCATTACAGCACTTGAATATCTCTATTTAGGGCTATTGGGCGGAAGTATCGGTATTATATTGTCATTATTAGGCAGTCTCTTGTTGGCACGATTTGTTTTTGAAGTTAGCTTTGTGCCTTCCGCAGTTCCTTTTCTAGTTGTTTTACCGAGTATTATGGCTTTGGTACTTTTGATTGGTTTGTTAAACAGTAAAAGTGTGCTGCAAAGTCCTCCATTGGAAGTGCTTAGGAAAGAAGGGGGCTAATTAGAGAAACGATGAAGTAAGGCTCATTTCTGACCTGAGAATCTTGAGGTAAGAAATCTCGTGAAGCATGTAAGTTTTGTTATGGGGTTACTTTTTCATGGTTAATTTAACATCAGAAATGTGAATGTTCAAAAAAAGGTTATAACACCATTTACAAAGGAAGAATATTCGAATAAGAAATGAATTCGTTCCTCACAATAGCGTGATATACATCATATGATCCGTATTACTACATTGTACCTAATTTAGAAAGCATTGAATCGACAAAACGAAAATACCGTACCCTTAAAAAAAGGGAATTATTTAGCTCCTCATTTCAGTATATCAAGCTTCGATGATTTATTAGTCGGTATCACTACATATGATGCTCCAATAGAGACCGGTGTGTGGCATTTTCATGAAATACCCATGATTAGTTTTGTGCTTTATGGTAGCAATACTGAATATCGTAAAGGAGGGTCCATTAGAAGGAATTCCGGTAGCGCAAATTACTACCACGCACATGAATTGCATAAAAACGTTTATGACCAATTTCCTTCAAAACACATAAGTTTGGAATTGGATCTGAACTATTTGAAGAAGCTTGAATATACTGAAGCGGACATACAGTTGGCTGTTGAGAAAAGTCAAGATTCTATTTTTACATTTATTAGATTAATGAATGAGGCACAGACAAATGATGTCCAATCAAAAAACACAGTGGAAATGTTATTCCTATCATTTATGGAAAACGCTCTTGTTTCTAAAGATAATGCCCAATTCCCTCCTTGGATGAGTTTAGTTCGAGAAATATTGAATGATCGTTGGAATGAGAATATTTCCCTTAAAGAATTATCAAACAAAGTACATGTTCATCCGACCACGATCTCAAAACACTTTCGCAAATTTTTTGGATGTACTCTTGGAGAATATACTAGAAAACTTAAAGTGGAGCATTCGATCAACTTCTTACATTCTTCCAATTATTCCCTCACGGAAATAGCATATATCTGTGGGTTTTCCGATCAAAGTCATTTTATCAGGACATTTAAATCAATGACAGGATATTTGCCTAAAAAATACTGCTCTGTATAAGAGGCAAATTTGGTTCTATTTTAATTAAGGATTACATCATTTCTTTGGTATTAATTTTATTAGATAGATGATGAAAAGAATACTTAGAACAATTATTTGTTTAGCAGTTGTTATTACTGGTTGCAAGCAAGCAACAAAAAACAATCACAAACTTGAAACTAAGTATTCGATTCAAAAAGATACCCAGGAATGGGTTGGCTTGATGATCGAAGGTTATCGAAACTTTAATACCGATCGAAGTACTAAAGCGGCCGATCAAATTTTTGAGGCTACTGAACTTATGCCAATTAAAAATTTGGAAAACTATTTGGTGAGTGCCATGGTTTATGCGCCTAAAGGTGAACGAGAAAAAGCATTTCTATCTATTGAAAGAGCTATTGAAGAAGGTTTTAAAAATTCTGACATACTTAGCTCTATTTCTGAATATTCATCATTACATAATGATCCTAGATGGGATGCGTTAATTTCAAAAGTGAACAAGAAACAAGAAGAATATGAAAAAACCATTCAGAACCCTGAACTGTTAGAAATGTTGAAATACCTTTGGGCACAGGATCAGGAAGTACTAGCTCAATATGAAAAAAATGTAGAATCCCTTGATAGTACAGCAACGGACGGGGACTATAGCCGGCTTTTTATACCTGTTGAAAATCGATGGGAAATAAACAAAAATAAACTAGATAGTATTATTAGTATCCATGGTTGGCCTGGAAACAAATTAGTGGGTGAAGAGGGTTCAAAAGTTGCATGGGGCATCCCTCAACATCACCCCGATATTTTCTTCAAAACAAAATGCTTGCTTTTAATAAAGGAAGCCACGGAAAAAGGTGATGTTGATCCGATTCATTACGCACAATTAAAAGACCGGATAGCAAGGGAAACTTGGCAAAAGCAGAAATATGGTACAAGCATGGGTGAAAGTGCTCCTTATCCTATCGAAGATCCTGCCAGTGTCAACAAAAAACGATCTCAGTTAGGGCTTTTAGAACCAATAGAAGTTTATGCAATTTACCATGGATTTGAATACACTCCACCTTCTCAAGAGGCAATCCAATCATCACATGAGAAAGCACAAGTGAATTACAAAAAATTTGAAAATTTTATAGATTTAAAAAAGATTGATTCTGCCAACACTTGTATTGCAAAAGCTATTTCTGCTTATGGAGACATAAATAATGAACAACTTTATGATGCTTCTATGCTGCTTGCCCAATTAAATAACAAACGTTCACAACATATCTGTTTGAGTATCCTAAAAGTTTTGATTTGGCGAAAGTGGGACAAAAGAGTTGAAATTTTAGAACAGGATGAATTTGATCGATTACATAGTCAAAACGAATGGGAAGAAATTAAAAGGCTAGTTAAAATGAGTATATAAAAACCATGTAAAACAACGGCTGTACATCCATCGCTAGATGTTGTTCCCCAGAAAATCTATCGAGAAATTCACCAACTTCACCATGGGGTAATAAATCAACATGGTTCTCCGATGCACGGCTGAATGGCACATTTCATCTCCTTCCTGTACTTTGTACCGCAGCCTTTTCCGAAACTGCTCCAAGCCCACAACAGTATTATAGCCAAAACCGTTGACGGCTATTTTTTGATAGTTCCCTAAAACCAAGGTTTTCTGAGACTTCGCCTTTTCCTTTATCAGTACTATTAACCAGCTGTTTTAAAGGACTAAAAAGCTTTACATAATCTTGGATTTTATTAATATTTACTTTTCAATATTAGACTTAACCCCCTAATTTTTTAAAATTATATTCACCAAATTTGAGTTGCGTTAACCGTTGTACAAACGCCTTAAAAGTGCAATCTGAATCAACTATATTAAATTATCATGCATATCGTTTATAGCCTCAACTACTGTACTACCATACCCTTTGATTATTTCAAATTCTTTATTGTCGACTAGAGAAGCACTATATGATTCGCCAAACTGATTAATTTTTAGAAACTTTAACTGATTTGTATTTAGTTCCATGATTTGTATGTTTTGATTTATCAAATGATTTAGTTCTTAGAATCCTATCCAAGGATTGAACAATAGAGGATACTATTTTTTAAGTTGCAGATTCTAGTGTTTGAATTTGATCGTAAGCTCTTCCGTCTTTCCTCCTCTCAAAACTTGTA
Organism: Allomuricauda sp. R78024; assembly: GCF_044596045.1. Taxonomy (NCBI): domain Bacteria; kingdom Pseudomonadati; phylum Bacteroidota; class Flavobacteriia; order Flavobacteriales; family Flavobacteriaceae; genus Allomuricauda; species Allomuricauda sp. R78024. Next base: position 7,270 of record NZ_CP138995.1, read on the forward strand.
ACACAAATTCTTTCTTTTTATAGAAATCCGATTCTTTTACAATGGCACTATCCACATTTTCAAAAGCTTCTTTGGTCAATGGAAACCCATTGACCGATAGTATAATGTCTCCTCCCAAAATCAATTGTTCTTCTCCTATGGTACTAGTTTCAAAACCCCCTTTGATTCCCGCAAAGTATGCAGGCGAAAATCGAACTATAGATTCGACAAGCAGACCCCCATTTATAGGAGCATTTAACATCCAAGCCAGTTCTTTATCTAGGATAAGACCACTAATTCCGGTCCATCTTCTATTGCCATTAACGACCAGTTTTTTGGCCAAGTTTGAAGTAGCCGCAAAGCCCAGACCTTGAAAACCTCCGGATTCTGTGATGATGTAACTTGAAATTCCGATTACCTCTCCCTGTAAGTTGAACATAGGTCCACCGGAGTTTCCTTGATTGATGGAGGCATCTGTTTGAAAGTATTCGTTGATGACAAATCCCGAAGTTCTTGTTTTTTGCTTTTGTCTGCCACTAATGTAGCCTGCGGAAAGGGAGTGTTCCAAACCATAAGGGGCACCGAGGATAATAATCTGCTCTCCCACCAAAACCTTGTCCGAGTCACCTATCTCTGCCACTTCATAGTCTTTGGGCATCCATGATAATTTCAACAATGCGATGTCCGCTACGGGTGCCGACCTAATTACTTTAGCAGGGATCTCTTCCCCATTTGTAAATTTAACGGTGACTTTTTCTGCATCATTAACGACATGTGCGGCAGTCAAAATTTCGCCCTTTTTGGAAATTAGGACACCTGAGCCGATACCATCATCGATTACCTTTTGATATTTTTCATTAAGTACTTTGGATTCGGTCAGAATGGTTACAACCGACGTATTTACTTGTTTGTAAAGCGATGCTATATCTTGCCCATTAGCGCTGCCCATTGTAAGAAACAATACGATATAATGGATAGGCTTTTTTGCTGTACTAAATGAGTTCATTTTATTCATTCTATTGTTGTCTTAAAATTTATAAGCTAGCGAGAGCCCTAAGTTGAATGTGATGATCTTGGGTTGGTAATTTGAAGTGATGCTCCTATTATCGACCGTTGTATCGACATCGGAGATTGTGACAAAACCACCGCTAAAAGTAAAAGTCGGCATGAGACAAAAGCTTTTTCCTAAGTCACGCTTAAATCCAATCCCAAATTCGTAACCTAGCCCGAAACCTGTCTCACTAGAGCGATTCACTCCTGTATTGGTATTCTCATCAGTATCCGTTATTGAAAACTCTGGATTGGAAACCAGCATAGGACCCAATCCGATACGTGGATAGAGACTGAATTTTCTTCCAATATTTAATTTGTATTCAATTCCAGCAAGAAGAGAATGGATTTTCCATGCATCGGAATTACCATTCAAAATTATCCCTTGATTCGTTGCTTCCAAGCTTTTAACCAATTCGTGAATATCCGTGTCAAAATTCTGATAACGAAAAGTCAAGGTAAAAATCACCCTTTCGCTTAGAACACTCCCCATATAGAAATCCAACTTGCTTCCGCTTTCTGCAAAACCAGCATCGGAATTAGTGATATCACCAGCCGCAAAATCTCCAATTGGAAAACTTTTCCCATAGGAAATTCCAAAATAATACTTGCTTTCTTGGGCTATAACTAGGGCTGTGGTCATGGAAAAAACAATCAGAAAAATGTATTTGTTCATGCTAAAGTTAGTTTTGAAAACTTGTTACGGTAAAACTTAAATCTGGAACGGGTTTTAAGATTTAGCTCTGCTCCACTCTAGATCTGCGGATATGAAGCGTGCAGTTACCTCAAGAAGAAGTTTGTCACTTTCTACCTGACATTCTACATCCAACAATCTTCCTCTTTTTTTGGAATATATCTTTCCTACCCATTTCCCTTCTTTATACTCCAAGTTGAGTACTTCGATTTCCATGTTTCGCTCTCCCTCCGAATTTATCGGGTTACCTAGGTATACATTACCTTCTTTGTAAATTTCTACTTTTGTTTCCTCTGCTGTAATCCAAACAGCAACTATTTCATCTTGTTGATCTTGCTTATCTTGTGCAAATAGGTTGGTGGATAGGACAAAAAAGGCAATTGTGATAAAGTGATTCATATTTTTTCTCATGATTATATTTTTTGATTACGGGGCGAAACTATTTCGACTATGGGTCAGTAGCAAAAAAGATTTACGAAACGCCTGTATAAATCAACCAAATGGATGTTGAGGGCTACAAAGCCTTTCAATCACCAAAACGAACAATTCGCGTTATGAAATCATCATTTCATTCATTTGATTATGAAATAATAGAGGGTGATGCTAATATTGTGCTTATGAGCAAAGCATTATCCAAAACAGAGCGATTTCTCAAAGTTGGGCCATACATTCTTTGGTTTGGGATGCATATCGTCATCAGCTTGGTATTGAGTTATCAGAGAAGTTTTACGGATACCATATACTATCTGGTCACATATGTTGTTTTTGGCTCTTTGATTATTTGGATTTTTGGATTTAAACTATTTCCTGAATACTTGTCAAGAGAAGGGAACATCAATCGAAGACTGGGGTTGTTGATTACTACCAATATCATTCTGTTTATAATCGGAATTTATGCGCACTCAATCATGGGTGAAGTGCTTGGGTTAGCAAAAATCAGTGACCAATATGCACCCAAATCAGTCAGGATAGCTTTATGGATTTTAATGGTTTTACTGGGGATAATTTATATGGCCAGTATTCGCGTTGCACATGTCTATTATCTGAGTGCAGTTCAGAAGATCGAGCACAAAGCGGAAAAGGCCGAGGCCGAACTGAAATTGTTAAAAAGTCAGATAAGCCCCCACTTTCTGTTCAATACGTTAAATAATATTTACGGTCTTGCCTATCTGAGAGATGAAAGGGCCGCTGAAATGATTTCAAAGCTATCCAAGCTGTTGCGTTATTTACTGTATGACTGTGATCGGCCCAAAGTACTCTTGACCAAAGAAAAGGAACTTATAGAACACTATTTGAGCATACAGTTGCTTAAACATGAAGATTCCCGCAATGTGGATTTCTATCATGCAGGAATTACGGATAACAATAAAATTGCGCCTATGATTCTTATCAATTTTATTGAAAATTGTTTTAAACACTCCGATTGGGAAACCAATCCCCAAGGTTGGATCAAGATCAGTTTGGAAGTGGAAAAAAACGAACTTAGTTTTAGAACAGAAAATACCTTTAAGGAAGAAGCCGGGGAAATTACGATGCATCGTAGAGGAATCGGACTTACGGGTTCACTAAAACTTCTAGAGGCCAATTACCCGCGGAAACACGAAATTGATATAACCAGGGAAAATAACGTGTATCAACTAGACCTAAAGATTACATTATGAAAATGAAATGTCTAATTGTCGATGATGAACATATTGCCCGAAAGATTCTTTCGGATTATGTTGGTAAAGTCCCTGAGTTGGAATTGGTGGCTTCCTGTAGTTCTGCACTGCAAGCGCTCAACCATATTAAAAAGGATAGTATAGATGTTTTGTTTCTCGATATACAAATGCCAGATCTTACAGGTCTTGACTTTCTGAAAATCCTACCAAACAGGCCAGCTACCATACTTACTACTGCATATTCCGAGTATGCAGTTCAGAGTTACGAACTGGATGTTATAGACTATTTATTAAAACCAATAGATTTCGACCGGTTTTATAAAGCGGTCACCAAAGCTATTTCACTCAAAGATTCAAAAGTCGATTATCCCTTAACTACATCACCAGCTCAGCCTACGGACAAACTATTTATTAAAGCAGATAGTAAAATCATCAGCGTCGCATTTCAGGACATTATTGTCATTAATGGTCAAGGTCCCTATGTACAGCTAATTACCGTTCATGATCGTAAAATTATGACGTTGCAGTCAATGAGTAAATTAGAAGAACTGCTTCCTGCCAATTTTCACAGGATACATCGTTCTCACATTGTCAATATCAATCATATAGACAGTATTTATGGTAATATGGTAAGATTAAAAGATCATACGGCCGTAGTGAGTAAAAACAAACGAGACGAATTCCTTAAGCTAATTGATCAGCTCAATTTATTGGGGGACTGATTTTGGGATTACTTAAAAAGATAGGTGTACCATTAAAAGAACGTTTTTCAGGACTCTGCTGATTTTTCCAAACGGTTTTATCTTAGGGGCGTTTAGAGGGACTGTAACATTTTATATCTGAATTGGTCCCAAAAGTTCAAATGATTATAGATATAATAGGAATATAACTACTAGCACCTATATTTCTTAAATTTGATGTATATAGTAACTTGTTATTATATAACATTGTTACAAACAATTAAATTCTCTACCATGATCCTACAAATTATAAAATTGAAATCCAATCTTCCCGAAGATGAATTATTAAAAAGAGCAAAGGAAAGAGAACCTCAATTTCAAGCCATCCCAGGGCTCATTCAAAAATACTATGTAAAGACTGATCAGTCTGGTGAATATGGAGGAATTTATGTTTGGGATTCTCCAGAATCACTGAAATCTTATCGACAATCTGATTTAGCCAAAAGTATTCCGGAAGCATATGAAATTAATGAAGTTCCGAATATTGAAATTATGGATATTCTTTTTCAATTAAGAAAATGAAAAAAATCGGAATTTAATGGCAGAATGCAACGGAATTCGACAATCGGAATGTGAAAATGAGAGCGTGAAAATCGGAATGAAAAAATAAAAACGGTTTGTAACAACGTGTATAATTAATTGCTGCGGATTTTCACTTCGGAAAATCACACGCATTAATTATCTTAGGCAACAGCAGAATGTTTCCAACGAACCATCCCGCAACTAATCATACACAAACCGTTAGATGGTCTTTCGACTAGTTATACTAATTTCTAAGGCTATAGTGCCTGTATGGAATCTAGCTTCTTTTTTGAAAGTTCATAGGTTTTTTTTAGACTTTCACTATTCCTAAAATGTTCTCCATAATTATATGCTTTTTCAATAGACTTTACTGTTTTGTCATAAAGTTTATTGTTGTAGTAAACAATATGTTCAAACTCGGCAAAATAGATGTCATTTTTAGCATTTGCACCATATTTTTTTGCTTTTTCTAAATACTCTAATGCTCCTTCTTTATCTCCTTTCCAGGCAAGCACTGCAGACATAAACTCATAACCTTTAGGAAGATTCGGAATCAATTCGGTACTTTTTTTATAACATTCAAATGCCTCATCCAATTCATCATTATAATAATATGCCATACCTAAGGACCAAATAGCAGCAGCGCTATCAGGATACATATCCACTACTTTTTGAAAATACTTTTTTGCTTTATCATAATCTTCTTCAACTAAAAGAGAATACTCCGCTTGCATTATATCTCGTTCTGATTTTAGATTCGATTTTTTAGATAGTTCAAACGCTTTAGTTACCTTTTCTTTATATTTTTCTGGGTCTTGTTCATAAAACCCTCCCATTAAAACCCCACTTGGATAATTGGGATCTAGCTCCTTGACTTTTGCGGCTTTCTTTTCAAACTCGCTCTTATCCCCATAGAAATAGAAGTTTGCTGACAAATCATTAAAAAGTTGATGTACTTCGGGAACTTTTGAATCTACTGCGAGGGTGAATCCATGTGTATTCAAATCTTTTGGAGCGTATTTTTCAACAAACTCGTCTTCAATTTCTCGATCTGTTTTCTGGGCTTGACAACTCAATAAATTGGCTGCTGTTAACAATACAACCATATACTTTTTACTTCTCATATCTAACATTTTAGTTTTTAATTTTACTCAATAAGTCCTTCATTTTTATTGCATGTGCCTCTGAGACCATTAGTCGCCGTTCATCAGTCCAATTTTCAGGATTAGTCTTTACAAAATCTATTGCTGTTTTAAGGGTTTTAAGTGCTTCTTTATATTGTTTTCTCTTTGTTAATAAATCGATTTTGAGATTATAAAACCACGATACTTTTCTTAAATCTATGGCTCTACTAATCAGCTTTAGCGCAGTTTCCAATTCTGTATTTAAAAAGTAGTAATAGTCGGCGCCTACAGCAAGTAAATCTGGATCCTCGACATTACCTGACAAGTATTCTTCTTTGACCATTTTCATCAGACGCTTATCGGTTTGTGTCTTGATTTCGAAAGTCACACGGGTATTTTCCCAAGAAATATTCAATTCTGCATTGGCGGCTACTAAATCAATATCAATTGTAAATGATTCGTAATACCTGTTAGATATATTTGCTTTCGTTTTAAAACGAATTACATCTTTGGTTTTGTCATAACCTTCCAATCCATAAATAGTTGGATCGCTATTTAGAATTATTGTCCATTCTTGTTTGTCTGGAATGGTGAACAATGAATACTGTCCCGCTGGTAATACTGTATCGTCTATTACTACAGCATCATCAAATTTGATTTTTGTGCCATTACCTGCACCCGTTCGCCATAGTTTTCCATAAGGTATAAGTTCACCAAAAATGGTACGCCCCCTGGCTATGGGGCGTTCGTATGCTATTGAAATTGTTGTAATTCCAACTTTTTGTTCAATACTTCCCTTTGGACTGAGTGACGGGAATTCCGTTTGGGCTACCAACCCGACCGCAGATAGTGTTAGCAATAGTAAAAGATAAACCTTCATAATTCTCAATTTGTTTATTGTTAAAATATTTCGTTATTAATGATGTAAACTAGAAGGTACAGACGCTCAAGAGCCCTGATAATTGAACTTCATTTAGCTTTAGTCTTTGAAATCGTTTTGATTTTTCAGATAACCCTTTGTGTTTTTTTGGATTACTATTATTCTATGTTTGAAATAAATTCAAACGCATGTTTTATATCGGTCGCTTGAAGCAACACTTCTTTTGTGTTTTCATCCTCTCCACCAGAAGAGACCAAACCGACAATTTTTCCTTGATTATCCACTACGGGCGCTCCGCTTAAGCCTCCTAAGCTTTTGGGGCCACTTATTTGTATTAGGTTATGAAAATTTCCTTCAGTAGCATCGAATTTGTATTCATAAGCGCGTTGTGATCCAACTGTATCTTTATAAGTCCACCCGACTGCGTATAAAAGTTCTCCTTTCTTTAGTGGTTTCTTCCTTAAGGATAATGGGGTATGGTTGGTTTTGTTTTCTTTCACCGAGAAAACTAACCAATCTTCATAAGTATCCCAGTTGGTATCCATATAGTTCCAAGTAAGGGAGTCTTTTTTATTTGTATTCAATAACTTGTCGGTAATAATATGTTTTGTGCTATCATTCTTCGGGTGCATTTTCCACTGCTTCAAACCTCCTTCAAAGTCAACAAATTTCATTTCATCGGTCTTGGCTATCATCAAAATATGCTTTGCTGTAATAGCATAGCTTTTACCATCAAATGCCACTAGAAAACCATTTGACGCATTTGAATTATCAAATGATGAATCTTGATAAGAAACACTATTGATAAGGCCAATTGGAGTTTCCTTTAAGCTTTTAGTTGTTGAACAACTTATAACTACCAACGTAATTATTACAACTACTAACGCATTCTTAAATTTTAAAATCTCTGTAAATGTCATTTTGATGTATTGGGTTGCTAATTAAGATATATCAAGTACTTACTTAGTTCTTCTGAAGATTGATTCCTATTTGTTTACTGAAAGAATATTCTCTTTAGTAAACCCATTATTGAACTTAATCTGGGTTAGTGTTTGTGTTATGCTCGGTGATTGAACATATGCACCTTTTGTATCAGGCAAAAAGTAGTTTCGGTTTACTGCTATTTTTTGACCTTCTATAGCCTCATATTCATATTCGGCCAAAATTACAGGTGCGTTAATACCAAGAAAAGGAAGTGAGAAATAAAACCGGTCTATTAGCTGTGTTTCCTGATTTACGTAAAGAATGTAAACATCATTCTTTTCTTTTCCGGTTACTTCAGCGTCATAGGTGATTTCTAGCTTTGTGTAGTCAATACCATTATAAATTTCTTTGCCTAAATATTTTGCAATAGTCCCAGGGTCATTCAATTTATAAGACATAACAAACCAAAAATAATTGGCACGTCTCACGAATTGACCAACCGAAATAGTTTGTTCATTGGCAACAGTTTTCCCATTAAGCGTTATGGTTGTATTTTCACCATCAAAAAGATGTGTCACAATTCCTTCATCATTTGGCATAGTATTTATTTCGTGCCGTGTATAGTGACCAAATGAGATTTCAGCATCAAATATGTAGCGTTCTGTAGAGATATCAGCTTTACCTTGCGGAACGGTATACTCATAATGGTATTCCACATCATTTTTACTGCGCAGATGATTCCATCCACCATGCGCAGCTTCCACAGCGGCGAGTATATCTTTAGGGTTTGTAAAGTCAATTTGAGGGTTCTCAACTTGCTTTTCTGCTACCACTTGCTTATCAGCTTGTTTACAGCCGATTAGGGTTGTTGAAATTAGTAAGGCTATCAAAAAGGACTTTCGCTGTGTCATTGATTACTGATTGTTTTGAAGCTGAAAAATAGAACAATTCAGTTCTCGGTTTTATTGGAGTGGCTATGCACTGCATAAGTGTAGCTGGAAAGTTGACAACTGTAGACGAACTTAAAAAAGCCCTGTCTTCCGTAAAGCCTCTAAAAAATCTTGTTTATAGGTTCTACCAATTGGAAGGATATTACCTTTTACGAAAACTTGATTTCCAGAAACTTTTTCTATCTGATCCAGATTAATGATATAAGAACGGTGCGCTCTGTTAAAGTTAAACTGACGTAGCTTTTCAGACCAATTTTGAAGACTGTCTAACACTAGTACTTCTCTTTCCACAGTGACTACATTTACATAATCTACCTCCGCCTTTAAAAAGAGAATATCTTCTATATTGGTTTTATAAATAGCCTTGTCCGCGTATAGAAAGATTTGATTTTTAGTATCCTTTTCTTGTTCTGTTAATAGCGAACGCACTCTGGAAAGCGACTTATAAAAGCGTTCATAAGAAAAAGGTTTTACCAGATAATCCGTTACCCTTCTTCAAAAGCTTCAATGGCATAATTTGGATAGGCCGTTGTAACGATAACCATTGGAGGGTTTTGCAAAGTTTTTAAAAAAGATAGTCCGTTATGCAAAAGAAAGTCTCCTTTATCGCATTTTCGGGTGTTACCTCAACTAGTTTCATAATTATTCCTTTATTGTTTTTATCATTTTTGCGGTAGGAATAATAGGTATATCCCAAGCCTCTTTAATCTTACCATCAATAATGCACCATACTACAATAGCGTCAATTTCCATTTGATTTCCTTTTAATATCATGGTGTCTTTAACATGTGTAATGACTAATTCATTACCCATAGGGATTATGGATAAGGGATGTACCTTAAAGGAACCACTAGTGCGACCAGCCAATATTTCGAAAAAATCCTTCAGTCCTAAGAGGCCTAAATAGTCTCCTTCTACTTCGGGCAATTCAGGGTTGTAATAATGCCAAACAAAGTCCTCGGAAAAGTCTTCGGCACTTGCTGGTAAGTTGGTAAGATCAAGTCTTTTTAAAACCTCAATATTTGGATGTTCTTTGTTCATGATTCTAATTTTTTGCTAGTTGTTTTTTAGAGCGAATCACTTTTAAGGTCAATGCGCCATAAGTAATTGCCAGTATAACAACAGAGACAACTATTCCTACATAGGGTATTGTGGTAAGCAGACGCATTAAGAGGACAAATCCTAAGGCAATGAATGTAGTACTCCAAAAGCCCCAATTCATATCCTTTTTATACTTTAAATAGTAGGCCAGTAATAATCCAGCAATTAATTGACCGAAAAGCAAACTAAATATAAATATAGCCGCTGTGAATAGACCTAACGGAATGCCAATAATCATGAGCAGCGCCACAATAATTAATAAAGGAATACCTACTAGGTAAACCAATCCAAAGCCAAAACTTTTAAGCCAGTTTTTCTCTAAGCCTTCAACAGTTTTTGAAAAAGCGTGTTTAAAGAGTGCATGAAAAACAAGAATTCCCAGGAGTGCTGTTAAGATATATTTCACCCAGGATAATAATGATTTTGTGCCAAAGGTTGTTAAAGATAGTTGCGTAGCATCTTCCTTGAGATCTTCATTGAATTGTGCTTGCGTATTAACCAGCGCATCATTAAAATCAATTTCGCCCTTGCCATGATAGTACTGAACTTCTTTATAGAATTTAGCGTTAGGTCCGATGATAATTTCATCTGATGTAATTTTTGAAGTCTCTTTTATTGTTCCATTTATAAAAACGTCGGCGCCTTTAATGTCGAGCTTTCCAATCACCTCGCCATTTATTTCAATGCTACCGGCAAAACATTTAAGGTTCCCATGTACTTTAGCATTCTCAGTAAGGATGACTTCCCCACCAAAAATGACTAAATCGTCACCTACTTCAGAGTCAATAGTAGTCCTTCCTACCGCTATACGAACGTCATCTGCTATATAACTGTTGAGAAATAATTCTCCTCCAGCTGCCGTCAGGTCTCCGTTAATACTATCATTAACGATGAGTTTTCCTCCGGCGATGACCAAGTCTCCTTGTACCACAGCATTCACTATGATAGTTTCTCCGGCGCGATAGGCATCATCCTGTTGTACCTTATCAATTAAGATCTCACCTTCATGTTCTGTTTGGCCAAAAGAGACCATAGAGCAAAGTAATATAAACAAAATAGCTATAGTTTTCATTAGTGCTGTTTTTTTAGATTCTAGCACTAAATATACTGACCGTCAATTACTTGAAAAATGACGTGAATCATTAAAGGCTTCTTTTTTCCAGTTGATCTTGGGAATTGAATTCACTTGTTTAACTTATAAGGTGGACAATACACGCTCAAAGGGAGTATTCACAATATTGGAATCGTTACAACACTGTATATGGAGCATTATGATTGAGAATTCAGCCCATTTTTAAAGATTCATAAAACGAGCGTTTGTTAGGACCATATATACATGTAAATAATCCCACCTATCTTTAAACTTTCCCAACGTCCACCGGAAGGCCAACATTAAGAACTTAAATTACTAAGAAAATGTCCCTAGATTCGGGACCTGGTGAGTTTATACAAAAAAACACACACGCACTTAATGAATTGGTCAAATGAATGCAAATCGATTCAATTGATATTGTTTTCAGGAAATTTTTGAGTCCGTTTTTAAACTTTGTTGTACTAATGTTGTACTAAAACTAAAAAAGCCGACTCCTAAAAGTCGGCTTAAGCCTTGCAGTGCGGGCGGAGAGACTCGAACTCTCACACCTCGCGGCACTAGATCCTAAGTCTAGCGTGTCTACCAATTCCACCACGCCCGCAAAAGGAGTGCAAATATAATTCAATTTTCGGATTTGCAAATACTCTCTTTTTAAAAACTTGTTTTTTGTACTTTTAGTGCCCTTTTAAAACTTTACATGGAACAGATCAACGATTACATTAACACTCATAAAGATCGATTTATTTCTGAATTGATTGAACTACTTAAAATACCTTCAATTAGTGCGGATCCCGCTTTTTCCCAAGACGTTTTGGAAACCGCCAGGGCTGTTGAGAAATCCTTTAAAGCTGCTGGATGCGATAAAACAGAAATCTGTGAAACCAAAGGTTATCCTGTTGTTTATGCGGAAAAAATAATAGACCCTAGCCTGCCCACGGTGCTCGTTTACGGACATTATGATGTTCAACCACCGGATCCAATCGAGTTATGGACATCACCTCCATTTGAACCCGTTATCAAAAAAACTGATTTGCACCCCGAAGGTGCGATTTTTGCAAGAGGTGCCTGTGACGATAAGGGGCAAATGTACATGCATGTCAAAGCTGTTGAATTCATGATAAAAAATGATGCTTTACCGTGTAACGTAAAACTCATGATTGAAGGTGAAGAAGAAGTTGGAAGCGATAGTTTGGCGGATTTCCTTACTGAACACAAAGAAAAATTATCAAATGACATTATTCTTATCTCCGACACAGGAATGATAGCAAATGATGTCCCTTCAATAACAACCGGATTAAGAGGATTGAGCTATGTAGAAGTCGAAGTTACAGGCCCCAATCGTGATCTACATTCCGGAATATATGGTGGAGCTGTACCCAATCCCATCAACGTTTTAAACAAAATGATTGCCTCATTACATGATGAAAACAACCATATTACCATTCCTGGTTTTTATGATAGGGTTGAGGAAGTTTCAGCAGCAGAGCGCGCAGAAATGGCAAAAGCACCATTTAATTTGGATGATTATAAAAAGGCTTTGGATATAGACGATGTCCAAGGTGAAAAAGGATTTACAACTTCGGAAAGATATTCCATTCGCCCTACTTTAGATGTTAATGGAATCTGGGGTGGATATACTGGCGAAGGAGCAAAGACTGTGATTGCCAGCAAGGCCTATGCAAAAATATCCATGCGCTTGGTTCCTGATCAGGACCCTGATGAAATCACCGAGTTGTTCACCACACATTTTGAATCTATTGCTCCAAAAGGTGTAAAAGTAAAAGTAACACCACATCATGGCGGACTTCCTTATGTAACCAATATGGATAGCTTAGGGTATCAAGCGGCAGCTAAAGCTTACGAAACTACCTTTGATAAAACACCTGTACCAGAAAGAACAGGTGGAAGTATTCCTATCGTTGCCCTTTTTGAACAAGTTTTAGAAAGTAAGACCATTTTAATGGGCTTTGGGCTGGATAGTGATGCCATTCATTCCCCTAATGAACACTTTGGAGTTTGGAATTATCTGAAGGGTATTGAGACCATTCCATACTTTTATAAATATTATACAGAACTGTCCACATAATAACCTAAAAAAATCCACTCAAATTGAGTGGATTTTTTCAATCAACCAACAATCAAGGCAATTGTGAATACCCATTTCGGGTTTTCCACAAAAAGTATTTCTCGAACAAAACCTTTGAAAAGTCGTAGAATACATTTGGAATCATGATGGCGAAATTACGAGGTTTAAATAGACGGTCACTCACAATAATGACCTCTTTTTTGCCTGCATCCATAACGCAGATTCCTGGAATTTTGCCCCAAGCTTTTTTTCGCAATTTAGACCTACCCTTAACTACCCGAGTGATGTTCTCCGCAACAATCTTTCCAGTTTCATCCGATGGGTATCCGGTTTTTGGCCCCGAAAAAGGCACCTTACCTGGTTTGAAAGGCAAATCTACCTGAACGGCAATCCCAGCCGCCCAAACATTGGGCCAATCAAGATGTCTATAATCTTCACCAACTTGCAAATAACCATTGCTAGTTGGATTGAGTACCGGTGAGTTAACTACAAAATCGACCCCAACAAAAGGAGGCATCAGCATAGTGAAAGAACTGGGCAATACTTCTCCGGATGTCAACGTAACGCTATCTTCAGTTACTTCAACAACACCTACTTCTGTCCTATACTGGATATTGAACATTTTCATGAAAGATTTTAACATGGTTTCACCTCCCGGCATACCATCAATGCCGAAATGACCAAGATACGTTTCAGGAGTAATCCAGTATAAGTCCACTTTTTTTCTGATTTTTTTCTCGCGGAGCCATTTTTCAATGTTAAAGAGAAATTCATAGGCCGCTCCCATACATCCTGCATTTTGGGTGGCTCCAATCACCACGGGCCCAGGATTCTTCATAAACTCTTCCAAGGCTTTTTTGGTTTTCATAGCACTTTTGGGCGTACCAATGTAGTGCGCGTGTTCCTTTACCCCAGGTGCCACCTCATAATCTACCTTTGGCCCTGTTGCAATGACCAAATGATCATAAGTGAAATCACCTTTCATAGTTTTGACGATGTTGTTATCTGGATCAACACTTAAGGCCTCGGTCTGAACAAACTCAACACCCTTCTTCCAAAATATTTCATCCTTTTTGAACGAGATATCCTTAACCTGTCTCCGACCAAAGGGCACCCAAATAAGTGACGGGATAAACAAAAAAAGTGGTGACTTATCAATGACGATAACCTTGTGATTCTTCTTTCCTTTTCGTTTTATTTCCAATGCGGCGGTCATTCCAGCAAAATTTCCACCAATTACTACTGTGGTTGTCATGTCTTCTTGTTTTATGACATTAAGTTACGCCAAACTTCAACCAAAAAAAGTAACCTAAGTTACACTAAATCAATAATTTAAAAGTTTTCAAATATTCATCCGTAAAGTTGTTTTACGTATTGTCAAATCCCACAAAAGAATAAAGTATTGGTCTTTTAATCCAACATGTTTCAGTCTATAAATAAACGTTAAAATGATGATTTTGAAGGTTTTGGTGTAACAAATGCACTCACACCACGTTCTAATAGTCAATCAGAACCAAACGAACACTATCATGTTACAACGCTTTTTTATTTTCTGCTCAGGAGCAGATACCCAGATTTTAGAAACTTGTTCCAACGGGGAACGTAACAAATATGCTGGCATAGGCGCTACTGTTTTCTTTACTGCTGTAATGGCATTTATTGCCAGTGGATATGCTCTTTATACTGTTTTTGATAATGTATTTGCTTCCATTTTCTTTGGATTGATTTGGGGTCTGTTGATTTTCAATTTAGACCGCTATATTGTTTCAACCATAAAAAAACGCGATAATTTCAAAAGTGAATTGCTACAGGCAGCCCCAAGGATTATTCTCGCTATCATTATCGCCATTGTAATTTCCAAACCTCTTGAAATGAAGATTTTTGAAAAGGAAATCAACCAAGTGCTTTTGGAAGAAAAAAATACAATGACATTGGCCAATCAAGAACAGATAGCTTTACAGTACAATCCTAAAATTGAAAGTTTAAACCAGGAAGTCTCAAGATTAAAAAATGAAGTTGCTCTTAAAGAAGCAGAAACCAATGCCCTTTATGATACTTATATCTCCGAAGCAGAAGGCACCGCCGGAACTAAGCTTTTAGGTAAAGGACCCGTCTATAAGGAAAAGCGAGAAAAACATGATGCCTATTTGGCTGAGTTAAGACAATTAAAAGAGGGCAATGCAAAGAAGATAAGCGTAATAGAAACTCAAATTGCAAATCTAGGTTCAGATTATACTACAGCAGTAACGAATTCGCAGCCCATAATAGATGGTTTTGATGGACTTATGGCTCGCATCAATGCATTGGGCAAATTACCTTGGTTACCTTCCTTTTTTATTTTCCTATTGTTTCTAGCTATTGAAACGGCCCCTATCATCGCCAAACTTCTGGCACCAAAAGGCGAATATGATTATAAGTTTGAAGAGCAAGAAAGTGTAGTTGCTACCTGGGTAACCCAAAAAGTAGCGCAACGCAAACTGTTGTTTTCCACTGATGGGGAGCTCAACCAAAAAATTTATGAGGATATCAAAAACGAGGAAGAGTTGTATCGTTACAAAAAAGAAAAAGCCGAAGAATTGCTCAAACTTCAGGCTGACTCATTTCATAAAGTGCAGATAAAGGGGTTGTAGTTAGTTTTGAGACTGAACTTTCTTAATTTGTTCATCCCCAATCTACGTCTCTCAATTTGCCATTGAATCTTAAGTTGAAATCCGTTAACTTCACTTATCGTAGGATAATATAAATCATTCGATAAAACGGATTCATATCCTTTTAGTTGGCGGTAATTTGAGCAATATGAGAACATTTAAACTTGGAATTGGAATATTCTTACTCTTTTTGATCACTTGCTTCAGTTGTTCCAAGAGGAATCAAGAACCGAAAATTTTTGATAAATTATCCTATTATCAACCAGAAGGATTTAAGGACTCTCTAGTTGTCGGAACATTTCAGGTCTTTGAAAATAGTGATGAGCAGAAAGGGAAGAAAATCAACCTTTTTGTGGCCGTAACACCGGCAATTGTCAGAGATAGCCAGATGGAGCCTATATTTATTATAGAAGGTGGACCCGGTGCACCTGCTAGCAATCAGAGCTATTTTTATACAGAAATTGACCAAAGTTACAGACGTTATCATGACATAGTATATGTTGATGCTCGAGGAACAGGTAAGTCGAACCCTCTGCATTGCGATGAAATCCAAACCAATTATTCTCCGCAAGAATATTTTGATCATCCTTTTCCACAGGCAAAACTTGAAGCCTGTATTCAGAAATATCAAGATTCAGTAGATTTTAATTTCTATCAGTCAAAGTATATGGTTGATGATCTAGAGGCTGTTCGTCAATGGTTGGGATATGACAAAATCAATTTAATGGGTACTTCTTTTGGTGGAAAGGTTTCGTTGATGTTTATGGATCGTTATCCAAATTCTATTCATCGTGTGGCCTTACACGCCCCTGATGCCCCTCATTTCGAATACGTTTCGAAACGTGGCAGCTATAGTCAGCGAGCTTTAAATGAACTCTTTAAGTTATGTGAGGCCGACAGTCTGTGCTTCTCAAACTATCCATATTTCAGGAATGAATTCCAAGTGGTTATGGACAGGATTAAGACCACTAAGGTTGTTCAAAGCATACAATGGAATGGGAAAGAACAGAGGGTAGCATTAACATGGCCCCCAATTGCATATAAAATTTCAAAAATGCTTTACAGCGATGACCAGTATATTCAAATACCCTATTTGGTTCATGAGGCCTTTACAGGAAATTATACGCCACTACTTGAAGTGATGGATATTACCAATACCGATACAAATTACTTTTTTGCTGATGGGTTATGGTTCTCCAACATTTGTGCGGAGGATTTACCAGTGGCTTTGCGAAATTACGATGAAAGTGAAAAAGAATCATTCTTAGGTGATTATGTGTTTGCAACAAGAAAATACGCTTGTGATCATTGGCCAGTGCAACATTCAAAATCATCAGACCTTATTGCGGTTGTTTCTGATATTCCCACTCTCCTGATTTCAGGTCACTTTGATCCTACCCTTCCTCCAGAGACAGGTACTGAAATTGTAAAACACCTTTCAAACAGTCAACACATTATCATTCCATATATGGCACATATGCTAGGAGATCTCTCTGATATCGAATGTTACGACCGCTATATTCTTGCCTATTTTGAAGGAAAAGAAGACCAATTAGACACTGAATGTTTTAATGAGATGAAGCCAGGGCCATTTAAACTGCCGCCAACAACGTATAAAATCCATTGAAACGGTTTTATACTAGACCGATAAGTGCCCTTCAATTTTGATTCAAAGCATAGGTTAACTTCTTTTCCTTCGACACTGCACCTTTCCTTCGACAGGTTCAGGATGACAGCTCAGTGCTGGCAAGCTCAGGACGGCAATAGAACGGTGAAATCAGATATTAATTTTGGAGTATGCTTTTAAAGCAACGGTAAGGCTGTCTTTCCAATGCGGAATCTCCAAACCAAAAGTATTTTTGATCTTGGACTTATCCAGAACACTAAACTTTGGGCGTTCAGCGGGCATAGGATACTCCGTGGAAAGAATTGGTTTTAAATCAACGTTGATTTTGTAGTTATCAAAAATAGCCTTGGCAAAATCGTACCAACTAGCAACACCTTCATTGCTATAATTGTAAACTCCGTATTCTATGCTGTGCGCTTTTACGATATGAAGAACTACATTGGCTAAATCCAGAGCATAGGTTGGAGTCCCAACTTGATCATAGACTACAGAAAGTTCATCTCTTTCACTTCCTAACTTTAGCATGGTCTTCATAAAGTTGTGCCCAAATTCTGAGTACAACCAGGATGTTCTAATAATAAAATGCTCTTCAACATTGTTAATAATTGCGCGTTCTCCTTTATACTTGGTATCACCATAGAACCCAATGGGCCTAGCAATATCTTCTTCTAAATATGGGGTGTTCAGGAATCCATCAAAAACAAAATCTGTAGAGATATGGATTAAAACAGTTTTACTTTCATTACAGTTCATGGCCAAATTACGAGCTCCCGTAACATTTACCCTGTACGCCAAATCATTCTCAGCTTCCGCCTTGTCTACATTTGTAAATGCTGCACAATTAATACAATAAGCATAGTCTGAAGAAACAAGCTCCTGTCGTACCTCATCAAAATCCGTGATATCCAATTCTGAAGAGGATTTAAATACAAAATCCAAATCTTTTGTATGTCCATCAGAAACTAGTGATTTAAAGGTACTTCCCAATTGTCCAGATGCGCCGGTAACCAATATTTTCATAGTATGCTTGTAAAATTAATGGGGGACTGCCTCTTTAAAGACAGGTAAAAATTTATCTTTTTCAGAAATGATCAAATCCTCACTTGCTAAAATCCAATCAATATTGAATGTAGGGTCGTTATATATTATCCCTCCTTCTGATGCTGCATTATAAAAATTATCGCATTTATAGGAAAACTTCGCTGTATCGCTTAAAGTTACAAAACCATGGGCACATCCCCTTGGGATAAACATTTGTTTTTTATTGTTTGACGAAAGTAATGTCGACACCACTTGTCCAAAGGTTTTGGACTCAGGTCTTATATCAACAGCTACATCTAAAACTTCTCCATCCAAGACGCGAACCAATTTAGCTTGAGCATGTTCTCCTTTTTGAAAATGCAACCCTCTAAGCACTCCTTTTGAAGAAAAGGATTCGTTGTCTTGTACAAAAAATGGTTTTGCACCAGTTAATACTTCAAATTTTTCTTGGTTGTAGCTTTCAAAAAAATACCCTCTTTTGTCCTCGAACACTTTGGGCTCAATAATAAAACAACCTTCTATTTCCGTTTTATAAACTTCCATACTTTATGTCAAAGCTTCTAATAATCGTTTGCTATAACCACTCTTTAAAAATGGTTCTGTCAATTTTTTAAATTGACTTTTGGTTATGAATCCCATTTTGTAAGCAGAAGATTCAATGGCACCTATTTTAAGGCCTTGTCTTTCTTCTATGACCTGAACAAATTGTGAAGCTTGCATCAATGATTGAAAAGTTCCTGTATCTAACCAAGCCGTACCTCTATCCATAATACTTACTTTAAGCTTACCTCTTTTTAAGTATTCTTGGTTAATGTCTGTTATCTCCAACTCTCCCCTCTTACTTGGTTGAATATTTTTTGCTATTTCTACCACATCATTATCATAAAAATAAATTCCTGGTACCGCGTAATTGGATTTTGGCTTTGTTGGTTTTTCCTCAATCGAGATTACCTTGCCATCTTCATCAAATTCAACCACTCCATATCTCTCTGGGTCGGTAACATGATAGGCATAGATGATTCCTCCATCTGGATTGTTGTTTGATTGTAATAATTCTTCTAATCCCGTTCCATAGAAGATGTTGTCTCCAAGTATCAAGGCTACCTTGTCATCTCCAATAAATTTTTCACCAATGATAAAAGCTTCTGCCAAACCATTGGGGTGTTCTTGTACCGCATATTCAAACTTGCATCCGTATTTTCTGCCGTCGCCCAACAAGCGCTGGAACATGGGCAAATCATGTGGGGTTGAGATAATCAATATTTCCCAGATTCCCGATTCAATCAACGTTGAAAGTGGGTAATAGATCATGGGTTTGTCGTAGACGGGCATCAGTTGCTTACTCACCGCTAAAGTAATGGGGTGCAAGCGTGTTCCCGATCCTCCTGCTAAAATTATTCCTTTCATGTGTCTAATTTTAAGCCAAACTTTTGGTTTTGTTATGGATGAACTTGTTCAAATACCAATCGATGGTTTTGTCAATACCGCTCTCAAAATTCTCATCAGCTTGCCAGCCTAAATCATTTTCAATTTTTGAAGCATCAATCGCATACCTAAAATCGTGCCCTGCCCTATCTTTCACATAGGTAATCAAATCTTTATAGGAACCTTCAGATTTTGGATGTTTTTTATCTAAAATTTCGCAAACAGTTTGTGCGATGTACAAGTTGTTTCTTTCATTCCTTCCACCAATGTTATAGGTCTCCCCCGATACTCCCTTATCATATGCCAGTGCAATTCCCCTACAATGGTCTAAAACGTAAAGCCAGTCACGAATATTGGAACCATCACCATAAATAGGGATTTGTTCTCCCGCCAATGCTTTTCGTATTATGGTAGGAATTAACTTTTCATCATGCTGTTTTGGTCCATAATTGTTGGAACAATTGGTGGTTACCACATTCATACCATAGGTATGATGATAGCTTCGCACAATAAAATCAGATGATGCTTTTGAAGCACTGTATGGACTGTTGGGTGCATAGGGCGTAGTCTCCATAAACAGACCTTCTTTTCCTAATGTGCCATAGACCTCATCTGTTGATACATGGTGGAATCTTGAGTTTTTATAAGCTTCTTTATATACTCCCGGGCCAACCATCCAATACTTTTTGGCTACATCTATCAAATTAAATGTACCCAAGATATTGGTCTGCATAAATGCATCTGGATTGGTAATGGAATTATCAACATGCGATTCCGCAGCAAAATGGATAACCCCTTGAATAGTATACTTCTCAAATATCTTGTCTATGAGTTTTCTATCACAAATGTCTCCTTTGATAAACGTATAGCGCTCATGCTTCTCAACTTCATTCAAGTTTTCTAAATCTCCTGCATAAGTGAGTGCATCAATATTAATCAGGTGAACATCCGTATTTGCTTCTAAAAAATAGGGGACAAAGTTGGATCCTATAAATCCTGCTCCTCCCGTAACTAAAATATTTGTCATGCAGATTATGCTTTCGTATTACTTATTTTGTAAATATAATCCTACTTTTTATGGTCGTTCAATTATTGTTGTGAATGGCTGGTTTTTGTTGGTGGAATACTTTAATATATGTTTTAAAGCAAAACAAACCAATTTATTAAACTCCATATTTTCATTCTGACAGTAAATACTGAATAAACATAAAATCTTTTTCCTACTTTCGTATTAGGCCTTTTTGTTTTAAATGGAAAACCAAGTTACGGAAAAACCTTATATCCTTGCGGTTGATGACGAACAGCTAAATTTAGAGCTGCTTCGATTTATTTTAGAACGAAATAACTACCAATTTGAAGGCACCAGCGATGATGACTATTTTTTTCAACTTCTTGAAAAAAGAAAACCAGACCTTATTCTTCTTGATGTTATTATGCCTCGTATTGAAGGGTTTGAACTCTGTGAGAAAATCAAGAGTTTTAGAAAATACAAAGACATACCAATTATTTTTCTTACCGGTAAGGTAAACGTGAAAGATAAGGTGAAAGGTTTTGAAGTAGGCGGGGTGGATTATGTTACCAAACCATTTAATGAGCAAGAATTGATTGCCAGAATACAGACTCATGTTGAGTTGATTCGAGCTAAAAACCAAATTGAAAAACAGGCCCAAAACCTGAAACAATCCAATGATCTTAAGGACCGAATGTTTTCCATTATCGGACATGATCTGCGTTCTCCTTTGAGTGCTGCTAAATTGAAAATGGATTTCATTATGAGGGGAATCATTGACCCCAAGGATGACAAGTTTTTGGACGAAACAGTTTATGATCTTCTAAAAACAATGGATGAAGCCTTGAATCTACTTCAAAATTTATTGGGTTGGGCAAAATCCGAAAGTGATCAAATTCAAGTGATTCCTGAAAAACTCAATATAAACGAATTGGTAGAACAGACATTTCGCTTATTAAAATTGGGGAGTGATCATAAAAAAATTGAAATGCAGAATAACGTTCCGATCGATGTTTTTGCCTATGCCGATAACAACATGATCAAGACCGTACTACGAAATATACTTTCCAATGCTATAAAATTCACCCCTGTTGAAGGTATCATTAAAATCAATTCTAAGCTTAGAAAAAATAAGCTTGTTATAGAAATCGAGGATAATGGTAATGGTATTCCCAAAGAGGATATCAAAAAAATCTTGAATCCTAACGAACACTTTAGCAAACTGGGAACCGAAAAAGAACCAGGTACTGGATTGGGTCTTGTGCTTTGTCAAAATTTTGTCCAAAAAAATGGAGGCACTTTAAAAATTCGAAGTGAGGTTGGAAAAGGAAGCACCTTTTATTTTGATTTACCTCTTTTTACAGAAGAGGACTAAGCAACCGCTTCTGTCTGTACATCCCTTTTAGCACGCTCCCAATTAACGGATTGATTTCCTTTGATGTATCTTCCAAAACCAAGGAAGACCGAAAGGTTCATGATAAAGAAATAGTACGGTATAAAAAGTACTTTTAAGCGAATTTGTCTGTTTTCTAGAAACCACCCCAACAAAGCTGCTGTATAAAACAATACTTGTCCCCAAAACAGTACACTGAAAAGGCCTAGGGAAAATAGTCCTTCATTTTGAGCCAAAACAAAATTGGCAGGAATTATTAAAAAAAGTAAAAGTGGGGTCAACGTCCAACGCAATACACGATGCGAAATGTATTGAAACGAGAGTGTTCCATATTTAAAGAAGTTTAGCAAAGCTCTTAATCTAACCACAGATTGAATTCCTCCTGCCGAAATTCTTACTTTTCGTTTTAATTCTTCTTTTACATTGGCAGATGCAGTTTCAATGGCATAAGCCTCAGGGTTATATTGTATTGTATAACCTGACATGGCAACCCGCAGTGAAATCATAAAATCATCCAACAGGGTGTCCTTCTCTACTTCTTGCCATAGTGCTGTTCTGATTGCAAAAAGTTCACCGGCAGCTCCAACAACCGAGTAGAGTTCTGCATCCCATTTTTTAAGCTGTGACTCGTATTTCCAATACATTCCTTCTCCAGCGCCAGCAGCACTATCTGCGTCTTTGGAATAAATTCGCTTTTCACCCGAAACACAACCTACTGTTGGGTTTCTGAACAAGCGTACAATTTCTCTAATAGAATCTTTGCCAAGATCGGTATTGGCATCAGAAAAGATAACAATTGGTGTTTTTACAAACGCCATACCGCGATTCATAGCTGCAATTTTCCCAGCCCTTTCATCTTTATGATGTACTTCTACTCCATCATACTTTTTTAATAAATCTGGGGTGCCGTCATCAGATCCATCTGTAACCCAAATTTGAGTCACTTTATCTTGTGGGTAGTTTAAACTTTTTGAGTTTTTTACTTTTTGCTCCAAATAATCTTTTTCATTAAAGGCGCTTACAAAAAGAGTTACTTCTGGCTCATAATCTTCATTGCCCTCAAAATTTTTAGACAAACCAAGGATTCTTCTAATCTTGATAATTAAAAATAATAGTATTCCATACCCTAAGTAAGAGTAAAAAATAATGAAAAGTGAAACCCAAAAAAATATCTTTAAAAACTCCATTGCTATTTTTTTTAATTCATGAATGAATCATACGGCTACAAGATTCTTTTTTGCTGTTCTTTCCCATTCTCCCGTATCATGGTTATATGTTTTAACCACTCTTGCGGGATTTCCAACAGCAACTGAATACGCTGGAATATCTTTGGTGACCACACTCCCGCCTGCAATGATGCAATGCTTTCCTATAGTCACACCAGCCACAATTACACTATTTGCTCCTATCCAAGTTTCTTCTTCAACAATAATGGTAGCCGTAGATACTCCTTGTGCATGTATAGGTAGTGATACGTCTTCATAATTATGGTTAAGACCAGAAAGCACAACATTTTGAGCTAATCTCACATCATTTCCAATCGTAACTGGACCAATAATGGTATTGCCAAGACCAATTCGTGTTCTGTTTCCAATTTTTACGGCTCCAACCCCATTGTTAATGGTTGAAAAATCTTCTATGGTAGAATTTGCTCCTAGTTCAAAACTGTTCCAGGGCAGAACATCCACCCGTGTTCTTCTTCGAATTGTCGCGCCTCTACCTTTTTTATGATAAAAAGGGTTGACAAACCATTTCACCCACAAACGAGGTCTTGCCTGATTTTTAGGAACTAGCAGCCAATGCACAAATTTTTTAATGCCCTCACTATTCTTTATTTTATCTTTTAAACCCATATTCTTGGTTTTATGCTGATTTTTTAATGGCATCATAAATAGCCCTAACATTGTTCTCCCAAGTATGACTTTTTGCAAATTCAATCCGTTTTCTTGCCAGTTCAGGAGTATTTTCCGCTAAAGCTTTTTCAGCTAGTTGAATATATTCTTCCTTATTGCTTCCCAGATAAACATGTTTTTTGAACATTTCCATGGCTTTGGTTCTTGTTGCCAATGTAGGTTTGCCCATTGCTAAATATTCATCAATCTTACGCGGGTAATTACCAATGGTCCAATCATTCACTAGTTGTGGGTTCATAGCTATATCAAAACCTTTAACATATGCTGGAAGCTCTGACCCATCCTTGCTTCCCAAGAAAAATACATTGTCCAATTCATGTAATTTTGATGATTGAAAATCTTCGTCTTCAGGCCCAACCAAAACTATACTCCAATCCTTCTTGGTATTGGCCATATGTTCCAAAAGTTCTATATCCAAACGCATGCTGGTTAAATATCCAACGTAACCAATGATAGGTTTGGGAATGGCATCAAATTCCTTTGGGATTTGAATGGTATCTTTTTCGTCATTGAACAAGGAAACGTCACAACCTTGGCCCACCATAAAACTATTTGGGTTGAACTTAGATCCGTATTCCGCATAAAGTGTGGAATTATTTACAACTGTATCCGCTTGTTGAATAATTTGTGGCTCGATCCGCTCCCCATGTTTTCTCCAGTATGGGACTCGAATCAAATAATCCCTCATGTAATAGGTATATGTTTTAGGTGATAGAAATTCCTTAAGATGTAATCCCAAAAACATGGAACTATCATTAAAAAGCAAAACATCCTTAAATTTTAATTGATGCATTGCCTCTTGAATATCACTAGAAAAAATCTTCGAATTCCTTCTATTTAGTTTCTTGAATATGGAGTGAAAGGGAATCCAATTGATAGACTCGGTCATGGATTTTGGGTATAAATTCCAAAGATTGTCCTTAATACGAACCAATCCTGTTTCTTCCCCATTTTTGATTCGAATTCTTTTTTGAACTCTTTCAGTGTTTTTTCCTCGCCTTAAAGTGGCCCTGTCCAATGGTGGATTTACATAAAGTACCCTGTTGTGCTTGGCAAATTCTGCAGCAATGTTTTTACAGTTACTGCCAATTTCAATATCCCAAGCTTGTATACCTACAACTATAATATCTTGACCTTTAATCATACTAGCTATTTTTTATTTCGCTGTGGACATCTTCATATAGTTCCAATACATTTCGTGCCATAGTTTCCCATGAAAAGTGTTTTGCTCTTTTAATTCCCTTTTCAGCCAAAACCTGGGCCAATATTTTATCTTCGACTAGGGTCTTCATGGCAGTAGTTATCTCCAATGTATTAAAGGGATCTACCATTAAAGCAGTATCCTCACCGGCCACTTCGGGCATTGATGAAGTAGTTGATGTGATTACTGGCACCCCACATGCCATCCCCTCAAGAATTGGTATTCCAAAACTTTCTCGTAACGACGGATATAAGAATATTGTACATTGGTTTATGATAGCCGGCAAATCTGTATTTGGAACATATCCCGTCAAATGGATCAGTGGTCTTATTTCTTCACTATCAATGGATGCTAAAAGTTTTTGAAGCTCTCTTTCGTCATAATCCAACATAACTAATTTGTATCGGTTGGGATACTCTTTATTAAAATCTGAAAATGCCTTCAACACACCTTTGGTATTTTTCTTTGGGTCTGTATTTCCAAGAAAGAAAAAGAAATTGTCCGGCAACGCATAGGCATCTTTTATGGTCCTTAAACTATTTTGATCGGTCAACTTTTTAAAATGTGAGCCAACACCATTGTATATGGCAGTTAATCTATTATCCTTAAATCCAAAGTGATTGTTTATTCGTTCTTTTTCATAGTTGGAAACGGTGATAACCTTTTTGCTTTTTTTAATCACTGGGGGCACAAAATACCTCCTGTACATATTACCCAATTTCTGATACCAGGTGCCTTCTTTTTTAAAAATACTTATGCTTTCTAAATAAATAATATCATGTAAAGTGGTAATCAAAGGAACTTTGGAAAACAACGGTCCTGTATTGCTTGTGCAGTGCAGAACATCACAACCTTCTTTATAGGCAGCTTTGGGCAATGCAATTTGTTCCCATCCCGGATAACCCCATTTAGATTCTAGTTGTACTATTTTAAAATTAGGTGCATTGGGAATACAGGTGTCATCAAAATCTGGTTTTACAAAGACTACATATTCATTCTTATGGTCAATTTTCTGAAGGCTTTTAATAAGCTCCAGAGCAACCATGTCCATACCATGCTTCTTTTTCCTGAAAAGGCGTTGTCCTTCTATTCCTATTTTCATTTGCTGTTATTGACTTTTAACTGTACCGTGCTGGGTATGAATAAATTTTTTATTGGCCCCTTTTAATTTGAAAAGAGATAAGAACATAAGTAAAAACGCCTTAGGCAAAGTGAGCACAGCGCGTAATGTTTTTGAGCTATAAAACTTTTTAGGAATAGCGAAAAAGAACGCCAATATGGTTAGCAATAAACTTGCATACCAAAAGATAGCCGGTACACCTGAAAGGTTTGCTAGAGAAAAAAAGTTTATAGCAAAATATACAAAGGAAATAACCACTACCAACCCAAGCAATAATACTCTTGGAGGAGATACCATCTGATATACTTTATCAAAAAAATCTATATTTCCTTTTGTAAATAATTCTTTTAATCCAGGAACAAAATATCTTCCAAAATATATAAATTGAGCTGAAAGCCAGCGCTTGCGCTGGTTAGAAAACACTTCTGATTTTTGAACTTTTTCATCCAATACCAAAGCGTTATTTAAATATTCAATCTTGGTTCTGTTCTTTAATAGTTTTAGCTCCAATTCTTTATCAAAACCACCAACAGCATTAACATTGGCCATGGTATTTTTAAAGAAATAGTAATCAAATGCCATCCCCGAACCAATCAATGCGGACGACAGTCCTAGAACGCGATGTCCTTTCCTAAAAATATGATTGTTTATTTCCTCACTAATGGCATCCAGTATTGCAAAGGACGTATTGGTGTTTTTTGCAATTCGATGTCCTTGCACCACCTTATATCCCTGATTAAATGCGTTGTTGACCTTTTCAATAAAATGGTCTTCCATAATATTGTCCGCATCTAGTATCAAAGCAACATCATAACCATCTCCAATAACTTTCATCGCTTGGTTAAGTGCTTTGGATTTTGTGCTTTTTTCGAAAGAAACTTCAATTACTTTTACTGCTAATTTCTGGAGCTCTGCTAACGTCTCTTCTTGAAAAGAGTCCGCTATAATAATTACTTCAAAAAAATCTTCAGAATAGCTTTGTTTTAATGCCTGTTTGGCAACCTCAACAATAACACTGTCCTCCTTATAACCAGGAATCAATACCGCAAACTTTCTTTGCTTATGGAATATTTCATTCCGTTTTTTTGCCTTAAAGAGGCCCGCAAAAGAAAAAATGAATACGTAGATGGATGCAAATCCAAAGTAACCTATCAAAAGGAATTCAAGGCCATGTATTAAAATTTTGATTACATCCATCTAAATATTCTTCTTAGCTATCGTTACCCCTCTATTAGTTCTTTAATGGATTTCTCCTTTATGAGATTGTCAAAATATTCAATGGTCTTTCCAAGACCCGTTCGTAAATCAACACTAGGTTTCCAATCTTTTAATTTTTCTTGAGCCAATGAGATATCTGGCTTTCGCTGTGTAGGATCATCTGCTGGTAATGGCAGGTGGATTATTCTAGACTTTGACCCAGTTAAATCGATGATATTTTCCGCAAGCTCCAACATGGTAAATTCTCCAGGGTTCCCAATGTTTATAGGACCTATAAATTCATCTTCTGTCGCCATCATCTTAACCATTCCATCCACTAGATCACTCACGTATTGAAAGCTTCTGGTTTGTAGACCATCGCCAAATATGGTGATGTCCTTACCTTGTAGTGCCTGCATAATAAAGTTGGAAACCACTCTACCATCATCCGGTTCCATTCGAGGTCCATAGGTGTTGAAGATTCTAATAATCTTCACCAAAACGTCGTTAGAATTGTGGTAATTGACAAAAAGCGATTCTGCACATCGTTTGCCCTCATCGTAACATGAACGAATTCCTATAGGGTTTACATGCCCCCAATAATCTTCTGGCTGCGGATGTATTTCTGGATCCCCATATACTTCACTAGTTGAGGCTTGAAGAATTTTTGCATTTATTCTTTTGGCCAATCCCAACATATTGATTGCTCCCAAAACAGATGTTTTGATTGTTTTTATGGGGTTGTGTTGATAATGCACTGGTGAAGCTGGACAAGCCAAATTATAGATTTCGTCCACCTCCAAAAAATAAGGTAAGGTTACATCATGACGGATTATTTCAAAATATGGGTTATCCATCAAATGAACTATTTTACTTTTTCTTCCGGTGAAGTAGTTGTCCATACTCACCACTTCATTTCCCTCGTTCAAGAGTCTTTCGCATAAATGAGAGCCTACAAATCCTGCACCTCCTGTTACCAATATTCGTTTCATAGTACTCTTATTAAATGTTAGCGGTTTCCACTTCAGTATTTTTAACAACATCTCTACCTATGCTGTAATAGGTAAATCCTTGCTCGCCCATTTCCTCTGGATCATAAATATTACGTCCATCAAAAATGGCTTTGTTGTTCATTAATTTCTCAAGAATTCTAAAATTGGGCATTCTAAATTCTGACCATTCTGTCACCACTATCAAAGCATCTGCATCAATAATGGCATCATATTCATCTTTTGCATATTCAATCTTATCTCCTAAAATTCGCTTAGTTTCTTCCATAGCAACAGGATCATAAGCTCTCACGGTGGCGCCAAGTGCTTTCAATTGCTCAATGATCACTAATGATGGCGCTTCACGCATGTCATCTGTTTTTGGCTTAAATGCCAATCCCCAAAGTCCAAATTGTTTGCCTTTTAAGTTTTTTCCAAAATGACTTTTGATTTTTTCAACTAAAACAGATTTCTGTCTATAGTTAACACTTTCTACTGCTTTCAATACTTCTAATGAGTGACCGTATTCGTCCGCTGTTCGTACCAGGGCCTGAACATCTTTTGGAAAGCAACTGCCTCCGTACCCTGTGCCAGGATAAATGAACTTGTTCCCAATTCTGGAATCGGAACCTATACCTTTTCTAACTAAATCCACATTGGCTCCAACCAGTTCGCACAGGTTGGCAATGTCATTCATAAAGCTGATCTTGGTTGCCAGCATTGAGTTTGCAGCATATTTTGTCATCTCTGAAGAGAAAATATCCATAAACAATAATGGATGTCCATTCATTAAGAAAGGCTTATAGAGTCTTTTCATCACCTTTTCAGCGCGCTTGCTTTCTATACCAACAACTATACGGTCTGGTTTTAAGAAATCCTCAACTGCACTTCCTTCTTTTAAAAACTCTGGGTTTGAAGCAACATCAAAAGGAATGCGAACATTTCTGTTTGCCAATTCTTCTTCAACTGCAGCTTTCACCTTATAAGAAGTTCCAACAGGAACTGTACTTTTAGTAATAATTACTTTATAATCTTCCATATGCTGGCCTATTTCTCTTGCAACGCCCAGCACATATTTTAAATCTGCACTACCGTCTTCATCTGGAGGTGTACCAACTGCTATGAAAATAGCATCACTATTTTTAATCCCTTTTTCCAAACTTGTGGTAAAGGAAATTCTTCCTTTATCTATATTGCGCTCTAAAATTAGATCTAGACCGGGTTCATAGATGGGAACTTCACCATTGCGTAGTTTTTCAATTTTTTTCTCATCAATGTCCACACAGACAACGTTGATTCCTGTTTCTGCGAAGCAAGTACCTGTTACCAAGCCTACATAACCTGTACCTATTACTGTTATATTCATAATTTAAAGTGTATTAAAAGGTTGATTTTCTATTCTATTTATTATCTCACATACCAATCTAAATCCTGTGTTCCTCCAGAATTGGCCCAATTGACAAATCTTGGGTATTCTATGCTTATTGGAATGGATTCTGCAGGTGGAACAAAATCATCAAAAATGTTCAACACCCATGGTAAGTTTGCACTAGTTTTATAGTATCTATTTTGAGCAGGATTACTGTCATCATTAGCAGTGCCTAAGAAATCTGCTTTACTTGTTGGAGCAAAATCCGGTAAATGAATTTCTTTTGCTCTATTCCCATCAGAAATTAAAAATGGATTGAACGGTACCAATCCAAGTTGTTCATAGGTAACTGGAGTATTTAAATCAATCACCAATTCAATAGTATCTCCTTGCATTTCTATGGTATTACCTGCCACAAATATTACAGATTCATTGGCTGCAGTGCCAGCTTCGGTACCATTGGCATTTAGGTTCATAAAGGCAGCATTTACTACTTGACCTTGCACACTTTCCACCAATGATGGGGAAATTGGCAACACCAATCCAAAACCATTTTTTAATGCTCCACCAATATTATCAATGGTAAATGTGCCTTCTATTCTTGCTACTTGATTTGAAGCATTGGTGATAAGGTTGTAACTGTATGAAACGACTAAATCATTAAAGTCATAATCTCCTTGACTTGGCCATAGATCTTCAAATGCCAATACTCCAGAAAGGTTGGCACTTGGTGAAAAATTGTTGAATGCCAAATTGGTATCAAAAGGAAAATCGTCAAGTTCATCATTTATGCCATCTCCGTCTTCATCGTTCGCTGGAATTAAAGCAACTACATTGGTCAATTCAATAGATTCTACAGGATTGGCCCTTGCATAGAAAACAGCATCATTAAAATCATCATCAGAATTTTGATCTCTTCTTAAATCTTCAAAAGCCAAAAAGTTGATTTCTCGCGCACTGTCGTATAATTGCACAACATGCGTGTTTAAACTGGATGATTCTGGATTAAAGCTTGGCTCCGAATAAAAAATATTGTTTCCATCTCCTACTCCAGATCCGTTCCAACCATTTGCCACAACAAACCAAGACACAACAGTGTTTGGAGGAAAACGCCCTAAGTAAACACGATCTCCTGGAACCAGTCCTCCTGAAGAACCTACCATGGAAACATTTGGAAAAATAATATTGTGAGCTACAATCTCATCAACTGAGGCAGGCTCATCTCCTACGGAATAGGAATAATACCCCAAAGCATTTCTGTACCCTGCTCCTTCCGAGACAAAAGTGACCCAAATATCTGCAAGATCAGTAAGCACCATACTGGTCTCACTGCTATTTGATAAAAATTGTGGATTTGCATTGGGCACTCTACTTCTTTCTGGGAGCGATGCATTGACGTCATCCAATAAGTTTTGTTCTATAACATCGGGAAGTTCCAATTCTGCCGGCACTCCTTGACTATCAAAACCACCTAAATAAGTGTATGGAACCTTACCTGTTAGATTGGAGATTCCTTTGTCCGTCTGCAATAAGGTTCTTCCTTTTCCAGAAGTAGAACGGATGTACAATGGTCTGTAATCGTAAGAAACAACTCCATTTTGAACTGCCAGCCTAATATCTTTGGTAAGCCCTAAATAATCAGATATTAAAAGAACACTATCTGCTTGTGCCTGTAAGAGAAATTTTTCTTCAAAATGGCCATTGGCATCAAAAGTGGCACGACCAAAAGAAACACTGTCCTGTGTTCCTGTTTTACTGTAAAGTGAAAACACCGCCTTGTTTAAGAAAACGGGAACATCTAAAGCAATACTCACCTCCTTGTTCGTGGCGTAATTAAAGTTAGTTGAAACGCTGAAATCCCCTAATGGATTATCATCGTTATCATCATCTATTACAACTGGATCTTCTGTTGGTGGACCCAAGTCACTTTCGCTTACACAACCTGCATAAACAAAAAGAACCAAGAGAAGAACTGCAGTTTTTAAAACTTTAAACATTATTGTAGGTTTAATATATTTTGTAAATATTATCCTACATTATAATAAAGAAAAGTATTTGTTGTAAAGCACTGGATTCGTGTTGTCAATTGGTGACAACTATGTATCTAGTTCACGCTAAAAGTCTTATATGATACTAACTAACGGTAGTTTTGTTTGTCAAATTCCATGAAATAGCCCTCCAAAACGCTCTCAAATGTTCAAACTCTCTTTTTATTATAAACATCAGTGTGTTTTTAGGTATTGAAACAAAGCACTGAAACAATAAACTGATAAACAGTTGAAATGGCTTAAAGTTTCTTCTTGCAAAGAGGATTCTGTTTCTTGAAATGTAATAGGTTTTCAAAGGACTGAACTTTCCTGTTGAAACCGATTCTTTATGAAGAATGTGAGATTTTGGTTGGTAGTAAATTTTATAGCCTGCTCTTTTTACCATTTCTGCCCAGTCATGTTCCTCGTAGTACAAGAAATAGATTTCTGTCATCATTCCCACTTTTTCAACCACAGTTTTGGGAACCATCATTGCAGCTCCATGAATGGATTGTGTTTCACCAGCTCTATCAAAATCCCCATCATCTTTTTGATGGTATCCTATACTGTTATTACGAATGGTCCAATGACTCATTGGTGTGTAGCCTGCATATTGTATTAAAGTAGGATCCCAGTGAAATTTAATTTTTGGACTCACCATTCCAATGGTTCTGTCTTCTTGAAGTGTTTCTACAAGTGGTTCAATAAAATCTTTAGGGACTATGGTATCGTTATTTATGAATAGTAAATAGTCTCCTTTAGCCTTTTTAACTCCAAGATTATTGCCTCCGGCAAAACCTAGGTTTTCCTTACTTTTAATAAGGTTTACTTCTGGATATTTCTCTTTAATACTATCTGGATTATCGTTAGGAGAAGCATTGTCCACCACAATTACTTCATAATTTGGATATGTTAGCCCTCTAATAGATTGTAACAAATCCAAAGTCACTTCAGATTCATTGTAGTTAATGGTTATTATAGATACAAGTGGTTTCATGTTCGTTTTGTGTATTACTTATGATGCTGCTTCTAATTCAAATTTGGCTTCTTTTTCCTCCATAATCTTCTTGTCCAATTTTGGGGCAATGAACATAAATACCATCCCTGCATACATCAATATACATGTTGGAAATTGCCCAAAAATTCCATTTCCGTAGGAAGCTGCCATTATCCCGAACATACCACACACCAAAGCAGCAATTTGTCCTTTTAGCCAGCCGTCCCGTATTTTGTACATTACATTATATGCCCCGGTAATCAATACAAAAAAGAGTATGAAAAGATGTAGGTAAAGACCAACAATACCCGTATCTGCCCAAACAGCGACAAACCAACTATCCGTTGCTGTATTGGCCAAAAAGGTGTTTGGAGAAAAGCGTTTTCCCCAGTTTCCTGTGGAACCTATTCCTCCACCAAATGGTCTGGAATCTAAATATCCTTTTAATTTTGCCTGATTTTCCAATCGTACTTGCAATGATGCATCATTGGGGTCAAAAGCGGTTCGCATTCTACGTATTTGGTCATTATCATTTCCTATAGTGGTGTATTTAAAGAAAACAAAAATGCTTATTCCTGCCAGTATTCCAAGTACAATACTTGGCATGTGTTTTCTAATAATTATGAACATCATTCCTCCTGCTGCCGGGACGGCAATTGCTCCACGGGTTCCAGAAATCATCATTCCCAAAAGCCCTGCTAGACAAACAACAGCACAAAAAATCTGAAATTTTCTATTCTTTGCAAATAAGGCCAATACGCCAAAAACAACACCGGCATGGCCTTGTGCGGCACCGAACTGGCCCGCATCTGAATAAAAAGAGAAGATTCTAAGTTTTCCAAAAAGTATATGGGTTACATCACCACCGCCATCTAACCATGCTTGTTCAAAAGGGTCAACCCCAAAGATTAATTGTTGCATTCCTTTCATTGTTGCCAAAAGAGACAAGACGCCCCAAATAACAAAGAACAACTGAAGGTCTTTTGGTTTATTGAATAGGATAAACACCAAAGGAATAAATAACCACATATAGAGCGATAGCCCCCTCATAGCATAGAACCATGCTGCAATGCTCACTGCTTCTGGATTTACTATTTGAAATATGGCATAGCCAAACCAAACAGATGCCAAAATAGTAAGTTGAGAACTCGCCCTGTTCCATGGCACTTTTACTCTGAAGGCCTTAAAGAATAATGCTAAATACATGAGCACCATTACTCCATCCATAAGTAATCCCCATGTCATTGGAATATATCTACCAATACCCAATACAAAAAAATTGAAGACAAGAACCGTTACTACACCTATTCTGGGATTTACAAAAAGAGCTCCCAAATACACAACCGCAAAGGGTATTATCATTACCCCGATACCTGCTACCAATCCTTTGGTCGCAGTGAGATGGGCCGTTGTCAATACAACCGACAAAAGCATTAAAATTGGTAGAGGCTTTTTTAGATAATCTGATCCTTGTGTGGTTTCAAAGGTGTTCATTAGCCCAAATGTGTTTTAAGGTTTTTTAGGAACAGAACACTTTCAGAAACTATTTGCCTACTTTGAATTTGAATCTCCCTTTTCAGATAATAGAAACCTAGAAATATTCCCATTACAGTAAATAGCACCGTTCCCATTGCAACAGCCACCAAACTTTTAAACACAAAAACTGCTAGTACATTCAGAATAATATTCGCAAATGTCATGACCAAAACCTTATAAAGATTCAATTTTGGTTTATTGATGCTATCCAACAAGACTCCTGTAAAACGGTCTATGGGCAATAGCATAATGTAAACTGTAAATACTCTGAAGATTAACGTTAGCAAAGGCAGTGAGTCGATGTATTCGTTTCCTCCCAAGAATAGGACCATATACTCGGCAAAGACAAAACTTACCAGTGCCACCGGAAAAAACAACAATGTGATAATACCAACATAGGAGTAAAAAATCTTTTTAACTCCCCCTAAATCGCCTTCTATTGATTTTTTAGACATTCTAGG
Organism: Allomuricauda sp. R78024; assembly: GCF_044596045.1. Lineage (NCBI taxonomy): Bacteria > Pseudomonadati > Bacteroidota > Flavobacteriia > Flavobacteriales > Flavobacteriaceae > Allomuricauda > Allomuricauda sp. R78024. Next base: position 42,027 of record NZ_CP138995.1, read on the forward strand.
ATAGGCGGTCATTGCAAAGCTATGCAATGGTATTCCCAAAAGGTCTGTCAATTTTAGTGGTATGGCATACATGGCAATACCTGCTGAGCCTAAAAATGGGCTCATCCCAATGATAAAAGTATCTGAGCTCTTCAATAAACTGGAACTTATTAGGGTTCCCATAGAATATTTACCAAAATTTACCAGTTCTTTTTCAACGTTTCTTTTAGCATGTTTTAAATAGGTAAGTCCATCCCAATTTTTAGCAGAACACCAAATACCGGAAACAGCGTTAACTGCAATATTTACCCAAACTATTTCTAAAAGACCAAGTTTGAGCCACCATTGGTTTAAAATGAGAAAAAGGCAGAATAGTCCAACATTGGATAATCTTACCACCATCATTCGTCTAAAATTCTGATCTGCTTGAAACAAAGACATGGCATTGTTCCAGCTTAAATTGGAAAGGGCCAAAAATGGATAGTAAAACAAGAACAATCGATATCCGTTGTTAATTTCTAGATTGAAAATAAGCAGAGCCACATGGGCTCCCCAACAGAGAAATGTTAATATTCCTAGGAGCTTAAGATTTATTTTAAATGTGGAACCCAGAATATTTTTTTGCTTTTGATCATCTGCCCCTGACAATAACCGCACTGAAGATGTACGAGTAAGTCCAAACCGTAAAAGGTCCACAAAAGTGGCCAAGGTTATAAACAAGACCCATTCTCCAAATAGTTCTTTGCTCAATTGCCTTGTCAATAGCATAAAACTCACTAATCCTAAAAAGGCAACACTTACGTTTGCCATTAATGATGACAGGTTCTTTTCCTTGCTGATGTTTTTGAGTCTTCCCAACATTAGGCTACTGATTCTTTGGTGAAAAATCTAAACTGGACTATTTTTTTTATCCAACTTCTAATCAATGATCTTTCCTTAGGGAGATCGCCTACTACTGTTTCCATTTCCAACACCTTTACTCCATTCAGAATAATTGAAGGTTCAGGTCCTGTTGTGGCTTCCTTGAATAAATTCAATGCATTCTTGTCAGCTTCACCCCAAGCTCTATTGGCCCTGGTTACCAAAAAGGTATAATCCATAGTTGATGCCAGTTTTACGGGGAACGGGTTTTTTATAATGCTTGGGATTTCAAGGATTACAAAGTCAAAAATGTTGAAATCTGAAATTGTATTGTCGACATCAAACTCTTGAACATTTGAAATTTTATAAAGCTTGTCGCTTATTGTATAGATAATTTTATGATAGTAATCTCCGGTCAATCCAAGGTCTTGTTCATCATAGGTAACATGGAGTATTTTATAGTCCAACTCACATAATTTGGAAATCAAATGTCTACAAATGAAGGTTTTACCTTCATTTTCTTGGGTAGAAAACAACATGTTGATTACCGGTTCATTTTCTTTTTCCTTTTTGTATTGATTTAGGATTACGTTCCTTGAAATTGCATTTACTGCTTTGTTCTTCAAGTAATCGTAATCCAATTTTTTATTCTTTTCACTTATCACAGGGAAAATAGAGGACACATTTAACTCAATTTTATCCTCCGTTCTTTTTGCTGTGTTAAGGTTTCCATCCAAAAGCTCAAGAACAAGTATTGTAGCAGCTACCAAAACAAAGCCTACCATACCTGCAACAATAACCAAGAGCATACGCTTACTTGGTTTTGGGCTAATAGGAAAAAATGGGACTTCGGTTAATTTTATATTGGATTTTAGCTCTACATTTTGTTGACGAAGTTTGGCCAGCCCAAGACTGTGAAGCAAGCTTAAATACTCCCGCTCAGCAATGTCAATTTTACGCTCTAATCTTTTCATTGTTGCTCCAAGCGGAGAAAACTCTTGGTATAATTCTTTAAACTCCATACGCTTTTGCTCCATCACCTTCAGCTGTGCATTATAACCTTCATACTCTATTGTATTCTGCAGCCAGTCTGAAAGCACACTTGTAGATGCAATGCTCTTGGGATCATAATCTGTGGTGTACAGGGTATCAATATGGGAGGCTAGCTTGTTCTCCAATGCGCTTATTCGCTGCATTTTCTTAGAAACTTCTTTAGCATCTTTTTCAAGTTGGGTAGAATCTTTTTCCAATCCCAATGTTTTCATGGAGACCTCAAAATTCAAGGTTGATAGTTCCTTTCTAAGTCCCATGATGCTTTGACTGGAAATTCGTTTTCTCTCATGGGTTTTTAGCTTGGATTCCAATACTGTTAAAACAGCCTTGGCTGCGTGAAACTTTCTTTGGACTTCAAAATATTTAATTTCAAATTCTTCCTTCTCCGCAGCTAAATGTTTGGTCTGTTCATAATAGTTGATAATGTTATTGGTCCTATTAAAGTTTAAAAGTTCATCCTCTGCCCCTCTTAGGCTTAAAGTGGATTTTCCCAACTGGCCTTCAAAATATTTAACTACCGCATCAGATTGGTTCACTTTAATATCTGCATTCAACTGCACAAAAACTTCGCAGAGAATCAATAAAGTGTTTTGACATATTGCCGGGTCTTCAGACTCAAAATCAATATCCACAAAATCACTGTTGGAAATCCGTCTTATACCCACTTTCCCCGAAATCTTCTCTATACTATAATCTGGATGATCCAAATTGATCATTTTGTAAATGAAATTGGTATGGTTGGATTCTTTAAGTGCTATGAAGTTTTCATACGTTTTCTCTACATCACCTCTCACCACCAATTGTTTAACCTCTTCTGGAACAGCTTCCATTAGGTTTTGATATTTCTCTCTAGAAATAATTTTAATATCCGCACTATCCAAAGCCATATGTTGCGTAAACAACTTTAGACCAACAATTTCCATTGTGGTTCGTGCTTTTATTAAATTAAGAAGGTTATCATAGGCTGTATTGGTCGCCCTAAAATCGATTTTGGTATTTTCCAGTTCTATATTTGAGCCTGTAGCAATACCGGTATAAATTCGAGCCTTGGAATTATAAACCTTAGGTTCACCTTTAGTCATGAAAAACACCAAAGAAGCTAGAATTATGGGCATTGCTACCAATAATCCTATATGTCTTAGTAAAAGACGAACAAAAAATAACAGGTTAAACTTCATTTTTTAAATATTCAAATCTGCTCCTATAATGCTTTCCAAAGCCATTATTGAAGAAATAAATTCTGAACGCTGTAGTTCAAAGTTCATCGTTGCTTGGTTCATCATTTGCTGCAAACGGGTATATTCTGTAACGTTGATCACTCCGTTTGCAAAATCTTTTTCGGCCCTTATGGATTGGACTCTGAAGTTGTCCACAATAGACCCTGAGATAAAAAAGAGTCGATGGGCTTTGAGCAAATCATTGTATAACTCAACAACCTTTTGTTCCAACTCCATTTCGGCAACTTCGGTTTCAAATCGTGCTTTTTTAGCTTCGCCCTTAGCACTTTTTATTCTTGCACTCCTGTTCACTATTGCAGATAATGGCAATCGTAAAGAAACACCAACATTGTATCTACTTTGCTCAGTGGAAAATAGGGTCTGACTCCCTGGGTCTCCTGCAATTTGTTGGTTGCTCAGGTTATCAAAAATTCCGTAGCTATACCCTGCTTCTAAATTGATGTACTCCAACCAAGCTCTTTGCTCTGCAGAAACGACACCATCTCTATATTGCTGCTCGGAAACAGTGACTTTCACGAAAGGAGAATAAACCTTGGCCATATGGACAAGTGTATCTATTGGAGGTAGTTTCTTGCTGATGTCATTCTCCTTTAGTCCTTTGTCTATGAAATCATTGATAGATTGACCCGCTACTGTTTGTAGTATTAAAAAAACCAATAAAGAGCCCCAAAATTTCTTCATTATACATTCTCTTTTTGAAAAACCGCCTTGAACGTTCTAAGTACTATCCACATGTCAATCAAAAAAGCATATTTACTATTAGCGTATTCTACATATTTTACATCCAAGCTTTTGCGCTCTTCTGGAGACATTTTGGAACTTCTTCCACGAGCTTCTACTTGCCAGAGTCCTGTTATTCCCGCTGGTCCGTTAAACCTATCTGTCCATTCATCTGTAGTCAGCACTTCAGCTTCATACAATGGCAGAGGTCTATTGCCTACAACCGACATATCTCCTTTTAGAACATTGATCAATTGTGGCAATTCATCAATACTCAACTTTCTTATGATCTTACCCACTTTGGTTATTCTGGGGTCGTTATCAAACTTTACAAAAGCACTCTTAGCGCTTTCTTTCCGAATGTTGTTATGAAGATTTTCATCCACTTCATCATCATCTCCAAAAAGGACAGTCCCTTTCGGTTTATCAGATGTCTGCCCAGTACTTTCTTCATTGGATTTTTCTACATCTTCATGCACATATTGATTTAAATGCTGAAATTCCTTTAGACGCTTATCAGCATCTGGATACATGGAGCGTAGTTTGTAGAAGTCAAAAATTTTATACCCTGTCCCCACTCTTTTTGAAATGTAGTAGACTTTGCCTTTGGATTCTAACCTGATAGCGATAATAAACAATATCAGAAACGGAGAACCTAACAATAATGCAAGTCCAGCCACGGTGATATCAAAAGTTCGTTTCCAAAAACCGATCCTATATTTTTTATCCGATCCTTTTGGAGGGCCGATTTTCTCCTTTTTTAAATTGACTTTAAGTTCCTTTAAAAATTGAACTCTATCCAAGATATTTGTTATGGAAAGTGGTTGCACATAGAAATCATCTATACCGCTTTTCACAGCCTCTGACAAGTCATTTTTGTTTCTATCCTTAGCCACTAAAATGAATGGAATGGAACTATTGTCAGTGAACTTTTCTTTCAAAGTTTTATGAAACTCTATACCAGATTGTCCAGGAATTTGTTTTTCGCACAGAATGGCATCTACATTTTCATTTTCTTCCAACCATTTTATTGCCAACAATGAATTCTTCGAAATATGGAAATCTACTTTTTGGCCGCAGTCCAGAAATTGGTCCACCACTTTTTGATTTGTTCCCACATAGAGAAGACAAAGTTTCTTATCCGATATTACTTCCATAATTATTAAGCCCGTATAAGCAGTTTTTCTACTCTAATTAACAGTTCTTCTGGATTAAATGGTTTTACCAAATAATCATCTGCACCCAATTTTAAACATTGAATGCGATCCGCGCTACTGTCCCTGCAGCTCAGCACAATTATTGGAATGTTTGCAAAATATCCGCTTTCTTTAACCTTTTGGATAAGTTCAAAACCGTCCATGTTTGGCATTTCCAAATCTGTAATGATCAAATCTGGAATATTCCCTTCTTGCATCCACGACAATGCGGACAAACCATCTTCCATTGTAGTAACATTGTAAGATTGTCCTAAAAACTGCGATACCAATTCGCTTAGCGATTGTTTATCATCTACTACTAAAATTTTCATTGTATTTCCTTTTTAAGTTTTGTAGTACTTAACATTATTGAAAAGTAGGATAAATATTACTTAATGATAATTCTATGTTGTAAAACCAAGGTAGTATGTTGTAAGCGGCAGTTTATTGATAGTAACATTTTACCAAGCAATGCTCAGTTAGGTTCCAAAAAAAAGTTGCTGTTTTTAAGGCTTTTAGGCACACAAGCCCATGACCAAATTATATTGGTTAAGTATGAAGAGAGAAATTAAAAACGAAGAAGTGATTTAGAAGGCCAAAACGTGAAACAGTACTCTGAAACCTATTGTATAACTTCCTCTGTAATTAATTCTTTATAAGTTTCTTCCATTGATTTTTTAGCAGGCATAAACCTTTCATTGCAAAATGGAAATGGCTTTGCAGGTTCTCTTTTTGGAGGCAAAGCGGTATAGACATCAATGGGGATATATTTGAATTTTCCAACACTATAAAGTTTAATGGCCAACATGCCATCATCACATCCAGATACCGCCCTTAGATCCGTTTCATATCCAATAGGAAGAATGGAATCTCTCCGTATGGCCATGCAAACTGCCCTTATGTGTTTAATTTTAGTGGTGAAATCCTGAGATAGCCTCCATCTGAAATAAATGTTTTTCAGTTTGTTCCGAAACTTCATTTTGGAAGAAAGTTGAAAATCATCTTCGTAACTTTTTGAAACAGAATAGCAAAGCACAAGGTCTTTGTCAACAAAAAAAGGAAGAGCCATTTTATCTATATAGTATGGATCATATATAGAATCTGGATCCATGGTACATACAATTTGCCCTTTGGCCTCTTCCAATCCTCTTTGTCTTGCATAGGTTATTCCCTGCTGTTTTTCACTAACAACTTTAGCACCCAATTGTTCAAGAATTGACAAACTTTCATCATCAGCATTATTTTCTACAAAAATGACTTCGTAGGGAATAATTGTCTTAAGATTGGCCAAAGAATATATATGTGCGACCAAAGTTTCCTTTGCTCTGTAAATTGGTACAATTAAGCTTACCGTTGGTTTTTTAACAGCAGCCAACAGCTCAAAATACGCAGTTAGCTTATTAAAATCATCATCGTTCAAGCTTTTTGGTGTTGCTCCAAAGTAAGGTTTGTAAGCTGTTACTTTCATCTTTTGAACTCTTTTTAGCTGTGTGGATTAGACACGGTCAGAACTGAGAATGTAATTGGTCTTTGTAGTATTCATGATTTCTGAAATACTCTGGTTCTGCCTTCCTATTAAAGAGATAACCTTATTCTGCTTTCCAGATTTCTGATAGAGCTTTTCAAAGAAGTGGGCAGCTGCTGAATCCAACATGGTTACTTTTTCTAAACTAACCACAATATTTTCATTGCGTTCCAAGATGGAATCAAAATATGAATTCAACGCACTTACATGTTGTATAGATACTTTTCCCAATATTTCAAAGATTCCCCGACTCTCCCTTATTTCTAATGACATAGGCTAAAAGATTTAATTATTAAATTCCAATCTGTTCAACATTTTCACAAAGCGTCTATTATATTAACGTAAAATGATATATAAATTGTAGTATTTTTCTTTCTTTTATAAAAGATTCAATCGCTGCATCAACTCCGGTCTATTAGATCTACTAATTGGAATAACACTTCTTTCTATTAAAACACTATTGTCTTGTATGTCGATTATTTGAGTGAAATTTATTATGAACGAACGATGGATTTGAAGAAACCTGCACTCTGGTAATTTTTCTTTTATTTTCTTCAGTGTCGAGTGCACTCTGTACCTTTTAATCTGTGTTTGTATCTCTATATAGTCTCCTTTTGCTTCTATTAGCAAGATATCCTTGAACTTTAGCTTTATCAATCGTCGGTCTATATTAATATAAAGATCTTCATCTTCGTTCTGGACTGTATTTATTTCTGTTTGTTCCTGTGATATTTCACCAAATGTATTTTCCAATTTGGAGGCACATTTTTGAAAACGCTCAGAAGAAATTGGCTTAACCAGATAATCAACTATAAATTCATATTGATAAGCCTCTATGGCAAAGTCTTTGTCAGACGTGGTCAACACAATTTTTGGAGGATTGCTCACTGTTTCTATAAAATCAATCCCAGAGAGCTTGGGCATATGAATATCCAAAAAAATTAAATCTACCTGGGTGTGTTTAATAAACTTAAGCGCTTCCAATGCATTTGGAAACTCCGCTACCAACTCCATGTCCGGAATGGTTTTACAAAGTTCTTCCACAATGGCTCTTGCACTTGCCTCATCATCCACAATAATACACCTCATCTTAAGCTATCTTTAAAATAAATTCCTCAATGGATTTTAAAATCTCATAAAACTCATCTTTGAGCTTTGTATCTCCATACTTTAGGTCTTCTTCATATTTAATCGCAAGCTTATACCCGCTATTAAGTCCTAGAATACCAAGTTTGTGTTTTATCTTATGTACAATCTTTGCAGATTCTTCGAAGTTATCTTGCTCTAGATTTTCTACATATTCGTTTTTCTCCTTTGGAAACTCCGTCTGGATAATCGTTAAGAATTTCTTTTCAAATTCCTCATTCCCTCCTGAAATTTCCTTTATATAATCAAGATTTGGTTTCTCTGTCATTATGGTCATTTTTTATTGTAAAAAAGAAAGTGGTACCCATGCCTTCTCCAGATGAGAGCCAGATATCACCTTTATAATAATTTATAATTTTCTTTACCAGTGCAAGACCTATTCCTGTGGCTCCTGAGTTATTTTCAAGTTTTTTAAACATGTCAAAAATACCTGCTTGCAAGTGTTTGGGAATTCCCTTCCCATTATCCGTTACACTAAATAGCCAACCATCCTTTTCTTCTTTTACATCTACAATCACTTGTCCATATCTTCTATCTTCCGTGGCGGTAATTGCATTGGTAATTAAATTCTTGAACAATTGCTCTATTCGGTATTTGCCCGTATATAGTTTAGGTAGTTTTTTACCTTTTTTTATCTTGACATTTTCCGGAACAAATACAGTTTGTCCTATTTCATCAATTAACAAATTAAGGTCTATCATTACAGCACTTTCTTGGATAGAGTCTATTGTTGAATGCCGCAGAATACCATCAATTAAACCATCCATTTTAGATAGGTTTTGAAAAATGAGCTGTACATTTTCTTCGTTTTTTTCTTTAAACCCATCTTGTCCGTCCTCGAATACCCAACTCACCAAAGAATGCACGTTTCGTATTGGCGATTTTAAATCGTGTGAAACCATATGGGCATAATTATTCAATGACTCATTCTGCTGTTCCAGATTTTTCAAGAGCATATCTTTTTCCGCCGTTATCTCTACAAGTTTATGCGCCTGCTTTTCTATATCCTCAACTAATTTTTGTGGATTAAAATCCAGTACACCATTTATGCGATCACTTGTTTTGTGCTGCATTGAGGCAACGGCCTTACTTAACGCATCCAATACTTTTCGTTGACTTTCTGCTTCTTGATGCAACCTTTGATTGGCCTGGTACAATTCTTCTGAGCTCAAAGATGTTGCTCTCTGAATCATTTTTAGTTTTTCATCAAAGTCTGAATATGATCTGCTAATGGAATTAAAGAACGCCTCTATTTCTGGGTGCTCTATGAACTCCTTAGGGAAAAATTTCTTTATTTGTCTTTTAAGCAGAGAATGCATTTATTCGCTCAGTAATGTTAGAGTCATGGTTTGGTTGTGCAATTGGCACTCGTTTTTTCCTGCAAATGGCGCCATCTCCCCATAGGAGTAAAACCCTGTAATTTTTGCCTGGTCTCCTATAATTTCGGCCACCTCTTCAATTTCATCTTCGGTTCGTTGGTCCAACACTAACTTCCGACCTACGCAACTTACCAATATGGCCAATTCTGGTTTATTCTTCCTATCCCTCATGGCCAACACTGCAGCATTAGAAGCACCTTCAGCAATATCATCTACAGTGGACATCATTAATTGCACTTTAGCATTCATTGGCACATCACCAGCCAAAATCATTGAATTTTCTGCTTCGTCTATATTAAGAATAGTGCGCACCAATGGTTCGGATTCATCATTCTGTTGAACAGTCAATGGATACAAGAGGGCTGCTTTTGGTAGCTCATCGGCCTTATCTCCTAAATACATTTTATATAGATCCAGTGCTGGTTTTCCATCAATCTCAAAAAGTACATTTCCTTCAGATTTGGTAATAGTTCTCTCTGGGCCAAATGGTGTCCATCCTCCAAAATTTGCATAAGAAACTTCAAAGTCTCCGCCATAAAAACCGATGGCCACTACTTCACCTTGCTTTGGATTTTCATTGTAAGAAGTCAATGTTTTTTCAAACCGGGCCCCATCACCACATAATCCTCCGGTAATGGAGGCATTAAACCCTTCTACAGATTCCAAACCTTCAATTAAACCGCTTCCATTTACAAAACTTCCATCGGAAACAATGAACATGTGCTTAAGCTGTTCTTGGTCAAATCTATTTGAAATAGCCAAACCCAATTTTTCAATATCCCCATGGTTTGAAACGTTTTCACTTACTATATTAAAGCGGGTTTTTTCAAACTCTATAGCTGTTAATGTTATGCTTTCTTCATATACATTAGTTTCCATAATCTCTCCGGAAGTGGACCCAAAAACAAGATGCCCTTTGGGATAGAGTTCCTTTACTTCATTGAACAAATCTTTGGATTCCAATAAATATCTATCTCCAAAAATTAGTACCAATGGCTCTTTTAAAGGTTCATTTTGAGCAAACTCCCATACCCCCCCTTTTAATCGTTTTGCTTGATTTATCTTCATTATTTTCTGTTTTTAAGAATCTTTCTTAAGTGAAAAGTAGAATGTTGTTCCTACTCCTATTTGACTTTCTAACCAGACTTTGCCCTCATATCTATCAATAATCTTTTTAACTATTGAAAGTCCAATTCCCGTTGAACGTTCATTGTTTCCAATAGATTGAAAAATCTGGAAGATTTTTTCATGGTACTCCTTTGGTATTCCCACTCCATTATCTTTTACGCTAAACTCCCAATGTGTGGAGCGCTCTTTATAATCTATCTCTACCAATCCATCTGGCTTATCAATATTTACAACTGCATTGCTCAAAAAGTTCTGGAACAATTGATGGATTTTGGTTTTATCGGCCTTTATAAGTGGTAATTTCTTTTTGGTTTTTATTGTAACATTCTCAGGGATATAAATGATTTCCTTAATTTCATGAATTACCTCATTTACGTTGACTTCCGTATTATCTAAAACATCATTATTAACTGTGGAATATTTTAAAATTCCGCTAATTAATTTGTCCATTCCCTCAATTTTCTCCTGCATCATCTTCAAATTATAAAGACCATTTTCATCCAAAGAATCTTTATAATCATCATAAAGCCAAGTGGCCAAAGCACTTACACTTCTTAACGGTGATTTTAAATCATGAGAAACTATATGTGCATATTCTTGTAAGCCTTTATTACTTGTTTCAAGTTCCCTTAAAAGGTTTTCTTTTTGAAGTTCTAGGTGTTTCTGAGAAGTAATATCCAAATGAATTCCTATGGATCCTATCACATTTCCGGCATCATCAAATCTTGGAGCGCCACTGACCAACCAAAATCGCTTTTCTCCATTGGCAATTTTTACGGCTACCTCATAAGAATCCGAAATTCCTTCTTCTTCCTTCTGGTGTTGTTGCTTTAGATCATCTGTTTCATCACTAATAATGGGAATGGCTTCATAAACATTTTTTCCGATTAACTCATTGGCAGAATACCCTACCATATCGCTAAAACTTTGGTTGATCATTAAAATATTGCCATCGCTGCCAACCTCAACAAGACCAAGGTTCATGTTAGCAATAATGCTTCCGTACTTTTCTTTTTGAATTTCCAAATTCTTTCGGTAGTTCTTTCGTAAAGTCACATCACTATAACTCCATAGATGACCTTGGTACTCTCCATTGCTGAACAAAGGAATATAGTCTCGCTCAAATGTTCTGCCATCCAGAAGTTCCATTTCATCTGCCGTAACCACTTCTTTTTGATCAATAACATGGTCTATCCTTCCTAAAGCCACATCTGGTTCTAAGAACATGTTTTTATACTTGTGTGTAGATTGTTCGCTATTTATTCCTATAAGTGCATCTGGAGAAACAGCAATCCCAAAAAGGTCGCAAAATTTTTGATTGGCCAAGACAATCTTTCTTTCTTGATCTTCTAACAAAATACCTGTCTGAAGGTTCTTGATCAAGTCCGTCATCCGTTCTTCTGATGCCCTTAGTTTTTCTTCAGAAATTTTTTCTTGAGTAATGTCCTCTATCATTGCCACATTATATTCCACATCCCCTTTTCCATCTAAGAGTGAACTCATGGATGTTTTTCCATATAGGGTATCACCATTCTTTTTGCGAAATTTGCGAATTATAGAGAATTTCTTTGTGTCATTTTCTAGACTCTTTTGCAAGAGGTTATCATACAAATTGCTATCCTCTAAAGAGGAAATCTCATCCAACGATAATTTTTTAAGCTCAACTTCTGAGTACCCTAACAACTCAATAAAGGACTTATTGGCCTTTATTATTTTATCCTTCACAATCAACAAAATTCCCAAGGAGGAATTCTCCACAATGATGTCTTGCTGCTTTTTTTGTTTCTCTAAAAGTTGTTTTACCTCAATCTCCTGTGTAATATCCCTTATCACTCCTTGTGCAGCTATGGGACTTCCACTTTCATTATAAATGAGACTTGCATTTATATTTACATACTTCTCTTCTTGATTTTTTGTGATAATTTTTGCGGAATAGTTTTTTAGAACTCCTACTTGCAGTAAAGTTTGAAACGATTCTGCAGTGTATTCCAAATAATCTGGATGTACTATATCTGAAAGACAGATTTTTTCCTTTGTATGATCATACCCCAAAAACTCTTTTGCAGAGGTATTCATATTGATAACGTTAGACATCAAATCCATGACCACATAAGGATCAATAATGTTAACGAAAGCATTGTCTATAGCAGTTCCACCATCATTTAATAAGGTCTCTAGGCGTCCGTTTGCTTCTTTAAGGTGCAAAGAGGCATCATAGAGTTCCTTTGCTTTGTTTTCCAGCAAACTCTCCGCTGTCTTACGGGCCTTTTTCTCCCGTAACAAAGCTCTTTTTAATATGGGAATTTCGTTACTATCCATTTTGGAGGATAGTAAACTTGACTTCTGTTCCGTTTTCATTCAATAGTTTATATTCTACTTTTGCCAACTTTCCAAAGTGTTCAAACGTCTTTACTATAAGCCCGTGCGCTAAAGCATAGAGCCCTCTTGAAGAGCTATAGATCATTTCAAGTGAATTGTCCGTTTTTGAAAGTATTTTAAATTGAGGAAGTTCCGCATCGGGGTAGAGTTTCTTTACATGTATGTGAATATGATCTTCAATACAGTGAAGAAGGCCAATAGGTGTTCTATAACTTGAAACTACTTCTGGATGGGCATCTACAAGCCCCACAAACAAATGATGCCCAAAGGAATACAATAAATCTTCTTGGGAAACACTCTTTTTTTCGCTGAGTTCAGAAATTAAACTCACCATCTCGTTAAAGTCATAAGTGCCTACAGAAGTATATGCACCTCCAGAAGGAAGGTCACAGTTTTCCAATAAGGAATCAACAGTCTCTAGTCCATAAATAGACTCGACCATTTCCATAAACTCAGTAAAAACAATTCCTTTCATAATAAAGAATATTATGATTTAAAAGTAGGAATTGTACTACCTATTTAAAAAAAGAATGTTGTGAAATAAAGAATTTTGTTAGGCTTTAACTAGCTCGCTAACCTCCCAATAGTCAAAAACTTTCTTTAGTTTAGACTCGTAATCTTCATATTTTAAGGGCTTTATGATATATCCAGCGATTCCAATCTCAAAGCATTTTAATAAATCAACGCGATTTTCCGATGTGGTCAAAATAATGGTAGGCAGATACTTAAGTCTATCATCCGCCTTTAAAATAGAAAGGAATTCAATACCACTCATTCGTGGCATATTTAAATCTAGAAGGATAATATCAGGCAAGTTTCCTCCTTTCAAGAATTCCATAGCTTCTTCTCCATTTTTAGCTTCGGTAATCTTATGTTTGGACTGAAACTTAGAAATAGCTCGTTGCAATTTCATAGTTTCTATCATATCATCTTCTATAAACAGAACATTCATGACGCTTTGGATTTAGTATACAAAAGTCTTAAAACACTTTAAGAAAAGGACTACAATTTAGTTAAACAAAAAAGAACTATCGACGAATGGTAGAAATGTTTCGGTTAAATATCAATAAATTTTATTAGGTTACCTCTAAAGTGAATCCAGTTGCTCTTTTAGTTTCTTAGTTAAACCAGAAACCACTAAATCATAAGAATGATTCACTAATTCTCTGGTTAGGTTTGGCGGAAGGTTTTCCAAAAACAGTGTATTCCAATGCTTTTTGCTCATATGATAGCCAGGTGTAATATCTCCATCATACTCCTCTCTTAATACTATTGCTCGCTCTGGGTCACACTTTAGGTTACATTGAGGTGGCATTCTTTCCAAGGGCAACAAAGCAAACATTTTACCCATTACCTTAAATACCAAAGTGTGCTCATCAAAAGGGAATTCTTCTGTCACACCTTTTTTATCAACGCAAAAATTTCTTAGCTCTTCAACGTTCATTTTTATATTCCGTTGGAATCATAAACTATTACCTTTTCCCAAAGATGCTTGCATTCTTCAATAAAAATTAAATGGGCTTCTTCTTTTTGATATCCCTCTTGTGCTTCCGCAGACTCAAACGTTACTATTAATGAATAGGTGAATGACCCATCAACAACATCCCTGCTAGATTTTGGCGGTGTACCTATAAAATTGGTTTTTGCATATTTGGAGTTCTTAAGAAAGGTTTTCAAAGAAGTTTCAAATTTTGTTTTGTCCGCACTATTATCAGGGTTTTTAAACCAAAAATATACGGTATGCGCAAAGGTCGAATCAAAGGTTTTCATAGTGTCTTTAGTTTGTGCAAAACTAGTGGCAGTTACAAAGCCAATCAATAGTAAAATTAAAATTCCCGTTTTCATAATTATTTATTCTTCCAAAATATTTTTTTCTCTATTCGTAATTTCCAATGCTGAGTAATCTAGAGTCCATCCTATGGTCTCAACAATTTTCTCAACTAGCAATACAGCTTGCAAAGCTTCTTTCCTTGCCGTGACCATTAAACCACTTTCTGGTATTTTTTGTTTGATATGATCTTTAGCCTCCAAGTTCAGCTTAGTTAAATCATCTGGTGAAAAGCTATTGAAGAGTCCATTTTTAATATCATAAAACTGAAGGTCAGGTTCAATGGATAAAATTTCTGGTTCTGGAAAGTCTGCGAGTATAATCCGCTTATTTTCATTATCTGCCTTTAAATTCAATTTCTTTAGGTCGTATCCAATATGTGCTTTTGCCTTTACAACAATCAAGGCCTTTTTCTTACTGCTTAGAAGACTCATAAAGCCTTCTTTAATGTTTTCATAGTGGTAAATCTCTGCAAAATCCCCTTCTACAGAAATCAATTTACATACGCTTTGGATTTTGTCCAATAAGACCGTGGACTGCTGTTTGGTGAGTTCTTTATTTTTTTTTCTTCGAAACAAGGAGAATAGCCAATACATTAGTATTGCCCCTAGAATAAGACCCAAAAAAGCTTCTAAAATACTATCCATGCTTCTTTCCTATTTCTCCCAAATGGGTAAATTTAAATCCTTTTTCATATTTGAGGCCATAGCCAAAAAATCTATCCATAGCTGCGTGGGAAAAAATTATGATTCCCATAAGTTCAAAAATCTGCAGGTTCAAATAACTAATCCCAATTAAATATAGCAAAATGGCAATACCTCTATGATGTAATACATTATAAGCAAACGCTCCTACTCTATTACCTGCCAAATACCCTAGCATTCCAATATCTGGCACTAACAACAATACAAAAAACCACCACCAAGACAAATCCATTTTCATAAAAAGAAAGAACCCAAAGATCAATAGCATCAATTCTTCCAATTTCAGGATACTTTTCATCAATTTTCAATTTTATATAGCACTGGCCTACTTGGACTGGCATCATTTTCAAAAGGAGCAACATGGAGGTTTAAAAAATAGCAACCATCTTCTATCTCATTCCCCACATAGATAAACTCTGTAATTGTCGCATTTAATCTTGGTTTACCATTCATCCTCCAAAAGGCATTATGTGCCAAAAGAGCACCTCCGTCTTTTTCCTTGTCCACAGAAGGAAGGTCAATTAATAAGTGTGATATCCCCTTATCAACCAAATAACTAGCCGCCGCCTCTAACAGGTAAGGTGGGTTTTCATTGGAATACTTCATCGACTTCTTGTTTTCAAGGTTCGGAATGGTTCTAATGATCAATGCCTCCCGTTTTTTATTCCCTAAAGCATATTTTAATTGCTTTTCCGATATCACAAAATCTTCTCCAGATTTTTCTGGGGCAACAGTTATCACTTCAGCTAAAAAAAAGAATTGTTTTAGTTCTTGATTTACGGAGTAAAACGCCTCAGTAATATGACCCAAACATTCTGTATGCGTCACATGAGAATGCGGATTGAACCAAATGTCGTTAAAGTTGGTAGATGCCCCTTCAGAAACTTTCCCTACGAAATCGCCCTCCTTATGCGGTTCAATTTTAGGTGGGTCCAAGTACCACGCATTTACATTTCCACTACCATCTTGAAGCGAAATGGAGATATCCAGTGGATTGGATAAATCTATTTTATAATTCTTGGAATTGTATTTAATGCTAGCAATCATGATTCCAAATTAATCATAAAAAGGTCCGATGCAATTCCATCAACAAGAAACTTTCCTTTTTTGGTTGCCAACAATTTTCCATCATCCACAAAAAGTAGATGCTTCTCCAAGTATTTTTTGGCCTGCTTGTTTAAATAATCAAGATAAGCCTGTCCATAGTTAAGTTCTATTTTTTCCAAGGAAACGCCCCAAATAGTTCTCAACCCGGTCATCACGTACTCATTATATCTATCTGTTTTGGACAAGGTTTCTGTCTCCTTGGGCAGTACCTCTCCTTCTAAAGCTTTTATATATTTTGGGTTGTTCCTAATGTTCCAACTCCTATTTTGCCCATCAAAAGAGTGAGCTGAGGGACCAATACCAATATATTTTTTCCCTTGCCAATACGAAGTATTGTTTTTTGAAAAACACCCTTGTTTTCCAAAGTTGGAAATCTCATAATTCACAAAGTCATTTTTCTCCAAAACATCCACCAATATGTTAAACTGTTCCTGCGCCTGTTCGTCATCCACATTGTCCACGATTCCTTTTTCTATGAACTTTTTAAGTGCCGTTTTTGGCTCAACTGTTAATGCGTAGCTAGAAATATGAGGAAGTTCAAAAGAAAGTGCTCTTTCAATATTAGCTTTCCACCTATTGTTATCCATACCTGGAATTCCGTAAATTAAATCGATTGAAATATTATCAAAGTACTGAGTTGCCATTGACAATGAATTAACTGCTTCATCAGATGAATGCGCACGGTTCATCAACTTTAAATCTTCATCAAAAAAAGATTGGATGCCTATACTAAGACGATTAATAGGGCTATTGGATAGCTCAATGATTTTATCATCCGTTAAATCATCAGGGTTGGCTTCTAAAGTAACTTCTGGGTTTTCAACAACCTTGTAATTTTCTTGGACAGTTTTTACCAAAATTTCTATTTCAGCGGTAGTCAAAACAGATGGTGTTCCACCTCCAAAATATATGGTTTCTACCTTATGATTTTCAAACTCATCTTTTCGGAGTTCAATTTCCTTTTTGATTGCTAGCAACATGACTTCTTTCTTTCCCATTTGAGTAGAAAAATGAAAATCACAATAATGGCAAGCTTGTTTACAAAATGGAATATGGATATAGATTCCGCTCATTTAGATTTCAACTTGCTCGGGTTTTGTTTTACAAAAGCATCCCATCCGGTGTAGTGTTTTCCAACCTCAACTCGACCTTCATTATAAAAATGGCATACTGCGGCAGCGAGCCCATCTGTGCTATCCAAGTTTTTGGGCAGAGTTTTCAGCTTCAACATACTTTGAAGCATTTTTGCCACTTGCTCTTTACTAGCATTTCCATTACCCGTTATGGCCATTTTAATTTTTTTGGGCATGTATTCTGTTATGGGAACTTGCCTAGAGAGTCCAGCAGCCATGGCAACACCTTGGGCCCGACCGAGTTTGAGCATGGATTGAACATTCTTGCCATAAAAAGGAGCTTCAATGGCAATCTCATCTGGGTGAAAGGTATCTATCAACTCAAGGGTACGTTCAAAAATCAATTTAAGCTTGGTATAGGGGTCATCGTATTTTTTTAGCATCAACTCGTTCATTTGAACAAAATGCATCTGCTTATTAATCACCTTGATGATTCCGAAACCCATGACCGATGTGCCTGGGTCAATCCCTAAAATGATTTTTTCTGTTGCCAAGTTTTTAATTGGTGTTTAATACTATGGGAAGTCTAAACTTTAAACCTACTGGAATACCTCTTTTTAAAGCAGGGGCCACCGTTGTTAAATCGTTCAATCGGTCAGATATTTTGGCATTAAAATCTGATATCTCATTTAAGATAGCAGTATTCTCCTCAACATTTAAAACCGATATAAATCCATGCTCATCAATTGAAAAATCTATGTACATAGTATCGTTCAAATCCTTATCCACTTGAAATTGCAATCCTTCCAATGCTTTGGAAAAATGATTAAGCATTACACTCTGAAAACATTCCCGTTGTGCTTGCTTGGTTGCCGTTTCATCACAATCTTCAAAAAGTGGATATTGGTCAACATCGTTCCAATCAATGGACAACAACTCTTCATTGACCATTTTTTGAGTCTTATCTTCCTTGGACATAAAGAGTTCGCAAGAGGCAAGTAAACCTAAACAGGATATCAATAAAAACTTACGCATACAGCCCCTAATATTTGGCTGAAATTACGACTTTTTGACCATATTTCACTAACTACATTTTGTCATAGTACTAGTCCCCCTTGTAACAAATAGCAGCTATATTTGTCTTATAGTCAAAACCAAAAAATGGACATTGCTTTACTTGTTTTAGGGTTTATATTAATGCTAGTAGGTATTTTGGGTAGTTTTCTACCAGTGTTACCCGGTCCACCGGTAAGTTGGCTAGGATTATTGCTGTTGTATTTGACCAAAGCTGTTCCAGGTGATTGGTGGATGCTGGGTATAACGCTCTTTTTTGCGCTACTGATTACGGTAATGGATTATGTGATTCCAGCCATGGGGACTAAAAAATTTGGCGGCAGTAAAGCAGGTATGTTAGGGACCGTAATCGGATTGTTGGTCGCTATATTTTTCCCCATATTAGGCCCGTTCGGAATTATCATTTGGCCTTTTGTAGGTGCTTTGGTTGGCGAACTTATTAATAAAGCAGATCAAAAAACCGCATTGAAAGCTGCTTTTGGTTCCTTCTTAGGCTTTTTGACTGGAACATTTATGAAGTTCTTAATAGGGGTAATCTATTTTGGGATCTTTATTTGGAAAGCCATTGAATACGGCTCGGAACTGTTCACCTTTAGTTAATCAAACCACTCTACTTTTTCTTCAATAGGAGTTCTTGTTGATGGTTCTACCGGATTATCATAATACCCCATATATAGGAATCCAAGACATTTCTCACCTTCATTAAAATTGAAAAACTCATCCATGTATTTTATCAAACCAGGAGAACTCCAATAACATCCAATTCCCATTTCCGTGCTGCAAAGCCACATATTTTGCACTGCCATCGCCGTAGCTGCCAATTCTTCCCACTCGGGTATACATTCATTAGAATCACGTTGCATACAAATGGCAATTACCACTCCTGAACGAACTGGATTATCTTGCAGTTTTTTGATTTTTAATTGTTTGGGTTTGGGGTCCACTTCTTGGTATTTATCCGACAGAAAATTTCCCAAAGCTTCTTTTTTTGCGCCCATCAACACTTTAAATCGCCAAGGTTCGGTCTTTTTATGGGTAGGTGCCCAGTTGGCTGCTTCCAACAACTCCTCAATGGTTTCTTTTGAGATGGGCTTATCATTATATTGAGCGGGAAAAACACTTCGTCTTTTCTTAATTATATCAAATGCCATAGTCTATATTTTAAGCTTTTCAAAGTTACACTTTGGAAAATTTTTATGCTATAGTTTTAAAAGTAAATCAATACAATTTTGTAGTACTGGATTTCGGTTGTCCTCTTTCCAGACCATAGATAAAATAGCCCGTTGTTTAATCTTTTTGAGTTCGATGAATTTTACTTTCATTTGAAAACCGTATTGCAACGCAGTGGGCACTATTGCAATGCCTAATTTATTTTCCACCAATTTAAAAACAGTTTGAGCATGTACCGATTTATGGGAAACATTGGGTGAAAAACCAGCATCTTCGCAAATGCTTAGAACGGTATCATAATATTGAGGGCTATAATCCTGTGAGAATAGGATAAAATCATCCGTAGCGACTTGATTAATGCTTTTAAAATCTTTCTCATTCAATATATGGTCCGCTGGCAAAACCAACGAAAAGGTATCTTCAAAAACAGGTTTCAATTTCAGCCCTTTTGGCACTCTTGATAACCGCACAAACCCTAAATCCAATTTATCCCTTAGAATAGCACTTATCTGAGCTCTGTTTGAAAGTTCTTCAAGGCTGGTATGTATGAAAGGGAACTTTTCCTTTAAATCCAGCAATAAATTTGGTATTACATTCTGCATTGCAGAACCTAAAAACCCAATTCTAATTTCACCTAAATGCCCCTCACCAATAAGTTTTAATTGTTTTTTGGTCTGCTCCAAATGGTTCAGTATAAACTCTACTTCCCCTTTTAAAAATGCTCCAGCTGGTGTTAACCTAACTTTTTTCTTATCTCTAATAAAAAGTTGGGTTTGGAGAATTCCTTCCATCTGCTTGATTTGCGTACTCAGTCCGGGTTGGGATATAAACAGCTTTTCTGCTGCCTTTCTATAGTGCAATTCTTCGGCCACAGCCAAAAAATAAATGAAATGTCGTAATTCTATCTGATAATTCATAGTTATTAAATACTACAAAAATAAGTATTGGCAATTATTAATCATACAGGGTATCTTTATAAATCTCAAATTATACATATGCAACTACCCAAAACATTTCATTTTGGCGAACATCATCTAACTGCAAGTATCGCCATAGGCATCGCAAAGGGTTCGGTCAAAGGAATTATATCAGCAGATTATATCAAGAAAATTGAGGTAAGCAACCTTCGCGTTCAAAACATTGTTGCCAAAGGTGACACTGTTTATGGTATAAATACGGGCTTCGGACCTTTGTGCAATACCAAGATTTCCAAGGAGGATACTAAAATTCTTCAATCCAATATTTTACAAAGTCATAGTGTTGGAGTGGGAAAACCCATATCCAAAGAACTTGCCAAGCTAATGCTTATCTTAAAAATCCATGCCCTTGCCAAAGGATATTCGGGTATCGCAATTGCCACAATTAATCGAATGCTCTGGCATTTGGAGCATGATGCTATTCCTGTGGTTCCGTCACAAGGTTCAGTAGGAGCTTCTGGTGATTTGGCTCCCCTCTCCCATTTATTTCTTCCCTTAATCGGGCTAGGCAAAGTAAATTATAAAGGAGAAACCATTACTACCGATCAGCTATTTAAGAAAACTGGACTTCAGTCTTTGGGACTTGGTCCAAAGGAAGGTTTGGCGCTCATCAACGGCACACAATTCATTGCTACACACGGCATATTGGTCCTACAAAAACTGCAATATTGCCTAAGACATGCCGATATTATTGGAGCTATGATGCTGGAAGGACTTCAAGGCTCTATGAAACCTTTTCATGAAGAACTGCATACACTTCGCCCTTTTAAAGGAAACCAACATGTGGCCGGAAGAATACGAACACTGCTCCAAGGTTCCGAAATTTTGGAAGACCATATCGACTGTGAACGAGTCCAAGATCCGTACTCGCTTCGTTGCATGCCTCAAGTACACGGTGCATCTAGGAATACATGGCTGCACTTAAAAGAACTGTTGGAGGTGGAACTTAATTCTGTTACTGACAATCCGGTAATCATCAATGATGAGTTGACCATAAGTGGAGGTAATTTTCACGGACAGCCCTTGGCCATGGCTTTGGACTACGCCGCACTGGCAGCTTCAGAATTAGGGAGCATTTCGGACCGAAGAATTTATTTGGCACTTGAAGGGAATAGTCCAGGAGTGCCTAAATTGTTGATGGGAGATACTGGAATCAATTCTGGATACATGATTTTACAGTATACAACAGCAGCATTGGCCAGTGAAAATAAAAGTCTTTGTTTTCCGGCGAGCGCGGATAGTATCCCAACCTCTTTAGGACAAGAAGATCATGTAAGTATGGGATCCATAAGTGGGAGAAAAGCGCTCCAAATTATTGAAAATGTTGAAAAGATATTGGCCATTGAGCTATTAACCGCCGCTCAAGCCTTTGAATTCAGAAAACCTTTAAAATCAGGGGTGGTATTGGATGAAATTCATAAATTCATAAGAACCAAAGTTCCCTTTGCAGATAGCGATCGTGTTTTTGCCGATGATATTGAAAAAGGAATAGAGGTCATCCAAAAAGGTGAAATTATTGCACTGGTAGAACAAACCATGGCAGCAAAAAACCTTCAATGGAACGCTCCTTATCTGGAAGAATTTGAAACATACTAACACATGAGCAAACTACTATTAATAGGACCCTTTACGCAATTGCTTCCCATGTCGGGTTTGCCTTTGAAAGGAGCACTGTCCGATGAGCAATTGGTAATCATTGAGCAAGGGGGTATTCTTATTTCCGAAGGAAAAATCAAAGCTGTTGGCAATTTTGAGGATTTAAAGTCCGATGCGGTCGACATCCACCATATTGAAGGACAGCATGTTTGCCTTCCCGGGTTTGTAGATGCCCATACCCATATCTGTTTTGGTGGTTCACGAGCTAGGGATTATGCTTATAGAAATTCTGGAAAGACATATCTGGAAGTTGCCAAAGCCGGAGGCGGTATATGGGACACTGTGACTCAGACTCGCAAAGCTTCGCAGGAGGATTTGATTGAAGGCATTATTTCAAGGAGCAAAACCCATCTGGAAAATGGTACGACAACCATAGAAGTAAAAAGCGGTTATGGGCTTTCCGTTGATGAGGAACTTAAAATGCTCAGAGCCATAAAACAGGCCAATGAAAAAACCAATGCCGACCTTGTAGCAACCTGTTTGGCTGCACATATGAAACCAAAAGATTGGAGTAGTGACAAAAATTATCTGGAGGAAATTGCCTCACAACTATTTCCAATATTAAAATCTGAAGGACTTAGCAATCGGATTGATGCTTTTATTGAAGAAAGTGCATTTTCAGCATTGGAGATAGCTCCCTATTTCAAAAAGGCAAAAGCAAAGGGATTTGATATAACAGTGCATGCCGATCAATTTACTACTGGCGGAAGTGAAGTGGCCATCCATTTTGAGGCTATAAGCGCAGACCACTTGGAAGCCAGTACCGAGAATGAAATTCAATTATTGGCCAACAGCAACGTCATTTCCACGGCATTACCAGGAGCTTCGCTTGGTTTAGGATGCGACTTTACCCCTGCCCGAAAGCTATTAGATGCAGGAGGAGCATTAGCAATTGCCAGTGATCATAATCCTGGTTCGGCACCCATGGGCCATTTGCTCACCCAAGCAAGTATCCTAGGGACCTTTGAAAAACTCTCAAATGCAGAAATATTGGCTGGGATTACATTCAGGGCAAGTGCCGCTTTGAATTTGGCAGACCGGGGCACTTTGGAAGCAAACAAAATTGCAGATTTTGTTGTTTTCCAAACAGAAAACTATCAAGAAATCACCTATCATCAAGGACAGTTAAAGCCCAATATGGTGTGGAAAAAAGGTAGAATAGTCCATCAAACCAAATGAAAACCGGAGCATAAATAATAAAAAATGAACGACTCTTTGATTAGTGATATCGTCAGTATTTTGAAAAACTCATTTGAGAGAGGTGAATCAATTTCCTTACATAAGCTTCTTGGAACGATTGATGCTAAACATCACTTGATTCTCAATTTAGATGAGCTAAACTCAGCAATTAAGTTAGTAGGTGGTTGCCAAGTAATTACAAATGAGGAGAATACTATTTTGAGCTCTGTTGAACTCATCGAAAGAACCGACTACGTTACCAAAGGTGATATAAATAAGGCATTCAAAATTTATGAAAACCTCATTAAACGATCAAAATGAGCACCCCAATGAACAGATTCCAAAAACAAATCCTCCAAGGGATTCCCGAAAATCTTCCTTCAAAAAGAGAGTATCCAAAAATGGGAAATCCAGCTCCCAAGCGAAAAGATATTTTATCAAAAGAAGAGAAAAAACTGGCCGTTCAAAATGCATTACGATACTTTCCAAAGGCTTGGCATGTAGAATTGGCCAAAGAGTTTGCCAACGAACTCAACAGCTATGGTAGAATCTATATGCATCGGTTTAAACCAGAGTATCAGATGTATGCCCGACCCATCTCTGAATACGCGGCCAAAACGAAGCAGGCTGCTGCAATTATGCTGATGATTCAGAACAACCTTGATCCCGCTGTGGCACAACATCCTGAAGAACTTATTACCTATGGTGGTAATGGTGCAGTCTTTCAAAACTGGGCGCAGTATCTGTTGACCATGAAATATCTTGCTGAGATGACCGAGGAACAAACATTGCATATGTACTCCGGACATCCCATGGGATTATTTCCTTCCTCAAAAGAAGCCCCCAGAGTAATCGTCACCAATGGTATGATGATTCCCAATTACTCACAACCAGATGATTGGGAAAAATTCAATGCACTTGGCGTTACTCAATACGGTCAAATGACAGCAGGCTCCTTTATGTACATTGGCCCTCAAGGCATCGTACATGGAACGGCAATTACTGTGATGAACGCTTTCAGAAAAGTATTGGATAAAGACGAATCACCTAATGGAAAGGTGTTTCTAACCGCTGGTTTAGGTGGTATGAGTGGTGCCCAGCCCAAAGCAGGAAACATTGCCGAATGTATTACCGTTTGTGCGGAAGTAAATCCCGAAGCAGCTAAAAAAAGACATCAACAAGGTTGGGTAGATGAATTATTGACGGATATACATGAACTTGTTCAAAGAACAAAAACCGCCATTGCTCAAAATGAAGTGGTCTCTTTAGCTTATATCGGAAACGTGGTAGAAGTTTGGGAACAATTCTACGAGGAAGACGTTTTTGTCCACTTGGGTTCTGATCAAACCTCCTTGCACAATCCATGGGCAGGCGGATATTACCCTATAGGGTTATCCTTTGAAGAATCTAATACCATGATGGCCGAAAATCCCACCGAGTTCAAGAAAAAAGTACAGGAATCGTTACGAAGACAAATTACCGCTATCAACAAGCACACAGCAAAGGGCACCTATTTTTTCGACTATGGCAATGCTTTTTTGCTTGAAGTTTCAAGAGCAAGTGGTGAGGTCATGGCCACAAACGGTATCGATTTTAAATATCCTTCCTATGTACAAGATATTTTGGGTCCCATGTGTTTTGATTATGGCTTTGGGCCATTTAGATGGGTCTGTACTTCTGGAAATCCAGAAGATCTACAAAAAACAGATGCTATCGCTTTGGAAATCATGAAGCAAATCAAGGCTGAAGCCCCTGAAGAAATCCAGCAACAAATGCAGGACAATATTAAATGGATTGAAGAAGCGGAACAGAACAAATTGGTAGTCGGTTCGCAAGCTCGAATTTTATACGCCGATGCCGAAGGCCGAGCCAAGATTGCAGACGCTTTTAATACCGCTATTTCCAAAGGTGATATTTCCGCTCCAGTGGTCTTGGGACGTGATCATCATGATGTAAGTGGTACAGATTCTCCCTTTAGGGAGACCAGTAATATTTACGACGGCAGCAAGTTTACGGCTGATATGGCCATTCACAATGTAATTGGCGATAGCTTTAGAGGCGCTACTTGGGTCTCCATCCATAATGGTGGTGGTGTTGGCTGGGGCGAAGTCATGAACGGAGGTTTTGGGATGGTCTTGGATGGTTCGAAAGAGGCTTCACGTAAATTGAAAAGCATGTTGTTTTATGATGTAAACAATGGTATTTCAAGAAGAAGCTGGGCCAGGAACAAGGAAGCTTTATTTGCCATAAAACGTGAAATGGAACGAACTCCCAATTTAAAAGTAACTTTACCCAATCTGGTGGAATCGGATATATTGGACCATCTTTTTGATGCATAATGAAACACTACACAAACCCAAATACAGCTATTTGGCATGGAAGAGTCAGCAATAAGTACCTGTACCTCCATGAAAAAGTGCGATGCACTCCTTTAAATGAAATTTCTGAACCCGCTAAAAAATCCATAGCATTATTAGGATATGCCTGTGACGAAGGAGTAAAACGAAATCAAGGTAGAATTGGAGCTGCAAAAGGTCCTGAAGTTATTAAAACCAGCCTAGGGAAATTTCCAAATCATCTTGCCAGTACTGTAGTATTGCAAGATACCGGCACTATAACCTGTAAAGATGAAAATATGGAAGCTGCTCAAGAAGCGCTTTCAAAAGCAGTTTCCACACTTCTGAAAAAAAAGCAGTTTCCCATAATTTTGGGTGGCGGTCACGACATGGCCTATGGACATTACCATGGGATTCAAAACTACTTGGATTCAAAAAAAGAAGGGCAGACAATCGGAATAATTAATTTTGATGCGCATTTTGATCTTCGGAAACCTTCGGATAATAACAATTCCGGAACCCCTTTCTATCAAATAGCAACACAATCCAAAAAAGAAAATTGCTCCTTTAATTATTTATGCCTTGGTATTCGGAAAGATGCCAATGACCGGACACTTTTTGAGACTGCCAAAGAATTAGATGTTAAATACGTACTATCCGATACCTTTCAGATGCAATTTCTGGATGAGATCAATACTTGGATCAATGCTTTTATTAAAACTGTGGACAAGGTTTATGTAACCATAGATTTAGACGGTTTTTCTTCCGCTTATGCACCTGGAGTAAGTGCCCCCTCTCCTATGGGATTCACACCACAAATTGTTGTGGAATGCCTTAAAACCATCATTGGTTCGGGAAAATTGATTAGTATGGATGTTGCTGAGATGAATCCTAAATTTGATATTGATGGGCAAACGGCAAAGTTGGCCGCATCATTACTTCATCACATTATACACACCATCTACTAGAACCTTTTCCAACAAAAAAAGCCTTCCATATGGAAAGCCTTTCATTGGTGAGCATCGTTTGATGCTTCAACCTGATTCCAATCTAATCATAGATAGGAATCCAACACAACAAGGCAAAGATATAAATGATTTTTCGATAAATAGCAGATACAAATCAATGTATCTCTTTTAATGGAAAATATCCATTTATTAGGAATATTTCCATAATTTAGCTTCCCCTCTCAACTACAAAATGAAAAAGACTATTCTACATTTAGACTTGGATACTTTTTATGTATCTGTAGAACGTATCATCAATACGGAACTAAAAAATCGCCCTTTATTGGTAGGTGGCACCAGTGACCGTGGTGTAGTGGCAGCATGTAGTTATGAGACCCGTGGATTTGGCGTACATTCAGGTATGCCCATGAAAATGGCAAAGGAATTATGTCCTGAGGCTGTGGTCATTAGAGGTAATGCTGGGACTTACAGCAAATATTCTGATATAGTTACAGAAATCATTAAAGAACATGTTCCTCTTTTTGAAAAATCAAGTATAGATGAATTTTATGCAGATCTTTCTGGCATGGACCGTTTTTTTGGTTCGTATAAGTATGCTTCAGAAATGCGGCAAAAAATCATCAAAGAAACAGGATTACCTATTTCATTTGGGCTTTCAGTAAATAAAGTAGTTTCCAAGGTGGCCACTAATGAGGCAAAACCCAATAACCAACTTAAAATAGACCTTGGTCTTGAGAAACCGTTTCTAGCTCCATTATCTATAAAAAAAATTCCTATGGTAGGTGATAAAACATACCAGACGCTGAGGAATTTGGGTATACGGAAAGTGAAAACCGTACAAGAAATGCCCATGGATATTATGCAAAGAGTCTTGGGGGTTAACGGAAGAGTTATTTGGAAACGAGCCAATGGCATGGACAATACCCCGGTGATTCCTTTTTGCGACCGAAAGTCCATCTCCACGGAACGTACTTTTGATCGTGATACTATCGATGTAATCAAACTAAAAGGTATTTTGATTGCAATGACAGAAAATCTGGCATACCAATTACGCCGAGGAGATAAATTGACTGCATGTATCACTGTAAAAATCAGGTACTCAGATTTTAATACGTATTCCAAGCAATTGCGCATTCCTTATACTAGTGCAGACCATATTCTTATTCCAAAGATTCTGGAATTGTTCAATACACTTTATAGCAAACGAATGTTGGTTCGCCTGGTAGGGATTCGCTTTAGTCATTTGGTATCGGGTAATTACCAAATCAACCTGTTTGAAGATACCGAAGAAGTATTAAATCTATATCAAGCCATGGACTATGTTAGAAAAAAGTTTGGAGACCGAACCGTTTGCAGGGCATCAGCTATGGGAGCAAAGACAATAGGAAGAATGCACAATCCATTTAACGGCCAGCCTCCCGTGGTTTTGGCCCATAGAAAACAATAAAACATGTACCTCAACTGCCATACCTATTTTAGCATGCGCTATGGAACATTTTCCGAGCTGGAGTTATTAGAACTCGCTCAACAAAACCAGATAACTCAATTGGTGTTAACAGATATCAACAACACCTCTGCTTGTCTCAATTTTGTGAGAAAAGCTACAGAATATGGGGTTAGACCCATTTTAGGAATTGATTTTAGAAATGACGTTCGGCCTTGCTTTATAGGAATTGCAAAGAACAATGAAGGCTACTTAGAACTAAACAATTTTTTATCCCAGCATATTCATGAAGAACTTAAAATTCCTCAACGAGCCCCAAGATTCAAGGATGCATTTGTTATCTATCCATTTGAGCAGGCATTATTAAATGACATGCAAGATTTTTTAGAACACGAATTTATAGGAATCTCCATCCATGACTTGAGAAGATTGCCATTCTCTGGATTGATAAAACTTAAAAACAAATTAGTAGTACAACAAGCTGTTACTTTCCGAAATAAAAGTGATTTTAATGCACACCGATTGTTACGTGCCATTGACAACAATGTGCTTCTGAGCAAACTCCCAAAAGAGCAAGAAGCAAATGAGGATGAGAAAATGTTTCCCATACAAAACCTGGCAACTGCTTTTTCAGAATACAGTTTTATTCTGGAGAACACTGAAAAACTTCTCCAGAAATGCAGTATTCATTTCGACTTTTCAAAAGGACGAAAACCCCAAAACCTCCAAAGCTATACAGGTAGTGTGGAAGAAGATGAAAACCTCATTGAAAAACTATGCCATGAAGGACTTCCGTATCGATATAAGGTAATTGAGAATTCTATCAAAAACCGATTGAACAAAGAATTAAAGCTCATTAAGAAAATGGGGTTCGTTTCTTATTTCTTAATCAATTGGGACATTGTTTCCGAGGCGAACCGAAGGGGTTTTTATTATGTGGGACGAGGAAGTGGTGCCAATAGTATTGTAGCCTACCTACTTAGAATCACTGATGTAGACCCTATGGAACTTGACCTTTATTTTGAACGATTTATTAATCTATACAGAGCCAACCCTCCCGATTTTGATATAGATTTTTCTTGGAGAGACAGACCGGCCATGACCCAGTACATTTTTGAGCGTTTTGATCATGTAGCGCTTTTAGGAACTTATGTCACCTTTAAAGAACGAGGGGTAATTAGGGAATTGGGTAAAGTTTTTGGGCTTCCCGCACAAGAAATCGATTTCCTATCCACCGGCAGGTATACTCTTTCACAATTGGATGATATTTCCAGGCTTGTTCTTAAATATGGTGCCTTGTTAAAGGGAAAGCCCAACTATCTAAGCATTCATGCTGGAGGAATATTGATCAGCGAAAAACCATTGCATTGGTTTTCTGCCACTAATTTGCCTCCAAAAGGATTTCCTACTACGCAATATGATATGGTCATCGCAGAAGATGTGGGTCTTTATAAGTTTGATATTTTGGGACAACGCGGATTGGGAAAGATAAAAGAAGCTTTGGAAATTATTTCTTACAATCAGCCAGAAAAGCATAAGGAAATAGACATCCATGACATTAAAGGTTTTAAGACAGATGTTACTATAAATAACCTTATTAAGACAGCGCAATGTATGGGATGTTTTTATGTGGAATCTCCCGCTATGCGAATGCTTTTAAGAAAACTGGAGGTTGATAACTATTTGGGGCTCGTGGCAGCAAGTTCAATCATTAGACCAGGAGTGGCCAAGAGTGGCATGATGCGAGAATATATATTACGCCATCGAAACAAAGGAAGAGCCGAGGAAAAAGCACATCCTGTAATGTTGGACATTATGCCTGACACCTATGGTGTAATGGTCTACCAAGAAGATGTGATTAAAGTAGCCCATCATTTTGCTGATTTGGATTTAGGAGAAGCAGACGTACTCCGTAGAGGAATGAGCGGTAAATTCCGTTCGCGTGAAGAATTTCAAAAAGTCAAGGACAAGTTCATATCAAATTGCAGAAAAAAAGGTTATGATGACACTCTCATTTTTGAAATTTGGAATCAAGTAGCCAGTTTTGCAGGCTATGCCTTTGCCAAGGGGCATTCCGCCTCTTATGCTGTAGAGAGTTACCAAAGCTTGTTCTTAAGAGCATACTTTCCTTTGGAATATATGGTTGCCGTACTCAATAATGGAGGCGGCTTCTACCGCTCCGAATTTTATATTCATGATGCCCGTATGATGGGCGCAACAATCCACTCGCCTTGTATAAATAACAGCGATGTATCCAATCGAATCTATAAGAAACATATTTATCTCGGAATGATGTATCTACGAGATTTAGAAAGTAGGGTAGTAGAACGAATTTTAAAAGAGAGAATTCTACATGGCAACTTTGTTTCTTTAGAAGACTTTCTGGATAGAGTGACTATTTCTGTAGAGCAATTGTCAATCCTTATCCGCATTGACGCCTTTAGGTTTACCAAAATCAACAAACATGAACTGCTTTGGAAAGCACATTTAATGTTATCCAAAAATGATCGTTTGGAGCACCCCAAGCTTTTTCCACCTCGCCATCAAAAATTCCAAATTCCTAAACTGCATACCACAAATCTTGAAACCGCCTTTGAACAACTGGAACTGTTAGGGTTTAGTCTATGCAGTCCTTTTGAGTTATTGGCAGAACCTCTAAAAAATTCCAACGGACAACAGAATTTAAAACGCTACCTAAACAAACATATCGACATCTATGGTTATCTGATAACAGTGAAGAATACCAGCACCCATAATGGCAAGCACATGCATTTCGCGACCATGGTAGACCAACATGGCGAAGTGTTTGACACAGTACTTTTCCCTCCAGTTGCTGCTAAATATCATTTTAGAGGTAAAGGTATCTATAGGTTTTATGGCAAAGTGGTAGAAGAATTTGGTTTTTTGAGCATTGAAGTCATTAAAATGCAAAAGCAAGACTATATATCTGATCCTCGTTATGCGGATATGAAAACAAGTAAGAAATTACTAAAGAGTAAATCTTAAGACTATGCCGTCGCAAGTTCTTGTAACGCATTCACCAAATAATCAATGTCCTTTTTGGTAATATAAATAGCAAAGGAAAGACGTAGCGCATTTAAGCCATGACTTGTCATGGGCCTGCAATCAATACCATAATTCTCCCAAAGCTTTTCTTTGATATCCTTAACGTCCTTTCCATTTACCTCTACCACCTGAATAGCACTAGAAAGGTCATCTAGCGCTGGACTTTTTATGGTAAAATGATCATTCCCCTCAATCTTAGACCGAAAATAGGTCTTAAGTTCATAGCTCCGTCTATGTATTACTTCAGCACCTATCGTATTATGAAAATCAACAGAGGCACCTAGCCCTAAAACTTCTGGCAGATTGCGGGTATTGTAATTCTCCAATCGACGAATACTTTCATCTGTATGTCCACGGGCGACCATTAAAGGTTTTAAATGATGTTGGCTTTCTTTTTTGGCATAAAACACTCCTACACCTTTAGGAGAAAACAACCATTTATGGGAGCTGGCCGAATAAAAATCACAGCCCAATTCATGCAAATCTATTTTAAACATCCCAGCTGATTGCGCACCATCCACAGCTACTAAAATCCCTTTTTCATGAGCTATTTTGGAAATTTCTTGAACTGGTAACAACATACCATTGGTATTCACCATATGGCACATGGAGATTATTTTGGTCTTTGGTGATATTGCCTTTTTATAAACTTCTGTCAATTCTGAAACACTTTTAGGGAGAACCGGCAATTCTGGACGAACCAATCGTATGCCTTTGGTTTCCTGCCAGACTTCCCAAGGAATTGACCCACTTGGATGTTCATGGTCGGCCAAAATAATCTCATCCCCTGGCTGCAGGTCAAAACTCCGTGCTATAAGATTCATTCCTTCAGTGGTATTATGAATCAATGCAATTTCCTCTGCATCCACCGAAAAAAGGTTGGCAATGCTTTCTCGAACTTTTTCTTTTTCCTTTTGCCATCCGCCCCACATATATTTGGAAGGAAACCCATCCAATAAATCCCTAAACCCTAATGTGGCTTGGCGTATAGAAGTTGAAGAAGCACCTAAGGAAGCATTGTTGAAGTAGCGAAGTCCATCCGCCATATTAAATTGGGATTTAACCAACTCCCAATACGCTTCTGATGTATAATCGCCTTCAAAAAGTCCTTCTGCTTTCCAATGATTAGTCAAAGAATTACCAAATACTGGCAACGCAAAGGAACCTATTGCTCCTTGACCAAGACGTTTTAAAAAAGTTCTTCGGGTTTTATAATCCATTCCACTTTGTTTTACAGCAATAAAGTTACCATTGGCATAATCGCACCAATCTAATATAAGGATTTCACCTTGTCCTTTATTCCTAAAATGAAATGAACCTACCTAATCTATTTGAAAGCAGGAAGTCCTGTAATATCCGCACCCGTAATCAATAAGTGGATATCATGTGTTCCCTCATAAGTGATTACACTCTCCAGGTTCATCATATGACGCATGATGCTATACTCACCGGTAATACCCATTCCACCTAAAACTTGTCTTGCTTCTCGTGCAATCTTGATTGCCATATCCACATTGTTACGCTTGGCCATAGATATTTGCGCAGTAGTTGCTCGACCTTCGTTTTTAAGCTGTCCCAATCTGAACGCTAATAATTGAGCCTTGGTGATTTCCGTAATCATCTCGGCCAATTTCTTTTGTTGCAACTGTGTAGCAGCAATGGGTTTTCCAAACTGAATACGCTCTTTGGCATACCTAAGTGCAGTATCATAACAATCCATGGCAGCACCGATTGCTCCCCAAGCAATACCATAACGAGCAGAATCCAAGCAGCCCAATGGAGCGCCCAATCCACTTTTACCTGTCAAAAGATTCTCTTTAGGCACTTTCACATTATCAAAAATGAGCTCACCAGTGGCCGAAGCTCTTAAAGACCATTTATTATGCGTTTCTGGAGTAGAGAAACCTTCCATGCCACGCTCCACAATAAGTCCATGTATTCTTCCTTCTTCATTTTTAGCCCAAACCACGGCAATGTCCGCAAATGGTGAATTGGAAATCCAAAGCTTAGCACCATTTAATAGAAAATGGTCACCCATATCTTTATACTTGGTTTCCATACCACTAGGATTGGAACCATGATTGGGTTCTGTTAGTCCAAAACAACCCATCCATTCCCCTGTTGCTAATTTTGGTAAATATTTTTTTCGTTGTTCTTCTGATCCGTATGCAAAAATTGGGTACATCACCAAAGAAGACTGGACAGAAGCCGTTGAACGAACTCCACTATCCCCCCTTTCAATTTCTTGCATGATCAACCCGTAGCTTATTTGATCCAAGCCTGCCCCACCATATTCTTCAGGAATGTATGGTCCGAAGGCTCCAATCTCTGCCAATCCTCCAATAATTTCTTTGGGAAATTCAGCTTTTTGGGCATATTCTTCTATAATTGGTGAAACATCACGCTTCACCCATTGACGGGCGGCATCACGTACCAATTTATGTTCTTCAGAAAGTAAATCGTCAAGATTGTAGTAATCAGGGGCTTCAAATAAATCTGGCTTCATTCAAGAAAATTTTAATCAAAGGTAATAATGAAATATAACAATTCACATCCAAATTGTTACATTTTTAAATAGAATGCTTTCGTTAAACTAATATAATCCTTTGTGTATTGTTGACGTTCCAATTCAATGGTCAATTCATCTATTTCAGGCTTAGTTTCTAAAAAACAAAATTCCAGCATGCTCCTTATAAAATCTGTATTGGGATTTCCTTTTACTCTGGTTATTCTTTGCAAATGAAGTCCAAACTCTTTCGCTAAACCAACAAATTGGATTTCTTCTTTAAAAGGAATGATTACTGAGAAAAGCCCATTTTCAGAAAGTAGTTTTGATACTCCTTCCAAAAGTTCATTGAAAGGCAAGGAAATATTCTGGCGCGCTTTGTCTCTAGAAGCATCCCCGCTTGTAACTTCTTCTGAATAAAATGGTGGGTTTGAAACTATTAAATCATAACTATCTTCTATCTCATCCATGAATTCATCCAGTCCTGCATGATAGCAAAATAGTCTATCTGCCCAAGGCGATGCTTCAAAATTTTCCACGCACTGTTCATAAGCACTTTCATCCAACTCAATAGCATCAATGGTTTCTGCAGTGGACCGCTGAGCCATTTGCAACGCAATTAAGCCAGTTCCCGCTCCAATATCCAAAATAGAATCAGGTTGGGATTCCAAAGATGCCCAAGCCCCCAGTAATACTCCGTCAGTGCCAATTTTCATCGCACAGCGATCTTGGTGAACCTCAAACTGCTTAAACTTAAATGGGCTACTCATCTATTCTACCAGGCTCTCTAGTTTCGGACCCTTCCAACTCATATAAAGAATCTCCAAGTCTTGATCTCATATTATTGGCCAAATACTTGATTTTAGAAACTACTTCAGGGTTTTCAGATGCAACATTTTTAGTTTCACTAATATCATTTACCACATCGTATAGCTCAATTTCTTCCATGTCAATCATCCTATATTCACCCGGCAATCCATCCTTTCCCGGTTCTTGACCGTCCATAGTACGATAACGATGCGGAAAGTACAGTTTCCATTTTCCATAGCGTACTCCAAACATTTCGTTCACTCGATAATAAAAGAAATAGGCTTCCTGGACAGGTTCTTCACTTTCTCCAGACAAAACACTCCAGGCGTTCTTACCATCTATTATTTTCTGAGGTAATTTAGCCCCAACAAGCTCAGCAATAGTGGGTAGAATATCGATGGCCATTACAGGCACATCAACAACTTTTGCTGGCTTTAATTTTTTTGGATATTTTATAATGAATGGTTCGCGCTGACCACCTTCCCATGCTGTTCCTTTTCCTTCACGAAATGGCTCAGCACTTCCAGCATGATTTCCGTAGGATAACCAGGGACCATTATCCGAAGTAAAAATAACAATAGTGTTTTCTTCAAGGCCATTATCCTTAAGGGTTTTCAAAATCTGCCCTACAGACCAATCAATTTCCATAATCACATCCCCGTACAATCCTCTTTTTGACTTCCCTTTAAACTTATCAGAAACAAACAAGGGAACATGGGGTTGTGGATGCGGCACATATAAGAAGAAAGGATTATCCTTATTTCTTTTGATAAAATCCACACTACGCTCCGTTATTTGAGTGGTCAATTGTGACTGCTCCGTTAAAGTGTCAATTACAGTTTCATTTTCATACAACGGCAGGTCCGGAAAGTTAAAAATTGGCCCTTGTTGTGGGTGATAGGGCCACATATCATTGGAATAGGGAATGCCAAACCATTCATCAAACCCGTGTCTGGTGGGCAAAAACTTTTGATGATGTCCTAGGTGCCACTTTCCATAGATAGCGGTAGCATATCCCTTTTCTTTTAGCATCTCCGCAAGAGTGGTCTCTGTCGCGTTTATTCCATGAGTATTGTCTGGTCCTAAAGCATTATGAATACCTATACGATTTGGGTAACAACCTGTTAATATACCAGCCCTTGAAGCGGAACATACTGCTTGCGCGGAATAGTAACTGGTCAATTTGACGCCTTCAGCAGCCATTTGATCCAAATGGGGAGTTTCTATATCAGGTGAACCAAAAACACCTACATCCTGATATCCTTGATCATCGGTGAAAATTAGCACAACGTTTGGTGGACCTTCAGGTTTTTTGGTTTCCTCCTGTTTATTTCCACAAGAAACAAGACAAAAAACAAAGACAATAAAACAATAGCGAAACATAATTTGAAGATGAAAGATGGGCTTAAATATAGTGTTAAATCACTACATTTTAGTTTTAAGATAGATAGAGATCCACCAGCCCTTCTGGTGTCTTTACATGAATCTGTTTGTTCTGGCGATCCACCTTGGTGATAATATCATCAGTAATGGGAATGAGTAATTCTTTGCCATCTTTCTCCGCTTCAAAAAGCTCTTGTGAAGCACTATCATTTACTGCTTTGATGATTCCAATATTTCCATGGACTTCATCCATCAAGGTAAATCCAATTACTTCGTGAAAATAAAACTTGTCTCCGGATAAAGGTGGAAGCATGTCTAAAGGAAGATACAATTCTGCCCCAATCATTTTATCGGCTGTGGGCTCATCTTTCACCTCTTCAAAATCAATACGGAGCAAAGCTGATTTATGTAACCGACAGCGGTCAATAAAAAATGGAATCAGATTGTTCCCAATTGAAACAAATACTGATTCCATGTTTTCGTAGATATCGGGCTCATCGGTATCTAATTTTACCAATAATTCACCCTTAAAACTATATTTTGAAACGACTTTGCCCAGGTAGAAACAATCTTCCTTACGCATAGTCTGAATGTTTACTCTTCTTCCTTGCTTGCTTCAGCTTCTTCTGCAGGAGCAGCTTCCTCAGCTTTAGCTTCTGGTTCTGCAGCAACTTCTTTAGCCGGTTCTGCTTCTTCCACTTTAGCTTCAGGCTCAGCAGCAACTTCTTCTTGTGCTGGAGCTTCTTCTGCAACTGCCTCAGCTACCTCAACAACAGGAGCACTTTCTTCAACAACTTCTTCTTCTACTTCTGGTAATGCTGCAGCAGCTCTTTTATCACTAACTTCTTTTTCAGCTTCCAATGCTTTGGCCTTAGCGTCAGCTTTTGCTTTATCCAAACCACCAACTTTAGCAGCTACAGCTTTTTCTTTTTCTTCAACCCAAGCTTTGAATTTCTCTTCTGCTTGCTCTTCGGTAAATGCTCCTTTACGCACACCACCTAATAAGTGATGCTTCATCATAACACCTTTATAAGACAGAATTGCTCTAGCCGTATCTGTAGGCTGTGCTCCATTGCTCAACCATTTTACAGATCCATCAACATCTAAATTGATGGTAGCAGGGTTCGTATTAGGATTATAAGTTCCCAATTTTTCCAAATATTTACCGTCTCTTTTTGATCTAGAATCTGCTGCAACCACCCAATAGAATGGTTTACCTTTTTTACCGTGTCTTTGTAGTCTAATCTTTACTGGCATATCACATTAATTTGTAGGGTGCCCGACCCTGATTATTAATTCTTTTTAATCGCTTTCTAGTTAAGCGGGTGCAAATATAATCCAAATCCTTTAACAGTCAATATGTTTTGTGTTTTTTATTGGTTGATAAATCTTCACAACTCTTTTTCCTGTAATCTGTCTTCTTCCTTATTTTTATTCATTGCTTTTAATTTAGTTTTCGACTGCTTCTTCGACAGGCTCAGGATAGCTGGCAAAACGAATAGAATCTTATACTATGTATTTAATCTTTGATACTGAAACCACAGGCTTACCCAAGCGATGGAACGCACCAATTACAGATACTGATAATTGGCCCCGTTGTATCCAGATTGCATGGCAATTGCATGATGAATGGGGTAATTTGGTAGAGCATCAAGATATGTTGATTCAGCCAGATGGATTCAACATCCCCTATGAAGCAGAACAAATTCATGGTATTTCTACAGCTTTGGCTGAACAAGACGGAGTGCCTTTAAGTGAAGCTTTGGGGCTTTTCAATGAAGCACTTTCCAAAACAAAATTTGTAGTTGGTCAAAATGTGGATTTCGATATTAATATCATGGGCTGTGAATTCCATCGTATGGGTGTTGAAAACTCTCTGACCACACTTCCTGTTTTAGATACTTGTACCGAAGCTACAGCGGAGCTCTGCAGAATTCCAGGTGGGCGTGGCGGTAAATTCAAATTACCTACACTTACAGAACTTCATGAATACCTTTTTGGCGAACCTTTTGCAGAAGCGCATAATGCAACTGCAGATGTGGAGGCTACTACAAGGTGTTTTTTAGAACTGGTCCGTAAAAAGCATTTTTCTATACAAGAACTAGATGTACAGCCTGACTATTTTGAACATTTCTCCGAAACCAATCCACAAGTCGTTCCTCTTATTGGACTAAAGCACATCAACCTTAAAAAAGCATCTAAGGCTATAGCGGATGAACTATGGGCCGAAGACACTGGAGAAATTTCAGAAGCTGAGATCAACGAGAATGTTGAAAGTCTAGCGAATGCATCTTTTGCACATCTGCACAATCATTCCCAGTTTTCGGTACTTCAATCCACCATAAATATTAAAGACTTAGTCAAGTCAACAGCACAAAACGGAATGTCAGCAGTTGCCTTGACCGATCATGCAAATATGATGGGCGCCTTTCATTTTGTAAAAGAGGTAAAAGCCCATAACAAGGCTGCAAAAGAAAAGAATGCCGAATTAGTCGAAAACGGTGAAACTCCAATAGAAAAGGAAATCACCCCCATTCTTGGCTGCGAATTTTATGTTTGCGAGGACCACACCAATAAAAACGTAAAAGATTATGGCTATCAAATAGTATTACTGGCCAAAAACAAAAATGGCTACCATAACTTGGCCAAAATGTCTTCCATTGCTTATACAGATGGGTTTTATTACGTGCCAAGAATCGACAAAAAAATAGTTGAACAGTACAAAGAGGATATAATTGTGCTTACTGGCAACCTTTACGGAGAAGTGCCCAACAAAATATTAAATGTTGGCGAAAAGCAAGCCGAAGAAGCATTACTCTGGTGGAAAGAACAGTTTGGAGACGACCTGTATGTGGAAATCATGCGTCACGGTCAAGAAGATGAAGATCGTGTAAACCAAGTTCTGATTCCATTGGCTAAAAAATATCAAGTAAAATTGGTGGCTACCAATAATACTTATTACTGCGACAAAAAAGACGCCGATGCACATGATATTTTACTTTGTGTAAAAGATGGCGAAAAACAGGCTACGCCCATAGGCAGAGGTCGTGGGTATCGTTATGGAATGGCCAATCAGGAATATTATTTTAAGTCTTCAGATGAAATGAAGACCTTATTTAAAGATGTTCCAGAAGCCATCTTGAATGTGCAAGAGATTGTGGATAAAATTGAACCATTTGATTTGGCCCGAGATGTTTTGCTTCCAAAATTTGATATTCCGAACGAATTCAAAGTAGCGACAGACGAAACTGATGGAGGGAAACGAGGAGAAAATGCTTATCTAAAACATATTACCTACCTAGGTGCCGAAAAACGATACGATAAAATCACCGATGAAATCAAAGAGCGAATTGATTTCGAACTAAAAACCATAGAAAATTCTGGATATCCTGGATATTTTTTGATAGTTGAAGATTTTATTAGGGAAGCACGAAATATGGACGTGTCCGTTGGGCCTGGTCGGGGCTCTGCAGCAGGTTCCGTGGTTGCCTATTGTTTATGGATCACCAACATTGACCCATTAAAGTATGATCTTCTTTTTGAGCGTTTCCTAAATCCAGACAGGGTATCCATGCCCGATATTGATATTGATTTTGATGATGAAGGTCGAGGCAGAGTCATGGACTATGTTATCAATAAATACGGTGCCAATCAGGTTGCACAAATTATTACTTACGGCACCATGGCCGCTAAGTCTTCTATTAGAGATACAGCACGGGTTCTGGATTTACCCCTAAACGATGCAGATCGTATTGCAAAGCTTATCCCCAACATGTCCAAATTGAACAAAATTTTTGGGGTTGAAGAATCTGAACTAAAGAAAAAGTTCCGTTCTGACGACTTGGAAAAAGTGCATGAGCTATTAAATATTTCAGAA
Source organism: Allomuricauda sp. R78024 (assembly GCF_044596045.1). Lineage (NCBI taxonomy): Bacteria > Pseudomonadati > Bacteroidota > Flavobacteriia > Flavobacteriales > Flavobacteriaceae > Allomuricauda > Allomuricauda sp. R78024. The sequence goes on from NZ_CP138995.1 coordinate 81,789, forward strand.
GGTGATGATTTAGAAGGGCAAACGGTTAAAATGGCTCGCGTCCTGGAGGGTTCACTTCGTAATACTGGCATCCATGCTTGTGGCGTTATTATTACCCCAGATGATATTACCAATTTTGTTCCTGTAGCAACAGCAAAGGATTCAGACTTATATGTAACCCAATTTGATAACTCCGTAGTAGAGAGTGCCGGTCTTCTAAAAATGGATTTTTTGGGATTGAAGACCTTGACACTTATCAAGGATACGGTAAAGATTGTAAAAGCCAGGACTGGAGTAGAATTGGTTCCTGATGATTTCCCTTTGGATGATGAAAAAACATATGAATTGTTCCAACGTGGGGATACGGTGGGGATTTTCCAATATGAATCCCCTGGAATGCAAAAGCACATGAAAAACCTAAAACCTTCGGTTTTTGATGACCTTATTGCCATGAATGCCTTGTACCGACCTGGACCAATGGAATACATTCCTAGTTTTATTGCTCGTAAGCATAGGGATGAAGAGATTACCTATGACCTTCCAGACATGGAGGAATACCTTAAAGAAACTTACGGAATTACGGTTTACCAAGAGCAGGTGATGCTTCTTTCTCAAAAACTTGCCAGCTTCTCCAAAGGTGATGCGGATGTTTTACGAAAAGCAATGGGTAAAAAGATATTTGCCCTACTTCAAAAATTGAAGCCACAGTTTCTGGATGGTGGTGAAAAGAATGGTCACCCAAGGGATGTGCTGGAAAAGATCTGGAAAGACTGGGAAGCCTTCGCATCTTATGCTTTTAATAAAAGTCACTCCACATGCTATGCTTTTATCGCATACCAAACGGCTTACCTAAAAGCTCACTACCCAGCTGAATACATGGCAGCGGTATTATCCAATAACATGAACGATATTAAGCAGGTTACTTTCTTTATGGAAGAATGTAAACGCATGGGATTGGAAGTGCTTGGTCCTGATGTAAACGAATCCTACTACAAATTTGCGGTAAACCAGAGCAATGCGGTTCGTTTTGGAATGGGAGCTATTAAAGGAGTTGGACGTTCAGCTGTAGAGACCATTGTGAAAAACAGGAAAGAAGATGGACCTTACAAATCAGTTTTTGATTTGGCCAAACGTGTCGAGCTTCGTGCCGCCAATAAAAAATCTTTTGAAAATCTTGCTCTAGCTGGGGGATTCGATTCTTTTGGGGATACTCATAGGTCGCAATACTTTCATGATGAAGGAGATGGAATATCTTTTCTAGAAAAAGTAATAAAATCGGCATCAAAATATCAGGAAAATAAAAACTCTTCGCAAATGGATATGTTCGGAGGAATGAGCGAAGCGCAAATTGCAGAACCTATTGTTCCTCCATGTGAAGATTGGGGTACTATGGAAAAACTACGTCGAGAAAAGGAAGTAGTAGGCATTTATATTTCTGGACATCCTTTGGATGATTTCAAAAAAGAGATTACCGCATTTTGCAATAGTAGTGTTTCAGCGTTTTCCAATTTAGACCACTATGTCAATCATGAATTGACAGTAGCAGGAGTAATTACTGATGTGCAGCATCGTATTTCCAAAAACGGAAAGGGCTGGGGCCTTTTCACCCTCGAAGATTATACAGATACCCATGAATTCCGAATTTTTGGGGAAGAATACCTAAAGTTCAGGCATTTTTTAATGATCAATTCCTTTGTTCATGTAAAAACGTATGTCCGTGAAGGGTGGGTAAATAGGGAAACCGGTAAAAAAGGAGACCCTAGATTACAGTTCAATGATTTTAAACAGCTACAGGATGTCATGGACTCCTATGCCAAAAAACTTACCATTAAACTGGATATAGACCGCCTTCAGGAAAACCGAATACAAATCTTAAAGGATACCTTAACATCACATAAAGGAGATCATATCCTCAATTTTGTAGTTTATGAAATGCAAGATGAAATAAAGCTTAATCTTTCTAGTAGAAAACAAAAGGTAAAAATCAACAGTGAACTCCTTTCTGCATTGGAAGAGAATGAGATACATTACAAATTGAACTGATTGCACAATAATTAATGTTGATAGCACGATAATTAAAACGAATATAAAGCCAGTAAGGAAAGTGGTCAATATTTGACTAAATTTGCGAATATTAAAATAAATAAAATGGCACTAGAAATAACAGATGCAACTTTTGATGAAGTAGTACTTAAAAGCGACAAGCCCGTCGTTGTAGATTTTTGGGCAGCATGGTGCGGTCCTTGTAGAATGGTAGGACCTATCATAGATGAGGTAAGTTCTGAATATGAAGGCAAGGCAGTTGTTGGAAAAGTGGATGTAGATGCCAATCAACAGTTTGCAGCTAAATATGGTGTTCGTAACATTCCCACGGTTCTTGTTTTTAAGGATGGAGAGATTGTTAATCGTCAAGTTGGGGTATCTCCCAAGAAAGTATATACAGACGCAATAGAAGCTGCACTGTAAGCTTTATAAATAATTACAAGTTTTAAAAAAGGTTTGGCACATGCCAAACCTTTTTTGTTTTATATTGAGCCATCAATCTTTGTATGGATATTAGGTCAGAACTTCATAAAGCCCAACTCTTTCAAAATCTTGAACTCTTGGCTAACCAAATTGTTGAAGGTTTTATCAGTGGAATCCATAAAAGCCCGTTCCATGGGTTTTCTGCTGAATTTGCTGAACATAAGATTTACAATGCAGGAGAAAGCACCAAACATATTGATTGGAAACTGTTTGCCAAAACTGACAGGTTATATACCAAAAGATATGAGGACGAGACCAATTTAAGGTGCCATATGATTCTGGATAATTCGGCCTCTATGTATTATCCTGAAATAAAACAACCTGATCTTGCCAATCTGAATAAAGTAGGCTTTGGAGTTTTGGCCATAGCTGCACTCATGCAAATTTTGAAAAAACAACGCGATGCCGTTGGGTTGAGTATTTACTCAGATTCATACCATTTTTATGCCTCTGAAAAAAGTAGCGAACGACACTTTCAAATGTTGTACTCCAAGTTAAATGAGATTTCAAACACCACAAGTACCTCTGAAACTACCAAAACGTATACGTATTTACATCAAATTGCAGAGAAGATACATCGTCGCAGTCTTATTTTTCTGTTTTCAGATATGTTCCAAACAGAAACCGAAGAGGCACAACTTTTTGAAGCACTTCGCCATTTAAAATACAATAAACATGCGGTGGTGCTTTTCCATTTATTAGATCACAAGCATGAACTTAATTTTGATTTTGAAAACACTCCCAAACGTTTTGTTGATGTAGAAACAGGAACACATATAGATTTATATGCCGACAACATTAAAAAAGCTTATAACGAAAAAGCAAAGCAATATCAAGAAGACTTAAAATTGAAGTGTGCGCAATACAGAATAAAATATGTGGGCGTAGATATAGGCTCCAATTTTTCACAAGTACTAAATACCTTTATGATAGAGCGACAAACGTTTGTGTAGTTCTTCATTTTATTTTTGAAAATTCTTTTGTTGAATCGAAAACAGGGATGTATATTTGCACTCGCTTCACAAAAAGCAATAGTAACAAGGTTTGAATCTGACTGTCGTCAGAGTCTATTTTAGATAAAATCATTGGTCTGGTAGTTCAGTTGGTTAGAATACCTGCCTGTCACGCAGGGGGTCGCGGGTTCGAGTCCCGTCCAGACCGCAAAAAGCCTTCAACAAATGTTGAAGGCTTTTTTGTTTTCAGAATTCTCATCACAAATCTAATCCCATATTCTCTCAAGGAATTTTATGAAATTGAGGTGCATTATATTTTTGACATCACCATCTGAATAACCTCTTTTGGATAGTAAAACAGGAATTTTCTGCAAATCAGCTATAGTATTAAGGTCATCTGGAGTTTGTTCTTTGCCAAATGCTCCATCAAGATCGGTTCCGATGCCTACATGCAACGAATTCCCGGCCAATTGGCATATGTGATCAATATTATCTACCATTTGGTTCAAAGTAACCCCCATATCTTTTGGGGTAGATTTTCCCCTTATCCAATTTGGAACCATCATCCATGCATCAAGAGCAATGCCTATGACCGCTTTTCTACGAATAAGTTCATTGATTTGCTCATCTGAAAACTGCCTATTGTGGTTCACAAATTTTCGACAATTATTATGGCTTGCCCAAACCGGCCCATTGTAAATCTTCATTGTTTCCCAAAAACTCATATCACATAGGTGGGTAGCATCTAAAATAAGATTGAGTTCTTCAATTTTTTTGAGAAGTTCTTTCCCTTTAGTGCCAATTCCTCCGATGGAGTCAGTGCCATGTGCATATGTCCCTGGCCCATAATGCGCAGGACCAATAGCCCTTAACCCCATTTCATGGGATTTTTCTAGATGGTCTATGGTAACAATTGAATCTGCGCCTTCCAAGCTAAGTATGTATCCAATTGGTTTTTTGGAGTCACTAGCACCACGTTCCCAAAGTGCCATATGCGTTTTTAACTCTTTTATATTGGTAATTTGCACCATCTCACCAATTTCTTCCATAGCCTTGTACCAGGCAAATTGACCCTGGGTTTGTGCCCAAGCTTGGTGCGGTGAGTTCCAACCTGGTAATGGACTTCCTCTTTTTACGTAACGAGCAATTTGTGTTGCTACGCAGAGGCCAACATTACCTTTTCGCATTGCCGGCAAGGAGACCGTGTTTTTTCCTCTATCGGGTTTATCGATCATTCCTGCTTCGCTCTTTCTAATGTCTTCAACAGTCCAGGTCAAATCCCTGTTCCACTCCAAAGCGTTCATGGCCAAATCTAAATGAGCATCGAATACGAACATAGTTGGGTATTTATAGTAAAAATATTAAACAGCCCTTCTTTTGTTGCTTTAATGCAACTGGAACATAGCCTCTACTTCAACGGGAATATTGTCTGGCAACATCATGCCAACTGCACTTCTGACTCCAATGCCGTTTTCTTTTCCGAACACATCAGCCATAAGTTCACTGAACCCATTTACAACATAGGGTTGCCTTCCAAAATTTGGAGTAGAATTAACCATTCCTAAAACTTTGACCACCCGTTTTATTTTATCCAAACTACCAAAATGTGTTTGAATGGTAGATAACATGGTTAGTCCAACTTGGCGAGCTGCCAATTTAGCTTCATCTTCGTTTAGGTCATCTCCAGCGCGACCCACCATTAAAGTACCATCTAGATTAATGGGGCCTTGTCCAGAAATGTATAGAAAGTTGTCCACTACCAACAGTGGCTTATAAACTCCAAGGGGTTTAGGAGCAGGCGGAAATTGAAGTCCTAATTCTTTTATTCTTTCTGAAGGTAAATTATCCATTATTTTAAAAATTAAATAAACATATTCAGTGTTAATACTCCCAATAGCCCAATTACACCAACCAAAGTTTCCATTACCGTCCACGTAGATAGTGTTTCTTTGACCGTTAGGTTGAAATATTCTTTGAACAACCAAAAACCAGTATCGTTCACATGGGATAACATTAGACTTCCCGAGCCAATGGCCAATACCATAAGTTCTGTATTTACACCTGTTCCTGATGCCAATGGAAGTACAATGCCGGCCGCTGTCAATCCAGCAACTGTTGCAGAACCAACACAAACCCGTATGGCTGTTGCAATCAGCCAAGCTAAAATCAAAGGAGATACACTAGATCCTTTTAATAAATCCGCAATGTAATCGCTCACGCCACTATCTACCAGTACTTCTTTAAGAGCACCTGCCCCTGCAATAATCAACAGAATCATAGTGATACTGGATACTGAGCTGGATAGAGAATCCATCACCGCTATCATCTTTTTACCTCTTGCCAAGCCCAATGTATAAATCGCTACCAACACGGAGATTAACATCGCAATGACCGGGTTCCCCAAGAAGACAAGAATAGTCTTAATGATACTTTCTTGCATAAATTGATCTACCGCGATGGAGAGACCAATTAATATTATAGGTAATAAAGCAGTCATTATACTAACCGCTACACTTGGTAAATACTCATCTTTTATGATAACAGGATTGTAAAATTCTTTCAAAGGTTTAGCCTCTATTTTTTTTATTGTTCGAGCAAAAAGAGGGCCTGCTATTACAATTGCGGGAATTGCTATAATAATACCATAAATCATGGTTTTCCCGATACTGGCATTAAACATTGCAGCAATAGCCGATGGAGCTGGATGCGGTGGCAGATATCCATGGGTTACAGACAAAGATGTGAGCATAGGTAACCCAACATATAATAATGGAAGACCTGTTGACATTGCAATGGTAAATACCAAAGGAATCAATATTACAAAGCCAACAGAATAAAACATGGGAATACCAACAATAAATCCAGTTAAGACTACTGCCCATTGTACATATTTAACCCCGAAAGCTTCTACTAATTTTGTGGTAATTTGCTGGGCTGCGCCACTATCCGCCACCAGTTTCCCTAACATAGCCCCTAGACCTAAAATCAACACCAAAAAACCAAGCGTATTCCCAATGCCCGTCTGGATGGATTTAACAAGACCTTCCAAGTCCATATTTTGGGATATTCCTACAAATAAGGATACAATTATAAAGGAAAGAAAAGCGTTGAGTTTAAATTTTGCAATGAGTAGAAATAATAGAAGTATTCCTAATACAACAAAAACAATGGGCATAAATTTTGGTTATTGGTCGATTATAAATGTAATGATTCAGGAGCAAAAAACCACCAATAATCTAACGCGGATTACTATCAAAAAAGGCGAATATTGTGATGTTACCATAAAATATCAGTTTTCAGCGTTTACAAAACATCAACCGATTAATAAAATTAGCTAAAAGTCTATATCATAAGCTTTAAAAAATAAGACCTTATTCCGCCCAAACCGAAAAAAGCGTCTTTAATGGTTTTATCACTTAACCGCGACATACTCCGAAGGAGAACAACCAAAGTACTGCTTAAAACAGGTAGAAAAATAAGCTGGTTGATTAAACCCAACGGTGTATCCTATCTCTGATATGTTTACGCCACCATCCTTTAAAAGTTGAGCTGCAAGTTTAAGACGTTGGGCTCTAATAAATTCTGTGGTGGAAAACCCCGTAAGGGCTTTTAATTTCCTATGTAAATGCATTCGACTTAACCCAATCTGATCCGAAAACACTTTTGCACTAAAATCTGGATCTGTTAATTGGTCATCAAGTATAATTTGAATTCTTTTAAGCAATTGAGCATCTATAGATGTCAGTTCAATTTCGTGGGGCTTAAGAAACACTTGTTGACTGAATTTTTCCTGAATGGCGGTTCTGGAAGCAATCAATTTTTCAATAACTACTCTTAATTTTTCCTCCTTAAAAGGTTTTATCATATAAGCATCAGCCCCAGTTTTAAGTCCAGCTAGTTCATCTTCTTCAGCAGATTTGGCTGTCAGTAGAACAATTGGGATATGAGAGGTTCGCTCATCCGCTTTTAGGCTGTTACTTAAATAAATTCCATCTTCTACAGGCATCATAATATCAGAAACTATTAAATCTGGTATTGTCTCAAATGCCACATCCACTCCTTCTTTTCCATTTTCTGCCTGCAGTACACGATAATCGTTTTTCAATAATGATTGTATAAAAAGTCTGATCTCTTCATTATCATCAACTATTAGTAGCAACGGCAGGGATTCATCATTAGATTGTACTTCTTCCTGCGGTTGGGGAATGATTTCTGTATTGATTTCGGTTCTAGACTTTTCTAAAAGATCACTTGCCGAGGCTAATTCTTCTTTAGTAAATGCATTCTTGGATATGGGTAAAGTCACACTAAACCTTAAAGTTCCCGGACTAGGTTTATCTGCCTTAACTTCTCCATGAGATAAATGGGACAACTCCTTTACCAAAGATAACCCTATGCCGAAACCTTGATTGATCGAGCTATTCTGATAGAAACGATCAAACAACTTAGGTAATTCTTTTTCGGTCAAGTTTTCATTTTCGTTGATAACATTAATCCGCACCTCATCGTTAACAACCTCTGTTTTAAAATCAATGTTACCATTTTTACCGCTGTATTTAAGTGCGTTTGACAGGAGGTTTCCCACGATTTTTTCTACCAAATCTCGATCAAACCAAGCTTCGTCAGGAAGATTAATGTCAGTATTAAAGGTTAGGTTTTTACGAGCAGATTGGTAACTGAAAGGCTCAACAAGATGTTTAAGAAATAAATCCAGATTTCCTTTTGATAATTTTAGTTTTCTACGTCCAGCCTCAATCTTGGACAAATCCAAAAGCTGATCGACCAAACTCAACAATCTATTTGCATTTCGTTGAATTAAACCCAAGTCTGTTTTATCATCAGATGATAATCGTTCTTTTGACAATTGATGTGCTACCGGCCCAGAGATAAGGGTAAGAGGGGTACGAAATTCATGGGAAATATTTGCAAAAAACCTAGATTTGGCAGCCTCCAACTGCCTAAGCTTATCATTTGTACGCTTCTTGTTCCGAAAAAGAATAAATAAAGCAATAACCGCGAGCCCCAATATTAATATGCCCGCAATAAAAAGACTTTTCTCATTTTTAGATTTTTGATTTTCCAATTCCGCTTGTGAAGTAAGCAACTCTATTTCCTGTTCCTTTTTTTCTGTTTGGTATTTCTTCTCTAGTTCTTCAACCACCAAATGATTTTGATACCTTCTGATACTATCCTCTAAAACGGCTCTTTTTTCATAGGCTTCAACGGCTGCCTCAAAATCCTTCATTTTCGTATAAGTAGCTATCAAACCTTTATATGCCGCCAAAACATTAAGTCCCTCTGATTTGTTATTCTCTAAACCACTTCCTATTTCAATTGTTTTATTATAGTGCGATATTGCTTTACGATATTCTTTTCTGGCACTATAAAGGTCGCCCAATGCCGTATTATTGGTAGCCAAAAATGTAATCCGTTGCGCGTCTTCTGAAAGCACATTACTTTTTAAAAGATATTCTTCAGCTTTCTCTATATCTTCCTCCAAATAACAGCTGCCCAGTCTCATGTATATTTCTGCAAGCATGTTGGCATCCTCATATTCCTCATAAAAGTCTTTTGCCCTTAACAAATGTTGTATTGATGTTTTACAATTACCCTGAAGTTCATAATGAATGCCCAAAGCCGCTTCTCCATAATGTACTCCTTCTTCATGTCCTAATTTTTGGTACACCTCAATACTCTTTTTCATGTACCTTACTGCACGTGAGTCTTTAAGTTCTGAATAAATGAGACCAATATTAGAGTATGCCGCAGCCAAGGATTTATCTAAGCTATTTTGGGCAGTGTAGATAGAATCCAATTTTAGGTAATAGGATAGTGCTTCAGGGTATTGTGTGAATTGAAAACTTCTATTTCCAAGTGCTACGTATATAGAGGATAGCAGACGCCAATCGTCTGTCTCCTTAGCACTTGCCAAAGCTTTATTGATGAATTTTAGAGAAAGGGAATCATTTCGCCAAACATCATAAATAATAGATATTTTTTTATAATTATCAGCCATGTAGGCTTTATTTCCCAATTTTTCTGCTATGCTAGCAGCTGCTTTGATGTAAAAAAAAGCACTATCTAAATCTGACTTTGCAAAATAGAACCTTCCGCTTTGGGAATTATAAAAATAGCTCCCCTCTTGATAAGAATTTTTTATGGAAACCTCTCCAATACGCTTGCGATAAAAGTCGGCAGAATCCAAAGAAGTATACAAATACAACTCAAAGAGTTCATTTGTAATCTCAACGGTTTCTGCCGGCCCTATCTTTTGTTTTAGAAGTCTCTTTAACGAATCTATTTGCAGAGTTTCCTGGCTCCAACTCAAGGAATACAACAAGAAGGTAATTAAAAAGCAAAGGTTGGTTTTCATACTGCTTAGTGAGGTTACTCCAAAAAGATACAAAATTTGATTTTTCATCACGTAAATAGAAACATCTTAAAAATCCAATTTGTTTTTATATCCCTCTAAACAGGTATACTGCAAATTTTAACGTTGCCAATATATCAACCTTGTGTTTTATCAAGTATAATGATATCTCCACTTGAGTCTGTTAGTGATAACTCACTTGCAGTAATACTATTAATAGTTGCTGAAATAACATCAGAACCAAACGTAATTTCCAAAGACGAACCACTTAAGGTATAAGTAGCCGTGGCAGTTTCTTCTAACTCACAAGTCCCCAAATTTTCTTCAAAGTTTTCCTGTACTATTGAACCATCATCATTAAATTTAAGGGAGCCATTTTTTTCACAGGCTGAAAAATCATCAGGTGTTTTTGATTCTAGATACCATTTGCCCGAAGTCAGTAAATTTTCTGTTTTCTGCGTTTCCGATAAATCGTCATCATCATTATTATCGCTGCAGGCGAACGACAAAAATAAAAGGCCTAGAATACTAATTGTTTTTATTGTTTTCATAATATATTTCTTAATGGTTATGTTTTGAATTATCTCCTTGCGGTAAAGGTTCTTTTCTTGTCTGTAAACCTGTGCAATGTGGTCTTATCATTCCCTCTTTTATAGTAATTTCCTATGGCTTCTCCTCCTTTACGTGCTTCTATTCGTATGGCGTTGAGATTCCAATTATCCCCTCCAGAACCTCCCCTAAATGTAGTTTGCAGCACTACTTGCGAGATTTCCGATAAATTGAAGATGTTATTATTAAGGGTAACATCTACCGAGTTTAAACTTTTGTCTGGCCATCGCGTTCCTTTATTTACATTGTTCACAACTTGCTTTCTTCCATTCCTATAATGAACCACAATATTCAGATTGTCATTACCCCCTCTTAAATCGTCATCACCTGTTCGTAGCCACAATCTTAGTTTATCGATTTTTTTTCTACTAATAGAGGGACGTTTACCTCCAGTCCCACCAGTTCTAGGGTTCGATGTAGTATGGGCAATTGTTGGAGGATTGGGATTGATAAGTGCTCTAAAAACTTTGTCTTTCCCCGTAAAGCGTTTTAGCGGAGCACCCAATTTTTCATAAATGCGTTTGTTCACATTATGTCCCCTAGCATTGATTTTCAATCCATTTAAATTGAAATTATCATTCCTAGATATGGTATTCAATTGTACTGATTTTATCTTATTTGAAGCAACAGGGGTCTTAAGAGGAATTGTGATATACTGGGAATAATTATCTATCCATTTGTTTCCTTTGTTAACATTATATACTCTTTGGGGAGCTATACCATGATAATTGATAGTAAGGTTCAGGTTGTCATTGCCCCCTCGCAAATCGTCTCTTCCCACGGCAAATTCAAACACAAGCTCATGTATTTTTCTGTCATTTGGATAATCTGTAAGTGAGATTCTTGCTGGAGATTTAGCACGATAGTTTCTATCAACAAAATAAGTTCGCCACCTCTTTTTGGGATTTTCTAGGTAATAAAATGTTTCCTCTTCAAAGTTGGGAACCATGGTTTTTATGCTCCCTTTAAAGTTTGGATCATAAACATAAATTTTCATTTTACGTTTATAACTGCCATTGGCAATATCTTGTGCTGAGCCAAAATCGTAACCAATGGCCAATATCTGATGGTTGCCCGGGTCTGACTCCTTCTCTCCCACACTTTGCATTCCTAAAGGCACAGGAATACCGCGGTCTATATAAGAGCGTAATTCATTAATTCTACTGCCTCTTTTATTCTCAATGCCCCAATTGAAAAACTCACTGTTGCGAGCGCCGTCAGGATTAAAACCAAGTTCGCCCCATTTATCTAGGTTAGAAGTAAGCGATGTCACTTGGCGATCATACAAGTAGCGTTGCAAGGGACTTCCTTCTGTAGGCCTATAAGCAGTTTTAGGGATTGATCTACCCCGAGTATTGTAATAATCCAAAGCTGAGTATACCATACCTCCACATAACCCTCCCGTTCTCCAATCCAGAGCGTCTACAAAAATGTTCTTAAAGGTATTATTGAATTTGAATCCATGTTGTTCAGGTTTAAACGAGGTCATCTTTTTAGTTTGACCTATGCCTTGAAACCCAAACACAATTGATGTAAATATTATAATGAGATTTTTCATCCGATCTATTTTTTTGGTTTTGGTTATTAATCTGGAAGGTTGTAAAATGCTTTTACAGCTTCATAATCGTTGTAGTCCAATGCTGATTTTCCACTTACATTTATATTGCCCGGGATTATGACATAGCGGAGTCGATTATAGATAATGCCCTCAAACTGCCCAAACGTATCCCTGGTTTCAAAATCTCGATCATATCTTCTAATGGTTATCCATACATCGCCGGATGTACCTCTAACATTCATTGATCTTGAAATATTTAAAGCCCCAGTAATTGTACTATATGAATTCCAAGGAACAAGAAATGTAGATCCGTTATTGGTAATCCAATAAAAGAGAATTACACCATCATCATAATTCTGCCCAAATTCAGGATCCGTAACTATCATTCGCTTAGCTCTTGGAGCATCAAATTCATTCCAATCAGGAAAGAACCAATCGGAATAGATTACATTGGCATTGCCATCCTCTCCATCTGCACCTTGTATTCCTTGCTCTCCTTGAACCCCTTGTTCTCCCTGAATTCCTTGAGACCCATTTTCACCTGAAGCACCTTGGGGTCCTTGTGGCCCAACAGCGCCATCCTCTGCGGAGCATCCTCCCAACCCAATCAATAAAGCGAGTAATAACAATTTTGAAATTCCATTCAATTTTTTCATAATTAGTGTTTTAACATTAACAATTATAGATTAATGGGGGAGTTTCCTACTATTTATTGTTCTACTCGGAAATAGAACAATCACAGAACAGGGTAAAAGTAGTCTGAGGTGTTTTGGGTCTTTATTTGATATGTAACATAAGCTTTCGTATATGTAACATGCGTCAATTTTACAGGCGTTGGAAACCAGAATAATTTTGTAAAACGTTTGGCCTACTTAGATTATGGAAGAGTTCTCAAAAGTATTGAGTGCCTTTTTATTTACCGTTGTTATTATTATTTACTATGCATGATTAGCATATTTTTAATAAAAAACTTAGTTTTAGTGCAATTAAAACATAATCCCATGGGTAAATTTGAAATAAAGAAAGACAAATCTGGACAGTTCAGATTTAATTTAAAAGCTAACAACGGCCAAGTTATTTTAAGTAGCGAGGCATATACTACCAAGCCTGCTTGCGAAAACGGTATTGCGTCTGTAAGAACCAATTCTCAAGATGACAACAGGTTCGACAAAAAAACTGCAAAAGACGGTAGTCCTTACTTTAACTTAAAAGCTTCTAACGGACAAGTTATTGGAGCAAGTGAAATGTACTCCAGCGTATCTGCCATGGAGAATGGGGTTGCTTCTGTAAAAAGTAACGCTCCCGATGCTTCGGTTGAGGACAATTCATAAATGTTTTATAACATCTGTTATACCATATCTGATATAAAAAACAAAACGGCCCAATAGGGCCGTTTTCTATTTATAAAATTTACATGTAACCAAGCTAATTAAAGACTAATTCATCCAAGAAAATAAAACTATTGCCTCCAGGTTCAATATGCCAATCAGGATTCTTCAATGGACTTTCAACAAAAAGCTTCACCTTTTTTAGTGAAATAGGATCAAAGGCAATATTGTAAGCCATGCGTTCAATATCAATGCTAGGTTCTGGCTTTGGCAGTTTTATGGTCTTTATTTTTCTAAAATTATTCCCATCTGTTGAACCCCAAACGGTATAGCCTACAGGAAAGAAAATCCAACTAGTTGGTATCGAAAGACTCCCTACGGAGATATTCGATACTGTGGTCTGTTCTTTAAATTCTATGGTTGCAGTCATATGCTGACTTTCATATCCCACCCAATTACCGTCAACAAAATTAGTTGTTCCTCGTTTTAGATCCATAAGTGTTTTACCACCTTGAGCTTTATATTTTGGATGTGGGGTTCCAGCTAATGTGATATTACTGACTTCCACCTGGTTTTTTAAGAAATGTGCCGTACTTACCAAACTAGGCTCCCAATTGTCAGAAGTGGCATATGTTTTTAAAGTAGAAGTTTCTGTAAGATAAAATGGCTCTGAATATTCCTTTGGTATAGTGTCGTTTTTTGAATTTTCTGTTATGTAATACACCTTGGCTCCTTCAAAATATTGCTCAATGGATACTTTTACAGAGTCCTTAAAAATTTCTTGGTCCGCAAGGATGGTGGGCGGAGTCAAGGTACTTGATGCAAAAACACTATCTGCTACCTGACTTTGTACCAAAATTGCTTCATTCTGTTTCTGAAACTCAGAAAGCCCATCTTTGGTCATTTTGGTTTGCCATACATAAAGGCTTTTTAAATTGGGCAAAGCTGTAAATGCGCTAAGAGCTGAATCATCTAGCTCCGAACCATAAAGATTTAGCGATTCTAGAAATTCGAAACCACTGAGCATGGGCACAATTGCATTGGTTATTTCCGTATTCTGCAACTGAAGCTTGGTAAGGTGTTTAAACTGTTTTAGTTGCTTGGCCAATTCATCGGTTAAATTGGTATGCCCTAAATTGATTTCGACAATATTATCCCTATATGGTTTAAGCAGATCAAAGTCCTCCTCGCTAAGATCTTTACGCTTTAAAAAATTAACGGATAATAGGGGAACTTCTTCTGAAGCCAATTGTGCAGAAATATTATTTTGAGATAAGGTGCTGATGAACTCCAAAGGTACAATATCCACTTTTTCGGCAATCAACGCTTTTACAGAAGTATCCTTTTCCAATGAGGCCAATACCGCGTCCAATTTTTCATCAGAATGTAAATTCTTTACCACACAATCAAAACAATTCTCGTTCTTCATCCACCAATTCAATAAAAGCACTTCTTCAGCAGTAAGTTGTACTTTCCCTTTTGGTGGCATATGTTCTTTATCAGCAATAGGAAGATGAAGACGATGCATTAGCAAAGACATCTTTTCTTGTTCTAACGAATCGAGAAGTGATCCTGAATCTCCACCTGCCAATAGTTCCTTTTTTGAGGTAAGCAACAATCCGCCTTTGGCCTTCCCGCTATTATGGCAACTAACGCATTTTTGTTGAAAAATAGGTTGAATAACATCGGAGAAAACAGCTGCTTGTTCTATATCTTCTATTACAGGTTCCTCATAAGCTTCCTCAAATAAAAAGTCTTCGCCATGAGTAAGACTTCCGCCAAAATGCCCTGTCAACGTCAAAAGAATCAACACTAAAACAAAAACTGGAAAATATGATTTTTTAGCTAAGCTACTAACAGATTTTTTGAGGAAAAACAGTAACAAAGCTCCTACAGAAAAAGCTACAGCAATCCACCTGTGTCTAGAAAGTAGCTCTTCATCATATCCTCCATTATCACCCAACAGCCAGCCAGACCCTATAGAAAATAATGCGCTCAAAGCACCAATGCCCAAAGCAAATAGAATGGTCCCATTATCTTTTGGAGCCGGTTTTTTATAGTAATAGAGCTCCATTAAGAATGCCAAGACCAAAATCCCTATGGGCAAATGGACAAATAAGGGATGTAAATTTCCTAACTGCATTATTAGCTTTTATTTATTCAACAATAATCTCATCTACAAATACCCAGGGCAGCGTTCCTTTACCTTGATGCCAATCAGGGATTTCCTTTAAAGATGAAATGGTTATGGTCAATTCGTTATATTTCTCTTTTTGAACAGGAATCTCAATAAAATCCATTGTTTTGCTTTTCGCTTCAGCACTACTCTCCAATTCAATAGCTCCAATGTCTCCCTTTGCAGATTTAATACTGATGGATGCAGGTGAAAAAATCCATGACCCTTGATCTTGTAGCACACTTACAATTACATTTTCCACGAACGTGGGTTCTGGGAAATTAAGGTCAACAACAATTTCATTTTCCTGAAAACCTAACCATTTTCCTCCATTTCTGAAGTTGACGGTTCCTTTAAGGCCATCAATCAAGGAATTTGCCCCGCTTCCCTTATAATTTTCATTCGGTTCTGGGCTAATATTTACTTTAGCCTTTGAAATATCTTTGCTCATTTTTCGGACAACCAACTCTTGTTCATCGCTTGGTTTAAAATCCTCATGAAAAGCCTTTACCTTTAAATGGGTTGTAGCCTTTAATTTTAAAGGCGATTTGTAACGGGGAGAATTTTCTGTGACACCGCTTCTATCCGTTGTATATCGAAGAATTGTATTGTCATAAGCCAAATCTATGTTCATCAATGCTGAGTTTCTAAAAAGTAAAGAATCCACATGCACCATTGGAGGTGCCAACTGAATAGCAGATTCATTTAAAAAAACAGGCTTTTTAGATTGGCAAGATGCTATTGTGCAACTGAAAACGAACATCAAAGTTGTTCCTTTCACAATCTTACTAAAAGTACCAATTGCTCTCGTTAAGTTGAAAACGAAAACCGTCATACTCGATATAGTTTTATAGGATAGGTAGCTGAGGAATTCCATTGGGCAACATAAATGTTTTCATCTTCATCAATACAGACATCATGAGGGTGTCTAAAAATCTTTAAAGCTTGATGCATGGGATTTAGACTATCATTTTCATATTCGGGAATACTTCCTCCAGGAGCAGAAATCAATTTATTGTTTTCATCCAATATTGAAATAAAGCCAGTGTTCTCAGACCCATCTCCAGACCATATGGTAGCCAGATAAATATGCTTATTGTGTATTACCGGCCTGCATATATATGCTCCGGGCAAATCGATTGAATTGAGATAGGTTCCATCCAATGAGAAACGCTTTAATTTGTTCTGTTGGCGTGCGGTGATCAACAAGGTTGGGTTTTTTGCGTCACGATCGTCAATACAAATACCATGTGCATTATTGAAAAGGTGGTCTTCATCACCTCTACCACCGAATATGTTTTTTATGTTTCCTTTGGCATCATAGTGCGTTATGAATTGAGCACCATACCCATCCGTAACATAGATATCCCCATTTTCCGCAATGACAGTTTCAGTTGGAATATATGCTTCCTTTTTTTGATACTTTCCACTTTCTTTTGGGAATGGAAAAACCTGAATTACTTTCCCATCCAATGTCGTTTTAATAACCTCGTGCCTATCATTATCAGAGATGTATAGAAACTCTGTTCCATTTTCATCATGAATGGTTAATCCATGTGCACCAGGATATTCATTTCCCCAGGTATCCAATAATTTTCCAGACTTATCATAGATGAGAACATTATTTTTGGTGTGATTGGTCAACAAGATAATTCTTCCCTTAGCATCTTGCACCATCTCATGACAGTCCTTCACTGGAAAGTTCTTACTATTAAGTTTTCCCCAGTTTAGGTCTATCTTATATTGGTGACTTCCATGACCAATAATTGCTTCTTTTAAAGTGTTTTCCGAAAATGACATAGTCCCTATGGATGCTAAACCTAAAGAGGCCAAGCCTCCTTTTTCAATAAACCCTCTCCTATTCATCATGCTAATATATCCTTTACCAAGTGTCCTTCAACATCAGTAAGTCTAAATCTTCGCCCTTGATATTTATAGGTAAGTCTTTCATGGTCAATCCCTAACAAATGGAGTAATGTTGCCTGAAAATCATGAACATGAACAGGATTATTAACTATATTATAACCAAACTCATCTGTTTCACCATATACAAATCCTGGCTTAATGCCGCCGCCTGCCATCCACATGGTAAAACATCTTGGATGATGATCTCTTCCATAATTGGTATCGGTCAATAGCCCTTGCGAGTAATTGGTCCTTCCAAATTCACCTCCCCATACGACCAATGTGTCTTCTAGCATTCCCCTTTGTTTAAGGTCAGCCACAAGTGCCGCGGAAGCTTGATCTACATCTTTTGCTTGTTTTTCAATAGCAGAAGGCAAATTATCATGCTGATCCCAGCCCATATGGTATAATTGAATAAAACGAACATCTTGCTCCGCTAACCTTCTTGCCAGCAAACAATTGGCGGCATAAGTACCCGGTATTTTAGCATCAGCTCCATACATTTTATAAATGTAATCTGGTTCGTTCTCCGTATTCATTACTTCTGGAACAGACGTTTGCATTCTATAGGCCATTTCATATTGGGCTATCCTACTCTGTATTTCATCATCCCCAAATTCCTGATACTGTTTTTCATTGAGGGCTGCTAAATTATCCAATATAGAGCGTTTGGTTTCTTTGGATATGCCTTTAGGGTCGTTTAAATAAAGAACAGGGTCTTTTGCAGCCCTGAACTGCACCCCTTGATGTAATGAATGAAGAAAACCATTGCCCCACAATCTGGTGTACAATGGCTGCCCATTTGGTCTTCCCGTACCCCTTGATAATAATACTGTGAATGAAGGTAGGTTTTCATTTTCACTTCCTAGTCCGTAGCTTAACCAAGAACCTATACTGGGCCTACCAGGTTGCTGTGAACCAGTTTGAAAAAAAGTAACAGCTGGATCATGGTTAATTGCTTCGGTATACATCGATTTTACAATGCATAGCTCATCAACCATTTTCGCAGTGTAGGGTAATAAATCACTAATCCATGTTCCATTTTTACCATACTGCTGAAAGCCAAAATTTGAACCTACCAAAGGAAACTTGTCTTGCCCTGATGTCATTCCCGTCAAACGTTGTCCATTACGAATCGATTCTGGCAAATCCTCACCTCGTCTTTGGTTAAGCAGTGGTTTGTAATCAAAAAGTTCTAATTGTGAAGGTCCTCCACTTTGAAATAGATATATGACACGTTTTATTTTTGCGGGATGATGAGGGGAATTAAGAATCCCTTTTATTCCCATTGGATTATCCGCTTTTGTAATCAGGCTACCTTCTTTTTGATAAAAATTACAATCAAGAAGAGAACCTAATGCCATTCCACCAACTCCCAAGGCAGACTTTCCAAGGAAAGACCTCCTGTTCATATTGATGGCATTATCCCCTATTATTTTCTTTTCACTCATATTATCCTCTTGAGATGGTTTCGTCTAAATTTAATATTGTATGCGCTGTTAAGGCCAATGCTGCAAGATGGTTTGAAGCGGTGTCCGTATCCATAGAAAATTCCCCTATAGATAAATATTCATCTGTAATAACTTCGCCAGTCTCTATCTTTTCAAGTGCATCCAAATAAAGTTCATACAAGATTTTCAATTCTTCCTCATTTGGTTTTCTAGAAGTAGCATTTTGAAAAACATATTGTATTTGATTCATTGGTTCCTTGCCACTTGTGTCTATGGCTTTATGAGCCAATGCTCTGGCTGCCTCAATAAGCTGTGGGTCATTTAAAAGTACAAGGGCCTGTAAAGGAGTGTTCGTTTCTTGGCGCTGAACGGCACAAAGATCTCTTGAAGAGGCATCAAACGTCATCATACTGGGCGGCGGAACTGTTCGTTTCCAAAAAGTATATAAACTTTTTCTGTACAAATCTTTGCCTTCACTCTGAACATAAGTTGAAGTACTTCCCCCTCCCCCTCCAGTGGTCTCTTCCCAAATACCATCTGGCTGATAAGGTTTTACGCTTGGTCCACCAACCTCCTCATTCAGTAATCCACTAATTTTTAATGCTTGGTCCCTAATCATCTCAGCACTCAATCTTAATCTAGAAGCTCTTGCCAAATAGGTGTTTTCGGGATCTAACTCCTGCATTTCTTCTATAATATGACTGCTCTGCTGATAGGTAGAAGAGAGTACCATATATTTAATAATTTGCTTAACATCCCAACCTTCTTTCATGAACTTAACAGCCAAAAAATCCAATAATTCTGGATGAGATGGCAATGCTCCTTGGTTTCCGAAATCGTACGAACTTTCCACTAAACCTTTTCCAAACATTCTTTGCCAAATACGATTTACAGCAACGCGGGCTGTTAATGGATTTTCTTCATGAAACAACCATTTGGAAAGTCCCAATCTGTTCTTTGGAAATTCTTCGGGAAATGGTAAAATCGCTTCTGGTGTTGAAGGAAAGACTTGTTCTGAAGGTTGATCGTAGACCCCTCTGTTCAAAACAAAAGTTTCTCTCTGACCGGGCATATCTTTCATAACCATTACTTCCACCTTTGCCTCTGGGCTTTTAGTCATGTTCACAAAATTCAATACCCCTTCCATATCCTCTTTTGAAACCGTTATATATGGTTTTGGTATTTCTTGGGCATTTGCCATAAGCCCCTTCTCATCTATGTTATTAAAAAACCCGAAAAGTTGGAAATGTTCTTTTTGGCTCAAAGGATCATATTTATGATCATGGCAGCGAGCACATTCCATCGTCATACCTAAAAAGGCAGTACTAAACGTGTTGGTTCTGTCTTCTACATATTCTATGCGATATTCCTCCGGGATGACCCCACCTTCCGCTGTTATTTTATGGTTTCTGTTAAAGCCCGTAGCCAAAATGGATTCTTTAGTGGCATTGGAAAGCATATCTCCCGCCAACTGATAGGTCACGAATTCGTCATAAGGCATATTCTTTTCAAAAGCATGGATTACCCAATCTCGCCAAGGCCACATAGTACGTTCAAAATCATCTTGATAGCCATGAGTATCTGCATATCTTGCGACATCCATCCAGTCTGCTGCCATATATTCTGCATAAGCTGCAGTATTTAGCAAGGAGTCCACAACTTTCTCATAAGCGTTTTGAGCGTTATCTTTTAAGAAAGCATTGACCTGATCCACACTTGGAGGTAATCCAGCAATACTAAAAAATGCGCGACGGATAAGCTGCTCTTTGGTTGCTTTTTTTGAAGGCATAAATCCTTTGAGATTCAATTTTTCTTGAACAAACTTATCTATCTCGTTTTGACTCCATTCATCATTCTCAATTACTGGTACTGCTGGGCTAACTGGTGGCACAAATGCCCAATGTTTCTTGTATTCTGCACCTTGTTCTACCCATTTTTTAAGTAACTCCTTTTCATAATCAGATAATGAAAGGTTTGACTCCGGTGGAGGCATTTTAAGAGCTGGATCTTCTTGAAAAATCCGTTTTATCAACTCGCTTTTTTCTAAATCTCCAGGAACAATTGCATATCTATCCTTATCCTCACCAATTGCAGCATAAGCATCTTCAGGCTTATTTAAGGAAAGACCTCCCTCAACAGCATTTTTATCTGGCCCATGACATGCAAAGCATCTATCAGAAAGAATTGGTTTTATATGAAATGAGAAATCAATACTATCTGGAATTTGCCCTACGGACTGCTCTTGGGATATGGTTGCATACTCTCCTTTTTTACTCTGACAACTTATTACAAAAAAAGATAGGATAACGAAATATGCAGCTAGGAGCATCTTCTTTCTTAATGTCCTGATGGAAGGCATATAATTATGATTTTGATTGTTGCTTTTGAAGCTAATTAGATAACTGGAAATGCACTTAAAAAATTCGACCAATGGCAAAGCAGAAAGGACTAATGAAGTTGTATTAATATATTCAAATTAGAATTCATTGGATAATTGAAAAACTGCAAAAAACCCAAGTTTATTAGATTAAGAGATTCAATTGAAAAACAAGTTTGACAAAAAACATAAAAAAAGAAAAGCCCGAACCACTCTTACATTAACCTTACCCCTATGTAATTGAATCGTTTAAAATACGACTTTTAGCATCGTTTAAGTAGCTTCTCCCAATGGTATATCTGATACCATCAACTTCGAGACTATTGCCTTCAATAGCCTCAACTTTGTCTATGGCAATAGTGTAAGATCTGTGGATTCTTAAAAATTTATCAGAGGGTAACTCATCCGTAAAACTACCTAAGGTCTTGTGGATGATATATTTTGCCGATGTGGTTTTAATCCGAATGTAGTCTTTAAGACTTTCCACAACAACAATTTCATCCAGAAAAATCTTTTGTAATTTCTTTTTGTCTACTTTGACGAAAATACTTGGCTTTTCGTTTGTTGACTGGCTACCAGTATTGGATGCTCCTTGTTTTAAACTTATAATACGGTTTACAGTTTTCAGAAATCTTGGGAAAGGAATAGGTTTTACGAGATAATCTATAACTTCAAGTTCAAAGCTCTTTAATGCATATTCCTCATGTGCAGTTGTAATAACAATCATTGGAGATACGTGTAACGATTCCAAAAAATTGAGTCCATCTAAAATGGGCATGTTGATATCCAAGAAAATAATGTCAACCTCATTTTCTTGTAGAAACGATGTAGCGTCTATAGCGTTTGAAAAAGTATTGACAAGTTGCAGTTGTTTTATCTGTTCAGCATAATTCTTCAATACATTAATTGCCAATGGCTCATCATCAATAATAATAACTCTTAAGGCCGTCATACTTTTAGTTTTAAGTCTACATGAAACATATTCTCCTTCTCAAAAATAGAAAGGTCATAATCCTTTGGATCATAACCTAATTCCAAACGTTTCTTTACATTGGACAATCCTATGCCCCCACCTCTGGTTGCCACTTTGCTATCCATGTCATTTTTAGGAATTGTGTTGGATACATTAAAATACAAAAAATCATCTGCAACATTAATATCTATGGTAATATGCATGTCGCCAATATTTTTACTTGCCCCATGTTTAAAGCAGTTTTCAATTAGCGGAACAAGTAGCATTGGTGCAATCATCTTATTTTCCAGATCTCCCGAAATTCCAATGTCAATCTGCAATGAGTCATTAAAACGTATTCGTTCTAAGTCTATATAATTTTGAATACAGTCTATTTCACTTTTTAAATCTTGCTTTCTTTTTCTTGTAGCGTAGAGTAAATAACGCATCAGTCCAGAAAGTTTTAAAATGACTTCTGGTGCTTTATCCGACTTTTCAAGCGTAAGCGAATAAATATTGTTTAAGGTATTAAAGAAGAAATGCGGAGAAACTTGTGACCTTAAAAATTTAAGCTCGGTTGTCAACTGTCTTTTTTCAAGATCATGAAACTTACTGTTTTCTCGCAACCAATCCACTGTAATTTTTATGGCAGTAGCAAAAGATACCACGTATAGTTCCCCAAGCATGGTCTGAATGGCATAATTTAAGGTTAAGCCTTCTCCTGCTATTTCGGCCGGTCCTTCTGGCCATACATTTGTGCTCACCAAATAATAAGTAAGGTTGTATTTTACAAGCAACATTATAAATAGAGACAGTAATACAATGGTAGTATAGGTAATGTACTTTCTTCTGTAAACATACTTGGGCATTAAAAAATAAACATTGAAATAAGAAAGCGCTATATGAATTGGGAAACCTATCAAGTTAGTTTTAATGGAATATTCAAAATCATCATGCATACTTCCCCAACGCAATGTATTGAGCCCAAAATAAATTGCCCAAAAAATGATATGGTGCATATAAGTAATGCGATACGGTTGTGGAGATTCAGCTTTTAATAGCTCATCCAATTTATCATTTATGTACATGGATTTCGATGTATTTTGTTTGTACGGTATTTCTGCTGTTTAGCTTTTGGCGCAGGTTGTTGGTCTAATTTTATTCTTCCTCAAAATAAAATTGCAAATATTTAGGAATACAATTGCACAACCAAATACGACCATTGACTTTATCTACACTACTCCCTTATTACCATAAGAAAACCAAATATATTTTGAGGAAAAGTATAAAAAATATCAATATTAATATAATTAGCAGATGAGCAAATTCTCTTTTCCTTTCTTTTTGATAGCACTCCTTATAGGCTCATCATGCAAAGAAGAAAGACAAAATGACACTGCTGAAAATTTTACTGAATTTGTAAATCCTTTTATCGGCACCGGTGCCCATGGCCATACTTTTCCTGGTGCCACCGCCCCTTTTGGAATGGTGCAACCCAGTCCAGATAATGGCACTACAGGTTGGGATTGGTGTTCAGGCTACCATATTACAGACTCTATTATTTCTGGCTTTGGACAATTACACCTTAGTGGTACAGGAATAGGTGATTTGGCAGATTTGTTGTTAATGCCAACAAACAAAACTCTGGACGTATCCTTATTTGGTACCAGAAGAGATAGTTTGCCATATACCTCTCGCTTTTCCCATTCCAGTGAAATTGCTTCTCCAGGATATTATAAGGTTGATTTGGAAAACAATAATATTCAAGTAGAACTTACCGCCAATGAATACGTGTCTTTCCATAAGTATACCTATCAAAACGATAACGTTCCTTCTTTTGTTCTTGACCTAGGCTATGCGGTAAATTGGGATACTCCAACGGAAAGCTCCATTGCATTGGAAAGTGAAACCCAAATTGTGGGATACAGGCACAGCACAGGTTGGGCAAAAAACCAAAAAGTATTCTTTGTAGTAGAAACCTCTGAGCCAATTATAAACGCTCATTTTATGTCCAATAGTGAAACTCCGGATAGTAGAAGTGAAGCAAAAGGAACAAAAACAGGAGGGCAATTCTTTTTTAACAAAGATTCAACAAAGATTGTTGAGATAAAAGTCGCGGTTTCTTCTGTAAGTATTGCAAATGCGAAGGAAAATCTGACCCGTCATGGTAGTACTATTTCTTTTGATGAAGTAAAAAGTCAAACAAATAACAAATGGGAAGAATTATTATCCAAAATTAAGATAGAGACGCCTCAAGATTCTTTAAAGACCATTTTTTATACTGCCTTATATCACACTCAGATAGCTCCGGTACTCTTTAGTGATGTTAATGGTGAATTCCGATTGCAAAATGACAGTATTGATCATACCCAAAATTGGAATGCCTATTCAACCCTCTCATTATGGGACACATTTAGGGCAGAAAATCCATTGCTGAATATTTTGCAACCAGAAAAGGCGAATGATATAGTACAGTCTATGCTTGCCTATTATGATGAGCAGGGTAGATTACCTGTATGGACTTTATATGGAAACGAAACGAACACTATGACTGGAAACCATGGAGTATCAGTTATAGTAGATACGTATCTGAAAGGAATACGAGGGTACGATGTTGATAAAGCATACGAGGCTGTTCGTAACACAATGATGGGAGAGATTCGAGGGCTAGCCCCTTATAAAGAATACGGATATATTCCTTATACAGAGCTGGATGAGTCAGTTACAATAAGTCTTGAATTTGCCTATAATGATTGGTGTGTCGCCCAAATGGCCAAGGATTTAGGAAAAGAGGAGGATTATCAATATTTCAGCAATCGTTCTAATGCATATAAATATCTTTTTGATACAGACACTGGATTTATGAGAGGTAAATCCGTAGATGGGAAAAGTTGGAACGAGCCATTTGATCCTAAATTTTCAAGTCATAGGGAACATACGGATTATACAGAAGGTAATGCTTGGCAGCACAGTTGGTTTGTTTTGCATGATGTTCCCGGTTTTATAGAATTGCATGGGGGGAATCAAGCTTTCACTAAAAAACTGGAACAACTTTTCACAGAGAGTTCAGAGATTTCAGGAGAAAATGTTTCCGCAGATATTTCGGGGTTAATTGGTCAGTATGCGCATGGTAATGAACCAAGCCACCATATTGCCTACATGTTCAATAGTGCAAAAGAGCCTTGGAAAACTCAATATTGGGTAAGACAAATATTAGATACGCAATACACCGCACAACCTGAGGGATTAAGTGGAAATGAAGATTGTGGACAAATGTCGGCATGGTATGTTTTCAGCTCATTAGGGCTTTATCCCATGAATCCGGCCTCTGCACAATACGAGTTTGGCAGCCCTCTTTTTGAAAAGGCTACCATCTCAATATCCGACACAAAGAATTTTATCATTTTAGCAGAGAATACCTCTCCAGTCAACAAATACATTCAAGCGGTTAAACTAAATGGAGAATCGTTGCAACGCACCTACATCACACATACGGAATTAATGGCAGGTGGCACTTTGAAATTTGAAATGGGTCCTGATCCCAATAAAAATTGGGGTATTTAAATATGACCAGTACAATTATATGGATGTAATAGACATTTCGATCATAGTTATCTATGTATTGTTAACCCTTTTTATTGGAATTTGGGTTTCCAAAAAAGCTTCTAATGGCCTTGAATCCTATTTTCTGGGCGGAAACAATATTAAATGGTACTATTTAGGCCTTAGTAACGGATCTGGTATGTTTGATGTCTCCGGAACTGCATGGATGGTTGGCATATTGTTTCTATATGGTGCCAAGAGCTTTATGTTCATGTGGTTGTGGCCCGTATGGAACCAGGTTTTTCTTATGATGTTTTTAGCCGTTTGGATAAGACGCTCCAACATAATGACTGGGTCTGAGTGGATTTTAACACGATTTGGAGATGGAAGATCCGGAAGGGCATCCCATAGTATTGTAGCCATATTTGCGGTTGTTTCGGCTGTTGGATTCATAGCATATTTCTTTGAAGGTACGGGCAAGTTTTTGACCATTATTTTACCATGGGACATTCCTTTGGAATTAGGGGATGTTCTTTTATTGACCTCAGAACAATCCTATGCCTTAATTATTATTTTCCTAACGACCATTTATACGGTTAAAGGAGGTATGTTTTCCGTTGTGGCAACTGAAGTTTTGCAATACATCATTATGGTTATAGCAGGTATACTTGTTGCAGGGTATACATTTTTTGCCATTAGCGATGTAGAAATTAGCATGGTAATTTCTGATGAATGGCGAAGCATTTTCTTTGGTGGCGAATTAGAAACACATTGGAGCAACAAATTCCAGGCATTTAATGATTTAATAGATACTGAAGGATATAAAATGTTTGGAGCTTTTATTGGAATGTCACTTTTCAAAGGCTTCTTTGCAAGTATTGCAGGGCCAGTACCAAGTTATGATTTTCAACGTATCCTATCCACTAGAACAGTTAAAGAAGCTGCTTATATGAGTGGGTTCACCAATTTAGTTTTGTATATCCCCAGATATTTACTGGTTACAGGAATTGTGGTTATTGCCTTAGTAGTTTTGGCTCCAGAAATGAGTGCTAATCCTGGGTTAGTTGGTAGTGATTTAGAAGTTATTTTACCAAAAGTCATCAACCATCACATTCCAGTTGGTGTGAAAGGATTGCTGCTGGCAGGACTTTTGGCTGCTTTTATGTCTACGTTTTCGGCCTTCGTAAATTCTAGTCCAGCTTACATTGTTAATGATATCTACAAAAAGTATTTTAAGCCAAAAGCATCCAATAGACATTACATAAAGGCTAGTTATATTGCTTCATTCTTTGTGGTTGGTTTGGGTGTATGTATGGGCTTTTTCGCAGATTCCATCAATTCACTTACCTTATGGATTAGCAGTGCATTATATGGAGGATACGTCGCATCCAACTTTTTAAAATGGATATGGTGGCGCTTTAATGGCTGGGGTTATTTTTGGGGCATGGTTGCAGGATTGCTAATCGCCAGCATTCAGTTTATCCTTGATCAGAATAAAGAAAATTTTATAGAAGGTACTTTTTGGTATGATTTATCGCACATTCATGTCATCTATCTTTTTCCGTTGATTTTTGGGTTTTCTCTATTAGGATCCTTTTTAGGAACTTACCTATCCAAACCTACAGAAACTGAAGTCTTAAAATCTTTCTACAAAGAAGTAAAGCCGTGGGGTTGGTGGAAACCTATCCATACCCTGTTAAAAAATGAAGACTCCTCTTTTGGGAAGAATAATGATTTTTGGTTTGATATGATGAATTGTGCTATTGGTATTGTTTGGCAGTCCAGCATGATTTTATTACCCATTTATTTTATCATTAGAGATTATCCAAAAGCTATTTTAACATTGGTGGTCTTTTTAATAACTTCCATAATTTTAAAATATACTTGGCTGGATAAGGTGAAAAAAATACCCAATTAAGAATTCGTTTTAGAAATTGTTTAATAATAAATGAACAATCAAATTTTGAAGAAAGTGAACACAATTCCTTGGCAGGACAAACCAGCTAACATATCAGATGTTGTTTGGAGGTATTCCAAAAATCCTATTATCCAAAGAGATGCCATTCCAAGTTCCAATAGTGTGTTCAACAGCGCCGTTGTACCCTTTGAAGATGGTTATGCCGGAGTTTTTAGATGTGACAACAAGGCAGTGCAAATGAACATTTTTGCCGGTTTTAGTGAAGATGGAATCAACTGGGACATTGAACATGAACCTATTGTCTTCGGTGCTGGAAACACCGAAATGATCGACTCCGATTACAAATATGACCCTCGTGTCACTTTCTTGGAAGATAGATATTGGATCACTTGGTGCAACGGATACCACGGCCCAACCATAGGTATTGGATATACTTTCGATTTCAAGGAGTTTTTTCAATCCGAAAATGCTTTTTTACCCTTTAATCGAAATGGAGTGCTCTTCCCTGAAAAAGTCAATGGCAAATATGCCATGTTGAGCAGGCCCAGTGATAACGGTCATACCCCTTTTGGTGATATTTATATCAGTTACAGTCCAGATATGAAATATTGGGGCGAGCATCGTTGTGTAATGAAAGCTTCACCCTTTGAAGACAGTGCATGGCAGTGCGCAAAGATCGGTGCGGGTTCCGTTCCCATTTTGGTAGATGAAGGATGGCTCATGATTTACCATGGTGTAATTAATACTTGTAATGGATTTAGATATTCTATGGGCTCAGCCATTTTAGACAAGAACAATCCAGATCAGGTAAAGTATAGAACACAACCCTATCTGCTGTCTCCCCAAACTTCATACGAATGTATGGGTGATGTACCCAATGTGGTGTTCCCATGCGCCACTTTGCATTCCACTGAAGAAGATAAAATCGCCATCTATTATGGCGCTGCCGATACCGTGGTCGGATTAGCTTTCGGACATATCTCCGAAATTGTAAAATTTACCAAAGAAAACAGTTTATAAAATGTATGATGGATAATGTTGGGAAACATAAAAAATTAATAAGCCTAGTACTTTTTTTGGTTTATGTGGGCTGTATAGTATTGTGCGCCCAAGAAAAGCCGAGAACGTATGTGGCCTATAAGGCTACGGATTCGATATTGATTGATGGAAAAGCGGATGAATCTTCATGGACAAAAGCACCTTGGTCCGATTTGTTTATCGACATCGAAGGAATTAAAAAACCAACGTATGACACAAGAATGAAAATGCTCTGGGATGAAAACAATGTGTACTTTTTCGCTCAATTGGAAGAACCTCATGTGTGGGGCGATATTTCTGAACATGATGCCGTGATTTTTCATAATAATGATTTCGAAATTTTTCTTGACCCAGAAGCAGATGTACATGGTTATTACGAATTGGAGTGGAATGTGCTAAATACGGTTTGGGACCAATATATAACTGCTCCATATAGAGCGGGCAACGAAACCATTAACGGATGGGAAGCCTTAGGGCTTCAATCTGCAATATCCGTGCAAGGCACTTTGAACGACCCTTCTGATATTGATAAAGGTTGGTCCATTGAAATTGCCATCCCATTAAGAGATTTGCGAACGGGATACTATCAGAACAATGTGCCTCAAAATCAATTTTGGAGAATAGGCTTTTCCAGGGTTAATTGGGATTTTGACATTACCAATGGAAAGTATGGACGCAAGAAAGACCCAAAAACTGGCGAATTTTTACATGAAAACAATTGGGTTTGGTCTCCCCAGTACGTAATCAATATGCATGAACCGGAAAAGTGGGGTTATGTCTATTTTTCAGAAAATATAGTTGGAACCAAGTCTGTCAATTTTGAGATTCCCAAGGATGAACATATCAAATGGTATTTGTATGAATTATACCGGGATTTAATTTCTGAAAATAAACAAGAAATAAGATGGGAAAAAACAGAAAATGCCTTCCATGGTCCTTCAAAACAGTTTTTTGGGGAAAACATAGTCCCAGTACTGGAAAGGTATACCAAAGGTTTTATCCTTTCAGCAAAAAGTCCGTTTACCCAAAAACTCTTGACCGTAACCAAAGAGGGCAAGTTTGAAACCTATGAAGGTTAGTTTCTTGAACACTTTCATTTACCAATACGTATTGAAATCAATTTGATAAAACTATAGAAGAACGATTAAAAATGAAGTTGGATTTCGCATATATAGGTTTATTAATTTTGGCTTTTGGCTGTTCTACCCACGCTCCAAAGGAAGCCCCATCCGAAAACCTTACGGACTTTGTTAATCCATTTATTGGAACCGATGGCCCCGGAAACACCTATCCTGGAGCCACTACCCCATTCGGAATGGTACAATTGAGTCCTGATATTGGGATTCCTGGTTGGGACAGAATTGCAGGGTACTATTATCAAGATTCTATTATATCCGGATTTTCCCATACCCATCTTACCGGGACTGGAGCCGGTGACCTCTATGACATTTTGGTCATGCCTACCAACAGCAGGTTCTCTGATAGCATTCCAGAGAACAACTTCAAACCATATTCAAAATTTGATCACCAAAAGGAAGGTGCATCTCCTGGTTATTATTGGGTAGATTTATTGAATTATGGCATCAAAGCGGAAATGACCTCCACAAGTAGAGTTGGAATACACAGATACACATTCCCAGAAGATAAGGACACCCAAATCCATGTCGATTTGGGATACTCCCTCAACTGGGACAAACCAACGGACACTTTCATCAAAGTTGTCAATGATTCCACTTTACAAGGGCATAGAATGTCCACTGGCTGGGCTAGAAATCAAAGATTATTTTTTGAAATGCACTTTTCAAAACCTTTTGATTCATACAAAATTGATGACGGTAACAAGGAGAATAATTCAAAAATAATTTTGAACTATGCGACTAGTGATGGGGAACAAATCGTAGTAAAGACCGGTTTGTCTTCAGTAAGCTCAGAAGCTGCGGGAAAAGCCATTCGAGTTGAAGCCCAGGAAGATTTTGACACTATCAAGACAAAAACACAGGAAATATGGGAAAAAGAACTTCAAAAAATCAGCATTGTATCTGAGGATTCTGATAAAAAATCCATTTTTTATACGATGCTATATCAGTCCATGTTAGCCCCAACTTTATACAGTGATAGCAATGGTGAATACAAGGCTGCCAATGATGCCAATGGAAAGCTAAAGGATGGAACAGATTCAATAGCAAAAGCTGATGGCTTCAATAGATATGACACCTTTTCGTTATGGGATACGTTTAGAGCAGCCCATCCATTGTACACATTGATTCAGCCCGAAAAAGTGCCGGACATGATTAAATCATTGTTGGCCCATTACACTGAAACGGGTGTTCTACCTGTTTGGTCTATGCAGGGGAGTGAAACCAACATGATGATTGGTTACCATGCAGTTCCGGTAATTGTAGATGCCTATTTTAAAGGGTTTCAGTTTGATGTTGACCTGGCCTATAAAGCTTGCAAAGAAAGTGCCATGGTAAATGAACGTCAGATTGATGTGTACAAGGAAAGAGGTTTTATTCCTGTTGATGAGCATCATGAAAATTGGTCCGTTTCCAAAACCATGGAATATGCCTATGATGATTGGTGTATTGCAATGTTTGCAAAAGACTTGGGCAAACAAGAAGATTATGAATACTTTTTGAAGCGTTCAGAAAATTGGAAAAACCTATATAATTCCAAAAGGTCATGGTTGCAACCCAAAGATATAGAGGGAGAATTTATAGAACCTTTTGTACCTAAGGAATACTCTCCCCATTTCTGTGAAAGCAATGCATGGCATTACTATTGGTACGTTCCACAAGACATTGCAGGACTAATTGAAAAAACAGGTGGGGAAGAACGTTTTGAACAGAAACTGGATTCCATGTTCAGTTATGCACCAAGTCCAGAAGATAAATTGCCTGTATTTAGCACAGGAATGATTGGTCAATATGCACACGGTAATGAACCTAGTCATCATGTCGCTTACTTATACAATTATTTAAACCAACCTTCCAAAGCGCAAAAATTGGTTCTGGAGATTTTAGAAAATCAATACAAAAATGAACCTAATGGACACTGCGGTAATGAAGACTGTGGACAAATGTCATCTTGGTATATTCTTAGTTCATTGGGGTTTTATCCTGTAAATCCAGCACAAGGAGTGTATGATTTGGGAGTACCCATGTTTGAAGAAGCAGAGATAAAAGTTGGAGATAATAAAACATTTACCATACAGAAAAAGGGTAATAGCGAAGATATGTTTGTAGAGTCCGTTGTTCTGAATGGAAAAAAATTGGAAAGAAGCTATATCACCCATAAAGAAATTATGAACGGAGGAACTTTGGTATTTACCATGACCAATGATGCGAAATTGGCCGATAAAAATCAACTAAAAACTCCTGAAGTCAACAAAATATACAACTAGTATGAGATTGAGAAAAATTTACCAATTCAAGAAATTGATTTTCATTTTTGCTATAGCCTTAGTTGTAAGCTCTTGTGAACAAAATACAAATAAAGAATCCGCCCTAGACCAATCTGAAAACAGCAAGGAATATTTGCAATATGTGAACCCATTAATGGGAACTGATTCAGATTTCAGCCTGTCCAACGGAAATACATATCCAGCCATTGCAACACCTTGGGGTATGAATTTTTGGACACCCATGACCTCAAAAATGGGAGATGGATGGACCTATAAATATGATGAGAAAACCATTCGTGGAATCAAGCAAACGCATCAACCCAGTCCTTGGATTAATGATTATGCGGCATTCTCTTTAATGGCCGTAACGGGAGATTTAAAATATAAGGAAGATGAGCGAGCATCGCATTTTTCGCATAAAGCCGAGACCGTAAAACCAGATTATTACAGTGTTTACCTGGCAGATTATGATGTGGTTGCCGAAGTGACTCCTACAGAACGCGCAGCACATTTTAGATTTACTTTTCCTGAAACTAATAAGGCCTATATCATGCTTGATGCTTTTTTTAAAGGTTCTATGGTGAAAATTCTGCCGGAACAACGAAAAATTATTGGGTATTGCAGAAACAATAGCGGTGGTGTTCCAGAAAATTTCCACAATTATTTTGTAGCGGAATTTGATAAAGATTTTGAACTCACCAACACTTGGGGTGATGATTGGAAATTAGAAGAAAACACAACCGAAAACAAAGGGGACCATGTTGGAGCCATCATAGGTTTTAAAACAAAAAGAGGTGAAGCAGTACACGTAAAGGTGGCCTCATCCTTTATAAGTCCAGAACAAGCACAATTGAACTTAGATAGAGAAATTGGAGATAAAAGCTTCAAAGAAACCAGAAATGAAGCAACCCAAGCTTGGGAAAAAGAATTGGGAAGAATAGAAGTAAGCACCAAAAATATAGATCACCTGCGCACTTTTTACTCCTGCTTGTATCGTGTGTTGTTGTTCCCAAGAAAGTTCTATGAGTTTGATGCCAATGAGCAAGTGGTGCATTATAGTCCTTACAACGGTCAGGTATTGCCTGGCTATATGTTTACAGACAATGGTTTTTGGGATACCTTCCGCGCAGTGTTTCCATTTTTTAACATGATGTATCCAGAATTGAACAGTAACATTATGGAAGGATTGGCAAATACGTACAAAGAATCTGGATGGCTTCCGGAATGGGCCAGTCCTGGTCACAGGGACTGTATGATCGGTTCCAATTCAGCTCCAATTATTGCTGATGCACATTTGACAGGAGTTACCGGTTTTGATAAAGATTTGCTTTTAGAAGCCGTAATTAAAAATGCAACTATATCTGAAGGAAGACCCGTAAACAGTGTTGGGAGAGCGGGAGTGGATTACTATAATGAATTGGGCTATGTTCCCTATGATGTTGGCATCAATGAAAATGCCGCAAGAACTTTGGAATATGCTTATGCTGATTTTACCATTGCTCAAATGGCCAAATCCCTTGGGAAAAATGAACTGGCCGATACATATTACAAGAAATCCTTGAACTATAAAAAATTGTTCGACCCCTCTTCAAAATTGATGAGAGGAAAGAACAAGGATGGACAATTTCAAACGCCTTTCAATCCATTAAAGTGGGGAGATGCTTTTACAGAAGGAAACAGTCTACATTATACTTGGAGTGTTTTTCATGATGTAAAAGGTCTTATGGACTTAATGGGTGGTGGCAAAGAATTTGTAGGAATGCTTGATGGCGTTTTTAATATGCCTCCTGAATATGATGATTCTTATTATGGATTTACCATTCACGAAATACGAGAAATGCAGATTATGAATATGGGGAACTACGCCCACGGCAACCAGCCTATCCAACACATGATCTATCTGTATAATTATGCCAAGCAGCCTTGGAAAACCCAGAGCAAAGTACGCGAAGTATTGACCAAACTCTATACCCCAGCCCCAGATGGCTATTGTGGTGATGAGGATAACGGACAAACATCCGCTTGGTATGTGTTCAGCGCTCTGGGTTTTTATCCTGTTGCCCCGGCCACAAACCAATATGTAATTGGAAGCCCGCTTTTTGATGAAGCTAAATTGCATCTTCAAAATGGAAATACTTTTACTATTACGGCAGACAGTAATGGAAAAGACAATTCGTTTATCCAAAGTGCACGTTTAAATAACAAAAACTTCAATAACACTTGGATTGGTACTGAAACTATTCAAAAAGGAGGCAGTTTACATTTTGAGATGGTTGCCGAACCAAATAAAAATTGGGCGATTTCAGATGATTCTTTACCCTATTCTCTATCCAATTCGAAAAAGTGATGAAAAAACTATTCATTGGTATAGCACTACTATTTTTTCATTCAATTGGTTTTGGACAAAAAGCTCCAGTTGAATATGTAAATCCATTCATTGGAACTTCTAATTTTGGGACTACAAACCCTGGACCTATTGGCGTTAGGGGAATGGCCAATGTATCTCCTTTTAATGTTGCAGGCCCTAAAAACCTTCCTTTAGAAAAGGACAGTCGTTGGTTATCCACTCCATATGTTCATGAAAATACTTTTTTAACGGGTTTCAGTCATATAAACCTAAGCGGTGTTGGTTGTCCAGAGTTAGGTGTTATTCTTGCCATGCCAACTACCGGAGATATTAAAACGAACCATTTGGAATATGGAACCACGTACTCCAATGAAATTTCCAAAGTTGGATATTATTCCAACATTTTGGATAAGTATAATATTAAAGTTGAAGCAACCGCCACAACCCGGACAGGGATAAGCAAATATTCTTTCCCAGCGGGTAAGTCAAACATATTATTGAACTTGGGGTTGGGACTTACCAACGAACAAGGAGCACAGGTAAAAGTGGTTTCGCCTACTCAGATTGAAGGAATCCGTTCTGTAGGTTCCTTCTGTTATTACAAACCAGAAGAAGCCTATCCAGTATATTTTGTGGCAAAGTTTTCAAAACCGGCCAAAGAATTCGGCGTTTGGAAAAAACCCACAACTTACAAGGGAGCAGAAGCTGAATGGATGGGGTACAATGGAAAATCCCGACTGATGAAAGGGTATACCAAAGAGGTAGTTGGTGATAGCATTGGAGCTTACATGCAATATGATTTTGCAGCACCCACGCAAGTTGAAATGAAAATAGGCATTTCATACGTAAGTATAGAAAATGCCCGTGAAAACCTAGAAAAAGAAACACAGGGAAGGACTTTTGACGAAATATTGGTATCCGCAAAAAATGAATGGAATCAATACCTATCCAAAATAGAAGTTGAAGGCGGTTCTGAAGAAGACAAGACCATTTTTTACACAGCGCTTTATCATACATTGATACATCCAAGTACCTTGAATGATTTTAATGGGGAATACCCAAAGATGATAACACGCGAGACCTTAAAAACAGAAGGCTCGCGCTATACTGTTTTTTCGCTTTGGGATACCTATAGAAATTTGCACCAATTAATGAGTTTGGTATATCCCAAACAACAATCCAACATGGTTAAAAGCATGTTGCAGATCTATGATGAATCTGGTTGGCTACCAAAATGGGAGCTAAATGCTACAGAAACAACAACCATGGTAGGTGACCCAGCTGGTATTGTAATTGCCGATTCTTATTTACGTGGAATTAGGGATTTTGATGTTGAAAAAGCATATGAGGCCATGCTTAAAAGCGCCGACCAGTTGAAAACAAACCCTCTTAGACCTGGAATACAGGATTACATTGAAAAGGGATACTTGACCACAAAAACAACCAAAAGTGGTTCCGTCTCAACTACCCAGGAATATAATATTTCGGATTTTGCCATAGCCCAACTGGCTAAAGCATTGGGCAAGAAAGAAGATTACAAGCGCTTTTCAGAGCGTTCCATTTCTTATAGGAAGCTTTTCGACAAAGAGTTCAATCTCTTACGGCCCAAAAATGATGATGGTAGTTGGTTGACTCCTTACAATCCAGAAACTGGAGCCAACTTTGAAAAGAATGTGGGCTTTATAGAAGGAAATGCCTGGCAATATACTTTTATGGTATCTCATGACGTAAAAGGTCTCATCAAATTAATGGGAGGATCCAAACCTTTTACCAATCGTTTGCAAGATGTATTTGACAAGAATCAGTTTGACATGGCCAATGAACCTGACATTGCCTACCCCTATTTGTTCAATTATGTAAAGGGGCAAGAATGGCGGACCCAAAATAAGGTTTCTGAATTGCTGAAAACCTATTTCAAAAATACGCCGGACGGCCTACCCGGAAATGATGATACGGGAACAATGAGCGCTTGGGCCGTGTTTTCAATGATGGGCATCTATCCCGTGAGCCCCTCTAATCCAATATATGCGCTCACCACTCCAAAATTTGATAAAATCACCATCCATCTTGATACAAATTATTATTCAAAAGATAGATTGATTATTACTTCCGAACCTTCAGACAAGAAAGAAAAAATCAATTCCATTTTAATTGATGGAAAAAAACTGAAGAGCTACTTTGTTCAACATAAGGATTTGACAAAGGCCAGTAAAATTGAATTTGTTTTGGAATAAAAAATGTTGTTCGGCCCTTTTAAAGTAAAATACAGTTGATATCAAAAGAAAAACCTAAGCAATTTTATAAATTGATTCTACTGGGAAAGACCATTTTTAAAGGTCTACAGGGTTGAAAAACAGGTTTTTTAAATAATTCATGTACCTCAATCGTTTTCGCTTCCATGTCCTTTAGCCTTTCAGCATCGTTATTAGTCGAATTTTTTTCATATATAAATAAGGAATTTAAACATTTATAAAGTGAACATTAAGCTTTTATTAAGCTTTACGAAACTTATAACCAAACTCAAACAGTATGAACAAAAAAATTCATTACTTCTTAATGCTTGTGTCGCTCCTATGTATTCAAGGAATAATGGCACAGGGGAAAACAATTACGGGAACAGTTACAGATGCAGTTAATGGAGGTCCACTTCCAGGAATTAATGTTATTGAGAAAGGTACTAGAAATGGTACTTCTACAGATTTCGATGGCAATTATTCTATTTCGGTTCCTGATGATTCCGCAATTTTGGTGTTTTCAGCAATTGGATATACCGAAAAAGAAATTGCTGTTGGTGGACAATCTACCATTAATATGACCTTAACAGAAAGTGTTGAGCAATTGGGAGAGGTTGTTGTGACAGCACTTGGAATTTCCCGAGAGAAAAAATCCTTGGGATACTCTGTAACGGAAGTTTCAGGAGATGCTGTCTCACTGGCCAAAGAACCAAACGTAATAAATGCCTTAGCAGGTAAGGTAGCGGGGGTAGTAATCTCACAAGGTACCGCCGGTGCAGGTAGTGGGTCTCGTGTAGTAATAAGGGGAAACAATTCCATTACGGGTAACAACCAACCGCTTTATGTTGTTGATGGGGTGCCAATTGACAATACCGCTTTGGGAGCCCCTGATGGCTCTGGACAGTTTAACATTAACAATCTAGGGGATGGTATTTCCGATATCAATCCAGATGATATTGAGTCCATGTCTGTACTGAAAGGTCCAAATGCCGCGGCACTATACGGTGCCAGAGCAAGTAACGGTGTTATCATCATTACTACCAAAAAGGGAGATTTAAACAAAGGATTGGGAGTTTCTTTTACTTCTAATGCCTTGTTCGATGATCCATTGGTACTTCCCAAATATCAGAATCAATATGGAAGAGGCACCGATGGCGCTTTTCCACAAATCAATCCTGACGACCCATTGGTGACACAGGTAAACACCGTTGCGGGGTCAGGTTCTTGGGGGCCAAGATTTGACGGCTCACAGCAACTGGCCTATAATGGGCAGCAAAGAGCTTATGTTGCCCAACCTAATAACGTTAAGAATTTCTTTGAAACCGGAACAAGTTTTATCAACACCGTGGCACTTAGCGGTGGTAGCGAAAATGCTTCCGTCCGTTTTTCCTATACCAATTCGGATATTGAGTCTATTCTTCCCAATTCAGGAATTGATAGGGATAATTTTAACTTAAGGGCGTTTGTCAACTTGTCTGATAAGCTAAGTTTGGATACAAGAATTACTTATTTTAAACAAACGGCACGAAACAGACCAAATCAAGGTACTGAAGGTGTTGCTGCTTATTTGTGGGGCTTGGCAAGAAATGTACAACTTTCAGACCTTCAAGTTTTTCAGGATATTGAAAATCCAATTAATCCAGACGATATCTATCGCGTTATTGCGCCTACTTCTTCCGGAGGTAATCCATACTGGATTCTACAAAATGATTCCAACGAGGATAGAAGAACTAGAATTACTGCTTTTGCAAAATTGCAATATGAATTCACCGATTGGTTATCTGCTTTTGTTAGGGTAGGTACGGATGATATCACTCAGGATGTTGAAAATATAACCAGGGTGGGACATCATTTCTTTGGAGACGGTAGAATTAGATTTCAAAAAAACGACCGTACCGAAACGAATTATGATTTCTTGGTCATGTTCAACAAGAGCCTAAGTGAGAAATTCAGTTTGACTGCTAACGTAGGTGCAAATGCGTTACGTTTCAATTCAATAACCTCAGAGACGCGGGGAGAAAACTTTAAAATTCCTGGAAGGCCATTGTTGGATAATACCGTGGAACTTTTTGCAACTCAAGGTCAAAGAGTGCCAAAAGATATCAATTCCGTTTATGGCTCTGCCTCGTTATCGTATGATAACACACTTTACTTGGACTTAACAGGTAGAAACGATTGGTCATCTGCATTAGCGGACGGTAATAACTCATATTTTTATAGTTCTGCCAGTTTGAGTGTTTTACTTAACGAAGCATTAGACTTGGGAAGCAAGGTTAACTTGCTTAAATTGAGAGGTAGTATCGCTACTGTGGGTAACGATACAGATCCACAACAATTGGTCAATGTATTTAATGTTGCTGCTGATGGATTCTTGGGCAATATCACTGTTAGTAGGGATAACATACTCTTCAGTGAAAGTCTTCGCCCAGAGGAAGTGACTTCTACAGAACTCGGGATAGAATATAGAGGCTTTCAAAATCGTCTTTATGCTGATATTTCTTATTATGATATCAAATCAAAAGACTTGATTTTTGATGTTCCACTAGGAACCGGTGCAGCGTTTGAATTTTTTAGAACTAATGTAGGTGAAATTTCCAACAAAGGTTTTGAAATATTGGTAGGAGGAACCCCATTCCAAACCCAGAATTTCTCTTGGGACACTTCCATAAACCTAGCAAGAAATAGAAACAAGTTGGAAAGCTTGGTAGAGGGACAGGACTTTTTTGAGTTTAGTAGAGATAACGGAGGTACCGTTGCCGTTGTAGCTAGAGTTGGTGAAGGTTTCGGTGATATAGAAACTACCACTTGGCTAAGAAATGATGCTGGACAATTGATTGTTACTGCGGAGGGTCGACCTCAAGCTACAACGGATAGAGAAAAGTTTGGGAATTACCAACCTGATTTAACTGGTGGGTTTTCAAATACGTTCCGTTACAAGGACTTTACACTGAATACCCTAATCGATTTCCGAATCGGTGGTGAAGTCTATTCCTTTACTGATTCAGCCTTGGATGCTTCGGGAGTTTCTGAAGGATCCTTACAATTTCGTGAAGGTGGTATTCTTGTAGATGGAGTTATCGACAATGGTGATGGAACATTTACTCCCAATACAACAACAATTAGTGCCCAGGATTACTGGGGAGCTGTTAGTGGTATTGGATCCGAGTATGTGTTTGATCAAACCAACTTCAGGTTAAGAGAGGTGAGTTTGAGTTATACATTCCCAAGTAAACTACTGAAAAACACCTTTGTACAAAGTGCAACATTAAGTGCAGTAGGAAGAAATTTGTTATTTTTATACAAAAAAGCTGATAACTTCGATCCAGAATCAAGTTATTCCACATCCAATTTTGCCCAAGGAGTATTGTTTTATGCCCTTCCGACTACTAGAAGTCTGGGACTTAGCCTAAATGTCAACTTTTAAAAAATTGTGTAATGAAAAAAATTGAATTATTATCCTACATGTTGTTGTGCCTTATTTTGGCTAGCTCGTGTACTGAGAATTTTGAAGAAATGAATACCGATCAGGAAGGTTTTCTTGCTGATGAGGTAAGTGCCAAGTTCTTTTTAACGGACGTTCAGTTCCGCTTGTATTCACCTGATCGTTTTCCATATTGGAGGGCTCAATTGATCCATGCGGATCGTTATGCCGGACATTTTACTTTTGGTCATAATTCCTCTTGGTGGTCAGATGAACTATGCTATGATTACAATGCAGGATATACGGATGCATCCTTTGACTGGCTTAATAATTACTTGGGAAGAGTGGTTGAGTTCCAGAGATTTGTTCAGGAAGGAGGAGATTTGGAAAACGAATTTATGTTTGCCATGTCTTTAATCATAAAAGGTCTCTATTATCAAATGTACACAGATACTTTTGGCATGGTTCCATATACAGAAGCAGGTGTAGAGGGTGTTTTAACACCTAAGTTTGATGAACAATCGGTAATCTACCAAGGTATTATCGCAGACTTGGATGAAGCCATGTCCATCATAGGAGATACCGAAAGAACTGGAATTGGTGTAAACGATGCTGGAAGTAACGATATCTATTGTGGAGGTGATCTACAACAATGGAAGCGTTTGGCCAACACCTTAAAACTAAGAATAGCTATGCGCGCACTAGGCGCCCCTGGAGAAAGTTTTGCTGCCGCGACAATTAATGAAGCATTGGCAGCTCCACTTTTGGATGATGTCAACGGAAGTGTTGTGATGACCAAGGATTTTGTAATCAGTCAATGGGCAGCAGCGGCATATGGAGATGTATGGCATAACTTTGGTGGCGGATCCGATTGGACCATGGGAGCCACACTTATCAACATGTTAAAAGACAATAATGACCCAAGACTTTCGGTCTATGCTAAACCTGCAGTGGGAGGTTCTTTTCTATTCGCTAACAACGCAGAAACTCCGGATCCAAATTATCAAGATAGGTTGGATTTTATTGTTGCCTCTCTTGATCGTGCAGGAGCAGACTATACCATTTCCACTGCAGGAGATGAAACCACTATTGAACTTGCTCCTGGCCAATATATTGGCCAACCCACAAGAATCAATGGTGATACCTATCCCTATGTGCGTTACGATCTTTTCAGCACACCAAGTGACAGGGTAATACAGGAAAAGGGGGCTCAAGTTGACGCCTACCCTGAAATTGTTTTAACCAGCGCGGAATCGTACTTCTTGCAAGCAGAAGCTGTTGTAAAAGGATTATCTGGAGGGGATGCACAGACCTTGTTTGCCACAGGCATCAAGGAAGCCATGAAACTTTGGAATATTTCAGAAGGGGATGCAGATACCTATATTGCGACAGAGGCTGCTGCGGATATCACAGGTGGCACCACCGATGAGAGGCTGGAAAAAATCGCCCATCAAAGATGGTTGGCAGGTTATACAGATGGTTTTGAAGCATGGGCAGTAGTAAGAGATACGGGTTACCCTACAGAATTGGCTGCTGGGGTATCCAATCAGACCATTTTTGGACTGGGCACCTTAAATGGTGCATATCCGCAAAGAATGAGGTATGGTTCTGGAGCACAGGATAATCCCAATTTTGCGGCTATAGATGGTATACAAGGAGCAGACGTGCAAGGAACCACACTATGGTTTGCACAATAATGAGTTTTTCTATAAAGTAATCAAGTAGATTATTTCATAGTTTGAGTTAGTTTTAAGTATAGTTAATTATTTAAGTAAAGGAAGAGCAATTCTTCCTTTACTTTTTTAGATTTTTTTCAAATCATTATTAATTATTTTAATGATATACTGTTTTTATCTATGAGAAAAAAAGTAGCAATTCAAATTCAGCATCTATCCATAGTGTTACTTTTATTTATCAGTTCATGTACAATAGAAAAAGAAGGTACAGTATCTCTTTTTGAAGATTTGGACAGTGATAGAACCAATATTCAATTTGTTAATAGAATAACGGAGAATGAATTGACCAACTCATTTGTTTATGAGTATGTTTATAATGGTGGTGGGGTTGCTGTTGGCGATATTAACAATGATGGTCTGGAGGATATCTACTTTACTTCCAACCTTGGCAAAAATGCACTTTATCTAAATCAAGGAGAACTTGAATTTAAAGATATCTCTATTCCTTCAAATACTACTGGAAATAAAGGATGGACAACAGGTACAAACATGGTAGATATCAATAACGATGGGCTACTTGATATTTATGTCTGTAAATCAGGACCCTATGGAAAAAAAGAATTGCTGCAAAACGAACTCTATATAAACAAAGGACCAAACAAAAAAGGAATTCCTGTTTTTGAAGAGTCTGCATCACAATTTGGATTAGATGATGTTGGACATTCCATACAATCAGCATTTTTAGATTATGACCTTGATGGTGATTTGGATATGTATCTCATGAACCACAATCCAGATACGTTTGGCAGGGGCACTACGGAAACCTTTTCTCAACTTGGAGATAGGTTCTATGAAAATAGGAATGGTAAATATGTGAACATAACTGAAAGGGTTGGAATCTATTCCAATGACATATCCTATGGTCTTGGCGTGGGCGCAAGTGATTTAAACAATGATGGATGGCCCGATCTATACATATCCAATGATTATGATGAACCAGATTATTTATACATCAATCAGAAAAATGGAACTTTTAAAGAAGTTATTAAAAAAGCAACAAACCACATCTCTAATTTTTCTATGGGCAACGATTTGGCAGACTTTGATAATGACGGTTTTGTAGATATACTAACCCTAGACATGGTTTCGGAAGACAATTACGGGATGAAAACAAGTATGGCTAGTATGAATCCTGAAAAGTTTAATAACAATGTGGCTTCTGGCAAGCATTACCAATACATGTACAACGCCCTTCAAAAACATAGTAGCCATATAGATAGTTTGGGCACTCCTTTTTTCTCAGATGTAGGGCAAATTACAGGAATTTCAAATACCGATTGGAGTTGGGCTCCTTTAATGGCAGATTTTGATAATGATGGACATAAAGATATT
Organism: Allomuricauda sp. R78024; assembly: GCF_044596045.1. Lineage (NCBI taxonomy): Bacteria > Pseudomonadati > Bacteroidota > Flavobacteriia > Flavobacteriales > Flavobacteriaceae > Allomuricauda > Allomuricauda sp. R78024. The sequence continues at coordinate 124,945 of NZ_CP138995.1, forward strand.
TTCATATCTAACGGAATTAAGCGGGACTTCAGAAACAAAGATTTTTACAATGATTTAAAATCTTATATGAAGGAAAATCGTGATGCGCTCTCCAATCCAGAGAAGATAAAATTTCTCATTAATAGCACACCGCATCGTCCACATGAAAATTATTTTTATAGAAACACTGGTGATCTATCCTTTGAAAACACATCAAAAATCTGGTTAAAAAGCCCTAAAAAAACTTATTCAAATGGTGCTGCTTATGCAGATCTTGACAATGATGGAGACTTAGATATGGTTATTAACAATGTAGATGAAAAAGCAGCCGTCTTGAGGAATAACTCAGATTTACGAAATGTAAACTACTTGAAAATACAGCTGAATGGGCAACCTCAAAATACCATGGGCATTGGAGCTAAAGTAAAAGTCTATTGCAATGGCAAGGAACAAGTATATGAAAATTATAGTGTTAGGGGCTATCAATCTTCAGTACCACCAAAAATCAATATCGGAATTGGAAAACATGATGCTGTAGATTCTTTATTGGTGTATTGGTCTAGGAACAAAATTCAACGTTTGATAAAACCAAATATTAACACAACACATACAATCGTATACAATCCAGAAGAACAGTACCATCAAAACAAATCCATTTTGTCAAAAAAGATATTCGAGCCAACAGATATACTCTCAGGAGTAGCTCATGAAGAAAACTATTTTGATGATTATGAGCTACAAGTCTTATTACCACACAAAATGTCAGCTTTTGGTCCAGCTATAGCTGTTGCAGATATTAATGGAGATCAAAAAGAGGATTTTTTTTTAGGGCAAAGTACCGGAAAATCTTCTGCTGTTTATATACAAAAGGCTAATGGAACCTTTGAAACAAATCAATCCTTAGACAAAGAGGCTATTCATGAAGATGTTGATGCCCAATTCTTTGATTTTGACAATGACGGTGACCAAGATCTTTTAGTGGTTTCAGGTGGTAACGAATTTGAACCGCAGTCCAGTAATTATGAAGTCCGATTGTATGAAAACAAAAGCAGTAAGTTGATTGAACGAAAAGATTTACTCCCTATAATTCCGGTAAGTAGCTCGAAAATTCGTGTTGCAGATTATGATAATGATGGTTTTTTGGATGTATTTATTGGAGGAAGGTTTGTTCCACATGATTATCCTTCACCCGCTAGTAGTTATCTTTTAAAAAATAATAAAGGAAAATTTGTTGATGTCACAGAAGCTGTTGCGCCTGAGCTTAGAAATATTGGCTTAGTGACTGATGCCGTCTGGACAGATTATGACCAAGATAATGACTTGGATATTTGCATAGTTGGAGAATGGATGCAACCTACTTTTTTTGAAAATAGAAACGGTAATTTTATCAAGGTGGATTTAAAATCCCTTCAAGGGCTTGCAGGTTGGTATTTTTCTATTAAGTCATTTGATATGGACAATGATGGAGATGAAGACTATGTTTTGGGGAATCTAGGTCAGAATTATAAGTACAAAGCCAGTGAGGATGCCCCTTTTGAAGTCTATTATCATGATTTTGATGAAAATGGCAAAAAAGACTTGGTATTGGGCTATTATAATTTTGGAGAATTATATCCTGTAAGAGGAAGAGAATGTTCATCACAACAAATGCCTTCTATCAAAAAAATCACCTCTTCTTATGACCTATTTGGTAAATCAACAGTTTCTGATATTTATGGGAACAAAAATTTATCTGAAGCGCTGCATTTGGTTTCTTATAACTTTAAAAGCGGTGTACTCAAGAACAACGGAGATGGAAACTTTGAATTTATTGAGTTCCCAGAAATTGTCCAAATTTCCTCAATCAATGCTATTCTAAACTTTGATACCAACAACGATGGTTTTCAGGATTTAATAATGGCAGGAAACCTATTTGGTTCGGAAATAGAAACTCCAAGAAATGATGCCGGTTACGGAATCGTACTAAAAAATACCGGCGAAGGAATATTTGAACCAATCAATGCAAATGAATCTGGATTGTTTTTACCAAGTGATGTGAAAAATTTAAACTTCATAAATATTGAAGATAAAACTCATATAATTGTTGGAAAAAATAACGAAGAACTTGGCTTACTTGAAATTTTAATGGATTAAATATTCCTTGTCAGGATTTTATCAAATAATCATTGCTCTACTATCAAAGCTTATTTGATAATTCCCTTACCAACCAAGGCAAAAAATACTTCTCAAAACAAAATTAGAAAAGACCAATTAAACCAACCAATTTATGGCAATTATACCCAATAGCAACAACATTGCTAGATCAAATAAATCCGTGAATTATAGAAAACCTTTTCTCACCATCACGTTTTTGTTTTTCATGTGGGGGTTCATCACCGTTATGAACGATGTTCTAATTCCTCATTTAAAAGAAGTTTTTGAACTCAGTTATTTTCAAGCCGCGTTAATTCAGTTTGCTTTTTTTGGAGCTTTCTTCATTATTTCATTGATTTATTTTATTATTTCCGTGAGCAAGGGAGATCCCATTTCAAGAATTGGATATAAAAATGGGATAATTATAGGGCTAATACTTTGTGGTATAGGTTGTTGCCTATTTTACCCAGCAGCAGTCTTTCAGCGTTACGGCATATTTCTTAGCGCATTGTTTGTATTGGCCTCAGGGGTAACTATTTTACAAATAGCGGCCAATCCATATGCCGCAATTTTAGGAAAGCCAGAGACAGCTTCCAGTAGATTGAATCTTGCGCAAGGCTTTAATTCTTTTGGGGCTACTTTGGCCCCTTTGGTAGGTGCTTTGCTATTGTACAAAGTCTTTTCCAATGGAGAAATTACAGTTGACTCCCTTAAAATGCCATACTTAATTTATGGGGGATTGTTCTTCCTATTGGCTTTGATCATCAAATTCATAAAACTTCCTTCGTTTAAGAATACAGAAACCCTAGAGAAAGGGCTTCACGTATTAAAATTTAGACATGTGGTTTTAGGAATGATAGCCATTTTTGTTTACGTAGGCGGTGAGGTTACCATTGGAAGTTTCCTTATTAACTTCTTTAAATTGGACAGCATTGCTGGGATGGATGAAGCACAAGGAGGTGTATTCTTATCCTATTATTGGGGAGGTGCCATGATAGGTAGGTTTTTGGGATCTATTGCTATGGGAAGCATGACCGATAAGGTTAAAAAGTATCTTATTATGGCATGTGTATCAATTCTTTCCTTTATGGTTATTTATCTTATTACTGGAGTACAAAATAATGACGGGGTCTTTTCTTTGGAATTGATTCCATTTGCCCAAATACAATTCTTTGTATTCTTTTTAATCATCAATTACCTTGCTTTCTTAATAGGTGGTTCCAAACCATCAAGAGTGCTAACTTTATTTGCTACTGTAGTTATCATATTACTGGCCATTATGATTCTTGCAGATGGGACAGTGGCTTTTTGGAGTGCCATAGCCATTGGTGCTTTTAACTCCATTTTATGGTCCAACATATTTACATTGGCAATTAAAGATTTGGGCAAATATACCAGTCAGGCATCTTCACTATTGGTCATGATGATAGTAGGTGGAGCAATTGTCCCAATAATACAAGGAGCGGTCGCTGACCAAATAGGGATTCAACTCTCCTTTATCATTCCAATATTCTGTTATGCCTATCTAATATTTTATGGACTAAAGGGATATCAAGTAAAACCTTTGACCGCTTAGATATGGCTCATCAAAAAGAAACATATGTTATTGGGGTGGATATTGGAGGCACACATATATCTTCCGCCGTTGTTGCTGTTCAAGAAAAGAGAATCATTGACCATACGTATGCCACCAGTCATGTAGCCAATCTAGAGTCTTTGGAATCAATCATGGAAACTTGGGCAGATACCTTAAACAAAACTATAAAGGCAGCACAAGAAGTTCCTTTACTGGGTATCGCTTTTGCTATCCCAGGTCCTTTTGATTATAAAGAAGGAATCGCAAAATATCCCGAAGGATTCAAATATGGTGCACTTTATCAAACCAAAATTGAAGAAAGCCTTAATCCTTTGCTATCACACAGCAGCCACTTACCCATGCGTTTTTTAAACGATGCCACTTCTTTTGCGGTGGGGGAAGCATGGTTGTCTGAAGCAGATGGAAACAAAAAACAGTTGTGCATTACTCTTGGAACCGGTTTAGGAGCAGGGTTTATTGAAAATGGAATCCCAATAGTGACCGGAAACACCGTCCCTCCCAATGGGTGTTTGTGGAATATACTGCATGAAGACGGAATGGCCGATGATTATTTTTCAACTCGAGGAATTATTAAAGCCTATCACGAAGCCACGGGCAAAAATGCAGCAGGGGTAAAAGAACTCGCGGATAATTTTGATACTGACGCAAAAATCAAAGAAGTCTTTGATGCTTTTGGCAACGATTTAGGGGATTTTCTGGCTCCTTGGTTAAAAACCTTTCAAACGGACGTATTGGTTCTAGGAGGCAATATTTCAAAAGCCTATTTCTGTTTTGGTACAGCTTTGCAAGAATCTCTTAAAAAAAATAATCTCACCATTCCAATCAAGATCTCCCACCATATGGAAAAGGGTGCAATTATGGGATGCACGCGAGTATTCAATTCCAATTTCTGGAAGCGCGTCAAAGGTAAGCTGCCAAAAATATAGGCTACTTTTCGTAAAAAATGCGGGCTGTCCCAAATCACCTCAATCAGAATTATTCTTTTTCAACCTTATTCTTCTAGTAAAACCACACTGCGCTAAATAAAAAAGCGATACAGTTGAAGGCATTCTAATTTCGCTTTAAATTACTCATTAGTTCAAAACACTCATTGGTTAAATGAAATAGCGCATCCATAAGCTTGTTAGTTTGCCAACTATAATTGTATAGTATGTTTGTCCTATTAATAATCGTTGAAAATTCTTTGAGAAGGTTTGGTTAAATACTTGCTCATTTCAACATTATTTTAAACAGTAACACACTTTTGGTCCGTTTGGTCATAAAGTGTTTAGTTTAGTTGAGGTTTCCATTACGCCAAGGAATTCTTGTAATAATTTCTTGGTCGTAATGGATTTAAATCTACTCGTAAAATATCCCCATTTATTTAATCTATATGCTTATTAAAGAGTCACTCCCAATGGCTCTTTTTTTATTTAAAAAACAAAATCAAACAGTTGGTGCAATGTATTGGAACTGTAAAAAATTGATTTTCAGATATCTAAATCAATAACAACACGTAAAACCTAATCTTTTTTTCCTTTGGTCTAGAGATTAGTCCAACTTCTTCATTTATCAATTGAAAAAGAGCGTTCGTTCATTAGCATGCTGCTCAAATACAAATTTGTCATCTCTTTGTTCCTGTTTGTAAACCAACCAAATACAGGTATTTACAAAAAAATTAAAAAAATAAAGTTTAGAAATATGCATTCAAGAAAAATTATGATCGGCCTTATGTTCCTTTGTATTGTGAACATTTTGAAAGCACAGTCTTACAATGGTTTTTTAACAGACAATTACAGTGGAGTCAATAGTGTAATTTCCAATCCAGCTAACATAGTAGACTCCAGATTTAAATTGGACATCAACCTTGTTGGGGTAAGTGCCTTTTTTGGAAATGACTATTTTGGTCTTGACCTCAAAGATGCATTTAATGATTTCAGTGAAACGTTGGATAACGCAGAAAGATCTCCATCCCGGAATAATTTCCTTTCATCTAACATCGATGTTCTAGGACCTTCAATACTATTTAATATCGATGACAAAAATTCGATTGCATTCTTCACTAGAGGCAGAGGTTTTTTTAATCTAATCGATATAGATGGTGCCACATTGGACAAAGAAGGTGGTTTTGATGAAAATGAAGATTTTTCCATTAGAGAAGGTTTTGTATCCGGTGCTGCCAATTTCTGGACAGAAATTGGGGTTTCTTATGCTAGGGTTTTAATAGATAAAGAGCAACACTTTTTAAAAGGAGGACTTACTATAAAATATTTAAAAGGACTTGGCAGCACGTATATCCGCAGTAACAATCTTGGTATAGATTACGATTCAAATACCAGAACCTTAGCAACACAAGGTGAATTTATTTATGGTAATACCGGCGGGTTGGATGACCAAGGAAATGGAGACGGCCTATTTGACTCAGATGAAAATGACGGAGATATCGGGTTTGGTGCAGATATAGGAGTTGTTTATGAATGGAGACCTGATCCTGCCAGCTATACTAAAATGGACAACAAAGGAAATGCCATTATTGACAAAGGAGCCAATAAATACAAATTAAAATTTGGAGTCTCTGTTACTGATATTGGAGAAATAAGAAATAAAAATGGAGTAGATCAAACATATGATCTTAACAGAACTCAAGATATAGACAACTTTGATGGTGCTTCATTGGGAGAGGCACTAGCTCAAAATTTTGACTTGATAGGCGAAAGAATCCAATCTCCAAATTCTAAATTACCTACTGCTTTGCATACCAATGCGGATTGGAATATCAATTCTAAATTTTATCTAAACCTAAACGCGGATATTCCTTTAACCATTAAAAACAATATAAATACCAATAGAATATTAAACCAAGTCTCATTAACGCCAAGGTTTGAAAGCGCATGGCTTGGTTTTTACTCTCCATTTAGTGTTGTTCAAGGTGCCGGTTTTCAATGGGGAGCTGGGTTTAGAGCAGGACCGATCTATATGGGCTCAGGTTCTATAATGTCAACGCTTTTAGGTCAAAAAACAAAGGCTTTGGATTTGTATGCAGGTATCAAAGTTCCAATCTATCACTACAAGTTAAGGGACAAGGACAACGATGGTATAGAAAACAGATCAGATAATTGTCCAGATGTTGCAGGCCCCATAGAAAACAATGGATGTCCATGGAAAGACACAGATGGTGATGGTGTTTTGGACAAGGATGACGATTGTCCAGCAGAAGTAGGTCCAAAAGAAAATAAGGGATGCCCATGGAAAGATACTGATGGCGATGGTATTTTAGACAAAGATGATGACTGCCCAGAAGAAGTAGGAACCATACAAAATAAAGGATGTCCAGATGCAGATGGAGATGGTATTGTGGACAAAGATGACCGTTGTCCAAATATTGCTGGAAGAATTGAGAATAAAGGATGCCCAGATACAGATGGAGACACCCTTGTAGATATCGATGATTCATGTCCCAATACAGCAGGTCCGATTAGGAACAATGGTTGTCCAGAAGTGACAGTGGAAGTTCAAAAACAACTGAACAGCTATGCTAAAACTATTTTGTTTGATACAGGTAAATCAACCATTAAATCAGAATCACTTTCAGTAATGGTAGATATCATTAGGATTTTGACAGAATATCCAAACGCCAATTTCACCGTTGAGGGTCATACAGATAGTGTAGGAAGCGCTACAAGCAACCAAAGATTATCCGAAGCAAGGGCAAATTCGGTTAGAGATTTCTTAATTAAAGAAGGAATCACCTCAAATAGATTATCGGCTAAAGGATATGGTGAAGACAAACCAATAGCAACAAATGCCAACAGAAACGGCAGAAAACAGAATAGAAGGGTGGAAATAAACCTAATGAAATAACTGTCCTGTTTTAATTTTCAATGGTTTTATTAAGAATATAGGTTTGGTGTAACATAATGTGTTCTTAAATAACAGCGATGGTTAAACCACCGAGAACCTATTCTCGGTGGTTTTTATACAATTTAGAAAAACAACCCGCTCAAATTAACAACAATCTGTTTTTAGATATATCCTCATTTAGGCCTTTCATCAATTGTAAACACGTATAGGTTAATTATCTACCCCTCCATTACCATTAAGTAATTTACTTTATAGCTATCAAGAATGTCCTGTTTTTTTCTTCTGCGGAAAAGCATGAGTAAACCTACTTGCTTATGACTAAACATTTACACTTCAATAAATTCTACGGTTTAAAAAAACCGAAATGGACCTATCAAGGGATTTATCCCTTTTTTCAGTATGCATTAGTACTATTATTTCTTTTTGGTTTGGGATTCCAAATACATGGTCAAACTAGAAATGATACATGGTTTAGGGCAGGAAAAGCTGTAAACAGTGACCCCGGTGCTTTTAACTTCTATGATCATAATCCACTACCTCCTGGAAATAATACTTCGGTTACTACTTGGTTTGATATTGTTGACTTTGTATCACAAGATGCCATTCCACATCCAGCAGCTCCCGGAGATTACCCTAATGCCTGGAACGCAGCTAATCCCGGGTTTGATTATTCTATAGGTTCCGGTCACCTTCACCCTACGGGAACAGTGCCGGGAGTGCCCACATTTCGTAGAAATGCGACAGACAACATTAATTTTAATCCTGTTGTTCAATTTGATGGAACTGGGGACGGTCAAGCGCTGCATTTCCATTCCGTTGTCAGAGAAGATGTAGCAGTGTTTATAGTATTTAAAGCTGTTGGAGCTGGAAACTCCGCAGAAACACAACGATTGTTGTTTGGGGGAGCAGTGGATACCTTGCATACCTCGGCTAGTCAAAACCAATGGACTGGTAACCTTTCCTTAGGAATTGCGGACAATAACCGTTTCTCCATTGGTAGAAACTGGTTCACCGGTGATAGAAATAACTATGATATTGCGGATAACCAAACGTTTTATCAAAGCGGTACAATTAATCTTTTGGGCGAGCCTGCCATTGGAGCTTTCACCAGAACCATAGGTGCCGACCAAGAAACCTTGGTTACCCATGTAAATGGCATACAGGATATAAATCTGACCAGAAACGACACTTTTGCCGATAATCCATTATTCGATTATAACAGACTGGGTAAACATTTTAATAGCAGTACTTCCGATTATAACCTTGCAGGCGATATTGCCGAGGTTTTAGTGTTAGATGTTGAAACACTGAATCCGATAACTAACAATATAAGACAGCGTGTAGAAAGCTATTTGGCCGTTAAATATGGAATTACCCTAACAGACGATAACCAATTAGGCAGCATAGTTGGGAACGGCACATATGATTATCTTGCTGCTGATGGTGCTATAATTTGGACTTCGGATGTCACGTACATGTATGATATTGCAGGGATTGGTGTTGATCGACATGGAAGTGTTGGCGCACCTGATTACAGGTTATGGTACAATCTAGATCAACGAATTTCCAAGAGTGTTAATAGCGATGCCATAGTTACCGTTTCCACAAACACGGATTTTAGTACAGATAATTTAGATTTGACCCGTACCCGTATTTCTGGGGATGGATTTTCTCTTGACCATAATTATTTACTGTGGGCAAACAATGATTTGTCCATAAATGCAACCACTTCTGGTGTCCCCTTAGGAATTGGAATTACCCACAAACTTGACAGACAATGGATGGTACAACTCACACGAACCGCTTCAAGTCAAATTTCCGATATAAGCATCCGCTTGGATTTGTCGGGATCCGATATTTTAAGCTTTGGCGACTGTGTTGTACTGCTAATAGATGAAGATGGAGATGGGGATTTTACCACAGGAACCATAAGAAAGGTAGTAGCCACCAGTATTGATAACGCAGATAATGCCTATTTTGATGGAATAACCTTTTCAGAACTTACAGGTGAGATTTTTACTGTAGGAATAGAAGTACTAGATGCTGGGGACGACACTACTATAGATATCTGTATGGGAGATGTTATCCCCTATGACCTTACCGCTCAACTTAATGGCACTCCTGACCCAGGTGGCACATGGACCGATGTGGACAATACGTTCGGCAATGGTGCAAACGATGTTATAACAGACCCAGCAAACGTAGACTTCTCGTCACTTGTAGTAGGAACCTATGATTTTAATTACACCATCTCCAATGCACTTATGTCATGCCCAGATGAAACCGCGACACTGACCGTAAATATTGTCGATCCCGCGGTCAATGCCGGTGATAATGCAAGCATCTGCGGGTTAACAAACCATGATATACAAAATGCAAGTGCAAGTGGTCATGACAGCTTTACGTGGTCTATACCTTCAGGAGATGGATCATTGATTAACGACAACACTTTGAGTCCGACTTACCAACCCCATGCAAACGATATCGGCACCACCGTAATCATACAATTGGAAGTCGTTAATTCAGCAGGTTGTGATGCAACAGACACTGTTGAACTGATATATATTGAGCAGCCCACCGTGGACGTACTGGCCGATGTCACCGTATGTGACTCCTTCACACTGCCGGCACTCACAACGGGCAACTATTTCACAGGCGCAGCAGGAACCGGCGTCGCTCTGCTCCCAGGGGACAACATCACCACCACACAGACCGTGTTCATATACCAAGAGACGGGCACCACACCCAACTGCTCCGATCAGTCAAGCTTCACCGTGACCGTCAACAACACCCCCACCGTGGACGTACTGGCCGATGTCACCGTATGTGACTCCTTCACACTGCCGGCACTCACAACGGGCAACTATTTCACAGGCGCGGCAGGAACCGGCGTCGCTCTGCTCCCAGGGGACAACATCACCACCACACAGACCGTGTTCATATACCAAGAGACGGGCACCACACCCAACTGCTCCGATCAGTCAAGCTTCACCGTGACCGTCAACAACACCCCCACCGTGGACGTACTGGCCGATGTCACCGTATGTGACTCCTTCACACTGCCGGCACTCACAACGGGCAACTATTTCACAGGCGCAGCAGGAACCGGCGTCGCTCTGCTCCCAGGGGACAACATCACCACCACACAGACCGTGTTCATATACCAAGAGACGGGCACCACACCCAACTGCTCCGATCAGTCAAGCTTCACCGTGACCGTCAACAACACCCCCACCGTGGACGTACTGGCCGATGTCACCGTATGTGACTCCTTCACACTGCCGGCACTCACAACGGGCAACTATTTCACAGGCGCGGCAGGAACCGGCGTCGCTCTGCTCCCAGGGGACAACATCACCACCACACAGACCGTGTTCATATACCAAGAGACGGGCACCACACCCAACTGCTCCGATCAGTCAAGCTTCACCGTGACCGTCAACAACACCCCCACCGTGGACGTACTGGCCGATGTCACCGTATGTGACTCCTTCACACTGCCGGCACTCACAACGGGCAACTATTTCACAGGCGCGGCAGGAACCGGCGTCGCTCTGCTCCCAGGGGACAACATCACCACCACACAGACCGTGTTCATATACCAAGAGACGGGCACCACACCCAACTGCTCCGATCAGTCAAGCTTCACCGTGACCGTCAACAACACCCCCACCGTGGACGTACTGGCCGATGTCACCGTATGTGACTCCTTCACACTGCCGGCACTCACAACGGGCAACTATTTCACAGGCGCAGCAGGAACCGGCGTCGCTCTGCTCCCAGGGGACATCACCACCACCACACAGACCGTGTTCATATACCAAGAGACGGGCACCACACCCAACTGCTCCGATCAGTCAAGCTTCACCGTGACCGTCAACAACACCCCCACCGTGGACGTACTGGCCGATGTCACCGTATGTGACTCCTTCACACTGCCGGCACTCACAACGGGCAACTATTTCACAGGCGCGGCAGGAACCGGCGTCGCTCTGCTCCCAGGGGACAACATCACCGTGACATCCATCATATACGTCTTCAGCCCTGGAACCGGAAGCTGCCCCAACGTGGAGAACTCCTTTGTGGTGACCATTACTGGATTTGAGATTTCCACAAATATTCAGAATGAAACCTGTTGGGAAACTTCAGATGGAAATGTAGAAGTGAATGCTGACACCACCAATTTCCCTTTAACAGTTCAATTGAATTCATTGCAACCTATGGTTTTTGTAAACAATTCTTTTGAAATAAGTGGATTGTCCCCCGGAAGCTATGCAATGACAATTATAGATAATAATGGCTGCCAGTCAGAAACTACATTTGATATTCTTCCCGGAGGGCCAAATCTTGACGCAACAATAGAACCATTTTATTCCTGTGATTCTGGAATACCTACAAATTCAATAGAAGTTTCATTGATTGATTCTTCAATAAGTTCTGAAGTACTATATGCTTTGGATTCTACAAATCCGAATGATTTTGTTCTAAGCCCTGACTTTCAAAATATCAGCGTGGGCAACCATACATTGTCCATAATGCACAATAACGGTTGTTTGTTGGAGATTCCTTTTATCATAGAAAACGTCGCTCTTCTAAGCATGACTTTAACCAATGAAAATATCAACCAAATAAGTGCCAATGCTACTGGAGGTTTTCCGCCTTACACCTACTATTTTGATAATAATGTCGGTAGCAGTTCCAACACCTATAATATAACAAGAAGTGGAACTTTTACCGTAACTGCAATTGATAGCAGAGGATGTGAAGCTACCGAAACCATTACGTTAAGCCTAATAGATATAACAATTCCGAATTTCTTCACTCCAAACAATGATGGCCAGAACGATTTTTGGAAACCAAGAAATATGGAGTTGTTTCCAGATGTTCAAACTTTCATATTTGATCGCTATGGAAGAAAGATCAAGATAATGGGGGCAATTGATGATGGATGGGATGGCTACTATGAAGCCAAAGCATTACCCTCAGGAGACTATTGGTACGTTATAAAGTTAAATGATGATAGTGGACGGGAGTATGTTGGACACTTTACCCTTTACAGATAAAATATGTTGAGTAAATCAATTCATAAAATCACAAGTTTGGTATTGCTAATTAACTTTTTATCTATGCAAGGGCAGGAACTTACAGTACCTCAGCTTTCTCAATATCTCTCTGACAACCCATTTCTTATGTCTCCTGCTTATGCAGGTATTGGAAACTATGTGAAAGTGAGAATGACCGGTCTAACACAATGGGTAGGCATAAAGGATGCGCCAGATACCCAATCTCTTTCTGGAGATGTTCGATTGGGAAATAAATCAGGTTTAGGTTTAGTTCTGTACAATGATTCCAACGGAGAAACAAAGCAAAGGGGAGCTAAAGTCTCATTTGCCCATCATTTAATAATTGATAAGCATGATGAATTTTTGTCCTTAGGGTTTTCATTCAACTTTAATCAATTTAAAATTGATATTGAGAATTTTGATCCTAATAATGATTTGGCCATAATTGACGATAGATCTTCCACCAACCTAAATTTTGATGTTGGAACACTTTATAGAAAGGAGAATTTTTATCTGAGTCTTAATGTTTCAAACATTCTTAATAAGGATTATAAAAAATTTAATCCTCTTTTTGAGCCAAACACTTTAAGGAACTATTATTTATACACCGGATATAAATATAAAAAACATAGAACTGATGATTTTGAAATAGAGCCCTCGCTATTTATTCAATATTTTGAGAATGATAACCGGTCTGTGACCGATTTCAACACAAAGTTTAAATGGTATGATATTGAGGACTACTATTATGCTGGAATCACTTATAGATTTCTAAACGACCAACTTGGAAAACCTCTTTATGTTGCTCCAATTATTGGTCTTAAAAAAAGTGATTTCTATTTTGGGTACTCCTACCAAATAATCCTTAATCAAATTTTAGGGTATTCCGAAGGAACCCATGTTCTAACATTAGGGGTAGATCTTTTTCAAGGAATATCCAATTGCACATGTACTTATTAACAAACTACAAACACGATTTATTATGAAATTATTCCATCAAATATTGCAATTCTTTAAACTACTTATTCCGTTATGTTTGGTTGTTTTTTATTCATCATGCGGAAAAGATGATACTACTTTCCTTTCAAAAACAGGAAACACTGAAACCTTTATTTCTTTAAGCACCTCGGACACCATATTGTATGCAGTAGTAGATAATGCAAAAGTCCCTGTTTATTTATCCATCCCAAAAGAATGTGGAAACAAAGACTACCCCGCAGTTGTAGTGTTACATGGATCTGATGGTATGTGGAAAAATAACAACCCAGAAGGAGGTATCATGTCTGGACAAAATACTGAATGGAGAAAATTGTTCGATGATAATTGTATTATTGGTGCCTATGTAGACAGCTATTCTCCAAGAGGTACCAAAGAAAGAACAGGAAAATGGACCACCGCCCCAGATAACTTTAAGATAAGTTCTCAGTTTGTTCGCCCAAGGGATGCAAATGCAGCCTTATCACTATTAAGAAACCTTAAGTTTAATGATGGGAGCAAGGTTGTTAGATCAAAAGACGTTGGTCTTCTGGGATTTTCTGATGGTGCCAGCGCTGTTGCGGCTACACTTTACAATTCCAAATCTACTCCACCTGATTGGGAATGGACACAAAAGTTTAATGAAAAAGAATATGATACTTCCAGTGGAGTAAGAAATCCGGCAGATATACCTGTAGATGGTGGTTTTGCTGGCGGAGTATTTTATTATGGCGGCTCTGGAGGTTATGATTATTGGGGTAGCAATCCTTGCAGTGAAAATGCTCTAAATAATAATGTTTATAACATCTACGCACCAATGCTCTATCAGATACCAGCCGATGGATATCTAACAGAAAACACTATATGCTCTTTTAACCTACTTAAAAGTAGAGGTACTCAAGTTGAAATGAATATATATGAAGGCGTTGGCCACGGCTTTGACTTTGACCATCTTGAACAAAGTTATATTGCACGAAACAGTACCATCAACTGGTTTAAGAATATTCTAAATATTAATTCACTTTAAAAAAGTTAATAAGAAGTATAAGATTATACAATCTCCAGTCTCACGCATATTAAACATGAATAAATCTTTAACAGCTTCAGAAAAGAATTCAAAATATGAAGCATGAATATAAATAATACTCTAAGCCGTCTAGAGGGCCTGTTTATTCAATTTTAATATCATTAAGAACTTATAAACGATTGCATCATGAATTGGAAGTGCCTAAAACACTGTTTATCCAATACTTACAACTTTTTAAAATATCACTAAAACAATTAGATAAATAGTAATAGAATGGAAAAGAACTTTCTGGAAAAATGGATTTTAAATTTAGTGAAGCTGGAATATGAATTTGGAAATATCCCCAAACGAGCAACCTACAAGCTTAGAGAAAGAATGGATGATTTTATAGAAGTTACCATTGAATGGATCGATCAGCAAAATTCGGAATTTAAGATCGTATACAATGCCAGAGCATATGGTAAAAAAAAACTAACTGAGTGCAAAGCAGTATTAACGGACTCAATATTTGAGCTCGAAAACTATTATACATTAGAAATACATAACTATATAAACAATGTTAAGAGAAATTATAGCACTAGAAAAATTGCAAACTATGACGTAATGAAGGTAATTGGAGAATTAGAACAGTCAAATGAGGTTAAAGATTTAGAAGTATAATATCAGTTTTTTGAATGTTAATTCAAAAGCAAGTATTTCATACCATAATGCGCTTGTCCAGATTGATTAATAATCAAAAAACTATCATCAGATAATGTGTATGTGTACAAATAGTGTCCATATGTCAATTGAAATTGGGCTTTTATATATTCATAATCATTACTTTCCATCTTTATCTGTTTCTTGTTGGTTAAATAGAAAAAGTTCCCAAAATTTTAATCTAAATCCTACTTAATATGCATTTAATAACCATTATTTGGACCTTGGTTTGTGCAATAATAATCATTGGATATCCTCTTTATCTCTATAATAGATCATCCGCTAATGTTGAAATAGAGAAAAAAAACAATACTGTTCTGTTTTCTGATAGAGTGGAGCTTCTATCCTTTGATTTACGCAATCAGTCTCCTAGCTGGTCATTTATTCTTGAGGTTCCTCAAATTACTGAAGATATCTTATACAACAATCCTATTTTATTTTATTTGGAATCTGAAAGCTACTGCTTAAAACTGCCATTGAACAATGCAACTATGGGATACACAGCATCTATTCATAAAAACACGGGGAAGGTATATTTGACCTTTAAGTCATTAGTAGATGGTGTCTCTAATTTTTGTGTTCCAGCATGGCATTTAAGTAAATTAAAAATTCTCATTATAAAGTCCCATGACAAAAGAATATATGGAGATTGGGGAGCAAAACCACGTAAACACACAATTTATAAGGGGTTAAAAAAAGCAGGCATTAATATAAATGACTATGAGGATGTTCTGGGGTATTTTAGCAATATAGCCTCTATAGATTTTAAAGGTCATTTCTCAAAGCCAAAAATACATTTAGAAAACCACGAGCTATCCTCAACAGGGTAACCAAATGCAATTTTTAGCTATAGCAGTTTATTTTAAAACGTCAATACCGTATAATCAGATTAGTGTTCATGTATACCTGTAAAAGTGGGATTTCTCTAAAAGAAATCCTGCTTTACTCTTTAAGTATTTATATACACGAATTTTCTTAAGATAAAAAAGAGCCGTCCCTTGATCTTTTTAAGCAACACCTATTTTCTGAACAAATTCAAAACAATCATTTGTCAAACCAAAATAGGCATACATCAACTTGTCTGGATAATCCACTTGTACACCCCATAATTTTGCCCTCTTATTAACCTTATAAAAAATATTAGTGATGAAATTAAGTAAATTTATCGTTTTTAGTTCTGTGCTATTAGCAATGGTTCTAACCTCCTGTACTGGTGAAGATGGTGCAGATGGTCTGGATGGTCTGGATGGCACAAATGGAATAAATGGTGCAGATGGTAACACTGGACCCGCTGGTACGGACGGAACGAATGGAACGGATGGAACGGATGGCATAGATGGCAACGCCAATGTAACTCATCTTTCTTTTGAGTTTCAATCAGGCTCAAATGAATTAAGCAGCCAAATTCAACTTGATGTTGAAGAGTTGACCGTGGAAGTACTTGCAGAAGATACAGTACTTTATTATCTAGTCCGGGATGGAGGTAACCCTAATGCTATTGCATATTATTCCATACCCGGTTTAGGGTTGGGCGGAAGCTACACCATAGGGGTCTTTGCGCAAGCAGGAACTGCAACCATTTCTTTTAAAGAGTTTGACGGGAGTGATTATCAATTAGCTAAAGATGAATACACTGGTGCCAAGGTAGTAATCATAGAGTCCTCAAACCAAACTACCTCAAAATCACTTGCCGGCCTAAAATCTGCTGGTATAGATGTAAACGATTATAGAGCAGTAGCAAAGCACTTTAATCTTCAATAGTTAGTTAGACATTTTTTTGCCCTTAATAAACCGCTACTATTCCTTTGGCATTTACAACAAGTGTTTTTAAGAGATAGTAGTGGTTTTTTTATAAAGCCCTGAATATGTAACTAAGCTTAAAACCAAAACTGTCATTTAACAAATTTATATGTAATAAAATAACAGTTCTATTTATATCTGACCTATTACGACCGCTGCTTCTTCCCATATCCAAAAAGTACTCTTGGTGTGGTTCTCGGGAAAGGCAGCGGTTTATTTATTGTGCTTACCGTTCCTTATATAACTTCAAAAAAGGCATAATTGTATCAGAACCAATATTCAAAATAATTTAAACATAGGTAGCCCTTAAGCTTAATTAATCGAAATCGGTTATTTATCAACTCAGAACACAGCTATATCAATTACTAAAAGCTGGCACAATTTAACAGGCTTACCTTAGTAATAAAATAAGCATAACCCAATGATAGATAACATAAAACTTCACAGACATAGTAAACTCACTGTTAGTAATTCCATTAGTCAATGCTGAAAACGAGTATGGGGTTATGCTGCGTATCAGCTTGCTAAAGGGACAAACGCGGTGAGTTTTTTGTACGACATATATTAAAATAGCATACCACAAAACTAGATATCAATCATTAAATCAAAAAATGCTCAAAACCAATGAAGAAACCGTCAAATAAATAGAAATAAAACTATAAATCAGTTTTCTCTCCCCCCTTTTTTGTTTCTAAGGGTATTAAAAAAATGAAATAAGTATCGGTATTTCATTTTTTTAATACCCTTAGAATTCTATAGCAAAGCAATTGTCATTTTAGACAGCCGAATCTAAAAGCAATCTCAAGAAATATTAGTTTTTCTATGAGACCACTAAATTTTATCAGGGATTTTCCTTTATACAAAAACATAACATGTCGACTATAAAAGCTAGAGCATTATAGCAAGTTTAAAACTCTATGAAAAGGTATCATAAACTTTGTTTTGGCAGTCTATTGTTTGTTTGCAGTTTTACCGCACAATTAAGCGGTCAAGCATTAAATGACAGAGATGTAAGACAACTTCCCTTTCATGTTCTAAAAGTTGACAAAGACACCTTAAGTATAAATACAGTTTTAGATTCTGGCCTTTCTTTTACTTCGCCCAATTCTTTTAAAGCGAATACAAAACCAAATGATATTTATTGGATTAGAGTCGATTTCAACAACACTATTGATACGTTGATAACGCCAAATATTTGGCGTTTAAGGACACCTATTTTTGACTATGCCGAAATGTATTATCTAGAAAAAGATACCTTAATACATAAAACTTTTGGAAGATTTAACATATCTGAAAAAATGAGTTCAGTTTTGTACGCCCCAGGTATAACATTTAAGTCAGAAAATTTAGTAGATAAGAGATTTCTTTATATAAAAGCGAGGATATTTCAATACGCCTCCAATGTCACAAATTGGAAAATTGGCTATCTCCCAGATAGTTATAACAAACTTTTCACACATTATTATTCCCATAAGGACCTTAACCGTTTAACTTGGCAGTACTTGTTCCTTGGAGCTTGCTTGGTTACGTTCTTTTCCTTTCTTGGCATCTTTTTGTATTCCAAGAAACCGCAATTTCTATTTTATTCCCTCTACATTTTATGTTCAATTTTATACCTGGTTCTACCTAGTGTTAACATTCCGGAAGTAATTGCATTTTTCCGGACACCAATAGGTTATTGGATCGGAATTATTTCTCAGGTCTTTATCAATTTATTCTATTCAATCTTTATTTCTTACTACTTAGCCACCAAAAAAACATATCCAAAACTCCATAAAATCCTGCGCATTGTTGTTTTTATGTTAATAGGCATCATTATCTTAGATGCATTGGCATTCTTCTTAGCGCACTATGAATTTCATTTATATCTTCTTGATCTTCAGCGGTTACTAATGACTATTTATGGCGTATTTGGCATTATTTATCTATTACGCAAAGCAAAGGATCGATTAGCACTTTTTATTGTAGTGGGTTCAGCTATTTTTATGATTGGTGCCCTTGCCTTTCTTTTTCTATTGGAGCGTTTTTATATGATTCTTGGTTCCTCTTTAGAAATGATAGTGTTCTCCTTAGGTCTTGCCTATAAAATAAAGTTGGAATATGAGGAAAAAATAATCCTTCAAGAAAAGGTGTCTTTAAAAGAAATAAGCGCTCTAAGGGCACAGATGAATCCACACTTTATCTTTAATTCCCTTAATTCCATTCAACACCTAATACTAAACAATGATAGGATATCAGCTCTAAAATACCTTTCAAAATTTGGAAAGCTTACACGTAATCTTTTGGAAAGTTCCATTGAAACCAAACTAACCCTGGCTGATGAAATAAAACTACTAAACTCTTATCTGGAATTGGAATCTCTTCGCTTTGATAAAATGTTTAATTATAAGATAAATGTTGCTAAAGACCTGGATACCAATAATATTGAGATACCGATTCTCTTGATTCAACCATTTGTGGAAAATGCTATTATCCATGGTCTTGCCAACAAAGAATATGGTGAAAAAACACTTACGATTTGTTTTAAAAAACAAGAAAACAACATAACTTGTAAGATAGAGGATAATGGTGTTGGAAGAATTGCATCCAAGACTACAAATTCACTAATGAAAAAGCAAAAAAAATCTAGAGGTATGGAAATTACAGAGAAAAGGCTGGATTTATTAACACATACTCAAACAAGAAAAAACACTATTGATATCATAGATAAATATGAATTAAATGGCATTCCAACTGGCACCAAAGTAATAATTACAATTCTGGATGCACAAAAACAATCCATATGACCTTAAAAGTAGTAATTGTAGAAGACGAGAAACATAGCAGGGAAACATTAAAGAAGCTCCTTGAAGAATTTTGTGAAGATGTAAAAATCATAGCAACTGCAAGCTCTGTAAACGAAGCGGTCAAGGTATTATCCGTTTTTAGTCCGGATATTGTGTTTTTGGATATAGAATTACAACCTGGAGTAGGCTTTGATGTTCTTAACCAAATAAAAGAGCCCAACTTTGAGATTATTTTTACGACTGCTTTTGAAAAATATGCTATCAAAGCCATAAAATTTAGCTCTCTAGACTATCTCCTCAAACCCATTGATTTAGACGAGCTGCAACAAGCAATTGAAAAAGCAAGGAATAGGTTGGACAAAAGTGTATCCCGTCAACAAATTGAGACTTTAATTCAGAACCTTAGCCAAGAAAACCCTAGACAAGAAAAAATATGCCTTGCCACTACTTCCGGAATGGAATTTATTTCTATTGAGGATATTATTGTTTGCAAAGCTGATGGCTCTTATACTTCTTTTATACTTAAAAACAAGAATCCATTGTTGGTAAGCAAACATCTAAAAGAATATGAGAATTTATTGGCAGACCAACAATTTATGAGAGTACATAATAGTTATCTGATCAACTTAAAGGAGGTGAAAAAATATATTAAGTCAGATGGCGGCTATATTATTATGAGTAATGATATGCATGTTAGTATTTCTCCAAGAAAGAAAGAAGAGCTTATTGGTGTAATGAAACGACTATAAGGACACATTGAATAACTCCAAAAAAAGAACTATCAGCTATTCTTTGGATTTGGGTAATTATCGGATTGATCTTCAAGAGTTTCATCCAAGCAAATGAAATCCTTTTCTAAAAGCAGATGAAGTATTTTTCCGTTTTTTAAAGTCATGTCGTTTTCATACCCCACACGGGCTTCATCCATCCATTTATCAGTATCTGTCTTAGACAAAAACATGGTTATGGTATTATCCTGGAACTCCGCTTTCAGGCCATCTATACCATCCTTTGCTTGGAGTGTATAGTTAAAAATGGTAGAGTTAAAATTTGTTTGCTCACTATAGAGTCCCTCCCTGCAAAACGTCTCTACTTCCGTTCTGGTAAGTCTAAAGCGAATGGAATCTCCTTTTATTCTTATTTTCATTAACTATTCTTTTTTGTTCACCAAGCTTTTGGTAAACTCATTTAAGGCTTCTACTTTTTCTTCAAAATCGCCTTTTAATGTTTTACGGTATTCGTTTAGGTTCTTCACCAAATCATCAATATTCTCTGGAAGTACGTCTTCAAAAAACTGACGTAACCTTTTAGCAGCGGTTGGGGATTTTCCGTTAGTGGAAATAGCCACTTTCACATTGCCCTTAGTTACAATACCTCCCATATAAAAATCGCAAAAAGGTGGGTTATCTGCAACGTTGACCAAAATACTGTTCGCTCTACAATCATGATAAACTTCTTCGTTCACTTCAACTTTATCAGTACAAGCAACGACTATGTGTTTTCCTTCTAAAAAGCGTTTGTGGTAAACATCTTTTGTGATTTCTACCTCATGCTTTCCCGCCAACTGCAAAGTCTCTTTCAAAAATTGAGGAGCTATCATCTGTACCTTAGCATTAGGACTGGATTTTAATAAAAAGGAAAGCTTTTCCAACCCCACATTACCCCCACCAACAATAAGCACATTTAGATTGGTTACTTTTAAAAAAATGGGGTACAATTCATTTCTCTCCATCTGTAAGTGCTGTTTTTATTAGTTCTTTGGCATTTTCTGGCAACAATAATTCCAAAGCCGACTTTTGCCCTTCTAAAGACATTTTTCGCCATGTCTTTTGAACAATGTCCACTACCTTATTTTCTGGATGTTTTTGCATAAACGGTTCAAAATAATGGTTTAAAAATACCAAACAAATAACGTCTTCCAAGGTTTGGGTCTCTACACTTTTTTTAAGCTGCTTTTTTAATAAAAGGAACTCCACCCTATCTATTGTATCCTGTTCATAACCTATCTTTCTGAGGATTTCAGTAGCCTTTTGCACATGGAATTTTTTGAGTTCCTGGCGCCATTTTAAATATCCGGGGCGGTTCATTTCATAATTGCTCCTGGGAATTTCCCATCTACAAATATGTTGGCAACGAGCAGCAAGTTTTAACGCCTCTGAGGCATCTGGAGCAAACTCATCCAAGACTTCCGTCATACGCATGGCATATAACAATTCCTTTGGATACGTTTTCCCGTTATACGTTTCTGTATTAGGGTCTTTGTTATTTGCCTCATCAAAAAGATGAAAGGCTTGCAAAAGCTTTTCAGATGCGGCCATAGTACATTTTTTTCTAAAATTATTCAGAAAAGCAATACACTCAAAGCTATTCGCCTTTTTAAAATCTCAAAAGTATATTAAATTAAAAAGCTCCTAATGGGTTTTCATACGCAGTTGATGAGGGCTTGTCTTGGGAATACGCTCTATTATCCCTCTAGCTTCTAAATCCAATTTTACGGTAACGATATACCAGAGCACTTTACCATCAAAACTATTTGTTAATTCCTCTACTGCCTTATCTCCTAAACTTTCAAAGGTTATTGTTTTATGCTCTAGGATCGTATTGACAATAAAATCTTTAATAAGGTCATACCGTCTTTTAAGAATATTGACACCAGCTTTTCCTTGCGGGTGCAACGTCATTATTTTCTCCTCTTTAGACATATCTTCATTACTGTTCGACAATACTATATATAAAAGAATAGGCTATTTTTTGATAACCTTCCCATCACTGGACAATATCTGTCTAATAATTTCCGCATCTCCTTTATAAAACAGCTTACTGCCTGAATTTGCCGTAACATCTATAGTATTGGAAACTGAAAGGTACGAATCACTGTCAGATGACAATGAAATTTTTAAATCCTGCACTTCTAGTCCATACTCTTTTAAATTACTTCCAGAAGAGAGCGTCGCATCTAAACTTCTTATTGTCCCCATTAGATCTATTTCTGCATCTGACGATAGTTTAACAATAGCTTTTTCCACGTCTGATTCCCCGTCCAAATCTGCATCGGAAGATAGATTCATATAGGCATCCGTCGCCTTTAAATAAATAACTGCTTTACTATCTGACGAGCCCCTAAATTCAAAATTATCCGCTGTAATATCTCCTTCAAAATATGCATCAGAACTCAAATCAATAGTTACATTTTGAGTCTCAAGAGGTGAGTCCAAAAATATTGCAGCATCTGAGGAAGCCTTAAAATTGGTGATATTCCGTGTTGTAATGTAGAGATTCAAGGTTTCCTTTCCTCTAACATTCAAATTGTTATTCAACTTGACCGTTAATCTTCCGCCTTCTTTGTAAACATTTATCTTTCTAAACAGATTATCATTTGCTTGAATGCTCATGCTTTCTTCGGTTTCAGAAAAAGTAACATATGCCTTAAAGTCAGTTGCCACAGTTAAGGCAGTAATATTATCAAAGTCGTATTCGCGGGTAGACACTTCATCTGAGACTCTGATGGTTTCATTTGTACAAGACGTTATTGCAAGGCCTAACAGGGCAATTACAAAGGTTTTTTTGATTTTTATCATGATGTTCGTTTTTTGATTAAAATTCGATTCTGTAATTCAGTAGTGGTAAAAGTTCCAATTGGTATTCTGTTTCAATCATCCTGGTTTGGGTGTTGAAAAATTCCTCATCCACATTGAGTCTATTGGTAACATTTTGAATATCCAATGAAATTATATGGGCCACTTTAGGTCTGTTAATTCTATATGAGAAACTGGTATCTATTCTCCAATAATCATCAAACTGCAGGGTGTTCCTTTGGTTTTGTATCCGGCGTACACGTCCAGTTTCATCAAAAAAATCCAAATCTATGGGCGTTCCTCTTTTACCGCCGTTCCATAATACTTTGGCATTGATTCCAAAAATGTTGTTGCCATTCTTTCCTGCCTTAAATTCTTTACCTCCTACAACATTAAAAGTGTAATTGGCGTTGTATCTACTATCATACCAATTACCATCCGCAGCACGATATTGGGAATCAAAAAGTGAACTGGTCACCAGAAAATAATATTGGTTTGAGAAGAATTTTTCAAGTGTAAATTCCAATCCATAATTTCTGGCCTTACCAGAATCTGTAAGTTCTCCTTGAATAAAAACACCGTTTAAAAAAGAGTCCGTGAAATCAGGGCTATTTGCTATCGCCACCTTGTTCAAATCCTGATAATAAGCTTCTACTTTTAAGTGCCCATTCTTTATAATACGCCAATCGTAGCCCAGCACATAATGTGTGGCCCTCATTAAATCAAGTTCGGTATTCGGTGTTCTAATATTTCCATCACCATCTGGAATTTCTATAAAGTATTGGTTCAAAGGCATTCTTCTAGAATGCAGCCCCACTCCCGCACTTAAGGTATGCTTTGGTGAAATTTTATATTCAAATCCTCCCCTTGGCTCAACTACAAAATCATCATTTACAGAAAATGAAGAGACATGAAGTCCAAATGTAGTTGAGAACTTCTCATCAAACCGATATTTGGCTTGGGAGAAAAATTGAAGAAATGTACCATTGCCCTCTGCATCTACCAAAGTTGTGGTATTGGTGTTTTGGGTTTCGTCCGTTAGCACATCATAAGACAATCTGCTATAGATAAACCCTGTTTTTAGTGTTGTCTTTGCATTGAACTTCTGATTGAGGTTGGCACTTATTCTAAAGGCATTATTTCTAAGAATATCCCTTTCCTCAAAGAAATTGTCATTAGTGGTATTATCCAGTGAGAAAACATAATCACTTCTATTACCCGAAAAAGACAGCGCTGCATCTACTGAAGTATTTGTATTAAAATAATGTTTGATATTGAGTCCCCCCATATATGTTTTTGAATCAAACAATTCATCTTCTTCAATAATTGGGTTTTCCTGATCAGCATTATCTTGGTTATCTTCACTTATCCCACCAATTCCCCATAAAGACAAATTGGTCTTTTCTCCTATCGGCAGATTAATCTTAAGTGCAATGTCCTGAAAGGTGGGTACTGAACCTTCGGAAACTTCTATGATTTCATTTAAAACGGTCAAAGTAGAATATCGGTAATTGACCAAATAGGATCCTTTGTAGTTTTTGGAGAAAGGCCCTTCAACAGCCAAATCTGTTCCCAATACCCCAAATTGAAAAGCATACTCGGTATTTTCAGCATTTCCGTTTCGTAGCTTAATATCAAAAACCCCTGAAGTAGCATTTCCGTATTCAGCAGGAAAAGCTCCGGTGAAAAAATCAGAATTGCCCAACATATTGGTGCTCAACAAGCTTACCGCTCCCGGTGAATATCCTTCTTCAGAAAAGTGATTGGGTTCTGGCACTTCAACCCCTTCAATTTTCCATAACAGCTGGTTTGGCGCATTACCTCTGATCACTATCTCATTGGTAGTGTCATCTGTATTGGTTACGCCAGCAAAAGAAAGTGCCATTCTACCAGGGTCGCTAATACTTGCCGGAAAGCGTTTGGCCTCTTCAACCCCAAATGACCTTGCGCTCACGGTTGCCAATTTATTGTTGGGCTTAATCTGATCTTTGCGTGCTTGTACCACTACCTCGCCCAACTGATTTAAAGATTCAGTTAGCCTAATCGTCAGGCTTATTTCTTTTGCAGAGCCTACCAAAACCTCAGAAGCCAAAGCATCTTCATAACCCAAATAACTACAGCTAAAAGATTGTCGTCCTACGGGTACATTCTCCATAATAAAAAATCCTTGAGCATCTGTGATTACGCCTAGTTGCGGTTCAGAATCCATCAAAACAATTGTTGCACCCATTAATGGACTACCTGTAACAATATCTGTAACTTTTCCTTTTACAGTTTGCGTTAAATTTTGACCATGTCCCAGAAATACGGATGTAAGAAGTAGGCCCAAGAACAAAGGGCTATTAATTTTTGATATTTTCATAATTACTCTTTGGTTGGTTAGCGAAGTTCTTTTTCTAGTTGCAATACTGGCATCCAAAAGAAGTTTATGACGGACCAATCATCTACTTCCAAATTTTGTGAGCTCCTAACAAATACAGTTCCATTTTCTGAAAACACATACCTCGATGACAGGCCTTTGTTTATTGATTGTTCGTTGTTTTTTGATTTATTTTCCATTACCTAAATGCTTTTTATATCTGTTTCTTCCCATATTGAAAACACCAACCTTTATTCCAACACCTCCAGAAAAACCATTGATTCTTGACAAAGGATTGAACTCTAAATCCAGTTTACTTGAAAAACGATATTTTATTCCTGCCTCCAACTGCAGATATCTAGATATATTGAAAAGCACGCTCATTCCAGGTTCTAAAACAAAAACGGCATCAATGTCATCTTCGTCAAAATCCTCATCAAACCGATCATCAAAATTGTTACCTAGGTAACCCACTCCACCTGCTCCTATCAGTAAAGGAAAAGAAAGATTAACGGCTGATTTACTAAAAAGAATGGGCTCTAGGTGTAATCCTCCATAGGCCCCTATTAAATCTTCATTGGTAGTCCTGAAGTTATCCTGTTCTGAATAAAGAAATGTTCCCACAAACCCAACTTCAAACTTTCTATTGGCCACATAGGCAACTTTTACACTCCCTAAATAGGTGTCCTTACCATCTATTTCGCCATAATATGTAGAGAGCCCCAGATAAACCCCATGTACTACATTACTCCGGTCATTAAATTCTATATAGCCGCTATCTTCTTGGTCCTGAGCCCAAGAAACACACCAAAAGAATAGTAAAGAAAATAGTAGTATGTTCTGTTTCATTGTTTTTGTTTAGGTTATCGCATTAAAGACAATCATAATTGCAAAAGGTTGCATGCTTGTCAATTTTTTTTCCAAATTATTTTCAGTTTGATCTATGCTGAACTTTTAATCTGTGAGCACAATCACTCCTTTTATTCCGTTTATTGAAAAGTCTCCACGTGTTCCTGAGCCATAGGTGGCGGTAATGTCCCTAATCTTTTTTCCGGCATTGGTCACATTTGTTTTAATGCCAGTAAAGGATTTTGGAACCCTTAAAAGCCCTTGTTCCAATGTTGCACTAAAATCAAATGATAGACCAGAAATATTCAGATTTATATCTGAGGACTCTTGAACAATGTCTATATCAGGATTGGGTTTAAGGAAGTGATGAATTTCTACTTCAGCTATTCTAAGGGTCAAAAACATTTCATCACTTATGCTTTTAATGTCAACATTGGAAAATTTAAAATCGCCTCGTAAGCGCCCTATTTTAAAAAGATTCACCTCATCTTTGCTAGAATACAGCTCTAAGTTGGATACATCGTCTAATTTTATCTCGCTCCCGCTACTTAATATTTTCAACTTCTGGGCATTCTCAATATCAATACCGCCATTGCTCATTTTTATATTCCCATAACCTATTTTACCACAATTCAATTTTCCAAAACGCATGTCCACCTTTATGGTCGAGATATCCTCATTGATCCATATATCTCCATGCTGAACATCTGCCTCTAAATCCCCATACCAATTGCCTATAATTACATCACCAAATTTGTTCGTAATGTTAAGCTCAGCATTTGCAGGTAAATACACCTCATAATCTATTTGAATATTGGATTTGTCAAAATCAAAAGGATTTGCCTTGTTAAAATATCTGCTAAATACGCTGGAACTTCTATCTAAAATCTCAGAAGTTATTTTAATAAAATCTCCTGCCATGGTTACTTCTGGTCGAATTCTATCCAGTAATTTTTTGGCATTTTCATCCTTTCTGTGCGTTACTTTTATAGATATGGACACCTTTAACTCATCCTTATCCCAACCATTGATAGCTACGTTACCATATTTATTTTCTATCTGCACAGTTCCAGAAGCTGGAAGGTCATAACTTTTTTCCCACTGTTTAGAACGCTCGCTCTGTGCCCATGCAACAGTAGCAAGACAAAACAGCAGTATGGAGAGAACCGTGTTTTTATAAAATATACCCTTCATAATCCATTTCATTTTTAGAAGCATTGATCTGTTTGAGTAAATTTTCAATCAACTCAATGCGTTTTTTATAATTGTTTACAATGGCTTCCAATACCAGCTCATTGTCCAAATTGTTTTGCATTTCCAACTTTAACTGTTCATATTCATCATCCAATTCATCCATAAAGGACAAAAACTCTTCTTTGTCTTCTGTTGCAAGTGTAGGATGGTTTTTGACCAACTGTACTTGCTGATAAACCAAGTTTTTGTAATACATATCAATATCCAATAGTTCTTCGTTGGCATAGCCATCAATACTCTGGGAAACTGGATTGCCTACCATTAAAAAGGCCGTTAACGACAATCCCATTAATAAGATAATCGAAGCCGCAACTCTAAGCTTACGGGATTTCCACAAAGGAATAACCTTAACCTTATCATCTTCCTCTAGTTGAGAGGTGATTCCTTGCCAAAGCTTATCCTTATCCACTTTATGAACATTAAAAGCTTCCTTATTTTTCTTAATATATTTTTCAAAATTGTCCATTACAATTCATTTACAATTTGAACTAGTTTCTTTTTTGCCCTATGGTATTGCGACTTGGAGGTTGAGGTTGATATTCCCAATATTTCTCCAATTTCCACATGATCATAACCTTCTATCAGATACAGTGTGATTATTTGCTTATATCCTTCCGGTAACTGACCCAATCCTATCTTTATCTTTTCGATCTCAAAATCCTGTGATCCTTCTATTTCATTTTCTTCAGCGGGTTCCCCTTCATTTTCTAGAGAGGATAACAATAAGCGCTTTGCTTTTAAATGGTTGATGCTTCTATTGATCACAATTCGTTTTAACCAAGCTCCAAAAGTGCTTTCGAATCTAAACGAATCCATTTTTTTAAAAGCCTCAACAAAACTCTCTTGTATTACATCTTCCGCATCCTCCCTAATCGTCAATAAACGCATGGCAACATTGAACATGGCATCCACGTACAACCCATACAACTGGTGTTGGGCATTCCTGTTCCCTTGTTTGCTCTGTTCTACCAAAGCTTGGTGCGTAAAACGTACGTTTGCTTCCAAAAATTCTGGACGGTTATTCAATGACAGCTAAAAATAATCCTTATTCATCTATTCCAAAGACAATTCAAAAATCAAAGGGTTGCATTGGTACCTGTTTTAAATAAAAAAAGCCTTCGACTTTCGTTGAAGGCTTTTTGAGAATTCTATTTTTTCTAAGCTATTATTCCAATTTTACAATGATAAACTCTGACCTTCGATTAACATCATGTTCTTCTTTAGTGCATTTAACACCATTCCCGCATTGGTTCAATAATACTTTTTCCCCGTAGCCTATGGCACTTTCTAATCTATTAGCCTCAATACCTTGAGAAATAATATAACTTCCTGTAGCTTTTGCCCTTTTGTCCGATAAGGTTTCATTGTAGCGATCACTACCTCTTGAATCTGTATGCGCCTCTACCTTAATAACCATTTTAGGATATTCCTTCATCACTTCAACAATCTTGTTCAATTCTTGTGCCGCATCTGGGCGAATATCTGCTTTGTTCAAATCAAAATAAATATTGTCGATTTTAATTTTGAGCACACCATTTTCACGCACGATCAATTTGTTTAGTTCCTTGGTAATCTCCAACGGAACGGTATTTACAAAGTCTTTCTCTGTAGTGGTGGTAAATGCTTTTTCATTGGGCAAAAAGCCACGTTTACTTATTTTGATGTTGTATTCCGCTTCGCAATCCAAAACCATATCAAAACTAAATGCTCCATAAGGATCTGTAGTTGTCTTTCCTATGGAAGTGCCATCTACCAAGACAAGTTCAACATTTACATTTACAATAGACTGTGCATTGGCCTTTCTGATTACGCTACCCTTTACGGTCTGTTCACAGGCTTCTTCAAAGCGTTGAAACGAATATATGTCATCATCACCCTTGCCTCCTTCTCTATTGGAAGAGAAGTAACCTCTATCTGTTGCTTCATTAACAATATATGCGAAATCATCTCTATTGCTATTCAAAGGCTTTCCTAAATTGTTTGGAGTTCCAAATCCATTTTGTCCCAGTTCACTTTCAAAAATATCAAGCCCTCCAAGACCTAAATGCCCATCTGAGGCAAAATAGAGTTTTTCTCCTGTTACATAAGGAAACATTTCCCGGCCACTCGTATTGATTGTAGGTCCTAAATTCCTTGGTTGCGAAAAACTACCATCCTTATTAAGCTCTACCATAAAAATATCAGTGCCTCCTATGCTTCCTGGCATATCGGAAACAAAGAAAAGGAATCGTCCATCTGGACTTAGAGCTGGTTGGCCCACAGAATATTCTTCACTATTGAATGAAACCTCAGTAGCTACTGTCCATTCTCCTCCTTGAAGTTGGGAAGTGTACATTTTTAAATGGTTGGTCCCTTCGCCATCTCTGCCCAAGGTTTGGTTAGAGTAATTATTTCTTGTAAAATACATCACATTTCCTTCTGGAATAAAGGTTGCAACCGCTTCATGATATCTGGTATTCAGTATTTCTGAAAATGGGACAACATCAGCCAAATCTGACCCAAGGTCATTGGTATCTGCCATGAAAAAATCCAAATAAGGCTGTTTGTTCCATTCATAAACCCTGGTTTCAAACCTTAGCGAATCTCTACTTGAAGAAAAAACAATTTTATCTTTATAATACATAGTTCCAAAATCAGCCACAGGTGTGTTAATGGCCAAATTAGAAATATAGAATTGGGGTTGTCTGTTCAACAGTTCGTCCAACGCTTCATCATTGTTCTTTAACTGTTCTACTTCAAAATCCGATGCATCAAGCTTTTGGGTGTAAATCTTCATAATGGCCTTGGCCAGTTTATAATTACCTACTCCTTTTAGCGCGTGAACATATCTAAAGGCATGTTCGGGTTTTAGCACATTCTCATATTTAGAAAACAAAACACCATACCATTTAGCGGCATTTTCCATATCTGTATTGAAAAAATAGGCATCTCCCAAACGCTGTAAAACATGTTGTGAATTGTCTCCTTTTTGAACAATACTTTCATATTGATTTGCTGCCCTTACATATAATAAATTATCAAAATTGGCATCGGCGTCATTGTACTTTAACTGGGCCTGCGCAATGCACCCCATAAGTGAAAAAAGTATGACTATGTTGGTTTTTATAGTTTTCATCTTAGTAAAATCTTGGGGATTTAAGTCTTTTTTCCACTGTTTTAAATTCGTATCGCAAGAATATTTCATGTGTTCCACTGGTATAGCTGCTCAAATCTGATGTAGTTAAATCGTAAGCATAACCTGCACTTAAATCTGGGGATATTTGAAGCCCCAAAAGCGCGGAAAAAGAGTCGTCCCAGCGGTAAGCAAGACCAGCGGTAAAAGTTTCCATAAGCATGACGTTCGCTGAGATATCAGCAATGACCGGTGCTCCAGGTACCCATTTTACAAAAAAGGCAGGTTTAAATTTAATATCGGGTGTTAAATCAATGATCTTTCCCCCTATTAAAAAGTAGTGCAGTCTTTCAGAAGCTATTTCCTGTTCTTGTCCGTCATAATGATCTTGAGAGAAAAAGTTAGGTACGGCAAGACCTAAATAACTTTTGGCTGTATGATAATAAATACCAGCACCAATAGTTGGAAAAAATTTGTTTTCAATATTATTTTGAAAAGCAATATCTGGATTTTCTACCAACCCTTTGGAAAAATCCACATTGAACAGTCTTCCTCCTCCTTTAAGGCCAAAGGACAGTTTCTTGTCCGTATCATCCAGTTTTACCGTATAGGAAAAATTGGCATCCACAAAAACCTCGGAAGAGGGCCCTAAAGCATCGTGTGAGAGTACTAGACCCAATCCTACATTATTACCCATTGGGCCATCAACAGCCAGAACCTGAGTAGTAGGTGCCCCATTTACTCCAACCCATTGAGAACGATGCATCAAAAGTGCTGTAAGGTGTCCACGAGAACCTGCGTATGCCGGGTTTACACTTAACGTATTGTACATGTATTGTGTAAACTGCGGATCTTGCTGCGCGGAAACCACAAAGCTTCCCAACAGTAAGGTTATTAAACAGGTATATCGTAATTGCTTTCTCATTCGTTGTGTTTTTTTGACGTTTCTAATACCCATCTTTACTATCGATTTATGTATAACCAATCCGTTCGTGGCTCAGAGCCGTCTCCAAGGTCCAGCACATAATAGTAGGTGCCTACTGGTAATAAATCTCCTTTCTGCACTGTGGCACGACCAATGGAGGTCCCGTCCCAATCATTGTTGTAGGAGCGCTGTTCATATACAATGTTGCCCCATCGGTTATACACCTGTAGCATATTGTTAGGGTATCTAGAAATACAATCAATTTTAAAGAACTCATTCACACCATCTCCATTTGGTGAAAACTCGTTATAAATAGTTAAGCATGAAGGTTCAACAGCTGCTTGATCAGAATCATTCGCAGTGTTCACATCCAACTGGTCAACAAAGGCCAAACTTGCAGTGTTCACATAATCATTGATATCCAAGACCTCAACTGTAAGTTGCAGGTTAGCTGTTCCCAAGGCATCCAGATCCTCTATTTCCCAAAAACCTGAGATTTCATCGTAAACACCTACAGAAGCCTGTGTAGTAATCAATCTAAATCCTGAAGGCAATTGCTCTTCAATACCTATATTGGTTGCAGCTACGCTACCTTGATTGGCAACAGTAATTGTGAACACAACCTGATCGCCAATGTTAGGGGAGTTATTGTCCACTGTTTTGGTAACAGCAATATCTGTGGTTTGTGGAGTTACAAATGCAATAGCCTCATCATCATCGTCAAATCCATCTGAAAGGTCATCTACGTCAATCCCCTGATTTGGGTTACTATCTGGATCTGCTAGATCACTTGCAGATATCATCGCAACATTCAAGTATTCATCAGTAATTCCTGTTGGTGTATTTACCGTAGCTAGCACAACCAATGTTTCTGTACTTTGATTTAAAATAGTCCCATTGATATTCCATATTCCTATATTGGAATCATAGATTCCGGCAGTAGTAATATGAGATTGGTATGTATAACCAGGCGGCAACAAATCCGTAATCACGACACCTGTTGCATCACTTGATCCATTATTGTTGACATTTAAGGTGAACTCAACCACATCACCAACATTTGGCGTTGGATTGTCCACAGTTTTGGTCAATGATAAATCTGCAAGTCCATCAGGAACTGGAACAACCGTATCTTGATCATCTTCAGAATTTAGTTTATTATCTGGAGTTGAATCAGGGTCAAAAGTGTCCAAAGCAATAAGCTCTGCTGTATTTCTATAATCTCCGCTTGATAAAACCAAAGCAGTAATCTGTAGTGTTTCTGAAGCTCCATTTGCAATACTGGACAATGCCCATCCCCCTGTTATTCCATCATAGATACCTGAAGATGTTGTTGCGGACACAAAACTATAACCAGATGCCAAAGCATCTTCAATAACCAAGCCTGAAGCATCATTAGGACCTGCGTTATTCACTGTTACAGTAAACACTATTTGGTCTCCTACTAATGGACTGAGGTTATCCGCAGTTTTAGTAACTGAAATATCTGTTACTGCTCTCGGTGTGGTGGATTGTTCATCTTGATCATCTTCTGTAAGAACATTATTCCCTGGAGTAGAATCAGGGTCTAATTGTATTGATGTAATTACTTCGGCACTATTCACATAGTTTCCGGTAGCATTTACTTGAGCTGTTACGTTTAAAACCACATTGTTTCCGCCAGTAACTGAACCAACGTTCCATAGTCCGCTAGCTGAACTATATGCTCCTCCAGAATCATCAGAAATATAGGTGTATCCAGATGGCAGTACATCAGAAACTACAACACCTGTTGCATCACTAGGCCCTTCGTTGGTTAAGGTCACCGAAAAGGTTACGTTTGAACCAACATCAGGAAACTCATTGTCCACAGACTTGTCCAATGCTAAATCTGCTGATGGAATAGGCGTAGTCCCTGCACTATCTTGATCGTTTTCAAATATGTTGTTATTGTTAGGTATGGAGTTGGGATCCAAATTACTAGAAGAGAAAACTTCAGTAACATTAAAGTAATCTCCAGATGGATTTACAGTCGCTACAATATTCATTGTCTCCGTAGTTCCATTTGGAATAATACCATTCAATTCCCAAATACCTGTTGCAGGAACATAAACCCCTGCAGTTCTATTGTTGGATACATACGTGTACCCGGTTGGTAATAAATCTAAAACTTCAACCCCAGTAACATCACTAGGTCCATTGTTGGTAATGCTGATATTAAAGATAACCTCTTCCCCTACTAATGGGCTTAGGATATCCACAGATTTGCGCAGAACCAAATCCGAAACCAATACTGGAACCGGTTCTATGGTCTGTTGGTCATCTTCTGTATCATCGTTGTTTGCAGGCTCGGAATCAATATCCGTTTCTGTCAAATCTGTTAATTCGGCAATATTGGTATAGTCTCCATTGGGAAGTACATTAGCTGTAATAACAATAGTTTCTGAGGCTCCATTGGCCAAATTGCCTATTGTCCATGATCCATTTAAAGGCTCGTAAACTCCGTTTGATGGGACAGCACTCACAAATTCATATCCAGATTCCAAGAAATCTGTTACCACAACATTGGTAGCATCATTTGGACCATCATTTAATACCGAAACTGTAAACACTATTTGATCACCAACATTCGGTGTTAAATCATCTGCTGTTTTTGTTACCGAAATATCAACCAAAGGTCTGGCATTCACTACGGCATCATCTTGGTCATCTTCTCCAGCCACCCCATTATTTGGTGTAGAATCATTGTCTGGTTGGTCATGTGCAGTTACTTCTGCAATATTGGTATAATTACCTGTAACATTAACGGTTGCTGTAATATTCAAGGTTTCTGTAGCTCCACTTGTCAAAGCTCCTACATCCCAAACACCAGTACCGCTAGTATAATCTCCTCCACCATTATCAGAAACATACGTAAATCCTGATGGAAGTAAATCGGTTACTTCAACAGACGTGGCATCACTAGGTCCTGCATTGGCAATCGTTAAAGTAAACACCACATTGGTATTTACATCAGGATTGGCATTATCCACATCCTTGGTTAAGGAAATGTCCACTAATGCTTGTGGATTGATTATCACCTCGTCTTGATCATCTTCTGCTGAAACTCCATTACTTGGGGTAGAATCAATATCAAAAGCATCTGAAGCTGTTATCTGAGCAGTATTGGTATAGTTTCCTGTAGCATTTACTAAAACATCAATAATGATAGTTTCCGATGTTCCACCAGCCACTGTTCCCACTTGCCACTCTCCTGTTGTGTCATTATAAATCCCCGCCGTCGCGCTGTATAAAACATAATCAAAACCAGTAGGCAATTGATCTGTTACAACTACATTGGTAGCATCTGCAGGTCCGAAATTTGAAACAGTTATCTCAAAACTTATTTCATCTCCTACATTAGGGGTAAGGTCATTGTCAACTACAATTTTTGTTAAGGAAAGGTCAGCCTGCACTGGTGCTGCAGTAACAGCATCCTCGTCATCTTCGCTTTGGTTTCCTGTATCATTATTTGGTGTACTGTCGACATCAAACTGGTTACTTGCCGTTACTTCAGCAATATGGGTAAACTCTCCTAATGCTCCAGTTGGTGTTTGTACAATAGCATTAAATGTCAGCACTGTTGAATTTGTGCCCAAAGGAACATTGAGTCCTGTCCATGTTATTGTTCCAAAACTAAAGGTTCCTCCATTACTTATTCCTGTTATACTTCCATATCCTGGAGGTACTAGGTTTTCAATTGAAACTCCAGAAGCACTTACATCTCCCAAATTGCTCAAATTGACCGTAAAGGTGACTACATCTCCAACATCTGGTGTGGTGTTGCTGGCCAATAGCTCCAATTCTAAATCAACTACTTGCGGTGTTACCACAAAAAAGTCCTCGTCATCCTCATCTTGGTCACCATCATCATTTCCTGGGTCACTATCCGGATCAAATTGATCTACAGCAGCTATTTCAGCAGTATTTAAATATTCATCTGTACTTCCTGTAGGTGCATTTACTGTTACTTCATATGAAACAGTTGTTGAGCCTACTGCCAATGAAGCAATATTCCATGTTAAGAAAGTACCTGCAATCGCAGATCCTCCATTATTAATTGTACCCAAGGTATAACCAGGAGGAACAATATCTTCCATAACAATATTTGTAGCAGTATCTGTACCTGCATTGGTAATCGTTAATTCAAAAATTACCGTATCTCCAACATTTGGTGTGGCACTAGAAGCAGCGCTTATATCTTTTACCAAACTTAAATCCGCAGCAGTTGGTACAACTGTTTGCGCATCTTCATCATCCTCATCTTGATCTCCATCATCATTGTTAGGCGCACTGTTTGGATCAAATTGGTCCACAGCTGTAAGTTCAACTATATTTTCATATTCTCCCAGTGTTCCGGTAGATGGGTTTACCTCTGCTTGATAGGTAAGGGTCACACCGGTCAAAGGTATATTGGCCAATGTCCAAATAACCTCTGATCCTCCTAAATTAAATATTCCTCCATTAGAAACGGAACCACCAACAATGGTGTAACCCGAAGGAACTTGATCTTCAATCGATACATTAGTTGCAATGCTAGGTCCAGCATTGTCAACTTGAACTGTAAATGTTATTGTATCCCCAATATCTGGAGTTGTATCACTTACTGATTTATCTACTGAAAGGTTTGCAACTTGTGGTGTTATGGTCAAACTCGTCTCATCATCATCGGCAATGGTATCACCTAAATCATCCACTGCAGGACCCACGGTTGGGTCACTATCTGGATCAATCTGGTCACTTGCCGTTATTTGTGCGCTATTGGTATACTCTCCCGGAGTACCTGTTGGTGTGTTCACCGTTGCCTGATAGGTTAGTGCAGTAGTTCCACCTGAAGGAATAAACAATCCAGACCAACTAGCTGTATTGCCAGCTAGTGAACCTCCACTGTTTACCGCGGTTAGGGTAAAACCAGCAGGTAACACATCTTCAACAGAAACACCCGTTGCATTATTTGGACCAGAATTGGATATAACAAGCTCAAAAGTTAGCGTATCACCTATGTTTGGGGTTGTAGATCCAACTATTATATTTTTAGCGATACTTAGATCTGCTTCTTCCAAAACAGTCAAAGACACAGAATCTTCATCGTCTTCACTTTGATTTCCATCATCATTGCCGGGTGCACTATTTGGATCAAATTGGTCCACGGCAGTAATTTCAGCGGTATTTACATATTCATTTGAAGCGCCTGTAGGTGCATTTACGGTAATATCATAAGATACGGTAGTCGTTCCTACTACCAATGACGCTATATTCCAACTTATGGTTCCTCCAGATTCACTACCTCCATTGTTAATGGTCACTATTGTAAAACCAGAAGGCACTATATCTTCAAGGGTAATATTTGTTGCGGTATCTGGACCAGCATTCGTAATTGTTAATTCGAAAACTACTGTATCCCCAATATTTGGTGTTAAACTTGACGATGCGCTAATATCTTTGGAGAGACTTAAGTCAGCAGAAGTTATTGTTACTCCTGCAGTATCTTGGTCATCTTCACCAGCCAGACCATTGTTTACGGTTGAATCAATATCAAAAGTATCATTGGCAGTAATCTCAGCAGTATTTACATAATCTCCGGAAGCATTAACAGTTACATCAAAAGTTAAACTTGTTGTAGCCCCATTCAAAACAGAAAGATTCGACCATGTAATCGATAAATCCCCAATATTATAAACTCCGCCATTACTCACTGTTCCTGGCACCAGGGTGTATCCTGAAGGAATAACATCTCGTACGCTTACACCTGTGGCATCTGATGCGCTGGAAGCATCATTGTTGAATACATCTAAAGTAAACGTTACTGTATCTCCCGGATTGGCTGATACAGGTAAAACTGATTTTGTAAGTTCCAAATCCACCCCTATTAAAGAGACTTCAACAGTATCTGATACTGGAGTACATATTCCATTAGAAACTGTCCATTCAAAAACATAGATGCCTGAATTTGCGCCAAAGACTTCGGTATTAGAATCATTTTCATTGACAAAACCTACTGTGGTTGGTCCAGAAACTTGAGTCCATGTCCCTATTCCAGCTATTGCTGCATCTGCAGCCAAAGTGACGGTAGAAAATTGATTTAATGATTGGTCTATACCTGCATTTGTGCTAATAGGATCTGCATAAATGACCACTTCCATTGTATCCGTAAATGAACACCCTCCGTTAACAACAGTCCATGTAAATTCGTAAGTGCCCGGCTCTAAAGTATCAATCAACGTGGTTTCGCTATTCGGTGTTGTAATGTTTGCAAGTGTTCCTGGAGCGCCTCCAAATCCAGGTCCAGCAGTTTGGGTCCAAGTTCCTGTGCCGACTATAAGAGCCGTAGCCGTCATATTTGTTTGGGTTGCAGCACAAAGTTCTTGATTGGGTCCAGCCTCAGCATTGGAAGGAGGGGTTGCAGCAAATATTATTTCCATTATGTCTGAAACAGGTTCACAGGCTGAAGGTGAGGGAGGGCCAGGGAAAATAACATTTTCATATCCTACTGTCCATGTTAACTCATATGTTCCCAGTGCGGTTACATTCGATATGGTTGAAGTCGGAGAGTTAGGGTCATCAATTGTCAACGTTTCGCCTACAGGAGTACCAGTAAGTGTCCATGTACCTCCAGCAGCGCCTGATGGAGTATTAGCGGCTAATTGTGCATCTAGTTCACAGGCATTGTTCTGATCAGGGCCTGCGTCGGCCACCGGAATGTCGAAAACTTCTATTCTGATTGTATCCGCAGTATTGAAGCAGTTTCCTGATTGAAAGTTCCACTCTAAAATATAGGTTCCTGCTACGCTAAGTCCGGTAATCGTAGAGTTTTCATTTTGATCATTTGTGATAACAGCTACACTACCAGCGGGTTGTTCTAAAAAGCTCCATCGCGCAATATCTACATCATCTGGAGGTATATTCCCTGCCAATGTAGTTTGATTTGCTACGACCAAATCACCCCTACACAGTAATTGATCAGGACCAGCATCTGGTAATATTGTAGGCAGTGCACTTGATTCTACCTGTACTTCATCTGATGTATTTCCACAACCTGTAGATCCTGGATAGTTTGTTGTAAACTCAAACCTGTAAACCCTTCCTAATTCAATATTACTTACTTCTGCAACATTACTGTCAGAAGGATTTTGTGAAATGGTTGCAGGTGTGCCCGGAATAACACCAACCCCTGGTCCAAATGTTTGAACCCATGTACCCGTAGATCCGAAAGTGGCTTCAAGTAAGAAATTTTCAACTTGACAAAAGTCCAAGTCTGGTCCAGCATCCGCAGGAACAAAGACATTCACAGTTTTATCTGCAAAAGTGGTTGGGCAATTGCTGTCTCCCGCTATGGTCCAACGAAAAACATAGGTTCCTGAAACCATTCCGGTAATCATTGCGTTTGGATCGTTGACATTTGAAAACGTAGGTGTATTGGGTGCTCCAGAGAGCAAGGTCCAATAACCAGTTTCAATATTGCTATCAAATGGATTACCATCTAATGTAATAGATGTCGAAGAGCAAATTGTTTCAGTGGGTGTTGTTACCACAGCTGTTGTAGGTGGAATACCCACGTTCAAAACTACCTGATCCGCATCTGTGGAGCAAGAACCATTATTGGCTGTCCATTCAAAAATATATTGTCCTGAAAAAGAAAAGGTAATTTGTGCTGTAGGGCTGGTATCGTCATCAAAACTGAATCCTCCAGGGCCAGAAATTTGCGTCCAAATACCGCTGTTCCCTATAGAACCTGTAGCATCCATGACAAATATGGATTGGCATTCTGTTTGGTCCAGCCCAGCATTTGCAACGGCATTAGCCCCAATGGTAATCTCAACATCATCAGTCGTTGCTTGGCAACCTGGAGCTGTCTTCTCTATGGTCCAAGTAAGTATATAACTCTGTTCTATAGTTACGGTTGCATCCGTGTCAAACTGGTTTGCATCATCAAATGTTATTCCTAGAGCAGGAACCGATGTCCATGTTCCAGTTTCATCACCCGCTGGCTGATTTCCTGCTAATGTTATAGCAGAAAATCCTATTCCCAAACATTGGTCTGGTCCTGCATCTGCCAAAGTAGGTCCTTGCGTTGCACTTGTATTAATCGTAACGGTATCTGTTCCTGGAGTAGGACAGGTAATATCGTTTGGATTTGCTATGGTCCACAAGAAAATATAGGTTTCATTTGGATCATCTAACCCAGATACCAAGGTTTTAGGGTCATTTTCATCTTCAAAGACAATAGTTGCTCCAACAGGAGCGGTATCTACCGTCCATGTTCCTACCAAGTTTGAAGTTGGCGGAGCATTTCCATCTAATTGGGTTGGAGCTCCAAAGCAAATGGTTTGGTCCGTCCCAGCTGCTGTGGCAACCGCTACATTGGATGACACTACAATCTCTACAGTATCCTCAGCGGATGGTGCACAAGCATTACCACCAGATATTCCATATTGAAAAACATAT
The DNA here is from genome assembly GCF_044596045.1 of Allomuricauda sp. R78024. Lineage (NCBI taxonomy): Bacteria > Pseudomonadati > Bacteroidota > Flavobacteriia > Flavobacteriales > Flavobacteriaceae > Allomuricauda > Allomuricauda sp. R78024. The sequence goes on from NZ_CP138995.1 coordinate 165,381, forward strand.
GTTCCCGCTATTAAATTAGAAACATTGGTTGTTCTTGCATATTGACTTCCTATGGTAGCGGTATTTGGACCACTTATTTGTGACCATAATGAATTTCCTATGGCAACAACGTTTCCGGTTATATCTGTATCTGTTATATTACATGCTAAAGTTTGATCTGTTCCTGCATTAGAGGCAGTTGGTGTTAATGCCACCGTTACATTAATAGCATCCGTAGCAACATCACAACCAGTTTGAATAGTTCCGCTTACAGCCCTTCTAAAAAGTATGGTGTAAGTCCCTTCAACATCAAAATCTATGTTTAGCGGCGTGCTGCCTGTATTTGCAAAAGAACTAGGGTTTATAAGTGCCGATCCGCTAGGTCCGCTTACTATGCTGTAGGTATTGCTTCCGTTTCCAGTAGTTGAAAAAGGGATATCCACACTTGTTGAACCACAAACCGCAACAATATCTGCACCACCTCCTGCTGGATTTGCCGTTATGGAAATAGGATTGGTTGAATATCGAATTGTTGCTGTTGCTGAATCATCACACAGGGTAGCTGCATTTTCTATGGTATAAGTAAATTCATACGTGCTACTCCCATCTAAACCACTAATCTGGGTAGTACTTGAGTTTGGGTTTAATATATTGATACCCGCTACAGGTCCGTTAGTCTGTGTCCATGTTACTGTCTCTCCTGTAAATTGAGGTTGAGAGCCCGCTAAGGTTACCGTTGTAATACTAGCATCACAAAAACGTATGTTATTATTTTGAATAGATGCGTTTGAAATATCTTGGGTAGCTTCGTCTACAGTAATCGTTACAGTATCCTCTCCATTAGCACAAGGTCCGTTTACAGACCATCTGAAAACATAAACCCCTTCAATAAGGTTTGTAACACCAGTATTATTTGTGTTAACGTCTGAAAAGCTTGGGGCGCTTGGTCCACTAACAAAAGACCAAGTTCCTACTTGTCCGTTTATATTATTACCACCAAAGCTTCCACCTAAGGTTGTAGATTGCGTAACTGCATAACAATTATCTAAATTTTGATCACCACCTGCACTAACAATAGATACTCCTCCATAATTGGTAACAGTTATAGTAGAGGATGATTCGCAAAATTGTCCGGGTGCATAGTCTGCTCCAGTAATTGTCCACTGCAAAGTGGTCGTTCCGGCCCTATTTTCCGGTAAAGTCAAACTTGTTGTAGGTGATGTAGGCGAATTAATAATTACACCAGAATTGTTATTGCCTACAATACTCCACTGTCCGGTTTCCCCTACATTAAGTGGTGTATTGGCATTTGTAGTAATTGTTCCTGAGCTGTCGGGGCAAGATGCAATATCATTCCCCGCATTTGAAATTGTGATTGGTTCAACCGTGATATCTACATCTTGAAAAAGTGAAGTTCCATCCGTGCATACACCGCTTAATCTAAAAGTATACGTATTTCCGCCTACCAATCCGGTTATGCCCGTATTAAGATTTGATGTGTCGTTAATGATTATGGATGGTCCGCCAACTTGAGACCATGTAGGTCCACTTTGAACAAGACCAGCAGAAGATCCGGACAAGGTAAATGTTCCATCATTTTCGCATATAGTTTCTGGTATTCCAGCATTGACAGAACAGTTCTGAGCATAACTCAATTGAAAAGAAGCTAGCAAGAACACAAAAAATAAGAGAAAATTTCTAGTTTTTTGGTGGGTTAGAGATATGTTCATAGTCAAAAAAATGAGGTTGTTCTTAATGTGTAAGAATATTCAAACATATCTACTACCATCGACTAAAGGGAAAATATGTTGTATTTCAACGATCATTTGTTGTGAAACGTCGGATAACCGATGAAAGCTTTATACAATCCTTAACATTTCACACTTAACACCAGCCACAATTACGTCTAAACAAGAGAAGTTGAGGTTTTAAAACGTATTGATTACAAGGCAATTAGTCTCAAAAGTTGTTTTTGTGAATTAGGATTCCTAAAAAATTATTAAAGCAAAAATTTGAAGTTTTATATTTGACCAAAATGTGGTTAAAATTGGATTATTTTGGGTGGTCCAATTTGTATTGCTGAGGGCTCTGTAAAACAAAAAACCCTGCAAAGATTGCAAGGTTTTTTTTTGTACTCGAGGTGGGAATCGAACCCACACTCCAAAGGAACTGGATTTTGAATCCAGCGCGTCTACCAGTTCCGCCACTCGAGCATTAATTTTCCAAAAGGACTGCAAAGCTAAAAAATAATTTCATTTCCCACTAAAAATACCTTCATTAATCCTTTAGCAACCCGAATTAATTTATAAATTTGCACCTCTTTTATAAAAAGGCATTTTAAAAAGCTAGCTAACAACAGATTGCAATGTCATACCAAGTTCCAGAACCTAAAATTTTCGCTTGCACTCAAAGTACTGTGCTTGGCGAGAAAATTGCAGCCTCCTACGGCGCTGACTTAGGTAAGGTTCTTTTTTCTAGATATAGTGATGGAGAATTTCAACCTTCATTTGAAGAGTCCATCAGGGGAACACGCATTTTTATTATTGGTTCTACCAATCCCAGTTCGGAAAATTTAATGGAAATGTTGTTAATGATAGATGCCGCCAAAAGGGCTTCTGCTAGACATATTACAGCAGTAATGCCTTATTTTGGATGGGCAAGACAAGATAGAAAAGACAAACCAAGGGTTCCCATTGCGGCCAAATTAGTTGCAAAAATGCTGGAAACGGCAGGAGCCACACGTATTATTACCATGGATTTGCATGCTGATCAAATTCAAGGTTTTTTCGAAAAACCTGTAGATCACCTTTTTGCATCAACCTTATTTTTACCCTATTTAAAGGGACTTAATTTAGATAATCTATGCATTGCCTCACCAGACATGGGAGGATCCAAAAGAGCATACGCATACTCTAAAGCGTTAGAGTGCGATGTGGTTATTTGCTATAAGCAGCGTGCCAAAGCCAACGTAATTTCACATATGGAACTAATTGGTGAAGTAAAAGGCAAGAACGTCGTTTTAGTGGATGACATGGTAGATACAGCTGGAACATTGACCAAAGCTGCTGATCTTATGATAGAGCGGGGAGCAAAAAGTGTACGTGCTATTACTACACACGGGTTACTGTCTGGGAATGCATACGAAAGAATAGAAAAATCAAAGCTGTTAGAACTGATTGTCACAGATTCTATCCCAGTTGAACACAACAAGAAAAAAATAAAGATATTGGGGTGCGCAGATCTTTTTGCAGATGTTATGCATAGGGTTCACCACAATACTTCGATATCATCAAAATTTTTAATGTAAATCAATTTTAATATATAATGAAATCAATTACTATCAAAGGATCTCAAAGAGAAAGCGTGGGCAAGGTATCTACCAAAGCCTTACGTAATGCTGGAAAGGTCCCTTGCGTGCTGTACGGAGGGGATAAACCATTACACTTTTCAGCTGATGAACTAGCATTCAGACATTTAGTGTACACTCCTAACGCATACACAGCTGTGATTGAGTTGGAAGATGGTCAAAAGTTGAAAGCTGTATTACAGGATATCCAGTTTCATCCTGTAACAGATAAAATTCTTCACATAGATTTTTATCAATTATTCAGTGACAAGCCAGTTACCATGAACATTCCTATACGTTTGGAAGGAACCTCGCCTGGTGTTTTAAATGGTGGACGTTTGCTTTTTAGAAAAAGAAAGCTTTCCATTAAGGCACTACCGGATTTACTTCCGGATTTTATCACTATTGATATTTCAAAGTTAAAAATTGGTGGTACCATTCCTGTGGAAACTCTTTTAAATGATGATTACACCATTCTTCATCCAGACAGTACCGCAGTGGTACAAGTAAAAGCTTCTAGAACATCTGTTGATGATGAGGAAGAAGAGGAAGAAGAAATTGAAGGAGCAGAAGGAGCAGAGGGTACTGCAGAAGGTACAGAAGCACCGGCAGCAGAAGCTACTGAATAGTTTTAGCATAAATTATAAAAGCGCCCTTGCTTTATCTTTGATAAAAGTTTTGGGCGCTTTCGTATTTTTGAACAAATGGAAATCTGCAGATGTTTCAATTTTTCAAAGCACTTTTTAGCACACCAAAATTCTTATTGGAAGAAACTGATACCATGAAAAAATTCCTAATTGTTGGTCTAGGGAACATTGGGTCTGACTACCAAGAAACCCGTCACAATATTGGTTTTAAAGTCTTGGATTTTCTATCTGAACAGGAAGGTTTTGTATTTGAAAATGCTAAACTGGGTGCCATTGCCAATTTTAAACATAAGGGAAGAAGTATTTTGTGTTTAAAACCATCCACTTACATGAACTTGAGCGGTAAAGCAGTTAAGTACTGGATGGAAAAAGAAAAAATTTCCTTGGAAAATATATTGATTGTAACGGATGACATCAATCTTGATTTTGGCACGATCCGTCTAAAGACCAAAGGCAGTGATGGTGGTCACAATGGCCTAAAGGATATTCAAAACACCTTACAGACATCGCAGTACAACCGCTTTAGGTTTGGCGTTGGGTCTCAGTTTGGAAAAGGAAAACAAGTTGATTATGTTTTAGGGAAGTGGAATGCCGATGAAGTAAAACAACTTCCCGAAAGGCTACATAAATCCTCTGATCTAATTCGTTCATTTGTGTTTTCGGGCATCAAGAATACCATGAACCAATTTAATGGGACATAGAGCTAGAACACTTTAAATTCAAAAACTCCAGAATCTGAAGCATTGCCCTCCAAATCAGTGGTAATGACTTTCCAATAGTAAATGGTATTGGATTCCACACTAACAGTAAACTCCATTACGGTTGAACCCGTGTTTCCTTCTGAAGCAGTTGGTGGATTTTGGTCCGAAAAGAAAATTTCAAAATTATCTATATCATCGTCAACATCTGCTCCTGACCATGATAATACAATTTCGTTAGCGATGCTTTTTTGCACAGTAGAACCGGATACTGGACTTACCAATTGCGCTGGAAAGGGTGCGTACGTTGTCTGAGAACCTGAATTGTAAAACAACCATGTTTCGCTGGCAGCCACTTGATCAGATCCAGAATTAAGCGAAGTAACAGACCACGAATAAGGTGTTCCTTTGGCAATGGATAAACTTGCAGAAGTCGCCGCCGTAGAAATTGTTTGCGGCACATTTGTATCCAAATTTATCGCATTTAATGTGTAGCTATCTGTATTGCTAGAAGCTTCCCATTCAAAAGTAACTTGGCTTTGTGTTTCATTGATACTTACTCCCGTTGTACACTCGGAGTTTTCTAAAGGAAAAACAAGATTTGCACCAACCGGAGATGGTGGCGGGTCGTCGCTCCCTCCACAAGAAGAGAGTAAAACAAGTGCCAATAAACTTAGAAAATACTGCTTCATTCTTTAATCAATTTAAACACTTCTTTTATTTCTGAACTTTGAATATTCATATAATAAGCTCCAGTGGACAATGATGAAAAATCCATTTCAAATTCGTTCCCATTTACATCTCTCACATCAGTCATTATCAGTCGTCCATCAGAGGAAAATACTTTTATATTAATTACTTCTCTTGCAATCCCATTTAGAAAAATTCTGGTATTTGCTCCTACTGGATTTGGATATACAATGGGTTTGGACGAAATAAAAAATGATTCTTCATATGTTCCTTGACATGGTACGTTCGTTGATACTTTCAAAGTGTTTCGGCCAGTTTTTAAACTTAACTGTATTTCGGAATTTTCTGTTTGTGTTGTTAAACCATTTAGTTCCACATTATAAAGACTGCCTCCATTCAAAGAAAGTTCCAACATTCCTGCATTAACAATAGCTGCTGCAGTTAAAAGTTCTGGTTCCACAATTACTATGTCAAAACAAGTTTCTTGATAAGTAATTGAGCCATTGGTGCCAGTAATGCATAAAGAATAGTTGCCCGCTGCCAAACTCTGAAAAACATGTGTTTCTGAAAAATCCATATTCAAAGTATTTCCTTCTCCATCCAAAACAGCAGAATATGTTATTGAGGTATCGGTAGCTGTCAAAGACACCGAACCGTCATTATTGTTTCTACAAGCCTCACTCTGTATCTCCAACAAAAAATTATCAGAAGCAAATCTATTAACGGGGCAACCGCTTGCATCAACTTCAACTCCTTTTGGAGTGCCCAAACACAAATCATCACCATCATCAAAAACACCATCTTCATCCGCATCTGGTCTAAAAGCGCCTTCTGCACAAACTTCTAACGAGAATGCCACCAACGAACCTCCATCACCATTAGCTCTATCTTGAATTTCCAAAGTCCATTCCCCAAAGGTAGATTCTCCCTGTAAAGAGGATAAGGAACCCAAGGGTCTCACCGTCCCAGAAATAGCAGGGTTTCCAGAGCAAACAATAGCACTACCATCGTCGTCAAAAACAGCACTTACATTATTAAGTTCTCCACAACTACCTGAAATTAGAGCAACCCTCGTACCTAAAGGAGAGATAAGATTTATACTAAGATCTTCCAAATAGGTATGTGTAAGCTCAAGATTTGCATTAATATCCGATATGGGCAGGTCTTCTAAAAACTGTAGTGTTGTTGATACCGTAGGTGTATCAATATTCGAAATTTCCAATGGTAGGTTATTAAATTCCAAGTTTTTACAATTTACTTGAATCGTTGTAAAGCTAAATGGCGTTCCAAAACTACCTGTGCCACAATTATTACTAGGACGTACCCTCCAAAAGTATTCTGTCTGACCATTCAAGTTGGTTGATTGATAAAAATTGAATGGTACGTTAGCAGATTCTACGATGTCGGTAAAACCAATATCCGTGGCAATTTCAATATCATACTCTGAATATAAGGCATTGGCTTCCCAAGTAAGTTGAGTCCTTATTGAAGTATTTGCTTGGGTATCTGTAGGCGAAGCCAAAACAACATTCCCAAAATTAGTATCTCTAACCACTAGAGACACCGGAACATTTTTAGTTTCTGATGCAGAAGTGGATGTAATAGTAATAGGATAAACACCTGGTGCAACACCATTGGTATTAGAAATGGTCAGTACAATAGGAGTATCATTTGCATCTGCTTGTGCAGGCACAAAAGAGGCCGTTAAGCCCACAGGTACGTTAGCCGAAAATGTTGAAGTTTCATTAAATCCTGCAAAGGTTTGATAGGTAAAAGGAATAACTATATCGTCTGGTTGGCAGGCTTCAAAAGACAAGTCTTGGAAATTCAGGACCACAGGAGATTCTTGAATGGAGAAATTGGAAGAATTGACAGCAAAAAAAACATTATCACTGGCTTTAACCATTATCCGAGCCATATTAGTAACGTTTCCTGGAATAAGCACCTCTTCACTTCCATCGTTAAGTTTGTCTTCGGCTATAGTAATGGGAAAACTATTTCCTCCATCTATTGAAAGAAAAATATCCACTGTTTTGGCATCAATAGGTAAAATATTGGTGTTGGCAACATCCCATGTTATCTGTTGAATCGAACCCCCTTCATAAACTTCATTTGAAGCTTGTGATGTAACCGTAAAAGGTCCTGCTGCATTAACCACTTGTACATCAAGCAAATCTGAAACTACTTGCCCCCCTCCAACGGCATTGTCTCTAACAGTAAAAGCAAAGCTCATTTTGCGCTCTATATTGGAAACCGTTTCCCATTCATCATTGGTTGCGGGATTGGTCTGTGTCAGATTTCCTTGGATAACTCTGGATAATCTAGGAAAATATCGTGCCGGATTTGTAGTTGGGGGTAAAGATCTAAAATTGGCACCACTAGGATTTTCAGGTCCAAAAGTACCCGTTGTAACCACACCATTGTCAATTTGTTCCCATGTATATGTCAGAATATCTCCTGCATCACTATCGGTCGCAATTCCTTCAAGAACAAAAGCAGTGCTTTTTGGTATAACAAAATCTCCAACCGGTGTTAGAACAGGTGGTACATTGGTCAACGGAGTTGTTTGCGCACAAGAAACCGTTTCTAAATAATCTGAAATCTGAACAATGCTGTTGTAATGATAGTAATCATCCCCATTGGGAGCTACATTGTTTCCATTTACAATTCCGGCATAACCCATAATCGTGGTACCACTTGCAGGTTCTGCTTGCACACCCGTGCCTTCAGATTCAAAAGACCAAGTATGATTGGCTCCAAATTGATGGCCAAGTTCATGGGAAACAAAATCTAGGTCAAAAACATCCCCTTGTGGTATGGAAGCTGATGAAAATGCGCTTCCTTTCCTGTTATCTGAACAAACAGCACCTATAAAACCTGCATTTCCATTATTTTGTGAGGGTAATTCCACTTTATTAAAAAGATGCCCCACATCATAATTAGCTTCTCCTATGGTTGTAGTAAGTGTGTTTTGCACCTCTCCATTCAAGTTGCCATTGTAAGGATCTGTACCTGCATCTGTAAATATGACCAAATCATTATTAGGAATCAGCTCTAAGGTCACCCCTAAATCTGTTTCAAAAACTTCATTTATTCTTGTTAGTGTTGCGTTGATTGCAGCGAGAGCATCAGCAACCGTACCTCCATGAAAATCTGTATACTCTCCGGTTGTGGAAACCGCTATTCTAAACTTTCGCAAAAGTTGATCATCCACTAGTGGAGTAATTGTTTTAGCAACACTTTGTTGTAGTTTTTCAGTATCACATATAAAGCCATCTTTTCCAGAAGCTCCCGCACCTTTTTCATAAACAACATATGAATTGCTCTTATTGGACAACTGCTCCATAAATACAGTTTTCCGATTCTCTCTGTTTACAATCATACTTTGAAGTCCTTTGTGCGAACTACTAAGCTTCACTTTGTATTTTCCATCTAAACTATATCCGGAAAACGACTTTATGTTTGGGTATTTCTTTGCTAAATCTGGATGAAGAACCGAAGTCTCTTCTATATTGAACGCTACTACATTCCCGTTATGATCTGGAAGATAAATTACATTTTTCTGATTTTTTGAATTGGAAAAGGATTTGAGTGTTTTTGAAAAAAGAGTTTTCTCCAAAGAAAAAACCGCACTGGCCTTGCTCATATCCTTAACCGATGCACTTTTAAAATTGGATTTTGCGGGAATAGTTTTCCAATATGCTTGTTGCCCAAATGCGCAAAAGCAAGCAAAAAATATGGTTATTGAAAAAACAAGATGTAATTTAGCTCTCATGCATAAGGGGCGTAAGTCAAATTCAAAAATAAGCCTTTTTTATTTTCTTGATTAAGTGAAAACAGTCCAAGGCATTTCTCAGTTTACCAATACTACGTTTCAAACCGCTGTTACCATTGGCACTTTTGATGGAGTGCATCTTGGTCACCGCAAGATATTGGAACGCCTCATAAATAATGCCAAGAATATTGGTTTGAAGTCTACTGTGCTTACTTTTTTCCCTCATCCAAGGATGATACTTCAAAAGGACACAGACATTAAATTATTGAACACCTTGGAAGAGAAAATACAGATTCTAGATTCTTTAGGATTGGATTATCTTATTGTTCACCCTTTTACAAAAGACTTTTCAAGGCTTTCCGCAACCGAATTTGTAAGAGACATTCTTGTAAATAATCTAAGAACCAAAAAGATAATTATTGGATATGATCATCGGTTTGGAAGAAATCGTAATGCCAATATACAAGACTTAATTGCCTTTGGAAATGCTTTGGATTTTGAAGTTGAAGAAATACCCGTACAAGAAATAGATGAGGTCTCTGTAAGTTCCACGAAAATTAGAAATGCTCTGTTAGAGGGCAATATTACTACCGCAAATACATATTTAAATTATGCCTACATGCTTACCGGAACCATTAAAAAGGGCAAGGGGCTTGGTAAACAATTTGGCTTTCCTACGGCTAATCTACATATAGCTGAAGAATACAAACTGATTCCAAAAAATGGGGTATATGTGGTGAAGAGCATCTTGAATGACAAAGAATATCATGGAATGATGAATATTGGCTTTAATCCAACGGTATCAGGAAAAGAAAAGAGCATAGAGATCAACTTTTTTGAATTTGAAGGGAATCTTTACGACAAAAAAGTGCAGGTAGCAATTTTACATCGTATTAGAGATGAACATAAATTTGATTCCGTACAGGAACTGAAAGAACAGTTAAAAAAGGACAAAAACCATTCGCTGGCATTAATCACCAAATAAAATGTTGAACCAATTTCTTTTTAAAAAAATAGACAACGCTCAGCTTATTATTTTCAGGGTTTTTTATGGATTATTGGTAAGTGCCGAATGCTATGGCGCCATTGCAACAGGTTGGGTACGCAGAACATTAATAGAGCCCAAATTCACCTTTTCCTTTATTGGTTTTGAATGGTTACAGCCTCTCCCAGGCAACGGAATGTATATCTATTTTGTCATCATGGGAACATTAGGCTTATTAATAGCCCTTGGCTATAAATATAGATTTAGTGCCTTTGCTTTTGCTATTATGTGGGCGGGGGTCTATTTAATGCAGAAAACATCTTACAACAACCATTATTATCTATTAATGTTGCTGGCTTTTATCATGGCATTTTTGCCTGCAAGCCGAGATTTTTCATTAGATGCCAAATTAAATCCAAAGTTTCGTTCCCGTACAATGTACAATTGGGTTAGATGGACTATCATTCTACAACTGTTCATCGTGTACACGTATGCTTCAATTGCCAAACTATATGGAGATTGGTTAGATTTTAGCATCATTGAAATCTTAATGAAATCCAAAGAGGACTATTACTTGATTGGAGAGTTACTACAACAAAAGTGGGTACATAAAATAGTGGCCGTCTTTGGCATTCTTTTCGATTTATTGATTGTTCCTGCCTTATTATGGAAACCCACTAGAAAGATTGCTTTTGCATTTTCCATATTCTTCCATTTATTCAATAGTATAGTTTTTCAGATTGGGATTTTTCCTTATTTATCGTTGGCTTTCACCGTATTCTTTTTTAGTCCACAGACCATTAGAAACATTTTCTTAAAAGAGAAAACCATAGCAATTGATAATGAGGTAAATCACCCAAAAAACGCAAAATTGTTAGTCGGTGCCTTAAGTCTCTATTTTTTGGTGCAACTGGCACTCCCACTTAGACACCACACTTTTAAAGATGATGTATTATGGACCGAGGAAGGACATAGATTAAGCTGGCGTATGATGTTGCGCAGCCGCACTGGCCTTGTTACGTTTAAAATTTTAAACAAAGAAACAGGTAAGGGAAGTCATATTAATTTAGATGAATATCTTACCAAAAAACAAAAAAGAAAGGTAGCTTGTTACCCAGACTTTATCTGGCAGTTTGCCCAGCATTTAAAAAAAGAGTACGCAAAAAAAGGTGAAAAAATTCAGGTTTTTGCAAGTAGTAAAGTTAGAGTCAATAAAAGTAAATACCTTGAATTTGTGGATCCGAAAGTAGACTTGGCAAGTGTACCATGGAAACATTTCTCGCACAATGAATGGATAAGACCATCACAAAAAGAATAATTGTTGGTCAACTTCCTTAGATTGACTTAAATTTGCCGCTCAATACAAGTCCATGCTTCAATTACAGATAATTAGAGAGAACAAGGAGAGTATCATCAAAGCTTTGAAAAAGAGAAATGTTGATGCAGAGCCTATTTTATCCGCCATATTGGATTTGGATGAAAAAAGACGTTCCATCCAGACCGAACTGGATAGTACCTTGGCAGAATCCAACAAACTTTCTAAAGAAATTGGAATGCTTTTTAAATCAGGAAAAGCACAAGAAGCCAATGCGATAAAAGAGCAAACGGCCGGTCTTAAAGAAGCTTCAAAACAATTGGGAGAAGATTTAAATGCAACAAGCACCGCCTTACAAGAACAATTATACCAGATACCGAATATTCCCCATGAATCTGTTCCCGCAGGAAATTCAGATGAGGATAATGAAGAGATTTTCCGCGAAGGTGACATTCCAACGCTTTCTGAAGGTGCTTTGCCACATTGGGAGTTAGCTAAAAAATACGACATCATCGATTTTGAATTGGGAGTGAAAGTCACAGGTGCAGGATTTCCAATTTACAAGGGTAAAGGAGCTCGCTTACAACGCGCCTTAATCTCATATTTCCTGGATAAGAACACAGAAGCAGGCTACTTAGAAGTACAACCACCACATTTGGTCAATGAGGCTTCAGGTTATGGCACAGGTCAACTACCTGATAAGGAAGGACAAATGTATCATGCTCAAATAGATAATCTATACCTTATTCCAACTGCTGAAGTACCTATTACCAATTTGCATAGGGGCGATATAGTTCCCCTAGAAAATTTTCCAATTAAATACACAGGATATACACCTTGCTTTAGAAGGGAAGCTGGAAGTTATGGTGCGCATGTAAGAGGATTAAATAGACTTCATCAATTTGATAAAGTTGAGTTAGTTCGCATTGAGCAGCCTACAACTTCATACCAAGCTTTGGATGAAATGGTAGAACATGTTAAGAATATTCTGCGAGAATTGAAATTACCTTACCGGGTCCTCCGTCTTTGTGGTGGGGATTTAGGCTTCACCTCTGCCCTAACCTTTGATTTTGAAGTTTTTTCAACTGCCCAAGACAGATGGCTAGAAATTAGCTCAGTATCCAATTTTGAAACATTTCAGGCCAACCGATTAAAACTTCGCTTTAAGGACGAAAATGGAAAAAGTCAATTGGCGCACACATTAAATGGTAGTTCTTTGGCATTGCCCAGAGTTTTGGCGGGAATCCTAGAAAATTATCAAACCGAGGATGGCATCAAAATCCCAGAAGTTCTGGTTCCTTATTGCGGGTTTGATGTTATTGACTAGGAATGTCAACCTATTTATTTGGAATCACTTAACAGATTTCGGCGTTTTTCTGCGTTATATTTGAAATAAAACAAGGTATTGCGATACATCTTATTTCTTATTTCTTTTCTATTTCTGTCTGCAGCACAGTCACAAGAAGATTTTCTGGCCAAACAGTATTTCAATGATGGTGACTATGAAAAAGCGTTGGTTTTCTATGAAAAATTAGTCGAAAAAAAACCAAGACGTACGGATTATTCAGAAGGTTTGGTTGCCTGTTATCAACAATTGGAACGTTATGAAGATGCGGAGAAATTCTTGTTGAAGAAAATTGAAGACTCATATGCCTTCCCTACCTTTTTCATAGAACTGGGCTACAATTATACCTTGCAAAATCAACCAGAAAAAGCAACCACTTACTACGATAACGCAATAGCAAAAATTGATGAAAATCCTAATTTTGGGTATAGCGTGGGCTACCGTTTTCAGAAATACGCACTGCTAGATCAAGCCGTTTTGGCCTATACCCGGGCCATGACGCTTAAACCCGAATTGAATTATGACTTTCAATTAGCCCGAATCTATGGGGAACAGGGTGATATAGAAAAAATGTATCAATCCTACCTAAATTTAATCTACGAAGGAAGAACTTCACGTTCAAACATCCTTCGCAACATAGATGATTTTATTTCGGAAGATCCTTCCAATGCCAACAATGTCTTGTTGAGAAAAGTATTGCTCAAAAATGCCCAGAAAAACCCAGATATCCTTTGGAACGAATTACTGAGTTGGCTCTTTATTCAACAAAAACAATACAATAGTGCTTTTAGTCAAGAGAAAGCTATTTATAAAAGAACAGATGAAACTTCTCTGGGCCGTTTGGAAAATCTTGGTCAGATAACATTGGAAGATGAAGATTACGAAAATGCCACCACAATTTTTGAATACATTGTGGATAATAGCAATAACCCTGTGTCCAAATTGAACGCCGAGCTTCATTTGATAGATATTGAACTTGAAGGTACAAGCAGAAAAAAACCAGATGCGGTAGATAAGAAATTTCAAGCATTGGTTAGCGAATATGGAAACCAAAGTCGCACATTACAACTTCAAATTGCATATGCCAACTTCCTAACTTTTAAAAAGGAAACTCCAGCACCGGCAATTGCAATTCTTAAGGAAAGTCTAGAGCTTCCTTTAGGACGTATGGGAGTTGCCTATGTAAAATTGGCTTTAGGAGACATTTTAGTATATGACCAAAAATTTAATCAAGCCTTAATTTATTTCACACAAATTCAGAAGAGCTTAAAGAATGATGTTTTAGGTCAAGACGCTCGTTTTAAGGTGGCACAGACCAGTTTTTACAAAGGTGATTTTAATTGGGCACTAACACAATTAAAGGTGCTTAGAGGTTCCACTTCACAGCTTATCGCCAATGATGCCATGCAGCTAAGTCTTTTAATCTCGGACAACTCCCTGGAAGATTCTACCCAAACTGCACTTAAAAAATATGCCAGAGCAGATCTTCTTGCATATCAAAACAAAAACAAACAGGCCATTGAGGTCTTAGAAGATATTTTGCAGAATCATAAAGGTGAGAAAATTGAGGATGAAGCATTGCTGAAACAAGGGGAACTTTTAGAAGCTCAAAAATCTTATGAGAGTGCGGAATTCAATTATAAAAAAATAGTAGAGTTCTATCCTGATGGTATTTTGGCAGATGATGCCCATTTTGCATTGGGAGAGTTGTACAGAAGCATTTTAAACGAACCAGAAAAAGCAAAGAACCACTACGAAAAAATAATTTATAATTATCAAGACAGTTATTACTTTCCAAAGGCCAGAAAACATTTTAGAAGGCTTCGCGGTGATGCAATAAATTAAACTTATCTACATTTAAGCCATCAAAACTTAGGGTTAATGCTCATATACAATGTTACAATCAATATAGATGAAAGCGTTCATGACGAATGGCTCATATGGATGAGGGACAAACATGTTCCAGATATGCTGGCCACTGGGAAATTTTCTCACGCAAAAATGGCCAAAGTTTTAGTTGAAGAAGATATGGGAGGAATTACATATTCGGTCCAATACACAACTAAAGATAGGCAGACTCTAGAACTGTATTATAAGAAAGATGCTGAGCGCCTTAGAGCAGATGTGCCAAAATTGTTTTCTAACAAATTTGTGGCTTTCAGAACAGAACTGGAGATCATTAGTCAACAGATTCCCTAAAGTTTTGGATTATCTTTTTACTTATGGTACGCTACAAGATTTGCAAGTCCAACAATATATTTTCGGTCGCATTCTAGATGGAAAAACGGATTTTTTGTCCGGATTCAAATGTCTGGAAAATGCAGTTTATGAAAGATATTCTTTAGTCGTGCAAACCAATGATTTTAAAAACAAGGTTGAGGGAAAAGTCTATGAGGTAACTGCTCTTGAATTACAAAAAGCTGATGTGTACGAAACAAGCGCTTACAAACGCAAAAAGGTAAAATTAGAATCTGGTATTGAGGCTTGGTTGTATATCGAAAATTCACATTAACTTGCAAAAAAATGTCTCGTGTCCAAAAAAAATAAAAAAAAGTTTGCCAGTGGTAAGGCAAAGAAATTTAAAAACGGGCAAGAAGAAAGTGCGGTAAGGGCTAAAAAGCATTTAGGACAACACTTTCTTATAGATGAAGACATTGCCAAACAAATTGCAGACACACTTTCCCTAAAAAATTATACCAATGTTATAGAGATTGGCCCAGGCATGGGAGTTCTCACTAAATATCTACTGCTTAAAGATATGGATTTGGTTGCCATGGATCTTGATGAGGAATCCATAGTATATCTCAATCATAGTTTTCGCTTGGAACATCCAACAGTACTTGAAAAAAACAACCGATTAAACATTATAGAAGCGGACTTTTTAAAGTTCGATTTAAAGCAATTGTACGGTGATGAGCAATTTGCCATCACTGGAAATTTTCCCTATAATATTTCTACACAGATCGTTTTTAAGATGCTTGAAATGCGTCAGCAGGTTCCAGAATTTTCAGGAATGTTCCAGAAAGAAGTCGCACAGCGTATTTGCGGAAAACCTGGGAATAAAACCTATGGGATCTTATCGGTTTTGGTCCAAGCATTTTATGAAGCTGAATATTTGTTTACCGTGGATCCTGAAGTATTTGATCCACCACCAAAAGTGCAATCAGGAGTATTGCGCTTAACAAGAAAGGAAAACTTAAAACTCCCTTGCGATGAGCATTTATTTTTCAAAATTATAAAGGCAAGTTTTAACCAAAGACGAAAGACCATTCGCAATAGCCTTAAAACTTTTAACCTATCTGATAATCTAAAAGAAGATACTATCTTTGACCAGCGCCCAGAACAGCTAAGTGTAGCCGATTTTATAGCGTTAACGCAGAAGATAGCCAATGATTCCGTTTAAACTCACAGACGAGCTAATAGAGCAGATTCAACAACTAGTAGCGGACAAAAAGAACGCTGACCTTAGGTTGATGATGAAGGAGTTCCACTATGCGGATATTGCAGAAATAGCAGAAGAGCTTACCAAATATGAGGCTACTTATCTCATTAAACTTTTAGATAGTGAAAAGACCTCTGATATCCTTGCCGAAATGGACGAGGATTTACGGGAATCCATATTAAAAAATCTTTCTGCCAAAGAGATAGCCGGTGAGTTGGAAGAACTGGACACAGATGATGCTGCAGATATTGTTAGTGAACTTCCAAAAGATATTGTTCAAGAGGTCATTTCAGAAATAGAAGATAGGGAACATGCCAAGGATATTGTAGATCTTTTACGTTATGATGAGGATACCGCTGGTGGACTTATGGCCAAAGAGTTAGTGAAAGTCAAAGAAAATTGGAATGTTCTCACGTGTGTAAAAGAAATGCGTGCCCAAGCAGAAAGTGTTACTAGGGTACATTCCATTTATGTTGTAGATGATGATGACAAACTCAAAGGCAGACTTTCATTAAAAGATCTATTGACAACTTCCACAAAGACCCATATAAAAGACGTCTATATTTCAAAGGTGGATTATGTAAATGTCAACGAAAAAGCTGAGGAGGTAGCCAAGATTATGTCTAAATATGATTTGGAAGCCATTCCTGTAGTGGATGAAATAGGTCGATTGGTCGGTCGTATTACCATTGATGATATTGTGGACGTAATCAAGGAAGAAGCCGAAAAGGATTACCAACTGGCAGCTGGTATCTCTCAGGATGTTGAGGCAGATGATAGCATTTGGGAACTTACCCGTGCCCGTTTACCTTGGTTAATTCTAGGGCTCTTTGGAGGATTGGGGGCCGCGGCCATAATGGGCGGTTTTGAAGAAATGATCGCAAAACATGCCATCCTCTTTTTCTTTACCCCTTTAATTGCAGCAATGGCAGGTAATGTAGGAGTGCAATCCAGCGCCATTATTGTTCAAGGTCTTGCAAATGATGATTTAAAGGGTAGTATTAGTAACCGTTTGGTCAAAGAAATGTTATTGGCTTTATTGAATGGACTCATACTTGCCGTATTACTTTTAGTTTTTACTTGGATATGGAAAGGGGATTTTTTGACCGCCTTGGCCATTTCCATTTCCTTGGTTGTAGTTATTATCGTAGCTGGAATCATAGGCACATTTATACCACTTTTTTTAGATAAACGAGGTATTGATCCTGCAATCGCAACAGGCCCATTTATCACTACAAGCAATGACATTTTTGGCATCTTAATTTACTTTTGGATTGCTAAATTGGTTTTGGGAATTTAGTATCTTTAGTTGTAGTTATCTTTTTCAATATATTCAAGTATCTCACAAATGGCACCTAAAGATGTAATACAGCAATGGGTCACGATTTTTAACTCAGGAAATGCGGAAGAATTGGCACAACTTTATCATACAGATGCTATAAATCATCAAGTTGCAAATGATCCAATTATAGGGAAAGAAGCCATATTCAAAATGTTTAAAAACGAGTTTAGTACGGCGGAAATGGTCTGTATTCCTGAACACATTTTCCAAGATGGGGACTGGGCCATTTTGGAGTGGAAGGATCCGTTGGGGTTAAGAGGCTGTGGTTTTTTTCACATTGTAGAGGGTAAAATCAAATTCCAAAGAGGATATTGGGACAAGCTTTCTTTTTTAAAGATGCACAATCTTCCAATACCAATAAATTAAAAAAATATGGAAACTATAAATTTAAAGCAAAAACACACCAAATTTACCAAGCAGTGGCATCCACATCAAATAGCTACAGTGGATGATATGCAGGTAATCTTAGCTAAAATTAAAGGAGAATTTGTCTGGCACTCGCACGAAAATGAAGATGAACTCTTTCAAGTAATAAAAGGCACCTTATACATGCAGTTTAGAGATAGAACGGAAGTAGTAAAAGAGGGTGAAATTATTGTTGTGCCTAAAGGGGTGGAACATAATCCTATGACAAAGAATGACGAAGAAGTCCATTTATTGCTTTTTGAAAAACAAAACACGGCCCATACAGGTGCAGTACAACACGAAATGACTCAAACTGAGTACCCTAAAATTTAGGGTATATTTAGCCCATGAAAGTTCTCCACTTAGACACCAACCATCCATTACTTCTTGAACAATTTACCCAATTGGGTTTTGAAAACCATGAAGACTATACATCCTCTAAAGAAGAGGTTGAAAAGAAAATCCATTTGTACGATGGGGTCATTATCCGAAGCAGGTTTACTTTGAACCAACAGTTTTTGGATAAAGCAACAAATCTCAAGTTTATAGGCAGGCTTGGGGCAGGTTTGGAAAACATAGACACCGAATATGCCAAGCAAAAAAATGTGTTCTTGGCTTCCGCTCCAGAAGGAAACCGAAATGCTGTTGGGGAACATACTTTAGGAATGTTGTTGTCTTTAATGAACAAAATGACCAAGGCCAATAGAGAGGTAAAAAAAGGAAAATGGGATCGCGAAGGTAACCGAGGTGTAGAATTGGATGGCAAGACCGTTGGTATTATCGGTTATGGAAATATGGGTAAGGCATTTGCCCAAAAACTTAAAGGTTTTGATGTAGAAATCATTTGTTATGACATCATTGGTGGTGTAGGTGATGATAATGCCAGACAGGTAGGAATTATGGAATTTCAACAAAGGTCAGATATTGTGAGTCTTCATGTCCCTGAGACTGAATTGACCACAGGAATGGTAAACAAGGAATTCATTAACGCATTTCACAAACCTTTTTGGTTTTTAAATACGGCACGGGGTAAATGTGCTGTCACCAAAGATTTGGTTGACGGTCTAAAATCAGAAAAAATTCTAGGTGCCGGATTGGATGTTCTGGAATACGAAAAGAAATCGTTCGAGAACATGTTTGTTCAAAAACCAAAGGCATTCAAATTCTTGCGAAAAGCCAAGAACGTTTTACTAACTCCTCATGTAGCAGGCTGGACTGTTGAGAGTAAAGAAAAACTGGCACAGACCGTTGTGGACAAAATCAAAGCTAGATTTTGTTAATTTTATTAAGTGAAAAAGACCGTTTTCGTTTTTTCTTCCCTTATTGTGGCATTGCTTGCCCTTTTCAAGTTCAGTAAATACTCCTACGTTTCTGGTGATGTTTCCCTTGAAATAGTGATAGCTGTCATTGCAATTGTATTTTTTATCATTGGTGTTTACATCAACAAGAGAACATTGCGGAAAGAAAAAATTTCTTCTATTTCCATAGATTATAAAAAGATAGAACAGCTTGGTATAAGCAAGCGTGAATATGAAGTCCTAGTCCAAATTTCCGATGGTCTATCCAACAAAGAAATTGCTGATAAGCTTTTTGTTTCAGAAAGCACTATAAAAACCCATGTTTCCAGCCTGTTGGCAAAGTTGGATGCCAAGCGTCGTACCCAAGCAATACAGAAAGCAAAAGCCCTTCAAATTATAGCTATTTGATTGATTTTGAGTCAAATTGCTATGGTTTTGGTACTTTAGTATGACTCCCAAACTTATCTCCATTACTACTTTTGGCCTAATCTTTTAAATAACTGATTATGAAAAAAACCATAACAAGATTTGGACTTTATGGTGCCATCACCATCTCTATTCTCTTTTTAACAAGCTGGTTCCTATTAAGTGATTTGTCATATTCCATCCAAGAAGTATTGGGTTATGTGTCTATGATTTTATCCCTGGGGTTTGTCTATTTAGGCATTAAACATTTCAGAGATAAAGAAAATCAAGGCAAGGTAAGTTTTAAACAGGCTTTAATCATCGGCATACTTATTAGCCTTATTACAGCCTTAGCATTTGGGTTTCTTGATATTTTTTATAGCGAGGTGCTTAATCCAGATTTTACAACTCAATATTACGACACTGCAGTTGAAAATATGAGAACCTCTTTACCTGCGGATGAATTTGAAATAAAATTGGCAAAACTAGAATCACAGAGGGAAATGTTTTCTAACCCACTTTTTTCTTTTGCCCTAATGGCGATGACCGTTTTTATAATAGGATTTATTATTACTTTAATTTCAGCTTTGTTATTGCAACGAAAATAATTTTATCATGACAATAGATGCCAACACGCCAGATGAATATATTAGCAAATTACCTGAAGATCGCAAATTAGCCGTTTCCAAATTGCGAGAAACGGTTAAAGCAAGTTTACCAGAAGGATTTCAGGAATGTATCAGTTATAAAATGATAGGTTATGTGGTTCCTCATTCTCTATATGCACCCGGATATCACTGTGACCCCAAACTGCCTTTGCCTTTCATAAACATAGCCTCACAAAAGAACTTTGTGGCATTATACCATTCAGGAATTTATGCGGATAAAAAATTACTGGACTGGTTTGTTGGGGAATACCCAAAACATGTTAAAACCAAATTGGATATGGGCAAGAGTTGTATCCGATTTAAAAAAATGGAAAACATTCCATATAAACTTATAGCAGAACTATGCCAAAAAATTACCCCAAAAGCATGGATAGAGTTATACGAGAAAAACATAAAACGGTAATTTGGTTTCCCATCAGTGGGAGCTGAAAATAATATAATTATGAAAAAAAGAGTAACAGGACTGGGAGGGTTTTTCTTTAAAACGAAAGACCCGGATAACATTAAAAAATGGTATAAAGAACGTCTAGGAATTCCTGTAGACCAATATGGTTGGAGTTTTTGGTGGAAGGACAAAGAAGGAAATGATTGTATAACCCAATGGAGCCCGTTCAAAGATGATACTACCTATTTTCAGCCAAGCGAAAAACAGTTCATGATGAATTTTAGAGTAGAAAATTTGGTAGAACTTTTAAAAGCACTAAAAACCGAAGGTGTTACTATTGTTGGTGAGATTGAAGAGTACGATTATGGGAAATTTGGCTGGATATTGGATCCTGAAGGTAATAAAATAGAACTTTGGCAACCTGTTGATAAAGCTTTCTTATAGCTATTAAAATAATCCTTATTTTTAAGACTCGTTTAACCAACAAATTATAATTACCATGTCTGAAGAAAACAAAGACTTAGGAGATAAGGCAGAAGATGCCTTTGACAATGCCAAAGAAGCCGCAAAGGATGCTGCTGAAGATGCCAAAGAAGCAGCAGGGGATTTTGCTGACGAAGCTAAAAAAACTGCTAATGAATTTGCCGAAGGCATTAAAGGTGCAGGTGGTGAGAATAAAAAAATATTAACCGGAGTTCTAGCCATTATTTTAGGTTCGCTAGGAGTACACAAATTTATGCTCGGTTACAATAAGGAAGGTTTCATTTTACTTGGAGTTTCTATAGTGGCATATGTGCTTTCATGCGTTGGAATAGGGTTGCTTTTTGTTTGGATTCCCAGTGTAATTGGATTGGTAGAGGGTATCATTTACCTTACCAAATCTGATGATGAATTTTACAACACATACCAGGTTGGAAAGAAACCTTGGTTCTAGAAAAAAAGCCAGAGAAATACGCTCTGGCTTTTTTATTTACTTTTATTATCGTAATATTGCAATATAAAATTATCAATGTCGTTATAACCAATAATGGGAGCTTCTAAAACACATATGTTTTCTGTAACACAAAACGAATTGGCACAAGTTGCCAAAGTTTTGGCGCATCCTGCTCGTATAGCGATTTTAGAATATATAAGCAGACAGGAAAATTGTATCTGCAATGATTTGGTTGATGTTATTGGACTTTCGCAACCGACCATATCACAACATTTAAACGAAATAAAGAAAATAGGTCTCTTAAAAGGAACCTTTGAAGGTAAAAACCTATGCTACTGTATCAATGAAGAACGTTGGGAAGAATTACAAAATTCCTTCAATACGTTTTTTGCCAATATTAATTATAATTGCTGTTAATCATGAATACATCAGAATTTCTATCCTTACTAAAACAACATCAGAATAAAAGTTTGCTTTTTGAATACACGGAAGGCAAATTTGTAGGAGCAAATTATCATATTACTGAAATCAAAAACATTATGGTTGATTCAGTGGATTGTGGAGCGGGAACCGATTTTTGGAAAGAGACCATTGTACAATTATGGGAAAGTCCAAAGGAAAAAGACAAAAAAGAGTTTATGTCGGCCTACAAAGCTTTAGGCATCCTCAACAAAGTTGACGGAATTAAACCCATGGTAAGGGATGCTGAAATAAAGTTTGAGTATAGCAATTCAGATTTTCATACAGCTCAGCTCTTTGTGAATGATTATGCTATGGATGAGCAATCTCTAGTTTTAAAACTTTCTGTAGAAAAAACAGATTGTAAAGCCAAAGAAACTTGTGGTGTTGTAGATACTTCAGCAGAAGTGGTAACAGAAGCCTCAAACGGCTGCACTCCTGGAGGTGGCTGCTGTTAATACGTTATTATGCAAGTCCGTGAAATGAATGCTTCGGATTGGGAAGGTGTTTCCCAAATATATGCCCAAGGTATAGCAACTGGTTTTGCAACCTTTGAGCAAACCATCCCCAGCTATGAAAGTTGGAATCAAGTCCATGTGGAGCAGTGTAGGTTGATTGCCGAAGAGAACGGTGAGATTCTAGGTTGGGCTGCATTATCTCCCGTTTCAAGCAGGTGCGTTTATGGCGGTGTTGGAGAAGTAAGTGTCTATATTAGAGCGGAAAGCAGAGGAAAAGGGGTTGGTAAGCTACTTTTAAAGCAACTCATATCTGAAAGTGAAAAAGCTGGATTTTGGACAATACAATCAGGGGTTTTTCCAGAAAATGAAGCAAGTATACATCTCCATAAAAAAGTTGGGTTTCGCTTTATTGGTAAACGCGAACGAGTTGGGAAAATTAAAGGTATTTGGAAAGACAATTTGTTATTTGAAAAAAGAAGTGAAACTATAGGTGTAGATTAATTATCATATCAAAAAAATGAAAAACGTATTGGTCCTTTGTACTGGGAACTCATGCAGAAGCCAAATGGCACATGGGTATTTAAACTACTTTCAAGATTCTTTGGCAATTATTTATAGTGCTGGAATAGAGACCCATGGATTAAACCCAGGAGCTGTATCCATAATGAATGAAGATGGTATTGATATTACTTCCCATACATCTAACCATGTGGATGAATATCAAGGTATTGAATGGGATTATATCATCACTGTTTGTGACCACGCCAAAGAAAATTGTCCATTTATTCCAGCTAAAAACGCAGAACGAATCCACCATAACTTCTTTGATCCTTCAAAAGTTACCGGTACTGAAGATGTAAAACATGCTGCATTCCTAAAGGCCAGAGAAGAGATAAAAGAGTTTTGCCACAATTTTGTAAAAGAAGAATTGGTTAACTAAAAACAAAGGAAGGGGACAATCTTTAATCTACGGTAGACTGATGGTTTCCCTCTGCCATTTTACGTTCCAATTCAGCTTGGAATTCTTCCATAACAGGCTTGACAGTGCTTTCAGGCAAGTCTGCGATCTTTATATACATTAACCCGTCCACAGAATTGTTAAATAAAGGATCTACATTAAAAGCAACAACTTTTGCATTTTGTTTGATGTACTTTTTTATCAAAACAGGCAAACGAAGGCTCCCTGGTTCTACTTCGTTAATCAACTTATCAAACTTGTTCAAATCTGCTTGGGTGTCATCAAAAATGAATTCTTTATCAGCATCCTTCAACTGCACTTTAAATTCTTTCTTAGGTCTTATATATTGAGCCACATAGGGATCCCAATAGTTAGATTTCATAAATTCAATCATCAACGACTTTGAAAAATTGGAGAACTGATTACTGATACTGACACCTCCAATTAAATATTTATGCTCTGGGTGCCTTAAAGTTGTATGTACAATCCCCTTCCATAACAAAAACAATGGCATTGGTTTTTGCTGATATTCTTTAACAATATAGGCCCTTCCCATTTCAATGGATTTCTCCATCATTCCATAGAGCTCCGGTTCAAAACGAAACAGATCTTGAAGATAGAAGCCATCAATACCATATTTTTTGAATATTTGAGAACCAAGCCCCATACGATATGCACCAACTATAGCCTTTTCTTGATCATCCCATAGGAAGAGATGGTGATAATAAGAATCAAACTCATCCAAATCAACAGCATTATTGGTTCCCTCTCCTACTTCGCGAAATGTTATTTCCCTTTGTCTTCCAATTTCATTTAAAATAAAGGGCATATCTTTTTCTTGGGCCAGATATACTTCGTAGTTCTTACTTTGAAGCATTCGGCAATCTTTTTCCCTTAACTTTTCTATTTCACCTTGTAACACTTCAGAACCAACGGCCGTAGCTATTTTTTTAGGGGGTTTAGGAATTTTTAAAGTGGTGGGCACTTTATCGATCAAACGTTCTTTCTCAAACGCATTGGCCAAGAGATAGGTTTTCTTTCTTAATAATTCTGCAAAAGATTCTAGCGTTTCCTCTTCCTTTTGGGCATTTACAGATATGGGTTGCCCAACACGAACCTTTATAGGTCTTCTGTTTTGAGAAGCAACCTCTGACGGTAGTTTTGCCGTTCTAAAAACATCATTTATTTTGGATAACCTATAAAAAAGTCTGCTGTTTCTAGCATGAAAATATATTGGAACCACCGGAACCTCCGCTTTTCTAATAAGTTTAAGTGCTGCCTCTTCCCAAGGTTTGTCCACCACCAGCTTTCCATCTTTATAAGTAGATACTTCACCTGCTGGAAAAATACCCAAAGGGTGACCTTCCCTAAGGTGTGAAAGTGCATTTTTAAAGCCTGCAATACTGCTTTTGGCATCCTTATGATTTTCAAAAGGATTCACCGGCATTATATATGGCTTCATGGGTTCAATTCGATTTAAAAGGAAATTTGCGATGATTTTAAAATCTTCCCGTTCTTCTAGCATGAGTTTTAACAACAAAACACCATCTATTCCTCCTAGCGGATGATTACTGATGGTGATATAAGGCCCGTCTTTGGGAAGACGTTTTAAATCTTCTTCCGGAATCTCAAAATCAATTTCATAATGATCCAAGATAGCTTCTAAAAAATCCCTTCCCGGAAGTGACTTATTCTTATTGTAAAATCTATTTATCCCTGTAATCCTAGTGGCAACCATTAAAAGCCATCCAACAAAGGTGCCTAAAAAACCATACCTGTCAAGATTAATGACTTTTGCCACCTCTTTCGCAGAAACCAACCCCATAAAACAAAAATTAGGTAAGCGTAAAGATAGAAAATTACAGCTATTAGGTTTTTAGCGTAAATTAGTTTTCTAAATTTTATTTTACAACGAGTTGAACTGTCTCTCTACCACGTTGTTCCACTAGAACAGACCTTCCATTTTGAAGTGATTTTACAGCCTTATCATTAAAATGCCTTATGGTGTAAAGAGAAACATCTTCATGGCAAACCACCTTGAATTTTCGTTTTAGCTCGTTCAACATGAGTTCAAGACCATTAAACTTATTATCCAAGCAAACTGAAAAACTGATGGCAGAATTCTGAATTAAATCTACCTTCATTTTATGATGGTGGAACAGTTTGAATATCTCACTAATATTGTCTTCCATTATAAAGGAGAAATCAAGGGAAGAAAGTTTTATTAATACTTGATTCTTTTTTACAATAAAGCAAGGCACTTTAGGCGATATATCTTCTCCCTTGCCAACTGTTGTGCCATCGCCATTGGGAGCAATAAAAGATTTTACAAGCAATGGAATCTCTTTTCTTTGTAACGGTTGAAGGGTCTTGGGATGAATTACAGATGCTCCATAAAAAGCCAATTCTATAGCCTCCCTATATGAGATTTGATCAAGCAACTGGGTTTCCTTAAAGTTTCTAGGGTCTGCATTTAAAACTCCAGGAACATCTTTCCAGATGGTCACCGAATCTGCATTAAGACAATAAGCCAAAATTGCTCCAGAATAATCCGATCCTTCTCTACCTAAAGTAGTTGTAAAATTATTGTCATCGCTCCCCAAAAAACCCTGGGTAATATTCAATTTAGACATGTCCACTTTAGCAGAAACCTCTTTCTGAGTGCGTTCCCAGTTCACGGAAGCATCTCTATAATTATTATCCGTTTTAATGAGGTTGCGAACATCTTGCCAAACATTGGCAATTCCAACCTCATTAAAATACTCGCTTACAATAGTCGTAGAAACCAATTCTCCGTACCCAACTACTTGGTCATAAACAAAGGCATATTTTGGTGACTTGTTCCAAGCTAAAAATCCTTTAACCTCATCAAACAGGAGTTTTATCTTATTATAGACAGGGTGGTTTTTGTTTTCGAACAAATCTGACAAAATACTTTCATGGTAATCTATTACTTCTTGTATAGAAGCTGTGATGGCCTGTTTATCCTTAAAATAGGAAGCCACTACTTTTTCCATTGCATTGGTCATCTTTCCCATTGCAGAAATCACTACCAAAGTATCTTCATGACCGACTTCTTGAAGCACTTTAACAACATTCCTAATCCCTTCGGCATCTTTAACAGAAGCCCCACCAAACTTAAAAACTCTCATCAATTCTTGGTTCTATATTTTCCCTTAAAAGGTTAATTCAAATTACCTATATAGTTGTTAATCCCCATCTCATCTAGTTGAACAACATCCCAATCTCGCATCACCCTAGCTCCCTTTTTTTCATAAAAGTTGATCGCAGGCTCATTCCAATCCAATACTTCCCAGCAAATTCTTCTAACGCCCAAATTATGCCCATATTTTACCACTTCATTTAAAAGGGCGGTGCCCAAACCACTTCCTCGCATCTTTTCGGCAACAATTAGATCTTCCAAATGGATCACTGGACCTTTCCAAGTAGAATAGCGAGGATATACCAATGCAATCCCTACGATCTGTTTGTCTTTTTCAGCAACAAAACAATGGAATAGTTTACTCTCTCCAAAACCATCTTTTACTAAATCCTCTTTAGTGACTTCTACAGCATTTGGATCATTCTCAAATTCCGCTAACTCCTGAATAAGAGTCAACACTTGTTGCATATCTTCTTGCTGGGCATCTCTGATTGAAAAATTCATATTGTTATAAATAAAACTCAAAGTTATAAAAATCAAAAACTTTACTTCTACGAAATCGATGTAGTATCACAAAATGCCCGATATTTGTGGGCAAAACACAACCCTACTTTAATGACAAGAAAAAATCAGACCCTTGGAGAATTCATTATTGAAAACCAGTCTTCATTTCAATACTCTTCTGGAGAGCTCTCTAAACTAATCAATGCCATTCGTTTAGCCGCTAAAGTAGTTAATCACGAAGTAAATAAAGCAGGTTTGGTTGACGTAATCGGAGCTGCTGGCGACACTAATATTCAAGGGGAAGACCAGCAAAAATTAGATGTATTTGCAAATGAAAAATTTATCCAAACACTTACCAATAGAGAGATAGTTTGTGGAATAGCTTCTGAAGAAGAAGACAGTTTTATCACCATTAATAGTAGTGATGAAAAACACCAAAACAAATATGTGGTATTGATTGACCCATTGGATGGTTCTTCCAATATTGACGTTAATGTTTCGGTTGGAACCATATTTTCAATTTATAGACGTGTTACCCCTGTTGGTACTCCAGTTCAACTTGAAGACTTTTTACAGCCAGGAAATAAACAAGTAGCTTCTGGCTATGTGGTTTATGGAACATCGACAATGTTAGTTTACACCACTGGAGACGGAGTAAATGGCTTTACTTTAAATCCCGCACTGGGCACCTTTTATTTATCACACCCTAATATGCAGTTTCCGGAAAATGGTAAAATATATTCTGTAAATGAAGGAAACTACATTCATTTCTTACAAGGGGTTAAGGATTACATAAAATATTGTCAAGAAGAAGAAGGTGACAGGCCTTATACTTCAAGGTATATTGGCTCACTAGTTTCTGATTTTCATCGTAATATGATTAAGGGTGGAATATATATGTATCCAAAAAGTAGTATTTCGCAAAGTGGAAAACTTAGGCTGCTTTACGAATGTAATCCTATGGCCTTTATTGCAGAACAAGCCAATGGTTTGGCAATTGGTGGTAAAACTCGAATATTAGATATTGAGCCCACTGAACTACATCAACGGGTTCCCTTCTTTTGTGGAAGCCGAAATATGGTTAAAAAATTAGAAGATTTTTTAAATAAGTACCATTAGGCTACTTATCCATTAAATACTGGTAATCTTCAAAAGCTATTTTGCCTGTAAATATGGCAATAGATTTTTTTATGATTAGAGAAGCCTTTTGAGGTGAATAACCCAATCCTATAGCATATTTAACAACTAGTTCCATTTGTTCTTCATCAAGATTGTTATCAGCAAAGGCCATCCCAAAGAAATCGAACAAACGCTTTAATCTTTTTTCACCACTATGGGGAGTTTCAATTGGATATTTGTTCTCTTTTTTCATCACCTCTTTATACTCAGCATCGGTGATATTTAATTTGAACGCAAACTTATCCAATATTGCTTTTTCCTTTTCACTTATTACACCATCCGCGGCTGCCAAACTTGCCAAAGTAGCAAAATGGGCCAAATTATGTCTCTGTTCGCTATGTTCGTATAAATCTATAATGGGCATACACTAAAATTTGTTCGGCAAATATAAATCTTAAACTAGAAAGGATGGTAAAATTATCACCAAAAGAAATTTGTAATTTTCATAGCTCTTTGTAATCCTTAACGCAATTTATCCTGCAAGAATCTGAACTACTCCATATTGCCGAAAATTGGTTCCACCAACAAGATTGGAAACCCTTTCCTTTTCAAAAAGAGACATGGAATGCTTTTTTGCAAGGCAAGCACGGATTGCTAAATGCTCCAACAGGGAGTGGAAAGACCTATGCGCTTTGGTTCCCCATAGTATTGAATTACATAAAAAATAATCCTAGTTACAAAGACAAACACAAAAAAGGCCTAAAAGCAATTTGGATTACTCCGTTACGCGCTTTATCCCAAGAAATCAAACAATCTGCGGAGCGTATTACCCAAGATTTAGAAACTCAAATGACAGTAGGCATTCGCACGGGGGATACTTCGACCAAAGAACGTGCAAGGCAAAAAACAACAATGCCAGACTTATTGATTACCACTCCTGAAAGTTTGCAATTACTGCTTTCATCAAAAGGGTATGATAAAGTCTTTAAAGACTGTTCTGCCATAGTGGTTGACGAATGGCATGAACTTTTGGGAACCAAGAGAGGTGTGCAAATGGAACTTGGCCTTTCCAGATTAAAAACAATATGCAAGGATTTAAGAATCTGGGGGATTTCTGCAACTATTGGGAATTTGGACCAAGCTCGAGAAGTCCTTCTTGGCCCTACTTCCTTGGCCCATGAAAATTCAATTTTGGTAAAAGCCAAACTGAATAAGAAAATAACAGTCAAAAGTATCATTCCAAAAGAAATGGAGACATTTCCATGGCGTGGACATTTGGGGCTTCACTTACTTGAAGAAGTCGTGCCCATTATCAACAATAGCAAAACCACCTTGTTATTTACAAATACCAGAAGCCAATGTGAGATTTGGTTTCAGAAAATTTTGGAGAAGCATCCAGAATATGCTGGTGAAATTGCCATGCACCACGGCAGCATCAACAAAGAAACGCGCCTTTGGGTGGAGCAAGCCATACGGAATGAAAGTTTGAAGGCGGTGGTCTGTACTTCTAGTCTAGATTTAGGTGTAGATTTTGCACCTGTGGAAACCGTGGTACAAATTGGGGGACCAAAAGGGGTAGCTCGATTTTTACAACGTGCAGGACGAAGCGGCCACAGACCGGGCAAGGAAAGTGTAATCCACTTTCTACCAACACATGCCATTGAACTCATTGAAGCTTCCGCCATGCAACAAGCGGTTAAAAAAGAAGCTGTTGAAGATAGGGTTCCTTATTTGAATAGTTTTGATGTTTTGGTTCAGTATTTAACCACCTTGGCAGTATCCGATGGTTTTTATCCCGATGAAATTTATCCAGAGATCAAACAGACTTTTTGCTATCAGGCAATTTCAGAGGAGCAATGGCAATGGCTCTTGAACTTTCTGGTCATGGGCAGCCAAAGTTTAAAAACCTATGATGAATATAAAAAGGTAGAGGTAGAAGCAGATGGAAAATTCAAGGTCAATAATCGTGGAATTGCCATGCGTCATCGTTTTCAAATAGGAACAATAGTAGGAGATGCCTCCATATCTGTTCGTTATCAAAAAGGAGGGTACATTGGTACTATTGAAGAATCTTTCATATCCAAATTAACTGCTGGCGATGTGTTTACTTTTGCGGGCAGAAACTTAGAATTTATTCGCATTAAAGGTATGTCTGCCCATGTACGTAACTCTTCAAAAAGAACCAATAAAGTGCCCAGTTGGATGGGTGGTAGATTGAGTTTCTCCGCACAAATGTCAGAATTGCTTCGTCAAGAATTATATACAGCAGAACTGGAACCCAAGAAGCAATCAAAAGAAATAAAATCTTTGGCTCCCATGTTTACAAAACAACGAGAAGATAGCATTGTTCCAAAGCCAAATGAATTTCTTATAGAAACTTTTAAAACCAATGACGGCTATCATCATATCTTTTATCCTTTTGAAGGTAGGGCAATCCATGAAGGAATGAGCAGTTTATTGGCATACCGAATAAGTTTACTGACCCCTATCACCTGCTCTTTGGCTTTTAACGATTATGGCTTTGAACTCTTATCGGACAAAGAAATCAACATTCAGGAGGTATTGGACAACAATCTTTTTACTCCAGAATATATGCTGAGTGATCTGCAAAAAAGTTTGAATTCCAATGAAATGGCAAAGCGAAAATTTAGGGATGTTGCGGTAATCAGTGGAATGGTCTTTACAGGTTATCCAGACAAAGGCATCAAAATGAAGCACCTACAAAGCAGCTCGCAATTACTTTTTGATGTATTCAAGGATTTTGAGCCAGACAATCTTTTGTTTCAGCAAGCCTTTACCGAAACTTTTGAACACCAATTAGAAGAAGGTCGTTTGCGCTTAGCTTTGGAACGAATTGAACAGCAAGAGATTGTATGGAAAAAGTGTAGCAATCCAACGCCATTTTCATTTCCTATTATCACGGACAGGCTTCGTGAAAAACTATCCAATGAGAAACTAGCTGATCGCATAAAACGAATGACCAAGATTTTGACTAGATGACTCAAACTATATATTTTAACAACCAAGAATTTGTTCTTCATCCCCTGGGAGGACTGTTTTGGGTGGAAAAATCACTGTTGCTCATTAGCGATGTGCATTTGGGCAAGGTAAATCATTTTAGAAAATTTGGAGCCGCTGTTCCAAGGCAAGCCATCCATAAAAATTTTCTGTTGCTAGACAAAATCGTTGCTGATTTTAACCCCTTTCAAATATGTTTTTTGGGAGACTTATTTCATTCATCCTTAAATAAAGAATGGGAGCTTTTTGAAAATTGGGTGGCCAAAACCCCTGCTGAGATTATTCTGGTATCTGGAAACCATGATATCATCTCTCCTCTTTTGTTTGAAAAATTAAATATTGAGATTTATCAAGAATGGGTTTTGGATGATTTTTTATTGACCCATCATCCAGAGGAACGAGATGGCTTATTTAATTTCTGTGGACATATCCACCCAGCCATCAAACTAAAAGGATATGGACGTCAAAACTTGAGACTATCTTGTTTTTTCAAGACCAAAAGTCAACTCATCCTTCCCGCTTTTGGAGAGTTTACAGGAACCTACACACTTAAACCTAAAAAGAAAGATGAAGTTTATGTTATTGTTGAAAATGAGGTAATAAAAATTTAGATTTCTCAATCGGTATTCTCCCATTCGAAAATGACAATTTCAACTAGATGGTCATTTCTAACTAATGTGAGAAAATCCCATTTACCTATTGCAAACAACTATACATCAATCTATATTTGCCACAAAGTTTTTGGATTGACCAAAGCATCAGTTTCCCAACTTTTTAAACAGTCTCCACAACTTAGGAAACTGAGGGACACAATTGCCCAAATTGAAAAAATCAGTATTAAAGGTCTTACAGGTTCTTCACTATCTTTTGCCATTGCCGATATCTTTAAATCTACCGAATTGCCTTTTTTGGTTTTACTGAATGATAAGGAAGAAGCTGCCTATTATCTTAATGACCTGGAACAATTAATTGGTGAAAACGAGGTGCTTTTTTACCCCGGGAGTTATCGCAGGCCTTACCAAATTGAAGAGACAGACAATGCCAATGTACTTTTAAGAGCAGAAGTCCTAAACAGAATAAATTCCAGAAAGAAACCAGCAGTAATCGTTACTTATCCCGATGCGCTTTTTGAAAAAGTGGTCACCAGAAAAGAACTGGACAAAAACACCTTAAAAATTAAGTTGGAGGATACCCTCTCTCTGGACTTTTTTAACGAGGTACTTTTTGAATACAAATTCAAGCGTGTAGATTTTGTAACGGAACCTGGCGAATTTTCCGTGCGTGGCGGAATCGTGGATGTCTTTTCTTTTTCCCATGATGAACCCTATCGTATTGAATTTTTTGGAGATGAAGTAGAAAGCATCAGGACTTTTGATGTGGAAACACAATTGTCCACAGAAAAAGTAAAGCGCATTACCGTTATCCCAAATGTTGAGAACAAATTTTTGCAGGAATCCCGTGAAAGTTTTTTAAAATACATCTCTCCTAAAACTGTGATTTTTTCAAAGAACCTGGATTTGGTCTATGGTAGAATCGATTCATTTTTTGCAAAAGCTGAAGAAAATTTCGCAAAGCTCAGCGAGGAGATCAAACACGCCAAACCAGAAGAACTTTTCGTGAGTTCGGGCTTATTAAAATCACAATTTCAGGATTTTAGTTTGGTTGAATTAGATGGAAGAACAAGTCATCCAGAGCCTGTCGAAGGACGACTTGAAACCAGCAAAACCTCACACTTCGACAAGCTCAGTGTGACAGCAGAAATTAAATTCAATACTAAACCTCAACCTTCCTTCAATAAAAGGTTTGACTTGCTTATTGAAAACATCAACGAAAATCATGAAGCAGGTTTTACCAATTATATTTTCTGCGCTACGGAGCAACAGGCAAAACGTTTTCATGACATTTTTGAAGAAGTAGAGGAAACGGTTCATTACAAAACTGTAGTTTTTCCTTTATATCAAGGTTTTATTGAGCATGATTTAAAACTTGCCTGCTATACCGATCATCAAATTTTTGAACGCTATCACAAATTCCAGTTAAAGAATGGTTATGCCAAAAAACAGGCCATCACCCTTAAAGAACTCAATAAACTAGAAATTGGTGATTATGTAACTCATATTGATCATGGTATTGGGAAGTTCGGGGGGCTTCAAAAAATTGATGTAGAGGGTAAAAAACAAGAAGCCATAAAATTAATGTACGGCGAGCGCGATATTCTCTATGTGAGCATTCACTCGCTGCACAAAATATCTAAGTTCAATGGCAAGGATGGTGCTCCTCCAAAAATCTACAAGTTAGGCTCTGGCGCTTGGAAAAAAATAAAAGAAAAGACCAAGGGCCGTGTTAAGAAAATTGCCTTTGACCTCATTAAAATTTATGCAAAACGTCGTTTAGAAAAAGGGTTTCAATACGCTCCTGACAGTTATTTGCAGCATGAGCTGGAAGCTTCATTTATTTATGAGGACACTCCAGATCAGGAAAAATCTACTCAAGATGTAAAAAAAGACATGGAGAGCGAACGCCCTATGGACCGTTTGATCTGTGGCGATGTTGGTTTTGGTAAAACGGAGGTCGCTATCCGAGCTGCATTTAAAGCGGTGGACAATGGCAAGCAGGTTGCCATATTGGTGCCCACTACTATTTTAGCCTTTCAACACAATAGAACTTTTAAGGAACGGCTTAGAGAAATGCCCGTTACCGTTGATTATTTAAACCGTTTTAGAACAGCAAAAGAAAAAAGGGACATCCATGAAAGATTGTCTGCTGGTAAAATCGATATCATCATTGGCACGCACCAACTGGTAAACAAAAACGTGCAGTTTAAAGATTTAGGACTGCTGATTGTAGATGAGGAACAAAAATTTGGAGTTGCGGTAAAAGATAAACTTAAATCCATTAAAGAGAATGTAGATGTGTTGACCTTGACGGCTACGCCAATTCCGCGAACCTTGCAGTTTAGTTTAATGGCCGCCAGGGACCTTTCTGTCATCAATACCCCTCCTCCTAACCGCTACCCTATTGAAAGTCGCGTGATTCAGTTTAATGAGGAAATCATTCGCGATGCGGTTTCCTATGAAATTCAGCGTGGTGGACAGGTATTTTTTATCCATAACCGAATAGAAAACATCAAGGAAGTTGCCGGTATGATTCAGCGCTTGGTACCCGATGCCAAAATCGGCATTGGACACGGCCAGATGGAAGGCAGAAAATTAGAACAATTGATGCTCGCCTTTATGAACGGGGAGTTTGATGTTTTAGTCTCCACCACCATTGTAGAAAGTGGACTGGACGTTACAAACGCCAACACCATTTTTATCCACAATGCCAATAATTTTGGATTGAGTGATCTTCACCAAATGCGTGGACGAGTAGGCCGAAGCAATAAAAAGGCCTTCTGTTTCTTTATTACCCCACCTTACGAAGTAATGACACCAGATGCTCGCAAACGTATTGAAGCTTTGGAACAATTTACGGAACTGGGAAGTGGTTTCAACATTGCCATGAAAGATTTAGAGATTCGTGGTGCAGGAGATTTGTTGGGCGGTGAACAAAGCGGGTTTATCAACGAGATTGGGTTTGAAACGTATCAAAAAATATTAGCTGAAGCCATTGAAGAACTTAAAGAAAATGAGTTTAAGGAACTCTATGAAGAGGTAGAGGGCAAACAGGAAAAGGTGTATGTAAAAGACACGCAATTGGACACCGATTTTGAACTGCTCTTTCCAGACGATTACATCAACAATATTACAGAGCGCCTTAATCTCTATACACAATTAAACGAAGTGGGCGATGAGACTGGTCTTCAAAAATATGAAGCTGAATTGGTAGATCGCTTTGGCGAATTGCCTACCCAGGCCGTGGACTTGCTCAACTCTGTTCGTATCAAATGGATTGCCAATAGCATTGGGTTAGAGCGCGTGATTTTAAAACAAGGAAAGTTCCTGGGGTATTTTATTGCCGACCAACAATCACCTTTCTACCAAAGTCCAGCTTTCACACAAGTACTGCAATATGTTCAAGCGAACCCAAAAGTTTGTCAGCTAAAAGAGAAACAAACCCGTAACGGATTACGGTTATTATTGGTTTTTGATGGAGTTACAAATGTGGAGAAAGCTTTGAAAGTCTTGGAGCCAATAAATTCATAAAGAAAATAAGTCTGTTTCCCCAATCTAAAACTTAGTCGATTTTAAATTGATTCACTTATTTTTTGAGTTCTCTAAGAATTTGGCTCTGTGCAGCAGTACGTCTAGGAACATTATAGGTAGCCCAAAATTTAGCATCAAAATTTTCAGTTTGGTTTTCAATACTAGTATTGATGTTCATGTTCTGTAAAAATTGATAGTCGTCTACACTATCAACGATAATGTTGTTAATAAAGAGCTCTTTTTTGGGGTATTTGGTAAACAATAAGAGATTGGAATCCTGTCCTTCATAAATCCTCCAAATATCTTCTTCTTTTTGATATTTTAAATAGAATCTACCATTGTATTCTTGATATTCAAAAATAACATTATAGTATACTTGTTGTGCCCCATTGGTAAAACGTCTTTGCCAAGATGTACCATTCTTTGCTTTTCTGGTCAGCTCTACTCGCACAAAAGCAAAAGTTTCAGCATCAATATAAAGCACAGCCTTCTGAAAAGGTTCATCTAAGCCTGTAATCTTATAAACCAATCGGTTATCATACGATTCAATACCTTCAATTTCATATTTCCATCCTTTCTTTCCTAAAATTGGGCCATAATCAAACCGAATAAAATCATCTTCAATCAAGTCAATGACCGAGTTTTTGCGTTCTGAATTTTCATTCCAAGGATGTCTCTGTGAAAAGCTATTGGTACGAACCCCAAGCAATTCTGCCGCTGGTTCTTTTCTAACTTGTAAACCTTGATATTTAAACTTTATAGCGCATTCCAAAAATTCAACATAAGTCTCGTCCTCCTTTTGTAGATCTCGCACGAAACCTTCTAAAAAATAGGGTTCGGTCGGATAATTTAATGCAATGTTCTTATAGGCCTTCTTAACAATTTCCCTTGCCTTAAGTATTTTATTTGCACTTCCATCCAATAAGACTTCATCCAATTGATTGATTTGTGGAAGCAATGAAATTACTTTATCCTGAGAAAAATCATCGGACTTTCTCTCGACACTGACATAACCCATTGCAGAAATGACTACCAATGTTTTCTTTTCTTTCGTCGGAATATGAAATACAAAATACCCTTCTGTATTGGTCGTGGTCCCGATTGGTTTTTCCTTTAGATATATAGAGGCATAAGGAATAGATTGCTGTGTTTCGGAGTCCACCAATTGCCCTGTAATCGTAAATAACTCCTGTTGACCATGCACAACTATTCCATAAAAAATGAAAAGTATAGACAAGCAATACTTACTACTTCTAACCATATTTTTAAGACGAAATATATTTTATCTTGTGACAAAGAACGTGAGATTTCTTAAACTCATGACTTCTGGGTCTAAATCACATTTCGATATAAGCAAAGTAATGGAGAAATCTAAAACCTATTTTAATTGGAGCTCTGGGAAAGATTCCGCAATTGCCCTCTACTTTTTACAGCAACAAAACAACTACGTAATTGACCGTTTGTTGACCACGGTAAACTCGCACTACAATAGGGTTTCCATGCACGGACTGCGTAAGGAGGTTTTGGAAGCCCAAGCTAAGGAGGTTGGCATACCATTAGACATTCTTGAAGTTCCTGAAAGTCCATCAATGGAAGAATACAGCACTTTGATGGGAAATAAAATTGAGCAATTAAAATCCGAAGGCTATACGCATTCTGCTTTCGGTGACATTTTTCTGGAAGACCTTAAAGTCTACAGAGAAAAAATGTTATCTGTCGTAGGAATTGAAACTATTTTCCCTATCTGGAAAAGAGATACTCGGGAACTGCTCAGTGAATTCTTTGCTTTGGGATTTCGTGCTGTAATCGTGTGTATCAACAATTCAAAACTGGAAACCTCTTTTTTGGGACTAGAACTATCTTTGGAACTTATAAATCAGCTCCCAGAAGATGTAGATCCTTGTGGAGAAAATGGGGAGTTCCATACGTTCTGTTTTGATGGTCCCATTTTTAAAAACCCTATTGCATTTGAGCTAGGAGAAAAAGTATATAAAACCTATGATGACCCTTCCAACAAAACGAAAAGTATCAAATTTGGGTTTTGTGATATAAGGCTGAAATAAACCCATACATTCTCATTCCTTCTCCATCACACTTCGACATGCTCAGTGTGACAAAAAACCATTTCCATAGAGCATATTTTACCTAAAATGCGTCGTAGACCAATTTTACAAACTCTCCAATTTTATTGGGTTCCAACCATCGTGTTACTAACATGAGTCCGCTTTTTTGATCCACTACAATAAAATTGCCTCCAAAACCAGCTGCATAAAATAGATGTTCGGGAACACCTTCCCAATGGCGTGACCCTTTCTGGTTTAACCACCACATATAACCATAATTCACATTGGGAACTGAAGGTATTGTTGCTTTCGCAATCCAGTCTTCACTTAATAATTGCTCACCTTTCCATTTGCCATTGTTAAGGAATACCAGTCCAAAACGGGCCATATCTTCTGTGTTGATGAATAACCCTGCTCCAGAATGCCCTCCCCCGGTTACAGATTTCATTTGAATCCCGTCCACTTCTGTCCAAGCATGGTCATAACCATACCAACGCCAAGTTGTAGAGGCATCAATCTTATCCATAAGATGTTCTTTTAATACTATGGGCATAGGCTTACGCCAAACATGGGTTAAGGAATAGGATAAAACATTTACCCTAACATCATTGTATTCCATTACGGTACCCGGCTCATTGAGTTTTCTGAATCTCCAATCATCCAAATCACCATCTTTTGGTGGTCTATCTGCCCAGTCCTTAAGGCCCCAAAGCTCTCCAGACCAATCTGAGTTTTGCTGTAAAAGGTGTTCCCAACTTACCTTACTATTATGTCGCCCATCAAAAGTGCCATCCCAGATGTACGCTCCAACTTTATCATCAACACTTGAAATCAATCCCCTGTCTACTGCTAAGCCCGCCATGGTAGAAAGAAAACTCTTTGTAACGCTAAAGGTCATATCAACCCGTTTGGTATCTCCCCAAGAAGCGAGTACATAGCCATTTTTTAGAATCATCCCAGCTGGCCCACCACGTTTTTTAGTAGGTCCCAAAATTTCATGAAAAGGCTCTCTCTGAAACCCTTTTAAAATGGCTCGGCGTAAATCCCGCGACCCGGAGTATTCATTTGCCATGGCAAAATCTACCGCAGTTTGCAGTTTGGTTTCATTAAAGGAAAATTGATTTTTGGAAGCTTCTTTCCACACAGCATTGCATTCGGGAAAATAAACATCTTGGCTCACACCAAAATTTGCCGACAAAATAAAAACAAGCAATACGATTACATGGGTAATATTTTTCATTTGTAGTAACTCTTAGTTTGGGAAATCAAGTTACTAATTGCAAGTTACATCTTGAAATGCTTTAATGAATATCTTAAAAACGCTTCTTCCTTATCAACTCTCCAGCAGCATCAAAATAACGCCACATACCTACTTGTTCGTCTTTTTTGAACCGTCCTGTTATTTTTTCATTACCATTGGAATAGAACTCGTGATAACGACCATGTTTAAGGCCATCTTTTAATTCTACCTCAAATTTTACAGTCCCGTTGGAATACTTTTTCATGAATGTTTTTGCATTCAAGTCTGTTGGGTAAATAGGTTTAAGGTCAAAAATGGCATCTGTAATCTCTTTGGTTTTTGGTGATTGAACCTTACTTTTTAAAACACCTGCGCCTTCCTGAAATTGGGATTTTGTTTTTACCTCTTCCACATTTTGATAGTTGACTACCAGCCTACTTTCAAATAGATTGTCATCTGGTGTTAATTGAAACCCTACCTGAGGAAAGCAAATAATAAAATCTTTGTTCTTACGCAATTGTATGCGCGTAGAATCATCAGCCAATGAATACATATTATCATACAAAACTGGGATATTGCTGTACACATATAAACTGGACTCACTTTCAAAGTTTTTGTCAAAGTCCCTAAAATCTTCAGAAGAAGACAAGGTCTCTTTAACCATAAAATCATCAATAATACTTTTTAGCGTATTGGGGTTATTGCTAAATACCACATATTGATCTATAAGTGTAAAATAGGGTTTGTCAAATTCCTTAAACCGATTTCCCAATAAGATTTTAAAGAACCCTTTTATGGATAGAAAATTAATTTCATGCTCCTTATATGTAATGGCTTTAAATTTTACGGGAGTTTTCTTTTTGATTTGTTTAAGTACAAAATCCAAATTGGTTTTGGCATCCTCAATTGCATTAGTTTTTAATACCAAGGCAAGGTCATTTTTCCCTTTTGAAATTTCAGATTTAATTTGAAGCAATGCTATCTCATCACCAATCCAACTTATAAAATTTTCCTTCACATCTATCTTAAGGAATTTCTCCACTTTTTCAATTCCTTCTTGGTACGTATCAAACTGTTCAGGACTATCCTTCTGGACTGTTTCAAAATTCTCATAAAATTCTGAAAAGCTATCGAAGCCATAGCTAACATATAGTGCTGTCCTTTTAGGTGCTATGCTAGGAATAGTTCTTTCGGCTTTACCAGATTTTTGAAGTGCTTCTAAATAATTATGATTTGTTGAACTAATGTTTGTGTACCCATTGGCAGTAATAGTGCTATTCTTGTCTACGTCAAAACTGAATCCGGAGAATAAAAAATTCTCACTTATTCGGTTGGCCCAATCACTGGGTTTATTAGAAAACCGCTTGTAATAGTCGTCCAAAAAATCATACTGCAGATATAATCTAAACAAATCTTCATACCCTACCTTTTTATTGATCTCAATAAAATTCAAATTCCTACCAAGCACTGGTTCCCGATATTGATCAATAGAGGCTTCCACTAAAGTATGCGTATATGAGGCCACGAGCTGATTTTTTACAAAAGACAGATACATTGTCTCCTTGCTCTTACGATCATATACCTCTAAAATCTCATGATTGTGATAGTTTCGTTTGCTTAAAGAGTAGTTATCGTTGAGTAGTGTGTTCAAATAGGTTTTAAGCAACTTTAGCTTAGCGATCCGCTTTAAGTCAAGCACATAAAAAATACCGTAATCTTTTTCAGAGACCATGTGGATTGAAATAAACAGAGATCTGCCATCAAAAAACTCGAACAACTTATTGTTGTTGTTAAATACGGTATCAACTTTCTGAATATTTTCTGTTAGTTCCGCAAAGTATCCGTTCTTTTGAAGGTGTTGCCATGCATCACTCTCACTTACCTTCTTCCAACTCTCAACGGGTTTTTCAGATTCAATTACAAAAACGGCATCCTTGGGAATTAAATAAATAGATTGCAAATTGGTTTTTGGTGATAAAACCAAAATGTACAATAGGTAACCAATATAAATTAGTAGTATAGCAAGTAGACCAAAGAGGAATCTTTTTTTAATCATTGGTAGAGCAGTGTCTTTTCTAACAACGAAAAAGCTGATAATTTAGTCTAGAGCATGTATTCTTACAGAGACTTCAAATCCTTAATTGTTTTAAATGCTACATCTACTTGCTCCTCATTTACTAAAATGGTAAACTCATTGGTGGTAGAAATAACTTCATACAAAACGATGCCTTCCCATGCCAAACGCTGAAAGATAAAATAATAGATTCCAGGCACCGAAACATTTTCCGCAGGTAGTTTTACCGTAATTGATGATAGATTCTCAGCTTTTTGAGTGCAGCGTTCATGCTTAAAATACTTTTCCACCACCCCATCCAAGATATTGCTTATTACAATATTAATCTCATTGACCCCTCTGGAAGAGGTGTAAAACACATCTTGATTGGCGTTCACTTCTTGCAATAGTCGAGCTTGCTGTTGCAAAATAGTATCAGAAGCCAAAAACGTATAGTCGGTTAAAGAAGAGCGGACAGTAATTTCCCCAATGTTTTTAAGGACCTTTACAATTTTATGTGTGGCTCTAAATTCAAGGTCATCAGAAAGTCTTTTAAGTGCCATTACAATAGCCCCATCTTTTACATCTTTTCCTAATGCATCAGATATTTCAGGTTTTATTTGTCTGGACAATGATGTAAGGTTAATGATTCCTTGAGCCAAAGCACTTTGCAAGAAAGGCTTCTTTTTAATGTAATGTTCAACTACTGCAGATATGGTTTTCATTATTGGCGGTTTTATGCAAAAATAACATATTGTTACAAATAAAACAAATGG
This sequence comes from Allomuricauda sp. R78024, assembly GCF_044596045.1. Lineage (NCBI taxonomy): Bacteria > Pseudomonadati > Bacteroidota > Flavobacteriia > Flavobacteriales > Flavobacteriaceae > Allomuricauda > Allomuricauda sp. R78024. The sequence continues at coordinate 206,996 of NZ_CP138995.1, forward strand.
TTAAAAATGATAAAACGCATTTTCCAAATGTTCAACCTCAAATCTTCTTCCCTTCCTAATAACGGTAATGATATCAAACCGTACCTCAACCTCCAAATCGTTTTCTTGAATGTAGTGGTCTGCGGCCATAGTTAAAAGTCTAATCTTTTTTGGGGTTATCGTATCTGAAATATCTTCAAAAAACCCGCTTGTTCTAGATTTTACCTCTATTATAATAAGTTCCTCTTCCTTTTTGGCAATGATATCGACCTCTGCTTTTAGATAGCGATAGTTCCTAAGAAGAATCTCATAGTCCTTTTCAAGTAAAAAATCGACAGCTTTTTGCTCTCCAAGCTTTCCAAATTCATTATGATTTCCCATAGATTATGAAAAATATTAAAAAATATGTGCAGTTCATCGAAAAATTTGGTAGTTCAAGGCAATAACAGCGTTTAGATTGTAATTTGTTGGCTGAATTGAACCACACCCAACGTTAACTAAACATATAGTTGCCCCAAAACTATGGACCTAATTAACGCCAGACATTGCTATGGAGTACTTCATTAATTGTAATTCCTCAACTTTGGCGCCGTATACTACTCCATTGGATGAGTTGCGTGCTGCCCATTTGTATAGGAGGCTTGGTTTTAGTGCCTCAATACAAACCATTAATGCCGCTGTTGGACAAACAGCCGGTACCCTTGTGGACAATTTAGTAAATCAAGCTCTTGCTCTGCCGCCTATCCCAGCTCCCTTATGGGCAGATTGGACCAATGCGGATTATCCTGCTGACGACGATTTGGCAAGACAAGTAAGAAGAGCCCAACAGGAAGAGTTTTCAATTGCATATGGCAATTCTTTATTGGACAATAATTTACGAGACAGAATGAGCTTCTTTTGGAGCAACCATTTTGTTACTGAATTAGATGTTTATGATTGCAGTTCCTTCCTGTACTATTATATAAACTGTCTACAACGAAATGCACTTGGAAACTTTAGAACTTTTGTAAGCGAAATTGGCCTTACAAGTGCCATGCTATATTACTTAGATGGCGTAAGAAACAGAGGTAACAACCCAAATGAAAATTATGGCCGTGAGCTATATGAGCTTTTTACCTTAGGTGAAGGCAATGGGTATACTGAAGAAGACATTGTTGAAACGGCCAAAGCGCTTTCCGGATATACCAACCGCGGTGAAGAAGGTTGTACTCAGGTAACTTTTGATCCTGATGATTTCAACACAGAGAACAAAACTATTCTTGGTCAAACAGGGAATTGGGGTTATGATGATGTTCACAATATCTTATTTACCGAAAGAGTCAATGAAATAGCGGGCTTTATTTGCAAAAAATTATATGAGTTCTTTGTACATCCAGATTCAACCAATGATCAAGGAGGTAATGCTCCAGATATTATAAATGGTTTGGCCCAAACTTTTGTTTCTAATAATTTTGAAATTGCACCGGTACTATCACAACTATTTAAAAGTCAACATTTCTTTGATGAAACCGCTATTGGTGTTATCATAAAGAGTCCGTTTGACCTCTATATGGGCCTAATCAAGGAAACTGGATTTACCTATGATGATAGTACTGTTATAAATGTTATTGATGCATCTAGGATGATTGGTCAGACTATGTTTGATCCATTTGATGTAGCTGGTTGGCAAAGAGATCGTGAATGGATCAATACCAATTTTATGATTGGTCGTTGGTTGACATCGGAAGTTTTCGTCGATCGTTTCTATCAGGCCAATCCAGATCAATTTAGAACTTTTGGTATTGCAGCGACCCCCGCTGGAGCAGCTGAACAAGATCCCGCTGTAGTAACAAGAGCTATTGTAGATAGACTATTGCCCAAAGGTTTGTTGACAGATGCTGATTATGACCAAGCTATTACTGTTTTTAGGGAGCCTTATGAAAATACTGGAACCTATGAAACCAACAGTTGGGATATGACTTTGGAAAATGCCCCTACTCAAGTGTATTTATTGTTTCTTCATCTTGTTAGAGAACCTGAATTTCAACTTAAATAACCTTACACCTATGTGCGATACTCATCATACTCACGATACAACACCACATAAAGGCCTAGAACATGATGGCCACGATTTAGAACACAAAACATGGAGCAGACGTTCCTTTATCCAAGCATTGGGTATAGCAGGGTCAGGTTCTATGTTCTTGGGAAGTAATTTAGTTTCAGCTTCGGCACCTTCACCTTTAACTTCTGCTGTCGCAGATGCAGAGACTGATAATATCTTAATATTGATAAGGTTATCTGGAGGTAATGACGGATTAAGTACTGTAATCCCAATACAACAATATGATACTTATGCTAATGCAAGGCCAAACATCTATATTCCAGAAAGTAAAGTCCTAAAACTTACTGATGATTTCGGCGTACCTACTTATATGAATGCCTTGGAACCTCTTTGGGGAGAAGGACAATTTAAAGCAGTACACGGAGTCGGTTATGACGGTCAAAGTCTGTCCCATTTTACGGGGTCGGATATTTTTGCCAACACAGATTTAAGTACTACCAATTTTACTGGGGAGAGAACCGGTTGGATGGGAAGACATTTTGAAGAATGTTTCCCAGATTACTTGATGAATCCACCAGAATCACCGGCAGCCATTCAAATTGGTAATTTGGCCAACTTGGTTTTTCAAGGCGAGCAAACCAACTATGCTTTTGTAACCAATAATGTTGATCAGTTAGAACGTATCGCTGATGATGGTGAATACTACAGCTTAGATCCTACACTTTTTGACAATTGTATGTATGGCGACCAACTTAAATTTTTGAGAGGTGTTGCCAACACAACGGAAATTTATGCTGGTAAAATTTTTGAAGCTGCACAGTTAGGTCAGAACCAAGTAGAATACCAAGACAATGGTTTTGCAAGGCAATTGGCTTTGTTGGCAAGGTTGATCAAGGGTAACCTAGGTACAAAAGTGTATATGATTTCTATGGGTGGATTTGATACTCATGGTAATCAGCCACTTGCCCACGAACGATTGATGACCAATCTTTCCATTGCCATCAACAATTTCTATGAAGACCTTGCCTTTACCCAACAAGATGAAAAGGTATTAAGCATGACCTTTTCCGAGTTTGGCCGTAGAATTTTCGAAAATGGTTCTAACGGTACAGATCATGGAAAAGCTGCCCCTACCCTGTTCTTTGGGTCAGGACTAAGTGGAAGTGCCTTTATTGGTGACCACCCTTCATTGGACGATGCCAATGGGCGTGGAAATCTAGAACATACTATGGATTTTAGAAATCTCTACGGTACGGTCTTGGCAGAATGGTTATGTGTTCCAAGAGAAGCTGTTGAGCGCCATTTATTGGGTTATCCATATCAAGCAGTAGACCTAGGTTTCAACTGTAGTGGGGAAACCTTTGATGATATTGCAATGGATAGTGACCCGCCAACATTACCGGATACCCCTCCAAGTCCAGATGGCATGGATCCAGATCCAGATGCATTGGCTACAATTGTCCATAGACCTTACTATCCAACTGAGCGCACTCCACATATTTATTTGGAAATGCCCGTTGCGGCTCATGTTGACATTCAATTATACAACATCTTAGGTCAGAATGTGGGCACTGTTTTCAATGAAATGATGTTGGAAGGTTCCGCTGAAATCAATATTAGGGAGCGAATGAGAGATAGTTTATCCACCGGAAAATATATCTATAGAATCTCAGTGGGAGACGAAAAAATGAGTAAATCAGTAATGATAATGTAGACTAGTCGTAACGTATACATTCCAGATTCCTCCGATAGTGCAACTCCCCACCCCAAGTAAGAGCTGCATGATTCGGAGGTTTCCTTTTTACGTCAATTTTGGTTTATCCCTATCTGTTTTAAATGCCAAGGCTTTTTTCACTTTATGATTTTTGTCCTTATAAACTCGGGTTACTTCTTCCTTTTTCTCTTCTTTTAAAACTCCTTTGAATTTTTCAAGATTTTTAAACTTCTTGGGGTTACCTGTGCTCATTTAATTATATTTTGTAGATATATTCTTATAATATACTAATTATCTAGCCTTTCATTTTCCAAAAACTACATTTTTCAATATCTGTACACCTCTCAACAAGTCCCTAAAAAGGATAGAATCACTCGAATGAAATTCAGTATTTTTGGGGCTTAATTAAAATGATTCATGTCTGAGACCAATTCTCCATCAAGATATACCATAACCGCGGCACTTCCTTACACTAATGGACCAATCCATATTGGGCATTTGGCCGGTGTTTATGTTCCTGCTGATATCTATTCTCGCTATTTACGTTTAAAAGGACACGATGTCGCTTTTATCTGTGGTAGTGATGAACATGGGGTGGCTATTCCAATGAAGGCTAAAAAAGAGGGAGTTTCTCCAAAAGAAATTATTGATAAGTATCACGAAATCATCAAAAAATCATTTGTTGATTTTGGGATTTCCATGGATAATTATTCCCGCACCTCAGCAGAAATTCATCATAAAACCGCTTCAGATTTTTTTGAGAAATTATACAATCAAGGTGATTTTATAGAAGAAGTAACCGAGCAACTTTATGATGAAGAGGCCCAACAGTTTTTAGCAGACAGATTCGTTGTGGGAACCTGTCCAATATGCGGTAATGAAGAGGCTTATGGGGACCAATGCGAAAATTGCGGTTCCTCCTTAAATGCTACAGACTTAATAAATCCAAAATCTGCCATCACTGGCAATGTCCCTACATTAAAGAAAACCAAACATTGGTTCCTGCCTCTGGATCGCTACGAAAGTTTCTTAAAAGAATGGATTTTAAAAGGCCATAAAAACGATTGGAAACCTAATGTCTACGGCCAATGCAAATCTTGGATAGACGATGGTCTAAAACCACGTGCCGTTACACGCGATTTGGATTGGGGAATTCCCGTTCCTGTTGAAGGCGGCGAAGGCAAAGTATTGTATGTATGGTTCGATGCCCCTATCGGTTATATCTCCTCTACCAAAGAATGGGCAGAAAGAGAAGGAAAGGACTGGGAACCGTATTGGAAGGACAAGGACACCAAATTGCTACATTTTATTGGCAAGGACAATATCGTTTTCCATTGTATCATCTTCCCAAGCATGCTAAAGGCCCATGGAGATTTTATTCTACCAGAAAATGTGCCTGCAAACGAGTTTTTAAATTTAGAAGGCAACAAGCTTTCAACTTCTAAAAATTGGGCCGTATGGTTACACGAATATTTGCAAGAGTTTCCAGGCATGGAAGATGTGCTTAGATATACCTTGACCGCCAATGCACCAGAAACCAAGGATAACGATTTTACTTGGAAAGATTTTCAAGCAAGAAACAATAATGAGCTGGTAGCCATTTTTGGGAACTTTATAAACCGTGTGGCAGTGCTCACCCATAAATATTATGATGGTGTTGTGCCTACCCCAAGTGAATTTTCAGCTATTGATAAACAAACGTTGGAAGCCTTAAAGGAGTTCCCTAATACGCTCTCCAATTCTCTTGAGCGTTACAGATTTAGAGAGGCCAGTCAAGAACTAATGAACCTTGCAAGGTTAGGAAACAAATATTTGGCAGATGAGGAACCTTGGAAACTTATAAAAACCGATGAAGAAAGAGTAAAAACCGTAATGTATGTGGCACTTCAGATTGCAACGGGCCTGGCCATATTGAGTGAGCCATTTTTGCCGTTTACGTCCAATAAACTTAAAAATATCTTAAATGTCACGTCGAGCGCAGTCGAGACCTCTTGGGATGAACTTAGGGCTAAAGAAACGCTGCTCCCTTTTGGGCATCAAATCAATAAAAGTGAACTGCTATTCCGTAAGGTAGAAGACAAAGAAATTGAAGCTCAATTAGCTAAGCTCGAAGCCACCAAAAAAGCCAACGAACAAATGGATAAAGAAATTGAACCTCAAAAAGAGACCATCGTTTTTGATGACTTCACCAAATTGGATATGCGTGTAGGTACTATTATAGAGGCTGAAAAAATGCCCAAGGCAAACAAACTTTTAGTTTTAAAAGTAGATACCGGTTTAGATACCCGCACCATAGTTTCTGGAATTGCAGAAAGCTTTACTCCCGAAGAGATTGTAGGTAAAAAAGTAACTGTTTTGGTGAATCTAGCACCCAGAAAATTACGTGGCGTGGAAAGTGAAGGCATGATTTTGATGACCGAAAACCAAGAAGGTAAATTGGTGTTTCTCAACCCAGATGAGGATGGTGTAAATCCTGGAGAAAGTATCAGTTAATTTCTAAACTATTACACTTTCTAGAAAACCATGTACAAATCCTTTCTTTATCCAACTTTGATTTTACTTTTTCTACAACTCAAAGTTATCAGTCAAGAAGAATTTCTTGACTTCACTATAGATTACCCAGATACACCATTTTTAATGCAAAATTCATTTACTATGGTAGATGAGTTAACCGATAGTTTTACTGTGTTTTTAACAAAAAACAGTGACATATCAGCGTACCATTTTGATAGCGCACTTCAAACTAAAGGCAGATTACTCTCTAGACAACTTCCAAATAAATACAAGTTTCCACTTGGTGGTACAATTGAAAACACTAAATACACCTTATTTTATTCTAATAAAGACAAAAGCAAGTTTGCGGGAATAGTATTCGATTTTAATACTAGATGGTCAAATACTTTTGAAATAGATCTTAAGCTAAGAAACGAAATACTTCTCACCCAATTTAACCACTCTAATAAATTTCATCTATTAACCGCGTCGTATAGAGAGGACTTATTATATCTATACATTTTTGATAACTCTGGTCAATATGAAAAAAAGATTATTGATTTGTCCAAATATGATTTTTTTGGCGGAGCCAAACATCCTGCAAGATTAAAACATGCTTTGGCATTGGGCACGACCATAGGGCCTTTTACAGATATCAAACTAGTTCAAAATGATATTGCTTATTCTCTAGATTCTATGATCTCTTGGTACAAACTTTATATTAACGAGGAGAAATTGTATTTAGTTATTGATTTAAATACTGATTTAACCCAAATAATAGCATATAATTTACATACAGAGGATGTAGATCTTATAAAAATCCCTCAACCTTCATTTAAGCAGGAAGCAAAGAGCAACTCCTACTTTTTAAATGGAAAGCTATTTCAATTAAAGATTAACACTCAAGAAATGGTGCTTCAGATTACTGACTTGGCTACTAAAAAACTTATTAAAGAGCACCATATTAGCAAGCATGATTCTCTTAACATTGCAATTGGACCTGTACGTCAAAGAGGTGGGAGGTATGAAAATCATAGAGAGTTTGATAAAACATCAAAATTTTTACGAAAAGTCACCTCAGGAAATCCTGCTATTTTAGTCGATGAATTTGATGGAACATATCAAGTGAACATCGGTAGTGTAAAGGAGATTAATGACTCTCTATTGCATGCCATAGCCTTTACCAGTCCTTTCTCCGTAGTAGCTGTTTTTGGAAGTGTTACTTTTTTTGTAAATCCTGTTGCATTGGCCTTTTATAAAGCATCTGACACTAAAGCAGTTTATATCTTTAGTCTTTTGGATGAAAACTTCGAATTGACTTATGGGGAGGAGCCAGAAAACATCTTCTATGTCATACACGATTATATTGAAAGAGAAGGAATAAAACGATTCACTGCCGCTGATGTCTTTAAATACAAAGGAGGTTATATTTTTGGGCGTTTAGATAGAAAAACCAAAAACTATTCTCTTTTAAAATTTTAGAGCTTTGAATTTATATTTTCAAAGTGAATGATGTTTTATATTTATTAATTGCATCTAACTAATTCAACAATAAACCCAAATGCAACTCATCCCTTACATCTTAAAATACACTCAGCTTTCAGAAAAAAGCATTGAAAATACCGTTGCATTATTAAATGAAGATTGTACCATTCCCTTTATATCTAGGTATCGGAAAGAACGCACTGGCAATTTAGATGAGGTTCAGGTTGGGGAAATCGTAAAATTCAAAACCGACTTTGAGGCTTTGGAAAAACGAAAAGCTGCCATTATAAAAGCAGTTGAGGAGCAAGGACTCCTTACCCCAGAACTCCAATCAAAGTTTCAAAATTGCATTGATCTTACCACTTTGGAAGATCTTTACCTCCCTTTCAAAAAAAGCAAGAAAACAAAAGCAGAAACTGCCCGTAAAAATGGTTTGGAGCCTTTGGCCAAAATTATCATGGCACAACGAAGTGATGAGATTGAATTCATAGCCTCCAAATACCTCAGCAAAGAAATTGTGAATGAAGATGACGCATTGGAAGGTGCTCGTCATATCATATCTGAATGGATCAATGAACGGTCAGACATTCGCAACCAACTCAGAAATCAGCTAGAGCGGCATGCCTTGATTACCTCCAAAGTCATCAAAACCAAAAAGGATGACGAAAAAGCACAAAAATTCCGCGATTATTTTGATTGGAGCGAACCTTTAAACCGTTGTCCTTCGCATCGGTTTTTAGCCATCCTAAGAGCAGAAAAAGAGGGTTTTATCCGCATAAAAATTGAAATTGATAATGATAGGGCGGTTGACAATATAGAACGCCGTATCATCAAATCAAACAACTCTTGTACTGCTCAAATTGAACTTGCGATAAGCGATGCCTATAAACGACTTTTATTACCCTCTTTATCCAACGAGCTTTTAAAAAATGCCAAAGACAAGGCTGATACTGATGCTATTCAAGTATTCTCTAAAAATCTAAAGCAGTTATTGCTCGGTGCTCCTTTGGGTGAAAAACGTATTTTGGCCATAGACCCCGGTTTTAGAACAGGCTGTAAAGTAGTTTGCTTGGATGCGCAGGGTGACTTAAAACATAACGAGACCATTTATCCGCATGCACCTCAAAATGATAGCGCTGGCGCCATTAAAAAGATAAGTTCGCTTGTAGATGCACACAAAATTGAAGCAATTGCCATTGGTAACGGTACCGCATCACGAGAGACGGAACAATTGGTAAAGCGCATTCGCTTTAAAAACCCCATTGAAGTTTTTGTGGTCAGTGAGGCAGGTGCCTCCATTTATTCGGCATCCAAAATTGCAAGGGATGAATTCCCCAACTATGATGTAACCGTTAGAGGTGCAGTTTCCATCGGGCGTCGTTTGGCAGATCCCTTGGCCGAATTGGTTAAAATAGATGCAAAATCCATAGGTGTTGGCCAATACCAGCACGATGTGGATCAGACCAAATTAAAAACCTCCTTGGATACCGTAGTGGAAAGCTGTGTCAACTCCGTTGGTGTTAATATCAATACCGCAAGCGTCCCGCTGCTCAGTTATGTCTCAGGCATTGGTCCAAAGCTTGCGGAAAATATTGTGGCTTATCGCAACGAAAATGGTGCTTTTAAAAACAGGGCTGACATTAAAAAAGTGCCTCGCTTAGGCGGTAAAGCTTTTGAACAGGGAGCCGGCTTTTTACGCATAAAGGATGGCAAAAATCCGTTGGATGATTCCGCCGTGCACCCAGAAAGTTATGGTATTGTGCAGAAAATGGCCAAAGACAAGGGGGTGCTCTTATCTGGCATTATTAGAAATGAGGCAGTACTAGAAAGTATTGACCTTAAATCTTATTGCACTGAAACTATTGGAATGCCGACCTTAGAAGACATTCTTGAAGAATTGGAAAAACCAGGATTGGACCGTAGGGAAAAAGCCAAGGTATTCACCTTCAATCAAAACATCAAACAAATTACAGATTTACAGCAAGGACAATTGCTTCCGGGAATCGTTAATAACATTACCAATTTTGGTTGCTTTGTGGATATTGGCATTAAGGAAAGTGGGCTCATCCATGTCTCCAACCTATCAGATTCTTTTGTTAAAGATGTAAATGAGCATGTAAGTCTACACCAGCAGATTGTGGTCAAAGTTTTAGATGTTGACGTCCCAAGAAAGCGCATTCAATTGGCTTTGCATAAAAAAGCTTGATCTCATAATGCTCAAAATAGCCTTTCACCCCATATATAAACACCCACTACCAGAGAAGCATCGGTTTCCGATGATTAAATACGAGTTGTTGCCGCAACAATTGCTTCACGAAGGCACTTGTGTTGAAGACAATTTTTTTCAACCAGAAATTCCAAGTGATGATCCCATTTTGGCGGTGCACGATTCAGAATATTACAAAGCTTTGGTCAATCTAGATATTAAACCAAGTTTAGCGAGAAAAATTGGTTTTCCCTTAAGTAATGAGTTGGTGCAAAGAGAACGTATTATAGCGGATGGCACCATTAAGGGATGTGGATTTGCGTTGAAGCATGGTATAGCAATGAACATTGCTGGAGGTACTCACCACGCCTACTCCAACCGAGGGGAAGCCTTTTGTATGCTCAATGATCAAGCCATTGGAGCTAGGTATCTTCAAAACAAAGGATTGGCCAAAAGAATCCTGATTGTGGATTTAGATGTGCATCAAGGCAATGGTACTGCCGAAATCTTTCAAAACGACGATTCCGTTTTCACTTTTTCAATGCATGGTAAAGGAAATTATCCTTTTAAAAAGGAAACTTCAGATTTGGACATTCCCTTGGAAAAAGGAACTACAGATCAAGAATATCTTTCTATTTTAAAAAACACGTTCCCTAAGCTATTGGAAAAAGTACAGCCTAACTTTATCTTTTATCTATGTGGCGTGGATGTTCTTGCTTCTGATAAACTGGGAACCCTTGGAATGACCCTGGATGGTTGTATGGAACGTGATCGTTATGTGCTTAAAACTTGCCATAAAGTCAAAATTCCTGTGCAATGTAGTATGGGTGGAGGATATTCTCCAGATATTAAAACAATTGTTGAGGCACATGCCAATACCTTTAGGTTAGCTCAGGATATTTATGCCTAGTCTTCCCGGTTTATTTTCGTTTCTGCTTTATGAGGTGGATAAAAATACGACAACAACAAACCTAAGCTGGAACCCATCTTTTGGTCCAAATACCCTTGGTTTGATGGTCCAGTTTTAATATTTCAATAAAAATCAAGATTACAGATAGTCATTTTGTAATTTTATACCTTAAACACGTATTAAGCTATGTTATCAAAGAAACTTGAAAAAGCACTTAACGATCAAATACAAATAGAAGCTGAATCTTCGCAGGTATATCTATCCATGGCTTCATGGGCAGAGGTAAAAGGTTTGGAGGGAATCGCTGGTTTTATGTATGGCCATTCTGATGAGGAACGTATGCACATGCTTAAATTGGTGAAATATGTCAACGAACGTGGAGGGCATGCTAAAATTTCTACCTTGAAAGCACCAAAAACGGATTTTGTTTCTTTTCAGAAAATGTTTGAAGAACTATATCAGCATGAAATCTTTGTATCCAACAGCATCAATGAACTTGTTCATGTTACGTTGCAAGAAAAAGATTATGCCACGCACAACTTCCTGCAATGGTATGTAGCTGAGCAATTGGAGGAAGAAGCCTTAGCCAGAACCGTATTGGATAAAATCAATTTAATTGGCAATGATAAGGGTGGTCTCTATCTTTTTGATAGGGATGTACAACAGATTAACGTAGAAAGTGCAGCCTCTAATACGGCTGGGGAATAATTGTTGACAATTCTTTTATTTAGATTAATTTAAAATAACTATTTTTGACCCGTCTGCATATTACGATGGGAAAAAAGAGAAAAGATTTAAAGAAAACCAACAAGGCCTTATTAAAGGAATTGCCCATTACCAATTGTAAAATAAAGTGCTGTAAAAAATTTAAAAAGGGAGAGAATAAACGCTGCAAGCGTTGCCCATGTTTTGACCTGCTTAAGAAAGTAGCATAAAAAAACCGCCCAATTGGCGGTCTTTTTATTTTCTATGTCCAGAGACTTTATCTTTTTTCTTTTGAGCAGAAGATGATTGCACCACCTTCTGGGCTTTTAGGCTTATTATGTCATTTGAATTGGATACTGATAAGTATTCCCTTGCTTTCTCTAAATACAAATCACTGTGCTTATATTTGTGCTCGCAAGTTTGCATATGTTCATGGTACGCATCTTTTTTACTTTTCATATACACTAAGTATGATGTAAAGTTTGCCTTACCCAAATGCCTTTCGTAGTTACGCTGGTCTATCCAATAATCAGACTCATCTTGACTACCCAATAGCTGAAGTGATTGTTCATAATCAGCATCTCTTTCAGCCAGTTTTTCATAAAAACGCAATCCCTTTCTATATTGCACATCATTTTGAGCCCATGTCGATAGACAAAAGCAACAAGTAAAAAGCAATGTAAGGGTTTGTACTGGTTTCATGATACCGACTTCTACTCTATTAGACGCACAACTTCTATAATTGTTGCGCTATCTTATATTAAGTTAAAGTTAAAATCCAGCATATTAAAAGAAAGGGGGGCAATTGGCCCCCTTTCTCGATAATCTGTATAAAATCAGTTACTTACCTAGCATTAACAGCTCGTTGCACTTAATTTCTGTGATGTATCGTTTTTCTCCTTCTTTGGTCTCATAAGACCGTGATATCAGTTTGCCTTCTATTACAACTTCTTTTCCCTTTACTAAATAGTTTTCTACTATCTCTGCGGTTTTTCCCCATGCCACAACATTGTGCCATTGGGTATCTGTTATCTTTTCTCCTTCTGCATTCTTATATGACTCATTGGTCGCAACGGAAAATTTAGCCAGTTTGTTTCCGTTTTCCAAGATTACCATTTCAGGGTCATTTCCTAAGTTTCCAATCAACTGTACTTTGTTTTTTAGCGAATTCATAATTTTAGTTTTACGTGTTAAACAGTTAATACTATCGAACTCTTATCATCCGACAGGACAAACTTACTATGGGAAAAAATCATGAAAAGGTTTTTAAACGTTTGCTTTCGTTTGTAAACGAATGTAATTGTTTAAAAATGTATATAGGTGCCGTTTAGTCTGTATAAAAAATAGATGATTATTGTTTTACCAGTGAGACCAAAATCCTATCAACTCCTAGATTCTTTTCTGGTTTAGTTTATTTTAGACACTTTTGAATCTTGCCTTCTAGAGATCTAAATATAGATTTCTGTGCCTCCGTTTCATAACCAAGTTCAATTTTGGCTTTCTCTAGAAACTTCTGTGCTTCAAGACATTTGTCTTGGTACAACCTATTGTCGGCCAAATTATAATAGACCAATCCCATATCATTTTTATAATCCTCTTCATTCTCTAAGAACCAGTTAAATACACTGTCCGCTTCCTGGTATTTGCCCCAATTATTGTACGTAGCCCCCAGCCCAATACGAGGGTTGGAATCCCTTGGATCCAGTTCAATAGCTTTAAGATGGGCGCTTTCCGCTGCTTGGTAATTTTCCAACATCATCTCACAATTTCCAAGGTTAGTATAATAAGCGGGATTTGTGTCCTCTATTTCAATTGCTTCCTCGAATAATTCTTTTGCTTTTACAAACTTTCCTTGCCTCCCAAATTCGATTCCCTCTCGATTTAACTTACCTGCATTTTTGTTCTCAGCTTTATAGTTGCTGTCAATGACTTCAACACCGACATTGTTTCGCTGGATATATTCTGTCTTGTTATCCTCGTCCACATATAATGTTTTAGTTGATTTACAGCCCATTACAACCAAACCCGAGAACATGCCAAGAATAAGATTTTTCATAAAGTCTAATTATATATATTTTTCATTTTTATTCTTAGACAATTTAGATAAAATCCTATCCAATTCTGTCATTCACAAAAAATAATCTACCATTTGTCCCACTTTGTATATAGATGCCTATAATTCCCAAAAAATTTAGAAGACATCGTTGCTGATAATTCAGGTATTATCCTGTATATGATAGGCACACCACCAATTAATAAAGGGGAAACTTTGATGAATGTTGGTCTTATAGATTGAATACCATCACTGATTTTAAAACTGTTTCAAAAACGTAATCTTACTGATAAATTGGGTACTCTCTTGCACAGGGTCAAAAACATCAATTTGTGTATCGTTGAATACCAAATAAATAAATGACAATGGCATGTATTCCCAACTAAAGCGTACGTTCCATCGCCCCTGTTCATTAAAACTATTGTACTGATAAAAGGTGGAAAGCTGAACCCTAGGATTCAAGGCAAGGCGAAGATTGGCCGTATACAAATCGGTGTTCAAATCTTCCTGTGAAACTCCCACTCCATTGATATCATTATGTTCATAATTCAAGGAAAGGGTTGCATGTGGAACAGGTGCAAAACGCGCAGCAGCATTTATGGTCGTTCTGGTACCATTGTAAAAACTACCAAGGTCAACGCCAATATCACTTGACCACTTTTTAGAGAGGTCCGTATTATATTGCACTTTATACCGGTTATAAAAATACCTGTCCTCCTCAATTTCAAGGCCTAGGGGAGCAAAGGCAAAATTGATGTTTTGCCATGTTGGAGTAGTGGAAACTTCCAAAAAACTATTATCCTTAAACCAGGTAAATACTGGAAATATATACAAGCTGGCTTGCTGAAAACTACCTGGGTCGGTAGCATCATGATTGTAATTTACAAACATTCCAGGGTCCCAGCGTCTTATCCAATTAAGCTTTTTGGGTCGCCAAATAAAGTACCCTCCGGGATTGTGGCGTATTACGTCGGTCTGTCTCACAAAGCCCATCTTAGGACTATAATTGGCATCAGTGTATTCTGTTACCCATCCATAATAATACTTGTTGGTATCGTTTCCAACAAAAATTCTCCCAGCATATCCAGTGTTTCCCGAAAGCTCATCTATGGAGCTGGAAAACAAGTATTGGATGTCCCACTGACTGGTTGGTCGTATTTGTCCATCCAAAGAAATGGTAGTATTGTTGTTGCTTTCCAGACCCAATTCAGAGTAATTGTCATCCAACCTATGTGTGACCATTAGTCCTATATTGTTTTCGTTTCCATAATTCTTCAAGTATCTAACCACGCCAAAATTGGATCCAGCGGAATTTTCGGTTTCACGTTGACGTACAAAAAGCCCCGCTAAAGCATTCTTTTCGGTCCGCTGTGTAAAACGTGCACCAACATCAATAGGTGCAGGGGTGGCATTGAATGATCCTTGCAGGCCTATACGTCTACTAAAGAAAGGCCGAATGGACTGTTGTAACCCGCCAGCCCAAATACCTGAATTTTCCAAAAAGAACTGACGTCTCTCAGGGAAAAAAATATTGAAACGTTCCAGGTTGTTTACAGCAAGATCTACATCCGCTTGCGCAAAGTCGGTGTTCACGGTCAAATCCAAAACTGTTTTTGGGTTTACCGCCCATTTGGCATCAAAACCCGTTTTAGGTTCGTTCAATTTATCTATGAGAACATTGCCTTCTTTATTTTCATCATATTGATAAAGCGCGTAAGGTTCAACCCTTATATTTGTTGATGGGGGCGGGGCCTCAATGCCGGTCAATTTTGCTGCATAGGTCATTCTATAGGGAGTAAAGGACTGCGGTATCGCTGGAAACGTGGATACTTCTATATCTCTTCTCGCATAACGAACCAATGTGAAACCAAGTTCAATTAGATTGCCTGTCTCAGGAAGATTATAACGTAATGACTTAAAAGGTATGGCCATTTCTACCGTATACCCATTTTCAGTTCTTTGTGTTCGTACCCTCCAGAGCGTGTTCCAGCCTGTATCAAAATTGTTTCCATTAAAATTTTGAAAATCACGTTGATTCCCATAGGGAGTTGTTTGGAAACCTTGGGCGTATTGCTTTAAGTTTTGGGGGTCCAGTGCTATCCCAAAAATATCATTTTCCCCCCAACTAAAATCCCTTCGAAGATCCTGAATCCGTATCCCTTCAATGCCTACGGAATCTGAACAAAAGGCACCTACATATAGGTTCTTGTCATCATACAGAAACCGAACTTCTGTTTTATACTTAAGTGCACCACCTTGTCTGGGCTCTCTTCTAAAAAAATCTGCTGTTCGGTCGGCTTTCTCCCAATCCGGGTCATCCAGTCTTCCATCGATTTTGATTTCACCAACTGTTTTGGATACATCGATTTCAATTGGAATATCGGAAGGAGGGAAATTGTCGGTATCCTGAGCACTTAGACTCAGACTTATAAGAAGCGTTAGTATTGATAAAGTTGTTTGTTTCATTTGGTTCGTTTTAAGATTAATAGTCCCAGAAAGAAAAGTAAGCCTCCCAATAAAGCTACTATGAGTGTATCCATACACACTGTTTTCCAGTTAGTTTCGCCAATATAGGGTTCAAAACGAGGCCTCTCAGCGTAGTCATCAAGTGTGATGTCTTTGTCCAAAAAAAGACGCTGAAAGTAAAAATCCGCAACATGGACATGGAAGTCAGATAGTTCTGTCTGGAACGTCATGTAGTTGGAAAGATCTGTATGTGCAATTTTTGAAAATGTTTCTTGAATGGACACTGCAGGAACAAGCCATCTAAAATTCGACATCCATCGGGATCTTGCCCGAATAGTTCCGTTGTACCCGTCTACCAATTCCTTACTGTCAATGTCTTTCAAGAAAGTAAAAGCAGCGTAGGCTTTTGACATCATATTTTGAGTGTTTATAGATGTGTCTTTTGCGAACTCAGGACGGTATTCTAAAAACTCGGAAATCACCTCTTTAGATTCTACCTCATCACTTTCATCTTCCAATCCTGTACGGCGGGTAAGCCCTGCAAGTTCTGTACTGTTCAATGGATAGGTATGATCCAATGTTATGTTGAGTATCGCAGGAACAATAATCAGAATCAATACCCAAGCCCCAACAGAACTTATAGCATTGAAGGAAGTGTTCCGGCGAAACGCAATGATAAAGAATAAGAGTCCAAACCAAAATGCGCAATAGACCACCACTACTATACACCAAGTCAATGCGGCATAACTGTTTGAGTTCTCTAAGAGGTTTCCAGAGACCAAAAACCCAATAAAAGATAGCAAAAGAGCAAGACCGGTTATGAGTAAGAAATAAAATGCGAGACGCACCAAAAGTATTTTTTTGATGCTTGCCCTTTGAACCTGAAGTAGAGGTAATATACCTGCGTCCTTCTCTCCAGAATACATCGAATAGCAAAAAACGATAATCAACAATGGAAGGATATAGATAATCATGAAAGAGAGGTCTAGATTTCCCACCATCAAGTAAAATGGGTTCGCTATTTCATTTTCATACAGTTGATAGTGTAAACCCATTCCGGTAAGTCTATAATAATACCGACAAAGGTCACGTTGGCCAATAGCCAAGTTTGCATAGTCATGTGGAGATGAAATAACATGATAACCATGCCTGAACCATGCGAAACCTGGTTTACTGGCCAGATCGTGCAATTGTTTTGCTTCTTTCGAGTCCAGTTCATCTTGAAAACTACCTCTATAACCTTCGAACTCGTTGGTTTCTTTGGACATCAATTGTACAATAGTCTCCCGTTGCCCATCCATATAGGCTTTTCCACAGAAAATGGCATATACTCCAAAGAGAAAAACAGTGCCCAATAAAGCAACTTGGGTCTTATTTCGGCTAAACGTTACCCATTCATAGTACCATATGGTTTTGAATATCCTACTCATAAGTTCCATCTTTTTTTCGAAGCCGAAGTCCCCAAGAGTGCCAAGGCAAAAAACAACCACGCAGATAACCCTGCTAACTCCCAGCGATAGGCATGAAGCACTTTAAACATTGTTGGCATGGTGTAGTTAAATTCTTTTATAGCTTCCCATAAAGATGCTCCCGCCTTGTATTCGAAGAACTCCCCGTAACGTGAATTTTGAGCCATATCATTGTTCATCTTTTTAACCAGCGTCCTACGGTATTGCTCCACTTCGTCCTCAAAATGAACAGCGGTATACATATCTGTCCCGGAGAAAGCCATAGAGAGACGTTGCACAGCGATAAATGGATCCAAAAAGCTCGAATAGGCGAATAGCCTATTCTGTTCTTCGAATATAGATTGCAACCGTTGCCAGTGGACGTCATACACTTGGTTTCCGTGCTCCTCACCAGCCTGCATGATGATGCCGTCAAAATTGAACGGAAGCTGATGTAAAGAATCTACATTATAGGTTTTCAGATACTCCTCTTTTAAGCGTGCTATTCTTAACGAACGTGGCGTTTTTCCATCAAGGCCATTATCGATATCCGTTTGTATATTTCCTTTAAAAACATGCATGCTGGGGAGTGAATAGGATGCTTTGCCCATATTTGCAACTGTTTTAGGCACCAGCACTGTAACCAATACCCAAAAAACCAAAAGTTTCAACAAGGCATTTCGACTGGTTTTCGAGTACAATGAAATGTATACCGAAAACGCTATAAACAAGAAAAGATACATGGCATAAACAAGCAGAAGAAAAACCAAGCGCCAAGGTGAAAATGCCAATAGTCCTGGAGGATTAAGTATGGTAATTCCCAAGAAAATGACCAGTAATACCGGAAGCAATATCAACAAAAGTATTGCGCTGTAAGCCAATACTTTGCCCCAGACAATAGTACTGATGCGTATTCCTTGAGCCGCCATCAAGCGAAGCGTACCACTTTCACGCTCCTGGGTAATTGATTTAAAGGCAAGAATGATGATAAGTAAGGGCATAAGAACCTGCAGCGCCATTGCCATAGTAAGTTCCCCAAAGCGAACCATAGTGCCCTTATCTTGCGCCGGCCTGAACATAAACTCATGTTGGTAATGGGCCTCTAAATAAATAGAGGTTCCAGTAAACGCATCCAGACCGCTGTCAAAAATGCTTAAACCCGATTTTGGTTTAAATATATAAGTGCCATAATGAGCCGCAATATGTGGGTGTTTATCCCCTTGAGAAAGCCATTCTGTTCTTTTCTGTTCCTGTTCTTTTGTAATCGCTACTTGCTGCTCTTGAAAATTCCGATAACTCGATATTAGGCCCACACCCATGAGCATTAAGATAATGGCTCCCAATAGAAGTACCAGACGCTCTCGAATCGCCAACCGAAGTTCTTTTTTTATAATTTTCAAGACACTTTTAAACATATTGTTTGTTGGTATGTTTTAACTATGTTCCTATAGATGATTGGTTTGAGATAGATTGCTCTCATTTTTTGTCGATGTTAGCGTTTAGAAATGTGGATAATATTTGATTAAACTTTTTTGGGGACTCCCAAAACATTGCATGGCTGGATATGCTTGCAACTTTCGATTTCGGAGTAGTTTGCTTAAGCCAATTAGCCGCTTGATCATACCAAGAAGCCCTAACCATAAAAAGAGCAGTTCCCTTAGATTGCATCGAAGCGACTTCCTGTGTGTAATCAGACGCAATACCGTCTATATAAAGGTTTAGGGCAACATGCGGTGGAGTCATCAAAATTTCCTTATTCATCCAGGCTCTGGTACTGCTATCAATTGGGTTAGCGAGCATCCAATCAATAATACCGTTTGGATCGGAAGGCTCGGAAATAAGGCTTTTTAGACTCCCTCTATAGTCATCGAAACTTCCATATACCCACTCCCTATCTACGTCCCCTATCCATTTGGGAGGTTCATCAATGAACACCATTTTATCAATTCTGTCGAACCCATAGGCATGTAGATACTCATACATCGTAAGGCAGCCACTCGACCAACCGACAAGAATCACATTTTTCAAACTTTTCTTCTGAAGTATCTGGTAAAGATCTGTGGCATGGTAGGCATAGGTATTCCCAAAAAGTGTTTTATCGGATCTACCCTGTCCTCTTGGATCATAACTCAACACATGGTACTGATTTGAAAAATGTTCTTTCTGTTTTTCAAAAAATCGATGTGTCATGGTCCAACCCGGAATGAATAGTATTGTCTGTCCACTACCTGATTCTTCGATGTACAGTTGGGTACTATCATCAAGAGTAAGAAATTCACCCTGACCAAATGCTTGAAAAGCACAGAAGCAAATCAAAATAACACTAAAAAGTCTCATAAACATGTTTGGTTATCGATTCCTTATAATTGATTTGCAAATAGTTATGCCCTTCAACAAGTTTTCCAAATCCCTCTGGTGTAATCTCGGGACGATCGGGTCCAATTAAAGTAGCTATATCCCCCACTGTAACCATTGTATTTTCACCAAGTGAGATATTGGTATGACTAGCGTTTACATTCACAACCGGATAAAGTGTATCGCCAAGTAGAATTTTTGCACCATTCTCAGCAGAACTATCGTACCCATCGGCCCAGCCAATAGGCAAAGTAGCAATCCATTCATTTCTTAAGACCTTGTAAAAGCGTGAAAATCCGATAGTATCCCCCATATTTAATTTTTCCACACGAATTACCGGAGCTTTCAGACGGTAGGGTACCTGCAATGGGTACTTTTTGGCCTCTGACATATGAGCTAATGGGAAGGAACCGTGTAGCAATATGCCAGGTCTCACGGCGTTTTGATGAGAGTTAGGCAGGTCAATTAGTGAATAAGAAGGAGCTAAATGTCTTAATCCCGTACTTATTCCTTTTTGATCTAATTTCGATATGATTTTTTCGAATCTCAAGATTTGTTCTTTTGCAAATTCCTTTGGAGTAGTCAATGTCGAAAAGGTTTGCGCAATGGTTATTCTTGGGTTCTTGTCAATCTCCTCGGAGAGTTTGACAACTTGCTGATAAGGAATACCCATTCTACCAAGTCCCGTATCAATATAAAGTGCTACCTGAATAGGTACGGTTGCACTTCGAGATATCTCAATGATTTTAATTAATGATTGTTTGGAATAAACACTCAAAATAATATTCTTATCAAGAAGTTCTTGTGATAGATTTTTATCAAAACCCCCCATTAGGAGAATAGGCTTTGATACCCCAGTTGATCGCATGGCCAAAGCACTTTCATCTTTTACTACTGCAATTCCATATACATCACTCGACTTATCCAATATATTAGCAACCTGCACATTACCAATGCCATAGGCATTGTTCTTCAACACTGCTATTATTGGTTTGCCATTTGCCATTTTGCTAATAAGCGAAGCGTTATTGAGGTAAGCTGCTTTAGAAAGTTCAAGCCAGGGTTTGCTTTCGTGCCATTTATCAGTAAAAAACACTTTTCCACTAACACTTATAGGACCTAAGGATACCATAGCAAATCCTGCTAATGTTTTTTTGACAAACTGCCGTCTGTTATGGTTCATTTTATACTATTTTAAATTTTGTATCGTCCATAAATAGATTTGTTTCGTCAGTGTATCCGAAGTCATAAATGGATTTACGGTATTTGATTTTCTGACTCCGTAGTATCCAAAAGACCCATTTTGAACGTACTCTAGATGAAGGTTTAGGGAATCCATAGTTGTGAATTCCCCATATCCTTTTGTTGCACCCAATACTTTAAAAATCATCTCTGGTTCAATTGAGTGTTTCCAATCCGTTGATATACCCGCCCGTAGAAACGAATTTTTTACTTGCGGAGTTGGTGGCCCCATCAAAACTATACACGGCATTCTCATCGTTGGTGGCATTGGTAAAAAGAAGTTCTTCACCATCAAGGGGGCGAATAATCATACCTCTAGAACCGTAGGTAGTGGGAAGTCCTGGCACTGCGCCTATACCAGTTCCATTCAATATATCTATTTCATAATAGGTAAACTGTGGTTCTCCAGTCTGAAACTCGAAAAAATCGTTCTCATCTTCCACTTTTGACGTAAATGCACGTCCACTGGGCATTAGGTTAACACCATAGCATACATTGCCGGTTGCGGCTTCCATATCCATAAAGTAGTCAGAATCGAAATCAGTCTGTCCATTGGCTATTTTTAAAAGACCGCTTGGACTAGCACCTCCACTTAGTGTAGTACCCAGACCTTGCACATAAATATCTCCATTCTCGGCTTTGACCATTCCTGTGTTCGCTGCCTGACCTCCGAAAACCATACCCGTTCTATTGTCCGAAAGAATTTTCTCCACCGTTCTTGAATTCAGATCAATGACTGCAACATAGGCAGAATCGTTTACAGGTACAAAATTGTTCTCGTAATGTACTCCCATGAACAGTTTATCATCGCGTTCCATCATATCCAGATAGTAGGTACGGGTCGCTTCTGGAAAACGGCTTGTTACGGAGTTTAGGGATACTTCACCTGTTATACGCATTGTGGTAGGATTAAATACTATCAATTTTGAAATCCCTCCGGCCACAGAACCATAAGCAACAGTTTCACTCTCAAAGTACAGGGTGGAAAAAACGTTTGCTCCAGGAACTACGATGCGCTCCTCTTCAACTGTATTCCCATCATCGTCAAAGACATACTTGACCAATGTGGCGGGAGCACCAAAAGGTGAAGTATAGAGCGCCTTATTATATGATACCGTTCCCGCCCCGCCATTGGCAGCCAGTTCGGTTGCCTGATTATTACCTATAGTAGTAAAGTCCAAGTCAGTAAGCCCTTGCACATAAGTAGTTTGGTTGGGGAAAGCTCCACCTACCGTTGAAAGTCCAAAATTGATTACGACAGGGTCTGAAATTGGGTCGGGTGTGGGATCGGGCGTAGGTGTGCTGTCAACCATCGGTGGTTCATTGTCATCACTACCACAACTGATCAGGGAAACACTAGCGAATACAAGGATTAAAACGAGTTGCCAGTTTTTAAAAATTACTTTTTTCATTTTGATTGGATTTTAGTGTATATAATTAATTTAAAAATGTTCTTAAGGTTACATAAAAAGCCCTACCTGGCCGTTGTACGCTAAAGTTGTCAAATACTTTTTCATCTAATAAGTTTGTACATTCCAAGGATACTGTAGCCTTATTGGCCAATATCGTATAGGATACCCCTATATTTTGTACAAATTGAGAAGGAATGGTGTTCTTGAAATCCCTATTGCCATCGACCTCCCAGAAAAGGAAAAACTCGTTCACATAGCTGCCTGACCACCAGGCCGAAAAATTATTTTCTGAACCAAATAGACCTTTTTTATTGAAGCGCAATTCACCATTTCCGAACAGGTAGGGAATGTTAGGCAAACGCGCATTGAAATAACGATTATCTACTGTACCAGTAACACTTCTCGGAGAACGGTTTCGTAGGTCTTGATAGGTAGCGTTGGCCGTAATCTCAAGAAATTGGAATGGGCGCAAACGAACTTCCATATCGATGCCTAAGGTCCGTGCCTTTAACAGATTTTGATATTGGGCAAAAAACTGTGATGTTCTAAGCCAAATAATATTATCCGTATCACGATAAAAAAAGTTGGCATCCCAGTTAATTTTTTTACGGTTCCACTGTAGCCCAAGATTTAGGTTGTGGCTTTGCTCTGGTTCAAGAAAAGGATTGGGGCGGATAAGCGTGAAATCCCCAAAAAGTTCAAACTCATCCGGAAGTCTTGTGGCATATTCATAAGAGGCCTTGATTAAAAAATTATCGGCAAGGTCATACTTAAGGGACTGCAGAAAGCCTAGATTGGAAACTTCCTGTTCATTAGGTATAAATTCAAGATTTTGAATGGCATATCCTTCGGCATCAAGCCAAAAGTGTTTTGCCGCCGTATAGCTTACCAACTTTTCTGAAAAGTCATGCTCGTAGGCTAGACCTGTTGCATTTTTGAAAAGAACGGTAGGGTTTGCAAAAAAATCCTCTCCATAAAATTCGGCAGCCACCGGGTCTTCGCCTGTTCTTCTAAACCAAGCTGAAAAGACGTTCAGTGTGAATTTTCCCTTTTTCCATGGGACATGGGTTATGTTGAGCCTTCCGAGTAGATTCTTACTGTTGAATTCCAATAGATTTCTTGAAGTAGATATCTCGCCGCCATCAGTACGGCGATCAAAAACTTTTCCGTCCCAAGTGTATACACTCAACGTAGTGTCGATAAAATGCCCACGGGTCTGATTGTAGGCTCCGTACCACTTAAGATCGGTTTCCTTTAGGATTTCCTTTTTCTCATATTCTAGCGAAGTTCCTATTGTAGCTTCATCATAAGTTACTTCCCCGTAGGGCTGAGCCATGATGGCATTGTGTTGAATATCATCTTCAAGGCCCGAATAGCGAACACTTAAAATAAGACGATCGGCATATGCTTTATCAAAAACACCCCCATACAAACCCAGCAAATAATTAGAAAAACCATCATGAAAACGTCTGACGGTAGCTGGGTTGGGATTACCGAATTCATCTGGAATTTCAATATCGACTTTGTAATTATTGTCGGAATGATTGTAAAATGAATTAACGCCCATTGTCCACCCCTTTTCGGGATGTACCCATTGCCCATTTACATTAATTTTATGGCTATTAAATGACCCGCCTGAATATGAAGCGTCCAGATAGTTCTTATAGGATTTTCGGGTAATTACATTGATGCCACCGCCCAATGCATCGGCTCCTAGATGCACAGGCACTACTCCTTTATATACTTCAATTTGATCCATGAGACTAGCCGGTAGCACATTCAGTCCAAGACCAGAACCAAAGTAGGACAAGGGAATACCATCTAAAAAAAAGGGCACCGACTTTCCTGTCATTCCATTGAGATATACCTCCGCATTGCTTCCAAAACCTCCAGTCTGCCGAACGACTACACCGGGAATCTGTTTTATGATATCGCTCGTATTGGTATTTCGAGCAAGAAATTGTTCTGTCTTCATCACCGAGACATTAACCGTACTTTCTCGAAGCTTCTGCGCCTTGGACTTACCAGTTACTGTAACCTCATCGAGGGCTGCCGTTTTTTCTACAAGTCGAATATCCCGTTGAATGGAGGTACTGTTTTTCACAATAACTTCTTCTTCATATGGTTCAAAGCCAAGGGATAAAAAAATCAACTTGTAGGTATCAGGTCGAATCTTTAAAAATTCGAAATTTCCTGCTTCGTCCGTCACAACATATCGCTCTGTTGGTTCCAATTGAACAGTAACCCCTAGAAGCGGAACACCTTTATCATCGGTTACAGTTCCCCACAAGCGACTTTGTTGACCAAATGAAAGCGTACCGACCAAGAGCAAAATGAATAGTATCGCTTTAGTAAATTGATGCATCATATAACAGACCCATTAAACTGTTTAATTCTATAATAATGATTAGCCAATATGGGTTGCCCTATATTGTTCTTGAGGTGTATCCAAATACTAACTGTGAATAGTTGATGGTAAGTCATGTCCACTGAAAATGGAATCATTGAATTTTTTCTTTCAGTTTTCATTGATTGACCAATGACTGTTCTTTTTTTGAGTAAATGCGAAACCGCAAGGCTCCAATACCTAGAACTATTAACGCTGAACATAACACCACAAACAATGCCGATGACTGTGATTGATATGTTGGTCGTTGGAAAGTAAACTTTGGTAATTGCGCATAGTTTTCCGAACGGAATTCTTGGTTGTTGTAGAGCATGGGCAAAAAATGATTGCGCCATTCTTGGGCAAAGGCAATTACCTGTTCACGATAGCTCTTATAGGATTTATTACCATTCCCCGCCATTTGATTAAGAGACCCTTGAACAACAATGGCAGGCGAAACCCAGGTAAAACGATTAAGCAAAAGCTGTTGTTTTTCCAACTGCCTTTCATATCGTATCAAGATAGGTTCCAATTCTTTTTTGACCAATTGTTGCGAGGCCATGTAACGATGCCAGAATGAACGTTTCTGCGTGGTATCGTTGACCGCATATTCGGGATGGTCCCTAAGATAATTATCCAAGATTTCGTCTTGTCGTTGAGTAGCTTCTGCCTTAATGGCACGCATATCATTGATCATTAACCCACGTGAGGGCATTGGATAAAGTGTACCTCCCAATTGGTTAAGAACGGCAGGTATCAATAGCACAAACACCACCCATAAGCCCAATAACGCCACTGCGTTCTTTCCCGAACTGCCTACCCATAGGTTGACGGCAAAAGCGAGAGCGAACCAGAAAAGCGCATAGGCCAAAGTAATTGCTAAAAACCCCATGAATGCTGCAAAATTGCTCCCTATAGCTACTTGATTGAGCAGAAAAACCAATGTTAGCGAAAGGGTCATGATAACGGCCACCCAAAAAAAGCGTAATCCCAATTTTTGAAAAAGCCATTTATAGAGCGAAATAGGTTGAGCCGCCAAGAGCCTCAGCGAACCGCTTTCTCTTTCAGAAGAAAGTACATCATAGGAAAAGGCAATAATTAAAAGAGGCAAGAGGAAGATGACCACAAAAGCAATATCGAAACTCCCAAAAAGCAATTGCACAGGGCTTGTCATTTCCGTAAAGTTCAATGTCAAATCATCACCAGATGCCGTAGGTTTTACAAAGTGTGTGAACATATCGCTTTGTCCAGTAGCCAAAAAAGAGAGGTCGGACGGGGGCATACTCGCTAACCTTGGATGATAGTTGCCCACTGCCATCGGTGCATTTGGGATTGTCCACGAACTGGCACTTACTTGAAAGCCTTGTTCCACAGAATCCAGCAGTTTTAACATGTCTCTATCGGCATCAGCAATTTCCGCATTGGCCTCAATAATATCCGCCTGTCTTTTGAACGTTTTTTGTTGGCCGTTATAGGTAGCAAACCCAAAAAGCAACAATAAAATCACTATAAGTATCTGGATCCATTTACTTCGCAATAGCGCGATGGACTCATATTTAAAATTATATCTGAACATGATTATATTTTTTTAGTGGATATAAACAAAAGGATAAAGGACAAGACTGTCCACATACCCAAAATCATAAGATTGGAGCTATTGTTTTCCAAAACCTTATCCAAACCGGGCGGATCATAGTCGAAGGCTGGCAACTGTTTCCAAAAGTCAGCACTTGCTTTATAGCCCCTTTCCCCATATTTTGTGTTCTGGGCTGTGTTACCGTTCAGAAACTTTTGAGTGGCGATACGATAGTTTTCTGCTGCATCTGAAAAGTCCCAATGGGTAGCATAATCAGTATGGGCGATCCCCATACTTAAAAAGCGAGCGGGTAGAAAAGGTGAAAGCAGTGCCAAGCTTCGATAGGTTCCCGACTGTTTCTGATATTGTTCTTTGAGGTAATTGTATTGTTTAAAATAGACCTCAGCCTCATGCTCTTCCCCTTTTTGCATCCGATAAGCATTAAAGTTAAAAGGTAGTTGGTGTAGACTATCCACTCCATGCTCGGCCAGTACCTGTTCTTCCAACAGTTTGGCCTCTTTGCTCCAAGGGTTATGCCCATCGAGCCCTCCTTCCTTATCTTTCAAAACATTTGCGGCAAACTCCTGCCGGGTTGGATATGGATGCCTCGCCTCTGCAATATTACTCGCAGCTTTAGGGGCTGCCAGACAAGCGACTATCCAAAGGGAAAGGGAAACCACCAACGAAATTCCAGAGCGTTTGGTCCAATGGGAGACCCAAAGTACCAAGTTGGTAAAAACAGCATAATATAGCAAGTATACCAATCCCATTGCAAAAAGTGAACTCCATTGGAACACTCCATAATCCGGAAGGTTGGAAAGCACAATGCCTGCCAACAATAAGAGTGATACAGTAATGACAAGAACAGGTAAAAAGAGAGCAATCCATTTGCCAAGCACAATTTTCCATCCTCTTGCGCCGGCACTTTTCAAAAGGGAATGGGTACCTAGTTCTCGTTCTTTGGTAAAAGAGTTGTATCCCAAAAGCACTATAAACAAAGGCATGATGAATAGTAAGATGAAATCTGGTGTTAAATCCCCAAAACGAGATAGTCCAGTCTGGTCGGTCGCTGCACTAAACTGCGCCTCATTACGCTTATGCGCTTCCAAAAAAATAGAGGTGCCAGCGTATTTGTCCACCCCTTGGTCTACTAAAGACAAAGGGTATTTTGGTTTAAAGGCATAAGTGCCATAATGTGCTGCAGAATGAGGATTCTTTTCGCCTTGATTATCCCAAACTTCCCGTTCGGAGGACTTGGCGGCAGCATAATCTTGATTGGTATTTTGGTATTGTCTACCACTAATCCAAACAGCCACCCCCAAAAGCAAGAGAACGATAAAAATGCTTATACGTACCCTACCATCCCTAAAAAGCTCCTTGATTTCCTTTTTGATAGTTTTTCGTATCATGATACCAAGGTTTTATAATCCATTGTTTCCAAATAGGTTTTTTCCAATTGGGAAAGTGATATATCGGAGGCCACGAATTGTTGTTTTAACTGTCCATCTTTCATAATACCAATATGCGTGGCTACTTCCTTTGCACGGAAAAGATCATGAGTGGCCATCAGGGTGGCTACCCCTTTTCCTCTGAGTTTTTGCAGCAGGTGACCAAATTCGTTGCTTGCCTTGGGATCAAGGCCCGAGGTAGGTTCGTCTAGCAGTAGCACCTTGGCGTCCTTCGCCAGAGCGATGGCAATGCCCACTTTTTGCCGCATACCTTTGGAAAAGCTTTCGATACGTTTATGGAATGCTCCCGATTGAAGACCGGCCTCTTCCAAAAAACCCTCTAATTGAGATTTGTTCAAACTCTTGCCCCCAATGCCAGAAAAATAGTCGAGGTTTTCCACTGCACTCAAGCTCGGGTACAACATCAGGTTTTCTGGGATATAGGCCAAAAAACGTTTGGTTTCCAGTGAATTTTCCTGAACTTTCAATTGATTGATAAAGGCGCTTCCAGAAGTAGGCTTGATAAAGCCCAACAAGAGGTTGATCGTAGTGGTCTTACCCGCACCGTTAGCCCCTAAAAGACAATAGATGTCGCCTTCCTTGACAGATAGTTCCAATTGGTTCAATGCGGTGAAATCACCATACTTTTTTGTTAGATT
Organism: Allomuricauda sp. R78024; assembly: GCF_044596045.1. NCBI lineage: Bacteria > Pseudomonadati > Bacteroidota > Flavobacteriia > Flavobacteriales > Flavobacteriaceae > Allomuricauda > Allomuricauda sp. R78024. The sequence goes on from NZ_CP138995.1 coordinate 235,577, forward strand.
GTTTGTGATAATCATATCGTCTTCTGTTTTGATGTAGTATTGTTTTGTAATAGGTGTTACTTATGTTCTTATTATTTTGTACTGCATTAGGCGCTTACCGTTCTAATGCAACCTTCGTCCAATTACGATACAGCCGAGAAACATGATAAAAGTGGCTATCAGTAAAGGCCACATAAAACGAGGGTGCGTTTTATCATTCTTCCCATCATCGTTATATTTTGGTACAAACTTTGTCCAATCCACACTATCCCCAGATTCCTCTTTGAAAATCAAAGGATAAAAAAACAACCGTAGTTCCTCATGAAAGTTAGCTGTTGCATCCAAAAATCTTAAATGTTGGTTTAGACTGGTTCCTGCAAGTTCATTGAATGCCAATTGCAAATGCATATTGGGCAAGAATGCTGACAATTGTTTGCTAGCAGTCTCACGCTCGCCCATTTTTATCCGTAAGGCTTTGGTGTCTTTGGCAGAATCATCGTCTCCCATTTGTTGCATGGCATAATACCATGTCCAATTAAAGCCTTCAATAGGGTATCCAAATTCTTGAAATTGAGGATAATGATCATAGAACTTTTGCAGGGTTTCCTTCTTATCTGTATCCCATTTGGTATGATATCCATCACGCTGGCTTATCATGGTGCTCAAAGCTTCGGGCACTGGATATTTGTTGGTTAGATAAGCATTGATTCCTGCTGGTAGTAGAATAAGTAAAACCAACCATATCGACAGTAATAGTAGGGCATTGAATCCTGAATTCTTTTTAAAGTTGATGACAAAAAAGCACAGAGCGAACCAAAATGCAACATACAGTAACGATAGGAGCACAACCATCATAAAATTCATATTCAATGGAATTGCTAGCACGATTTTGGCGACAGTAAAAAGTATTCCTAGAACCGCATAAATTAGTAGTACCCTGACCGATAATTTTGTCAATAGATACTTTGGTTTTGATGGGGTCTGTACGGACACCAACCTCCAAGTTCCTGTTTCGGTCTCTTCAGACAGTAAATTGAATGTAAAAACAATAATCAAAAGTGGAAATAAGTATATCAAAACAAAGGACAGGTCCAGATTACCAGATTGTAAATTCATAGGGTTGACCAAATCGGTATCGTATCGTTGTCCCTCTAGATTTTTGATTGTAATTCTCTGTACATTGGGGTTCAAGTCGCTCTGGCCAATGGAAAGTCCAGCAAGATGGGCTGTACTGTTCACAAATGCGAATTGTACATAGTACATAAGAAGTCCCAAATCGTCTTTATGGAGTGCCACATTTCGTTCTATATGACTATTTTGGTGACTTTCGACTTGATCAATGGCCGCTTTCTTCTGGGATAGAAACTGATGGCCTATACCAATGCTTATCCCTCCCAATAATAGTATTAGCACCAAACTAGCGAGAACCGCTCTAGATCTTAAAAATTGTAAAAATAGAAGTCTATACATGGTTATATCGCTTTTGCTTTTTTAGAAAGATATCCTAGGCCTAAAAAGCATAATAAAACCCAGCCTAATAAAGAGAAAATGCCTAATGAGGCTTCGTGCAAAGAATTTTGTAAAGGTTGCATCCGATGTTCAAAATCTGGGAATTCCTCCCAATGTTCATGCCCCACCACATGTTTCTTTCCTTCGGAACCACTTATTTTTGTGGTGCTGATATATTCCATCTGAAGCTCGTTCATTTCCTGTGCCAGTTGATACCGATAGGTTTCGGCTTGTTCTTGAAAATCTACATAACCCTTAAAATCAGTTCCAGTAAAGGCCATGGATATAGTCTTGATGGCCACAAATGGATTAAGAACCGCAGTAAAACGACTGACATTGTTCTGTTTTTCATAAATATGCAGTAGACTATCATGATGCTTCTTGTAAAGGTTCGCACTTGTTTTCTCTCCTTCCCGCATTACAAAACCACCATAATTAAAAGGAAGTTGGGTAACCGAGTCAACTCTATGTACGGCCAAAACGGAATCTTTCAACCTATTAAAATAAGGGTCATTGGGGTTATGGCTATCTCCCTTTTTGATAACATCTCGTTCAACAGTCGATTGAAAACTCAGCTTTGAAGGTGTGGGATACATTGCATTTCCTATTGCTTGCGAAGTTTTGGGAACCAATACCACCATGAACAACCATATACCCAAGAGGGTAAGCAGCGCATTTTTAGAGGAGCGTGCCGTGGTGGATATAACAATACTCATAAAACATAAAATGAGTAAAAAGAGCGCGTATCCTAAGAACAATAATAAAAAGCGTTGCCAAGAATCAGCTGGATTCATACTGGTCTCTCCAAAAAATAAAAAAAACATTGTGACCAGAACAATAGGAGCAAAGAATAAAAGTGTCAGCACGAATAAGCCTAAGGATTTACCCAATAATATTTCTTTCCAATCCGCTCCTTGAGACAGCAGTATCTTTAGGGTCCCGTTCTCTCTTTCGGAGACGACTACGGAAAATCCCAAGAAGAACAAAATTAGGGGCAATACCAATTGTAAAAGCATTGCCATGCTAAGTTCTCCAAAACGCAGAGTGCCTGTTGAAAACCCTGCGTCAGAAAAGTTGACACTGTTCTGTCTATGGGCTTCCAAGAAAACGGCGTTGCCTGTAAAACTTTCTATACCGTAGTCAAACATGCTCAAAGGCTGTTTCATACGAAAAGCGAACGTACCAAAATGAGCCATGCGGTGTGGGTGTTTATCTGGATTGGCCTCCCAACTTTGCCTTGCTTTTTCTTGATGTTCCAGCCTAATGGTATTTTGTTCTGAGTAATTATGAATACCACTGACCGCGGCATAAGCGGTCAGCAGTATAAAAACGGTAAGCATTACATAAATCACTTTGGTCTTAAAGGCATTTTTGAGGAAATGCTTCATGAACAGACCGATGTTTGCCTTTTTCATGATTCTTAGAATTTATATGTCGCATTTAGCAAGACATTTCTTGGAGCACCTGGGCCTAACCTAGAAGGGTTAAGACCGCCTAACCAATACGTCTCATCAAATAAATTGTTCAACTTAAGCGTCAATTGAATGCCTGTATTATTTGGCTTGTAATATACAGCAGCATCAAAAACGGTATAGCTCGGTAGTAGCACTCTATCGGTATCGTAAGTGGGGTTGTACCACGTAAATCTTTCGTCTATATATTGTGCACCAAAACCGATTCCAATACCTTTTAAAGTTTCATTCATGAAATCATAACGACCCCAAAAATTTGCATTATGCTTAGGAGCACCTCCAATTCGTTCTCCAATAAATTCTTCTATAGCATCTTCTACAATTTCAGCATCTGTAAAACCGTAAGATGCTGTAAGTTGAAAGTTCGGTGATATGTAACCAGAAATATCCATTTCAAAACCTCTACTTCCTTGCTCACCTCTTGTTGTTAGGTTGTCTAAATCATAGGTATCCCCTAATAAGATGTTCTTTTGAGTAATATTAAAAATAGCAAGGTTGGCAAATAATTTTCCATTTAAGAACTCTCCTTTAGCACCTACTTCTGTCAAGCTACTTTCCAAAGGATCAAACCTGGCTGGTGAAGCAGCCCAAAAGAAACCTTCGGCCGTTGGAGATAAGGAAACCGTATTGGTATGGGGTTGAAAGCCTTCGAGATAAGTGGCATACGCACTAATACTTTTACTAACTTCATAGGTTAAACCTAGTCTAGGCACAAAAGCATTGGTTTTAAATTCTTCTTCATCCCCCTTATAATTAAAGATATCGGTGAACCACTCATACCTTAAATTGAATAACGCTGAGAATTTTCCAAGCTTAAATTGGTTTTGAAGATAGATACCACTTGAACTTGTCAAATTTGCAGGAATTCTTAGTTCAGAAAGATTGTAATCACTGATATCTCTAGCACCATTAAAAGGATCTTCTAAATTAAAAAAAGCTGCAGCGGGTTTCGGTATAGTAACACCGTCAACTACGATTTGCTCAAAATTATCAGCATTTGCCGGGTCAAAATTAGACTGACCACCATCGACGGTTAAATATCTTCTGGCCCGTAAAAATCCAGCTCCGATTTTTCTTTCCCAACGCGTACCATCATAGCCAACTAATATTTTATTAGTAACCTTATCGCTTTTGATATCATAAGTAAAATAGGTGCTGAAATTATCTGTTTCCCAAAATTGTTGTCTTTCATCGTATCGTAACCTTGCTAGGGTAGGAATCACATTACCCTCAATATCGACCACGGTACCACCAACTCTATGTTCGGCTAAATCTTCATCCCAAGTTTGTTTCATGAACTGCGCATTGAAACCAAAGTTGTCCCCAAACTTTTTACTAAAGTTGGCCATGAAAATAAACTCCTTGTTTTTATAATGGTCGCTCGATGCACCAACATTCCTGGTAATTGGCGTACTATTTAAATCAAATTCACCATTAATTGCACCAAAAATTGGCTGACCTCTATCTAAATTACCTTCGGCATCGCTATAAATCATTTCGACATTTAGTGATGTATTTTCGTTAGGGATATAACTTAAAGATGGCGAAAACAAAATAGCATTATTGTTTACAACATCTCTAAATGAATCTGCCTCTTGAACAGCAGCATTAAAACGATACAACAAGGTTTTTGAATCGTTTAGTGGTCCTGTAAAATCTGCCGTAGCCCTTAAGGTCCCAAAACTTCCTGTGGTCAAAGAAACTTCACTACGCTTTTCAGTCAATGGTTTTTTAGTTACCATATTTACCGTACCACCTGGATCTGCACTTGAAAAAGTTACTGATGATGGCCCTTTTATTACCTCAACACGTTCTAGATGCGAGGTAATCGGTTGTAAAAAATAATATTGACGGGTACGCATTCCGTTCAGCACTTGCCCGTCATCTCCCTGTGTAATACCACGAATATTATAGTGATTGTATAGACCTGTTAGGCTAACGTTACTTACTGTTTTAACCGCATCTGGCAATTGAAATGCCAAACGGTCAGCTATTAATTCTTTGGTGACCGTGGTAATAGCTTGCGGCAGTTCTTTGTTGGCTATGGCTACTTTGGTTGCTGAAAAGGAATAATCACTATTATAGTCAGTTCTTGCACGACCTATGACCTCAACATTTTGTAAACTTTCGGCAGCTTCGATTAATACTATAATCCCTAATTCTAGGGTGGTTGAGGAATTTATATCAACGGATTTCTGACTGGTAGCATATCCTAAGAAACGTGCTTCGAGCTCATAAGTTCCTTGGGGTACATTTAACTGAAATACCCCTTTAGCATCCGTGAGTATTCCAAAAGTATTGTCCTGTTTGGTAAGCGAAACTGTTGCTCCAAAAATTGGATTTCCTTGCTCGTCAGCAACCGAACCCGTTACCTCTACTTGAGCGTAGATATTCCCAACAAAGCTAAATAGTAAGAGTATGAATATATTTTTTATGATTTTCATTTATGTGTTTTGATTCAATGTGACCTGTAATTTATGTGCAACTAAAAAGTAACGCGATCCTTAAGATGTAACCGTTACTTTAATCGTTTAGATTTAAGGCCTTATATTGTTTTTAAGTATAGGTTTTGTAATTCGTTGGCATCAATAGCAGTGGTCTCTGATGAATACACCAAACGGCCTTCTTTCATAATACCAATTTTAGTACCGACGTTTACAGCATTGAAAATATCATGGGTCGCCATAAAAATGGATTTTCCCATTTGACTCAATTCCTTGCAGATAGCAGTAAATTCTACTGCTGCTTTAGGGTCAAGACCAGAAATAGGTTCGTCCATAAATATGAAGTCGGCATTTTTTGATAGGGCAATGGCAATACCTACTTTTTGACGCATTCCTTTGGAGTAGGAAGCCAAATTCTTAAAGTGGGCACTTTCTTGAAGTCCGGCTTTTAACAAATAGGACGTCAACTCTTCTTTAGTATACCTAAATCCCGCAATACGGCTAAAGAAATCCAGGTTCTCAATACCAGAAAGATTACCATACAGTTGCACAACTTCAGGTATATATGCTATCATTTTAGAGGTAGCATTACTATTTGGTTTTACCTCGACACCGTTAATTAGAGCCTTGCCGCTTGTAGCTTCTATTAACCCAAGGAATAAATTTATAGTGGTGGTCTTACCGGCACCGTTCTGTCCCAGCAAACAGAATATTTCACCTTGAGCAACGGAAAGATTCAAATCGCTCAATGCTTCATGCCCACCATATCTTTTTGTAAGATTGATTGCTTCTAACATGTATTATATGTAAATGTGATTGATTAATCAATGGTATGCGATATTGGAAACAATCGCATGCTAAAGATTACTGGCAACCTAGGTTACCAAATATTTAGTTATTTAAAGGAAGGAGATTAAACCAAAGGAGGTCCTCGTAGATAGTACTGTTCTTGAGAAACAGTAATCGGTGTTTCCGATATACTTTGAAGAAAATAATAGGAAAAACTCTCTAACTGAAAGGAAAAAGAACTCTGAACATACAGTTGTTGATCAAAATAAAAGCTACAGATTTGACAATCCGAATTGTCCTCAACAGTAATGTTGTCAAAATCACTTTTGACAATTTCTACAATGTCTTGAGTATGCGTTTGTGAGTGAAAAACCAAAACAACAGGTAAGGACAAAACATACATTGCCAATATACCTGCTGCTATTTGAATTTTATTCTTCAAGATTACTAAAGTAATGTATTTTTCATTTTATCAATATCCAGTGTGGTTATAGTTTGATAATTTTAACAGTTTCAATTGGTCCATGTTATGATATAAACCTTTGATTCCGTTGTATTGGTAGGGTTGAATCATACTATTATTAAAAGCGATCTTAATTTAATTAAAGGTACATGTATGAAGTAAAAAGAGTTAAATTTAGGTGCGATGGACAATCAAAGCTCTTTTACCAAACGAATTGGAGGATACCTTCATAAAATGGTCCCCATTACTGATGCCAGTGGGAAACTGCTTCACTATGTTACAAAACCTTTGATGGTAGAATTAAAGCCAAGAGATGTAATGCAAATTATAATTGGTTCTACCATACTAGCACTTCCCATTGCTTACACTGAAGAAGCTTGGAAATTAGGCGAGGAATTACCGTTGCTGAACGTAGGCTTTTTATCATTACTATCACTCATATTTATTGCTCTTTTTGTTTTCTTTAATTTCTACCGTTTCAATATAAAGGGATATGTTTTCAACTACATCAAAAGGGTAATAGCTACTTATCTTATTTCTATATTGGTTGTTGCGGTGCTTCTTACCATAATTCAAAGATGTCCCTGGCAAGATGATTTTACATTGGCAATAAAACGTATTATCATAGTTTCCTTCCCCGCTTCAATGAGTGCAACGATAAGCGATGTTATAAAATAGTTTTTGTCCCGCCGTGTATTTAGACGCATAAGATTCGTCATAGATAAGAAAAGGTTAGAATCAAATGATTGCCAACCTTACAGTCAGCAATGTCAGAAACACGATGATGGATATAATAGAGCACGTTAAAGGAAAATAGAAATAAATCAATTTATTTGCGGGTTTTTTTCTCATAAGACTTGATGTTATCCATAGGTTCAACACAAAGAAACTATGAGAAAACAGCAGTTGCTCACAAAACCTTTGTGAGCACGAAAATTGGCCCTTAACAAGGAAAAATAAGAGGTTAAAATTTAAACCTCAAATACCATTATCAAAGATTTTGGCTTTAGAAAACAACCATTAAAGAATAATATTTCCGAGGCGAAACGGTGAAATCGAAAATGCTCTTGCGAGGTCAAAGACCTATTATTGAACTATCGGCAATTTTCTAATTCGTTTTCCCGTTGCCACATAAATAGCATTTGCCAAAGCCGGGATTGCCGGTGGTAAAGGAGGTTCACCAAGACCTCTTGGAGGCAACTCATTTTTTATGAATTCTATATGTATCTCCGGTGCTTCTCGCATTCGCATCCATTTGTAGTCATGAAAATTAGACTGCTCAGTAGCTCCATCTTTAAACGTTATTTCTCCATAAAGCGCCGCACAAAGTCCTTCAAGGATTCCTCCTTCAACTTGCGCTTTAGCTCCTGAAGGGTTTACCACCATTCCACAATCAACCACTGCATCTACCCGTAGAATCTTTATTTTTTCGTTTTCATCTGTACGCACTGTTACTACTTCAGCAATAAAAGATCCCGCACCCTTACGAGCCGCAAAACCCCTTCCCTGTCCTTCTGGTAAAGGTGTATCCCAATTGCTGTTTTGCCTTACTTTCTCCACCACATGAATCAAGCGTTTCAAGTCAAACTCATAATCATCCACCACAGGAACCATTCTTTCAGGGCCTAGAAACTTTAAAAAATAATCTATGGGGTCTGTCTTGTTCAAAAACGCTAACTCGTCCAAAAAGCAATGCACTGTAAATGCATTGGCGGAGGAAGCAACGGCACGCCACTGTCCCAGAGGAATATCACTCAACACATGACCATATTCCAATTGAAGATTTGGAACAAATCCGGCTGGAAAATCATATTCATCTATTTCGGTACCTGCAGGTCCACCTTCCCGTCCTAATGAAGTTTTACGTGAAGCATTGGCCAAAATGTGCTGCCACCCCGTTACCATACCATCTTTATCCAGTGAAGCCGATATTTTCTGTATACTCCCAGGTCTATACCAATCATGCCTGATGTCTTCTTCCCTAGTCCATGTAAGTTTAACTGGTTTTCCCGTTTTTTTGGATAAGACAGCCGCATCCATAGCATAATCCACGTAATATCTTCTTCCAAACGCACCCCCTATTCTTGGCAAGTGAATTTTAATCTGCTCTGGTTGTAATCCAAACAATTTAATCAGTCCTTCTTGCAGCGCTTCTGGGTTTTGTGTTGGAGCCCACACTTCACAAACATCGGTTCTAAAATCAACGGTGCAATTCATGGGTTCCATAGTTGCATGTGCCAAAAAAGGAACTTCATAAACGGCTTCAAAACTTGAAGCGGCACTTCGTTTCGCCTTAGCTATGTCTCCATCCTTTCTTTCTATGGATGTATTTGAAAGCTGGGCATGAAATCGTTCAAAAATCTCATTTGTATTCTCTCTTCTTGAAGCAGTATTATCCCAAACAACCTTAAGTTTCTTTGCCGCCTTAAATGTTGCCCAAGTTGAATTCGCAATAACCGCAACACCATTCACAAAATTGGGGCTGTTTGGGCCAAGAAGTCTCCCTCCATATGCTGCGTTGTTGAGTTCTATAATGTCGATAACACCATTTACCAACCTTGCGTCTTCATCATCATAACTGCTTACACCACCCTCAAAAACAGGGTTTTTTAAAACAGTGGCATATACCATTTCCGGTAGTTTTATATCAATGGCAAATTCAGCACCTCCACTTACCAGTTTATCTAAATCCACTTGAGGAATGCTTTTCCCTACAATTTCAAAGGAATCCGTTGGTTTAAATTCAACCTCCTCTGGCAATGGTATTTGTGAAGCTTCGGCAATTAGTTCTTCAAAAGGCAAAGTCTTATCAGATTTTGTGTGGAATACCTTGCTGTTTTTTGTTATAAATTCTTCAACAGGAAGGTTCATTTTTTTTGATGCCGCTTCTATGAACACCTGTCTTACCATGGCTCCCGCTGTTCGCATTAAATCCCAATTTAAGATGATGGCATAGCTACCTCCTGCCCATTGCTCGTCATAAATTGTATCATAATCCGCTTGAACCACTTTCACTTTGTTCCAATTGGCACCAAGTTCCTCCGCCAAAATCATGGGCAAAGCTGTTTTTACTCCCTGTCCTATTTCTGGATTCTTGGCAATCAGGGAAATCCACCCGTCCATATCAATTTTAATAAGTGGCGAAAACTGATGTACTTCCGCCTGTGGTTTTTTAGGCATGCACGATTGCAGATGCACTCCTGCAATAAGGGCTCCGCTGGCCGAAACTGTAAGTTTGATGAAATTTCTTCTTTTTAGCATGTTTTTCATTTTTCAATTCGTTTAATTTCTTTGCCTTCAATAACCTCATAGGCAAAATTTGCCTCCAAGTTCTTCCCACTCTGTTTTACCCCAGAAGGCCATTCCACTTCAATTGTATTTATTTTTGCCGAAGCTGGGATGCCAAAGTGAATTTCTGGAGCATTTTCACTTCCGTAGCCTGTTTCTCTAGAGAAGTATCTAGTTTGAACCGTACCATCATTAAGGGAGAGTGTTACCCAGCTACCAATACCATAGCTATTGGAGGAAATTCCTTTTAATTGAAACTTTATCCAGTGATTGGTTTGGTTTTGATTGATATAGTAATCATTGGCTTCAGCATCAGCTCCCCAATTACACACATATAAATCTAAATCACCATCATTGTCCAAGTCCCCAGAGGCGGTCCCCGCCGATATATGATCATCTATTGCCGGAAGTGTGTTGTAAATTCTATTGAAGGAGCGATCCGATTTTCCTGAGAAGAAAAAATTCTGAATTTCTGGATATCCTTCTGTGCCGTTAGCAACATATACATCCAAAAAACCATCAGTATTAAAATCTCCCCAAGTTTGCCCTTTTGAGGGGCGATGCACTTCATAGGCAACTTCACTATCTGTCAATTTTTTGAATATTCCTGTTCCGGAATTTTCATAGAATGCATTTTCATCGGCAACGGAAACGTTTGTAACATAAATATCAAGGTCTCTATCGTAATCATAATCAACAAGAAAAACGCCATACGAGGCATTTAATTCTTCCACGAGAATGCCTTTTTTCTCCTCTATAAATTTTCCATCCTTGGAGTTCAGATAAAGATAATTTCTGTGTTTTCCTTTTACCTGTCCATCCTCTTTTACCACAAAATTTGCCACGTACAAATCAGGTTTTCCATCTCCATTTAAATCGCCCCAGGAACAGGACCTCCCATCTCCCTTATTCCCTATCCAGGGTCCATCAATATTTTTCACAAATACTCCTTTACCATTATTTGTATATAGGTTGTCATCTTCACCATCCCTGTTCACTATAAAAACATCCAAGTCCCCATCCTGATCATAGTCACACCAGCAGGCTCCCGGAGAATTGGTCTTATCTTCAGTCAGATCTCCGGCTGAACCTAGTGAAAATTTTCCTGATCCATCATTAATGAACAGGAGGTTGGGTACGCCAAACTGTGTGGTGAAAAAGATGTCGAAATCATTATCATTATCCACATCAACGGTATGCACAGATTCACTCCATGCATTGATATTGTCATTTGCGATGGCCATTTCTTTAAAACCATTTTCATAATTGAACACTATGGCATTTCCTAAAAGCTGGATGGAATCAACCTGATTGGCCACTACGATATCAAGAAATCCGTTCTTGTCGAGATCAGCGATAGAAACTCCTCTAGATCCTTGCTGATTTTTAGTTAAATCAATACGCTTAAATTGAAAATCCTGTCCATGGGATTTCACGATTAGAGATACTATTAAAAGTAGTGTTAAGGGCCGCATTATTCATCTAGTTTGCTAGCAGCCAATTGGATGGCTTCACGTATTCTGGTGTACGTACCGCATCTGCAGATATTACCTGCCATGCCAGCATTTATCTCTTCCTCTGTAGGGTTGGGGTTTTTGGAAAGTAATGTAGCAGCGCTTATTATTTGACCTGACTGGCAGTACCCACATTGCGGCACATCCAATTCCATCCACGCTTGTTGTACTGGATGCTTTTGGCCTTCAGACAAGCCTTCAATAGTGGTGATGTTTCCTTCCAAAACGGAGTCAACCGTTAGTGTACAGGACCTAACGGCATTGCCTTTATATTGCACAGTGCAGGCCCCACAAAGACCTTTTCCGCAACCATACTTGGTGCCTGTTAATCCCAGTTCGTCTCTTAGCACCCAAAGCAAAGGGGTGTCTGTATCTACTGAAACAGTTTTTTCTACACTGTTTACCGTTAATGTATAGGATGGCATATGTCTATTTTAGAATTCATGATTAGGTGAAGATTGATTGATGAACATCTACTGGGACAACAGAATCTGAGCCCAGAACTTGAATCCTAAACTTACCCAATTATCAGAATGGAATTTAGCGCTTGCAGTAAACGGACAAGCTTTTGATAGCGAATGGTGTTAATACGTTCTATCCTTAAAGAAAAGGGTAATCTCTTTGATAAAACTTCTACTCACTCTTCGTCTAGTACCATCTTTCATGATTACTTCTAGACTATGATCATTGCCTCTGGAAAGTTCAGATACATAGTTTACATTAATTATGGTAGATCGATGGATTTTCCTGAATGTATTCAGAGGAAGAATATCATGGAAATATTTTAAGGGTTTTCGCATTACAAAAACACCTTCTGTGGTAAATAGCTTGGTATAATAATTTTCGGCTGCCAATAAATGAATTTGGGAAGGTTCGCAGAAGTATTTATTGCCTCCTCTGGTCAGTTCAAACAATAGAGGTGGTTCTAGCTCTTCTTTTTCTGTTACTCTCAACTTATCAATAATAAACCATACCAATCCAATATCCACTAATGTCCAAAAGATAAAAAAGTAGCGATATACACCAAACTTAGATCCTTCCAAATCTAAGTACGGACTGTATGTGGAGCTAAATTTAAAAAACCAACCAAAATGCAAACAGATTAACAACAAGCCAGTACCCAACAGCAGCGGTAAGGTAAATTTAGATTCAGAAGTACTCTTGATGATTTTATCCAAGATCTTAAAACCAAGAATCCAGGGCACCCAAATACCAAGTTGCCATAACACAACCTGATAAAGCACTACCTGATCTCTGGTAGCGTATTCCCGCCAATAAATCAATACGCCCAGAAGCACTGCGATAAAGAGTATTAAGCCTATAAAGTTTTTGGTTTTCATTCTATTTCAAGGTAGTAAAGAAATATTTCAACATCAAAATTGGGTTTTACTTTTTGGTTTACTTACTAAAAACCAACATCTTGTATTTCGTTCTTGACTTATGTTTAGTTTTGGCGTCTTCATAAACATATTCAAATTCATTCTCAGTCATTTTTTCAACCTTTCCTGTATCATTTACTATATCCTTCAAAATTTTGACTTTATTGCCAGAATCTTGAATGCAAAAGATAATCAAAGCTTCATTTTTGATCTTGTCTATCAGTTCTTTTATAAAATCAGTTTCTCTCTTTTTATCTTTCTTATTGAAGTGGAACATGCTGTCAAGAAGTACAATATCAAAATTGCGGAAATCTTCGAAAGCAAAAATATCACCTGCTATTCCTTTTAGAGCTAACTTTTCCTTTGAAGCAATACGGTTCATCTGTTCAATGCCTACTCTAGAGTTATCCACTCCAGTTACTTTATAGCCCATTCTTGATATTGGTATGGCGTCTCTTCCTTGACCACAACCTAAATCCAGTAGTGTTCCTTTTTTTATCCAATTCGATAAAAATTCTATCAATTCGGGGTATGGTTCTCCAAAAAGATTTTCTACTTGATAATATTTGTCATAAACAACGGCCATTTTACTCTAATTCAAATGCATTTATTTAAAATGTATGCCTTAAAGATATATTATATGTGTTCCTGCTACCTAAGAAATTTATAATTTTAGATAGCATGTTCCAAGCGCCTCCTCTTACATGGGTTTCTCCCTGGTTCGAGTTAAAAACAGCAAGAATCGGGTTTTCCACCATATGCATCCTTTCTACTTTTGGATAAAATAAAACAGGTATTATGAACGAACAAGAACAGCTAAATTATGACCGCATTGCCAAGGCCATTGCGCATATTAGGTCCAATTTTAAGGAACAGCCGTCTTTAGACGAAATTGCCGAACAAGTACATTTAAGCCCATATCATTTCCAACGAATCTTTAAGGAATGGGCAGGGATAAGTCCAAAAAAGTTTTTACAATATACCAGTGTTCAACATGCCAAAGCAGTCTTGGACGAAAGTAAGGCCACATTATTTGATGCCGCCATAGAAACGGGACTTTCTGGAACAAGTAGATTGCATGATCTATTTATCACTATTGAAGGGATGACACCAGGGGAATACAAAAATTCTGGTGAAAACTTAACTATAAATTACAGTTATGCCCATAGTCCGTTTGGACTTGTGGTAATTGCTTCTACACCCAAAGGTTTATGTCATGTAGCTTTTACCGACGATGAGGAGCAAGGCCTTTATGAGCTTAAATCGCAGTTTCCAAAGGCACAATATCATCAACGAGTGGATCAGACACAGGTAAATGCGCTAATGGTCTTTGCAAATGATTGGAGTCAGATTTCAGAAATCAAACTTCATTTAAAGGGCACAGATTTTCAATTAAAAGTCTGGGAATCTTTATTAAGAATACCCAAAGGTCAATTGGCCACGTACGGAAAAATTGCTGATGTCATAAAAAGACCAAAGGCATCCAGAGCAGTAGGCACAGCTATTGGCAGCAACCCAATCGCCTATTTAATTCCATGTCACAGGGTCATTCAATCTTCAGGAAATTTAGGCGGTTATCGTTGGGATAGTATTCGCAAAACGGCCATCATTGGATGGGAAGCCGCTCAATCACGTTAAACATTTAATACTTGAATCTTATGGAAATCAAGAAAGATAGATTGGACGGTATTATTTGGCAAAACGTACAAAATGAGATAGCGCAACAGGGGTATTCTATTCTAGAAAATGTGTTGGATGATACCCATTGCTCAGAACTAATCGATGGATTCACGGACTCCACGCTTTATCGCAAAACCGTAGAAATGGAACGCTATCGCTTTGGGTCAGGAACTTATAAGTATTTTAGATATCCACTTCCAGAAACATTGCAACAACTACGAGAAAAAACGTATCCAAAACTCGCACTGGTAGCAAACCAATGGATGAACAACTTAAAACTGAATCTTTCATTTCCTTCAACCTTATCAGAGTTGCACCATCAATGCAAGATTCATGGGCAATCTTTAGCCACCCCGCTAATTTTGAAATATGGAAAAGGGGGTTACAATACACTTCATCAGGATTTATATGGAGAAATTTATTTTCCGTTACAAGCAGTTCTATTTTTAAATGACCCAGAGACTAATTATACTGGTGGTGAATTTGTGATGACACAACAGGTTCCGCGAGCGCAATCCAAGGCAATAGTTTTACGTCCAAAAAAAGGTTCCATGCTCATTTTTACGACCAATTTTAGACCTATGAAAGGAAAAAAGGGACATTATCGTGTTACCATGAAACATGGTGTTAGTGAGGTACATTCTGGAGAGCGATACACATTGGGCATTATTTTCCATGATGCTACTTCATAACCATGATTGAACATAAAGAAATCACTTCCTCTGAGCTTTTTAGATTCTTAAAACAAAGAAAAATACAATGGGCAGGGAACAAAAATCTTAAGATATATGGAACTCTACGTTGTAAATCAGGAAAACGTCTAAAGGTTGAGAATCGTGTTTTCTTTGATTCCGATAAAGACGCTATAAAGGAAGGTTATCGCCCTTGCGGACATTGTATGAGAGAAGCTTATAAGGTTTGGAAAAACAATAAACTTATCTTTGGGGTTTAAAACTGAACAACATGGAAACATGGTTAAATCCAATAACTCTGGAAGGTGAATTGGTTAAACTGATTCCGATGGAAGCATCTCATAAACCTGATTTGTTGGCAGCAGCAGCAGATGGTAAGTTATGGGAATTATGGTATACTTCGGTGCCTTCTTCAAAAACCATTGATACTTATATAAGTAACGCTCTTGAAGATCGAGAAAATGGCCTTGCGCTACCTTTTGTAATTATTGATAAAAAGACAAAATCTGTTGTTGGCTCTAGTAGATATTGCAGTGTAGATGCTTCAAACAGAAGGGTAGAAATTGGGTATACATGGTATGCTCAAAGCACACAACGTACAGGAATCAATACGGAATGCAAATATCTTTTATTAAAACACGCCTTTGAAGATAGGAATGCAATTGCGGTAGAATTTAAAACCAACTTTCATAATTTTCCTTCCAGAAACGCCATTCTTAGACTAGGGGCCAAACAGGACGGTATTATAAGAAACCACCGAATTGATCAACAAGGAAATATTCGGGATACGGTTATTTTTTCCATTTTAGAAAATGAATGGCCTACAGTAAAAACTTCAATAAATTTTAAAATGAAAACGGCTTATTAAGTGTTTTAAGTACTATTTATCTTAATAAGACTGGCAAAATTATAAGTGGCTTGTTCCAGATTTTTATAGCTATTGGTTTTAGCATCATCAAGGTTACCTATTTCATTTAAAATTGATATTGCATAGGTAAGTCCCAATGCTTTCATTTCATCAACGGAAATCATCACAGATCCGCAGAAAGCAGCAACAGGAATCTTCTTTTTATTTGCTGATTTTAGCACACCATTGATGGTTTTACCAGAAAAAGTTTGTCCATCCAATTGACCTTCGCCAGTAATAATCCAATCAGCATCAGTCAATGCGCTTTCAAAATTGGCCATTTCCATAACCAAGTCCACTCCTGAAGTTAAAACTGCATTTAGAAAAATCTTGGCGCCGGCTCCCATACCTCCGGCGGCTCCTGCGCCCGGAATATTTTGAACATCAACCCCAAAATCTGAATAAACGACCTTAGCAAAATTCTCAAGTCCTTTATCCAAAAACTCAACTTCTTCTATGGACGCTCCTTTTTGGGGGCCATAAATATATGCTGCCCCGTTTTTACCATACAATGGATTATTTACATCACAGGCCACTTTGATTTCTACATCCTTCAAGCCATTATTCACCTTCGTCTTATCAACTTTGTTCACCTTGATTAGATTTTCCCCAATAGGACTCAATTTATTTCCGTCCTTATCCAAAAAACCATAGCCCAAAGCGGTGGCCATTCCCATTCCGCCATCATTGGTAGCACTACCTCCAATTCCCAAGATTATTTGTTTAGCGCCTTTGTGCAATGCATCTGCAATCATCTGTCCCGTTCCCAAAGAGGTGGTATGCATACAGTTCATCTCTTCCTTATCCAGTAATTTGTAGCCAGAGGCTTCAGACATTTCAATAAAGGCTACGCTTTTATCTTCGGAAAGTAAATAGTTGGCAGAAATCTTCCTAAACAATGGATCCGCTACGGTTATGGATTCATTATTTGCATTTAAGTATTCTTTTACAACTTCTATGGTGCCATCTCCCCCATCAGCCAATGGTTTTTTAATAATGATGGCCTCAGGAAAAACCATTTTAATTCCATTGCTAACAGCATCACAAAATTGAAACCCGGTCAAGGAACCTTTATATTTATCCGGAGCTATAACAAACTTCATTTTTAAAGATAGTTAACTGAAAAACTTGGGTAACCCAATACTCAAAACTACGATTAACAGAAAAAACGAGCCCAATATAATGAGCTCTTTTCTACCTGAGTAATAAACCACCTCTAACCCTTCATTAGCTTTTCTCTTAATTACATAGCTAAATAGCACCGCTACAACTATGGTTACCAAACAACCGATGGCATTCCACCAAAACCAAAATATCTCAGGCACATAAAGCCACAAGCACATATTGAACAGTACTCCAACTACAATACCCAAATTAGCTCCTAGAGCATGGGTTTTTTTAGTAAGTATAGCCAAGATAAACGCAGCTAAAATTGGACCATAGAAAATTGAGCTTATTTTATTGATGACCTCAATGACCGTTCCTTCAATATTTCCTGCAAAAAAAGCAAAGGACAAACAGACCAATCCCCAAAATAGAGAAAGGAACCTAGAGCTCATTACATATTTTTTATCGCTTATATCTGGTCTGAATCTTTTTACAAAATCTTCCATAGTTACTGCAGATAGCGAATTAACAGTTGAACTTAAGGAAGACATTGCAGCTGACATGATGGCTACAATTAAAATTCCAATAATTCCATTTGGTAAATAGTTGATGATAAAAACAGGTACCATTAAGTCCGCTTTTTTTCCTTCAAGTGAACCAATGTTAGCCTGGTAAACCGTATCCATCATCTCTTGAAAGCTAGTATCTTGAACTAAAAGAGTACCCAATACAAGACCCATTACACAATAGGTAAGGGTAAGGGGGAACCTAAATAGTCCATTGGCCAAGAGTAATTTTTTTATGGTTGGCATCCCTTTGGCAGACAGCAGTCTTTGCGATTGTGTCTGATCAGTTCCATAGTAAGAGGCGTAAAGAAAAAACCCGCCAATGACCATAGGCCAGAAACCAAATTCATCACCTCCATCAGCATTGTCAAAACCCCATTTAGTAAAATCAACAGCGGTAATACGATCTTGGTCCACATTAGTAAGAAAATTTTCAAATCCACCCAACTCGCTTATTCCATATATCAAACATATTATGATTCCTAAAAACAAAATAATCATTTGAATTACGTCCCCCCAAATAACGGCTTTCATTCCACCTTGAAAGGAGTACACCAATGTAATAACACCAATTATTAGAATGGAAATCCAAAAGTCAACCCCTACGGTAGCTTGTAAAATCAAGGCCATGGTATAGACCATAACCCCAGTTGCCACGGAACGGCTAATTTGAAAAACAAAACTTATCAATAAGCGTGAAGAGGCATCAAACCGTTTTTCCAAATATTCATAAACACTCACAATTCCTGATTTGTACAATGTAGGAATTACAGCTATCAACAAAAAAGCCATAGCCAACGGCACCCCAAATTCATAAGTTAACCACTGCAATCCCCCTCCTTCTTTTAAACCCACAAAGGCTGGAGCAGAAATGAAGCTTATTGCAGATAATTGGGTGGCCATGGTTGAAAGACTTAATGGGAACCATCCCATACTTCTACCTCCCAAGAAATAATCACTTGAACTTTTGTTTTCCTTAAAAAAATAGCCTATTCCCAAAAAAACAATGAGGTATACTACAATGATGATGTAATCTATATAGTTCATAATCTATTCTTTAAGTTTTCCTTTTTGATTTTAAGCCATTCATGTTTAAGAATGCCTAGCAAAACAGCATCTGATCTTCCATAACCATGGATGGAAGGGAAAAGATTTCGAATTTCTCCTTCTTTAACACATCCCACACTTTGCATCGCCGCGATACTAACTTTGTTTTCTGAGTGAGCACCCAATCCTACTCTTTCCAAACCGATTTGGTCAAAAGCAAATTGAAACATTAAGTATTTGCAGTTCTTATTTAATCCTGTGCCCCTAAAATCCCTGCCATACCAAGTATATCCCAAGCGTATTGTATTTAAGTCTTCTTGATAATCAAAAAAACGTGTACAGCCTGCATAACACTTTTTCATTTTGTCATAGACCGCAAAAGGGTATCCGCTTTTTTTATCGCGATCAGTAATAGCTTCAAGAATGTAATTTTCAAAATCCCTGCTGCCATCTGACTTTCCTAAAAAATAGGTCCAAAGATCTTCCTCCCTTGAAATTTCTTGTAAAAGCACAGTATGATCAGGAGTCAACGGGACCAGCTTTACTTTATCGTTTTCCAAAACATAATCCTTAGTAAAGTCAAGTACCATTATCTAAAGCTTAAGATTCCTCCTTTAAAAAATCTATCAATAAAGCGGCACTCCATGAAAAATTATCTCCGCCATATCCACTGTTTTCAGCATCTGGGTTGGCCTTCCTTGAATCAAAATACTCAAAAAAGCCATTATTTTTGACCAGCTCAAGCGAATCATTTTTAACCCTTTGTCCAAGCTGATCATATCCATATCTTTTTAGTCCATGATAAAGCATCCAATTCATGTTAATCCATACCGGACCTCTCCAGTATTTCCTTGGATTAAATTTTTCGTGTGTTGGGTCAAAAGAAGCGCATAGGTATCTATCTTCACCTCCAAATTTTTGAACCATAGTTTTAACTAAACGTTCTGCTTTTTCCTTATCCGGAGCTCCTGAATAAAGCGGGGTAAAGGATGATGATGAAATGTATGGTATTTGCCTATTGTTCCGTAAATCAAAATGTACATAGGCCCCAAGCTCATCATTATATAATTTAGCATTCAGACTTTGAATACTTTTTTGTTGTTTGGATTTCAGGTATGCAATCCTTTCATCATTCCCTCCCAACAATCCATATAGTTTGATCAACGCTTCATTTGACCTTATCAAGATGGAATTAAAAAGAGGATCCAATACCAAAAAGGGAGAGTGTTCGGCTATTTTGGCATCATCATAGTTATATTTCTTTGCAACATCAATTATATACAAGTAATGATCATATTCCCTTTTGGAAGGACGCTGGGAAGCATCTACATGCGAAGTGTCCCTTCTTTCAAATTCATATTCTGGAGGGTTCATGGTCAACCAAATATCATCCCACATAGGAGAGTTGTCCGTGCCAGACTCCCAATTATGGTATATATAGATAAGGCCTTCATTTTTCCAATCCCGATTTTCATAAAAATAAACGTGATTCGCATAGACCTTATCAATTTGTTTACTGATGAATTCCAACATCTTATCACTGCCTTTATCAATCTCCAATAATCTTTCCAAGATAAAGCCCATTACAGGAGGCTGAGTCATACCTGTAGAACGGTATTTTTTTGAAGATTGGGGATGAAGGTTTGACTGATGAAAATCGGGTCCCGGAAAATAGGAATCACTATCCGTATGAAAAACTATATGTGGAATAAAACCATTTTCCCATTGTGCATCCAACAACGTTTCAACTTCAATTTTTGCCTTTTTAAGATCATAATGCGCAAAACCCAATGCAATAAAACCTGAATCCCATTTCCATTGAAAGGGATAAAGCCCTTTGCTGGGAATTGTAAAACCACCATCTTGAAAATTATCTTCCAACACCTTAATGGCCCTATTAATCAATTTCTCTCTCATAAATAGCATATAAAAACATATTGGCGGCCTGTCACCACCAATATGTTGCATGAACTTGAAAACTAACTTAAACTATTTTTTTACTGACTAAAAATTAAATGTCGCAGTCAAGAAAAATCTTCTCGGAAGAATTGGACGACCAAAGAAAAAATCTTGATTTCCAGCTTCACCGGCTACTCCTGCCCTTGGATTTCCTTCTGTTATACCATCACTATCAAATAAATTAAAGACAGAAAAACCAAGTCTTACAGAATTTTCATCAGCAGTATTAAAGGTATAACCCGCTCCCAAACGTGCAATGGTAATAGCATCCAGTTCCACATCATTAATGTCTGAAGTGAACTTTTTCCCGGTATGGTTCAGTGTAAAATTGGCATCAAACTCCCTGTTATCATAGTTAAGTCCTAAGGTTCCCAAGAGGTTAGGCTGTCTTGCCAATTCATTGCCCTCATTGGTTGTTGTTGTTCCTCCATTGACCAAATCTTCTTGAATGTTCTTGGTAATTTCATGATTTTGATATGTAGCGGTTCCTTGCAGACTAAGATCATCTGTAAATCTATAATTCCAAGTAGCCTCCACACCAAAGGTTGAAGTATTCTGTTCTGTTCTTGTTTGGTCTACCAATAAACCTCCAACAATGGCTTGATTAATTCGTATTCTATCTTTTAAGCTCACATAATATGCTGCTGCAGAACCAGAGAATTTTGATGTGCCAAATTTAGCACCAGCCTCAAATTGTATAATATTTTCTGAATCGTAATTTGACTCACGAATACCTGGAACCGGAGCAAAACTTCTTATTTGCGGAAAGAAAAATCCTCTTGAAAAGTTTGCATACAGATTAGTGCTTTCTGAGAGCTCATATAAACCTGCCAAAGACAATGCCCAGTCAGAAGCACTTATTGTTGCCCTGGTAAAACTTCCATCGGCGAAATTCACATTCCTAAGTCCATCCGTAAGTTCCGTATTATCATATAGTGTTGATTCAACAATGCCACCATTGCTAAAAGTTCCTTCTGTTGATTCGTATCTGAAACCAACATCAAAACGCCATCTATCAAAAACCATTTCATCTGTTAGATAAAAAGCAGTTCTATTCTGGTCTAAAAATCTGTTTGATGTCATTCCAATACGATTGGTAAGGCCTCCTTCTGAAAAGACTACATTGGCACCATTTTCATCTGTATAACTTAGATTGACCAATCTAGGATTGTTATTGAATTCTGATAGCACTCGGTATTGGTAGTTCACATCCTCTGCTTCGGTTCTTGACAAAAATGTACCTATAGTAAAGTTATGGATATCATCATTTGACCTTAATGTCAATGATGCCTCTCCAGAATAATCAGTCATAGGTCGCAACCTATCAACATGTAAATTATCCACAACCAAATCGGAACCGCTTATTTGGGCATCGCCCCCACCTTGATAGGTAGCTACAAAACCCTGATTGTTTTCATCAACGCTGTTTACATAATTGTTTAGTGAAATTGGATTTCCATTGTCTCCATTACCTCCAACGTATAGTGCAAAATTATGTTCGTAGTTGGCATATCTTACTTTGGATTTGAACCTTAAGTTATCCGAAAAGTTATAGTTGAAATCTCCCATAACATAGCCGCCTTTTGTAAAAACACCGTCTTCAATAGGGCTTTCATAAACTCCGCCTGCTGTTAAAAATGAGGTCTCCTCTAATTCGCCGGACAATAACTGCTCCACAGGTTGTCCGTCATTACCATCTATTCTTTCTCTTGATGCACTTAGTGGTATGGGTAAATAGAATTGAGCTCTATCATTAATAAATTGAGCATGAACTGTAAATGATCCGTTTTCAAATCGCTTTTTAATATTTCCGCGGAATTGAACTCCTCTTGTAGCTAAACCTGTATCTATCGGACCATCATCTGTTCTAACAAAACCAGTGAAAGCATAAAAAGTATTCGAGTCTTCTCCCCCAAGTCTGCCACCGCTATAAAAATCCGTTTTAAACCTATCGCCATCTCCCCACTCGACGTTTATAATATTACCTGGGTTTGAATCTCCAGTTTTACTCGTATAGTTGATAATACCTGCAACGGATCCTGCACCATATAATATGGCAGCGCCACCTCTAACAAATTCAACACCTTTAAATCCAATATCCGGTCTAGCATATACATCATGTGCAGATGAGTTTAGTCCGAATGAACTAATCAAAGGCATCCCATCATACTGAAGGGGGTTAAAAACATATTGCCCGCCAGAGGGTAGACCTCTAACAAATAAGTTGGTTGCAGTTTCACCACCACCGCCTTCAGCAGTGATACCTGGAACACTTCTTAATATATCTGCCTGGCTATTGGCGGATAATTTGGTGATTTCCGCCATTTTCTTTGAGCTAATTGATAATGGTGCCTGTTTCTGTGACCTAAACGTACTGGACGCCGTAATTACTACTTCATCTAATTGCTGACCACTCTCTTGAAGCACAACATCCAAGGAAAGTGCTGAACCATTTAAATCAACGGTTTGTTCAGATGGCGTAAATCCAATAAAAGATATCCTAATGGTTTGACTCCCGCTTAAGTCTGTTGAAAGCACAAAGTTCCCGTCAAAGTCGGTCGTAGTTCCTTCCGTGGTACCTAATACTAATACATTAGCTCCTAGAATTGGAACTCCCGAACCATCCTCTACATTTCCTGTAATCTCTGTTTGAGCGACACTGATCCCCATACAAAAAAGGACTGTTATCGCAAATACTAAGTTTTTCATAATCGTTTAGTTAATTCGTGAGACATTTTTAAGTTTCATTATGTTTTTACTAGTAATAGGCTAAAATTATTTGAATGCCTTAATGAATTCTGTAATTTTTTACAATTTTGTTATGCAAACGTTTGCGAAAACGTTTGCAAAGTGTTTTATTTTTAAAACCGACTTTGTACGTTACATTTGAAAACATGAAAAAAAAGCATAACATTACCTTAAAAGAGCTTGCCAAAAATCTAAATATCTCTATATCAACAGTTTCAAGAGCTTTAAATGATCATCCCGACATCAGCCAATCAACTAAGGAAAAGGTTAAAAAACTGGCCAACGAACATAACTATGTTCCTAACTTATTTGCCAGTGGGTTTAGAAGTCATAGAACCCATATCCTTGGAGTAATTGTTCCCAATATTTCGCATTACTTCACCACAACTGTACTTAAAGGGGTTCTAGAAGAAGGGGAAAATTTGGGTTACAGGGTCATTATATCTGAATCTAAAAATGATGACAAAAAACAATCCGAAATGCTGCAGACCATGATGCAGTTTGGAG
Organism: Allomuricauda sp. R78024; assembly: GCF_044596045.1. Taxonomy (NCBI): domain Bacteria; kingdom Pseudomonadati; phylum Bacteroidota; class Flavobacteriia; order Flavobacteriales; family Flavobacteriaceae; genus Allomuricauda; species Allomuricauda sp. R78024. Next base: position 259,627 of record NZ_CP138995.1, read on the forward strand.
TAGATGGTGTTCTTTTGGCCTTATCGCGGAAAACAAAATCCGTGGATGATATTCTTCAAACCGTAAATAGAATCCCGCTAGTTATGTTTGATAAAGTTTCTGGGAAAATTCCTTGCACGCAAGTAGTAATAAATGAAGAAGAAGCAGCATATAATGCCGTGGAACATCTTATCAATACAGGGAAGCGAAGAATAGCGATAATCAAGGAAACCGAAGGATCCTTTAATTCTGAAAAACGCTTTGAAGGTTATCTTAGGGCTTTGAAGGAACACAATTTACCTATTGATGAGAAGATAATCTTGAGCACAGAAGATATCTCCCTGACAAAAGGTAGGATGATGGCTAATATTCTACTGAGCTTAAAAAAAAGGCCAGATGCCATTTTTGCAATAACAGATAGCGCAGCAATCGGGGTAATCAAAGCGTTGAACAAGTTTAAAGTTAGCATTCCAGATGAGATTGCCGTTGTAGGCTTTAGCAACTCTGCAAGTTCCACCATTATATCCCCTTCACTTTCCACCGTAGATCAGCCAGGAAACAAAATTGGTAGAACCGCCGTTAAGTATCTCATTGACGAAATTGAAAATCCAAAAGAAGATTTAATTACAAAAACCATAGAAATAAAGACCAATCTTATTGTTAGAGATTCATCTTTTAAAGTGTAATTTTGTAAGAGAAAGATTCATTTAATCTTGTTGTTTTAAATCTAGCTATGATGAAAAAAATTGTTTTTACCTTTATTCTAACCTGTGTATTAACTTCTGTAATGGGACAATCAAAAAACTTCTTGGACGTACCGTATCTTGAAACTTCTGCAAGAGTGGATACTCTTGTAACCCCAGACAAAATCTATTTGAGCATTACAATTCAAGAGAAGGATTCCAAAGGAAAAAAATCGGTAGAAGAGCAAGAAAACAAAATGGCTCAAAGCCTAAGGGCTTTAGGAATTGACCTAGACAAACAATTGGTAATTAAGGATCTTAGCAGCAACTTTAAGAAGTACTTTCTACGCCAAAAAGATGTGTTAAAGAGTAAACAATATTCTCTTTTGGTGTATTCTGGAAAAAAAGCTGGGGAAGCAATGGTTGCTTTGGAAAAACTGGACATTGCCAATACTTATTTGGAAAAAACCGAGTATTCCAAAATGGATGAGTTGGAATTGGAACTTAAATCCAAAGCTGTAAAAAAGGCGAAAAAGAAAGCTGAAGCTTTGACAGCTCCATTAGGGCAAACTGTCGGAGCGGCCATTCACATAATGGATACGTCCACTCCTTATTATCCCAGATACAACCAAGCACCGCGCATGCAAATGAAAGCCATGGAAATGGATATGGCAGAAGCGGAACCTTTAGATATCGATTTTGAAAAAATAAAGGTCGAGACTTCTGTAAATATCAAGTTTGCATTGTCCAAATAATCTGTTTTCATTCGTCTCTACACTAAATGGGGATTGTATGAAAACTATATTATTTTTATTTCTTTCCAATATTACGTTGCTTACAGCGCAAAAGACCTTACAACTAAGTGAAGGTCAGAATCCTCCTAAAGGGGATTTACAACAGGTATCCTGGATTACCGGCCATTGGCGTGGCGAAGCCTTTGGCGGTATTTCAGAAGAAATATGGAGTCCTCCTTTGGGAGATTCCATGATGTTTGTTTTCCGGTTACTAAATGATGATAAGGTCTCCTTTTATGAAATTGGGCACATTCGTCAGATAGACACTACGCTAATAATGCAATTGAAGCACTTTCATGGGAATCTAAAAGCCTGGGAAAATAAGGATGAAACAATAGATTTTAAATTGGTAAAACTGGAAAAGGACAAAGCATATTTTGAAGGAATTACCTATGAACGGGTCAATGAGAATGAAATCAACGTTTTTGTACTTATTGAAGATGCAGACAATTCAAAAGAAGTTTTATTTAACTACAAAAGATTTTGATTGACAAAAAATTGGAACAATGACTAGTCAAGCACGGATAGTCCTGCTTGCACCATACTGTTCAGTTTATCAGGGTTTGAATCCACTTTTGCCAAAACCCGCATTCCACTGTAAAGGGTAAAAAGCATTAGACCAATACTCTCCGCATTTTTAGAAGAGGAAAACTCGCCTCTATCAATTCCTTTTTGAACATAATTGATAAAAAGGCTTTCAACATTAGTTTTGTTATCGCTTAAAACTTTATGAATTGCTTCGTCGCCAGGTATAAGCTCCGTAGTGGTATTGACAACAAAACAGCCTTTACGGGCTTTGTCCGTTAGTGCTTCTTCAATGGCTATGTCAAAGAGTTTTTTTAGACCGGTCCGCACAGAATCTTCCTTATCAAAAATTGCTTTTAGCATGTTTCCTGTCGCACTTCTATATTGCGTAAAAGCTTTATTAAAGAGTTCTTCCTTACCACCAAAGGTATCATAAAGACTTGCCCTATTAATGCCCAAATGGGACACTAAATTCTGCATTGAAGTAGCATGGAACCCTTTTTCCCAAAAGAGTTCCATTGCCTTGTTCAATATTTCCTTTTCATTAAATTGCTTTACTCTTGGCATTATTTTGGAATAACTGTTCCAAATTTATTGAAAAAAATTATACCTGCGCCAAACCTCCATCAACGGGAATTTCCGCTCCAGTAATGTAACTGCTATCATCAGATGCTAAAAATAACGCTGTTGAAGCCACTTCTTCAGCACTTCCAAACCTACCCAATGATACCATAGATGGAAAGCCAGAGGCCATTTCATCTATGTTTTCCTGTGGTACATTATGTTTTCCATAAAGCGGGGTATCAATAGGTCCTGGCGCTATTGCGTTTACTCGAATGCCCTTAGGTCCAAATTCTGCCGCCAAAGTTCTTGTCAATGACCTTAGGGCAGCTTTACTAGACGAGTAGGCTGCCATCCCTGCAAAACCTTTCACGTTTACGATAGAAGTATTAAAGATGATACTTGCGCCTTCATTCAAGTGCTCATAAGCAGCCTTAACGGTGAAAAGAGGTCCACGTACATTAATGTTATGCACTTCGTCAAAGATGTCTTCCGTAAGTTCATTTACACCCTCTAAACGAAAAACTCCGGCATTCAAGAAGAGGATATCTATTCTTCCAAATGTTTCTACTGTTTTTGCAATCAATGCTGCACTATCAGAAATACTGGACGCTTCAGCTTTTAGCAGAAGGAAATCTCCTGTAAGCTCAGTTTTTAAGGCATCCAATTTTTCCTGACTTCTGCCCGTAAGGACTACTCTGGCACCTTCGCTAAGGTATTTTTTTGCGGTTTCCAAACCAATTCCACTGGTTGCACCGGTAATTACGGCCACTTTGTTTTCAAGTTTTTTCATGATAATAATTATGTTTTATTGATTTCTATTTATTCTGGAACGTTCATTCCGATACAAACATATGAATAACAGAACGATTGTTCCAAATAAAATTCAATCTTTATCTTTTTGTTAACATTATGTCTGGGTTTTGTATCTTCCCAAAAGCTAAAATCAAACCAAAATGAAAGTATTTCAATTCTTCCTTGCCCTCCTTTTGCTCATCTCTTTTGACAGTGAAGCACAGCGCAGAAAAAAGAAAACCTCTTTACCCAATGTGGTTCTTAATGATTCTATATACCATGGTCTAAAATGGAGAAATATTGGTCCGTTTAGAGGTGGTAGAAGTGTAACATCATCTGGAGTCATTGGACAACCCATGACCTATTATATGGGCTCAACGGGTGGTGGTATCTGGAAAACCATTGATGATGGCATTACCTGGAAAAATGTTTCAGACGGTTTTCTTAAAACAGGAACCGTGGGAGCCATTGCCGTTTCGGAAAGCAACCCAAATATTGTTTTTGCGGGTATGGGAGAACATGCAGCAAGGGGCGTAATGACCTCAATGGGAGATGGTGTCTACAAATCTACAGATGCAGGAAAGACATGGAAACACATAGGACTTGATGAAACACGTCATATCTCTGATGTCATTATCCACCCAAAAAATCCTGATATTGTTTTTGTTACTGCTCAAGGAGCACAATATGGACCTTCTAACCAAAGAGGCGTTTATCGCTCATTGGACGGGGGAGATAGTTGGGAAAATGTACTTTTTGTTGATGAAAATACTGGAGCCTCTTCTTTATCAATGGATATGACCAACCCATTGATTCTTTATGCAGCTATGTGGCAACACAGGCGTTACCCGTGGAAAATAGAATCTGGTGGTGAAAACTCTGGATTATACAAATCCACTGATGGCGGTACCAGCTGGAAAAAACTTAAGGAAGGACTTCCCAAGGCGTTTGGAAAAGCTGGAATTTCAGTCTCCCGAGCAAATTCGGACAGGGTTTTTGCAGTTATTGAAGCAGAAGGAAAAAAGGGAGGAGTCTATCGAAGTGATGATGCTGGCAAGAAGTGGGCTCAAATCAATTCAAACCGAATCAACATAGCAAGGTCTTGGTACTATATGGAGATTTTTGCAGATCCACAGGATGAAAATGTGGTCTACGTATTGAACGCTCCAGTGACCAAATCAATTGATGGGGGGAAAACTTTTGCTCCGTTACCTACCCCTCATGGAGACAACCACCATTTGTGGATCAACCCAAATGACAATTCCAAAATGATCAACTCCAACGACGGAGGTGCCAATGTTTCAAATAATGGTGGTAAAAGTTGGAGCACACAACAAAATCAACCCACCTCACAATTTTATAGGGTAATCACGGATAACCTTGTGCCCTACAATGTCTATGGAGGGCAACAAGATAATTCAGCTATTGCTATAGCAAGCAGAACCAATGATGATGGAATCGATTGGAAAGATTGGTATTCCGTTGCAGGTTGTGAAAGTGCTTATTTGGCTTTTGACCCAGATAATCCAGAGGTGGTCTATGGGGGTTGCTATCAGGGTATTATTGAAAAATGGGTTCGCGCTTCTAGAGAAGGAAAAGCCATAAAAGAATATCCTGAACTGGGTCTTGGAAAGGTGCCAAAAGATTTTAAGTTTCGTTACAATTGGAACGCACCAATTATTAGTTCCCCTCACGATAGAAATACAATTTACCATGCTGGAAATGTTGTTTTCAAAACTGTGGATGGTGGTCAAAGTTGGGAAGTTGTAAGCCCAGACCTTACAAGAAACGAGCAAGAAAAACAAGGTGAAGGTGGCGGTCCATATACCAATGAGGCTGCTGGTGGCGAAAATTACAACACTTTAATGTATCTGGTTGAGTCGCCACATGAGCAAGGTGTGCTTTATGCGGGCAGTGATGATGGTTTGGTTCATATTACAAAAGACGGAGGCGCAAATTGGCAAAACATCACTCCTCCAAATTTAGCTAATGGTATCATCAACAGTATTGAGGTATCTCCACATAACCCAGCTACGGCTTACATAGCGGTTATGCGTTACAAATCTATGGACTTGAAACCTTATATTTTCAAAACCAATGATTACGGCAATACTTGGAGTAAAATCACTAATGGAATAACCAACAAGCATACGTTTGTTAGGGTTGTACGTGAAGATAAAAAGCAAAAGGGACTGCTATACGCGGGTACCGAAACAGGGCTTTATCTTTCTTTGGATGATGGCCAAAATTGGCAACCTTTTCAGTTAAACCTTCCTGTTGTGCCCATCAATGATCTTATTATTCAAGACAATGACCTTGTTGCTGCAACTGCTGGTCGTTCTTTCTGGATATTGGATGATTTGGGAGCTATTCAAAATAGTTTAGATACCACTGAGAAACTGAAAATTTACAAACCAAAAGACACCTATCGCATCTTTGGGGGAAGTCCAGAAAAACCAGTTCCCGGTTTAGGTCAAAATCCAAAACAAGGGGTAACTTTTGATTATTACTTGCCAAAAGATTCAGACTCTCTAAATCTAAAATTGGAAGTTCTTCAAAATGGAATAGTTATCCGAACCATTACCAATAAAACCCAAAAAGATTTTAAATCATGGCCTGGGGGACCACCAAAACCTGCAGTGCTCCCTTCTAAAAAAGGGCACAACCGTTTTACCTGGAATTTTAGTAAAGAACAGATTCCATCTATTGATAAGGTTTTTGTTTTTGGAAATTATAATGGGGCAAACGTTGCTCCTGGTGTTTATGCACTGCGGTTAAGTTTAGAAAGTGAAACCGTAGAAACGGAAGCTACCATTTTACCTAACCCAAAAGTTGATGGCACCGAAGCAGACTACGCTGAACAGCAGCAGGTACTAAATCAAATTGAGAATGCCATATACTCAATGCACGAAGCCGTTAACCAAATGCGTTCCGCCAAAGCACAATTAAAAAGTTATAGTAAATTGCTGAAAGAAAATGAAAGTGCGAGCGAGTTGTTAAAGGTTGGAGATTCTTTAATGAAACGTATTAAAACTTGGGAAGAAAACCTTATTCAGCCCAAGCAAAAAACTTTCCAAGATGTTATTAATTTTCACAACCAGTTAAATGCAGATTTTATGCATCTTAAAGGGTTTATAGATACTGCTGAACCTAAAGTGACAAAAGGAGCTAAAGAACGTTTGAGGGATCTTTTATCACAATGGAAAACATTTGAAAATGAAAAGAACAGTATTGTAAATACCGAAATGGCAAAATACAATGAGCTTTACAGCACACTGGAGCTGCCTGCAATACTTTTGGAAGATTAAGTTTAAAAAATGCAACAATCATTTATTGCAGATCAAGAATTTAAAGGTATAGACTATACCAAAGATCGATTGCCCAAGTCAGATTATGAAAACTGTGTTTTTGAAAACTGCAAGTTCTCTGATGGTTATCTTGACAATCAAAACTTTATGGAATGTGAATTCATAGAGTGTGATTTGAGCAATGCCAATCTAAAAAACACCATCTTTAAGGAAGTTGTTTTTATTGAATGTAAACTAATAGGCCTCCGTTTTGAAGATTGCAGTGATTTCTTAATGTCATTTCAGTTTAAAAAGTGCAATCTAAATCTTTCGTCATTTCTTGGAATGAAACTGAACAATGCCCAGTTTATAGAATGTAAATTGGTGCAAACAGACTTTGCTCAAGCGGATTTGACACAGGTGCTTTTTTCAAATTGTAATATGGAAAACGCTATTTTTCAACACTCCATTCTAGAAAAGGCTGATTTAACTACTTCCTTTAATTTAAACATTGACCCTGAACAAAACAGGTTAAAAAAGGCAAAGTTCAGTAAAGACAACCTTAGTGGTTTATTGAAAAAGTATGATATTATAATTACATAAGGCGCTCATTATGTCTGAAAAGAAATGTCTTGAATGTGGCGAAAAACTGCTCGGCAGAATAGATAAAAAATACTGTTCTGACCATTGTAGAAACGCCTATAATAATAGACTCAATAAGGATAGCAAAAACTTAGTAAGAAACATAAACAATAGATTGCGCAAGAACTATCGTGTACTGGACAGTTTCCCTTTAAAAGATGGAAAAACCAAGACTACCAAAATGCGACTTATGGATAAAGGTTTCGATTTTGAACACATCACAAACCTTTATACCACAAAAAAAGGCAGTACTTATTACTTTGTATATGACCTTGGCTACTTACCGTTGGACAACGACTATTATATGATTGTAAAACGTGAATAAAAATGTGATTGGAGATTATTTCCAGTTATGAGAACTTAGTTTTAAAGCAGCGATAACAATATCTTTTCGACTTATTTGTCCTACCAGGATATCATTTTTCATTACTGGCAATCTGCGCCTTTTATGCTTGTCAAAAACACCGGCTGCATCAAAAATACTCATGTCATGGGGTATGGTCTCTACATTTTTAGTCATGAAACGTTCCACACTTTTATCTAAAATAGGTTGGTTAAAGTACCTACTTTCAGAAATTTGTTTCATACAATCCGCTTCAGAAATGATTCCAACTAAAAATCCATTTTCATCCATTACAGGTCCCCCAGAAATATGGTTTTTTGCAAATGATTCCATAACTGCCAAAATGGATTGTTCTGGTGAAAAAGTAACCAATTTTTTGGTCATATAGTCTTCCACAAGTATTGGAGCATCATATTCCTTTTTTGAAGACCCTTTCAATCTAACTCCTTGAAAACTCTTGATTGCCATATCGTTACTTTTTGGGTTGATTAATAAATATAGGGAATTTTAACGAATTATTTAAATTTTATACGGTAAACCTACGAACCTTTCATAATTTTATACTTTTACATGCCAACTTAATCAAACTATGAAGTTTTCAAGAACTCTTGCGCTATTACTGCTTCTTTTTGCAGTGTATTGGAGCTACAAATCTTTAATGCCACCATATCATAGTGACCAGGATAGCGCATTACAATCCTTCTCTACGGATAAAGCATTAGTCCATGTCAAAAATCTTGCTAAAGAGCCACATGCGGTTGGTTTTCCAGGACACGCAAATGCAAGGGGCTATGTTATATCCGAACTTAAAAAACTTGGGTTGGAAACTACCACCCAAGAAGGATATACTGCTGGAGATTGGGCGAACCTCAGCAAGGCCACAAATATCTTGGCCAAAATTGAAGGTTCCGGAGAGGGCAAGGCACTCCTTTTGTTATCTCATTACGATAGCAATCCTCACTCATCTTTTGGTGCCAGTGACGCAGGAAGTGGAGTTGCGACCATTTTGGAAGGTGTAAGAGCCTTTATGGCACAAAACAAAACTCCTAAAAACGATATCATCATTCTTATTACGGATGCAGAAGAATTAGGCCTTAACGGTGCTGACCTTTTTGTCAATAATCATCCATGGGCAAAAGAGGTAGGACTGGTTCTAAATTTTGAGGCACGTGGTAGTGGCGGTCCAAGTTATATGCTCATAGAAACCAACAGGGGCAATGGAACTTTAATAAAGGAGTTTACAAAAGCAAACCCCAAATATCCAGTTGCCAATTCTTTGGCATACAGTATCTACAAAATGCTGCCTAATGACACAGATTTAACCGTTTTTAGGGAAGATGGTGATATCGAGGGATTCAATTTTGCCTTTATTGATGACCATTATGACTACCATACTGCTTTAGATACCTATGAAAGATTGGATAAAACTTCTTTGGCTCATCAAGGCAGTTATTTAATGCCGTTGTTACAACACTTTAGTGAGGCCAATCTAAATGATTTAAAAAGTCTGGATGATTTCATATACTTCAACCTTCCTTTTTTTAATTTGGTTTCGTACCCGTTTGAATGGATTTGGCCCATGTTCGGAATTGCAGTACTTGCATTTGTACTTCTGCTCATAACAGGCTTTAAGAAGGAAAAATTAAATGCAAAAGATATATTTAAAGGTTTTCTTCCGTTGCTGACTACTTTAATTATAAATGGAGTACTAGGGTATTTTAGCTGGAGTGTAATAAAATGGTGGTACCCCGACTTTAACGATATGCTCCATGGATTTACCTACAATGGACATATCTACATTATGGTTTATGCCCTTCTATCTTTAGCTGTATGCTTTTGGTTTTACCACAGGTTTAGAAAAACAAGTACACCCAACCTCTTGGTAGCACCTGCTTTAATATGGCTGATCATATGTGGCGTAGTGGCAATTTATTTGCCAGGTGCCAGTTTTTTTATTATCCCTTTATTTGGACTGCTGGCAGCTTTTATGGTAACTATAAATCAAGAAGAACCAAATCCATTCTTACTGGTTTTTTTAGCACTACCAGCCGTATTCATACATTCGCCTTTTATAAAAATGTTTCCTGTTGGTTTAGGATTAAAAATGATGGTTGCGGCAACAGTTTTCACTACGCTACTTTTTTTCTTGGTACTTCCATTTTTTGGACAGCTAAAAAACAAGGAGCGTTTTGCTTATTTAGCAGTTTTCTTGTTTGCAGTGTTTAGTATTTCAGCGCACATCAAAGCAGATTTTAATGAACAACGCCCCAAACCAAGTAGTCTTTTGTACGTATACAATGCAGATAAGGATTCCGCAATTTGGGCAACTTACGATTATAAACCCATAGGTTGGAACGGTCAATTTATAGGAAGTGAAAAACGAGTGCCTAAGGCTGGAGAGTATAAAACACTCCCCAGTAAATACCGAACCGAATTTACTTATATTGCAGATGCTCCAAAAAAAGCTATAGCCGAGCCTTGGGTAGACACCGTCAAAGACACTATAATTGGAAATGAACGTATTCTAGAATTATGCATTACCCCAAAAAGAAGCATTAATCGATTAGATATCTACACCAATCCTATAAGATTGAATTCTGCAAAAGTCAACAACATTCAACTTTCTGATTATTTTCTAGAAAACCGAAAAAAAAGACTGATTACCCATTACATAACCGATAATGATTATACGGAACTAGAATTGAGTTTTCCAAAAGACTCGGTGTTGGAGCTCACATTTTATGAAGCTTCCAATGATCTATTAACTAATACGGCGTTTACAGTACCCGAAAGACCAAAGAACAGTATTCCAATGCCTTTTGTACTTAATGATGCTATCTTGGTGACCAAAACAGTAAAATTTGAATGATAGCATAGGTGTATTGGGTTGTGGCTGGCTAGGATTGCCTCTTGCCAAGCATTTTGTAAACCAAAAACATGAGGTTTATGGGAGCACAACATCTAAAGAGAAACTGGAGCTTCTTCAAGATAATGATATTCATGCTTATGAAATATCAATATCCACTTCTGGTGTTAAAGGAGACATCCAAGGTTTTTTGTCAAACATAGATATTCTCATTATTAACCTTCCGCCAAAGTTAAGAAGTGGCACTAGCGAAAGTTTTGTAGAGAAAATGAAATTACTGCATTTGGAAATTAAGAAGAGTGCAGTTCTTAAAATCATTTTTGTAAGCAGCACCGCTGTTTATGGTGAAGTAGATGGTGAAGTAGATGGTGAAGTAACTGAAACCACTGTACCAAAACCTTCTACCGAATCTGGCAGGCAATTATTGGAATGTGAGCAACTCTTTACACAAGATGACACTATAAAGACTACCATAATCCGTTTTGGCGGATTGATTGGACCTAGTAGACATCCCGTTACTATGCTCTCAAAAAGACAAAACCTAACTAATGGAAACAATCCTGTGAACCTTATCCATTTAGATGATTGTATTCACATAATAAGTACAATCATTGCAAACAACTATTGGAACCAAATATTTAATGGAGTATATCCTTTGCATCCCACAAAAAAGGAATATTACACCTCAGAAGCATTAAAAAGGGGTATTCCGTCACCCGATTATTCGGGCAGTTCTTCGGATAAATTCAGCAAGGTTGTTCTAAGCAAGAGTTTTCTTGATAAAAACCATAGTTTCCAAACTTCAATTCTGTCTTAGTTGACCACCAAAAAGTAACACTTCACAACAATTAAGAGAATTTTAAGTTAATTAATTAACTGATTTTTAATTGATTATATGCGTCAGCGGTATCTTTGTATTAGTTAAAGTTATTAGCGTCATGGGAAATTCAAGATTAACAACAAGAATCTTGATGGAGATGGAGAATTTGATTACAAAAAGTAGTACAAGAGAAAACATAACCTCAAGATTTCAGGACTTACATAGGTCAATTCTAAGAAAGCATTACAATGCTGCAGATGTAGATATAGATTATGATAGACATCGTGTAAAAATGGATGTGGTATTAAACGATAAAGAATATGACCCAAAAACCATCAATATGGTGGTTTCCACTATACCTGTCAATCTTTTTTACAAGGATCTTAATGCTTTTTTAAAGTCCTGCTTGCTAAAAGATGTAAAAAGTCTTGCCTTTTACGCAAGTTTGCTCAAACAACATACGGATAAGGACATTTCAATGATGGCCCTTTAAAACAATAAAATTGTTATTGAAAAAGGATGTCATGTGACATCCTTTTTCTTTTTGATCCTTATAGTATTCTTTAACAGCATAATACCAATAATTTTTTTAGTTTTGGCGCACTAAAGTCAAGATAAATGAGAAAGATTGTTTTATTGTTGCTATTGTTCATAGGTTTCAATGGTATTTCACAGAGTAAGAGTGAACTTTTAGATCATTATGAAGCCTTTTACAAGGAGATGCGATCACAGGGAGATATAAATGGTGTCATTAGTTCATTGACCCATTTAAATGTGCTCTCACCTTCCAAAGAGCGTAAGGACACATTGGCCTTTGTCTACATGAACAATAATCAGCACATGCAGGCTTTGAACACTATTGGAATTGAGAAGAAAGATGATGACTCTGATTTGGCCGTACAGGTAAAAGCAGTTTCCTTAAAAGCTTTAAACCAGCCCAAAAGAGCATTAGAACACTTTGAAACGTTGTTTGCACGTGTCCCATCTGCTTTCTTAGCTTATGAATTGGCCGACCTTAAAATACAAACAGGAGACAATGATGGTGCATCAATCAACATTGAATATGGTATTGCCAATGCCAAAGATGATATGAAATATGCCTTTTACGAAAGACAGCAACCTTATGAAGTTGCATTAAAAGCAGCCTTCTACCACTTGCAAGGATTAGTAGCCTATAATAAGGATAAAAACAATATTGATAGTGCAATTGCTTCTATTGATGAAGCCCTTAAAATTGATCCTAACTTTAACTTGGCCAGTTTAAGCAAACAGGCGTTGGAATCAAGAAAGGAAAAACCTGAGGGACAAGAATAAAAGAAACTATTTCTTTTTAAGATCAAGAAGCGTTAAGCTATCTTTTTCTTTTTTAATTTGAATTAACTCCGCAACGTTTTCGTTTGGTACAGCAATAGACAGTACATAATGGGCAATTTTCCATTGCCCATTTTCTTTTTTCATAACTCCAGAACCTCTGCAAAGTTTCATTTGCGTATCCAATAGCTCATCAAACCAGGCAAAATCTTCTGCTTTGTTCATGTAGATATTTCGTTCCACAGCCGTAAAACTCCAAGCTTTGCCTTTATCAAAATAGGGTTTAGAAAATTCTTTAAAAGCTGCATTTTGCCAATTTTCGGTTGCGTCTGTACCAATAAACACTCCGTCTGCAGTCATTTTACTAAAATAAGAGTCAAAATCTGCATTTGATGCTGCAAGATGCCAATCATCCAATACATTATTTATATTTTCTTTTTCGCTATTCTGAGCGTTGATCGCTAAAGCTAAAATCAGCAATAGTCCCAACATAATTTTATCCTTCATTTAAAATCAATTTTGTGTCCAACTGGCTATTGACAAGAACATTGAACTGTTTACGAAATGCATTATAAGCTTCCAACATTTCTATGGTAGGCTGCGTGGCATCCCTATTGTCCAAAACACTGGATTTTACTTTTAGCATATATGTTTTAAAAACGCGCTGTCTACTCTTAATCTGAAATTTATCAAATGCTTCTGGATAGGTTCCCTTTTCTAGAAGTTTTTCCTTTTCAATGAGATCATCAATGGCCAAAATCAAATCTTCATTATTTTTGGCCCTGTACAGCACATCAACACTACTAGACAATTTTTTAAACTCGGGCCATTCTTCAACAATGACTGTTGCCTTTGGATTTATCGTGAGCTTTTTCGGCATTTTCTGGTAATTGAAAACAAGTTCATCATTTCCAATATCCGAAGAACTATCCCCATTTTTTTTGCAGCCCACAAAGACCATAAAAAAGATTAGAATACATGACAATTTTCGCATAAGCGAATGTACAAATTTTAATAAAAGCTATCTTTACCCATTAACGAGATTAACTTCAATTTAAATGCAAAAACCGATTCTTATTCTTGGCGCTTGTGGTCAAATAGGCACCGAACTTACTATGGCACTAAGGGCCAAACATGGCGCTGAAAATATTGTGGCCAGTGATATTAGGGAAGGTAACGAAGCTCTAATGGCTTCCGGTCCTTTTGAATTACTGGACGCCACAAATTACGAGGCCATTGAAGATGTGGTCATGCATTATGAAATTGATGAAGTATACTTAATGGCCGCTATGTTAAGTGCCACGGCTGAAAAGTTTCCGATGCGGGCATGGAATCTAAACATGAATTCTTTGTTTAATGTCCTTAACCTAGCAAAAGACCGAAAAATAAACAAAATCTTCTGGCCCTCCAGCATAGCTGTCTTTGGTCCAAATACGCCAAAAGAAAATACGCCTCAAAATACCATTATGGAGCCTAGCACGGTTTACGGGATCAGCAAACAATCTGGAGAACGTTGGTGCGAATATTATTTCAACAAATTTGGAGTGGATGTGCGTAGTGTGCGATACCCAGGTCTAATTAGTTGGAAGACTATGCCAGGTGGAGGCACTACAGATTACGCCGTAGAGATATACCATGAAGCCTTAGGGAAAGGAAAGTATACATGTTTTTTAAATGAAAACACCAAACTACCAATGATGTATATGGATGATGCCATTAGAGCAACTATTAGTCTAATGGAAAGTGATCCAGAAAAACTAAGCGTAAGGTCAGCATACAACTTGGGAAGTATGAGTTTTACTCCAAAAGAAATAACGCAGAGCATTCAAAAGCATATTCCAAATTTTAAGGTTGATTATGTAGCTGATTTTAGACAACAAATAGCAGACTCATGGCCTAGCAGTATTGATGACATAACTGCAAAAAATGACTGGCATTGGCAGCCTATGTTTGATTTAGAAAACACAACAGCAGAAATGCTAAGTAATTTGGAAAAGTCTTTATAAGTCAAGTCTACTCTGCTCACTAAAATTATATGTTTTCAATATCTGATTTGCCTCCTGTTTTCTTTAGCAATTTTATGTGATGTATTTCAACCCCTTTGTCAATTGGTTTTAGCATATCGTACATATTAAGTGCAACTACACTTGCGCCATGCATAGCTTCAACCTCCACTCCGGTTTTATAAAAGGTTTTTACCATGACCTTTACTATAATATCAAGGCCATTTATCTCATATTCTATAGCACAATGCTCAACTGGTAACGGATGGCAATCTGGCAGTAAATCCGCTGTTTTTTTAACGCCCAAAAAACCAGCTGCCTTACTCATGGAAAAAACATCTCCCTTGGGCACAGTTCCTTTTTTAATGGCATCTATGGTTACCATGGAGCTTACTTTTACAATCGCTTGGGCAATTGCTGTTCTATTGGTTGACTGTTTCTGAGTGATATCGACCATTATAAGAGCCTTTTTAAATCCTTGTCAATTTTTTTTCTATGTATTTACTTTCCATTGATAGGAATCATCTTCAAAAAGTTCTTTCCCAAAAACAGGTACATGAGCTTTTATTTCTTCCACCACAAATTCCAGAGCTTCAAACGCTGTTCTTCTATGGGGTGATGACACAAACACAAAAAGACATATTTCGCCAACCCCAACTTTTCCCAAACTATGATAGATATGCATGCAGGTGATATCAAATCTGTCAAAGGTCTTTTCTCTTATCTCATAAAATTTTAAGTTCGCCATTTCTTCGTAGGCGGTATATTCTATAGCGCTTACTGTTTTTCCTTCTATCTCGTCCGCTCGTACTTGGCCCAAAAAAATGTCATGGGCTCCTATTTGGGTCTTGGATTGATGCTTTGCAATGGAATTTGCTATGAAGTCTGGGCTTACAGCACCTTCCATAAATACATTCTTTATTTTCTTTTCCATGGAAAATGAGTTTTTGCTAAGGTAGCCAAGAAAAGTGAAAAGTGAAGACAGTTTTGTGACCCCGGCAAGAATCGAACTTGCATCTAAAGTTTAGGAAACTTCTATTCTATCCATTGAACTACGGGGCCATTACCATAAATGGATTGCAAAAATATGTTTTTTGATAAAAAGAATTTTTAATGTGGTAATTTATCTTTGAGCAATCCGTAGATATAGGTTCCCAAAACTGCTGATAACAGCACAACCAAAATTGGAAGAAAACCAGCACCTAACAATGTAAATATTGGTCCCGGACACGCACCTGCCAAAGCCCATCCCAAACCAAAGAAGATACCTCCTACCAAATATCTTTTAAATCCCTTTTCCTTGGGGATGAAAGAGATCTTTTCTCCATAAAAAGACTTAATGCCTATTTTTTTTATCAACTGTATTCCCAACACTCCAATAGCTAGCGCAGAACCTATGATTCCATACATGTGGAACGAATCAAACTGGAACATTTCATAAATCCTAAACCAAGAAGCCGCTTCTGATTTAAATAACACAATTCCGAAAAAAATACCAATAACTAGATATATAAGTGTTTTCATGGCTAAAAAATTAGAGGGAATAAAACATGAACCATAAACAGGCCTCCAATAAAAAAGCCGATAACTGCGATTAATGAAGGCATCTGCAAATTACTTAAACCTGATATGGCATGACCTGAGGTGCAACCACCAGCGTAACGAGCCCCAAAGCCCACCAGAAGGCCTCCAATGATTAACAAGGCCATTCCCTTTATATCTGAGAACACGTCTGTACCAAATAGTTCTGTTGGAAGATAGGTTGTCCCTGCGCTGCTAAAACCTAGAGAATTTAATTCAGATATTGTGTCTGGATTAATATTTACTGAGATATCCGGAGACAAAAAGTTAGCGCCAATAAAGCCTCCAATAATAGTTCCTAGAACTACTACAAGATTCCATTTTTGCGACTTCCAATCAAACTTGAAGAAATTCGCATGTTTTCCAGCCCCGCAAATAGTACAAAGGGTTCTTAGGTTAGATGACATGCCAAAACGTTTGCCAATCATGATCAATAAGAACATGACCAATGCAATCAATGGGCCAGACACATACCAAGGCCAAGGTTTATATATTAAATCCATTCAAAAAAAATCTAGCAAAAAAGTTAAACCATCAATATAGTCTCTTTTGTTCTAAGAAGTAGTTTTTAATTTGGTTTGCCAGAGATTTTGGAAGTAGTAAGGCTATGGCTTTTTTGGCCCTTCTTTTTTCCCACTGCTCATTAACGCCAATACTGCTCCTATCAAAGCAATGACCACCGCGGCAAAAACACCAATCATCCAGATACCATTTTCCCAAGAAACCAATGGAATTACGTGAAGTATTCTCATCTTTTTTCAATTTTATGAAAATCAAATTTAACTGGCATATTACTTTTAAAACATGATATTTCTCAGACAATCAACATTGGTGAAAATACACCTCGACAATGATTGCCGAGGTGCATTAAAAACAATCAATCAAAAAACTATTTTTTCACCTTTAAACTATTCACTCTAAAAAGAGCGTATAAAGGACAAAAGCTCACAAAACTTGTTAAGAGAAATACTCCTGCCAAAGCCATTAATACATAAGCGAGAGTTCCTTCTATTACATTAAAGTAGTACAATGCAACCACCGCCACCGCAATAATCAATCTTAACATGCGGTCAAGGCCGCTCATATTCTTTTTCATACTATTTTTATTTTAAAATTTTCAATGAAGAAAACATCTATTTAAAATCAATACTATCTTTTAGTTAGTTGTTCAAAGCTACAATAGGTCTACTAACTTTTTAGTAACCAAGGTTACACAGCTATATACAATTTTGTGCTACTTTTAATTTTAGGATATTTGTTATAGGTCAATACCGATTTTATGCAGGATTATTTTGAAGCTTTTACCAATGGTTTTTTAGGAACCACTCAATGGACTTGGAAATCAATCTTATTTGAAGTCCCCTGGTATACTAATTATTTCTGGGGGTTAATCGTAATCTCACTTCTTGTTTGGGGCTTGGAAATTCTATTTCCATGGCGCAAGGAGCAATCTATTTTTAGAAAAGATTTTTGGTTGGATGGTTTCTATATGTTCTTCAATTTCTTCATTTTCGCCATTGTTATTAGTGGTATTTATAAGGTATTGGAACTTCTACTTGGTAATATAGGCGTTACCGCCAAGAGTCTTGCAATCATTGATTTTTCAAATTGGCCAATATGGTCTCAGTTACTTATCTTTTTTATTATTCTAGATTTTGTACAATGGTTTACACATGTATTGCTTCATAAATTTCCTTTTTTATGGCGATTTCATCAAGTACACCATAGTGTAAAAGAAATGGGGTTTGCTGCACATTTACGTTACCATTGGATGGAAAACATCTTTTATAAGCCGCTAAAAACATTTGGGGTAATGATCTTAGGAGGGTTTGAACCAGAACAGGCCTATATTGTTCACTTTGCTGCCATAGCAATAGGTCATTTAAACCATGCCAATATTAAACTCACCTATGGCCCTTTAAGGTATGTTTTCAACAACCCCGTAATGCATTTATACCATCACTCCTATATCCTCCCAAAAGGAAAGTTCGGAGTAAATTTTGGAATTAGTTTGAGTCTTTGGGACTATCTGTTTGGCACTAATTACATTCCTGAAAGCGGTGGTAAAATTAGATTAGGATACCCAGGGGATGAAGCTTTACCCAAAAACTTTTGGGGACAATTGGTTTATGGTTTTAAAAAACCAAAGTTGTGATCTACCCGAAGAATCTTGAAAGAAAGATGGCTCTCTAACTAAGTCAATTATTTTTGAATTTTCCGCTGGCACAACTTACATACGACTTTGCTTTTTGCAATATCCCATTTTCATCATCAATTGCAGGGTAACCCAATGCTCTAAGTTTATCTTTGGCAACAAAAACAACATCACTATTTTCATGTTCAAAAATGACCGATGATGTTTCTTCTTCTATTCTTATTTCGTTTATCCCATTTAACCCAGATAACTTATCTGTAATTGTTTTGGCGCAACCACCACATTTAAGATTTTGAATTTGAATTGTTGTTTTCATTCCAAATTATTTTTTTATTTAATACTTCCATTTGTTATAGCCACCACGTAAATCATACACCGACCCAAACCCCATGTCCACAAGTTTTCTTGCCGCTTTTTGACTTCTATTGCCAGATTGACAATACAGGTATACAGGTTTATCTCTATCCATTTTAGAAAAAGTTGCCTTAAACTTGGACTGCTGGAAATAGTCGACGTTCTGAGCCCCTCTAATATGTTCAGATGCAAACTCTTGCGAAGTCCTTACATCTACCAATTGAATATTATTATTGGAGATGGCTTTTTTATATTCTTCAACATTCAACACCTTTATGGCTTCTGTATTAATTGGCCCTCGGAATAAAAAATTTAGGAATGACATATTCATGTTTTTGATAGTCACCAAAATTAAACATCATGAATACAACCGTCAGTAACGAGAGTTACATAACTAAAAACAACTACTCCGTGGCACTCCAATCATTATACGAGCCGGAATAGTCAAATATTTTTTTGAATCCCATTTGTTGCATTAATTTTGAAGCTCTTGCTGTTCTACCCCCGCTTCTGCAATAGATATAAATGGGTTGGTTCTTGTCAAATTTCTGAATATCCTTTTTGAATGTCTCTTCTTGTAAAAAATCTATATTAATGGCATCATCAATATATCCTTTTATATATTCCTCTGGTGTTCTTATGTCTATTAACTGTACATCCTTTCCTATTACCTCGGCAATAAGGGTTTCCTTATCAATTTTTTTGATAAAGCTTTCTTGCTCAGGCTCACATGAACTAAGCCATAAAAAACAAAAACTCATAAAGGCAACATTCGAAAGACTTTTCATAATAGCTTTATTTTAAGGTCGTAGGGCAGACAAAATCTGTTACCGGAATTCCTACTTCTTTTATTGCCTTAAATCCTCCGGCTACATCTACCAAGTTATGAATTCCTCTGCTCTTAAGGATTGAAGCTGCAATCATGCTTCTATATCCTCCTGCGCAATGAACATAAAAAGTTTCCTTTTCAGGGAATTCCGACAGGTGATCATTGATGAAATCCAATGGTGCTAACATGGCGTCTCCAACATGTTCTGCCGCGTATTCTGTCTTCTTTCTAACATCAAATACTGGAACTTCTTCAGATAACCTTTGTTTAAACTCATTGGCATCGATGCTTTTTACGGTGTCAATTTCTTTTCCTGCACTTTCCCATGTTTCTATACCACCTTCAAGGTAGCCTAAAGTACCATCAAAACCTACTCTAGACAAACGAGTAATGGTTTCTTCTTCTTTTCCTTTTGGTGCTACTAAGAGTATAGGTTGCTTTACATCTGCAATTAAAGCGCCTACCCAAGGGGCAAAACTTCCTCCCAATCCAATAAAAATAGATCTTGGCACATGGCCTTTTGCAAAATCATCTTGGTGTCGCACATCCAACACTATAGCTCCTGTTTCATTCGCAGCAGTTTCAAAAGCATCTGGCGACAAGGCCTGAGTCCCTCTTTCTAAAACGTCATCAATATCCTCATAGCCTTCTTTGTTCATTTTCACATTCAACGGAAAATATTGAGGTGGTGGCAAAAGACCATCTGTTACCTCTTTTACAAATTCTTCCTTGGTCATATCAGCACGCAATGCATAATTCATTTTCTTTTGATTGCCCAACGTGTCCACGGTTTCCTTCATCATATTCTTTCCGCATGCTGAACCGGCTCCATGTGCTGGATACACTGTAATATCATCTGCCAAAGGCATTATTTTGTTTCGGAGACTATCAAACAGTGTTCCCGCCAATTCTTCTTGGGTCATATGGGCAGCTTTTTGCGCCAAATCTGGCCTTCCCACATCGCCCAAAAACAAGGTATCCCCACTAAAAATAGCATGGTCTTTCCCCATTTCGTCTTTTAACAAATAGGTGGTGCTTTCCATAGTATGCCCTGGGGTATGCAAAACCTTGATGGTTAACTCACCTAGTCTAAATTCTTGTTCATCCTTGGCGATAATGGCATCAAAGGAAGGGTTGGCGTTAGGGCCAAAAATAATGGGCGCTCCGGTTTCCTTGGAGAGTGTTACATGCCCGCTAACAAAATCAGCATGGAAATGGGTTTCAAAAATGTACTTGATTTTTGCGCCATCCTCCAGCGCTCTTTTTAGATAAGGTTTTACTTCTCGTAAAGGATCAATAATTGCTACTTCTCCCTTGCTTTCTATGTAGTATGCCCCTTGAGCTAAACATCCGGTATATATCTGTTCTATTTTCATCTGTTATAATTTTGTTGTCAAAGATAGGTTTGACCCATCCTTATTACAGTTACCAAAGTTACAAATGCTTTGTTTTAGATTGTAATGAAACCTTTTCTTGAATACTATTTTTCTCTTTTCGATTTGTGCAGTATTCAAAAGCTTCACTGGTCCTAACAAAAAGATTTTCTTTCCCTATTTTTTTAATCAATCCACTAGAGAATAAAATATCACGGGTAGGCCCAATGACACCAGCAATAAGTAATTCTATATTTTTTGTTTTCAAGTCACTCACGACTTGATCTAACATGTTCAAAGCACTGCTATCTATATAATTAATTGCTTCAGCATTTAAAATAATGTATTTGAGAGTATTCCCTTTTTCTGCAATGTTTTTATACAACTCTGCTTTAAAATAATCCTTATTGGCAAAGTATAACTGTCCATCAAACCGGAGAACCAAAATGTTATCGACCAATTCTATGTCATTGCTAAAACGGCTAATATTTTTAAAATAATCAGTCCCTCTTATACGCCCCAAAATGGCAATATGGGGCTTTGATGTTCGGTTGACCAACAATAAGAGCGAAAATAAAACTCCAAAAATTATTCCTTGAGAAATTCCTATCAGTAAAGTTGTAAGAAACGTAACCAATAATAAAAAGAATTCGTCTTTGCGTTGCTGCCATAATTGCTTCGGATATTTCAAATCTATCAATCCATAAACGGCAACTAATATAATAGCTCCCAGAACTGACTTTGGAAGGTAATAAAAGAATGGTGTTAAAAATAATAGTGTTAACCCTACAATCAGTACGCTTACTAAAGAAGCAACTCCTGTTTTTGCTCCTTCATTAACATTCACTGCCGTTCTTGATAGTCCAGCGTTCGCAGGAAAGGATTGAAAAAGAGAGCCTATAATATTGGAAATTCCTAAAGCCCTTAACTCTTGATTGGGTTCTGTATGGTATTCTTTGCTTTGATCTTCAACAGCTTTTGCTATAGTCATCGCTTCGGCAAAGGCAATAAAAGCCAATGCCATGGCCGTTGGAAAAGCTTTTATTATAAGGTCAATATCCAACTGAGGCATCCTAAAAGCAGGTAATCCTTTGGGTATCTGACCAACAATGTGCACATCTGTATCATTTACCATGAAAAAAAAGATGCCCAAAATGGATAGTATTACAACTACCATTGCGGCCGGTAATTTTCTATTTAATTTTTTTAGTCCTAAAATGACTAAAATGGCCGCAAACCCTATACTTAAGTCATAAAAATTTGTTTCCGATAGTTGGCCAAAAATTGCTTGAAGGGTCTCTAAGGTATTGTTGGTTGTAATTTGCAACCCGAAAAAATGTTTAAGTTGACTTATTGCAATCACAATTGCTGCAGCGGAAGTAAAGCCACTGACTACTGGTTTGGACAAGAAATTAGAGAGAAAACCAAGGCGCATAAAACCCATTACCAATTGAATGCTTCCTACAAATAGCGCTAAAAAAATCGCCATACTGATGTAATCATCAATATTTGCCAACTTCATTGCTGCCAAACTTGAAGCGACAATCAAAGAATCCAGAGCAACAGGACCAACGGCCAATTTTCTGCTTGATCCCGTAAAAGCATAGATCAAATTTGGCACTAAGGCCGCATACAAACCATAAACTGGTGGAAGACCAGCAATTAGTGCATACGCCATTCCCTGAGGAATCAGCATAACTCCTACGGTAACACCGGCAATCAAATCCTTAAAGAGGAAAGAACGATTGTATTCGGGTATCCATGATAAAAATGGAAGATACCGTTTGAGCATTTAGTTGAATTTTTTGTAAAAATAAGATGTGAAGTAGTTAATTACGGTAACAAAAGACACAAACTTATAAATCGATTAGTTGGATATGGCTCCTATGCAACACCAATTTTTTCATTTTTTCCAGTTTTTTTAATAGTCTAGAAACCACAACTCTAGAAGTGTGCAAATCATACGCTATCTCTTGGTGCGTATTTTGAATGCAATCATCATTTGTTAGCTGCGCTTTCTTTTTAAGGTATGCTACCAAACGTTGGTCCAAATTTTTGAATGCAATGCTATCTACGGTATGTAGCAATTCGTTCAAGCGGTTATGATAACTTTCAAAAACATAGTTACGCCATCCTTTGTATTTTGCCATCCATTCCTCCATTTTAGGTACGGGCACCATAACTATTTTTGCTTCGGTTTCTGTAATGGCCCTAATCTCGCTTTTTGTCTGCCCCATACAACAAGCCATAGTTACGGAACAGGTATCTCCTTGCTCTAAATAATACAGGAGCAATTCATCACCCTCATCATCTTCTCGTAATACTTTAATGGCCCCTGACAACAATAAGGGCATTGCTCTTACATAGTTGCCAATATCCATTATGGTTTCTCCCGCTGGTACTTCAATTAGCCTACCAACTGAAGCAATTTCATCAATAAGGAGCTCTTCAAATTGAGTCCCAAAGGTCTTTAAAAGTTCTTCTTTCATTTTACATAGAATACCTCTATAAAGGTAATCTTTTTGCAAAAGGGGTTTTTAAAGTTAAATGGGTTTAATCAATTTATAAATCCATCATAGTACTATTTAAATTCCACAGCTAACATCAAAACAATAATAGATATTTCTAACCAAACAGTTCTTAATTAATGGTTTATGAAATATAAAAAACATTTCTATTTGTTAATGGCTTTTGTTGCATTGCCACTTCTTTTTTTTAGTTGTGCAGATGGTAAGGAAGCTTGGACTTTTGAAAGCGAAGAAGTCAATTTTAAGCTAGAAAAAGTAATTGATAGTATCCGAGTTCCTTTTGGTATGTCGTTTTTACCTAATGGAAAAATGTTGGTCACCAACAGGTTTGCGGGACAGATCCTATTGGTAGACATTCGCTCTGGAGAAAAAAAAGTGCTCAAAGGAGTGCCTGAATCTTATTGCAAGGGAGATGGTGGTGCCTTGGACATACTACTTCACCCCAATTATAAACAAAATGGATGGCTATATTTTTCACACTCCTTTGGAGATAGTATTAGCAGTTCCATGGCCATTGAACGAGGAAAACTCAAAGGAGATTCGTTAGTAAATGTAGAGCGCATTTTTACCGCATATCCATTCTATAAATCGGCAAGCCATTATGGTTCTAGGATGGTCATAAAGGATAGTTATTTGTTTTTTACCATGGGTGACCGCTATGACCTTAAAGATTCAGCGCAGACCTTGAACAATCATTTAGGAAAAGTAATACGCATTTTTGAGGATGGACAAATACCAAACGACAACCCTTTTGTCGGCACAAAGAATGCAAAACCAGAAATATGGAGCCTTGGGCACAGAAACCCTCAAGGGCTAACATTACATCCCAAAACCAATAAACTCTGGCTCCATGAACATGGACCAAAAGGTGGGGACGAGCTAAATCTTATTAAACCAGGACTTAACTATGGATGGCCAATAATATGCCATTGCATAGACTATGATGATACTCCAATCGGAGAGGGAATTACCCATAAAGAAGGAATGGAACAGCCCAATTATTATTACGCACCATCTATAGCACCAAGTGGTATGGAGTTTTATTCTGGAGACCCCTTTAAACAATGGAAAGGCAACTTATTTATTGGTGCAATGGCACTCACGCATTTAAACAGATTGGTCCTTGAAAATGGTAAGGTAGTTCATGAAGAACGATTGTTAGAAGACTTTGGAAGAAGAATACGAGTGGTTAAACAGGGGCCAGATGGTCTTATCTATATTGGTGTTGACGGCGGTATGATTCTGAGGTTAAGACCCATTTGAGTTTTTGGAAAGGTAGTTTGAACTAGCCAAAATTCTTTTTGTAAAAAGAAAAAGCCACCTACTTTCGTAGATGGCTTTCTTTCATTAAGCTCCCCCTCTTGGGCTCGAACCAAGAAGTCTACAAAATTGTTATTCAATACTTTAAAAGAATAAATTCGATTTATTATCCGATTAATGTGCCTTTAATTAGATGTAGATAAAAGATTCTTTTTGAAATCTCTAAAGTTTTATAGTATTAAAAATAATATATCCTATGGTCCCTCAAAAGTTAAAACCACTCAAATCAGGAGAAACATCTCCCTTTTTTGGAAAACCACAAGGACTTATTTTCACTCCAGATGCCCAAGAAATAACCTAAGTAAGAAGAAGTATAAAAAGTATTTTTTGACGATTCCATTAAAGAAAAAGACAATACTTTCCCCTCTTCGCAAGATTCATCAACAAACAGAACCATTCGCAGTGAGCGAGTTTTAACTACAAAAGTCAAATCTATAATGAAATATAGTTTACTAATTGTCCTCATGCTATTGTCCTTTTTTACAATCCAAGCACAAGACACCCGAAGTAGCATTGCAAATCCATATGAAAAACAGAATGATATAAAACTAAACGTTCTTAGAGCGGTTTCCGGTGCCTTTGAGATAAGTTATGATAGAAATCTCAACAAAAAATCATCGCTTGGAGGTTCTGTTTTTGTACCCTTCAATCAAGACCCCTCCAAAGATATCGATGTAAACTATTTTATTACTTCCTATTACCGATGGTATTTCGGAAAAAAATATGCTTCAGGTTTTTTCATTGAAGGATTTGGAACTTTAAGCTCAATTGATGGAAAACAATTGACCAATACAAATGGCGACTTTATTCAAGACGAAGGTTCCGACAGTATTGATTTTGCGCCTGGTATTGGTTTTGGAAGCAAATGGGTGACCAAAAGCGGATTTGTGTTTGAAGGCAATATAGGGTTGGGACGCCTTTTGTTCAATGCAAAAGAAACGGACCACGATAGTGTGTATAGACTTGGCCTTAGTGTTGGTTACAGGTTTTAATCAAAAAATTAAATCGTAGGAACCTTTCAAATGTTAAGAAAAATCATTTTAACTATTGTATTCTGCTTTTCTATTGTGGTGATTCTTTTGTGTAAAGTGAATCCGCAAATTTTTAGAATTATCAGATTTCAACAACCCGGAGTAAAAACCTACGAACACTTTCCAGTAAGGAAAATGGAAAAAAGCTCAAACCCATTTGTCTTCCCGGAAAAAACCCAACTCCAAGATAATCTTGATACACTACATGTTGAAAATGGCGAAGGAGAAACGGTGCCTTTTTCCCACTACTTTGAATCAGGCGGACTACTGGCCTTTCTTGTAGTTAGAAATGACACACTTATCTATGAAAAATATGGTAGCAACTATCAGCGAAGCACAGTGTCTAACACATTTTCAATAGGAAAGTCAATGATCTCCCTCTTAACCGGCAAGGCAATAGAGTTGGGTTTTATAGATAGCCCCAAGCAATATATAACTGATTTCATACCCCAATTTAGGAGCAATACGGACGTCCAAAACCTAAGTGTCGCAAACCTTTTAAACATGAAATCAGGATTGAAATTCAAGCGCGCAGGAGGCGGGCTTATTTCAGACCTCTTCTGTGATGAAGCAAGGTTTTTTTACACCAGTACTCTAAAAAAGGATTTACTGCATGTTACTTCGGACACCTTGTCGGGACAGAGGTGGAAATATAGCAATCTGGACCCATTGATTTTAACGTGGGCGATTGAGAGCGCTACAGGCATGTACGTTTCAGATTTCTTTCAACAGGAAATATGGGAGCCTATTGGAGCAGAATACAATGCAAGTTGGGGAGTAGACCAAGTTGATGGTCTTGAAAACTCGCCCAGTAGTTTTCAATGTACTGCAATCGATTTGGCCAAAGTGGGGAGACTCCTGATAAAAAATGGAAGGCGGGACTCTACCCAAATCCTGTCTTCGGATTGGATTGCCCAAAGTATTTCCATTCATCCAGAAAATGGGACAAACACCTCCAAGGGCAGGCAAAAGGCCACGCATCAATACTATTGGTGGTTGCCACAGGAAAATTTTGAGGGAGATTTTTCCGCTGAAGGCCTAAGAGGGCAACGACTCTATGTAAATCCCAGCCAGAACATAATAATTGTTCAATTCGCAAATCGCGGATATGGAGGTTATCCATATCGGGCAATTTCGGATTATCTAAGCGCAAAAGTTAACACAATGTCTCATACCGAAGAACAATGAAGCATGTGTTATTAACTTCAATTGTTCATAATTAAGAGGGTCAAACCAAAATGAAAACCAACACCAAACAATTTATCATTGCTGTCTCCTTGACTTTAATTGCAAGCTGTGCCGATCAAAAAAAAACATCAAATATTTCCGAAGAGGTTAAAACAAACACTGAGAGTATAAGTATGCATACTCCTTATGGTGAATTCTTAGATCAAATTGACACACAAATACCTCAATGGTTGGATTTAATGGGTGTACCAGGGGCGGCCTTTGCCCTTATTGAAAATGGGGCGATTGTTTTCAAGAAGGGATACGGCTATGCGGATTTGAAAAATCAAATTTCAATTACCGAAGAGACAGGCTTTAATATTGGTTCCATTTCTAAAACACTAACAGCTTGGGGAGTACTAAAATTAGTGGAACAGGGGAAAATTAGGCTGGATGACCCCATTGAAAACTATTTAACCCGTTGGCATTTGCCCGAATCAGAGTTTTCCAAGGACAGTGTTACTATCAGACTGGTATTGGGCCACACCGCCGGGTTATCCGTGCACGGTTTTCCCGGTTATACCGAAAAAGACCACCTCCCCACTATTGAGCAAGTCCTTTTGGGAAAATCCAATACCAACGAGAGTGTTCGTATTATTCAACAACCAGGGATGGGTTTCCGCTATTCCGGAGGAGGTATAACAGCACTACAATTGATCATTGAGGAGGTAACCAATCTCCCCTTCGAAGTCTATATGGAAAAAGAGATTTTTAACCCTTTGGGTATGAATTCCACTTCATTCACTATCAGCGATTCTATATTATCTAATTCCTCTCTGGCTCATAATGAATCTGGGGAAGTTATACCCCTGGTTTTATTCACAGCAAAGGCTGCGGCGGGAGCGCACTCCAATTTAAATGATTTAAGTCGCTTTGCATTAGCCAGTTTGGATGGCAAACATGCACGGAAACTGTTTAACCGTAACAAATATCAATCTGTAATTAAACCTGAAACCGTTGATTTAATGACAGGCCTAGTCCCAAATTCAAATGAAACAGGGCTTGGTTATCAAGTCGACCTCATCAAAGATGGCATAATGATGTTAGTTGGGCACGAAGGCAACAACTATGGATGGAACGCTTACTTTAAAGTTGACCGAATTTCAGGTGATGGTTTTGTAATGCTCACCAATGGGGGAAGTCATAGAAATGTTTATCGACATTTAGAATGCGAATGGTTGAGTTGGAAGCTTTCTAAAAACCATACATACAATTGTGAAAGTGTCTTGCTGGAAAAATTAAAAGAGATTTATAAAGATAATGGCGTTAAAGCTATTCTAAATGCCTACATTTCCCAAAAAGAAAGCAACCAAAAGAATCATCATTTTATATATGGAATTGAAAGTTTCTTTAATCAAATTGGGAATAATTTAAAGGAGCAAAATCAGTTACTAGATGCAATTGAGGTTTTCAAATTTAATTATGGTGAGCACCCAAATTCTTTTGATGCCTTCTACCAGCCTAGGTGAAGCTTTGATTGAAGCTAAGGATATACAAGGCTATATCGAAATTTCAGATCAAAAACGAGCGCAACTAAACAAAAGAAATGATTTGTCCTCAGAAGAGCGGGCGGGAGAACTCATTTATATTGGTATTCAATTAAAAGACATTGGAGCTTATGAAAAAGCAGAAGTTGTGTTAAAAGAGACACTTTCAATTCGACAAAATACGGCGCCAAAATCTTGGACAACTTCCAACACAAAATCCCTTCTTGGCGAAGTTCAAATGCATTTAAAACAATATAAGAATGCCTATACATCAACTTCAACTGCCTACATTCAGTTGAAGGAAAACGTGCAATCTATTCCAAATTCAGCCAGAAAACTAAGGATGCAGCAAGCATTAAATCGCGTTATGGAGTTACTTCAGAAAACCAAAAATAACTCCCAGTTGTTGAAATGGCGAACTGAGCAATCCTTTATAGATAGCTTGTAGTAAATTTTCAACACCTTTCTATAAAGTTTTAAGCGTAAACCCTTTATAAAAGCTTGATCTCCGAAAGGCTCAGAAATAATATGATTTTTCAATATTGTTCTTAAAAGCTTTCCAAGACAGGATTTGGGAGCGTCATTAAAATTTATTGAAGGTAAAAAATGTACACTCAGCTCCAACAAATAATTTAAAGAGCCATGTGGGAACAAAAGTGCTGTCAATCAATGATAACAACTTAAAACATCCTCCTCAATATAGGGGGATTGATTGGACCAAAACATATAATTCACCCTCAGAAAATGCTTTGCAAATGCGTGGAGCAAAGGAACTCTGTTTTTCCTATTACTTTTGCCAAAGTCTAAATCTTCCTCGTAATCCAAGTCAGAACCAGTTTTTCCAATATAATTTCCATCCTGAACTGCAATGCCCAATGGCACTGAAAACTGACCTTCGTGCATCAACGCCAAGGCATGGTTCAGCTGTCCTTTTCTATCTGGCATTAAATCCGGAGCACCAAGCCCCACACCTATTTCCTCCCCATATCGATAAATTTCCTTGAGGTAGCCCATATCTTTAAAAGGAAGCCATTCTCCTGGAATAAAATTTGCATAAATTAAGGTAATCGATTCCGGAAAAGCTTTCCTCATTGCTGACATATTCTTCTTTAACCCCTCTACATAAGCCTCTTCCGAGAAACTTTTGTCAGTTTCTTGTTTAACCCCAATAGACGTTTCCTGTAGATTTATTCCTGCTATAATACCATCAAACTCTTTACCAAGAGCTTTCAATAGCAACGCAAACCGATTTTGCACACTTTCGTTCCACCTCCTTGAAACCCAACCTTCTGGTTCATTATTATCATTGTACTGCAATGTAGCCCCCTGATTAAATTCTTCGGTAGTAAGGTAACTTGGGATTGCTTTATATTTTGTGTTAAAAGTGGCATCCTGCAATTGGATGAACAAGCTCTTACCATTTTTTTTCAGATATGCAATATCCTCCTTAATGACTGAAAAATCATAACTATCCCTTGTCGGTTCCAGCTGCCTCCAAGAATACATTATTTGTGCTCCGTCAAACCGCGGGTGAGACAAAAACATATGTTCTTTTATGGATTCCCTGTCCCTGGAAAAATAAACAAAGTGTTTCAAACTATCTTTCGGGATTGGGCAAACAGCTTTTCCATACACTTTATGCACATCCATATATTTTTCGGCTGAATTCGTCTGTTTTTCCTGTGCATTTATTGCACCAAATACCAGCACAAAAAGTAGTCGGCCAAGAATAAATTTTATGTTTAAATTATTATTTGTTCTTTTCATTGTTTTCATAAATAGAAGACTATTTTGATTTCTAATAATCAACTATACTCTTACTCATAGCCTTGAAGGAATCAGGAGGCCTAGCCAAACTGCTATTGCACAAAATAGAATTCCTAAATATAACCAACTGTTCAAATTCCCTTTCGTCAAATAGTTCTTATTAAGGTGTAATAACCATATCATTTTAACAATAAGTACTATTTGACGAATAATCCCTTACATAATTTTCTTTCTTGAACTATTATAAGTTAAACTGTTCAAACTTCAGAGATAAATGAAAAAACTTTTGACGTACTTTTTTGTTATAGCCGTTAGCAACTACATTATTGCACAAGATTATAGAGTTCAAAAACCAGCAAAAAACTTTGAACATCTATGGCGTAAATTTGACAAGAGATATGCCTCTTTTGAGTATAAGAAAGTTGATTGGAAAATGGTTTATGACCAATATAGACCGTTAATAGGTATCAACACCACCAACGACAGTTTGTTCAGCGTGTGTAATGACATGCTCAGCGAATTGAAAGATGGCCATGTCAATCTTATCAATCATAAAAGGGGTAAGGTTATTCGCCAAAGCGACGATGCCGCCCCAAGTGCTTTAACAACAAAGTTTGCAACAACAAGAGAAACACAGCCAAATGTTTACCAACTTTTTGAAACTACAAAAGCCACACTAGTAGAAAACAGTTTCAGGCAATTTAAACTATCTAAAAGCCAACTCATACGATATTCAGTATCCGATGATTACGGGTACTTGCTAATCTCAGCTATGCAAGGTTTTAAGTTTGGCGAATTAGGAAAGTTTTTGGACAAGGCTCTAAAAGAATTTGTCAATAAACAGGGTGTGATTATAGATGTTAGGACCAATGGTGGAGGAATGGATTTGAACTCCCATAAAATCTCTGGAAGATTCGCTGATAAAAAAAGAATTGCATACTATAAGCACCAGCGAAAAAAAGGGAAAAATACCTACCGCAGATTAAAAACGAAGTATTTAAGACCCTCGGGCAAGTTACAATTTACCAAACCCATTATCATCTTAACAAGTGACCACACCGCAAGCGCCGCAGACGTTTTTGCTTTGATGATGAAAGAGCTTCCGTACGTGACTGTCATTGGCGACCGGACTAGTGGGATTTTTTCCGACATGTATGGTTTTAAACTGCCCAATGGCTGGTTTGCAACCTTGTCCCATCAACAATATTTTTCCACTGAAATGAAAAATCTCGAGGGTATTGGTGTACAACCAGATATAAAACTATTAAACGAACCCATGGATATAAAAAACAATGTAGACCCTTTAATATTGAAAGCACTTGATTTATTGAACAAGAAAAATAGGGAAGACTAGGCCGCAACTCAAATCTTATATCTTTTCATAAGAAAAATACCATAAATAAGACAAGGCAACACCAGTATCATTATGAAGACAGCATTGGTTAGCGACATGGCTTCTGTTACTTTCTCATTTATAGGCATACCCATAGCATCAAGTTTGGCCACAAAATCTATAATAGCATGAATAGCGATAATAGGGTACAACCTCTTTGTGACTAAAAGCAGCATTCCGAACATAACACCAATAAAAGTGGCAAACGCCACTTGCGACAATTCACCATAAATTCCCTTGTCAAATTTTACAAGGTGTACCAGCCCAAAAAATAAAGCACTGGCGAATACCGCAAGTCTTGCCTTTTTTGATGTACCTCCAAAATGTTTGATTAAATGCGACTGCAAAAACCCTCTGATGCTAAGTTCTTCAGCGAAACCTATGGAAATGACATAGACAGCGAGCGTGGCGCAATTTATTAGTAAGTTGTCAGTAGGTATGGTATCCATGACCATAATATTAAGCAGTACTAGATAAACCAGGGGGAATATTAAAAGAAACCACTTTTGCGTTCTAGTTCCCTTTAAACCTGCCAGTTTACCAAGCTTGTTGTTCTTTATGAAATACAAAGAAAAAAGAGTTAAAACAATATTTGAAAAAAAACCCAGCATCATATGGGTGCTATAATCCACAGCTCCATTTTTCAATAGCTGCCCTATCATATACTCCCTTAAGAACAATACGGACAATAGCACTGTAATAAACTGTAATAATTGTTTCCAAAATTTTGTTTTTGACATCTTTAGTTTTTTAGTGATAACAGTTTTGAGTAGTCCTTATGGACTGTGGTGGTTTTTTGCACTTATTTTCAGCTTGCGCGACCTTTCTTTGGTATCCAATTTGCTTTTTGTTGAATTGTTTGTGGTGCTATAGTTTCCAATCTTATTTAAGCTGGCGCACTTGTCCATTTAACTCCATAACTTTTTGAATTACATGATTTTCTAAATCCAACTCTTTAAGCAAATCATTGTAAAACTGAACAAATTCCTTGTCGTGGTTTAAATCGTGTTTGTTCAATTTTTGCTCCCTAAAATAAACCTTGCAGGATAACCCGATTCGTGAAAAAATCATTTTTCGATTTTAAAAATCTATGATGTGTTCCAAAATATAACATTGTAAAAAGAAAAACCCCATCTTTAAAAGATGGGATTAATCAACTCAACCTAAAACAAACTACTTCTGATTCCACCAAACCTTATCGGTGACGTAATTCACATCTGGAACATTCTCTGTGTTATTTAATATTGGATTTGTTGGATACGGGAATCTTTCCGGAATTTGATTATTAAACGCTGTTACCGGCAAGGGTACTTCAGGATATCCAGTTCTACGATAATCGTTATAGGGTTCAATCTGTAAAAATCCAGCAATATATTTTTGCTCAATAATCATTTTCTGCCCTGCTTCAAAAGTTGTAGGAAAAATGATGCTGTTAAGATAATCGTCGATATCAGAATCGTCAAATGTCAAAACACCTTGGGAAGCTATCTTTTCAAGGTTTGCCCTTACACCCCGCTTCATAAACAACTCAGCGTTGCCATAATCTCCTTTAAACAAATAACCCTCTGCAGCTATAAACATGAGTTCATCAAAGGAAAACCAATTCACTGAAGAATCATTCTCCACAAAATATGTATTAGCATTCAAAGCTCCAACAGCTGTGCGGATAGAAACCTGCGAGGTTCCATTCAATTGGATCACTGTACCGTTTTCACCACCAACAATGTTACCATCTGTCTGTTGTAAGGCATATGCGCTCAAACGGGGATCCTGATTCGACTCCATCAACTCTACCATAAACTTATTGATAAACACATCAGTCCATTTATCTTCCCATTGAACCCAAGGATTGTTGGCACTCTCTTTATCTTCAAAAACAAAACTGGCATTACCGTCATTTGAAGAGAAAGATTTCTCCACATACCCTATCGCCAAATCCGCTTGCCCCTGCCCTTTGGCATATACCAATCTCATGGCATACCTAGCTCTTAAGGCATAAGCCATTTCTCTCCATTTTAACAGGTCACCTCCATAGAGTATATCTCCTTCTATAGTTTCTGATGACTCCATTGCCCCGACAAGTTCGGTAATACCATCTTCAAGTAATGTATCTATGGCCAAATAGAGATCTTCTTGACTATCAAAGCTTGGCTTTCCAATACTAGGATCAAAAGCTTGGCTCCAAGGTGCAGCATCCCAAAAATCTGCTATAATCGAAAGTGCATAGGCCTGTATTACCTTGGCAAGTCCAGCGTAGCCGATATTTTCATTGATTTCTGCTTTTTGCTCAAGGAGTTTTGCATTCTTTAGCACACTGGTATATAGTGAAAACTCCCATGAGTTGTTCACATCCGTGTCCTGAAGTACTAATGTGGATAACCCTCTGCTCTCTCCTGTAACGGCCACTTGTGCTGTCCACAGGCTTGATGTTCTTGCAAAATATCCCCCAACCAACTCGTAAGAAAACCCAGAAAGTATTCCTGGCAACAACACTTCTTCTGTAACCTGGGAATCAGAAGGAGAATCGGGATTGGTATTAATATCCAAATAATCTGAACATCCCTGTAATAGCAGCGCCAATAGCAGTATAGTGCTTGGTTTTAAATATGTTGAATACAAATTTTTCATGCTTAAAAAGTTAAGTTTAACGTTAATGAATAGCTCTTGTTTGTCGGAATTTGAAAATTGGTCAAGCCCTGTCCATTTCCACTCCCGTATAGACTTAGTTCTGGATCTGCGCCTGTAAATGAGTCGTGCTTTTTAATCCATAGATTTCTTCCTGAAAAACCAAATCGGGCTCCACTAAGTCCAATTCCCAGCTTTTGCAACGATTTTTTAGGCATATTATAGGCTAAGGTGACATTCCGAAGTTTGATGAAATCCGTTTTCTGCACAAACTCTTCCAATTGAGCGTATTGGTTCCAGTATGTGAAATCTTTTTTGATAGCGACCGTGTTGGGTTGACCATCAGATTCCCTTACTCCCTTAATAACCACATCCTTTTCTCGATTAGCTGTTAGGATTGAGGTACCATAGAAAGTGTTGTAGTTCTCATCTAGGTTAAATATTTTACCCCCTACCCTCATATCCATAACCACGGAAAGTGCAAGCCCCTTATATTCAAAACTTGTGGTGGCTCCTCCGGTCCATTTAGGAAGTACACTTCCGGCATTCCCTACATCACCTTGTATAGGAAAACCGTTATCATCCAATAACAAATCCCCACTTTCATTTCGCTTGTAAAGTGTCGTCCAGATAACTCCATAAGGTTCTCCTTTTCTTATAAATATGCCAGGATTCGTAAATCCTGCAAGTCTTACCGATTCTACGCCTTCTGCCAATTCCAATACTTCGCTTTCGTTTTTGGAATAATTGACATTTACATCCCATCTAAAGTCCTTGGTTTGTATTGGGGTAATGTTCAATGTAGCTTCAATACCCTTGTTCTGGATGGACCCAGCGTTTTCAAACTTTGCATTGAACCCAGTCGTGGCATCTTGAGGAACATTAAATATCTGGTCTTCACTACGTCTATCATAGTAACTGACTTCCAAACCTAATCTGTTCTTAAAAAACTGCAGGTCTGCACCTATTTCAAATTCATTGGTAAATTCTGGAGTCAATAAAGGGTTTCCTTCAACAGCGCTTTGCACATAACTCCCAACTCCTCTGAATGGAAAATCTATGTTTCCACGCTGTCCATCACTAGGATTGGCTTTTATAAAATTGGTAGTTGTCGCATAGGCCGGGGCGTCATTTCCTACCCTGGAATACGAACCTCTTAGCATTGCGCGATCCAACCAGTTTCTTAAATCAAAAGCTTTGGCCACATCAAACCCTACGCTGCTTGAGTAATAGAAGAAGGAGTTGTCCTTTTTGGGCAGGGTGGAGGATTTGTCATTTCTTCCCGTAAGGGTCAAGAAAAGAAAATCATTGAATCCAAAGTTGGCCTGTCCAAAGAAAGAAACGATTCTCCTTTCTGTGGTGATTTCGTCCGTGAGCAATGCCGTGGCATTGGAAAGATCATAAAAACTGGGGATGATAAAAGAAGAGCCTTGTGAAAAACTTGTGAAATCCTTAGTGTCAAAAACATTTGCCCCAAGGAGATAATCCGCAGTAAATTTTTCACTGAAGTCTTTATCAAGAGTCACAATAAGCTCTCCGTTAAAGTCACGCGACTTCCTATCGGCAAGTAATAATCTGCCAGTGCTGAACGTACCCAATAGACCTTTATTTTCAAAGACCTTCCCATTGTTTAAACTAAAGTCCAATCCTGCGGTTCCCTTCACGCTAATCCAATCGTTAACATTGTACTCCAAGGACAACGAGGGCAAAAACCTATTTGTAATATACTCCGACCCAGAATTTTCCAAAATATAATAAGGGTTGTTCCTGTTGGTTCTGTAGAGTCTTTGGTTTCCGTCTTCATCCACGGAAGGTCTTAGGTTGTAGGTGATGGGCGCTCCTGCAACGGTCCACATAATAGAACCTTGACCGTTCCCTTCAAAGGGTCTTTCATTAAAACTATTGACATAGTTCAACTTTGCATTCAGCTTAAACTTTTCAGAAATATTGTGCGTAGTGTTGAACAGAAAAGAATACCTATCAAAACTACTTGTTTCCAAAGTCCCATTTTGATTGTATGCAGAAAATGAAGCGAAGTAAGAGGATTTATCTGAACCCCCTCTTACACTAACACTGTTGTCATAGGTAATACCTGTTCTAAAAATCTCAAAACGGTCATAAGTAGGAACATTCAATTCAGAGATTTTTGGCCCCCAATTTAATGAGGTTTGTCTGCCCGGTTCCCCAGAAAAGTATTCTCCATCCCTACCTTGCGCATACTCTGTTTGAAATTCGGGAGCGATAATACTGCTCATTGTGGTAGCCGTGCGCACCGACACTTGGGGTGCCGAATTCTTGATTCCTTTTTTAGTTTGAATTACAATAACACCATTGGCAGCCCTTGACCCATAAATAGCCGAGGCAGCAGCTCCTTTTAGTATGGTAATATCTTTGATTTGCTCTGGAGCGATATCGATAGACCCCCCTGAGGTGCTTCCATAAAACAAAGCTTGGTCCGGATCTGTAGCATCAAAATCATTTTCTGAATTTGAAATAGGTACCCCATCAATTACATACAGTGGTTCGTTACCAAAATTCAATGAAGAGACACCTCTGATCACTATCCGCGCAGAGCTTCCCGCCAAACCAGAGGAATTGTTGATTTGGATACCTGCAGATTTTCCTGCCAAACCATTGATAAGGTCTGCTTCATTGGCCTTCAGCACCTGGTCCGTATCCACTTTTGACACCGAGTAGGCAAGCTTTGAAGGATCCTTCACCTGTCCAAGTCCTACCACTACTACTTCATTCAACGCTTGGGCATCTTCCTCCATTTTCACATTAATCACCAAAGATGGTCCAACGGTAATTTCCTCAGTTCTTTGCCCCAAATAAGTAAAAATCAAGATCTGACCTTTGGCCACATCTATGCTGTAGTTCCCATCAAAATCGGTCTGTGTTCCGTTAGACGTTCCTTTGACAATGACGTTTACACCAGGCAATGGATTGCTGTCTTGATCCACTACCTTCCCGGTATGAACCATGTTTTGTGCGTTCAACATTGTCATTGAAGACAACATCAAAAACACTGAAAAGAAATAATTTTTGATTTTCATAAAAAAACTAGTTAGTAAATTAAAATGAGTCTGTTACTTGAAATTGTAGAGTGGTGATCGTCTTTGATAGCTAATTCAAAAACTTCCTAAAATGAGAACAAAACCGTTAGTTTCATCAATTTATTCCGTATTGACTCCCTACCACCCTACTTCTCAAAATTTTTGACAAAAAAAAGACAAGAAATAGGCCGCTAAGGCTAATTTTATAATATGATACCCATTCACCAATGATTCCTTACTACTTATTTTTATTAAAATGAAGTTTATAAATATTTTAAAATCAGCGCTTTAATTATATTAAGACAATAGAGAGTCAAAATGAGGTATTCAATTTTTCGTCCTTAGGACACGAATGATAGAAAACATCCAGTCATTTTGTAAATCGGTTCTCTACCCATCTTTTTATTTGTTCATAAAGACAAAAAAACACCCGATCAAAAAAAACCGGGTGGGTCACCAACCATAACCAAAAAACCAACGCTTATTTCAAATTTTCCATAACATGCTATGGTTACCGTTTAGGCTTTCGATGAATTCTGAAGGAGTCTTTTTTGTATATTTTTTGAATGCCCTATTGAACGTAGTTTTATTATTGAACCCCACATAAAAGAGCACTTCACTTATACTACCGTACTTCCCCTTTCTAAAAATGGAAATCGCATCCTTTATCCTGTAGTTATTTATATATCTATTAAAGTCTTCGCCAAACTCTTGATTAATCAATTGGGATGTCATATGCGCCGAGATTCCCATTTTGGAAGCTAAATCAATCAGTTTCAACTCAGGGTTTAAATAGGTTTTTTCGTTGTCCATTAAATATTGAAGCTTTGTTTTCAAGTCTTTTGCCAATTCAACACTAAGTCCAGAATTTCTGTACTTCTTTGTTATCTTGTTTTGTTCAATCCTGGTAACTATGCCGGACTTAAGTTCAGCATAGTCACTTTTCACCCAAGGCTTGGTTTTGATCAAAATTAATATAGCGACTATTTGAAGCAGTAAAAACTGTATTATTAATATTAAAAACAAAGCTTCATCATCCACTAATTCTGAGATTATTTTTTGCAGCATGCCTATATTACCTTTTATTGCAGCAATTTTTATTCACTAAGCCTACTCGCAATCAATTCTTTGTTTACTTCCAGGAATCACCCTTCTATAAAATAATGGTCCTGAAAATTTCCCTCCATTATAGGCTTGGCCTACCGTAAACTCTTCAACCAAACATTTACCATTATCATGGGTCGTATACGCATAAAAGCGAATTTCCCTGACCCTAGATAGCTTGTCATAAGACGAGGCATAAAAAGAGTTCCAATCGGTATT
Organism: Allomuricauda sp. R78024; assembly: GCF_044596045.1. Lineage (NCBI taxonomy): Bacteria > Pseudomonadati > Bacteroidota > Flavobacteriia > Flavobacteriales > Flavobacteriaceae > Allomuricauda > Allomuricauda sp. R78024. Next base: position 298,285 of record NZ_CP138995.1, read on the forward strand.
GAACTTCACCTTTTTCAATGTTCCATCCCAGCCTTTGTCTTTATAAACCTTGGCCATTACCTTTATCACTTCTTTGGCCAATTGGGGGTCTTTGCGTGCCTCATCTAGGTCAGCATATTTAATGCCTGTAGATACCGTTCCATTTCCGGTTTTTACCAAAGTAAATTCACCAGCGGCCAAGGGTCTGATTACGCTAGCACCTTGGGGAACATATTCTATGCGAACAGTATGCTCGCCTTCGGGCAACTTGTCCAGTTCTTGTAGCCAGTAACGTGATACGGGTTCGTCCTCGGGTTTTGGTGCCAACCAAACCTGCCGTGTGGTATGGTGCAACGATTCTTCGGTAAACTTTACATTTTGTATGGCCCAGCTGGATAGTTCTCCGTTAATGTACAACCTGTATTCGGCAGAGGCATCCCTATGGTCATCATCTCCTCTTGTGACCGCTACTTTCTTTTTTTTGATCAGCTTGTCCAGCCCAGCGCTTCGTTGGTCTTTGTCCGCCCTTTGATCGTTGTACAAAGTGTCATTGGCTATGGAGCATATCAAATACATTCTACCATAAATATGATCGGTAACATTAAGGCGTGTCTTGATCTTTGATGCATCTTCATTTCTGAAAGGAATTTTTTCATTTGAAAAAACAATCTTTCCAATATTATTTCGGTGCATCTCACTTGTAATCTCTTGTTGTGGGAGCGTTTCATGCCAATCGTAAGCAACATAGTTGACCCCGTCCTTTTGGTACTTAAGATCGGGTTTACTGTTGAAATACGATTGTCCATAAAAATTTGTGGCACTAAATACCAGCGCCCCAACGGCTATGGCTAGCTTTACTTTTTGATTTCTCATATTGTTGTTTTTTAATTTTGATTGATTTGAAATCGATACCCTTTTCTGTAAATATTCCCATCATTATCTTCAAGGGTTACTTGGATGATGCTTTCTCTCGTTCTGTCTATTTCGGTCACCAAGAAACTATGGTCGACCTTCACCTGATCAGCCTTTGGGTCACCATAGTTTTGAAGTGTGATATTCAAAGCAGGAATGTCCACAGTTAGGTATTCTGCACCGTCCGAATCCGTCCCTATTACCTCTATCGTAAACTCCCCGCCTAAATTGACGCTTCCATCTTCATTATCGCCAAAGGCCTTTATGGTGATTTCTCCTTTTGAATCAGGTTTGGTATCCAGGTCCACATCTACATCGCAACCTATCAGCCCTACCGCTAATAATGCCCAGCAAAGCTTGAGTTTTCTATTCATCCCAAATTTGTATTTTACAGATTATTATACTTGGCGGTATCATCAATACTGAAATCCGCAAATACCATCATAAAGTCTTTCATGGATAATTACATTGTACGGTATCGTCCCTTTCAAACACTTTTAAATCCAAATCACAGATTGGTCCGAATATAGAGGTCAACTGATTGTTCTGAATGTACAGGAATTCCAATTGCGTAAGACCAGCTATTTGAGAAGGTAAATCGGTAAGCTCGTTTCCATTAAGGTATAAGGTCTTTAACGCTGTAAGGTCACCTATTTCATCAGGAACAAATGGCAATTTATTACCATTTAAACGAAGAACCACTAATTGGGACAATTGTCCCAATTCTTCGGGTATGCTTGTCAGGGCATTTCCACTCAAATCCAAATAATCAAGGTTCGTAAGGCTGAAAAACTCAGGACTAACACTATCTATCTGGTTTCCGTTCAAATATAAACGGGAAAGACCACTGAGTTCATTTATTACCTCAGGGATTTCAGTAAATTGATTATCGCCCAAACCCAACTCTTTAAGACTCGTAAGATTACCAAATTCTTGAGGGAGGTCTTTTAATTCATTATCCCTTAAACCTAAGTCCTTAAGTGCCGTCAGGTTACCAATTTCAGGGGGTAAAACTTTAATCTTATTATCAAACAAATATAAAGTGTCCAACTTTCTTAAATTCCCGATCTCAGTGGGCACAACCTCAATTTCGTTGAAACTGAAATTTAAATGTTGCAGGTTTTCCAGATTACCGATCCAACCGGGAATGACTGTATGTTTACTATCACTAGCTGACAGTTTCTTCAAGTTTACAAGATTTCCCAAGGAAGCGGGTAGTTGGAGCCCTGAATTATATTCAAGGTAAAGCTCTTTTAAATTATTTAACTGTCCTATTTCATCTGGAATCGAGGTGAGGTTATTAAATCCAAAATAAAGGATACGGAGATCCTTCAATTTTCCTATTTCAGGCGGTACAGTGGTTAAGCCAGCAGAATCAATGTATAGGGATCGTAGCTTGGTCAAATCGCCTATAGAAGATGGTAATACTTTTATATTTATTTTAGAGAAGAATAAGGAAAACTTCGTCACCCTTCCATTTTCAACCGTGACCCCTCGCCAGTTGGAAATATCTTCGTCTTCAAGATCCCAGGCCAAACCATTATTGGGGTTGGCGTTGTAAATATCGATAAGCACTTGCCTGTCGCTTTTTAACACCTCTACTTCAACCGTGTATTTTGTTTCAGTGCCGTCCTCGGCAGTGACCGTATAGGTTACGGTCTTGCTAAAATCAACAGCTTCCTTTATTTCTGGGTCAATGCTCGCCCTTGCTGAAATCTCAATAACAGGCTTTAGCGCGGTCACATCCGTACCAAAGGGAACACGGGCCAAAATGGTCTTTTCCGCTTCATCTATCGCTGCCTCAATGTTTTCGGAAAGGCCGTCGTTGTCCTCCTGTAAAAACTGAAATGAAGTAATCGCTTTAGCTTCCGATTCGCCAACGGTAACGGTAACGGTGTACTTTACTTCCGTACCGTCCTCTGCGGTGACCGTATAGGCAACTGCCTCGCTAAAGTCCTTGGCTTCCTTGTCACCTGGGGTTACTTTGGCATCCTCGGATATAGTGATACTCGGTTTTAAGGAAGTAACTGCTGTGCCGGCCGGAAGCTCTGCGGTAACGGTCTTTTTCTCTTCGTCTATGGCTGCTTTCACATCAGCGGAAAGCGCATCATTTTCAGCAGCGGTAAACACAAAGGCGGTAATGGCCTTTGCACTGCTCTTTGCAGTACCGTTGTCATCATCATCTTTGCTGCACGAGGCGAGCACAAATAAGCTTAAAAATAGAATGTTTATCTTTTTCATTGTAGGGATATTTTTTTGGTTTTTTGAATGGGTGCTATTGTTCGCACTCGGCGGTTTCGTCTTTTCTAAAATCCTCTATATTCAGATTGCAGATTTCCTTGGGGATAGTTGTTATTTGGTTAGCTTGAATCCATAAATCTTCCAGATTGGTTAGGTTACCAATGGATGCAGGAATGTTTGTCAATGCATTGGAGTGCAGATGTAGGGTTCTTAGATTTTCCAAGCGGCCAATCCTGTTAGAAATAGATGTTAAGGAAGTAGAGGGCAGATATAGCCTTCTAAGTTTTGTCAAATCCCATAGTTCTTCGGGAAGTGTTGTCAAAGCATTGTTTGCCAAGTTTAGATTTTCCAGATTTTCCAGATTTCCAATCGAGGCCGGAATGGATGTTAAAAAAGTACGGAACAAATCTAAATTTCTAAGTTTTGATAGGTTCCAGATTTCTTCAGGAATTGTCTCCAAAGTGTTATTGCCCAAACTCAGTGACTCAAGATTTGTCAAGCGGCCAATCCAAGTTGGGGTAGCCGTGAGGGAACAAGATTTCAAATTCAATGAGGTAAGGTTCGTCAAATTGCCAAGTTCAGATGGAATTGCACTCAAATTTTGGTTATCTGAAATATCCAACCCTTTAAGATTCTCCAAGTCCCCCATTTCAGCAGGAAGGGCTATGAGCTCGTTATCATAAAAATCCAAAAATTCGAGCTTCTTCAATTTGCCAATCTCCTTAGGTATAAATTGCACAATGCAGCTGCTTAGATACAAACCCTGAAGTTTGGCTAAATCCCCTATGGAAGCTGGAATGGTACTTACTTTACGTTTGAAAGCAACAAATCTTGAACTTAAATCCAATTCAACCACCCTGCCATTCTCCACAAAAACACCTTCCCAGTTGGAGATATCTTCATCTTCAAGGTTCCAGCGCAATTCATTATTGGGATTGGCATTGTACAGCTCAATCAATACCTGTCTTTCATCTTTCAACACCTCTACTTCAACCGTATAGGTCACCTCGGTTTCATCCTCGGCCGTGACCGTATAGGTTACGGCTTCGCTAAAGTCCTTAGCCTCCCTATCGTTCGGGGACACCTTTGCTTTTTCCGAGATGCTTATACTTGGCTTTAGCGCGGTCACATCCGTACCAAAGGGGACACGGGCCAAAACGGTCTTTTCTGCTTCCTCTATTTCTGCCTCAATGTTTTCGGAAAGACCGTCGTTGTCCTCCTGTAAAAACTGAAATGAAGTAATCGCTTTAGCGTCCGATTCGCCAACGGTAACGGTAACGGTGTACTTTACTTCCGTACCGTCCTCTGCGGTGACCGTATAGGCAACTGCCTCGCTAAAGTCCTTGGCTTCCTTGTCACCTGGGGTTACTTTGGCATCCTCGGATATAGTGATACTCGGTTTTAAGGAAGTAACTGCTGTGCCGGCCGGAAGCTCTGCGGTAACGGTCTTTTTCTCTTCGTCTATGGCTGCTTTCACATCAGCGGAAAGCGCATCATTTTCAGCAGCGGTAAACACAAAGGTGGTAATGGCCTTTGCACTGCTCTTTGCAGTACCGTTGTCATCATCATCTTTGCTGCACGCAGCGAGCACAAATAGGCTTAAAAATAGAATTTTTATCTTTTTCATTGTAGGAATATTTTTTTGGTTTTTTGAATGGGTGCTATTGTTCGCACTCGGCGGCAGTGTCTATTCTGAAATTCGGTATGTTCAAATCACAGATCTCCTTGGGTATGAGCGTAAGCTGATTCTCTTGTAGCAATAATGTTCTTAGTTTGGTAAGATTCCCAATAGAAGCAGGGACTGTGGTCAACAGATTTTTATTGGCCAATAAGACCCCAAGATTTATCAGTGCACCTATTTCAGTAGGCAAACTGGTGAATAGGTTGCCTCCCAATCGCAGATCTCCTAGGTTTTGTAAGTTTTCAATCTCAACAGGTAGACTGTTCAACTTGTTGCGTTCAACGAATAGCGTAGTTAGGCTGGTAAGCTTACCTATTTCTGAAGGAATATTGACCAGTTGGTTTCCTGTTAGATAAAGAACTTCTAACTTGTTTAAGTTACCAATGGTACTAGGTACATTCTCTAGTTTACCGTTGAAAATTGACAAGAATTTAAGGTTTAAAAGATTTCCTATCTCATCTGGCAGGTTGGTAAATTGATTGCCTGAAAGCAACAAAGATTTTAAATTTTCTAGCTTTCCAATATCCGCATCAAGTACGGTTAGGAAGTTATCACCCATAGATAGGGATTCAAGCTGTGTCAACTTCCATAGTCCAGTTGGTATGTCCGTGATCAGGTTCTCAGCAAAGGATAGGTCTTTTAGTTTTGATAGCTCACCTATTTCATTTGGCAGCTCGGTTATGTCATTGCCATCTAAATTCAGCTTCAAAAGATTGGAAAGCTTTCCGATTACAGGGTTTAAAGCTGTCAAATTCTTTTCAAAGAAAATCAAGCTATCAACCTCAATATTGTCAGTTGAATAAACACCATCCCAGTTAGACATATTCTCATCGTCAAGATCCCAATCAAGGGTATTATCTGGGTTGACATTGTAGAGTTCAATCAATACTTGTCGGTCTGTTGGCGCTTTTATGACTACGGTAATAGTATATTTTGTAGTACTGGCATCTTCGGCCGTAACGGTATACTCTACCGCCTGGCTAAAGTCTTTTGCCGCATTGTTCTCGGGCGAAACCTTGGCTTTTTCAGAGATTGTAATACTGGGCGTTAAGGCTTTGACATCAGTACCAAAAGGTACTTCGGCAGTTATTCTTTTTTCATCTTCATCTATAGTCGCTTTTACATCAGTAGAAAGCACCTCATTTTCAGCGGCTGTAAAAACAAAGGCGGTAATCAACTTTGCATCGCTTTTTTTGATGTCACTACCAGTATCGTTGTCATCATCCTTGCTGCACGAAGCGAGCACAAAAAGGGTTAAGAATAGAATCCTTATTTTGTTCATTGTAGGGATATTGATTTTGTTTTCAAATGGTATTATTGTTCGCACTCGGCGGTAGCGTCTTTTGAAAAATTCCGTATGAACAAATCGCAGATTTCTTTGGGGATGCTGGTAATCTTATTGCTCTCAATCCATAATAGATTAAGTTTTGTGAGCTTGCCGATATCGGAGGGCAACGATGTCAGGGAATTACTGTTCAAATGCAAATTTTCAAGATTCGCAAGCTTGCCGATATCGGAGGGCAACGATGTTAGGGAATTAAAGTCCAAACGCAATTCTTCAAGATTCGTGAGGTTGCCAATCTCGGGGGGTACTGATGTCAAAGAATTACCCCACAAATGTAAGTCTTCAAGGTTAGTCAGATTGCCGATTTCGGGAGGTACCGATGTCAGCGAATTTTCGGATAAAGTCAACTTTTTAAGGTTTATCAGATTGCCGATTTCTGAAGGAAGCGACGTTAAGGAATTTTGGTCCAAAACCAATTCTTCAAGATTTGTCAGATTGCCGATTTCGGGAGGGAGCGACGTAAGTGAACCGATGACCAAAAACAATTTTCCAAGGTTCGTCAGATTACCGATTTCGGGAGGGAGCGACGCAAGGGAACTAGAAGACAAATCCAATTCTCTAAGATTTTTCAGGTGTCCTATTGCAGTGGGCAAGCTGTCTAATGCCAGATTAAGTTTCATCAGCTTACCGTTATCGTCAAGTGTTACTCCGCTCCATGTAGCGATATCCGTTTCTTCAAGGTCCCAGCCAAATTCATTATCAGGGTTGGCATTGAAAAATTCAATCAAGACTTGTCGGTCTGTGGGCTCAGTCAAAAGGATACTTACAACATACTCAACCTCACTACCATCCTCGGCCATGATCTTGTAAGTTACGGCTTCGCTAAAATCAACAGTCTCCTTTATGCCCGGAGCTGCGCCCGCCTTTTCCGAAATCTCAATAACAGGTTTTAGTGCAGTCACATCTGTACCAAAGGGCATTTCTGCCGTAATGGTTTTGGCCTCTTCATCGATTTCTGCCTTTACGTCTTCTGAAAGGGTTTCGTTATCAGCTGCCGTGAACACAAAGGAGATGATCTCCTTGGCATTGGACTTTCCAATGGTGACGGTCACGGTGTACTTTACTTCCGTACCGTCCTCTGCGGTGACCGTATAGGCAACTGCCTCGCTAAAGTCCTTGGCTTCCTTGTCACCTGGGGTTACTTTGGCATCCTCGGATATAGTGATACTCGGTTTTAAGGAAGTAACTGCTGTGCCGGCCGGAAACTCTGCGGAAATCGTTTTTTTGTCTTCGTCTATGGCTGCTTTCACATCAGCGGAAAGCGCATCATTTTCAGCAGCGGTAAACACAAAGGTGGTAATGGCCTTTGCACTGCTCTTTGCAGTACCGTTGTCATCATCATCTTTGCTGCACGCAGCGAGCACAAATAGGCTTAAAAATAGAATTTTTATCTTTTTCATGGTCAAAATTTTATTGATTTGTTTTTTGATTATTCTTCGCAAGTAGCGGTTTCGTCTTTTCTAAAATCCTCTATCAGATTGCAGATTTCCTTGGGAATAGTTGTTATTTGGTTAGCTTGAATCCATAAATATTCCAGATTGGTTAGATTACCAATGGATGCAGGAATGTTTGTCAATGCATTGTTGTTCAAATGCAAAACATTAAGATTAGCAAGGGTCCCAATTTCATCAGGAATAGAACTAAGGGCATTATTGGACAAAAACAAATCTATCAGTTTTGTAAGGTTACCTATTGAAGGCGGAATAGATGTTATATTGTTCTTATCAAAGTTTAATTCTCTAAGATTAGATAAATAGCCTATGGAAGCGGGCAAACTATCTATTCCAAATGCATCTAAACGTAACTTGACCACTCTACCGTTCTCAACGATAACATTTTCCCAATTGGAGATGTCCTCATCTTCTAGGTCCCAAGAAAGTACATTATCAGGGTTGGCATTGAAAAATTCAATCAAGACTTGTCGGTCTGTGGGCTCAGTCAAAAGGATACTTACAACATACTCAACCTCACTACCATCCTCGGCCATGATCTTGTAAGTTACGGCTTCGCTAAAATCAACAGTCTCCTTTATGCCCGGAGCTGCGCCCGCCTTTTCCGAAATCTCAATAACAGGTTTTAGTGCAGTCACATCTGTACCAAAGGGCATTTCTGCCGTAATGGTTTTGGCCTCTTCATCGATTTCTGCCTTTACGTCTTCTGAAAGGGTTTCGTTGTCCTTTGTCAAAAACTGAAACGAAGTGATGGTTTTGGCATCCGATTTGCCCACGGTAACGGTAACGTCATAAATTCGTTCTGTACCGTCCTGTGCAGTTATCTTATACTCAATTGGTTCACTGAAGTCCTTGGCCACCTTTTGTTTGGGACTTACTTCTGCGTCTTCCGAAAACCCAATGGTGGGCCTCAAGGATGTAATATTCGTACCAGAGGGGACCTCTGCCGTAATGGTCTGCTCCGAGCGGTCTACATCCGCCTTTACGTCTTCAGACAAAGCATCGTTGTCCGTAGCCAAAAAGACAAAAGAAGTAATCACCTTGATATTATCCTCAAATTCATCATCCTTATCTTTTGAACATGAGGCCATTGTAAGACATAAAGCACTTAGAAGCATAAGTAGGGTACTCTTTTTCATATATCAATTTTTATTATTAAATATTGACATCAAAAGTAGAAAGTGGTTGTAACAGACTTTCGTCAAAAAATGAATACTTTTTTGGTGTTTAGTATGGGAATTCCAAAATTAATTAAGTATTAATACGATAATCAGAAGGGGTTTGACCGAACACTTTTTTAAAGACTTTTCCAAATACAGAGGCATCATTATAACCAAAAAGATCGGCTATCTCACTTATTGAAAATTGCCCTTCCCTGACATATCTTTCCGCTTTGGCCATTTTCAAGTTATTAATATATTGATGGGGTGTTTGGCCATATACAATTTTGAAAGAGGAGTAGATATGAAATCTTGAAAGAGCCGAAACACGACTAAGTTCATCCAATGATATGGCATGCTTTAAATTGTCATTTATATAATCATTTGCTATAAGCAATCTCCTTAAGGTTTCTACTTTTGTGGAAGGTTTCTTTGCCTCAATTTGGGTAGCCAACTCGTATCCTTTTCGCTGGTCTTTAAAAATGGCCTGTAATACCTCAATGCAAAGCTCATCTGGACATGTATTGAGGTATTCCGAACTATTGCTAAGTTTGTGGATGTTCTTCAATTGCCTTCCTGACCTATAATTATCAGCCACTAAAGCCTGTTCAATAAAATCCATATTCCCTGTCAGATGGCGGTAAGGATTATCAAGCATATCTTGAGGCGAAGCGCTAGTAAAAAAATCAAACTGCTCTATAAAACTATTCGTGACCACTAGACTTAAGACATCTATACACTCACATTTAGGGTTAACATACTCCCAACTTTGTCCAGGGTTAACGACCATAAACTTATCGGCATCTATTTTTAAACCCTTATTGTCAATCAAAAACTCTCCGCATCCCTCTTTAAAATATACGATAGTAAGATTGCTGTTATCAAAACGATAATTGGTCAGTTGTGTACAAAACCGCATCAAATAACTTCGATCCTTTTCAAAAATTGGTGGTTTTTTACTGCTGTATTTTGAAAAATGGTCGTAATAATTGTCCGTATATCTAGATATCATATCTCGTGTTTATATGAAGCATTTTCATCAAGTCCTTCACCTCCCTCAGTGCCCCGGTATTGACTTGCGACAACCACATAACCCCAGCTAGCTAACTTTCCTAAAAAAAAGTCTATCCCAACTTCATTCCATTTGCTAAAATCACCTATTCCCTCGCTATTGGATATGATACAAGGAAAATCACCCTTTTCACTTGGTTTTACAAAAAACCCTTTAACTTTTAAAGAATCTGATAAATAGGTTATTTCATAGAATTCGACATGATTTATAGCCTTTGCCAATTCAGGATCGGCTTTTTGAAGTATAGAAATAGTCGAATCGCTCAAAAGCATACTTTGCTTTTCCAAAATTTTGCCATTTTGAGCACTTATTAAGGAACTGTATAGATAAAATGAAAGTATAATAGCTTTAAAAAGATAAGACTCCATACCTATATATTTTGAACCATTATCATAATCGTTCTATGGTTAGTAGCTTTTGTTTTAGGGTTCAAAGATGCATTGGTCAAGTCCGTTTAACGTCCCAGTATTGAAAAACTGGGACATCATTTAACAAAAAAATAATACTCCCAAATACATTTTTTGTGTTCCTTGGGCATCTGATTCATAAAGAATTTCAAGGGCCTACAAATTTTCCTATTAGAGAAAGTAAAATTTGAAACGTTAAACCGTTATACTTCTTTCAATTTTATTTTGATAGCTAAAGGTTGTTTATAACTTTGATGGCCTTTTAGGATTCAAAGACCATCTCACTATGGAAGAAAACCAGTTATTGGGACTTATGGTACTAGCACTTTACATGCTTGTTGTTTTTGCTCCTTTTTTGTTTTTGGCCATTCTACTTTTCAAAAAAAACAAAGAATTTCATGATAAAATTCTAGTAGCCTGGTTAGTTGTATCTGTGGCAAACTCATTTATCGAGTTCATAAAAATTACCGAAACTCCAAGTTCAATAGCTTTTTTACTCGATTTAAACAGGACCTTTTTATTATCCAATCTCTTTTTTTTCTATTGGTATTTCAGAAGTTTGATACAAAATGAATTCAAATGGAGCAGCAAGCTAACATGGACGCTTTTGCCTTCATTAGTTTGGGGTTCAGCCTGCATTGCCAACTGGTCATCCCAATGGTTTTTTTTAAAGAATGACTATAGGTATAATTCACTTGTATTGGAACATGAAAAATTTTCCGAATGGTTGGAAGCTCCTGTTGCATTAGGAGCGATTTTTATTAGTTTTTGGAGTTGGTCCAAACTACAAGAAATGGGGAAACTTCCAGATAATAATGTGCTTTTAAAACAAACTGATAATTTAACAAGAGTTTTAGTGATTCTGGCATCAATTTATTTTATTGTAGCCAGCTGGGAATATGGTTTATCCAGAGTATTGGACAACAAAACCCTTCGCTTGATTTGGGTAGCTTTGTTTTTGGTCTTAGTTGTTGGGCTATTGGTGGCCCTGGGTTTCTTTCTGATCAGACAAAAGAGTCTGTTTAAAAAATCGAGGCCGTTCATGCAAACCAACAAGATAATTGATAACGTGTTTCAAAAGGTGGTAGATCTTATGATAGATGACAAGCCTTACTTGAATCCGAATTTGACAATTTCGAAGCTCTCGGTTTTATTGGAAGAAACACCACAGAAAGTTTCTGAAACTATCAAAACAAAAACCAACCAAAGTTTTTATGCTTTTATCAATAAATATAGGGTAGAAGAAGCTAAAAATTTATTGAATGATACCACCTACAATTCTTATTCGATTGTTTCAATTGGTTTAGAGTCGGGGTTTAATTCCAAAGCAACGTTTAATAGAGTATTTAAGAATGAAACGGGCATGACGCCCTCTACCTATGTTGAGTTGGCAAAAAGTTCGGAAGATATGAACTCTTAAGAGAAAGAAATTTATTCTTTAATGTTTTACAATTACATCTAAAGGAAATCTTTAAAACCATCAGACTTCATCCAAAACGGATTTTAAACGCAAATAAAAAACCTCTTCAAACCTCTTGAAGTGTTATATTTTATGGGTAAAAAAAAGCTTCAGGAGTTTAAAACTCTCTGAAGCCTTTTTGTAAGTGCTCCCCCTCTTGGGCTCGAACCAAGGAGGCTATGTGCCTAAACATCAATATTTTGACAGGTTGTCAACTTTTCTGTTAATCGAATTGTATGCCTCTTATGAAAGGTTTTCTAATATTAGTCTTTAATTATTCATCATTTTTTTGATAACTGCTATCTCTTTTTTTATTACTAACATTTGTGGGTCATTACTGCTGAGGTGCTTTTCAAAAATAGAGTACGCCTTTTTATAAAACTTCAAAGACTTCTCATATTTGCGTGTTTCGTGATACAAGTTTCCAAGTATTCCATAATAATAAGCAATATCTGGGTGATTGTCATCTGGATATTTTAATTGAACAATTGCCAACCCATCATATAAGTACTTTTCAGCTGAAACATAGTCCTTTAAATTCAACATGGCTATAGCAATATTTCTCAAAGTATTTGATATCTCATAGTGTTTGTTTCCATAATACAACTTGTCAATTTCAACAGACTTCAAACCAAATTCAATTGCATTTTCATAATTACCATTCTTAAAATGACTATAACCCAATCCTGAATATGACAATGCTAATCTGGAACTTTTTGGTCCCAGTTTCTTTATTATTATTTCATTGGATTTCCTAAAAAAACCTATTGCATCATTATATTGTCCCATTCTATTGTGTGTATTACCCTTACCCAAATATATATCAGCTAATAGCACCTTATTTTCTTCTTCATGAGATGAGATCATGTTCAAAGCTTTATTGAAGTATTCAAGCGCTTTACTATTCTTCCCAAAAACTCTAAATAAAACTCCCATTTCGGTATAGAGCATGCCAAATAAGTCAGGTGAATTCTGATAAAAAGAAGACGTAACATCAAGGCATTTTTGAAAATACATCATTGAGTTTTTAAAATCCTTTTTGTCCCTATATAAAATTGCCAACCCAAGATAAGCTCTTCGAAAACCATGCTTATGAAAATGTATTTCTTTATTTATTGACAAGGCATTCAAATAATAGCCCTTAGATTTCTCAAAATCGCTTTTCGCATGGTAAATATCACCATAGTTCAAATAAATCTCACAAAGCACAGATTTATTGTCAATGTCAGCCATATCATACTTTGCCATTGCCATATTAATCTGATTTAGTGCTTTGTCAATTTTTCCTAAAAAGAACAACAGATTAGAATAGCTAGAATGAATTCTTGGGTCTTCATTTTTTATCGCAGAAGCTAATTCAAAGTTTTCCTCAGCACGAGAATAGTTTGCATTCAAATTATACGAAAAAGCCTTGAGGTGATAAATTTTACTAAGTTCACTTTGATACAGTTTTGGGTTCTCTTCTAAGTATTGATCCAACAAATCAATAATTTCTTGGTATTTTGATTCAAAAAATAATCCGATGATTTTAGCTCTGAGGTTTGGATTGTTAAAAAAGGAAGAATTAACCGTCTTCCTTAAAAATTCATTTTCCGCAATAATTTCCTCTAGGGTTCTGGAATCCAGTTTTTTAATAAGATAATTGAATGTCCTTTTGTTTTGAAGTATTTTAAGATAATCTGACCCCAAAAGGCTTTCCAAAAGGCTTTCGGTTTGTTCCTTTGGGTAGTCAATTTTGTTAGAAATTCTATCCAGTCTCTCTTCTAAGGTATTCTTAAGTATATCAATTTCTTGTCTTGTCTTAGTTCCATCTTCATTGATACTTGTTTTTGAAGCATCACGATTACTCATATGTACGATATATGAACCTATCAAAATAACTATCAGACCAAGTATTAACATTTCTCTCTTAATTTTCATTAAATAAAATTATCAATTAAATTAAAAGATTGTTCTTGATTTAATATTCTTTTACAGCCAACAATATTTCCAAATAAATCCCCCTGCCTGTTTTCGTTCATCTCTGCATACTCTGGATATTGAGGTCTTACTTAATCCTGTAGCCTTTGCCGCATAAGAAACTGAGTCATAAATGGAAATCAAGCCTTTGTTCTTATCATATTGGAAAACTCTCTTATCTCGCTTGTTTTCAACGTTAGGATATTCATTGTGCTTAAAATAACTCCAAAAAAAACTTTTGTAAGTCACCAATTTCCCCAAACATGCGTTCGATATTCGTTTCAATTTTTGATGCCTGGTCAAGATATGACAACAAAGCAATACCTGTTTATCTTAATGAAACTGTAAGAAGACCGATTAATGAACGTACCCTGGAGAACAAAGAAATAGCTATCAGCTACGCCGCTTTTAGAGCAATGAGCGAATACTATTATTCAGATAAAGAGTTGTTCATAAATTTCATGAAGGAACTGGGTTTAGACCCAGAAAATGAATCATTGGATGCAAGTACTCCCGAAGGTATTGGAAATTTAGCGGCAAAAGCGGTAATTGAAGCTCGAAAAGGAGACGGCTCTAACCAATACGGTCAAGAAAGGGGCTCAAACGGTGAACCCTATTTTAATTATGTGGGTTACGAACCTATTAATTCAGTTGATAAGAATGTTGACCCTAATCGTTGGCAACCTAAATATTTTTCAGATGGAAAAGGCGGAAAATTCGCTCCGGGGTGCTTAACTCCATTTTGGGATAAAGTCAAACCAATTGCATTAAAATCAGGTGACCAATTTCGTCCAGGCCCTCCTCCAATGATTGGTTCAGAGCAATTGGAAAAAGAAGTTCGAGAAGTTATTGAAATGCAAGCCAATTTAACAGACTATCAAAAAGCATTGGTGGAGTTTATGCGAGACGGTCCACAATCGGTGCAACAAGCAGGGCATTGGCTAAAATTTGCACAAGACGTTTCCCGAAGAGACAATCACACACTTGACCAAGATGTGAAAATGTACTTCTACAATCAGGTAGTTGCAATGGATGCTTTTATTGCTTCATGGGATTCAAAAATGTATTATGATTATGCCAGGCCGTATGCATTGGTACATCAATATTACGATGAACAAAAAATTAAAGCTTGGGGAGGAGAAGGAAAAGGAGTCATTGAAATAGACGGAAAACAATGGAGACCCTATTCTCCTGAAACTTTTTTATGTCCGCCATTTCCAAGTTATGTTTCAGGACATAGTACCATTAGCGGAGCATGTGGAGAGGCATTAAAAATGTGGACGGAGAGTGACTTATTTGGCTCAGAAGCGGAATTAATTGCAGGTGCAATGACAGAACCTGATAATTTAGGGGAGACCATTACTTTAAGATTTCCGACATTTACAGAAACTGCTGAAATGGCTGGGATTTCGAGGGTTTTAGGAGGTTATCACATTCAAGCGGATAATGTAGCTGGATTGGAGTTAGGAAGGAATGTCGCTAAGGAGATTTGGAAATTTTATAAAAAACATATTGGAGAACAATAACAGCGCATTATGTAGCAAATTGGATAGAGGAAAAACACTTCTTTGAATTAGTGCAAACTCGAAAATCCACAGCTTCTACTTTGCCTTACTTACTATTAAACCAACTGTTAGACTCACAAAACGAAGGTTTTTCAGGAATCAACCTCTCTTCCATAATCTCTCTCATGAATTGGCCATTTTACAGGACTGATTATTATCATAGATATATTTTATCGCGATTGCTACATTACAAAGAGACTGTCGATGCCCTTTACCAAATTACCAAGTACACTGAGCATTGAGCAAAGGATGTTAAGTCGGGATTGTTCTGATATATATGGTCGTTGATCATTTTTTCTATATCGTCGATAATTTATGAGAGAATACATAAAAAATAGTCCAGTTACACTCTTCTTCATTCTGACATTTATAATTTCATGGAGTGGAATTTTGATTGTTGCATACCAAACTGGAATTCCTGCCACAACAAAACAGTTTGATAAATTACTTCCAATTGCAATGATTCCATATTTGCTGGGCCCTAGTATTGCAGGTTTCATTATGATCGGTCTAACTAAAGGCAAAAAGGGATTTAGCGGACTATTTAAAAAGCTTTTAAAGTGGCGCTTAGGAAGCTCAATCTATCTAATAGCTATATTTATCATACCTGTCCTTTCATTTATTTCTCTTTTTATTTTATATCAATTTTCAGAAGTATACATTCCGGACATTGTTACAACAAATGATAAAACAACCTTAATTCTAAGTGGATTGATTTATGGAATAATAGGTGGTGGTCTTTTAGAGGAGTTGGGATGGTCTGGATATGCAACTCCTAAACTAAGGGAAAAATATGGCGTATTAAAGACCGGTTTGATTATTGGCGTATTCTGGGGGGCATGGCATTTCCTTCCTGTTTTTTGGGGATCCGGTGATAGTTCAGGTAACTTGGTCCTACCAAAGTTTTTACCTGGTTTATTTTTTCACTACGCAGGTTTAATACCTGCACGGATACTTATAGTTTGGCTTTATGATAGGTCACTCAGTTTAATTCCACCCATAATTGTGCATGCAACACTCACAGCATTCACATTTTTCATCTTCAATATTTCTCAAGTGGGGGTCTCTCTTTTTATTTATTATGTCCTCCTTGCTATTGGATTTTGGGTATTTGTCGCTCTTGTCAAGAGCAAATCATTATTGAAACCAAGAAAGATTATAAAATGAACATACTTCAAAAAGCAAAATTGTTCCCGTAAAAGGAACGTTTTTTGAGACTTATCCTTTTCCTTAACTCAATTCTATTAACCATCTATCTTTTAGGGCAACCTGCTTTTTTTAAAAAAAAGTGTTAATCAATTAATACCCCAATAGATTAAAAGCTCCCTTAGTTAAATATTGTGCGTCGGAATTAAA
Organism: Allomuricauda sp. R78024; assembly: GCF_044596045.1. NCBI lineage: Bacteria > Pseudomonadati > Bacteroidota > Flavobacteriia > Flavobacteriales > Flavobacteriaceae > Allomuricauda > Allomuricauda sp. R78024. Next base: position 314,872 of record NZ_CP138995.1, read on the forward strand.
GGAATCTTTACTTTGAATAATTGTATAACCTTTTGAAGTTCTCTTTACTATTACTTCTTGCGGGTTGAAATAATATATTCCCCCTATCTTTTTATCCAAAACCAATACATATGGGGTTTCATCTACTACAATTACAGCTTCATCTGGCAATGCTTTCTCGATATCAAAATCTGTGATAATACTTGCCTCTACAAACATTCCCGTCAAAAAATTATTACTTGACTCATCTTCCAAATGTCCGTGTACTTTAATCGTTCTATTAGATTCAATAGAAGTGCCCACAAGATGCACCTCTGCTTTAAAAATTTCTGTGGATACTTCTGGGATTTTAAAATGGATTTTTTGACTTTTTTTAATCTTCATAATGTCCTTCTCAAAAACTGAAAGCTCTAAATGTACATGGTCATTATTAATGATTTCCATAATCGAAGTGGCAGGTGAAACATAAGAGCCTTTTGTTACATTTACTTTTGTAATACTTCCAGAAATAGGTGCGTATATACTCACAACTGAACTAATTTTTCCTGCTTGAACCCTCGAAGGTAAAATTTTGAGCATCCGTAGTTGCTTGTCTAAACCAATATGTCTTGCAACTGCTGTTTTATATTCACTTTCTGCTTTTAAATAACTTTTTTGTGAAGTGATATTTTCGGCTTTCATTGTTAGCTGTCTTTCATATTCAGCCTTTAAATAGGTGAGTTGCCCGTTGACTTCCATATACTGTTGCTGCATGGTCACGAACTCTGGATTTTCAATCGTTACCAGCACTTGACCTTTATGAACCTTATCGCCTATGAGTAATGGTGTGGTTTTGATGTATCCGCCCATTGTAGCATTTACAACAGCCCTGTTTTCTGGCGGGACATCAATCATTCCGTTTACAGAGACAACACTGGGAAATGCCTTTTCTTCAAGATTTCCTAGAGCCATTTTACTTTGTTCAAATTGCGCCTGGGTTACTTGGATGCGGCCATCCATTGCCTTTTTGCTTTCAGTTTCAACCTCTGCTGATCGCCTATTTTTTTCACCACAACTAAATAGGGCAAAAACAAGACATAGCGTTACTGTTTTATATAGGTTACGTTTCATAACGTTGTGTTTATAGGGTTAGGTAATTAATGGCAATAATGGTTTGATTGTACTCATTGAGTTTGTCGAGATAACTCAACTTTATCTCATAAGCGCTTTCTAAACTTTGGATGTATTGATAAAAATCAATCTCTCCATTTCTGAAGCTGCTATTAGCTGTTTTTAAAATTTCTCCGGAAAGTATTTCACCTTCATTTTCATAGTAATCCAATGCTTCTTGAAACTGAGTCAACTCTATCTTCAGCTCATTAAATTTTGCATTTAACAGAATTTCATATTCACTAGATTCAGCTACCGCAATACCTTCTGCAATTCTAGCAGCTTTAATTCGAGACGATTCTCCTCCAAAAAGTAGTGGTATTTTCAAGCCCAATTGATATCCATAAAGACTTTCATTTAATTCTGAATTTGTGCCTTGAAAATAGTTAAGGCTTATATCTGGCAGTAATTTTTGCTTTTCAAAACGATGTTCTGCTTGTAGTAATGAGATACTATTTTGGTAATATGCTATTTCTGCACTTTTATTGATATCTATAGTATTCATTGTTACTTTAAGTGAGGGTTCATTGGCGATAATAATAGCTTCATCTACCTGAATTACCTTTAATAAAACACCGTAAGCAAGTATGACTTCTTTTTGTGCTTGCGTATATTTAAGATTGATTTGTTTTTGCTTGGATGCTGCTGTGATTTTCTCCAGATAATTGGTTTCGCCCAATTCAAAACGTCTTGTCGCTACTTTGGAAAAGTTAGTATACAGACTGTCCAATCTTTTATAAACTTCTTCCTTTTCTCTAGCGATTTGATATTCATAATAAGCCGCTGTCACTTTACGAGCTATTCCTTTTTTCTGAATGTGATATGAACTCGAAGTAACTCCATAACGTGCCTGATTCACTTTCTTTTCAGAGAAATAAACGGTTGGAAACCTGAAGTCTTGCTGAATTCCGAATACCCGTAAAGGTTCATTGTTTAAAGCCAAATTATTCTCATCAAATCCATAATAAAACTGCGTTTTATCAAAACTAAATGCACTATTTATTAAAGCATCAGATTGTTCTACTTGTAATTCACTTGCTTTTAATCCTGCATTATTTTCGATAGCTAGAGAAATTAATTTTTGTAGTGTCTCAGGTTCTTGCTGCGCTTTTGCATTCATGGAAAACAACAATGCAACGACACTCAAACCTGCTATCGTAGCCTTGTTAGAGGTTTTTTTCTTTTTATTAGGTGCATTCAGATACGAATAAAGTACTGGTAACACCACTAATGTTAAAAGTGTAGCAGTAATTAAACCTCCTATAACAACTGTAGCCAACGGTCGTTGCACTTCAGCTCCTGCATTGGTTGAAATTGCCATGGGCAAGAACCCTAATGCTGCTGCAGACGCGGTTAATAATACCGCTCTCAACCTATCTTTTGTTCCTTGTTTTATTAATGCCTCCATACTTTCAAATCCTTCTTTTTGTAATTCTTTAAAGTGCTCGATAAGAACAATACCGTTAAGTACCGCAATACCAAATAGCGCAATGAAACCAACTCCTGCCGATATACTAAATGGTAAATCGCGAATCCATAACAACAAAACACCACCAACTGCTGCGAGAGGAATCGCTGAATAAATCATTAATGCTTCCTTTACAGATTTAAATGCAAAATATAGCAGGACGAATATTAAGATTAGCGCAATGGGTACAGCTACCATCAGACGAGACTTTGCACTTTGTAGATTTTCAAACTGGCCACCATAGGTAATTGTATAGCCCACAGGTAATTCTATGTTGGTATTTATTAAACCTTGTACGTCGTCGACCACGGATTGTAGGTCACGGTTACGTACATTGATGCCCACCACAATCCTCCGCCTGGTATCATCACGGGAAATTTTTGCAGCTCCTTTTTTATAACTGATATCCGCCAATTCACTCAATGGAATCTTTCCACCACTAGGTAAATCGACATACAGATTTTTAAGGTTATCAATGTCCTTACGTTTCTGTTTATCCAATCGGACCACTAAATCAAATCTCTTTTCGCCTTCAAAAACGACACCAGCAGATTTTCCTGCAAATCCCATTAATATCATATCATTCAACTCTTGAATGTTAAGTCCATACCTGGCAATCTTAGCACGATTATATTTTACACTCATTTCAGGCAATCCTGCTATCTTTTCAACGGAAATGTCCGCCGCACCCTCCACGTTTTTAATTAAAGCACTGATCTCACTTCCTTTTTTGGCCAAGACTTCCAAATCATCTCCAAAAATCTTGATAGCGATATCAGCTCGTACTCCAGTAATTAGTTCATTGAATCGCATCTCGATAGGCTGCGTAAATTCTACTTCCATTCCCGGAATAATAGCTAATGCTTCTTTAAACTTATCCGCCAATTCATCTTTAGATGAAGCAGACGTCCATTCACCTTTAGGTTTAAGAATAATGATCACATCACTCTCTTCCATAGACATTGGGTCAGTAGGTACCTCGGCAGCACCAATACGTGTGACCACTTGTTTGACTTCTGGAAACCCTTTTAAAAGTATCTTCTCAATTTCGGTAGTGATTTCTATGGTGTTACTTAAGGATGTTCCTGTTTTTAAAACAGGTTGAATAACAAAATCGCCTTCATCTAAAGTTGGAACAAATTCTGCCCCCATTGTACTATATAAATAGAGAGAACCAACCAAAAGTGCTACTGCAATACCGAATACCAACTTCTTACTTTTAAGTGCCCAATGAATAACAGGTTCATATACTCTATTGAACCATTTCATTAATCGAATTGAGATGTTTTTATCAGTGGCTTTTGATGGTTTTATAAATATTGATGCCACAACTGGGACATACGTAAAACAAAGAAGCATTGCCCCAATAAGCGCAAAACTAAAAGTCAATGCCATAGGCTTGAACATCTTTCCTTCAACACCGCTCAATGATAAAATTGGGATGAAAACGATTAAAATAATGAGCTGTCCAAAAATAGCCGAGTTCATCATTTTTGAAGCTCCGGAAAATGTGATCTTATCTTTTAACTGTTGTCTCTCCTTTTTCGAAACAGCGTTGATCTCATCTTTTTTCTGCGTGATTTGAAAAGCAATGAATTCTACAATGATTACTGCGCCATCAATTATGATTCCAAAATCAATAGCACCTAAACTCATCAAGTTAGCATCCACTCCAAAGATGTACATTAAGGACAATGCAAAAAGCAAGCATAATGGAATAACCGATGCTACTACCAGTCCAGAACGGAAATTACCTAAGAGCAATACCACGACAAAAATAACGATCAAACACCCTAGAATTAGGTTTTCGGTCACTGTAAAGGTTGTTTTGGCAATCAGCTCACTACGGTCAAGAAAAGCATTGATATAAACGCCTTCTGGTAATGATCTTGAGATTTCTTTAACCCGTTCTTTTACAGCTTCAATAACTTTCTTGGAATTTGCATCTTTGAGCATCATTACTTGCCCTAAAACCTTCTCTCCTTCTCCATTACCTGTAATCGCTCCAAAACGAGTGGCACTTCCAAAACCTACTTTTGCAACATCTCTTATGTAAATAGGGATACCATCTTCGTTTTTAACAACGATGTTACTAATGTCGTCCAGGGATGAAACAAGGCCTTCGCCACGAATAAAAAATGCTTGGTTCACCTTTTCAATATAACCACCGCCAGAAACGCTATTGTTCATTTCTAAGGCCGTAAAAACATCGTGCGCTGTGATATTCATCGCATTTAGCTTTTCGGTATTAATAGCGACTTCATATTGTTTTAAGAAACCACCCCAAGTATTTACTTCAACAACTCCAGGAATACCTGAAAGTTGCCGTTTTACAATCCAGTCTTGTATAGTTCTTAAATCTTCCGCATTGTAATGGTCTTTAAACTCTGGTTTTACATCAAGGATATATTGATAGATTTCTCCAAGTCCTGTGGTAATGGGGCCCATTTCTGGTGTACCAAAGCCCTCAGGGATTTTCTCTGACGCAGATTTTATTTTTTCGGCAATAAGCTGCCTTGGCAGAAAGGTTCCCATCTCATCTTCAAAGACAATAGTAACAACTGATATCCCGAATTTAGAAATGGAACGAATCTCCTGTACACCAGGTAAATTGGCCATTTCTAATTCTACGGGATAGGTGATAAACTGCTCCATGTCCTGTGTGGAGAGGTTTCTAGACGTTGTGATAACCTGAACCTGATTGTTGGTTACATCTGGGACGGCACCAATGGGGATCTGAGATAAGGAATATAATCCGAATCCAATAATAAAGGTTGTGAATAAGAGAACAATAAACTTGTTCTTTATACTGAAATTAATAATGTATGATAGCATTTTTTCATAATCTAATCAATGTGAAAAGCGCTAGGTCAATAATTTGACCAGGTGCTAAAATGAATACTTCTGATTACATTATGAAAGTCGCGGCGGCTGAAAGAGGCCTTCGGTGTGAAGAGTGGACGAAAGTATTTGATAATAAAAATTAGCGGTGCTAAATTCTGAAAATTCAGGTGTTTTAAACTCCGTAATATATGCGTTCAAAGTAAAATCCGTGAGGGAGGTGGCATGCGATTGATGTTGAAAAGGGAGCTGTTCATGGTCCTCCTTTTCTTCTTGATGTTCTTCATTATGGTCAGCTTTTAACTCTCCGTAATGCTTGGAAATAAAGATTAAAACATTATCTCCATATTGTTTGTTGTGAAATTGTGCATGTTCTATGAACTCATCAATTTGCACCAAATCATCAAAGTGCAGCCCAAAACTCTGTAACAGGATTATAAAAGATAGCGATATAGAAAATAGTTTGCTCACTATCACAAAGTTAACAAAAAGGTAATAATGATTGGCTTATAAAATCTCGTAAAATGAACGATTTAAAGTACTCTGCCAATTTTCACCATTGGTTCTTTCAAATGGCCCTTTTATGGGATATCAATTTTCTTCTTTTTGCCTCCAATATTCAAATTGTTGATTTAATAAGGTAACTGCTGGATTTCCACCATCTTCAATACCTTGAATGGCAAGTTTTAGAATAGCGCCTTTTTCTGGTTTATAAATTGAAATAAAAGCGGATCTGGCAAACTGAGTGCCACATCTCTTATCCCCACCTACTTCCTCTCCGGCCTTTAAGGCTAACATTAGACGTTCTGCTAACGATTTGTCTCTATTACTATTGAAAGCCTCGTATGCTTTAGCAACTACTTTTTCCCCTACCAGTATATTACCCAATACAGCAAAATCATCTCCGATTTTTTCTCCATTCCAATCGGCGATAATGTTCCCTGAATATACTAAGGGAACTGTATTCTCCTCTAAAACCACCAAACCGTATTGTTGGTTTTCGGGGTCAAACTCATCACTTCTCATTGCGGTAAGGATTTGTTCAGGGGTCATGTTCTTCTCCATTAAACTTACTCCTTTCATTCGAGCAAAGTAACTACTGGCCGCTTGCACAACAATAGCTCCTTTACCTGGCACTATTGATGCAATACCAGAAACATCAAATGTACAAGAGGCGCCAACTATACCTATTTCTCCAGTTTTACGGTCAACGGCTATTATAGACCAAGTCGCATAGGTGTTTAGTGAAAAGAATACAATAAGAAATAATGAACAGAAAATCTTCATCATTCGACTTTCTTGATTAGTGATAATATTTAAAGTTTTCATAGGGCTTCATTTTGACTTTATTAAATTTCCTTTAATAAGGACAAAGAATTTTTAAAATGGTTACACTTTTTATAAAATTTTCAACGTGATCTTGAATTGTTAGTAAATCAATTGAAGTCTACACAGGTCAATTTACCACCAACTTAGGAAGATGATCCATGATTGCTGAGTTCAAATATTAATTTTCGAACAGTCCTATGAAACGTTCGTGGCCGTTGCAGAAGTGGTCTACGTACAAGAGATCGACCCAAGTAGGCTGTTTTTGCGACGGCTTTCCCTTTTCTCTTCTTGACTGTTCATTTTTTTAATCCAACATTTGTTTCAAAAAAACATATTTAAAAGTATTACTATTATATTATAATAGTTTAACTATTAATTATGAATAGTAATAGTATTAAATTGAATTAGATGATATAATTTCGCCATATACAATTTAAACAACATGGTTATGAAAACAATTTGGAGTGCCACAAGTATTTTTTTAGCATTTGCTACATTGGGTTTTGCCCAGGTAAACGATAGTTTCGAAACTTCCAGTGAAACCATAGAAATCGATAGGAGCCGTATTTTAGTGGAAAGTGTATTGAGTAAAGAAGAGCAAGCTGCACTTACACCTCAAGATGTCTACAATAGTTTGGCCGCTGGTAACGAAAGGTTTGTACGGAGCGACCTAACGGCTAGGGACCATTCCATACAGATACGGGAAAGTGCAGCTGCCCAATACCCCAAAGCTATCGTACTTTCATGTGTTGATAGTCGAATCCCGGTAGAGGATGTATTCGATAAAGGAATAGGTGATATTTTCGTAGCACGTGTCGCAGGTAATTTCATCAATGATGATATTCTTGGAAGTATGGAATTTGCCACTAAGGTTGCAGGGGCAAAACTTATTCTGGTTATGGGACATGAAAATTGCGGGGCCATACATGCTGCCATTGATGGCGCTGAACTGGGACATATAACCAAAATGCTCAAAAACATCCAACCGGCAATTTCAATATCTACTAATTCCAAAGGACAAAAATCATCCAAAAATAGATTGTTCGTTCACGAGGTTAGCGAGAACAATGTTCGCCATGCCATAGAAATGATAGTAAAGGAAAGTGATTTGTTAAGGACAATGTTGGAAAACGGTGAGATTGGCATAAAAGGAGCTGTATATGATATGGATACTGGGGTAGTGAATTTTCTGTAACCCCAAAACTATACCAAAAGAAATTTATCAAGGGTTATAAGCTTGTTCAGATACCTATCAACAGTCTTATAGTATTTGCTGGTCCTATATACGGGCGACCTTAATGTTAACTATTTAAATTATAACTTATGACAAAGTATTCAACCCTATTTTTAATGGTTTTCGTTTTTTTCGCTAAAAATGCATTAGCCCAATCAACTTTAGATTCAATTCAATCAAAAAAGGATTATGTTAGTTTGGACGAAGCTCTAAAAAATCCTGAGAATGTCTATAGGATTGACTTGAGCAACCAAAATTTGCAAGTCGCAGACAGTATTTGGTCAAAATTCACGAATCTCCAGTATTTAAGTTTGAAAAACGACCACCTCAAAGAAATACCGGAGGGTATCGGTTATTTACAAAATCTAAAAGTGCTTGATTTGAGTGGAAATGATTTTAAAGTTTTACCCTCAACTTTCAGTAACTTGATCAAGTTACAGGAGTTATTTTTAAATGATGAAAAGTACTTTAAGTTTAAAAAGAACATCCCCGTCCTAAGCACAATGCCAAATTTAAAATCGCTCCATATTGAAAATGATGGCCTAAAATCATTGCCCAAAGACATTTATAGACTTAGCCATTTAGAGTCTTTGTACCTAAATGACAACAAATTCAGAGAAATACCAACAGAATTGAATGGATTGAAAAATTTACAGTTCCTAGATTTGCACGATAATAAATTCACTCTGCCGTCGCAAAATTTTCAAAACCAAAATTTTGGATACAAAATTAGATTATAAATGATATGTTTATAAAGAGGCGCTGCAAGAGACCCACAGAATAGTATATAAATTCCAAGCTCTTGCAGAACTTATCGTTTAAAGTATCTTTTAAAGTATGAAATGGACATTTACTTGTTGTGACCTTTGATCTAGCTAGAGATTTAATTCGTCAAATAATTCCCGTATCGTGAAATTGAAAAGAACTGCCCTGAAGTGCGGCCATAGATGCATCCAACGAAAGAAAACTTTGATATTATATGAAAACCGATAGTTTTGAAACTTTACTTCAACACCTTCGATACTGAATGGAGAATTCTAATTGACGAAACAAGTGCATTTGATCCCCCGTCAATTTAACATGTTAAAAAAATGTAGTTGTATTCTACATAATACTACTGAAAATCAGTTTGAACTTTCAATTAAATTCCGAATTCTTTAAAACCAATTGTATTTAGCACTGTAAAATTACATCCTCTTTTGGGACTCATAATTAGTCCTACAAAACCAAAAATTTTTAAGACTCCATAGATTTTCTAAACCGAATTCATTAAACGGCCGGTTTTGAGACTACTCGCTTATCCTTATATTAAAAAAAAGACGACACTTAACAAGTTACTCAAATGGCCAAATTGATACAGGTTCTAAGTGCGGAACGGCCATGAATATTTACCATAATCGTTGACGCGCGGTAACAATCCGTTGTACAAAAAAGAATAAGTCTTCTAGCGATAGCTGAGGCCCGCTGAAATCGAAAAAGACAGGACAATATTTAGAAGCAATAGAAGCTTTTTATAAAGATTGGACTCCGTTTTGGATTACCATTCGAGACAAGTCTCTCCAAGGGCGGAATGTTCTGTTACTGTTGTTTTTCTGCTAAATACTTTGGAAAATCTGATGTACTTTCACAACTAATCTGCTCCATTATCTGTTGCAACTGTGTTTTAAGAATGGAGATGGTATGGTTGCCACCATTTTTGCCAAGAGCTGCCACGCCATACATAAACGATCGACCCATAAAGGTAAATGCCGCCCCACTGGCCATACATCGTGCGATATCAGGCCCTGAACGGATACCGCTGTCCATCATCACGGTGATTTTATCACCATAATTCTCTGCAATCCTTGTCAAGGGTCGAATGGATGATTCACCTGCATCCAATTGTCGACCCCCATGGTTTGAGACAATAATGCCATCAACCCCCAATTTAATCGCTTTTTCTGCATCACCTTCCGTGGCAACTCCTTTAAGCACCAATTTACCTTTCCAAAGATCTCTGATTGCAGCTATTTTATCAACATCCATACGTTTACTGAAGGTCCGGTCCATAAACTGACCGAGCTGCTTCAGATTGAGGTCTTTGGGCATATAGGGTTTGAGAACTTCAAAGTTAGGCTGACCATAACGCAACGTATTAAAAGCCCATTGTGGTTTCCCCAATATTTGAAGAATATTGGCTACTGACATTTTGGGTGGCATGGAAAGGCCATTTTTAATTTCCTTGGGACGAAACCCAAATGTTGGTGTATCGCATAACAAAACCATAACCGGACAACCTGCAGCCTCCGCCCGTTTGATTAAGTCGTTACGTACCCGTTCTTCGGTTGGGTGGTATAATTGGAACCAAGCGTTACCCTCTGTTACTTCGGAGATTCGTTCAATGCTTGATGTAGTAACCGTACTAAGAATAAAGGGAATATTGTTTTCAAATGCTGCTTTGGCCAATATTTCGGATGAATTGGGCCACATTAGTCCTTGAAGTCCTACAGGAGCAACCCCAAAAGGAGCATTGTAATTCTTTCCAAAGAGTTGAGTGGTTAAACTGGTGCCATTAAATTTTTCTAAATAACGCGGTAGTAATTCAACCTTTCTAATTTCAGTTGTGTTTTTTTTTAAGTTTATCTCTTCATTACATCCACCATCCAAATACTCAAAAGCAAACCTAGGAATTCGTTTTTTAGCCCTATTCCTTAAGTCGTCAATGGTAGGATATTTAGTATTGTATTCCAAATCCTTATTTTTTTGATTCCAATAACTCGATCTATACTTTAAATGCTAAAACCGCAGTTTATAGTCTGAAATTTTTGCTGAATACTCATTTCCATACACACCCTTAGGTAATCCATCATCATAAGGAGATGGTGCAGTCCATTCACTTTTGACACCTTCAATGGCCAATGTTCCCTCAGGTTGCATATCAGCAAAGGCATATAATGGATCTTTGTAAGTGGCCATATTAGGCAGCCATTTGTATTGCTCGTACATCTCTTTGGGATAGCGCTCAGTATTCTTATATTTATCTTCCATCCATTGATATGACATGCTGTTGATTTCAACATAATCAATTCCATTTTGATGATGATGGAAATCTAAGTGATTATGGCCGTTCATACAGCAAATAATCTTTTCTTTATGGACTTCCATTATTTTCTGAAGGGTCAATCGGTTTTTTACACCCCACTGGTAATGCCACAAACTTTGATGCGAAAATACAATGGTCGGTAATTGGGTAGCTTCAAGATCTGCCTTAAACCATTCTATTTGTTCATTGTTAATGTAGGTTCTGTAATCACTGTTTACATAGAAATTCGATTTTTCATAATCAATAAATTTTCCATCTTGATATAAAAAATTCGCATCAAGAACAATGAAGTGGTAATTATTAAAATCAAAAGAGTAATACGTTTTAGGCATGCCCCAGAAATCTAACATTTCCTGCTTGGAATTTCTATCCATATCATGATTGCCTAAAACATGATATTTAGGCCCTTTAAAGGTTTCCCATATTTTTAGAAATTCTTGGTTTCTTGAATCCGCCATACAAAAATCACCCATTTGGATAATAAAATCGACTTGTCTATCAATAGCTTCGGAAATAAATTTCTGCAAGCGTGCATCAGCATCCGGCATCAAATCTTTGTGTACATCGGCCACAATACCAAACCTAAGTGGTTTGTTATTCTCTTTAATTGATGGTTTAAATGATAAAAGCGTCGGCATTAGAAAAGACCCGGCCGATGCTGGACCAATCAAGTTCATAAAATTTCTTCGCTTCATGTTTTAATTAATTCGGTTAATGTTATTTCATTAATCTTTATCACTTTATTTCTTATGCACCTGATTCTAATCGAAAAACCTCCTTCATTAACACCCATTTTTCGTTAGGCTTTGCCATTGGTAACGCTTTTTGATAGGTCCACATTAAATCTTCCCATTCTTTAACTTTTGGATTTTTTGAATCCATTTGTTGTTTTCTCTCAAAAGTAAAAGAAGAATCCACCTCCATAATCATAAACAGTCTATTCGCTATTCTATAGATTTCCATGTTTTGGATTCCAGAATCTTTGATACTTTGTATTATTTCCGGCCAGACTTTTTTATGATGTTCTTCATATTCATGGATAAGATTATCATCATCCACTAAATCCAAGGTCAAGCAGTATCTTTTTTTGTCTTTCATTAGCTATTCATATTTTTTAAAGACATGGTGCCCATACCAACTAATATATACAAAGCAAAGCATGGGTAATATAAAAGAGAAGTTTACCTCTGAGACCCCTAAAATTTTGATATCAGCAACACCATTTCCTCCAAGATCAATAATCATTCCCTGAAGTTTCGGCATTAAAGCACCACCAACGATGGCCATAATCAAACCGGCAGAACCCACTTTGGACTGATCTTCGGTAAGATTACCCAGAGCAATACCGTAAATGGTGGGAAACATGAGGGACATGAACATGGAAATTCCAACAATACAATAAAGCCCTACAATTCCTTTTACGAGAATAGCCCCAAGGGTGCACCACAAAGCCATGATGGCAAATAATTTCAGCAATTTACCTGGACTCATAAATCTTAATAGATAGGTTCCTATAGCACGGCCTACTACAAATACAACAAAAGCAGCCATTTGATAATATCCAGCGGTTACACTATCCATTCCTATGGCCTCTGCATATTGGTAGATGTATGTCCAGCACATGATCTGTGCCCCTACATATAAAATTTGGGCCAATACACCCATAACATATTTCTTGTTTTTGGATAATGTTTTAAAAATCATCCCAATACTTGGTATACCATCCTTGTCTCTGGCTTGCGGCATTTTACTAACAAGAAAAACAACAAAAATTATGGATATGACCAATCCCAAAATCACATATGGATCCCGGATGACCAATAAGTCTGAGGTCCTCACTAAAGTTTTGGCTGCCTCATCCAGCGCACTAAAATCTTCTATATCATCTGACTGTAGATTTTTGAGCACAAATTGCTGGGCAACGAAGAGCCCGCCTATCAAACCTACAGGGTTAAATGCTTGTGCAAGGTTTAAGCGTTGCGTAGCGGTTTCTTTGGCTCCCATGGCCAATGCGTATGGGTTTGCAGCAGTTTCCAAAAATGCCAACCCAAAAGTCAGTATGTAAAGACCTAAACAGAAAAACCAGAATTTTTCGGTTATGGCTGCTGGGTAAAACATAAGTGCACCAACAGCGTATAAACCCAAACCTATAAGAATGCCAACTTTATAGGAGTACTTTCTCATAAACAGTGCAGCCGGTAATGCCATACAGAAATATCCCCCGTAGAAGGCCATTTGCACCCAAGCGGCTTGTGAATTTGAGAGCTCCAACACCTTCTTGAACGCTTGTACCATAGGATCGGTGACCGCATTTGCAAAACCCCAAAGTGCAAAAAGGGAGGTGACTAGGATAAATGGAAAAAGTACTTCTTTGGATACTACTTTTGGTCGACTCATAATTTTAATTGCTTGGTTTGGTTAATGTTCTATCCAAATGGGTATAGCCGCCATCAACATAAATAAGCTGCCCAGTTGTATGGTTTGATTTTTCTGAAAGCAAAAAAACCACTGCATTGGCAATCTCCTCCGCAGAGGTCATCCGGTTTTCCAAGGGTATTTTATCTGTAATTTCCTTCAATTTTTCCTCAGGATTTTCGAATGTTTTGACCCATCGTTCATATAATGGGGTATAGCACTCAGCAACAATCACCGCATTCACCCTAATTGCGTACGGAAGTAATTCTACTGCCCACTCACGGGTAAGGGAGTTTCTTGCTCCGTTGGCAGCTGCATATCCAGAAGTGCCTCCCTGACCGGTAACCGAGGTTTTAGAGCCAATATTTACAATACTTCCACCACTTTTTTTCAATTCTGGAAGGGCGTGATGGGCCATCAAGTAATAGTGCCCTACATTACGCTCCAAAGAGCGTTTAAAATCTTCATAATTGCCATGCTCCAATCCAACCCCATCATTAACACCTGCATTGTTGACAAGCCCATCTATTCTCCCAAATTCTTTCACTACTTTTTCAATTGCGTTCCTGCATTGTTCAGGATTTGTGAGCTCTGCTAGGGCATAAAAGGCCTTTCCTCCTTTTTGTATAATTGCATCAACCGCTTTTTGTACATCATGTTCTTTTCGGCCAATAATTACAGGGACAGCTCCTTCATCTGCAAGCACATTACAAATCCCATTTCCGATGCCTTTGTCACCTCCTGTGACTATAATGACTTTATCTTTCAATCCTAGGTCCATAATACTTATTTGGTCAATACTCCTATTTCGCCAAAAGAAACTCTCGGGTCTTCTCCATGAATTTTGAGTGCCTTTAATTTAATATATCTCCCTGACAATGTTTCAAAAGATACCTTTTGTTCAATTCTATTGTTGACAACATTCCCAAACTCACCTTTTACAGCTGTTTTCCAATTCTTGTTATCCGTACTGACCAAAAACTCATAATGGGTTATTATGCCAAATGGATAGCGTATTTGTATGGGCCAATATGTAAAGCCCCTCAACTCGAAGGATTTACCCAAATCTATTGTAATTTCCGGTGTCTTTTGGTCTTCTTTGTCCGTTGCCCAAAATGTATGGGGGTTTCCATCCATTAGTTTTTCTGCATCTTCCAAATTCCCTGAAGAAGCAGCTATTAAGTGCCATTCCTTTTTAGCAATATCAAAATATTGGTTTGCCGGTTGGGTTTGTTGTCCGCTATCTGTATCTACAGCTATCGCCTTTATAGTAGCTGGTTCTTTCAAAGAAAAGGGCTTTGTGTATTTTGAAGATGATGTTGTTGGGTCACTGCCATTCGTTGTAAAATAAATATCAACCTTATCATCTGGCACGCTAATGGAAACCATTCCATCTCGATTTCTTGAAAAGACCGGTTCAACCAAAAGTGCCGGAGCTCTGTATAGTTCCAGATTTGAAAGAGTTACAGGTCCTTTCGAATCAAGTATTTCTACCTGTATTTTATCTGCTTTTACAGTTTCAAATTGAAGAATACGCTTATTGCCAATAGTGGTCTGTTCATCAATGGTTTTCCATTCGTCGTTCACCTCTGCGCTAACCTTAAATTTTTTAACTCGTTGTCCCAAAGGAATATATTCCTGCAAAACAATACGATTGACCTCTGTAGGTTCTTCAAATGAAACAGTAATGGACGCTTGGATTTTACCATCATTGGTGGCCCAATAGCTTTCCTTATCACCATCGATAGCATTTTCCGCGGAAAAAGCGGAGTCATTGCCACGTACATCTGAAGCAACAATAGTCTGTCCCTGTGCCAATTCATTTGCAAAATCTTTGTCAATTTGTTGTTTCAAAGCCAATAATTGCTCAACGTCCTTTTCATGAACAAGGCCTCTATCATCTACCGGTAGGTTTAATAAGAAATTGCCATTCCTTCCTACGGACTCATAAAAAGTCTGCACCAATCGTGGTAACGTCTTTACTTGGTGGTCTTCACCAGGATGGTAATACCAACCTGGACGAATTGAAGTATTTACTTCAGCTGGAAGCCAATGCGTACCATCTTCATGCCCTGATCGCAACTCTACATATCTAGGCCAGCCCGGATGTATCTCATCCCTACGCATAACACTCCAGTTGGTTTCGTTTGCCCAACCTTCTTCATTTCCTACCCATCTAACATCTGGCCCACCATCACTAAATATGACGGCATTAGGCTGTAATTCCCGAACCATTTTGGTGGTTTTGGGCCACTCGTAATAGGTTTTATTATCAATTTTACGGGTTTCATTTGCTCCTCCATAATACCCCGACCCTCCATTGGCACCATCAAACCAAACTTCAAACAATTCACCATAATTGGTCAAAAGCTCTCTCAGTTGTTCATGAAATAGTTGCACATATTCAGGTTTGCCGTAATGTTCATTATTACGGTCCCATGGAGAAAGGTAAAGCCCCAATTTAAGGCCATACTCTTTACAGGCATCTGCTAAATCTTGAACCAAATCACCCTGACCGTTTTTCCAGGGTGAATTTTTAACGGAATGTTCTGTGGTTTTGGTTGGCCATAAGCAGAAACCGTCATGATGTTTGGCGGTAAGAATTATACCTTTCATTCCAGCTTCTTTGCCCACTTTGGCCCATTGGCGCGTATCCAATTGTGTTGGATTAAACTGTTCCGGTTTCTCTCCTCCGGTACCCCATTCCATGTCGGTAAAAGTATTCATGTTAAAGTGGACAAAAGCGTAATACTCCAACTCATGCCACGCCAATTGGCGTTCCGAAGGAACAGGACCAACAGGCTCAGGAGGAATTTGACTGTTACACGATACGGATAATATTATTGCTCCTGCTATAACAAATTGGAGTATTTTTTTCATAACTACTGCTTACCTATGTTTATTTTTTGGTTGGGTAATGGGATTATTTGTCCGGATTCCTTATCGGAAGGCATTTGTGCGTTTACCTTAATGAGGTATTCTGATAGTATTTGTGCCATTTCCCTTGTCTTTTCTGCTTCAGTTGATATCATGTTTTCGGTTTCTCCAATATCGTTGGTGATATTATACAACTCCATATGTTGATCTTGGTGAAAATAAATCAACTTCCAATCTCCCAATCTTATGGCGCTAAAAGCTCCAATACCAGGACCTTCAGGTCCCCATTCGTTAGGGTAGTGCCAAAACAATGGTCGCTCTTCTTCATTGGCCACTTCACCTTTTAAGATAGAGGTAAAGCTTTTTCCATCAATAGTTTGAACTTTATTGCTATTTGAAATTCCTGCCATTTCTAAAATGGTGGGATAAAAATCTTCAATAATCACATAGTCATCAGTTGATGCCCCTGGTTTTATGGTTCCTGGCCATTTCACCAACATTGGTTCCCTTATGCCTCCTTCATAGATGGAACCTTTTCCGCTGGCCAGAGGCCTATTATGGGTGTGCGGTTCGCCACCTCGGGCAACAGCGCTCAATCCACCATTATCTGACATGAAAAGGATGATTGTATTGTCCTCTAGCTGATTTTTTTCTAGATAATCCATGATGTCGCCCAAACTTTTGTCCATTCCTTCGACCATGGAAGCATATTTTGCTTCTGTAGAATCCAATCCTGCCTCCACATACTTTTGAAAATATCTTTTATCCCCCATAATTGGAGTGTGAACCGCATAATGTGACATATACAGGAAAAAGGGTTTCTTGCCTTTAACGGAATCCAAAACACTTAAAGATTCTTGTGTAAGTGCCTCGGTCAGGTAGATATCCTTTCCATGGTATTTTTCCAGTCCTGGGACAGCCCAAACTTCTTTACCTTCCTTGCCCTTCCCAAAATTCTCCGTACCAAGATAACTTTCCGGGGCACCAGCTGCATGTCCAGCTATGTTCACATCAAAACCCAGGTTTAACGGATTATCCCCCGGTGTCCCAATAGCCCCAAAATGGGCCTTGCCTGTATGTATGGTGTAGTACCCTGCATCCTGTAGTAATTTGGGCAATGGAGTTGCGTGAACCGCTTTAGGGTCACCTTCAACGGGGCTCATTCCGTTCACATTCCATTCTGGAAAACTTAGCGTAGGATGATTCGTCTCCATGGGTTGAAGAGCATCCTTCATAAGCGTCCAATTGGTAACTCTATGTCTAGCTGCATTCATTCCTGTCATAAGGCTCACCCTTGTAGGAGAGCATACAGGAGTTGCATAGGCCTGGGTGAATTTCATGCCTTCTGCGGCCAAACGTTCCATGTTTGGGGTATGATATAAGTCATTATATTCAGTTCTTTGGCTCCAAAAAGGAACAGAGGTATCCTGCCAACCCATATCATCTACCAAAAAAAGGACAATGTTTGGTTGTTGTAGAATTTGCTTTTCAACTTCTCCGCACGAGCAGAGTATAATCAACAAGCATAAAAAGCCAAAAAAATTACTACTCCACATTTTTTATTGCTTCTAAGATTGGTTTTCCTCTCCAAAATTCTGGTGTTTTTAAACCTAGTATATACGCTATTGTAGCCGCCGTGTCATAAGTAACAACACTGCTCTCCAATTTTCCTTTGGAACTTATATTCTTGCCATAGATTATCCATGGAATTTCAACTTCCAACAAGGTTTTACCTCCATGTCCTTTTCCAACACCTCCATGGTCAGAGCTAAATAGTATCACAGTGTGCTCCATCAAGTTATTTTCTTCAAGAGCGCTTAAAATTTTTCCGACCAAGGCATCAATTTTTTCCACTTCCTTATAATACTCTGGGGTATCATGTCCAATATTATGCCCTGCTCCATCTGGTTGGTCAAAATGTATAAAGGTTAGTGAAGGTTTTTCTTTTAAGATAAATTCAATGGCCTTTTGCATAGTCTCTTCATCGGTTTTCCCATTGAAATCGATGTCGACCATATTCTTTTCAAAAAGATAACCAATACCTCCCCAAGAGTAGGAAACTCCTTTTTTTGTTTCTGGTAGTTGTTGGTGCACCAAGCTAAAAATAGTGGGGTATATGTTCCCGTCGCCAATAACCTTTGAAGGTAATTCTGGCGTTTTACTTCCCCATTCCGTATACCCATGTAGCTCAGGTCCAGACCCCATGATCATGGATGCCCAATTTACGGCACTGGATGACGGCAGAACTGATCGTGCCTCAAGGGTATATGATCCATTTTTCATCATCTTTCTTAAATTGGGAACCTTAGCTTTTTTGAAGGCATAAGCCCCAAAACCATCAGACCCGATCAATACTACATGCTTTGCCAAAGGTTTTGCCTGTTCTTGACTAATACAACATAAAACGCTGCCAAAAACAAGGAGCATAAAAACAAGTGATTCTTTTTTGAGATTCATCTTTAAGTATTTAATTACTTTCTATAACAGCACCATCTTCACGATATAAGTCCACCTCCTTGTCCAATAATAAGGCAAGTACGGTCATGTGGTCATCCAAAACATGTTCTGGAATATCTATATAGGTGATTCCTGGATAATGGCTCCAATAAACTTTACCAACTACTTTATGGGACAGTTTTGTTCCATTGCCCACCACCCAAATCCGATTGATCTTATTTTTAAGTCCGCGAACCACAATTTCACCATTGGGATTGCCCTTAACAAAAAGGTACAATGTTTTTTTATCTTTTGATAAGGTTGTAGGTCCATAGAAGTGCTCTTTGGGAATGCCCGCCCTTGATCCATAAATAGCCTCTTTGTGTTTAGCGGTCCAGTCTCCCAACTCGTTAAGGATATTTACCTGTTCTTTTGGAATGGTTCCGTCCGCTTTAGGGCCTATGTCCAATAGCAGATTTCCACCATTGGAAATAACATCGGAGAAAATTCCAATAATTTGATCTGGAGTTTTGTAATCATGATCGTTTTTCTGATAGCCCCATGAATTGTTCATGGTCATACACAATTCCCAGTATTTGTTTTTGGGTCTGGTAATGGGCATTCCTTGCTCTGGTGTTGCATAATCCCCATTTCCTTGTAATCGGGAATTTAAAATTGTATTGGGATTTTTTCCAAACAGCATATTTCTTACTTTAGGCACTTCCCATTCTTCAGAACTATGTTCCCAATCTCCATCAAACCAATAAAGATCAGGGTCATATAGGTTTGCTATTTCCTTTAATTGTCCTTGGTAGTATTTTAAGAATGTATTCCATCGTTTTGGATCTTCCTTTGTTTTGTATCTAAGAGAATCCCTTAAAAAGTGAGTATAATCTCCATAAGACCAATCTGGAAGGGAGTAATATATTCCAACCTTTAGGTTGTTTTTGCGAAGGGCTTTTACAAATGGACTCAATACATCTTTTTTGGCAGCTGAACTCTTGACCGCGTTGAAATCCCCATACTTAGAGTTCCATAGCGCAAATCCATCATGATGTTTTGATGTAATCACTGAATATTTAGCCCCACTTTTTTTGATAAGTTCAGCCCAAGCTTCCGGATTATAATTTTTGGCGGTGAATCCTTTGGTTTGTTTCAAATAATCATCATGTGAGATGTAGCCATTGTAAAATGACCAAGATTCATCAATCCCATTTACAGCGTATAGCCCCCAATGGATAAAAATGCCCAGT
The DNA here is from genome assembly GCF_044596045.1 of Allomuricauda sp. R78024. Classification (NCBI taxonomy): domain Bacteria; kingdom Pseudomonadati; phylum Bacteroidota; class Flavobacteriia; order Flavobacteriales; family Flavobacteriaceae; genus Allomuricauda; species Allomuricauda sp. R78024. The sequence goes on from NZ_CP138995.1 coordinate 334,935, forward strand.
TTTGCATCTTGAAACCATTGCATTTTTTCATGGTTAACCTTATAGGTATCACTTTCTTGAGCTTTCAAGGCAGTTACCATGAACAATGATGACAAGATAATCGTAAATAAAACCCTTATAGGTATTTGACTGCTTTGCATGCTCAAGGAATTAATTTGAGGTTTTTGTTCAATTGTATTTGTTTACTCTTGGGTATTTTGACCAATATTTTTTGGTTACCATATTGAATGGCAATCTCCTTTTTTTCATTCGCTTTAAGTGTCATTTGTGTCAATTCCCCATCTTTCCATTCCAAATCGACTGTAATATTCCCTCTTGATTTAAGACCAGTTATCGACCCATTCTTCCATTTTGGGGGTAATGCCGGCAATAACCTTAAAAATCCTTCGTGAGATTGAAGTAACAGCTCTGCCACTCCAGCGGTATACCCAAAATTCCCATCAATTTGGAAAGGTGGGTGCATATCAAACAAATTATCTGCCAACGAAATTTGTAAGAATTTATCAATATTTTCTTGAGCCGAGAGCCCATCCAGTAAACGGCCGTTCATATTGATCATCCAAGCTCGGCTCCAACCAGTGCCCGCACCTCGATGTTCAAGACGATAATCTATTGTTCTCTGGGCAGCAGCAAATGCCTTTGGATTACTTTCCACAATATCATCACCTGGATGCAGTGCATATAGATGAGACATATGACGATGACCTTTTTCCGGCTCGTCATAGGGTTCATTCCATTCCAAAATACGTCCATCCTCTCCTATAAGCACACCTGGATGTAAGTTTCGTCTTTTTTCCCTCACTTCCTTTACAAGCGAATCTTGGATTCCCAAAATTTTTGAAGCTTCCAAAAAGTTATCAAATACCTCTCCTATTATTTGATGTCCCATAGCACTTCCATAGGAAACCGCTGCAGATTTTCCGTTGGGTGCTAGATATGAATTTTCCGGAGATGTTTCCGGAGCTGACACCCATTTTTTGCTCTTCTTATCCCATATCAACCAATCCAAATAGAAAGCTGCCAAATCTTTAAGCACCGGATAAGCTCGTTCCCTAAGAAAAACAGCATCCTTCGTAAATTGATAATGCTCCCAATAATGTTGTGCACACCATCCTCCCCCATGAATCCATGAGCCCCAATAGGCTCTTTCTGCCCGCATAAAAGGGGTGGCCCAAAGATCGGTTGTATGATGGGCCATTGTTCCTCGATTAATCCCGTATTGTACTTTAGCTGTAGTTTTTCCTCTTTCCAACACCCGGTCAATCAAATCGAAAAATGGTTGGTGCAATTCACTCAGATTGGTGACCTCTGCCGACCAATAATTCATCTGTAAGTTGATGTTCAGGTGATAATCAGCATTCCAAGGGGCTTCAATATGATCATTCCAGAGTCCCTGTAGATTGGCAGGGTTGGTATTTGGGCGTGAGCAGGCAATTAAAAGATAGCGTCCAAATTGAAAAAGAGTAGCTGCAAGCGCATTATCATTTTCTCTTTTTTTTATTCGTTCCAATCGCTGGTTAGTTGGTATTTTGTCCAATTCACGACCTCCCAAATCAAAAGAAACCCTTTTATACAGTTCCTGATAATCCCCTATATGATCAGACAAAAGCGATTCGAAGGGTTTTCTCAGAATTTTCGATAGGGTTTCGTCATTCTTTTTCACATAGTTTTCACCATGATAAAAAGAGGTGTTGGCAACTATAAAAAGTAGTGCTTTTTTCACGCCTTTCAGTACTATTTTGCCATCCTTGGCCAGAACCGTCCCTGAATTATTTATTACTTTCAATCGCGTCTCAAAACGCACCCCATAGTCTATCGATAATGGTTTTGAGAATCTTTTTCCATCATTTTGGGTTACCATACCCTTCATACTAATTTCACTAGGGGTTGGGTTGACCATTTTGACCGTAGGCTGGTCATGGTCTTTAGGTCGATCCAATTTCAATTCAAGATTCAATCCATCTTTAGCGGTTGTGGTCAATTCAATTACCAAAGCATCATCTGGATGTGATGCGAATACTTTTTGAGCGTATTGTGCTTGGTTCATTGTATATGAAGTGGTGACCAGTGCTTTGTTAAGGTCAAGCTCTCGCCGATAGTTGGAAATGTCGCTCTCCCCTTCAAAATCAATATATAGATCTCCCATAGTCTGATGGGAACGTAGAATAGTTTTGTTTGAGAATTTTTCTACAATAAGGCTATCCACTTGCTCCGTTTTCCCCTCTTCCAACAATTGTCTCAAAAGAGTAAGATCAGCGCTGTTTCCCTTACTGCTTTCCCAATCGGGACCACCGGCCCACATGGAATCTTCATTCAGTTGAATCCTCTCGCTATGAGGGTCGCCAAACACCATGGCTCCCAAACGACCATTTCCAACGGGCAAGGCTTGCATCCATTCTTTTGCGGGTTCTGAATACCAAAGTACATTTTGGGAATCTTCGGCATCTTGGGCCCGAACTAACGCATTGCTGCATGCGAGTATAATCAAACCGGCAATTAGAGTGCGTACGTTTTTAATTTTTTTGACTATCTGAATGAGGTTTCCCATGTTATAAATTATAGAATTCTTGTGCATTCAGACCCATAACCCGGTTTTGAACCTCTTCTGAAAATTGTTTTAAATAGGCATCGAGAATGGACAATACCCTTGGGTACGAAGCAGAAAGCAAACAAACGGGCCAATCGGACCCAAACATGATTCTATTTGTAGCGAAGGATTTGAAGACAACATCGAGATATGGATGAAAATCCTCATTGTCAAAGGCATTCTGGCTAGTCTCGGTTACCATACCCGATACTTTGCAATAGACATTCTTAAAGGAACCAAGTTGCTGGATGCGATGCTCCCACTTGCTATCAATATTTCCATTGATAACAGGTTTTGCAATGTGATCAAGTACAAAACGTTGTTTGGGAAACATTTTGACCAATTCAACTGCAGCGGGCAGTTGTTTTGGATATATTAAAATGTCATAGGTGAATCCATAAGTCTCAAGTTTAGATATTCCCCGCAAGAAATTTGGCTTAAGCATGAAATGGTCATCGGCCTCATCCTGCACAATATGTCGCAACCCTTTTAATTTAGGGTATTTTGAATAGCTGTCGAGTTTCTGCTCGATATCTTGGGAGCATAAATCCATCCAACCAACCACGCCTAAAACAAAAGGATTTTCTTTTGCACATTGTAGCAGGAAGTCGGTTTCTTTTTCAGATTGGTCGGCTTGGACCGCTACACAACCATCCATCTGGGCATGTTTAAGTATTGGAGCCAGATTTGAAGGTAAAAAGTCTTTTTTGATAACCTCCATTTTCGAATTGATCCAAGCATGGGTAACCGGATCATAATTCCAAAAGTGCTGGTGGCTATCAATTCTCATATCATTCAAATGCTATTATATGTTGTTTTGAAGTTCCTAGCCCATCTATGCCCAGTTCCACTACATCCCCTGGGTTAAGATATTTAGGAGGGTTCAAACCCAATCCTACACCAAAAGGGGTGCCAGTGGATACAATATCGCCTGGCAACAGCGTCATAAACTGGCTGATATAACTCACCAGTTCTGGAATGTCAAATACAAAATCAGAGGTATTGCTGTCTTGCATGGTTTCCCCATTCAATTTTAACCATAGATCAAGGTTATGGGGATTTTTTATTTCATCTTTTGTGACCAAATATGGACCTAGGGGAGCAAAAGTGTCACAGCTCTTTCCTTTTACCCACTGTCCTTCGCGCTCCAATTGGTATTCCCGCTCACTATAATCGTTGTGTAATACGTAACCAGCTATATGGGCCATCGCATTTTCTTCATCCACATAAGATGCTTTTTTACCAATAACAAAGGCCAGCTCCACTTCCCAATCGGTTTTTTGACTTCCTTTTGGAATGATCACATCATCATTTGGCCCAGCAATGGCAGAAGTGGCCTTGAAAAATAAAACGGGTTCTTTGGGCACATCCATACCACTTTCGGCAGCATGTTGCGCGTAGTTAAGTCCGACACAAACAATTTTGGATGGTCTTTTTATAGGTGGGCCTAGTCTTACATCCTCTTTTACAATAGGACATTCATGTCCATTTTTACCCAGCCAAGCTTCAAGTTGAGTCAGACCGTTGCCTCCAAAAAAATCTTCATCGAAGTCATTAACAAAACCGCTTACATCCAGTCTGGTTTTATCATTAAGCTCAACACCCGGTTTTTCATTGTCCTTAGCACCAAATCGTATGAGTTTCATATAGGTATTATTTTATTCTTAACCGTTTAGTTTTATAAAACCTCCATCAATGGGGAAATCTGTCCCAGTGATAAAGGATGCTTCTTCAGAACACAGATAAAGCGCTAAGGAGGCTACCTCATCAGGTTTGGCCATTCGACCAATGGGTTGTGTCTTTGAAAGTTTTTCAAACATTTCTTTTTCTTCTCCTGGATAATTTTTAGCTATAAAATTATCTACAAAAGGGGTATGTACCCTAGCAGGTGAAATACTATTACAGCGAATACCGTGACCTATATAATCCATTGCAATGGAGTATGTCATTGTCAATACTGCTCCTTTAGTCATGGAGTAGGCAAACCTATCTGAAATACCAACCGTGGAAGCTATGGACGCCATATTAAGAATAATCCCCGTTCCCTGTTTTTTCATTTTTGGAATACATGCATAGATGCAGTTATAGACTCCCTTAATGTTTACCCGGTATAGTTTATCCATATCATTTTCTGAAGTGCCTTCAATATTGCCCACATGCGCAATCCCGGCATTGTTGATCAATATATCAATGGAATTTTTAGCTGCGATACCCTGAACAGTTTCCTTTACTTGGCTTTGATTGGCAACATCACATTCATATACTTGTGCCTGACCTCCCTTTTCAAGAATTTCATCGACCACCTCTTGGGTTTTCTCCAATTGAAAATCCAAAATATGGACGTTAGCTCCGGAAGAGGCAAACTTCTTGGACAAGGACTCTCCAATGCCACTGCCTCCACCAGTGATTATTACCGTTTTGTCTTTATAATTATAAGATGCCATTATTTAAGGGTAATTTCTATTATAGTGTCTATGGAATCCAATCTGGCTTCAGGGATTTGGATTGATAAACCGCTCTTATTCTTTTTATAGTTTACGGAGGTTTTATCCTTATAAAACTTTATTCCTTTTATCTTTTTATTGAAATCTTTTAGGAATACCTCCGTTTCACTTGCATCCAAAAGATGAAGGAATACTATCTTACCCTTTTGGGTAGAGGCCATTTTATCCGAAGGAGGAATTGGCCCTTGTGTGGTTCCATAGATTGTTTTCCCATTTACCCGCATCCATTCTCCAACTTCTTTTAGGGATTCCTTATGTTCTTCTTGAATCTTACCATTGGGCATTGGGCCAACATTCAATAAAAGATTACTTCCATGTCCCGCGGCTTTGATAACATACTGAACCAACTCTTTTTTTGATTTATGCTTTCTGTCCTGTAGATTAAAACCCCATGAACCGTTGATGGTTTCACAAACTTCAAAAGGCAGATTTCCTACATCGGAAGCATCAGTGCCCCAACCTGTGGTGTTTTTTCCTGGCAAATCTTTTTCAAACATTTGAAAATCCTCACCTTCAATTGGTGCCAAGTGATGATTATTACCAATCAAACATTGCGGTTGTAGGTCATGAATCAATTTGTAGATTTCATCATAATGCCAATCAACATTTAATTTACCGAATTTTTTTCCATCCCAGTCTTTCTGGTCCCAGTGTCCATCAAACCAAATGCCTGCTATTTCACCATAATTGGTCAACAACTCTGTGAGTTGAACTTTCATAAAAGCTATGTACTTATCCCATTCCCCAGTTTCTGACCTTCCGGGTATTTCAGCACCCGTTCTTCCCCTTGGAAAGTAATTATCATCGCGCCAATCTAACAGTGAATAGTAAAAAAACAGTTTTATACCCTCAGCCTTACATGCATCAGCCAAATCTTTCAATACATCTTTCCCATAAGGTGTCCTATCCACAATGTCATAGTCAGTAGCCTTGGTATCAAACATTGAAAAGCCGTCATGGTGCCTACTTGTAATGGTAATGTATTTCATTCCGGCATCCTTTGCCATTTTCACCCATTCCTTAGCATCATATTCAATAGGGTTAAAGAATATGGGCAGTTTCTCATAGGCCTTTATTGGAATCTTTTGGGTTTGCATGACCCATTCACCATCTCCCAATATGCTATAGACTCCCCAGTGAATAAACATACCAAACTTAGCACTTTGAAACCATTGCCTGGCTTCTAAATTTGATTGCGATGGAGTATAATTTTCCTGTCCTTGACCAAAGCTCATAGTACCGGAAAGCAACAAAATAACAAGAAACTTACGGTGAGTTTTCATAACAGTTCTGGTTTTGACATTTTTCTCCAGATTTCTCCTTCTGGAAAGGTGTATTGCTCCATTGAATCGGGCTTCATTTCAATACTATAACCCGGAAGGTTCGGAGGCATATATGCGCCATTTTTAATGACAACGGGGTCAATAAAATGTTCGTGCAAATGATCAACGTATTCAATGACCCTGTCTTCCATGGCACCACTTATACAGATAAAATCGACCATGGAAAGGTGCTGAACATATTCACAGAGACCAACTCCGCCCGCATGGGGACAAACAGGTATTTCAAATTTTGCCGCCATTAGTAGGATAGCCAATATTTCATTTACACCACCAACCCTGCAGCTATCAATCTGACAAACCTCTAAAGCTTTTGCTTGCATCAACTGCTTAAAAACAACCCTGTTCTGGCAATGTTCGCCAGTGGCAACTTTTATGGGCGCTACAGCTTCCGCTATTTTTGCATGTCCTAAAATATCATCTGGACTAGTGGGTTCTTCAATCCACCAAGGGTTGAATTTTTTCAGTTGAGCCATATTTTGAATGGCTTCCTGAACATCCCATTTTTGATTGGCATCCATCATCAATTTAAGATCGTCACCAATTTCTTCCCTAATAATTGCCGCTCTTCGCATATCGTCTGCCAAGTCTGCGCCTACCTTCATCTTCAAATGTTTAAAGCCCGCTGATTTAGCCTCTTGGCACAAACGCCTCATTTTTTCATCGGAATAGCCTAGCCAACCGGCAGAAGTTGTGTAGGCAGGATATCCATTTTGAAGGAGGTATTCTATTCGTTCTTTTTTACTTGCCTCCTGTTTTTTTAATAGCAGTAATGCCTCTTGTGGGGTAATTGCATCGGTTATATAGGTAAAGTCAACACAGGAAACCAGCTCTTCTGCTGTCATTTCTGCTAAAAGCCGCCAAAGTGGTTTACCCTCTACTTTTGCATACAGATCCCAAACGGCATTGACCAAAGCCCCGGTAGCCAGGTGAATAACCCCTTTCTCTGGCCCCAACCAGCGTAATTGGCTATCGCCAGTTATCATTTTCCAGAATCCCGCCATATCACTGGTAAAACTTTCCAAGGTCTTACCCACAACAAGGTGGGACATAGATTTTATGGCGCTTACACAGATTTCGTTACCTCTACCTATGGTAAAAGTAAGTCCATGACCTTCAAGACCTTTTACATGATCTGTTTCTAGTATTACATAAGCTGCTGAATAATCTGGGTCTGGATTCATTGCATCCGATCCGTCCAAATTCTTGCTCGTGGGAAAACGAATGTCCTTTACTTTTATATTGGTTATGGAGATATTCAGCATAGGATCACTTTATTTGACAAAGTTATTATAGGGCATGAATCTCATCATGCATTATATTGCACCTACCAGTATTTTTTTTGCAGAAAAGTCAGGTTATCCTATGCTGTCTTAGATATTCAGAAGGTGAAATTCCCATTATCTTTTTAAATTGGCGATTGAAATTTGAAACACTATTGTATCCGGATTCGTAGCAAATCCGTGTAATATTATGATCATTTTCCGTTAACAATTTACAGGCATAACCAACCCTGATTTCATTTAGATATTCCTTGAAAGTTTTTCTATGTGTTTTTTTGAAATACCTGCTAAAAGCGGAAGTGTTCATATTTGCAATGGCAGCAACTTCCACCAATGTTATCGATCTATTAAAATTATTGAAGATATATTGCAATACCCTATCCCTATTTATGTTGTAGCTCTTTTTAAAAGAGCTTAAATAACCTTTGCTGGACAAAAGAACCCTTTCAGTATGATTAGCAAGGCTGTTCAGTATCTCCAAGAATTGTATCAACTTTTCAAAAGATCTCTTTTTTGGTAACTCTTTGATCAGCGCAATAACCTTTTTGTCCAAGCCTACAAACTTTATCCCCAAAATAGAGGTTTCGATCAAATCGGATACATTTTTTAGCTCTGGTGCATTTAGAAATTCTTTTCCCAAGAAATCTTTTTTGAAATGAATGGCATATGCCTCGGCAACTAAATTGGACGAATCGGAAAAATATTTTTTATCATTTAACCACATATGTGGCAGATTTGGGCCAATTAAAACAACCTCACCTTCGGAGAATCGCTCAATACTGTCGCCTATAAACCTTGTTCCTGTACTTTTATTAATATAAACAAGTTCCAATTCAGGATGATAATGCCATATTCTCAAAAAATAGGGGTAGCTGTTTTCTTTTATTGCAAACGAATTGTTTTCAATAATGGTCCTATCCAAGAAATGTAGCTTCATACTATAACTTATTATTTTATGGCACCCCCAATAACGGGCTTCCATGGTGATAAGGTTGACCTTGGAATATATCCACCCCTTTTCAATTGGGTGTTTGAAGATAGTTGATTTTGGCAATGCAATAAGCATTTTGCAATCCTATTAAGGCCACTCCATTTTATTCTTGTAATAAATTATTCTTATCAATCGGTTAGGATATTTATCATTTTTAGAAGATAAATACATTTTTTATACATTTATCATATAAAATTTCATATTATCAAGTATTGAATTGAAATGTCAACCTCAAACCTGAAAACCAACATACTACTCTTAACGGAGTTCAAAAAGGGCAATAAAAAGGCTTTTCGGAAGCTATTTGAACTTTTTTGGGAACCTATGTTCATTAGGGCAAAATCAATAATCCTTGATGAGGATGTGGCTAAGGATATCGTGCAGGAGATTTGGTTGAATTTGTGGCAAAAAAAGGAACACGGTAACTTTGAAAATTTTGAAGCCTATATTTTTAAGTCTGTCAGCTATGGTTGCTTTAAGTATTTACGTAATCATAAACTTAAAACTGCCCACCTCCAAGCTATAGCGGCATTGGAATTATCTATAGAATCCAATATCGCTGATCAACATAACTTGGATCAGACCCGGTTTATTATAGAAAAATCCTTGACAGAATTACCGCCCAGATGTCAACAGGTATTCAGACTTAGTCGTATGGAATCTGCCAGTAATGAAGAAATTGCCCAACGTTTGGGCATCTCCAAACGGTCTGTGGAAAATCAAATGTCCATTGCGTTAAAGTCCATCCGACAAAATTTAAGGCTGGCCCAAAGCTCCTTGACCTCTCTTGTTATATTTATCACCCTCTTTTAATATCTCCTCCGATAATTAGGCTCACTAAATTTCCACACTTCATCAGAAAATGTTAATAAAATGTTAATTTTAAAAAATTCATGTGAGTTTTCATGGCTTTGCGGTTCATAGTTATATAGCGCAGAAAATATGCAAGAGCAAGAATTTAAAAAACTGTTGGATAAATACCTTAACCAATCTATATCCAATCAAGAGCTGGAAATTTTAGAAAAGTTCAAGCAGGAACTAAAGTTGGCTCATTTAGAACCTCATTTTAATGATGAAGCCCACAAAAATGCCATAAAGGAGTCGTTATGGACATCCATCAATACACAAACCCGTTCCAAGCGGAGAAAGTCGATTGTTTGGAAAGTGTCTGCCGCAGCAGCTGTATTTATAGGTTTAATGGCAACAGGATATTTCTATCTGCAAAACAATACATCGAACACCAATCTTATCATACCGGAAAATGCCATCACCCTTCAACTCGAAAATGGTGAAACAAAGGTCATTAATGAGGACGGACAGGTAGAGATTCTAGATGCCGTGGGCAATGTAGTTGGACAACAAGATGGGAAACGTTTGAAGTATGCCAATACCGATTCTAAAAACGAACTTGTATACAATACCTTGAATGTGCCCAATGGAAAAACCTTCCAACTTCAGCTCTCGGATGGCACAATTGTTCATCTAAATGCTGGATCCTCGATTAAATATCCAGTTCAATTTATTGAAGGATCGAATCGACAGATTTCTGTTACGGGAGAAGCATACCTCGACGTGGCCAAAGATCCTGAGCACCCTTTCATTGTAAATACAAATGGATTAAACGTCCGTGTGCTGGGAACCCAATTCAATGTATCGGCATATCCAGAGGACGAAACTACGGAAGTTGTTCTTGTTGAAGGTGCTGTAAGTCTATATACCGAGAAAGAAGAATACGGTTCGGAAAAAAACGTATACCTAAAACCTGGATTCAAAGGAAGTTTTGACAAGGTCAAAAACAATATCGATACGTCGGAAGTTATAACGAATTTATATACTTCATGGGTCAATGGGAAATTGGTTTTCCGGAACATGACCTTTAACAACATCATGAAAAAATTGGAGCGACACTACGATGTGACCATTATAAACAACAATTCAGATTTGACCTATGAAGAGTTTAATGCGAATTTCGGAAATGAACCCATAGAAGATGTACTCATGGAATTAAAAGCCAATTACGGTATTGAATACCAATTCCTGAATGATAAAATAATCATAGAATAACTACCGAACAGCTAAGCTTTAAACCATATTGCCTATGACATAACCAAAAAAAGATGTGACCAAATACTAAAATGATTGCTTCTTACTAAGGTTAAAATTGACCAAAAAAAATCGGAAAATGCTACGAACATCTCCCGATTGGTAGAAGTGATCAACCTAAAAAAGATTAACCACAATTAACACTATAAAAGTATGAAAAAACTTCTTACACTTAAAAGAAGCCTATTTCCAGTATTTAAATATGACCTAAAAATGAAACTCAGTACGTTGTTCCTTTTGGCCGCTCTCTTTTCCATGCAGGCCAACGATGCCTACGGACAACGTGCCAAAGTAACACTGGATTTGAACAACGTCTCCATTGGACAATTGATAGATGAAATAGAAAGTAAAACCGAGTTTGAGTTTGTCTATAAAATCAAAGACGTAAACATAGATCGAATTGTCTCGATCAAAGTGGATCGGGAGCGTATCACAAATGTGCTCAACCGGGTTTTTCAAAATACCGAGACCACATTCAACCTAAACGATCGCCGAATTTATTTGGTGAAACGAACCGAACCTGAACGTACTTCCCAACCCGAAGAATCCAACTTGGGGGCCAAAGTCCAGTTTTCGGTAAATGGGGTGGTTACGGATGAGGATGGACAACCACTACCGGGCGCCAGCATCATTGAGCAAAGAACAACCAATGGGGTGAGTTCAGATTTTGACGGAAACTACACCATTGAGGTCTCGTCAGGTAATGCCATACTCGAGGTTTCCTATCTAGGGTATTCCACACAAGAAATCGCCGTTAGTGGACAGACCACCATAAACATTCAGCTACTGCCAGATGCAGGGAAATTGGAAGAAGTGGTCATCATCGGCTACGGTTCTACCACCAAGGAAAAGTTTAACGGAGCCGTTTCCAAAGTCGACGGCGAAGCGCTGAACAACTTCTCCTCCGCAAACTTTGAGCAGGCACTTTCCGGGAACGTATCCGGAATTCAGGTGCTTGGGAATGGAAAGAATCCCGGTGAGAATTCAGTGATTCAGATTCGGGGGCTCAACACATTGACCGCGGGAACCAATCCCCTGATCGTGATTGATGGCAACCCCTTGTCCGAAGGATCTTCCTTTAGTTCCATCAACACCCAAGACATCGAATCCGTCAACATCCTTAAAGATGCAGCTTCTGCCGCTATTTATGGTTCTCGGGCATCCAATGGTGTTATTTTGATCACCACTAAAAAAGGAAGACAGGGAAGTTTGAAAGTTACTTATGACACCTATTATGGATTTCAAGATCGTATTGACAATTTTGAACTGGTGGATGCTTATGACGCGGCCTTTTTTGATTCGGATTCCAGAAACTTTGGATACGTTTCGGGAGGTCCCGGAAGGAGCGCTGCCGATGACAATGCCACCCGTGATGCCAACGGTGGAGGTAAACGTAGCAGGATTCCAGGATATCTTCAAGGATATTTGGATGGACAAGTTGGTTTGACCAATACCAACTGGACAGATGCCGTATTCCGTACAGCTTCACAGCAAAATCACTATATCAACCTCAGTGGTGGAACAGAAAAAACAAATTACTCTGTTTCTTTTGGGTATTTGAATCAAGAAAACATCATAATGGATTCTGATTACAAGCGCTACACTGCCAATATGCAGTTGAATTCCCAAATAAACAAACGAATTCGCTTTGGAATCACATCCAATATTTCACTGGTCAATTCCAATCCAACCGGAGAGGCGGGTTGGTCCAATTACGGTCTGGGTAACCGTGCTCAACCAGACCCAAGTTTCTCCATTATATTAATGCAACCTTATTACCCAATCCGAAATGCTGATAGTACTTTTGCCATAGCAAATCAGTTACAAGACAATAACGACAATTGGGACGGGCCAATCTCTGAGAATACTGTTGCACAAACGGAGCTTACCGATTTTTTTGAACGACGTTTAAGACTGTTTGGAAATGCTTATGTAGAAATAGAACCTTGGGACGGCATAAAGTTCAAAACCTCATTGGGCGGTGATTTCAACACCATTTTTACAGAATTTTTTGCTCCTTCAAACATTGGCAACTATAGAACCCCAGTGGCAAACAACCTTACACAGGCTTTCGAGAACAACGCTAGAAGGGAAAATTTCATCACGGAGAACCTTCTGACCTACAACAAAATCCTCGACAAACATACCTTTGACGCTTTACTGGGTTTCAGTTATCAAGAAGAAAGCTTCTTCAATACAAGATTGCAGGGCAATAACTTTGCAGATGACAACCTTCGGAACATAGCCGGGGCCACCAATCCTTCTGCCATCGTTGGCAGGAGCAAATGGGCGCTTGAATCCTATTTTACCCGTTTGCAATACGACTATGATGGCAGATATTCTCTTTCTGGTTCTTTTAGAAGGGATGGTTCATCACGTTTTGGAGCGAATACAAAATATGGAAATTTTGCATCTGTCTCGGGCGGATGGACGTTGAGCAACGAAACCTTCTTTCCTGAAGATCGACTTTTAAGTTTTGCCAAACTAAGGGCAAGCTGGGGCCAAACCGGTAATAATCAAATTGGGGATTTTGGTTCCATCGCATTGATTGACCCTGATAATTATGTGGTAGATGGACAATTGGTTCCAGGTTCATACACGCAAACCTCTCCCAATCCCGACCTTTCATGGGAAACCAATACCGCACTGAATATGGGTTTAGACCTTGGTATATTGGATAACAAAATATTGTTCACGGCAGAATACTACAAATCCAAGACCTCCGACCTCCTATTGGAAGTTCCAGTACCACAACAATCAGGATTTTCCCAATCTTTGCAGAATATTGGCGAATTGGAAAACAAGGGGTTCGAGTTTGAAATCCGAGGAAACGACTTTGAGATTGGCGAACTAAAATTGGGCTTTAATGCCAATATCACCAGTAGCAGAAATGAGGTTTTGGCCTTGGGAGAAGGTCAGGAACAGATTATCCAGAGCAACGGAGGAATGGGCTTCCTTACCAAAGTTGGTGGAAGTATTGCGGAGTTCTATGCCTATGACATTCAAGGCGTATTTAGAACCCAAGCCGAAATAGATGCAGCAACAGTGACACCGCTAGCGGGCACCGAAGTTGGCGATTATGTGGTAAGAGATGCCGATGGTGATGGACAAATTACCCCTGATGACAGGGTTACCCTTGGGGACTACAATCCAGATTTTACCTATGGTTTTGGTTTTACCCTCAACTATAAAGGATTTGATTTTAATGCCCAATTCACTGGGATAGAAGGTAGAAAAGTCTCGGACCGTATGGTTTACTTTGCGGAAAGTGGAGAAGGCTTTTTTGTGCCAACCCAGCATTATTTTGATAACTACTATTCTGATAGAAATCCCGATGGTTTTTTCAGAAGACCAGATTTTTCCAGCTTTTCCTCTGCCGGAAGGTTAACAAGGTCTTCCAGTCTTTCTGTATACGATGCCGATTATTTCCGTTTGAGAAGTCTGCAAATCGGATATAACTTCCAAGAAAGTGTCACCAACTATTTGGGCATCGATTTTCTAAGAATTTACCTAACGGGGAACAATATTTTCAATAGTACGGATTTCCGGGGATACAATCCTGACGCATTGGATACAAGAGACAGCAATAACCAACAGACCCTCACAAGAGGTTGGATTCAATCCGCTAGTCCGTTAACACGCTTTATGGCACTGGGATTAAACGTTAAATTTTAAACCGAAAACAAAATGAACTTTAATAAATATACATTTTTAATGGTGGTTGTCTTCCTTGGACTGTTTTCATGCGAGGAAGAATTGGATATTGTTCCAATTACCGAAAAGTCTGCCAATAACTTCTATTCCAATGAACAAGAATTGGAAAGCGCTATAGCGGGAGTTTATGCACAATTGCAAAACGGAGGTCTTTATGGCCTAGATTTAATTGGTGTCGGTGAAATATCTGGGGAAGATTCCTTTGAAGAAATTGCGGCAAATGATGGTGGTCGTTTTGGGCAATTGGATGACTTTTCGACCAACGCAGGTAACGATTTGGTAGGAGATATATGGCGCGAATCATACAAAGGTATTCAGAGGGCCAATACCATTTTGAATCGAGTTACCGACATAGAATATGAAGATGACTCCCGTAAAACCAATAGAATTGGTGAGATGAAATTCATTCGAGCACTGTTGTATTTCAATTTGGTAAGATTATATGGCGATGTGCCCTTGGTCACCACCGAAACCGAGAGTCCTTTTGATTTCTTTGGTCAAGGCCGTACCCCAATGGCTCAGGTGTATACCCAAATAGAAACAGATTTAAATGATGCCATTCAAGACCTTCCAGAGGCAAAGGAATCTGGCAAACCTGCTAGAGGTGCGGCCCAAGCGCTTCTGGGTGATGTGCAACTAACCCAGGGTAATTTCAGTGACGCTTTGACCAGTTTGGAGGCAGTGGTGAATTCTAGTGAATACACCTTGGCGGCTACAACCGCTGAGATTTTTGGTGTGGCCAACGAGGGTAATTCCGAGATTTTGTTTGAAGTGCAGTTTGCAAGCGGGTTTAACGTTGATGGCAGTTTTGAAGGCAGTCCTGCGGGCTCCCAATTCCGCCCTTCCGGGACAACGGCAAATGCAAAAGGCCACAATCTGCCCACACAGGATTTCATAGATTCCTATGATGCTGGGGATACCAGGCTCAATGATTATGTGGCCGTAGATCCTGGAGCCAACCCTTTTTACTTTTCCACTAAGTATGAGGTATCGACCACAGGTGCCGATGATGGGGGAAGTGATCATCTAATCATTCGATACACCGATGTCATCCTCAAATATGCCGAAGCGCTAAATGAAAACAATCAGACCGCTGAGGCCACAACACAACTAAATGTGATAAGGACAAGAGCAGGTTTGGCGGCAACCACGGCGACCACTCAAGGAGAAGTTCGGGATGCGATTCGCCAAGAACGTCGTTTTGAATTTTTCGGAGAAGGACATCGGTGGTTCGATCTAAAGCGATACGGCACAGCAGTATCCGTAATGAATGCTTTCTTTAGCAATACTGGGTCCAATGTGGCCATAGATGATAACAAATTGATTCTTCCAATACCACAAAGTCAATTGGACACCGATTCGTCCATCACCCAAAATCCAGGTTATTAACCAGGATCGCAGCATAAGAACAGTACTAGTTAGTTTGAGTTAGTTTAGTTTATTTCAATCGGGGGGATTACGTCCCCCCTTTTATTTCTTTTTAAAGAATCACCAACAAACCTTTAAAAAACATAACATGAAACGCTTTTTATTTTTTACGGCCCTTCTGCTATGGGGAAGCTGTAAAGGACAACAAACCACTGAGATAACCCCTAAGGATGCAACAGACATCAAGGCATCCACAATCCAGGATAAAATCGCTAATCTCAACGATTCAGCAAACAAAGAAATCATTGTAGTAGCGCATCGCGGAGATTGGCGGAATGCACCTGAAAATTCGTTGCAAGCCATCCAAAATTGTATCGATATGGGTGTAGATATGGTAGAAATTGACATAAGGGAAACTAAAGACGGCCATTTAGTACTCATGCATGACGAAACTATTGACCGTACCACTACCGGAAAAGGATTTGTCAAAGATTGGACATTGGATTCGTTAAGGGCATTGCACTTAAAAGATGGATTGGGAGTCGCTACTCAGCATAAAATACCAACGCTCGAAGAAGCCTTAAAGACAACAAAGGACAAGATTTTGGTCAACTTGGATAAAAGCTACACCATCTTTGATAAATGTATCCAAATCGTACAACTTACGGAAACCTTGGATCAGGTGATTATCAAAGGGACAAAGACAAGAACGAAGGTAGAAGAAGAATTCGGAACATATCTGGACAACGTCAATTTTATGCCTGTAATCCGCTTGAAGCAAGGTAGCAGTGAAATCGTTGATGATTACATAAATTATCGAAAACCGGTCGCGTTCGAATTTATAATCCCGAACGACACCATCGGTTTAAGTTCTTATTTCAACGAAATACGTGAAAAAGGAGCAAGTGTTTGGGTCAACTCGTTATGGCCTCGTCTGAGTGGAGGCCATGATGATGAAAAAGCCGCAATGGATATCAATACCTATCAATGGTATATCGATAACAATGTTGATATTATTCAAACGGATCGTCCGAAATTGTTACTGGATTTTTTACGAAGCAAGAACCTACATAATTAGGGACAAACATGATTTTAGAATCCGAATTAATTGTAAATCCAGACGGGAGTATTTTCCATCTCCATTTAACCCCTGGGCAAATAGCTGATACCATTATTCTTGTGGGTGACCCCAAAAGGGTTGATGTAATCGAATCTTTGTTTTCGGAGGTAGAGTTTAAAATAGGCAACCGGGAATATGTGAGTATGACCGGAAAATTCAATGGGAAAAGAATCACCGTAGTTTCCACCGGTGTTGGCATTGGCAATATCGATATTGTAATGAACGAACTGGACGCGCTGGTCAATATCGATTTTGATACAAGGGAAATAAAGGAAGAGAAGAGAAAACTGGAATTTATTAGGATTGGGACCTCGGGCAGTCTTCAAAAAGATATTCCTGTGAATTCTTATGTGATCTCAGAAAAATCAGTTGGGTTTGACAATCTTTTGTATTTCTATGAAAACGAAGCTGATGTTGTTAATGAGGAGTTTCGCAGATTACTTCGGATTTTGGTCGGAGGGCATTCCATATTCCTAAATCCTTACGTGGTGGACGCTTCCGAAAAGCTATTGAACCAATTGAAGAGTAAAGACACCTTTACCGGAATCACCATTACTTCACCTGGTTTTTATGTTCCACAGGGCCGGGAATTACGTCTTTTTAAAAAACTGGATAATATTAACAACAAGCTCTCCGATTTTGAATATCACGGCTATAGAATCACCAATTATGAAATGGAAAGTTCTGCATTATACGGTCTGGCCAAAATGTTGGGACACGAAGCCATTGCAATCTGTTTGATTATCGCAAATAGGCTCAATAAAGAAGCCAATGAAAACTATCGGGACAAGGTAAAAGAACTCATAACATATGTTTTAGATAAAATCACAGCACATGAATCATAAAATTTTGGCAATCGTTACGGCTATCTTGCTGACGTTTCAGCTTGGCTGTAAGCCCAAACCTGAAAATATCAATATTGACCAGCAAAAAACGGAATCGGCCGAACCACTACAAAAACTACCCAAATGGCAAGAAGGTTATTTGGATATTCATCATATCAACACAGGAAGTGGGAATTCCACCTTTTTTGTTCTACCTGATGGCACTACCATGCTTTTTGATGCAGGAAGCATGGACAAGGAGGGGTTTGAAAAAAAATATGCCCCATTAAAGGCTACTTCTCCAGTTCCAGATGACAGTAAATCAACGGCAGAATGGATATCGGCCTACATTAAAAAGGTTACTCCAAAAGAACATCAAGATACAATCGACTATGCCTTGGTGTCACATTTTCATTCCGATCACTATGGAAGCTTGGTGGGATTGGGAAAAAAAATCCCCTTCGGAAAAATCATAGATCGGAACTCGCCGTACCTCAATTTTCCATTTGACCTTACCACCTATCTAAAAAATGACAGTATTTTTCAGGAATATCTTTCTTTCCTGGCAACAATGAAAATGCCTGCCGAGGCTTTGGAAGTAGGCAGTAAATCCCAAATACATCTGTTGAATAATCAAAACGAATACCCTAATTTTTCCATCAGAAATATTAAATCCAATGGGACCATTTGGACAGGAGTTGGCAATGACACCATGGACTATTTTACAGCAGAGGACATGACCTCTTTTTATAAAGGCGGTTACAATGAAAATCCGCTCAGTCTGGCCCTAAAACTATCTTATGGAAGTTTCGATTATTTCACTGGAGGTGACAATACAGGCTTGCAAGGCTATGGGCTCCCCAAATGGTTTGATGTGGAAACACCGATAGCAAAAGTTGTAGAGCAAGTGGAAGTGACAACCCTCAACCATCATGGAAACCGTGATGCCACCAATGCGTTTTTTGTAAAGACACTAAATCCCAATGTAGTGATTCAACAACTTTGGTGTTCCGACCATCCAGGACAGGAAGTGTACCAACGCTTGATTCATCATGATGAAGAAACCATGGAAAGGGATATTTTCTCCACTAATATGCATCTAGAGACATTGGTGACATATGGCCCTTGGTTCAGGGATAATTACAAAAGCCTACAAGGGCATATTGTAGTGCGTGTCGCTCACAATGGAACAACCTTTATGGTTTACGTTTTGGATGAAGCAACCTTAAATATCAAGAAGTATTATGGCCCTTATCAAAGTAATTAAAATTGCATTTATCTTAATAGCTGTAATATGTAGCCAACATAATTTTGCACGGCACAACGACAAACCCAAATTGGTTGTTGGAATCATTATTGATCAGATGCGCGTGGAATATTTATATCGATTTCAGAACAACTACACCGAAAACGGTTTCAAAAGACTGATGCGGGAGGGATTTAATGTCAGGAATATGCACTACAACTATGTTCCAACGACAGCCCTTTTGTCGGCACAAAGAATGCAAAACCAGAAATCTGGAGCCTTGGGCACAGAAACCCTCAAGGGCTAACATTACATCCCAAAACCAATGAACTCTGGTTGCATGAGCATGGACCAAAGGGAGGAGATGAACTAAACCTTATTAAACCAGGACTTAACTATGGATGGCCAATAATATGCCATGGTATAGACTATGATGATACTCCAATCGGAGAGGGAATTACCCATAAAGAAGGAATGGAACAACCCAATTATTATTACGCACCATCTATAGCACCAAGTGGTATGGAGTTTTATTCTGGAGACACCTTTAAAAAATGGAAAGGCAACTTATTTATTGGTGCAATGGCACTCACGCATTTAAACCGATTGGTCCTTGAAAATGGTAAGGTAGTTCATGAAGAACGATTGTTAGAAGACTTTGGAAGAAGAATACGAGTGGTTAAACAGGGGCCAGATGGTCTAATCTATATTGGTGTTGACGGCGGTATGATTCTGAGGTTAAGACCCATTTGAGTTTTTGGAAAGGTAGTTTGAACTAACCAAAATTCTTTTTGTAAAAAGAAAAAGCCACCTACTTTCGTAGATGGCTTTCTTTCATTAAGCTCCCCCTCTTGGGCTCGAACCAAGGACCCTCTGATTAACAGTCAGATGCTCTAACCAACTGAGCTAAGGAGGAATATTTTACCCTAAGCGGGTGCAAATATAGGAGTTTCTTTAAAATGCAACAAGCAAAAAAAGTGGTTTTCTACTTAAAAAGCCATTTATACAAATCGTTGCCATTTGCAAACAGCAATAATCCTATTAAAAGAAAGAAGCCAACCATTTGTGCATACTCCAAAAATTTATCACTAGGCTTTCTTCCCGTTACCATTTCATATAGCAAAAATGTTACATGGCCACCGTCTAAAGCTGGTATTGGCAAGATGTTCATAAAAGCAAGAATAATAGATATCAATGCCGTTGTGGACCAAAAAGCCGCCCAATCCCAAGTATCTGGAAACATACTGCCGATAGCCGCAAAACCACCAACACCTTTGTAAGCACCAGTAGAAGGATTGAATATTTTCTTGAGTTGTTTTACGTAGCTGGACAAAGTTGTAACGCCCTTGTCTATGCCAGCTGGTATAGCTTCTAGAAAAGTGTATTTCTCGGTTTGAATTCTGAAGTAGCCCCTATCCTCTAGGTCCTTCATGGTAAAGCCTCCAATCTCTATTCCCAGTTTTGCATCATCAGATACTTTGGCAACTAGATCTGCCTGTGTTCCATCACCCCTATTTACTTTTATGTTGATGTCTTTTCCTTTGTTTTCTTCCAAAAGCGCCATCACTTGGTCTCTATAAATAGCTTCTGAACCATTAACAGACAAAAATTCGTCCTTGGACATAAATCCTGTATCTGTGTTGTGCGAACCTTTAGAAACTTTATTTACAACAAAAGGTGCTCGTAAACTTAAAAACCTAACCTTCTCCTCATCTTCCAATAAGGTAGAGATAAAATCAATTGGGATTTCTTGCTCAATTTGTTGTCCATCTCTATTTAAGGTTATCGTATTTCCATTGATCAATTCAATAAAAACGCTATTAAAGGTTTTCAATTTTTCTCCATCAATAGCAATAATTTTATCACCAGTCTGTATGCCGACCTTATCTCCTATTTCCTTTTCGGTCACCCAAACACCGTCCCGCAAGCTTTCCATTGGAATGTATTGGTCGCCATAAGAGTATGCCATGCCAATGTAGATGATAACGGCAAGGATAAAATTAACGGTTACACCACCGAGCATAATGATAAGACGTTGCCATGCCGGCTTACTGCGGAATTCCCATGGTTTTGGTTCCTCTTTCATTGCTTCGGTATCCATGCTCTCATCGATCATTCCGGCAATCTTCACATACCCTCCTAAGGGCAGCCAACCAATTCCGTAAACGGTCTCCCCGATCTTTTTCTTAAAGAGGGAATACTTAACATCAAAAAAGAGATAGAATTTCTCAACCCTTGTCTTAAATATTTTTGCAGGGATAAAATGTCCAAGTTCATGAAGAACAATAAGTAAGGACAAACTAAGAAAGAATTGTATGGTCTTTATTATAATGGGGCTCATCAGCATTTATCTGTTAAAACGCACAAAAGTAAACTTTTAGCCAGTGATAAAAAAACGGCAAAACCAAGCACCGCTTCGTTTTAAGAAAGTTTTAGCACCAAAACTTAGGTTTTATCTTGAAGAATCCTTCTGTCAGTCGTAATTTTGTAACTGATGAGGTCTTTTTTTTCAAAATACAAATTCTTTGGAGTAACGCTTTTAGCACTTTCGACGGTAATTATCTATTTGTTTTACAACGCTTTACAACCAAAAAAAATACTCCCCATTTTTCAACCCTCTATGGTGAGTCAAGAGTTGGTGGACAGTACTTTACACTACAAAAAGAAGTATCATACCATTGCAGATTTTGAGTTGATCAATCAAAACGGGCAAAAGATTACCCAGAAGGATTACACGAATAAAATCTACGTAGCTGATTTCTTTTTTACTACCTGCCCAACCATCTGTCCTATCATGACCAAGAATATGGCAGAAATTCAAGGTTCAATTTTGGATGACCAGGATGTTTTGTTGCTTTCCCATTCGGTAACGCCAGTTATTGATTCCGTACCCCAACTAAAAAAATATGCATTGGAAAAAGGGGTTATGGATAGCAAATGGAATCTGGTTACAGGAGATAAAAAACAGATTTATGAGCTTGCAAGAAAATCATATTTAGCGGTAAAAAACGATGGTGATGGAGGTCCTTATGATATGATCCACACTGAAAACTTCATCCTTGTGGATAAGGAAAGAAGGATTCGGGGATTCTATGATGGCACCAACAAAGAAGAAATACAAAAACTTCTTGAAGACCTTGAAATTTTAAAGGCTGGTTACGCGGAATAATCCTTTGAAACTTTAAGAATCCTATGTGCTCATTTTTATTTACTTTTGCTCTTACTTAAAATCAATCTAAATAAGTTTGGTGGCGACTGTTGCAGATTTAGAACACGGACAAAAAGGAATCATAAAGGAATTTTCAGATAATGTTCTTCCCATAAAATTGATGGAGCTAGGATGTTTACCCGGAAATAGCGTAGAATTGGTTCAAATTGCACCTTTAAAAGATCCAATTTACATTAACGTAAATGGTAGCCACATAGCCATACGGCGCTCCTTGGCCAAGCAAATTGAGCTTGATATTATTGATGATACGATAGCCATATGAGCAAAAGCATAAATGTTGCACTAATCGGCAATCCCAATACTGGAAAAACCTCAGTTTTCAATCAACTTACAGGGCTTAAACAAAAAGTAGGGAACTACCCTGGCATTACTGTTGAAAAAAAAGAGGGTATCTGCAAATTACCGCGAGGAGTAAAAGCACATATTCTTGATCTTCCAGGCACTTACAGTCTTAATACCACCTCGTTGGACGAAAGTGTGGTCGTTGAACTATTATTGAACAAGAACGATAAAGATTATCCAGATGTTGCGGTAGTAATTAGCGATGTAGAAAACTTAAAAAGAAATCTACTCCTTTTTACACAGATCAAGGATCTTAGAATCCCTACTATTTTAGTCATCAACATGGCGGATAGAATGTCCAGAAAAGGGATTTCATTGGACATTGAAGCTCTAGAAGAAAAGTTGAATACCAAAATTGCTTTGGTAAGCACAAGAAAGGGAAACGGCATTGAACGTATTAAAGAATTAATTGCCGATTACAAAACCTTATCAACAGCACCCAATGTAAACACTTCTAGAATCTCCCCCGAATACTTTGGGCGTTTGCAAAAAGCTTTCCCCAAAGAAGACCTGTACAAACTATGGTTGGTGATCACACAGGATGTAAACTTTATGCCCATTGAAAAGAAGCGAATTCAGGATGCGACTTCTTTTTCCACCAAATCCAAAGATGAACTTAAAAAACTTCAACACAAGGAAACTGTTTTACGTTATCAGTTTATAAATAGCACCTTGAAAGAAACCTACAAAGTAGACTTTCAAGCGGCTAAAGGATTGCGCGCCTCTCTTGATAAAGTATTGACACATAAGGTATTTGGTTATGTCATTTTTCTTGTCATATTATTGACCATTTTTCAAGCCATTTTTGATTGGAGCAGTTATCCACAGGATTTTATTGACCAGCAATTTGCCATGGCTGGCGAATGGATTAAAAATACGTTGCCCCCGGGAGTATTTACGGACTTGTTGGCCGAGGGAATACTGGCAGGCATAGGCGGCATTGTAATCTTTATTCCCCAAATAGCCTTTTTGTTTCTGTTCATTTCACTGTTAGAAGAAACTGGATATATGAGCAGGGTTGTCTTTTTAATGGATAAGCTCATGCGCCCATTTGGTCTTAGTGGTAAAAGTGTGGTGCCCCTTATTTCGGGAACTGCCTGTGCAATTCCGGCAGTTATGGCAACAAGAACCATTGAAAATTGGAAAGAGCGCTTGATTACCATTTTGGTCACGCCTTTTACTACTTGTTCAGCAAGGTTGCCTATTTATTTAATCTTAATTGCCCTTGTTATCCCAAAAGGACGTTTTCTAGGATTGAGCTACCAAGCCTTGACCTTAATGTTGTTATATATTATTGGATTTGGAATGGCCATTTTTTCAGCAATGATTTTAAATAAAATCTTGAAAATTAAAAGTAGTTCCCTTTTTATGGTGGAAATGCCTACTTATAGACTTCCTCTTGTGAAAAATGTGGCCTACACCGTAATAGAAAAAACCAAAAGCTTTGTCTTTGGGGCCGGAAAAATCATTTTAGCTATTTCTATTGTCCTTTGGTTCCTGGGATCCAATGGATATTCTGAAGATTTTAAAAATGCGGAAAGTATCGTCAATAAAAGAATTGAAGATGAAGGCCTTTCCACGTATAGTAAAAACTACATTCAGAATAACATTGGCACCTATATGCAGAGCACCAAATTGAATATTGTAGATCAAACCAATGCCATTGGGTTAAAATCGCTCCAAGACTCTGTACAGATAATGACAAGCCAACTAAAAGAAAGAGCTAGAGCACAGGAAATTTCTAGTTATAAACTAGAACACTCTTATATAGGGTATGCAGGAAAAGCCATTGAACCCTTGGTTAGACCATTAGGCTACGATTGGAAAATTGGCATTGCAGTTTTAACATCATTCGCTGCGCGCGAAGTTTTTGTTGGAACCTTGGCAACCATATATAGTGTAGGTAATGACGAAGAGGAAACCATTAAAAGTAGAATGGCCGCAGAGTTACATCATTCAGGCAAAAAACCATTGTTCAACCTGGCATCTGGCATTTCATTAATGTTATTCTATGCTTTTGCCATGCAATGTATGAGTACGTTAGCTATTGTTAAAAAAGAGACTAACTCATGGAAATGGCCTTTGCTTCAACTAATATTTATGAGCGTTTTTGCTTATCTTGTTGCTTTGGCGGCATATCAAATCCTAAAATAAATGGAAATCGTTCAACACATTCTGGTATATTTAATTTTGACAATTGCCGTTGGGTATTTGGTATTAAAATTTATTCTTCCAAAGTCATTGATTCCCACTAGAAAAAAAACCACAAAATCTTGTGGGCAAGATGGTTGCGGTTGCAGCTAAGTATTCAGCTATATTTTTATTACCAACTTTCACTGCTTTCGGGAATTTAAATTGAAAAAATTTTATTCCTGCTGTAACCTTTTATAAATTCCTGATTATATAGGTTAGAACATCAACTAAAAACATCTCTTGAAAGAGCTCTCAGATGAAATAGTAATGCAAAAAGTTGCCACGGGCAATCTAGATTTACTCAAGGTACTTTTTGATAGGCACCATAGACATGTCTATAATTTTTTATACAAAATGTCCGGAGACAAAATGTTGAGTGAAGATTTAACGCAAGATGTTTTTTATAAACTGATCAAGTATAGAAACTCATACAAAAATGGCTCTTTTAAAGCATGGTTGTTTACTATAGCAAGAAATGACTTAAAAACACATTTTACCAGGAACCATAAAAATCATGACGATATAGATGTATTGGAATATAAGCAAGTGGAAAATGAAGACAACAGGAAAGAAGAATATTCCCATTTGCAAAATGCACTGAACAAACTGGATGCCACAGATCGCGAGTTAGTCATTTTAAACCGGTTTCAGGAAATCCGATACGAAGAATTGGCAGAAATAGTAGGAAGCACTCCAGGAGCAGTTAAAACAAGGGTGTGCAGAGTTTTAAAAAAATTAAAGAGTATTTATTTAGAAAATATATAAGCATGGAAAAAAATCATGTTACAAACTTGCTCCCAGAATATCTGGACAATGCATTGAGCAAGAAGGAAAAGGAAAAGGTAGAACAACACATTGCTGGTTGCATTCAATGCAAGTTGGAACTGGATGAAATGAAAATATTGTTCAAAGCTTTTGAAGATGAATCTATTTCAGTTCCAACAGAAAGCCTCAGTGCAAAATTTGATAAAGCCTTACAGGAAGAAAAAATGGAAACAAACAAAGTGATTCCTATTTCTTCGGAAAGAAGAAAAACAGGATGGGCTTCCAATATGCTCAAAGTAGCGGCAAGTATTGCGTTGTTGGTCGCTTCTTTTCAGATGGGAAGATTTCTCCAACAAGAAAAATCCAATGAAGATATCGCCGTTTTGCTAGATGAAAGTTTGCAGTTTAAACAAACAGCAATGCTTTCTTTAATGGAGAATCAATCTGCCAGCAAACGTATTCAAGGGGTCAATTATATTGAAGAATTTTCTAAGCCAGATGAGACCATTGTAATTGCATTGGCAAACAGATTGTTGAATGATGAAAATGATAATGTACGATTAAACGCATTTGAGGCTTTATCCAAGTTCACGGCATCAGAAACTGTAAAAACGGCATTTATAGAAGCGTTGAAAATTGAAAAAAATCCAAGTATACAAATTGCTATTATTCAATCTTTGGTGAAAATCCAAGAAAAGAAAGCGGCAGCACCCATGAAGAAATTATTGGAACAAGAGGACACACAGCCCTTTGTCAAAAATGAAATCAAACTAGGGTTACCTAAAATTATATAAACATCAAAAAACGAAAAATCATGAAACACGTAACAATTCTTTTAATAACATTTGCTTTTAGCACAATTACCACTGCCCAAAAAGAGTATACTAAATCATTAAGTGGAATAGAATGGGTGAAAATTGAATCCAAATCGGATATCACCTTAAAATCATATAGTACCAATGAGTTATTGATTAAAGGCAGCAGAAGTTCCAAAACATCTGAAAAAGCTAAAGGACTCAGATTAGTTGGTGAGGGAGGCACTGACAATACAGACGTTGGTTTCTATGTAGTACAGGACGGCAATACATTGATAGTTAAAAATTTAAGAAAGTCTGAAGGCGCTGAAATATATCTCCCAAAAAACCAAAATGTATCGGTTGTAAGTACTTGGGCCGGTGACATAGAAATTGATGGCTTTTCAGGAGAAATTGAAGCAGATGCCCAGCTAAATGGTAGTATTGAAATTACTGATGTGAACGGGCCGGTGACCGCAAATGCCCTGAACGGTGAGGTTACGGTAACGTTTGGAACGGTAAAACAAGATTCCCCTATTTCAATCTACACCACAAACGGAGAGGTTGATGTTACTATGCCTTCAAGTACTCCAGCAGATTTAGCCTTGAGCACAAGAAACGGAGACATTTATACGAACTTTGAGTTTAAGAGAGAAGAAAAAGATGGTTTAAAGTCAATATCTGGAAGAAAAGTGAAAGCAACCATCAATAGTGGCGGTGTCAACATTTCGCTAAAGTCCACGAATGGGAATATTTATTTAAGGAAACAATAATCAAATAATCGATCAGTCATGAAAAATGTAGCAATCATCATAGCATTAGGTTTCATCAACCTATCCTTAAATGCACAAAAAATTATTGAAAAAAGGATCAATTATAACAATCATGTTATAGATCTTGACGTAAAATTTGCCTCGGATATTGTAGTCAAAACTTGGGATAAATCCACAGTTTATTTTAAGGCAACATTAATGACCAGAAATGACAAATACTTGGATCTGTACAAATTAAATGTGGAAGAGAACAATGGTTATATCAATATTAGTTCGGTATCAAAACCAATTATTAAGGCTTTTTATGACGAATGGAAAAAAAATAGCTCAAACAGAGAAACCACGTACTACAATACCAGCGATATGTATGAATTTAATTATGTTCTCTATGTACCCAAAAATGCAAGCTTCAGTGTGAGCAGCATAAATGGTGATCTTAAATCAGATATTATTGAAGCTGATTTTACAGCGGACTTGATCAACGGTAATATTGACATTAAAAAATACAATGGCAATCTTGACCTTAAAACCATAAATGGGGAAATAGACCTGGTTATAGCAAATTCAAGGCTTACCGCTGAAACGGTTAACGGCCAAATTTACGCAGATGAAAAAATGGATTTAAAAGTTACCGATCGTCATGTTGGCCAAAAGGTGGAGGGGAGTTTTAATAGCACAACCTACCGTCTGGAATTAAATACCATAAATGGCAATATGTATTTGCGGCTTTAGGTTATGAAAAGGCTATTTAAAGCGATTCTTATTCTAGGGCTATGCATCTGTTCTTGTAAAAAACCTTTGAAAAGTTCCAATCAAGATTTTGTTGCAAAAGATTCATTGCAATTGGTTCAATTAATCATAGATCGTGAACGGGCCATGATCGAAAAAGATATTGATTTGGCCATGTCTCAATTCTCAAATGATGCAACTTGGATAAATTCTCAGGGTTATTTTTTTCAGGGAAAGACCGAGCTTAAAAAGTTCCATAGAATGCTATCGGGAAATGATTCCTTGGATTATTATTATGAAGCTGGAGAGCCAAGAATACGAATTCTGGGCGCTAAAAATGCAATTGCCTATTATTCATGGAAAATGTTTTGGTATCGAAAGGAAAATCCAAGGGATACCACTTTTAAGGAAATTGGTCTAATGACTTTAAATGCCCAAAAAGAAAATGAAAAATGGCAGTGGACAGCAGTTACAAATCAACATACTCCTTGGTTTTACAATGAGATAAAACCAGTACAAATAGAGTGATTTTTAAAGTATTGGTGCAATAAAAGAATATAGCAACAAGCCCCAGCCAATAACAAGTATTAAACCTCCGACAGGTGTTATGGGTCCAAGAAATCTTAGTTTTTTCCCTTTTGATGCGCTTAAACAAAGACCATAGATACTAAAGGAAAATAATAAAGTACCCATAACAAAACAATTGACAATGTATTTATCAATGGGTTGGTCAAACCCAAGGTTAAAGCTAAGCACCACTAACAATATGGCGTGGTACATTTGGTATTTGACACCGGTTTCAAAACTATGAAGTTGTTCTGGGGTCAGTTTCTTTTTTAGCGCATGGGCTCCAAATGCTCCAAAAACAATAGCCAAAAGGCCATAAAAGCTACCCATAACTTGAGCAAGTAGAATTGTTTCCATATGTATTAGAAGTATAACATACTATTAGAAAATAACATTGATTTCGGTATCTCTAGTTACTCTAAAGCAGCATTCTTTATATTTTGGAGGACCAAAAGTTTTCATTTTTGCTTTAGAAAAAGCTACTTTTTCCTTCGGAATTCCCAACCAATTTGTATCAAGTACATCATTGCCATTTTGATCATGAAAAACAGCTACAGCATATTCCCCCGCAGGCAAATCTTCTATATCTAGCATAACTATTCCTTCTTTCGCCGGTTTGGTTCCTGTTTTAACCACTCCTTCAAAAGTTAGAAAGGTATCACCAGAATCATAAATTGCCACATTTACGTTCCCTTCTGTGGATGGAACATTGTGGATATGTACAGAAATAGTATTCTGTGAAAACATCAAGAAAGGCACCAAAAAAATGGTGTAGAAAACAATCTTCATAGGTAAAATCTGGACAAAATTATCATTGCTTGAATACATACGTTTTCAAAATCAATTTTGGCTTTTAAGGTTCGCCATTAATTTGGTGTTCAGTAAATTATAAATTTCCTGAGTTTGTATACTATCATTAAAATTGAGAAAAATTTTGAGTGAATCATGGTGAACCAGTCTTATTTTTTCCTGTCTTAAGTCATCCACAAAAACGTACACTTTAGTTTGAGTCAGTGAATCCTTGAAAACACCTTTTTCTTTAGCCATCCAAGAAAATCCATTGAAGCGCTCCATTTCTGGAAGCTTTTTTACAAGCTCAATACTATCAATTTCTGAAATAGGAATTTTCTGGTAGTACACTCCTGAAAGAACTCTAAACTTTCCCTCTTCAATTTTGTGCCAATTCTTATAATGAAGTATAAAAGCAAAAGCACAGGTTATAAGTGTGAGAACAATCAACACATTCCATAACCAGTGCCTTTTCTTTTTAGTCATTTTCTTTATCTGTTCTATACTTATCAAACCATGCAACGGTATGTGCAATTTTGGTTATCAAATTGCTTGGTTTATTTGCAATTCCGTGGCTTGCACCAGGAATTTCAACCAATACGGTCTCAATTTTACGCAGTTTAAGGGCGTGATACAGTTGTTTGGCTTCACTGGGCGGTGTACGTAAATCGTTCATGCCCACCATTACCATAGTTGGGGTCTCTATATTACCAACGAGCGAAAGAGGGGAAAATTTCCAATACCCTTCAAAATTTTCCCAAGGCTGTCCAGGATATCTAGAATTGGCATAGCCAAAATAGTTGTCGGCCACCAAGGTTTTACTGATCCAGTTCATTACAGGCTTAGCTACTACTGCTGCTTCAAAACGCTTGTTTTTTCCAATCATCCATGCCGACATGATTCCTCCAGCACTTCCGCCAGTTACAAACAATTGGTCTTCATGAGCAATCCCCATTTTTATACAATAATCCACACCATCCATAGTATCATCATAATCTTGGCCTGGATAATTATTTAAAAGCAAATTTCCAAATTCTTCGCCATAACTGGTACTCCCCCTAGCATTAGGGTAAAAAACAATATATCCAGCTGATGCATATAATTGCATTTCAATTGAAAAACGATCTCCGTAATTTGCAATAGGGCCACCGTGATTTTCTACCATAAATGGATATTTTTTAGTAGCATCATAATTTGGCGGATAGACCACCCAACCTTGAATATCACGACCATCAAATGAAGATTTGTACCAAACCTCTTCTACTTTCCCTAAGGTTCGATAATCTAAAAGTGCCTTGTTCAAAGCTGTTATTTTCTTTGGGGTTTTTGCCTTCAGATTTAAAATTGCCAAATCTGATGGATAATCAGGTCGTGAATATGTATAGGCAATTGCACCGTTTTTGGAAACACTGTGTGAACCACTACCATAAGGTCTTCCAAGTATTGTTCCTCCCCTATTATCAGCTAGTTTTGAAATCTCTCCTGAAAGGGAAACATAGCCAATCTTGCCATTACCTTTATCGTCATAATCAAAGTAAAGCCCGTTGCTTTTACCATCCCAATGGATATTGGAAACGGTTCTGTCCAAGGCATCTGTTATACTTCTTTTGTTACTTCCATCTACATTCATAATGTGCAACTTGCGAACTTGATAGGCTTCCCTTTTATCCTCAATACCTATATAAGCAATGTATCTGCCATTTGGAGAAATCTGTGGACTGTAATCCGGGCCGTTTCTATCTGTTAACGCACTAATTTTCCCGTTTTGAACTTCAACGTAATAGATTTCACTATTGCGAAAATCGTATTCCCAATCTTCATTTCGGTTTGCAGAAAAGTAGATTTTACTACTGTCAGTGCTCCAAGATAATGTTCCTCTATGATGCCAATCTCCAGAAGTTATTTGACGTGGCGCCCCTCCTTCTGAAGGAATTGTAAAAATATGATTGAATCCTGGTTTTATATATCCTCTACCATCAGCCTCATGATAGACACGGTCTGTAATTCTTGGAGTCTCTGCCCATTTTGCTCCTTTAGGTTTTTTAGGGGCTTTAGCAATAACCGGTGGAGCCTTGGGGACGTTCATTGAAAACGCCAAATTTTTCCCGTTTGGGGACCAAGTCAAGGAGCTTGGACTAAAAGGCAGTTGCGTCAATTTTGCGATTTTACCAGAAGCTACCCAATACATGAAAATTTCGGAACCTTCATCCGTGCTGCTGGAGAACACAATGCGATCTCCGGAAGGAGACCATACCGGGCTATTTTCATTAACCTCCCTTGATGTCATTTTTTGATGTTGGCTTCCATCTGTTTTAACCAACCATAAGTTTCCAGCGGAGCGATCTTTCATAATATCATAATCCATTCTACGATATACTACCCACTCCCCATTTGGTGAAATCTGTGGGTCAGAAACATATTGTAAATCAAAAATGTCCAGATAGGAAAAATTTTGTTTTTGTGCTGTTGAAAATTGCAGGGCACCGGCTGCAAGAAATAAAAGAAGAAGTCTCCGCATAGTTTTGAAATTTGTAGTTTTAAAGGTAGCGGAAAACGAAGAAGCTTCAAAAAGAAATTGTGGATGCAACTCAATATTTCCATCATTCAACTTATTACTATTTGTGCGGTTGCCAATGGATTTATTTTTGGGTTTCTGTTATTGGAAAAAAAGGAAAACAGATTCGCCAATCGTTTTCTATTCCTTTCGTTAATCTGCATATGCCTGACCTTTACTCCCTATATGCTGGACCCTTCAATTTGGAACACCTATAGATGGCTGGCATGGATGCCTTTTTCATTGTCATATTGGATAGGTCCCTCTTTTTACTTTTATGTTCGTACGTTAACCAATTCAAGTTTTCGATTTACAAAAAAACATCTTTGGCACTTTTCCCCTATTGTCCTAAATTATGTCCATAGTATCTACCATGCTATTTTTCCAGGAAGCAGAACGCCATGGCATTGGTTTCATTTTGTAGCTGAACTTTTTGAATCGGCAGCAATCCTCTCCATTTTAATCTATATGATTCTGTCTTTCAAAGAGGTCAAGAAATATCAAAAACAACTTCTGAACAACGTCTCTACCATAACCGAAATCGACCTTCAATGGGTTAAAAAAACGATTATCGTCATTGTTGTTTCTTTTGTATCCATTTTAATTTTTCTATGCATTAGCAGTGGTATCAGTGGAAAGGAATTATTCCATCAATGGAATCAGTATAGATCTGCCGTATTATTGCTCTATTCATGTATGCTCTATTGGCTTAGCATTCGGGGATATCAGCAAGCACAAACCATAAAAATTAGTAAGCCATCGGATTCCGATATTAATCTGCTCGACAAAGAATCAGTCAAAATAATTGATCAACTTCATAACGCTATGGTCAATGAAAAACTGTTCAGAAATCCTGAGTTGAATCTTGCAGGTCTGAGCAAATCAATTTCAGTTTCCGAAAGAACTATTTCTGAAGTTTTAAACGGCAACCTCAACAAAAACTTTTATCAATTTGTAAATGAATACAGAGTGAAGGATGTTCAGGAAAAATTGAAAGACTCAAAAAATTCTAATCTAAAGATTCTAAGTCTGGCGTTTGATGCAGGGTTTAATTCCAAAGCAACATTTAATAGGTTGTTCAAAGCATATACCGGACAAACCCCAAAAGAATTTAAATTTCAAAACTTGCGTTAAAAAACGTTTTTTGATACGTACAATCCGCTATAGAGACTTTTTTAAAAAGCTTCCTGACTAGATTGAGACAAAATTAATATCTCATGCAAAAGTCATTTTTCATTCTATCGTTTATTTTAATCTCACATTCATCATTTTCTCAATCCATAAAGGATTTGGGTTTTTTAATAGGGAATTGGAAGGTTGTGGAAACCATATACCCGGGTACCGATAAGGAGTACCAAGAAATTGGGACCAGAAGTTGTGAATACTACCTTAATGGGAGTTTTATTAAATGCGAATCACTAACCGTTGATCAAAGAAACGAACGGGAACGTGCCTATGCCTACATTATTAACTATCATAAAAAGGAAGATGTTTTTTTGGTTACCTCCCTGTCACATGACTTTCCATTGCACGGCCAACATAAATGGTTTTTAGATAAAGAGAAACAACGCCTTAATGCCATCTCACCCAAAAATGTAATTGAGGACCGCTTTTTTAGGGCAACAATTTCTTATGCAGACAAAAATAGATTGGTGTGGAACGGCTGGTCCAGTAAATTTTTAAATGACAAAGAGTGGGTACAAATTTTCAATGATGTTACTACGAAAACTGAGTGATTTGAATTATGAACAGCAAACTATCACTTATTGTTCTACTACTCGTCTTAGGATGTCAAACTCCTAAAGATGAGAAATTAGAAGAGCCTTTTTCCAATTTTTTAGAGTATGGGGAACATTCCGTAGGATTCCAGACCTTATTCAAATCTGACCTTTCCAGAGAAAATGTTCCGTACTCTGATTGGAGTGGTAAGCTCTATCCACAGAATGCACAATCAGAAGGTAGAAATCTGCCCATTCATATTTGGTATCCGGCTTCAGAAAAATCCAAATTACTTCCTTACCGCCACTTTGTAAATTTAATTACTAAGCAAACTGAAGAAGAATTCAAAAAGGAGTCTGATTCTTTGGCAAAGAGAATCTTTACTTATCAGGTTAATCAATTAAAAGGAGATCATAGTTTTACCACAGATCAATTGGATACCCTTTTGACATTAAAGACAAATACTTCGCTTAATACCAATCCTGTTCAGCAAAAATTTCCATTGGTCATTTTCCCGAATGGTACAAGTCCTGCAATACAAAGTGTGATGTGCGAATATTTGGCAAGCCATGGATACATAGTGGTGGCCTTGGCTCTTAAGGGTGAATTCGCTCACGTAGTTGACACCTCTACAAAAGGACTGGAAGTGGCGGTAGATGATTTGGAATTCGCGCTTCAACAACTACTAGAGTTGCCAAACGTGGATAGAACTCAAATTGCTCTAATGGCCAATGCCATTCAATCTTCTTTCTGTGTTGGTTTGGCTTCAAGAAACAAAAAAATAAAAGCGTTGATTAGTTTGGAGGGCGGATTTCTTACCCAATTTGAACAAACCATTTTAAATAGAACAAGCTTTTATGAACCTCAAAATATTACTATTCCCATTCTGGCCATCTATGCTCCGCACCCCGTGGTTTCTCCACACCATATCTACCACTTAAAACACAGCGACCTCTATTTTGCCCATTTTCCAGAAATGAGCGAGTTTCATTTTTTAAACTATGGTGTTTTTGAAGAATATGTTCCCAACATAATCGGCAAGCCAAAAGGAAACACCAAAATAGGTTTCAAAACTGCATCTGAACTTTCACTTTTATTTTTAAACGCTACACTACAAGGAGAGTCAAAAATGTTGAATCAATTTTATTCTAAAAAGATGCAGGAAAATTATGAAAAGGCCATTGATACATTGTTCAAAATGGATGGGATTCCTCCACCTCCAAACATGGCTGTATTAAAAAACTTATTTATTTCTAATGGTATAGAAGTAATAGATAGTATATATCAATCACAAATATCTCAAGGAAACTCAACACCTTTCCCTATGTCTTTTTACAACGATTTTAAAAACTGGTTGGCCTGGAAGAAAGACCCAGAATATACAAATAGACTTCGCTTGTATGAGATGGCTGTTGAAAGCTATCCCAAATCCGCATTGAACAACTACCGCCTTGCTTTTTATTTAAGTAAAAACAATCTTGACAAAGCTTCACTAGAACATTATCAAAAAGCAAGACAACTATTAGATAAAGACAATACTTTAACCCATCTACAGAAGGCAGACTTAACAACTGCCATAGCTAAAGCTTTAGAATAATCCCATTCTCCAGAAATCGAACAAAAGCGTTTTTTTATGGTATAACTTGTTATATTTAGGGTAAATAGTCAACCGTGTCAAACTTCTTCTCAACCTGTGAAATGAATAAAGGCATTGGAACCATCTTAGAACTGAGCAGGACTATTTCTTAAATAACAATTGAAACATGAGAAATAAGATTTATTCGCTGTTATTCTTCCTAACTATATCATTAAGTCAATCTTTAAGCGCCCAACAAAAGACGAACAATAAAAAATTGGATGCCATGATTGTTCAGGGCATAAAAGATTGGAAAGTCCCAGGACTGGCTGCAATAGTGGTCAAAGATGGTGAAGTGGTTTTTAGAAAAACCTATGGGGTAAAAAATTTGGAGACCAAAGAAAAGGTAGATGAGAACACGCTATTCAATATGGCCTCCACTACCAAAGCAGTTGTGGCAATTGCAATGGGTATGTTGGTAGATGAAGGTAAATTGAATTGGGATGATAAGGTTGTTGACCACCTACCATATTTCAAATTGTCCGATCCCTATAGTACAGCCGATGCCCGCATAAAAGATTTATTCACCCATAATTTGGGTGTGGGCAATGCAGATGCTTTATGGATTATTGATAGTACTTCTGTTCGAGAAACCGTACGAAAGTTTCAGTTCGCAAAAAAAACCTATCCACTCCGCGGAGGGTTCACCTACCAGAACATTATGTATGCTGTTGCTGGTGAAGTTATTGCAGCAGTAAGTGGAAAGCCTTGGAACGAATTTGTAAAGGAACGCATATTCAATCCTTTAGGTATGACCCGGACCCAAGCCATAGCCAAAGATATTTTTAGCGCAGGAAATTATGTAACTCCTTATTTAAATGACGCTGAAGATGGCCTGGTAGAAGTGGATTACGGTTTTTCGGATCAAATAGGTCCAGCTGGGATGATCTGTTCTACCCCACATGATATTTCAAATTACTTGACATTTTTGGTAAATGATGGTATTTACAAATCCGACACATTGGTAAAACCCAAGACCTTCAAGTACTTATTTGAACCCCATTCTTTTTTAGGCTCAAGTGGAATTTACCCCACAAATGCCCTGACCAAACCAAATTGGAATACCTATGGTCTAGGCTGGTTTCAACAAGATTACAAAGGTCATAAACTAGATTTTCATACCGGAAGTCTATTTGGGCTGGTCGCCATTGCTGGGATAATGCATGACAAGAACGTAGCGGTTTATGTATTTGCAAACTTAGATCACGCTGAGCTACGACATGCTATTATGTACAAGGCGATGGATTTGTATGGTTTTAACGATGATAGCCGTGATTGGCATACCGAAGTTTTTACACTATACGAGGGCTTTAAAAAAGAGAATAATGAAGTATTGAAAAAGAAGGTCGAAGAACGTGCAGAAAACACAAAACCAAGTTTACCATTAGAAGCTTATGAAGGGTCTTATGTCAATGAAATGTTGGGGACAGTAGTAGTTACCGCCCAAGATGATGCATTGCAAACCAATTTTAACGATTTTATCACTTATGATGCCGAACATTGGCATTATGACACTTTTATTACCAACAAGGACCCTCGGTTTCGCGAAAAGCTATTAATCCGTTTTGAACTCAACACCGACGGAAAAATCAATCAGCTTGATTTCATGGGGGAAGTGTTTACCAAAATCACTCAAGAAGATGATTAAGTTCTTTCGATAACTTCCTTAAAAATGAATAAAAATCTAAATTAAATAATGCAATATCATGAAACAACTTCTACTACTAAGCACGCTTTTTGGAGTTCTTGTTCTTTCTGCACAGACCGATGTAGAAAAAGCAGAAGAGACCGTTAAAAAATCAAGCATTGAAGGACATATATACTTTCTGGCAGATGACCTATTAAAGGGTAGGAACACCGGAACACCAGAAAATAAAATTGCCGCTAGCTATTTGGCAAATACCCTGCGGAGTTATGGTGTAAAGCCCAATCCTGTAAGTGGCGACTATTATCAAAAAATGGATTTATTTCAATTTTCTTTGCAAGAAAAAATTAAACTATCCCTAAATGGAGTAAATTTTCCTCAAGTTGTTGCTTTTGATATTGATTCTGTGAAAAGCAAAGAAAATGCAATATACCTTAACCATGGTCTTGAATCAGACTATAAAAACAAAGACGTAAAAGGTAAAATAATTATTGCTAGAGCAGGTACTCCCGGCTCGTCCGATATGAGGTCGGCTTTTGGTAACAGAGTTACCAAACGTGACCTAGCCATTAAACACGGAGCAAAAGGTTTAATAGAAATAGGCTCTTTTGACCCTAAACAATGGCCTCGTTTTAAACACTCGTTTGAAGAACGTATTAGTTTTTCGGAAGGTGAAAAAGAACCATTGCCTATGTATTTATGGGTTCAGGCCAATCCAGAACAATTAATGAAATTTAATACCGAAGTTGTAAAAATTGAGATAGAGAGCAATGGAATCCAAAAAGAAACAATAAAAACCCAAAACGTGGTCGGAGTTTTGGAAGGAACCGATCCTGATTTAAAAAACGAATTTATCATTTATTCGGCGCACTACGACCATATCGGTATTGGAAAACCAGATGCGGAAGGTGATAGTATTTACAATGGTGCTCGTGATAATGCCATTGGTGCAACTGCTGTTTTAACGATTGCCGAAAACTTAGCGAAATACCCAACCAAACGCTCTGCGCTGTTCATCTTATTTACAGGAGAAGAAAAAGGGCTTTTAGGAAGTCAGTACTATGTTCAGAACCCCGTTTTACCATTAAATAAAATGATATATTGTTTTAATACCGATGGCGGAGGTTATAACAATACAGGTTTAGCTACCATTGCCGGTTTAAAACGTACAACTGCGCAAAGGCATATGGTCAAAGGAGCCAAAACTTTTGGCTTAGAAGCACTGGACATTGATGATGTGGCACCTGAACAAGGATTGTTTGACCGCAGTGACAATGTAAGTTTTGCCTCAGCGGGGATACCCGCTCCAACTTACTCGACTGGTTTTGATGCTTTTGACGAAGAAATAAATAAGTATTACCATCAGGCAGCTGACGAAGCGGAAAGTTTGGATTACGATTATTTGGTAAAGTTCTACCAGGGATATGTTTTATCTGGTAGACTTATAGCAAATGACCCTGAAAAACCTTTTTGGATTAAAGGCGATAAATATGAAGCAGCTGGTAACCAATTATATAATCGAACTCCTGATCTTCCTATAAAAGATTAACTTGAGGGTAATTAAATTCTTTATACATATTCAATTGTGAATTTCAAAAATAAAAACGTGCTCATTACAGGAGCTTCGCGCGGTATTGGCAAAGCTACGGCCATGGCCTTTGCTGAAAAAGGTGCCAATGTGGGCATAAATTTCAGAAGTAATCAAGAGGAGGCTAAAAAAACCTTAGCAGAGTTAACCGGTGAAGGTCATTTTTTGTTTCAACAAGATATTTCAGAAAAAGATGGCCCAGAATCCCTGATAAAAAGTTTTGTTGACCACTATGGCCAACTGGATGTTTTGGTCAATAATGCAGGAATCTCCATTTTTCATAAAATTGATGAAGTGGATTTTGAACATTGGG
Organism: Allomuricauda sp. R78024; assembly: GCF_044596045.1. Lineage (NCBI taxonomy): Bacteria > Pseudomonadati > Bacteroidota > Flavobacteriia > Flavobacteriales > Flavobacteriaceae > Allomuricauda > Allomuricauda sp. R78024. The sequence continues at coordinate 373,651 of NZ_CP138995.1, forward strand.
CCAATGCATGGGAGGGTACTTTTAAAACTAACTTGTTTGCAGTGTCCAATCTGTGTTATTGGGGAGCAAAAGCCATGATGAAAACAGGAGGTGGTCGTATAGTAAATGTATCTTCTAGAGGTGCATTTAGAGGTGAGCCCACCAAACCAGCCTACGGTGCTAGCAAGGCTGCATTAAATTCCATGAGTCAATCCTTGGCAAAAGCGTTGGCACCCCATAAAATATACATAGGAGTAGTAGCTCCTGGTTTTACAGAAACCGAAATGGCGGCCATCACCCTTACTCCTGCTGAAAGGGAAAATCTGCTTCGTGAGTCTCCATTTCAGCGTATGGCCCAACCAAAAGAGGTGGCACATGCCATTCTGTTTTTAGCTTCTGAGGGCGCGGAATATTCTTCGGGCACCATAATCGATGTAAATGGCGCTTCATATTTAAGGAGTTAACTTTGTTGTATGAAAGCAGCCACTGTAGTCCAAATAAAAAAAGAATTGCAACATTGTTCTCCTGAAGAACTATTGCAACTCTGTCTTCGACTTTCAAAGTTTAAAAAAGAAAACAAAGAACTGCTTACCTATCTACTTTTTGAGGCTGGCAATGAAGCTGGCTACATTGAAACTGTAATGGCTGAGGTTGATGAGCTATTTTTAGACATCAATACCAACAGTTTCTTCTATATTAAAAAAAGTGTGCGAAAGATTTTACGGAATCTTAAAAAGTACATTCGTTACTCAGGAAATAAAGAAACGGAGGTTGAGCTTTTGCTCTATTTCTGCAAAAAATTAAAAGAGTTTAGACCCTCAATGAACAACAACACTACCCTACGTAATTTGTATGATAGGCAGTTGACATTTATTGAGAAAAAAGTAGATGCCCTTCATGAGGACCTTCAATATGATTATGGTTTGGTTCTAGAAGAATTAAAGTAGCTGCCAGGCAACCTTTTCTAAAAAAGAAGCGTCTTTCTTTTTACAAACCATATCAATCACTAAACCAATGGGCGCAAACAAAAAAACAGCACGTTTAGCTGGCTTACTCTATTTCTTAGTTGTTATAACCGGTATTTTCAGTCTACTATATGTTCCATCTCAACTTATTGTTTGGAAAGACCCGGCCACAACAATTGCAAATATTAAATCCTCGGAATCCTTATTTCGGTTAGAAATTTTAAGCGGCCTTCTGTGCTACATATTCTTTTTACTGTTGCCTTGGGTATTGTATCAATTGTTCAAGGGGATAAATAAAAACTATGCCGTTCTGATGGTTGTTTTGGCTGTCATTAGCGTTCCTATTTCATTTGTCAATCTAACGCACAAACTGGATATTCTTTCTTTGCTCAGTGAAGCCGACTACCTAAGTATATATTCTGCTGGACAGATTCAGGCGCAGGTAATGCTAGCCCTAGAGTCTTACCATCATGGAAATTTAGTTGCGCAAGCATTTTGGGGACTTTGGCTCTTTCCTTTTGGTTATTTGGTTTTCAAATCGGGGTTTTTGCCTAAGTTTTTAGGTCTATTTTTAATGATAGGCAGTTGTGGTTATTTTCTGGATTTTGTTGGGCGCATCGTATGCTCAAATTATGGTGATCTATGGATTTCTGATTATATCACCATTCCGGCCAGTATTGGAGAAATTGGTACGTGTTTGTGGTTGTTGATTATGGGAATAAAGACCATTACTCCTTCAGAAGAGAGTAAAGCCACAACCTAAAATGTTTCCTATAAGAAGTGAGTTATACTAGAACTTCAAAATGCTGTTCTTTGCAAAATCTGCTTCCGTAATAGGGTTTCCGTTGATAGTCGCAGTATCCCAATCTTGGGTTATTTTCCATTGACCCTCAATTTTTTTAAGGACTATATGAAACTGCCCATAACTATAATTGGTCTCATCATTCTTATCCGTAAATCCAATTCTGTAAAAGCCTACTTCGTAAGATGTCGTTTCATTGGTACGTCGACTATCAAACCAAAAATCCAATGAGATAGATATTCCATCTGCTTTATTCTTCTTAAAGCGTTCAAGGTTTCCAGATTTAAAGGTATTCTCAGTATCAATTCCTTGTGGAGTTACTCTAAGTACTTCTTCAGCGTAAGTAGCATTAAGTGCCTCACCGTCTAAAGTTTCAAATGCTTTTTGAAAAGATTTCCAGAGGTTCTTGTCAATTTCATTTTGAATTTGTTCAACATCTACCTGTGCATAACCAAAATAGGACAAGCATAAAACGCATAGCAACACTAATTTTCTCATAATTTGTTCTTTTATTTTTTTTATACGATTATCCTAGACCCACATCTAAGGTCATCATAATAATAAAACCGCCAATAAAGCCCATAGTGGCCACATCAGTGTATTTGTCTCGTTGGGTTTCTGGAATCACTTCTTCCACCACTACAAAAATCATGGCGCCAGCAGCAAACGATAATGCGTATGGTAAAATAGGTTCGAAAGTAAGTACTGCCCAAGCTCCCAAAACCGCTGCAATGGGTTCCACTATGGCCGAAGCTTGACCGTACATGAAACTCTTGGTTCTGCTCAATCCTTGTCTACGTAATGGCATGGCCACTGCAAAACCTTCAGGGAAGTTTTGAAGTCCAATCCCCAATGCTAAAGCAACTGCTCCTCCAATGGTAGCACCATCAAAACCTGCTGCAACACCTCCAAAAAGTACTCCAACAGCCAATCCTTCAGGAATATTGTGCATTGTAATGGCCAAGGTCAATAGCGTAGTTCTGTGCCAAGGTGTTTTTACCCCTTCAGCTTCACTATCCTTAAAATTGATATGTAAATGCGGTAGAATCTTATCCAATCCAAAAATAAAAGCGGCTCCTAACAAAAAACCAACTGCAGCTGGAATTACCTTTTCAAAACCTTCTCCTGGACTCATTTCAATTCCGGGTGCCAACAAACTCCAAAAACTGGCTGCAACCATTACTCCTCCAGTAAAGCCCAGCATGCCATCCAAAAGAGCACGATTCATTGTTTTGAACAAAAAAACCAAAGCTGCTCCAGCAGCTGTCAACCCCCAAGTAAACAGAGTGGCATAAAATGCTGCCAAAATAGGATTGATGCTTTCAAAATATTCAATTATCTGTTCCATTACTCATTCATTTTTATGTAAAGGTTCGACGCTATTTGATGAGAAATATGAAGTTCTTTGCCTTCCATTTTAATATGAAGTGACTGGTCAAAATCTTCTTTCTCCAATACTTTGATCGTATTCCCCAAGGCAATACTATTCTTATCCAAGAATTTGAGAAAAGCAGCTGATGTATCTTTGACACCAACACACACACCTTCTGTTTGAAGTCGTATTTCGCTTAACAATTGTTTGTCACGCTCCATGAACTTTCCATCCTTACTGGGAATAGGGTCTCCATGGGGGTCATATTTTGGAAAATCTAAAAGTGCATCTATACTATCGATCAATTTCTCACTTTTAATATGCTCCAATTGCTCAGCCACCTCATGAACCTCATCCCAGGAAAAATCCAACTTTTCTACTAAAAATACCTCCCACAAACGATGCTTTCTAATAATTGAAAGTGCAGTCTTAATTCCAAAGTCGGTTAAAGAAACTCCTTGATATTTCTTGTAGTTCACAAACCCTTTATCTGCCAATTTTTTGGCCATATCCGTTACAGAAGATGGTTTTGTCTCCATCTGTTCTGCAATAGCATTTGTGGAAATAAGCGCAGAAGAATTTCCTCCTAAATGAAAAATTGTCTTGATATAGTTTTCTTCTGAACGAGTCACAAAAAATAATTTTTCCAAAAATACATTTTTATTTATAAAAACAAATTTTTAGTTTTGTCTAAATTTTAATTTAAACAACCAAAAATTGAAACGATTTCTACTGATATTTACTTTGTTAAGCTCTCTTGCTGGATGGTCTCAAAACAGTACTGTTCAAGGAACCGTTTCTGAAAATGGACAAAACCTGCCTTTTATCAATATCTATTTAAAAGGCACTCAAAATGGAACAGCAACAGATGGAGATGGAAATTATTTCATCACAGATCTGTCTCCTGGGAACTATGTGCTGATTGCTTCTGCTATTGGATATGAACCTTTTAGGAAATCTTTTTTAATTGGAAAAGATGAATCAGTAACAGTGAACATTCAATTGACCCAATCTGCTGAAGCTCTGGATGAAATGGTTGTTACCGGCACTCTAAAAGCGGTAAGCCGCCTAGAAAGTGCGGTCCCGGTTGAAGTATATAAACCTAGTTTTCTAAAGCAAAATCCAACTCCAAGTATTTTTGAAGCCCTACAGAATGTAAACGGAGTTCGCCCACAAATCAATTGCAATGTTTGTAATACTGGTGATATTCACATTAATGGACTGGAAGGCCCTTATACACTGGTGCTGATTGATGGAATGCCTATTGTAAGTGGTTTAGGCACGGTCTATGGCCTATCTGGAATACCAAATTCCCTAATTGAACAAATTGAAATTGTAAAAGGTCCAGCCTCCACGCTATATGGAAGCGAGGCTGTTGGTGGATTGATCAATATCATTACAAAACATGCCCCAAATGCTCCAGAATTTTTTGCCGATGCATATTTAACCGGTTGGGGAGAATATAATTTGGATGTGGGATCAAAAATTGAAGTAGGAAAGAAAACCAATCTGTTGCTCGGTGTCAATTACTTTAATTATGATGAAATTATTGATAACAATGGCGACAATTTTACGGATTTGACCTTACAAGATCGTATCTCCATCTTTCAAAAATGGAACTTTAAACGAGAGGATGCCAAAGTGTTTTCTCTTGCCGGTCGTTTCTTTTATGAAGACAGATGGGGCGGCGAATTACAATGGACTCCAGAATTTAGAGGTGGAGATGAAATTTACGGGGAAAGCATCTATACCCGTAGATGGGAAGTTTTAGGTAAATACCAATTGCCCATTGATGAAAAAGTAATGCTTTCCATGTCCTACAATGACCACAATCAAAACTCGGTTTATGGAGATGTGCTCTATTTGGCCGATCAGCGTATTGGTTTTGGACAAATGACATGGGATAAAACTTCTGGGAACCATGATTTGCTTTTTGGAAGTGCTATTCGCTATAATTACTATGATGACAACACACCAGCCACCCAAAGTGCAGATGAAGTCTGGATTCCGAGTTTGTTCATCCAAGATGAGCTGAAACTTGCTCAAAAACATTCCATCTTAGGAGGAGTTCGTTATGATTATGACCAAAGACATGGCAATATTTTTACCCCTAGGGCAGCTTATAAATGGAAGGTTTCAGATAATGATATTTTTAGGGTGAATGCCGGAACCGGATTTAGAGTGGTGAACCTATTTACGGAAGATCACGCTGCTTTAACGGGTTCTCGAGATGTAATTATTGCTGAGGAGTTAAAACCAGAGCGCTCCGTAAACGTCAACCTCAACTATCTGAAAAAAATATACGCGGACAACGGTACGTTTGTTGGTATAGATGCTTCTGCATTTTACACCCATTTCTCCAACATCATTTTACCGGATTATGATACCAACCCCAATCAAATTACCTATGATAACCTAGATGGTAAATCGGTTTCAAAAGGGCTGAGTGCTAATATTGATTTAGTACTTCCCAACGGTCTCAAATTTTTGGTAGGTGCTACCTGGCAAGATGTGAGCAATACAGAAAATGGAATTACCTCACGCCAAATACTAACCGAAAGCATTACCGGAACATGGAATGTCTCCTATACCTTTAGAAGTTTAGATCTTACCTTGGATTATACCGGTAACCTCTACGGCCCGATGCGATTGCCAACCCTTGGTGAGTTGGACCCTCGACAAGATTTTTCGCCCACTTGGAGTATTCAGAATATACAGTTCACCTATAAAGGTTTAGACAAGTTTGAGTTCTATGGCGGTATTAAAAACCTCTTGGATTGGACTCCCAATCGAGGAAATCCCTTTATTATAGCGCGAGCAAATGACCCTTTTGATCAAAACGTTCAGTTTGATTCGCAGGGCAATGCTGTGGCCACCGCAAACAATCCATTTGCCCTCACTTTTGATCCCAGCTATGTCTATGGCCCTAACCAGGGCATTCGTGGTTTTTTTGGACTACGGTATACTATTTTTTAAGACCGGTCTTCTTTATTATCTTAGACATATAATTAATATTATGATTAACGATTATATATAATTGTTACCTACAATTTGAAAAACCACGTAAATATTCTAGACTCCCTTTTTAATGATGGAGCCAAAGCTTTGGCTGGAATTTTTATGATTTTTCTATTTTTTGGCTCTCTTGGTATTTTCAATAGTCCACTTTTTATCCAGGACTTAATAATTGCACTATTTTGTTTATTCGGACTGATTCTATTGGGTATATTGCTTTTTTCAAAGAAAGTTTTGTTTAGAGAAAATGGGCTGACATTCCAAGGACTAATAATAAGAGATCATGTTTTTTTCAAAAAACAAATTGACCTGCAAAACGTAAAAGCAATAAAAATTTACGAAAACAAAAGTCCCTTACTCATTCCCTGGTGGATGGGTATCACGGCAAGCTTATTGGCGAACGAAAACCTCTATAAATTCAAATTGGAGACTACGGCAGGAAAAGAAAAATATTTAATTTCTTTTAAAAATAAGGAATCTAAGCACAAAGCAATTAGATTTTTTGAGAGTAATACGGATTTAGAAATAAAAAACTGTGGGCAATAATGGCTATAATTTATTCCAGTTTTATCTCTCACTAAAAACATCAAATTAACATATGACATACACCCCTGAGAACGGCTTCCCATATTATTTTGACTTGGTAAAAGATATGGATTGTCCATCACTCTTTTCTGATTCATCTACTAGTACACTTTTAAATTCTATTAGCGAGGAAAAAGCCGTTTATAGCTATGCGCCCGATAAGTGGAGCATTAAACAAGTAGTAGGGCATATTACCGATCATGAAAGAATAAAGATGTTTCGAGCATTTTTACTGAGCAGGAACGAACAATTGGAACTCTGGGGCTATGACCAAAACTCATTGGTAGACAACAGTCGTTTTGATGAGCTATCATTTAAACAATTATTAACTGACTTCGTAAACGTAAGGAAGGCATCAATTGGTTTTATAGATACATTATCTGAGAAACAATTAAGACTAAAAGGTATGGCTCGGCAATATGAAATTACCCTTGAAGATTTTCTAAAGTCTATCATTGGTCATGAAAGACACCACATAGGCATAATCAAAGAAAGATACATTTAGTTACCTTTTTGAATCTGCTAAAAAACCTCTTTCCATGAGAAACTCATCCGTCAGCTCATTTGCTTTTTCCCGTGCTTCTTTGTCTCTAAAAAAATGCCCGATTTTTTCAAAAATTTGAAATTGAAAATCGTTGTTATGCTCTTCCATGACACCTTTAAAGTGGAAGAATTCATAGATTGGGGCTAAATGATCTTCGGTGGTGTGAAACGAAAGAAATGGCGGTAAGCCACTTTTCACATTTTGGACTAATGAGATCGCTTGCGCTTGACCTCTTGAAACACCATCAAACCAACCATCCCCTTTGGTTAAATCATAGCTTGAGGATTTTGTGATGACAAGGTTGGGAATAGAACTAAAACTCTTATTGTCTTCAGACACAAAGTCGTCCATAATAGCCGCTGAAGCTGCCAAATGTGCCCCGGCCGAAAAGCCAGTAGCCACAATTTTGTTAGGGTCAATTCCTAATTCAGAAGCATGTGCTCTTACCCATCTTATTGCAGATTTTGCATCTTCCAAGCTCTTCTGAATAACATTACCATGTACATCAATCAATCTATATTCGAACGAGATTGCCACCATTCCTTGTGCCGACATTCTTTTGCAAGCATCATAGCCCGCTTCTGGCATGCCCAGGCTCCATCCCCCTCCGTGAAAATAGAGATATGCTGATTTTTCGTCTTCTTGATTATGTCCTTTGGGGTAAAAAATATGGGCATCCAACTCGGTTTCGTTACTCGTTTTATATATCCTAATTTCATCTGGTTCTTCTCTTACTGCCAGTGCTTTTTGAAAATCGTTTTTGACCTTGGCAAGCAGCTTTTCATTGCTGGTTTCTTTCTCAAATTGATTAAAAATACCTGCCCAAGCTTTCGTACTATAATTGGTGCTACAAATTTTGAAATGTTGTTCAAATAGATAGTCCTTGATTTCCTGATCTACCGAAAGATTTTTAATGGCCAAATATCTAGCGTTGATTTTTTCCAATGGATAATTATCATAGCGCTGATTTTTAAATTTTCCAGAAGACATTATCTCCACATACTTATCAAGATAGGCAATGTATTTTTTGTCATTTAAGAGCTGAGGCTTATTTAATCCCAAAGCCATTTCCTCAAGGTAATTTGCAGGTAGCTCCGCTTTTTGACCCGTTATAATCTCATGACCGGATGGGTAAAGCAATTGATAATACTTGTAGTGGTTGTCCAGTGTAACCATGCAATGTTTTTCAAACATTGGAGGAATATTCTCAACACTATTACTAAATGTATTGTAGTGTACTAGATTAGCATTTTTCAAAGAATCCATTTGCTTTCTAAAACCGGTCTCATCCAATGCATATAGGCTGGCCAGGTTCCTATAAATATAACCCTCTGACTTTCCTATTTCTTCTTTTTGATTTTGTAAATAGGTGTTCAAATGAGCATTTGCGCCTGCTATGCCAACGATAGAACCTAAAGTAACAGCTAAGCTATCATTTGGCGTTAGATATAATGATACTTTCTGATTACCAAGATTTATTCTGTAGAAGCTGGGGTTTTCAATTTCTATTTCAAACCTAAAGTGCCCTTCACCATCTATGGTTGTTGCTACCCCAGTAGCATCCGTAACAGTAGACCATTCGTTTTCTAAAGGAATTGGTTCATTTGATAAGCGAACCTCTCCCTCATGTGGCGACATTACAATGCCACTAACAACAACTTTGCTTTGCTTTTTGGTTGAATCTCCACAACTAAAAAAGAAAAGTAGTATTCCAAAAGTCAATAATTGAAGTATGCCTTTTTTTACCATAATGATTGTTTTATACATCTGGTCTTGAACCAGACATGACGCCCATTTTCAAGACGTACAATTTTACAGGATGGTTGCCTGACCAAGAAAATCCATAAGTAGTAACGCTCCAGGTTTAAACATTTGAAATTCCTATAATTACCTATCTTAGGCACCAATTGTCACATAACAATATAAACCAGCTAAATCCAACAGATGTAATGTACATAGCACCTTATTGAAATGCTTTGTGAACAACATTTGAAATGCCTATGAAAAACATTACTATAATTACTTGCTTTCTTCTTTTAACCTCCAATTTCACCAATGCGCAATGGAAAAATAGATATCCTATGGTAGATGGTTATCGCCACCATGTCTATTTAGAAGGGTACGATCTTCCTGTACTAAATTCAGGACCTATGGATCCTGCCCCTTCGCCATTAAAAGACCAAGTGGTGTTTTCAGCCAAAGGATGGTTATGGCTTATGGATATGGAGAGTTTGGAAGCCACACGAATCACTTCTTCCGCGGGAATTGATTCAAGACCCAATTGGTCCCCTGACGGAAAACAATTGGTTTTTGTTAGGGATAACAGTATGGATACCCAAATAGTGTTGTTAAATCTTGATTCTAAGGAAGAAACCATATTAATCGATACAGAGGCTCTGGATTTAGACCCTGTTTTTTCAAAAGATGGTAGGCTTGTTTACTATTCCTCTGCAAAAAATGGCTCATTTGACCTTTGGCAGGTAAATCTTAGCACCAATGAACATAGCATTATTACGGAGAGCAAAAGTTTGGAGCGACTGCCTGTTCCAACACTCCAAGGCAACAAAATTGTTTATCTAAAAAAATATGGGTTTTCATATGACTCTATAGAATTATGGGATATGGAAAAGGGCACCTCCACTCCTTTAGTTGAAGAAAACTTTGCCTCCCAAACGGCCTTTTCCCTTTCACCGGATAATCAAACCCTAACATACACTTGGCCCAACGGGGATGACTATGAACTTCGCGTATTGAATATTTCAATTCCTAAAAGCAATATGTTGCTCACCAAAAGTGAGGGACTTCCTTTGGCTCCTAAATTTAGTTCTGATGGCCAATGGATTTATTTTGCCGAATACAATAAAAGTGAGGTTTCCAAACTAAAAAGAATCTCCATAAATGGAGGAACAACCGAGAAACTACCAGTAAAAAAATGGAATTGGGTAGATCCAACAGGAAAACTAAAGATTACGAGCAAGGTTGACGGAAAAATGGATGCGGTCAGAATGAGTATCACAGATGAAAACGGGCATCCTATTATTCCAGATAGTGGTGTTGTGCATTCTGAAGGGCAGCATGGTATTGTCTTTTTCTATTCCCCAGGAGAGATTGAAGTTGAAGCTCCGCTTGGCTCTTTGACAATAACCACTGTACATGGGTTTTCGACCACGAAAAACATTCAAGAAGTTGAAGTACAAGAAGGCACATCAACAACCGAAATTAATCTAAGTAAAATTTGGGATGCCAGTGCAAACGGGTGGTATTCCGGAGACAATCATTTTCACTTAAACTATGGCGGAACAAATAGATTAGATCCAGAAGACATTATGTTAGATCTTAAAGCAGAAGGCTTAGATATTGGTTTTCCGTTGGTGGCCAATCTGGGGAATCGATTTCTTGGGCAGGACCTTTGGGGTTGGAAAAATGAGGGAACACCAATTATTAGTATTGGACAAGAAGTGCGCTCTCATTTTTTAGGGCATCTAGGCCTAATCGGAACCGATGAATTATACTGGCCATGGGTATGGGGTCCCTTTTACGATATTTATGGGAATGATGATAGACTAAATGCGGAACCTCTTCGTTTTGCCAGAAAAAATGAAGGCTTAGGAGGTTATGTTCATCCCGTTGCCGTAAAAGACCCCTTTGCAGTAGATGGAGCTGGAAGTATTCCAATAACATTGATAGCCGATGCTGTACTGGAAGAAGTGGATATTTTAGAATTAGGATGTCTTTGGACTGATGAAATAGGTACTGCTGCATTGTGGCATGAGTTTCTGAATATGGGCATTCCTATGGGGCAATCTGCAGGTAGTGATGTAATGAATAACCTCTACAGAACCATGGCCATTGGTGCAACCAGAGTCTATGCAAAACCCAAAGGAGAATTAACTACCAAGAGTTACTTAGAAGCGCTAAAGGATGGGAGAAGTTTTGTGAGTAATGGTCCCCAGCTCATATTCAAGGTAGATGGAAAAGAAGTTGGCGATGTCATCCAATCAAAAAACAAAAAGGCAAAATGGACATTAAACGTGTATTCTCCTATTTCTTACGAAACTGTTGAAGTATTTGTAAACGGAGCAGCAGTATGGACGAAAAAAAGTAAGGGTGGCACAAAAGAATCTTATAGCGGTTCTATTGAAATTCCTCAAGGAGGATGGGTAACAGCAAGGGTCTCCGGTGGCCCATCTGAATGGCCAATGATGGACAGCTACCCATTTGCTGAAAGTGCTCCTATATGGTTTAAAGAGGTGGGAAGTACCAACACCGCTTCTAAAGTTGAGGCTGCCAAAAAATTGCTGAAAACCTTAAATATTTCAGAAGAACGAATGAAACAAGGCTATGGCCAGGCTCCAATTCCCAACCTTATTGCACATTTTTCAAAAGCAAGACAAAAACTATTAAAAATTATTGAAGAACAGCGGTAGAATTGGATTGATTTAACTATTTGGATTAGATTTGAATTGGCTTAATACATAAACTTAGTACGGCTTACGCAAATTCTAATTTGTATTACTTCATCTAACTATTTTCCATTCCGTATTTTTGATCAATGTCCAACTACGACTATATCATAATTGGAGCGGGAGCTGCAGGGCTCTTATTGGCTGATGCCCTTACGAATGACGATTTCTTCACTTCCAAATCTATCTTGATTCTTGATAAAGACGATAAGACCAAAAACGATCGGACTTGGTGCTTTTGGGAGAAGGGCAATGGTAAATTTGATGGTATTCTGCATAGAAGTTGGCCCAACATTTATTTTGCTGGAAAGGAGTTAAGCCTCTCCACTTCCATTAATCCTTATCATTATAAAATGCTCAGGGGGATTGATTTTTACAACCATTATTTAACTAGAATAAAAAGTAGTTCAAATATTACTTGGGTACAGGAAGAAGTGACCAATATTCAAGAAAATGAGAACCCAGTGTTAGTGTCCACGCAAACCAATAAGTTTACTGGGGCAAAAGTTTTCAATAGTACTTTTGATTATCAGCTTGTCAAAAACCAGAAAAAATACCCTGTACTGCAGCAACACTTTTTAGGATGGTTTGTAAAAACCAAGCAAGCGATTTTCAATAAAGAAGAGGCTACTTTTATGGACTTTTCCATCCCGCAAATGGGGAATACCCGTTTCATGTATGTTTTGCCTTTTTCTGAAACAGAGGCCCTTGTGGAATACACTTTATTCTCAGAGGATACCTTAGAAAAAGCTGAATATGAAAATGCCATTGTGGATTACCTAGAGCAAAAATTGGGGTGCACTGATTATGAAATCTTAGAAAAGGAAACAGGTAATATTCCTATGACTTCTTACGGATTTAATAAGCACAATTCTGATAGAATCATGAACATTGGCATAGCTGGTGGATGGGCGAAAGCAAGCACGGGATTCACATTCTATAATACAAGCAAGCAAGTAAACGCCCTAATGGGATTCCTTAAAAAGGAAAAACCATTATCCAAGTTTTACAAAAGAGACAAATATTGGTATTATGATTTGTTGCTACTGGATATCCTTTATAACAACAATCATTTAGGGCAATCCATATTTGAATCCTTATTTAAGAAAAGAAAACCTCAATTAATATTAAAATTTCTGGATGAAGACACTTCACTCTGGGAAGACCTCTTGATAATTAGTGCTTGCCCAAAATGGCCTTTTTTAAAAGCATTATGGCGTCGAATATTTTAGTAACTAATCCTCTCTAACAAACAAGTATGCTCCCCCGTCCCAAGGGCGTGCATCGGAAATAAGCTGGTTTCCACATATTTGGATAGATCCATCAAGATAAGCTGGTCTGGGGTCAAAAGAAACATAAAATATCGACTCCGATTCATCTATGCTCCAAACGCCTTCTGAAATGATTTTTGAATCTTCCATCAATGAATAGGTCATATCTAATTTGAATTGAGCCATTACCAATTTATCAGCCTTTGTGGGTCTTGGATCTAAACAAAAAGAGCAATTGCTTTCTATCCATTTCCATTTCCCTGTTAATTCACTCTCTAACAAAGAAGCATCCTCAATCAGCCCTTCCTCACAGTTGTAAAAAGAATTAATTTCAAATATTTCATCTTTCTCATTATCACTAGAACAAGCCAATCCAAATAAAACCAAGAATAAAACCGAAAGCCTCATATCCAAAACGTATCACGGGTTCATCCTATAGATGGGCACATACATATTAGGTTGCTTTTGAAAATCTTCCTAAACAGTTCGTTTCATCAAGTTTTCCCCAAACTGTTTTAAAATGGCTTTATTAGCATCAGGAATAGAGATAGTGGTTAAAGCATCAAATGCTTTTTGAGTATACCCATTGATTTCCTTTTTAGCTTCTTCCACCGCCCCACTTTCCACAAAAATAGACTTTACCGTTTCCACCTTTGTTCCAGAATCTTCAGGTTTTAACGAATATAGATGCAAAAGACCTTCTCGTTGCTCCTTTTCAGCATATTCCAAAGACTTTAGAAAAAGAAATGTTTTCTTGTTTTCAATAATATCTCCACCTACCTGTTTTCCAAAAGTTTCTGGATCTCCAAAAACATCTAAATAATCGTCCTGTAACTGAAAGGCTATGCCCAAATTTTTCCCGAACTCGTAAATCGCTTCAGTATCATCCTGTGAAGCATTTGCAATGATTGCCCCCATCTTCATGGCTGCTGCTACTAAAACAGCAGTTTTATATTCAATCATTTTTAAATACTCAGGGATAGTAACATCGTCCCTAGATTCAAAATCCACATCATACTGCTGACCTTCACAAACTTCAATTGCAGTTTTGCTGAAAAGCGAAGTGAGTTTTTTAAAAATTTCTGGTGAATAGCTTTCAAAAAACTGATATGAATTGATCAACATGGCATCTCCGGACAAAATACCAGTATTTACATCCCATTTTTCGTGAACTGTGGTTTTTCCTCTTCGCAGTGGAGCGTCATCCATTATATCATCATGCACCAAGGAAAAATTATGGAAAACCTCTATGGCCATAGCGGAGTCCAGGGCATCTTTAAAGTTTCCACCAAACAAGTCAGCAGTCATAAGTGTGAGGATAGGTCTTAATCTTTTGCCTCCTAGTCCAAGGATATAATTTATAGGTTCATAAAGATTCTTTGGTTCTTTTGTTTTGATTTTGCTCTCTAAATGAGAAATAAATGCAGCCCCATACTGCTCAATGGTATTCGAATTCGTCATAAATCAAAAATACTGTCAATAAATTAAATTGTTTGGTAATTCCACAAGAGTTTACCTATCCCTTTTGCATTTAAAAAATCAAGATTAGCAAGATTCGAAAAAAGTTTATGCAAAAAACGCAATAGATTTGAAAAGCTTCGTCTTTATAGTTGAAGACAGCAAACAGCCCTTTTTGAATGGTTTCCAATAAAGAGAACTATAAAAATCTGACAACTTTTTTTGATGATGAGTATCATTCTCTAAAGGCATATGTGCGTTCAAAAGTGGATGATACAACAGAAAGAGATGCAGAGGATATTATTCAAGATGTGGCTTTACGAATATTCTCAAGGTCAGATGATTCTTCTCCTATAAACAATATTGCAGGCTTTGTCTACAACTCCATCAAAAACAGAATAATTGATGTGATGAGAACCAAAAAGAATCAAGTACATGAGGCTGATGATATTGATAAACAATGGGCGGGGTTTGCAGAACTATTTTACGGTACAGCGGACAATGCGTACCCAGAAGATTCAATGCAAGCCCTTAAAAAAGCAATAACCCAGCTAAAACCTTCTTATCAAGACATTATTATAGCTATTGATTTTGAAGGTTATACGTATAGAGAAATTGCCGAACAAACAGGCATTTCCCTTGGAACATTAATGTCAAGAAGACACAGGGCTTTGTCCCTTTTATCAAAAAATCTAGAAATCGAAAAAATAAGAATTAACAAAAATTAAAGAGTATGGAACATTCAGGTAGATACGAAAGAAAAGTGGAGAGGTACGTAACCAAAGGATTCAAAATTTTGTTCATGGTCATCTTTGGTATTCTCATGATCTTTTTAATGGGCTTTGTGTTCATGTGGTTGTGGAATTGGTTAATGCCAGACGTTTTTGGCCTTACCACGCTTACGTACTGGCAATCTTTTGGTTTATTGGCACTGGCCAAAATAATTTTTGGTTTTGGCAACCATTCCTCAAAAGGTGGGGGTCATAAAAAGTCCAAAAGACATGATAGGTTTAAAAATTATTGCAATTCCAAAAATGGCAATTCTGATTGGAAGCACTATGATCAATTTTGGAAAGAAGAAGGAGAAGAGGCCTTTAACGCTTATATCAATCGAATTAAAAAAGAAGATTATGATGACCGAGGATAAAAAAAATAATCCGATACAAAGAAGACAAGGCTACCGATACAAGACTTTTTTTTGGGGTTCAAGTTCTAAAACAACAGTCCAGTCCAATAAAAGTTTCTTCTTTCGTCTTTTTATGGGTAGTTGAACCATTATTTCCAAAGATTTAAGCATTTGTTAAAAAAATGTAAAACTTTGGAAACTTTTTTTGTTTTTAAAGTTTCCGCATCTATTTTTGCTCCCGATTATGCGAGAAAAGATTTTACATAGAGCTACGGAGCTATTCTTAAATCTAGGGTTTAAGAGTGTAACAATGGATGATTTGGCCAATGAAATGGGAATTTCAAAAAAGACCATTTATTCCCATTTTGAGAACAAAACAAAGTTGGTAGAGGAAAGTACATTGGATTTGTTTTGGTTTATTTCAAACGGTATTGATGAAATTGTTGCATTGCAAAAAAACCCAATTGAAGAATTGTACGAAATAAAGCGATTTGTAATGCATCATTTAAAAGATGAAAAATCATCGCCACAATACCAATTACAGAAATACTATCCAAGAATTCATGATACGCTCAAGAAAAAACAATTCGATGTCATGCAGGATTGCGTGGTAGATAATATTAAAAGAGGTGTGGATTTAGGTATTTATAGAGACAATCTCAACATTCAATTTGTTTCCAGAATATACTTTTCTGGAGTAATAAGTATAAAAGACAATGGTCTTTTTCCAATGACTATTTTTTCAAACAAACAATTGGAAGATGACTATTTAGAATATCATATAAGGGGTATTGTAACTCCAAAAGGAAGAAAAGTATTAAACTCAATCATCAATTCAAACCAAGAATAAATGCGAACAACCTTAATTAGTTTACTGTTAATAATACCATTGTTTTCCCAAGCACAGGAAGACAAAAGTAGCTTTAGCCTGGATGAAGCAATAGCCTATGCATTGCAGCACAACTATTCTGTTATTAATGCAGATAGGGATATTGTAGACGCACAAAAGCAAAAATGGGAAACCATTGCCGGCGGGCTTCCTCAAATCGATGGAGCTATAAGCTACCAAAATCAGCTTAAACAGCCAGTGTCCCAAATCCCAGCCGAGTTTTTTGGCGGTGAGCCAGGGACTTTTCAAGAGGTAGTTTTTGGACAGCCTCAATCTGCAACCGCAACTGCAACATTAAAACAACAAATTTTTGATGGATCATATATAGTTGGTGTTCAAGCAACAAAAGCCTTCTTAAGCTATAGCCAGAATAACAAGGAAAAAACTGATTTAGATGTTAGAAAAGCCGTTGTAGAGGCTTATGGAAATGTATTGTTGGCGCAAGAAAGTGTATTAATCTCCGAAAACAACAAAGCCACTTTAGAGAAAAACCTATATGAAACCAAGCGAATTTATGAGAATGGGCTTGGTGACGAAGAAAGCGTAGATCAACTGCAAATAACCCTATCATCCATAGAAAGTCAACTTAAAAATGCGAGGCGATTGGAGAAAATAACACTTCAAATGCTCAACTTGATGATGGGTTTACCTATTACATCCCCCACAGAACTTACGGAGAGTCTTGATGATTTAGCTCAAAAGCAAATTGATTTGGGCTTATTGGATTCTGAATTCAATATAGAGAACAATGTAGACTATAGGTTGGCACTCAACTTAAATGAACAACGTTATTATGAGCATAAGTTAGAAAAAAGCAGGGCCCTTCCTTCTTTGAATGCTTTTGTTAATTATGGAGGCAATTCTTTTAGTGATAGTTTTAATTTTTTAAGTAGTGGACAAAAATGGTTTGGCCAATCTATTTTAGGGTTTGACCTTAATATCCCTATTTTCAGCTCTTTAAAGAGAAGTGCAAGTACGCAACGTGCCAAAATAGCTCTAGAAAAGGCTAAAACGCAATTCACAGAAGCTCAGGAACAGATTCGATTACAGTTGGAAAGCGCAAAGAGTGATTACATTCTTTCTATAGAGGAATATGATACCTCCAAGCAAAATTTAAAACTTGCCGAGCGTATCGAAAATAAAAATCAAATTAAATATTCTGAAGGATTGGCAACCAGTTTTGAACTTAGACAAGCACAGACACAACTATATTCAACACAGCAAGAATATTTGCAATCCATGGTTGACGTAATCAACCGCAAAACCCAATTGGAAATCATATTAAATCAATAGTCAAAAAAGAAAACCATATCAACATGAAAAATTTAATATATCTAGTACTTACAGCACTTGTTTTATCTTCTTGCGGAGGAGGAAACAATGGTTCGGTAGAAAGTGTTATCGCTGGGAACGATTTAGAAGCAATTCGAGCAAAGCGAACAGAAATTACTAATCAACAAAAGGGATTGGAGATGGAAATTCAATCCTTGGATTCTGTAATTGCGTTGTTGGATGATAATGCAAAATTACCACTGGTAACAACTATAGAAGCAAAAACTGAAAAGTTTGATCACTATTTAGAACTTCAAGGTAACGTAACCACAAAACAGAATGTGCTTGTTTATCCAGAAATATCGGGCACATTAAACCGTGTTTATGTTAAGGAAGGTCAAAAAGTGAAAAAGGGACAATTGTTGGCTTTAATTGATGATGGAGGTTTGTCAAGCCAGTTGGCACAAATGAAAACACAAGCTGCATTGGAAAAAACCACTTTTGAGCGTCAAAAAAGTCTATGGGAACAAAATATTGGTTCAGAAATTCAGTATCTACAGGCTAAAACAGCCTATGAAGCTCAGGAAAGTGCCGTAAAGCAGATGCAGAGTCAAGTTTCTAAATCTACTATTAGAGCTCCATTTTCAGGAATCATTGATGATGTTATAAAAGATCAAGGTACTGTTGTTAGTCCGGGTCCAGGTTCTGAGGTTTTCCGTATTGTGAACCTAACCAATATGTACATTAAAGTAGAAGTTCCAGAAAGTCATTTACCCAATGTTACGCCAGGGAAAAATGTTAATGTCTATTTCCCAGTACTTGGCGATAGCGTTACCACCAAAGTAAGACAGACGGGCAATTTTATAAATCCAAGCAACAGATCTTTTACAGCTGAAATTCCTGTTCCAAGTAATGGCGGCAACATAAAGCCAAACCTTACCGCGAAGGTTATGATCAATGATTATACCAATGAGAATGCTATTCTAATTCCTCAAAGTATCGTTTCTGAAAATGCAGAAGGAGAGCAGTATGTTTATTTAGTAAATGCTGATTCTATTTCTTCTGATGCCATAGCGCAAAAAGTAATTATCACTACCGGGAAAACTCAGGGAGATTATGTAGAAGTGCTTTCTGGGGTCAATAATGGCGATGGTATTATTGATGAAGGCGCAAGAAGCGTTAAAGAAGGGCAGAAAGTAAAAATCAAGAATGGCCAATAGCCAAAAGACATAGATTATGAGTAAGCAAAAGAAAAAAGTAGATAAAGAATTTGGGCTGGCATCATGGGCTATTGACAATAAAACAACTATGTATGTTTTAATTGCGGTCATCCTATTTTTAGGAGCATCCGCCTATTTTAGCATGCCCCGAGAGAACTTTCCAGAGATAAAAGAGACCAAGATTTATATTAGCTCGGTCTACCCAGGAAATACAGCAGAGGATATTGAAAAACTGATTACCGACCCGCTCGAAGACGAGCTTAAAACGGTTAGTAATGTGGTGGAGATAACCTCAACATCTCAAGAAGATTATTCCATAATCATTGTGGAGTTTGATGAAAGCATAACAGTAGACGCGGCCAAGCAAAAAATAAAAGACGAAGTCGATACCGAAACAGCTAGTGAAGACTGGCCCACTTTTAATGGTGCTAAAGTTGAACCCAATGTTTTCGACTTGAGCATGTCCGAAGAGATTCCTATTCTAAACATCAATATCTCTGGAGATTATCCAATTGATAAACTAAAAGAATATGGCGAGTATTTGGAGGATGAGATTGAGAGTCTACAAGAAATAAAACAAGTTGATATACGTGGTGCTCAAGAAAAGGAAGTAGAAGTTGCGGTGGACATTTACAAAATGATGGCTGCCCAAGTTAGTTTCGACGATATTATCAATACTATTGGTAATGGAAACACAACAATTTCTGCTGGAAACTTAATTACAAGCGGACAACGCAGAACTATAAGAATTGTTGGTGAAATCGATGACCCCAATGAGCTTGAAAACTTTGTAGTAAAGTCTGAAAACGACAATCCTATTTATTTAAAGGACATTGCTGTAGTTACATTTAAAGAAGAGGACAAAACAACCTACGCAAGAGAATTTGGACACCCAGTTGTAATGTTGGATGTTAAAAAACGTGCCGGTAAAAACATGGTTGCCGCCGCAGAACAAATTCAGGTAATTGTCGAGGATGCTATTAAAAATGTATTTCCCCAAGATTTAGAAGTAAGTATTGCCAATGATCAATCATCAAAAACTATAGGTCAGGTTGATGACCTGGTAAACAATATCATTTTTGGGATTATACTGGTTGTTACTGTATTAATGTTCTTCTTAGGATTTAAAAACGCTCTTTTTGTAGGGTTTGCAATTCCTATGTCAATGTTCATGTCCTTGATGATTTTGAGTCTTTTAGGGTACACAATGAATACCATGATTCTTTTTGGTTTGATTATGGGTCTTGGTATGCTGGTGGATAATGGTATCGTGGTTGTAGAAAACGTATATCGTTTAATGGATGAAGAAGGTATGTCCCGCATACAAGCAGCTAAAAAAGGAATTGGAGAAATTGCTTTCCCAATTATTATTTCCACATTAACTACGGTTGCTGCCTTTGTACCGCTTGGACTTTGGCCAGGAGTAATGGGACAGTTTATGATTTATTTCCCAGTGACTTTATCCGTTGTTCTTGGATCGTCATTGTTTGTGGCCATCTTCTTTAACTCGGTATTGGTGTCACAATTTATGACCACTGAAGACAAAGACATGCCAATAAAGCAAATCATTAAAATAACAGCAATCATGGCAGGAATTGGATTGCTGATCTTGATTTTTGGTGGAAGCTATAGAGCCTTAGGTACCTTAATGATAGTGACTTCTATTTTGCTTTGGATCTATAGACTCTTTTTAAGAAATTGGGCCAATGGTTTTCAGAATAAAATCTTACCTAGATGGGAAAGATTCTATGAAAAAACACTTAGAAAAGCACTAACTGGAAGAAAACCTATTTTCATTGCCATAGGCACATTTGTATTACTCTTTCTTGCTTTTATGGGCTTTGGGGCTTCCGTTGGAAGTCAACGTACTAAGGTGGAATTCTTTCCAGACAATACGCCAAATCAGATTATTGTTTATATAGAATATCCTGAAGGAACGGACATTAAGAAAACCAACGAGATTACCAATGAGGTTGAGCAAAGGGTGTATGATATTATTAATGAAGATGCCTATTTGCACGGAGATTACAATTTCCTAACAGAAAGTGCAGTTTCCCAAGTAGGTGAAGGTGCTGGAAATCCACAAACAGATGGTGGTTCTGCAGCAGAAATGCCTCACCGTGGAAAAATTACTGCAACCATGCGAGAATATAAATTCCGCGAAGGAGCTGATAGTAATGACCTGCTAAAAATGGTACAAGAAGCTTTGAAAGATGTGTATCCCGGGGTTGCCATTTCTGTAGAGAAAGATGCCGTTGGCCCGCCAGCAGGATATCCTATCAATATTGAATTGGAAGGAGATGATTATTCTGAATTGATTGCTACTGCGGAAAGAATGCGTAACTATATCAACGCAAAAAACATCCCGGGAATTGATGAGCTTAAAATTGATGTAAATAAATCTAAACCCGCCATGCTGGTTGCTGTGGATAGAAAGAAAGCTGGAGAGCTTGGTGTAGCAACCGGTCAAGTTGGACAACAACTCCGTAATTCAATATTTGGTGCTAAAGCTGGAATCTATAAAGAAGATGGTGAGGATTATGATATTTATGTTCGCTTTAATGAGGAAAATAGATACAATACAAGTGCAATTTTTAACCAAAAAATCACTTTTAGAGATCAATCTTCAGGTCAAATAAAGGAAGTACCTGTTTCCGCTGTTGCAAAGCAGGTAAATAGCTCTGGTTTTAGTGCGATTAAACATCGTGATGTAAAACGTGTTGTTACAGTTTATTCAGCCCTTGCGCCAGGATTTACGGATGCAGGTGCAATTGTAAGCAAGGTTCAGGACGAAATGGAAAGTTTCAATGACCTTCCCGCTGGAATACATATTGATTACACCGGTCAGATAGAAGAGCAAAACAAACAAATGGCGTTTTTGATGGGAGCATTCTTTACGGGTCTCGGATTAATTTTCTTCATTTTAATTTTCCAGTTCAACTCTGTTTCAAAACCGGGAATCATCATGTTGGCCATTTTCTTGAGTTTGATAGGGGTATTTGGTGGTATTGTTGCTACAGGAAGCGCATTTGTTATAATGATGACCATGATGGGGATTATTTCCCTTGCTGGTATTGTTGTAAACAACGGGGTGGTTCTATTAGATTATACTCAACTGCTTATTGATAGGAAGACTGTGGAACTTGAGTTGGAAGATGATGAATTGTTAAGTTCTGAAGACTTTACGGAAGCTGTTGTTAAAGGTGGTAAGGCAAGGTTACGCCCTGTACTGCTTACAGCAATTACCACAATATTAGGATTGATCCCATTGGCAACAGGATTCAATATTAATTTCTTTACTCTCTTTAGTGAGTTTAATCCAAATATCTACTTGGGAGGTGATAACGTAATTTTCTGGGGGCCTTTGGCCTGGACGGTAATTTACGGATTGTTGATTGCTACCTTTTTAACTCTAATTGTGGTTCCTATTCTATTTAGCCTTGTCTATAGGGTTAAAGTAAGAGTTAGAAAAAACAGAATTAGAAAAGAAGAGAATAAAAAAGAGGCTCTTGATATTGCTGCTTAGCAAAGAAAGTGCCTTATAAATAAAAAAGCCCTGGCAAATTGCCAGGGCTTTTTTATTTATAAATTTATCTAACTTAATTGTCTACCGAAACAACTTCAGATTGGTTCCAGTTTTTTACATTAACAATTCTGTTATTTGCAAAATCAACTTCTTTTAAAATCTGAGCTTCCCAAAAGAACCACTTGCCAGACTTCTTTCCTTCATTGTATTTTCCAGAGGCTATTTTTTTGCCATCTACATTGTACATAAACCATTGTCCATGTAACTTTCCTTTTAACAGATACCCTGTTTGGGCTATTTCGCCGTTTTCGTGAAAATATGTAGCTTTTACCATTTTCCCCACTTTTTCAAAAGTCGGTTCTGTATCCTGTGGATACATACAAACCGAAAACATCACTGCTAAAAAAAATATTGCTTTCTTCATATTAAATGGGATTATAAATTCTTTTATCTAACGTAATAAAGTTACAATTATTTTACATTAATTACACATTTAAATAACAATTAATTTACATTAAACTTGTAAATATCTATTTATCAGCTATTTGATATTTTTATAAATGATATTATTTAAGTTATTTACCGATAAATTGAAGCAGAAAAACTCTTGAACTGACTTTAATGTAAATTTTAAATTGCCAAAAAACTTACTAAATATTGTTAAGATAAAATCAGAAAAATGCTATTCGATTTTGGATAAAGTTTATACTCCATCAGAAAATCTAGATATCTAGCGGTATATATTCACATTCCTCTTAAATTTGCCGCTCAGATAGAAATCATGTATAGAAGTAACACCTGTGGTGACTTAAGAACATCACATATAAATAAAGAAGTAGTCTTAAGTGGTTGGGTTCATAAAGTAAGGGACAAAGGCTTTGTGATCTGGATAGACCTTCGTGACCGTTATGGCATTACGCAATTGGTACTTGACCAAGACCGTACTTCTACTGAGCTTTTGGAAAAGGTCAAGGAGCTTGGGCGTGAAACTGTTATTCAAATTAAAGGTCTGGTAATTGAACGAGCCTCTAAAAACCCAAACATTCCAACAGGAGATATAGAAGTCCTTGTAACCGAACTTCAAATATTAAATGAATCTATTTTGCCACCTTTTACCATTGAAGATGATACAGATGGTGGTGAAGATATTCGTATGAAATATCGCTATCTGGATATTCGAAGAAATCCCGTTAAAAATAATCTTATGTTTAGGCATAAGGTGAGCATGGAAGTACGTAAATACCTTTCCGACCAGGGATTCATTGAAGTTGAAACTCCCTATTTAATAAAGTCCACACCGGAAGGTGCTAGAGATTTTGTTGTTCCCAGTAGGATGAATGAAGGGCAGTTTTATGCCCTCCCCCAATCCCCACAAACTTTTAAGCAATTGCTTATGGTTGGTGGAATGGACAAGTATTTTCAGATTGTAAAGTGTTTTAGGGATGAAGATCTAAGAGCTGACAGGCAACCTGAATTTACGCAGATAGATTGTGAAATGGCATTTGTGGAACAAGAGGATATTTTAAATGCTTTCGAGGGATTAACCAAGCATTTGCTAAAAGAAGTTCACGGCATAGATTCACAAGATTTTCCGAGAATGACGTATGATGATGCAATGCGTTTGTATGGTAATGACAAACCTGACATTCGTTTTGGAATGGAGTTCGGAGAACTTAACACCGTTGCCCAACACAAAGATTTTAATGTATTCAACTCAGCAGAGTTGGTGGTTGGTATTGCGGTTCCGGGTGGGGCTTCCTATACCCGAAAAGAAATTGACAAACTTATTGATTGGGTTAGAAGGCCACAGGTAGGCGCCAAAGGCATGGTCTATGTAAAATGTAATGAAGATGGCACTTACAAATCTTCCGTTGATAAATTTTATAACCAAAAGGATTTGGCCAAATGGGCAGAAGTGACCA
This sequence comes from Allomuricauda sp. R78024, assembly GCF_044596045.1. NCBI lineage: Bacteria > Pseudomonadati > Bacteroidota > Flavobacteriia > Flavobacteriales > Flavobacteriaceae > Allomuricauda > Allomuricauda sp. R78024. The sequence goes on from NZ_CP138995.1 coordinate 398,060, forward strand.
AAGCCAAGACGGGAGACCTTATGTGTGTGCTTTCAGGAAACACCAATGAAACAAGGGCTCAATTAAGTGCACTGCGTATGGAATTGGCAGAACGTTTAGGTCTTAGAAAACCAGATGAATTTGCGCCTTTATGGGTCGTTGATTTTCCATTATTGGAATTAGATGAAGAAACTGGCCATTACCATGCCATGCATCATCCGTTTACCTCCCCCAAACCCGGACAGTTAGAATTACTGGAAACCAATCCTGGTGAAGTAAAGGCAAACGCTTATGATTTGGTATTGAACGGGAACGAAATTGGTGGTGGATCCATCCGTATTCATGATAAAGAAATTCAGGCTACCATGTTCAAGCATCTAGGTTTTACCTCAGAGCAAGCAAAAGCACAATTCGGATTCTTAATGGATGCTTTCCAATACGGAGCACCCCCACATGGAGGAATTGCCTTTGGCTTAGACAGATTGGTCGCTATTTTAGGTGGACAGGAAACCATTAGAGATTTTATTGCCTTCCCTAAAAACAACAGTGGTAGAGATGTCATGATAGATGCTCCTGCTATAATTGATGATGAGCAACTCAAGGAATTAGGCCTGAAACTAATGTAACAATCAAATCTTATCAAATACACTATGGTTACCAAAACTACCATTTTCAATTTCCTTTTCGCATTGGTATTTGGAACTTTTATCTCCTCATGTTCAAGTGATGGGGACAAAGAGGTTCCCGATGATGATTCATCAACCGTTGAAGACATCACCCCTCCTTCAATAGATCTTCAAGGGCTTCTTAATGATCAAGTTTTGAGCGAAAAAGTTCAAATAACGGTGAACTTATCTGATGACAATACCCAAAACATCAATTTGAAAATCCTTCTAGATGGAGAGGAAATCTATGATAGTAGCTCCGAATATTCCCTAGAATTTGACCCCGATCTATATACTGTTGGGGAAAAAATGCTTCGATTTGTTGCCACGGACGATGCTAACAATTCTGACGTGGTAGAAATTAATGTCAAAATCCAACGAATCCTGCTGAGATTGTTTATAGAAGAAAATTATATTCGTAACCCAATAGAGCAAGCTTATGCCTTTTTATCCGATGTCCAGGGCAACCCACTGGATAGTTTGGAAATTAGCAACCAACAAAGTCACCTGTTCCTTGCTCCTTTAAGCTTCGATGCACAGAAAGATTTTGTTTTGACGGTGGTTACAAAGGAAAGAAATGATTTAGTCAATATTGAATCAACTCCAGGTTTAAACAGAGAAAAATTGTCGGAATTTTACTTGAAGAATAAAGGAAGGTTTGACTTTGAGACCATTGACATTAATTATGCCTCCACAGGTTTTCCTCATCTTGAAGGACTTGGGTACACATATTTAGTGTTTACTCCAAACCAGAATGAGGGAACATTAGATTTACTCGACAGGGAAAACCCTACCGATTACATCTACATATTGTCACCAGGTGGTCCTGTAAACGGCACTCATTTTGTTGCTAAACTTAAAAGAGATACTATTTCCAATCCGTTGATATTGGACATTGATGATTTTAATTCCGATAATATCTCCGTTGGAAACTTTCCATACGCGGACAATTCTGACATTAATCTAATAGGTTTCGAAAACTTGGACGATTTCCAGAATTACCGATTTCACAACGCCCTGTTTGGAATTGGTCAGATAATAAGTCCAGATAAAATCTTACACCCATATATTGATAACTTCGCTTTTTATCGACATTCTTATACAGATCTTTATGGAAGTAATCTAGATGGTTACAGATATCTTGGCGAAGGACTCCCGCTTAATGAATATAACCCAATTGAAACTGACCTTTCTACCGTTGTGGAGAATGGTACCATACAAATTACATACAGCCCAATCAATGATTATTTTAGTGGTAAGGTTCATCTAAAGTCCGAAAATCAAAAATCAAATTGGGTAATAACTTTCAATCCTTCTATGGACAAAGAGTTGATTTTGCCAAAAATGCCTGTTATTGGAGGCTTAGAGTCACTTGACCTTTTGGACTATGCAATTAAGTCTTCACGAATTTCAAGATATTCCGATGTGGGTTCGTATGATGAATATCTTTTAAAGGTAAAAAGCAAAGCATTCAACTATTATAGTCATTCTTCTTTTACAGAGCATATAACCATTTGGCCCAGTCAAGATAATCGAGAGCAATACCTAGATCCACTTCGTTAGACAAGGTACATTTTTTGCTATTTAGCCAATCTATCCTAAATTTTTGCGAATTTTGGTGCTTACAGAAATATTCAATAAATCATCAAATAGTGGTTTTTGCCAAAAAAGCTCTTAAAAAATTTCTAAAATGGCGATATAAAAATATCTCCAATAGGACTTTTGTTCATATCATGAGCTTAGCGGTTGGTTTTTTGGCAGGATTGGTCGCGGTTACTTTAAAAAACACTACCTATTTTATCCAATCCCTATTAGAAAAAGGAATAGTTTTTTCTGAAAATCAGCTATACTTTATTTTGCCTATCGTTGGTCTGGCATTGGTCTTTCTATATGTGAAATTCGTTCATAAAAAGCCTATACAACATGCGGTGTCCTCTATAATTTTCTCGCTCTCTAAAAAAGGAGGGTTGTTGTCAGTAAAAGATATTTATACCCCTTTAATTGCTGCACCATTAACTGTTGGTTTTGGGGGATCTGTGGGATTACTCGGGCCAGCTGTTAAATCAGGGTCGGCACTAGGTTCAAATCTTAGTAGATTGTTTCATATAGATGCCAAAACACGTTCCTTGTTAGTGGCTTGTGCATCTGCTGGTGCAATATCATCCATTTTTCAGTCACCCATTGCTGCCATTATTTTTGCTGTTGAAGTATTTACTTTGGATTTGACCATGCTCTCCATGCTTCCATTGCTTTTGGCTTCAATTTCTGGTGTACTTACTTCCTATTTCTTTTTAGGCAACGAAGTACTTTTTAGCTTTTCACTATCTGAAGGATTTCAACTCAAGGACACTTTTTTCTATATTCTGTTGGGAGTGGGAACAGCATTTGCTTCCATATATTTCACCAAGATGTATTTTGGAATTTTTGATTTATTCAAGCGCTTTAAAAGTCCAAAATACAAGCTTCTCGTTGGTGGTATTGCCATAGGGATTATGCTGTATGCTATTCCCCCTTTATATGGTGAAGGCTTTGGTTTTATAAACAATCTGTTGGAAGGAGACCATTTAAAAGCTTTGGGCAAAACCCCTTTTGATGCCTACACCTCCAATATATGGGTAGTGATTGCCCTTTTATTTGGCATTATCATTTTTAAGGCAATTGCTATGACCACAACTTTCGCTGCTGGTGGTGCTGGCGGAATTTTTATTCCTACCATGGTTATGGGCAGTGCTTTGGGCAATGTGGTTGCAAAAATCATCAATAACCTTGGACTTGGTTTTGAGGTTTCTGAAAGTAATTTCACGCTCATTGGTATGGCAGGATTAATTGCAGGGGTAATCCATGCCCCCCTAACCGCCATTTTCTTGATTGCTGAAATTACTGGAGGCTATCAACTTTTTGTCCCATTAATGATTACAGCTTCCATATCCTATTTAATAACCAAAAATGCATTGGATTATACCATTTACACTAAAGAGCTAGCAAAAATAGGAGCTGTTTTAACCCATAATAAAGATCAGATGGTTTTGGGATTAATGGAAATGGATGATGTCATAGAAAAAAACTTTAAGTCAGTTCGTCCAGAAATGTCTCTTGGTGAAATGCTACACGAATCAGTTTCAAAATCAAAAAGAAATATTTTTCCAGTTTTAAATGAGGAAGAAAAATTAATGGGCATTATAGTTCTGGATGATATCCGTGAATTCATGTTCGATAACGACCTTTACAATTCCGTTTATGTGAAAAATTTAATGCATGCCCCGCCAGAACACATTTTCTATGATACCGATAGCATGAAAGTTGTTATGCGAAAATTTCAGGATAGCGGTGCTTGGAACCTACCGGTCATCAAAAAAGGAAAATATATCGGCTTTATTTCCAAATCAAAATTGCTAACAGCGTACCGCAGAAAACTAATTAATTACACCCGATGAAGTTCAAGCTTAAATACATAATCGTTTTAATCGTGTTGCTTTCTTTCTCCTCAATTATCTATGGTTTTACAATCAAAGAAGATGATCTTGCTACAGCAAACAAATATATTGGATTTGGAACTGTAGGGCTTTTCCTTATAGCAATGCCTCTTTTTTTGATAAAAGAAAGCAAAGGGAAAAGCATGAAAGATTATATGTTAACCAACGAGAACGTTAAAAAAATGCAAGGTAAAGAGCAGAAAAATGCTGAAAATCAATAATTTTCACAAGATTTAAAGCTTATTTCACCTAGGTATATTTAAAATACCCTACTTTAGTATTTTAACAATTACTTATTTTAATGACTGGCACAGTAAAATTTTTTAATGGATCCAAAGGTTTTGGGTTTATTACCAACGACGACACAGGAAAAGACATTTTTGTTCATGTTACGGCATTGAACGGAGTGGAATTGAACGAAGGCGACAAAGTAGAATACCAAGAAGAAGAAGGAAGAAAAGGAGTGGTTGCTGCACAAGTGCAGGTAATCTAACAACAATATTTTATTTTGATTTGATTAGACCCTGATGAATTCATCAGGGTTTTTTATTTAATTCAAATTTCTTCTTTGTATAAAAAATCGCTTCAATAATTCTGCAGCTTCTTTTTCCAGAACACCCCCAACTAGCTCTGTTTTTGGATGCAATTGTCCCCCAATCACATTAAACCCCCTTTCTAAATCTGGAGCTCCATAAACAATTCTTGAAATTTGGCTCCAATACAATGCCCCTGCACACATTTGGCAAGGCTCCAGCGTAACATACAAGGTGCATTCATGAAGATATTTGCCTCCTAAAAAATTAGAGGCTGAAGTAATTGCTTGCATCTCTGCATGTGCTGTCACATCTTTTAATCGTTCCGTTAAATTATGCGCTCTTCCAATAATTCTGTCCTTGACCACTACAACCGCGCCCACGGGAACTTCTCCATTTTCAAAAGCTATTTCAGCCTCTTGCAAGGCTTTTTTCATAAAGTAGTTGTCGTCAAAAGGGTTTTCCATAGTAATATTTAAACTTAATGCACAATAGTACTTATTACAGACATTTTAAACAAAAAACCCTTTGCAAAAGCAAAGGGTTTTTAACCAATCTTTCAGTTTAATTTATTTTTTCTCGAAATACGCTTTAAAAACTTCTTCGAATATACCATCACCGTCATCATCAAATGATTCTGTAATGATCAAAGAATTTCCGTCTAGTTCTATAAAACCATCATAAAGTAATTCCCCGTCACCTGGTTGATATGTTTGTTCACCTTCCCCATCGGTACCCGCGTCATTATATGAATACTCCACTATAGTCAATCGTTTTTCATCAGCCACGTAAGCCCAATTACCAAAACTTGTATAATGGTACACATATTCAATATAACTTGCCTCACAGCTTTCTATTGATGTATTGTAATCTAGATAATCCTCTCCACCTTTGTATTCATATTCATAGGTTCCGTCTTCTTTAAAAGTAATGCTTCCAAATTCTACCAAATAGCACTCTTCAAATTCCAAAGTCATTTCATTTGAACAAGTTGCAGTATTTGTATCACATTCCGAAACACCAGCAAGATCAATATCTATTCCGCCTTCTTCTCCAGGGTATTCCTCTTTTGTAAGGTTCCATTCAGCAACTAAATTGCCATTACCTCCCCAGCTTTCAACAGTAACACAAACTTCTTGTGGCGCACTTATATTACCATCAGCATCATACACACAGATTACATAGCAAAAAGTACCTGGTTCAATATTAGAATTGAAATCAACATCTAACGTATCATCATCTTCCTTGGCGGTAATAAGCGAAACATTTTTTCCGTTTTTTCCCATAAATCTTTTTAAAGACTTAGCAGATGAAGAGTTAGCATTAATATCAATATCATAATAGCTATCCGCCATAGTGCCGTCATTTGCTTTAAATTGAAGATAAGCCCCTGTTATGGCGGCATCAGAATCAATGGAAACTTCAAAACCTTCTCCTAATAAGGCCGTTTTGCTTGAAGCCGAAACGTCCAACGAAATTGCTTCGTTTGGTGTAGGTGGAGTTCCGTCATTCTTTGTTCCGCCTTGAATAACTACATTATTGGCAACTTCATTTGCCTGTAATGGTGTGTTTTCCAATTCTTCAATAGCTTGGTCGTTCTGATCATTATCCGATTCACTATCCTTACTACAAGCAGCTAATGTTACTACTAGGGCCAGTGCCCAGATTTTTAGATTGTTTGTCATGTTTTGTATTGGGTTATTATTTAAAGCCTAAAAATAAAGTTGAAAAATTGCGTTGTAAAAACTTTGTTGTAAAGCCCATAAAAACAATTGTCAAAGTTCAAAAGATGTAGCTTTGTAAATTATGCTGATAAAATGGAGAAGCCATTTCTTAAACATATCAACACTCCTAAAGACCTCAAAAAATTAACTTTGGATGAGTTACCTCAGCTTGCCCAAGAATTAAGAGAATTTATCATTGATGTTGTATCTACCAAAGAAGGACACCTTGGAGCCAGCTTGGGCGTTATAGAGCTCACTATTGCATTACATTATGTTTTTGATACTCCTAATGATAAATTGATATGGGATGTAGGTCATCAGGCCTATGGACATAAAATTTTAACAGGCAGAAAAGATGTTTTTGAAACCAACCGGCAATTAGGCGGTATTAGTGGTTTTCCAAAAATGAATGAAAGCGAATATGATGATTTTGGAACCGGGCATAGCTCCACTGCAATCTCCGCGATTCTTGGAATGGCAATGGCATCCAAATTAAACAGAGCACATTTAAAACAGCACGTTGCTGTAGTGGGAGACGCTTCCATAGCCAGCGGAATGGCTTTTGAAGGCTTAAATCACTTAGGGGTTTCAGATGTAAATGCTCTGATTGTCCTAAACGATAATGCTATTGGAATTGATCCAAGCGTTGGCGCCTTAAAAAAATACTTGACCAATGTAAAAGCAGGTACCGCTAAAGATGAAAATATTTTTGAATGCCTCAATCTAAACTACACAGGTCCAATTGATGGACATAATGTAATAGGGCTAGTTGAGGAACTTGAGAGATTAAAGGCAGTAAGTGGGCCCAAACTTCTCCATATTATAACAACAAAGGGAAAGGGTCTTAAGAAAGCTGAGGAAAATCAAGTCGTTTATCATGCCCCTGGAAAATTTGATAAAAACACAGGAGAACAACTTAAAAAATCAGATACTGAACAACCTCCAAAATATCAAGATGTTTTTGGACATACCCTAGTTGAGTTGGCCAAAAAAAATAAGAAGATCGTTGGAATTACGCCAGCCATGCCTACTGGAAGCTCCTTGAAATATATGATGGACGAAATTCCAGACAGAGCTTTTGATGTGGGCATAGCAGAACAACATGCTGTTACCCTTGCTGCGGGAATGGCCACTCAAGGACTTATACCATTCTGTAATATTTATTCCACTTTTTTACAACGGGCCTATGATCAAGTTATACATGACGTCGCCTTGCAAAACCTACCCGTAATCTTTTGTTTGGACCGGGCCGGGCTTGTAGGTCAGGATGGTCCAACACACCATGGGGTGTTTGATCTAGCATATTTAAGGTGTATTCCAAATCTTATTGTGTTTGCTCCAATGAATGAAATGGAGCTTCGGGACATAATGTATACCAGCCAAAATGGTCTGGATTCCCCAATTGCAATCCGATACCCTCGTGGGAGAGGCGTGAATTTAAACTGGAAAAACGAATTTAATACTATTGAAATAGGCACAGCTCGCTGTTTGAAGGAAGGTTCTAAGACCGCTATGCTAACTTTGGGTCATATTGGAAATGAAATCTCTACAATCTTGAAAGAATTGGGGCAACCTGAATCAATAGGGCATTACGATATGCGTTTTGTAAAACCTCTGGACAAGAAATTGCTAAAAACTATTTTTCAGAAGTATGAAAATATCATCACCGTTGAGGACGGCTGTAAAATAGGTGGTTTTGGATCTGCAATTTTAGAATTCTCAAATGAAGAAAAATTTTCAAAACCTGTTAAAATTTTTGGTGTGCCAGATAGGTTTGTTGAACATGGAACAATACAAGAAACACGGCAAATAGCTGGTATAGATTTTGATGCATTAAAAACTTACATTAAATCAACCTTAGACCAATGCGATTAATTTGTTTTTCTATTCTTTTCCTTATTGTTTTTTCTACCCAAGCACAAGTAAATCTTCTAAAAGTATTTGAGCCTGACAGCACCGACACAGGCTTTAGGGTGGTTCGGATAAAGGATGTAAAACTCAAATATGTGCCAAGGAGTGCTAAACTCACCGATCCAAGAACTGTGCTAAATCGGGTAAAACCGTTAAGCAAATGGTACAAGCGCTTTAAACCACAATCCTTTTGGGATAAAGTAAACGAGTTTGGCCTCAACATCAACGAAGTTGCTTTTGTAAACTGGAATGCAGGTGGCGATAATTCTGTATCCGCATTGGCAAACATGCGTTTTGTTAGAAACTATAAGTTTAGATATCTAAATTGGGATAATGAATTACGGTTACGATACGGCCTCAATGCCCAAGAAGGCAGACAGCTTAGAAAGACCGATGACCAAATTAGGCTATCCTCTACTGTTGGCTTTAGAAAAGACACCATCACTAATTGGTACTATTCGGTTAAAGCAACGTTCAACACGCAATTCTCCAATGGTTTTAAATACCCAAACAGAACCGCTCCAATTTCAAGGTTTATGGCTCCAGGTTATCTTTTCTTAGGAGCTGGTACGTCTTATATCCCCGAAGGGGGGAAATTCAATTTATATATATCTCCCATCACCCAAAAAGCAACATTTGTTTTAGATGAAAATTTATCCAATCAGGGGGCATTTGGTGTAGATGAAGGAGAACATATATTTATGGAGATTGGTTTTCTTGTCACCAATACTTGGGAGAAAGAAGTGCTGAAAAATGTGTTTATGAACCATCGTCTAAGCCTGTATACAGATTACCTTATAAGTTTTGGCAATATTGATGTGGATTGGGAAGTAACATTCAATTTAAAGGTAAATGACCATATCAATGCAAATATAGGAACGCATCTTATTTACGATAATGATATCAAGTTTGACGAAGTGGTTGCGGACGATGGAACTGTCATTAACCCAGGAATTGCCAGAATACAGTTTAAGCAATCATTGGGTGTAGGGCTTACGTATGCTTTCTAAAACTGTTTCCCCATTATCTTATTATGAATATGTACTGCAGCACTATCTGATAGGCTGGCCACAAAACAACACGTATCCAACAAAATCTTGTAGATAGAGCTTTCCGTGTTTTTATAGTTTTCAGGTAAACTTTGAATCAACAGTTTATCATAATTGGTATGAATTCCTTCTTTCTTGTTGACCAATGCAGTTGTATAAACATCAAGGATATCGGAAATGATTTTGTATCCTGCCAATTCTTTATCAACTACTTCAGTAGATTGATAAACCTTCTCAACGCTCAATTTTATGATATCATCTATTTGTGCTTTATACTTTCCTTTATCCAGTAATGCAGCATCAAAGCTTCCCGTTAGAATCTCTGTTTCATTTTCTTCAAAAACTTCTACAGCATCCATGATCAAAGTATTTATAGCCAATGCTCTTAAATAGCTCAGGCGGTCACTGGATTGCTTCATGGAATTATATTTTTTGGTGTTAATGTTTTCTTTCACCAAATTAATCAGATACTCCAGCGCATATTCCTCAGGAATAAGCTCCAAATTAATTCCATCTTCAAAATCAATAATAGTGTAACAGATATCGTCGGCTGCTTCTACCAAATAAGTCAATGGATGCCTATAAAATCCAACACCTGTATTTTTAGGATTGTCAATCAGCCCTATCTCATCCACGACTTCCATAAAAAAGTCCTTTTCAGATTGAAAAAACCCAAACTTCTTGTCTGCAATATGTTTAGAAGGTTTCTTAGGGAGCGAAGCTTTAGGGTATTTCATAAATGCCCCCAAAGTAGCGTAACTCAAACGAAGCCCGCCTGGAACACCTTCTCTAGATTCCGTTAGTAACTTAAACCCATTGGCATTCCCTTCAAAATCAATCAAATCTTGATATTCCTCATTGGATAGAAGAGCTTTGTACTTTTTTCCGTTTCCTCTTTCAAAATAGCTTCCAATGGCCTTTTCTCCGCTGTGTCCAAAAGGAGGGTTTCCTATATCATGTGCTAATGCTGCCGCTGCCACAATAGCGCCAAAATCACTAAAATGGTACCCATGGATGTCATTCAAATATGGATATTTTGATAGAATCTTCTGCCCTGCAATTCGTCCTAAAGTCCTACCAACCACTGAGACCTCCAAACTATGCGTAAGCCTGGTGTGCACAAAGTCCTTTTTAGAACCTACACTTATGGGTAATGGAATAACTTGGGTCTTGTCTTGCAGACTCCTAAAGGTTGAAGAAAAAATAATACGGTCATAGTCGACCTCAAAACCCAGACGGGTTTCTTCTTGCTCTTTGCGCAGCCTTTTATGCGTATCCCCATGTCTTTTTAAGGAAAGTAATTGTTCCCAATTCATAACCAAATGTATATTAAAGTGCAATATACAGTTTATGTATGCTTCTAGTCATATTAGCAGATATTGCCTTAAACAAAAACCTTTATGGGGCACCTAAGTTTAAACTTAAGTTAATCTTTAGGTTACAATAAATTAGTTTTTCTGTCGGATTTTTGTTCTTGTCTTAAGGCAAAACGGATTTCAGGATATATTAGTTTTTGTCGACTATTCTTTTGAAATCTAAAATATGGCCACCTTGGCCAGGGTGGCCATTATCAAACATAACATAAAACAAACGTTAAATTAACATTGATATTAGTTATTTGCACTCGACAAAAACTAATATTAAAATGAAATTAAAATTCTTGACCATTGGTGTGGTCACTTTCTTTTGCCTTTCTTCCTATTCTCAAGTTGAAGCTCCTAAGTTTGGAAAAGGTCTCCTAAATATTGTCGGAAAAGATAGTACATGGACTATGAAATTTGCAATGCGCATGCAATTTTTGGGCATTGCTACATGGGATAATGGAACGGATAATGGCTTTGTAAATCCAGAGCAGAATTTTCTTGTTCGTAGAGCTAGGTTAAAATTTGATGGATTTGCCTATTCACCAAAGCTTAGGTATAAATTTGAATTGGGATTGTCAAATCGAGATATTTCCGGAACAAGTGAGTTTACAAGCAATGCTCCTCGGTACATATTGGACGCAGTAGTGATGTGGAATTTCCATCACAATTTTGAACTTTGGGTAGGACAAACAAAACTTCCTGGCAATATTGAGCGTGTTATTTCCTCTGGAAACTTACAACAGGTGGACCGTTCTTTGGTAAATAGTAGATTCAATATTGACCGCGATATGGGTATTCAATTAAGACATCATTTTAATCTTACGGATAAATTTTTGGTTCGTGAAAAGTTTGCTCTTTCACAAGGAGAGGGAAGGAATGTAACTACCGGAAACCTTGGTGGTCACCAATACACGGCAAGAATTGAACTACTGCCCTTTGGCAAATTTAAGAGCAAAGGAGATTATGTTGGTGCAGATCTTAAACGGGAAGCAACTGCAAAATTAATGTTGGCGGTTACCTACGATTCCAATCAAGATGCTGTAAGAACAAGGAGTAATTTAGGTTCTTATATGGCAAATGATGTAGGTTTCTATGAAACTACCATCAATACCACCTTTGTGGATGCCATGTTCAAATACAATGGTTTTTCACTAATGGGAGAATACGCCCATAGAGATGCCAAAGACCCAATCGCCAAAAATTCTGATGGTTCAGAAACTGGAGATCTAGTTCTTGTAGGTGATGGGTTAAACCTTCAAACCGGTTATTTGTTCAAAAGCAATTGGGAAGTATCTGGCAGATATACCAATATTAATTTTGACAACATCACCGGCAGAGATACAGAAACACAATACACACTTGGATTATCAAAATATCTTTTAGGCCATAAACTTAAAGTGCAAACAGATTTAAGTTATCTTTCCGTTGACGGCGGCACAGATGAATTGATGTATCGATTACAAATGGATGTTCATTTTTAAAAGAAAACATAACTTTTAAATAACATTGAAAATCAGCAAAGTATAGACATTTGAAAATTATTTTTTAATACTATTATGGACAATATTTACTTCCTAATGATTATCGCCCTAGCTGTTTTGGCAATTGCCGATTTAGTAGTGGGAGTCAGTAATGACGCAGTTAATTTTTTGAATTCAGCTATTGGCTCCAAAGCGATTTCATTCAAATCTATAATGATTATTGCAAGTATAGGTATCGCTTGCGGCGCTATTTTTTCAAGCGGTCTAATGGAAGTTGCGCGTAAAGGCATCTTTAATCCTGGTGAGTTCTATTTTCAAGAAATCATGTTCATCTTTATGGCTGTGATGATTACAGATATCCTGTTACTGGATTTTTTTAATAGTCACGGCCTGCCAACTTCTACCACGGTATCAATTGTTTTTGAGTTGCTGGGTGCTGCGGTCGCTATGTCTTTGTTGAAGATTGGCGCTGCTAATGGAGATTTTTCTGATGTAGTAAACTACATTAACACTTCAAAGGCAGTACAGATTATTTCCGGTATCTTACTGTCCGTTTTTGTTGCTTTTTCTATAGGCGCAGTCGTTCAATGGATATCTAGGCTGTTAATGTCTTATGATTTTGAGAAAAAGGCCAAATGGAGCGGTGCACTGTTTGGTGGAATAGCATTATCTTCAATAGCCTACTTTATCCTTATGAAAGGAATCAAAGGAACTCCGTATGCCAGCGAAACCTTTGATATTATTGGAGGAATGAAAATCAAAGATTTTCTAGAAGCTGAGGTTGTTCCAATTATAATTGTAAATTTTGTGTTATGGTCATTTCTTTCATACATATTAATTTATTTTACCAAGATCAATATCTATAAAGTAATAATTGGTGTTGGCACTTTTGCCCTTGCCCTTGCCTTTGCGGGCAACGATTTAGTAAACTTTATTGGTGTTCCCATAGCTGCTTGGCAAAGTTATGAGGCTTGGGTCGTTTCAGGAGTTCCAGCTACAGAATTTAGCATGGACGTTCTTTCAAAAAAAGTACCTACCCCTACCTTACTTCTTTTTATTTCAGGTATTATCATGGTAGCTACATTATGGCTTTCAAAAAAAGCACGTTACGTGGCAGATACCGAAATTAACCTCTCGAGGGAAGGGGAAGCAAAAGAACGGTTTCAACCCAACTTTATTTCAAGAGGTTTAGTCAGAATAGCATCTAAAGCCTCACTGTATACGATGGGCTTGTTACCAAAAAACTTAAAGGCAAAAATAGACAGGCAATTTGAAAAGCCAACAATTGCGCTGTCACAGGACAGAACCCATAAACTTCCAGCATTTGATATGGTTAGGGCAGCCGTCAACCTTATGGTCGCGGGAATTTTGATTTCTATAGCCACGTCCTACAAACTACCTTTGTCCACAACATATGTAACTTTTATGGTTGCTATGGGTACCTCATTGGCCGATAGGGCATGGGGGGCAGAAAGTGCTGTGTATAGAGTTGCAGGCGTCCTCAACGTAATTGGCGGTTGGTTTGGCACAGCAATAATTGCTTTTATTGCAGCTGGTACGGTTTTAACGCTAATAAATTTTGGTAAAGGAGCAGCAATTGCCATCTTATTGTTTACAGCCATATTGCTATTGGTTCGAAATTATAGTGCCTACAATAAAAAAATTAAGGAACAGAAAGCGGAGGATAGTCTTAATAGAGCTGAAAGCAGTTCAATACAAGGAGTTATTGAAGAAAGTGCCAGTAATATTGCAAATGTTATAAAAAGAACCAATAAAATCTATACCAACTCTATAAACGGATTGGCAAAACAAGATTTAGATCTTTTAAAAAAGAACAAGAAACAAGGCGCCAAACTTTCCTCAGAAATAGAGGATCTTAGAAATAATCTTTTCTTTTTTATCAAAAACCTTGACGAAGCAAATGTAGGAGCAAGTAACTTTTACATCAATATTTTGGGTCATCTTACTGACATTGCACAATCACTTGAATATATTGGCAAAGTAAGCCATACACACGTACACAATAATCATAAAAAGTTAAAGTACAACCAGATTAAAGAACTTAAAGAGTTAGATCTTAGGCTTGAGAAATTATTCTTGGATACACAGCAAATTTTTGAGAACAGAACATTTGAGGAAGTGGGAAGTGCATTGGAAGATAAAAATGCCTTGTTCGAGCTTATGTCGGATAAAATTCAACGCCAAGTTGCCAGAACCAGAACTGAAGAATCAAGTCCAAAAAATACTACCCTTTACTTCTCCATTTTGACAGAAAGCAAAGATTTGGTAGAAGTTATTTTTGAGCTTTTAGAGCTATATTATATAGAGCATGACAGTACCGTAGAACCGGCACGAATAGAAAAACAAGACTAGATTAACCTATCACTATTTTTTTTATGCGTTACCTTCTTTTAATTATAGTTTTTCTTGGTAGCAATGTCTTCTATGCACAAAACCTTACTGCTAAAGAGTTGTTGAACAAATCCATAGCATTCCACAATCCAGACAGCCAATGGGAGCATTTCAATGGAACATTTAATGTTCTTACCAAAAGGCCTGAATCAAGCGACCGATTAAGTTCGATTAAAATGGATCTTTTAAATGAACACTTTAGTTTGTCGGTTAAAAAAGATAGCACTTCCTATAGCTATATTTTTGATAAAGAAAATTGCACTACTAGTTTAAATGGTTCTAATGAAATCTCTGAAGCAGATAGAAAAGCACATAGACTTACATGCGAACGAGGTAAGATGATGCAAAACTACTATACCTATTTGTATGGCTTGCCAATGAAGATAAAAGACCCCGGCACCATTCTCGATGGCACCGTACGAACTAAAACCTTTAAAGGAAAGGAATACCTTGTTCTAAAAGTAAATTATGAAGAAGAAGTAGGTAAAGATGTTTGGTATTTTTATTTTGACCCCAAGACTTATGCCATGGAAGTATATCAGTTTTACCATGATGAAAGTAAAAACGATGGTGAATATATTCTTCTAGAAGGATTGGAAGAGATAAACGGGATAAAAATGCCTAAAACCAGAGCTTGGTATTACAATAAGGATGATAAGTATTTGGCCACTGATATTTTGATTCCGGCAGAAGTAAAGTAATACTTACCTGTAAAAGTTCATTTCATCCATATATTTCCAAACAGGAGCAGGAAGAAGCGGTTTAACATTCTTTCCTTTCTTATGTTCATTACGAATAAAAGTGGATGAAATTTCCATTATCGGGGCGTTCACTTTCATGATTTTTGAATGGCCTTCAAATTGGTTTTCTACTTTGCCATTGGAAATTCTAGGGTATACATATATAGAATAATGCTCTAAAATGGCCTCATAATTCTTCCATTTATGAAAGCTTTTCAAATTATCCTCCCCCATAATAAGTGAAAATTGATATTCTGCACCGTGTTGTTCTTCTAAATATAACAGGGTATTAATGGTATAATTGGGCTGTGGTAAATCAAATTCTATTTTACTGGGCTTCAGTTTGGGATAATCCTGTACTGCTTCAAAAACCATTTGATAGCGATGATGATTATCCAATAAAGATTGTTTTGTTTTAAAAGGGCTTTGCGGGGTAATGATGAACCAAACCTCATCCAAATCCGAAAACTCGACCATATGGTTGGCTATCACCAAATGACCAATGTGAATAGGGTTAAATGTCCCAAAGTACAGCCCTACTTTTTTCATTTATTCAGCTCTCTTTTGAATCTGGCATTTTTGCCCCAACAAATTCCGCAACCATTTTATGCGATTCTTGAAGCGCAACATCCAAATCGTAGTTTTTGATAATCTTATCAAATTGCGGTGCGGTAGCTAGTTCAACCGATGCTTTGGCAACTCGCATATTTATCTTATCGTCACTTTCCGTACTACGTTTTTTAAGCCTTATTTTAAGCTCATCAACACTTGGAGGTTTTACAAAAACTGCCAAGGTCTCTTCAGGAAACTTCTTTTTAATTCGCAATCCGCCTACCACATCAATATCAAAAATTACATTCTTCCCCTCGGCCCAAAGACGCTCTACTTCACTTTTTAATGTGCCATAGAAATTATCTCTATATACCTCTTCCCATTCTAGGAAATCTTCATTTTTGATATGTTTTTTAAACTCCGAAATAGACATAAAGTAATAGTTTATGCCATGTTTCTCTTTTCCTCTTCTAGGGCGGGATGTTGCCGAAACAGAGAAAGCAAGATTGAGCTCCGGTTGCTCAAGCAGATACTTAACAATAGTGGTTTTTCCACTGCCGGAAGGAGCAGAAAAAATAATAAGCTTCCCTCCTTCTTTCATAAAACATTAAGCATTTGCTCCTTGATCTTTTCCAGTTCATCCTTCATTTGAACCACCAATTGTTGCATAGGAGCATAATTGGCCTTTGATCCAATGGTATTGATTTCCCTACCTATTTCTTGAGCTATAAAACCAAGTTTTTTACCATTGGAATCTTGAGATTTTAAGGTAGTTTCAAAGTAATCCAAGTGATTTGCCAAGCGAACCTTTTCCTCTGTAATATCATATTTCTCCAAGTAGTAAATCAATTCCTGCTCAAAACGATTTGCGTCCAATTCAATTTTTAAATCGGCCACAGCTTTTTCCAAGCGTTCACGAACAGTATCCAAACGTTCTGGATCCATTGTCTTTACTTCATCGAGTAGTGCATTTAGGCTCTTTAATCGAGCTATAAAATCCTTTTCCAATACCTGTCCTTCTTCATTACGGAAGTCTACAATTTCCGAAAGGGCTTGCTTCATTGCCTTTTTTATGGCCTCATATTCGGTTTGGTCAATATCTCCCTTATCCGTCTTCATGGTATCCGGCATACGCAAAGCCATCTCCAGTAGCTTCACATCATCTCCTTTAGCAATATTGGCCAACTGCTGCATGTATTTTTTGACTACACCTTGGTTTACTTCAACTGTAGTTTCTTCTCCCGTAATTTCTAAATAGAGTCCAAAATCAATCTTCCCGCGGATTAGTACATCAGCAATCATTTTGCGTAGTTCCAGTTCCTTTTCTCTATAGGATTGAGGGGTTCTTGCGTTTATGTCAAGGCTTTTACTATTGAGCGACTTAAGCTCTATGGTAATTTTTTTGGAAGGAAGTTGAACAACGTGCTTTCCAAAACCGGTCATGGATTGAATCATACAGAATGATAAATTTTGGCAAAGGTAACCAAAATAGGTATTTAGCTCTTTGTTACTAAAAACTGGTTTAATAGTTTAATCCAACTCCCTTACCCAAATGTTTCTGAAGCTTACCCTACTGTTGTCTCCATGGTCCTGCAACATTATTGGAGCTTTTCCGTGAGCTTCGTATTTAGGCCAACCGATATACTTAATGGTCCCTTCTATTACAAAATGATCTTGAACCAAAACACCGTTATGCAGTAATGTCACCGTTGCCGGTTTTACAATGTTCCCTCCTCGGCTAAACTCGGGAGCATGGAAAACAATATCATACGTATTCCATTCACCTGTGGGTACTGAGGCCATTGCCAATGGAACGGATTGTTTATAAACGGATCCTACTTGTCCGTTGGTATAGGTAGGGTTATCGTTGTTGTCCAACACCTGAATTTCATACCGTTGCTGAATAAAAACACCGCTATTTGCCCTGTTTTGACCTTCCCTTTGCACTTCAGCTGGGGATTTCCATTCTATATGAAGTTGCATACTACCAAAATTCATTTTGGTTTGAATGTTTCCTGTCTTGTCCTTTACAGACATGCTAGCATCAGCATTTAAATGCCATTTTACTTCTGTGCTATCTACACTACTAACCCATTGATTAAAATCTTTACCATCAAAAAGAACAATGGCATCACTTGGAGCAGTATTGTCGTTCCCTGGAATAACTCTTGGGGGAACTGGTTCATAAAATTCGGTAGCCTCGGGCGTAGTCGGTTCTTTTTCTTGACCAAAAGCAAAAGTTGCAACCAAGGCAAACAATGCTAAAACAGTATGCGAATATTTTGACATGCTAAAGTTCTTTTATTTTAATATTTCTATACCCAATCACTATGGGTTCACCATGGTCTTGGAATGCAATTTTCCCTGTTTTAAAGTTCCCGAAGGCTTCCCAAGTAGCAAATTTAGAATTGGCCACCATAGCGTCCCAAGCCTCTCCATTTACTGGAAATTCTACGATCTTAACTCCGTTTAAAACCACACTGCCCTCATTAGCTTCATGGTTAATGGATATTAAATAATGATTCCACTCTCCAACAGGTTTAACCACATTCTGAGACGGTGATACCATATCATAAAGTGCTCCTGCTTGATGGCTTGTACCATTCTTTGCATCTGGGTGATCTATATTGTCCAGCACTTGAATCTCGGGCCCTGTAGTATAAGGTTCTGGGTATTTGTCATCTTCAACCACTCCCCACATAATACCACTATTGGCTCCACTGGATACCATCCACTCCACAGAAAGCACAAAATTGGTGTATTCCTTGTCCGTTACTATATTGAAACGCTCTCCTCCTTTTCGCTGTTCAGATGTTTTGTTCAAAAGCATAGCGCCGTTTTCCAAGCTCCAGGCTTCTTCAATATCCCTTCCAGAATAGATATGCCATCCATCCCAAGAAGATCCATCAAACAAAACAGTCCAGTCAGATTCTTCTTGTTCCATTTTTGTTTCAACAATCTCCTCTACTTCCTTAGGACTCTCTTTTGGTTTCTCCTTACAAGCAACTGCGACGATTAGTACAGTTAATAAAACTATTTTTTTCATAATCCCAGTATCTTTTTTAGTTTGTCAGTATCTGTTTCTGCTCCAGCAAAATCATCAAAGGTTTTGGTGGTAGCTTCAATGATATGGTCTTGAATAAATTTAGCACCTTCTCGCGCACCTTGCTCTGGGCTTTTAATACAACATTCCCATTCCATGACCGCCCATACATCACAACCGTACTGCGTTAGTTTAGAGAAAATAGTCTTGAAATCAATCTGCCCATCACCTAAAGAGCGATATCTTCCTGCTCGGTCACCCCAATCGTTATATCCTCCAAATGCACCTTTCTTTCCAGTAGGGTTAAATTCGGAATCCTTTACATGAAACGATTTTATAAACTCATGATAGTGATCTATATAAGCGATATAGTCCAACTGCTGTAATACAAAATGGCTTGGGTCATATAAAATATTTACCCGTTTATGATTTCCGGTGGCTTTCAAAAAACGTTCAAACGTGTCTCCATCGTGTAAATCTTCTCCAGGGTGAATCTCATAACATACATCCACTCCTTCTTCATCAAAATGATTTAAAATGGGTGTCCATCTTTTCGCCAACTCTTCAAACCCCATTTCCACCAACCCAGGTGGTCTTTGCGGCCAAGGATGCGCAGTATGCCAAAGTAATGCTCCGGAGAAAGTAGCATGAGCTTTTATTCCTAGTCTTCGGCTTGCCGTCGCTGCCTTTTTTACTGTTTCAATAGCCCATTCAGTTCGTGCCTTAGGATTGTTCTTCACTTTATCCGGAGCAAAATTATCGAACATAATATCATAAGCTGGGTTTACCGCTACCAATTGTCCCTGTAAATGAGTGGAAAGTTCTGTAATTTCCAATCCATAAGAATTTATTTTTCCTTTGAGTTCGTCGCAATAATCTTGACTCTCCGCAGCTTTGTCCAAATCTATCAAGAATGATTCCCATGTTGGAATCTGAATGCCTTTATATCCTAAACCAGAAGCCCATTTGCAAAGACCATCCAAAGAATTGAACGGAGGTTGACTATCTACAAATTGGGCAAGAAATACCGCCGGTCCTTTTATTGTTTTCATTTAAATCAATTTTTAAGAATTGATAAATCCTTAACGTTTTAGGATTTATCGCCTATATTTAAGAAAAAAACTACGATGTTATTATTTTTCCTGTAGAAAGACATAAATATAGGGATTAGCTAACAATTAAAACAGTACAATAATGAACGAAAATGTTGTTTATGATGCTATTGTTGTAGGAACAGGGATAAGTGGTGGCTGGGCTGCCAAAGAGCTTTGCGAAAATGGCTTAAAGACATTGGTTTTGGAGCGTGGACCCATGGTAAAGCATATTCAAGATTATAAAACCATGAACGATGACCCGTGGGACTACCCTTTAAAAGGCCAATTGAGTGATGAAGAATTGAAAAAATACCCAAAGCAACGTCGCCTAGGATGGGCCCCAAAGGAGGATGTTAAGCATTTTTTTGTAAATGATTTAGAGCATCCCTATCAAGAAACCAAGCGTTTTGATTGGATAAGGGGTTATCATGTTGGTGGCAGGTCGCTAACATGGGGGAGACAAAGTTACCGCTGGAGCGATATAGATTTTGAAGCCAACAAACAAGATGGAATCGCTGTAGATTGGCCAGTCCGTTATAAAGACATTTCGCCTTGGTATGATAAAGTAGAATCTTATATAGGTGTTAGTGGTGAGAAGTTGGGGCTTAAGCAATTGCCTGATGGCCAATTTCAACCGCCAATGGAATTGAACTGTGTGGAAAAAGAGCTGAAAAATGCTATGGAATCTGGGTTTGAAGATGGCAGGCTTTTGACCATTGGAAGGGCGGCCCATATTACTGAAAATACAACTGCGTTTGAAGGCCGAGGGCCTTGTCAATATCGAAGCAGGTGTTGGAGAGGATGTCCATTTGGAGGTTATTTTAGTAGTAACTCCTCAACTTTACCTGCTGCTGAACGCACGGGCAACATGACCTTACGTCCAAACTCCATTGTTCATGAAGTGGTTTATGATGAAAAGCAAAAAAAGGCAACAGGTGTAAAAATAATTGATGCCGAGACCCAAGAAAAAATTGAATTCAAAGGGAAAATCGTATTCTTATGTGCTTCTGCAATGGCCTCAGTAGGGATTTTACTCCAATCAAAATCTAAAACATTCCCAAATGGCATGGGCAACAATCATGATGAGTTAGGTAGAAATATCATGGACCATCACTACCAATTGGGAGCTTCTGCCAAAGTTGATGGTCATTTAGATAAATATTACAAGGGAAGAAGGCCAAACGGCTTCTACATTCCAAGGTTTGTTAACTTGGACGAAAAAACAAAAAGAAAAAACTTTTTACGTGGTTTTGGGTATCAAGGTGGAGCAAGTAGAAATCATTGGTCAGAGATGGTTGCGGAAATGGGTTATGGAAAAGCACTCAAGGAAGCTATTCTAAAACCTGGGGGTTGGGAAATTGGCATGACCGGTTTTGGTGAAATGCTTCCTCATCATGATAATCGAGTAACCTTGAGTCAAGACAAAAAAGATAAATGGGGATTACCCCAATTAGACTTTGACGTAGAGTTCAAAGAGAATGAACTTAATATGCGGGAGGCCATAAAAGAAGAGGCTGTTGCTATTCTAAAAGCGGCAGGTTTTAAAAATGTAAAGTCTTTTGATACTGAAACCGGCCCTGGCTTAGGAATACATGAAATGGGAGGTGCACGCATGGGAAAAGACCCTAAAACTTCCATCTTAAACAAGCATAATCAAGTTCATGACGTGCCTAATGTATATGTTACAGATGGCGCATTTATGACTTCTGCAAATTGTGTTAACCCCTCATTAACCTATATGGCTTTTACGGCCAGAGCGGCCAATCATGCTGCTGAACAATTTAAACAACATAAATTTTCTTAAATACCTACTATGGAAAACGCTTCTGCTCGAAATCTATGGGGTGATTTTCTAGATGCCCATCTAGAATTTGCTTCTGAAGACGCTCCAAAAGTGATACACTTTTGTGACAATGAAAAAGATGCCAATACCTGTGCCGATTTAGTTTGTAAAGATGTTAAACGCGCTACCTCCCAATCTCTTTTAGCTTTGCAATTGCGAAAAGAAGAGCTGCCCAAAATAGGAGATTTTGCCGTGGTTACAGATTGGTCTGGAAAAGCTAAATGTGTTATCCGAACCACTTCTGTCAAATTGGTCCCCTATTTTGCAGTCCATTCTGAGCATGCTAGGCTCGAAGGTGAAGGAGATAAAAGTATAGAACATTGGAGAAAGACCCATTGGGATTATTACACTAGGGAACTTTCTGAATTCAACAGAACCCCATTAGAAAGTATGATTATTGTTTTTGAAAGGTTTGAGAAAATCTTTCAAAGATAATGGCCGCATTTTGCGGCCATTTAAATCTTATTGACAAAAAGGTGTCCTTAGTCCATTTTTACCCAAACATTACCTTGTTTGTGTGAGGCTACGGTACCTTCAATAAAGTTCATACCTCTAACACCATCTTCCATGGTTGGGAATTCCCCATCATTGTATTCCTCTCCTCTAATGGCCTTTGCAGCTCCTAGATAAATATTTGCCATGGAGTCAAAAATCCCTTCTGGGTGACCAGGTGGCATTTTTGATGCTCCTAAAGAGAGTTCCGAATTGTATGCATGTCCTGGCTTATATACTTGAACAGGTTCCGTATCGCTCATTTTATAGAGGAAATTAGGTTTCTCTTGTTCCCATCGCAAAGCTCCTTTTTCACCATAGATGGCAATTGCCAATCCATTTTCCTCTCCCGTAGCAACTTGACTAGATCTGATTACACCTTTTACATGTTCATCCATGCGAATTAGAACAGTGCCGTCTACATCCATTTGATTGTCCTCATACAAGTAATTGAAATCGCATAACAACGATTTAACTTGCAGTCCAGTGGTAAACTCCACCATATTAAATGCATGCACCCCAATATCACCCATACATGAACTTATTCCTGCTTTTGTGGGATCCAATCTCCAGACTGTAGAACGCTTTTCCTTATCGTGGATTACCGTATTTATCCAACCTTGGTAGTATCTGGCATCTACTTTATGAATTTTACCCAATTCACCATTTTTAATCATCTCTCTCATCTGCCTCACCATAGGGTAGCCAGTATAGGTATGGGTCAAAGCAAACACCTTCCCAGAATTTTTATGGGCTTCTTGAAGGGTTTTGGCTTCCTCATAATCCATGGTCATTGGCTTTTCACAGATAACATGAAAGCCATTGTCCAATAGCTTTTTGGCCATAGGAAAATGCAAAAAGTTGGGCGTTAAAACTGAGCAGACCTGAATACGTTCATCTTCGGGAAGTTTTAACTCTTCCTCTACAAGTGTGTCAAAGTCCTTATAAATCCTATTGGTGGGCACATCAATCTCTTTGGCGAAAGCAACATTTTGCTCATAATCTGGATTGAATACGGCTCCAACAATTTCATAATTATCATTAATGAAGGAGGCTACTCTATGAAGCACTCCAATGAGGGAATCGCCTCCCCCTCCAATAACTCCTAATCTTATTTTTTTTGGCATTAATTTTCTTTTTTGATTTAATGTTCTTGTTTTAACCTTTTTTCTTCCAGTTTATTTCTCATCAAAAATAGGATTCCAAAAAGGACAATCAATATTACCGGAAGCCACATGATATTTCCTAAGGTAGCTTGGCCAGCAACAAGGTCCGCTGTCTCCGCAGAAACTCCTGAATCTAATGCCTGGGTGCGTTCTTTATCCAACATTTGACCAATTTTTGGAAGGGAAATTCCTGTAATCAACATTCCAAAACCTCCAATGATAGACATTCCCAATGCTCCTGTTTTATGACTGTACTCACTTACAAATCCAATCATAGTGGGCCAAAAATACATAACCCCAAATGAGAATAAAATAGCTGCGACATATACCATTGGACCCGTTGCGCTTGATAATAAAAACAGTGCAAGGGATGCAATAATCGCTGATCCAAACAATACCCCAACTGGATTGAATTTATGAATAATAGGGCCTGCAAAATATCTGCCCACTGCCATTAGTCCGGTAACAATAGCTAAAATGATAAGTGGTGGTGCCCCCGCTTGGCCTAGCAATCTTTCTATAAATTGACCTGTCCCCAATTCTGTAGTAGCTGTTAATCCCATACATATGAGCATGAAAAGAAATAATGGCGTGAACATTGATTTGACATTTTTACTGATGTCTGATTCTATATTCTCTGCTTTTGGGAATTTTTGACCTAATATTAGGTAGCCATATAGCAATGTGGGTACAATCATTATAGCGATTTGTATTTGCCAAGAGAGTCCAATATTTCCCATTAACTCACCAAGCAATGCGCCAATTACAATCCCTCCTGGAAACCAAACATGGAATTTATTGAGCATCGTGGTTCTGTTTTTGGTATACATGTCCGCAATCAAAGGATTACAGGCCGCTTCTACTGCTCCATTGGCTAAGCCTATAAAGAATGTTGATATTAGTAAGGGAACAAAACTTTTTGCTATTATAGTAAGGATTAAGCCCAGAAGGTGACAAATAAAAGCCACCCATAATATGGGTTTTGGACCAATCTTTGGATAGATAAGTCCTCCTATTATCATTGATACAGGGAAACCGTAGAACGCCATTGAATTCATCCATCCAAGCTGGGTATCATTGAATCCAAATTCAACATTCAGTTCTCCCATAATTCCAGCTCGTAACGCAAAGGTCATTGCTGTAACTATCAATGAGACGCATGAAGCCAAAAACAGTCTATTCTTATTAATATTTTCCATTAAATTATATTTGGTTAGTTACCTATTTGGTTCAAGTTTTATATTCTACTTTCTCATTTTTAAAAACTAAAGCAAACAGTAGAAAAACAACCAAGGCAAATCCTGCAGGATACATCCATATGGTTTGCCAAGTGTGCGTAGCGTCTTCCAGAAGATATGTATCTGTTATTTTTCCTGCTATCCAAAACCCTATTAACATTCCCACACCATAAGTGGCAAGAGTAATTAGACCTTGGGCAGCACTCTTATATTTCTCCCCAGCTTTGGTATCTGTATAAATTTGCCCAGACACAAAGAAAAAGTCATAGCAAATACCATGTAGTGCAATTCCAATAATTAACATGAAGGCAAGCTCACCAGGGTTGCCAAAAGCAAACAATAAATAGCGAATGGTCCATGCCAACATCCCCGCCAAAATGGTCTTTTTAAATCCATATTTTTTAAAGAAATAGGGTAGTAACAACATAAAAAGCACTTCGGATATTTGACCTATGGTCATTTTGCCAGTTGGATTACTTACACCAATTTCTGAAAGAAACGGATTAGCATTTTGGTAATAAAACGCTAAGGGTATACATATGAGCACAGAGGCGATAAAAAAGATGAGAAAATTTTTATCTTTTAAAAGTTTCAATGCATCCAATCCCAGCAAACTTGAAATACTGACCTTTTCATCTTTTGATACTCTTGGAGGAGTCCTTGGAAGTGTAAAGCTAAAAAGACCTAGAACTGCGGAAGCTACTGCAACCATTAAAAAAGTGTTTTTTAGCATCCCTGCCGACCTTCCTTCGGGCGAATCCCAAAGAAATACATAGCTAATAATCAACCCAGCAACAATCCAACCTATGGTTCCAAACACTCTAACCAAAGAGAATTCCTTGGCAGGGTCTTTCATCTGATTAAAAGAAATTGAATTTACTAGAGCCAAAGTCGGCATATATAAAATCATATATCCCAAAACATATGGATAAAAAGCAGCAAAGTCATCTATACCATACATTTGGTACATTAAAAATGCACCTAAAAGGTGCAAAACACCTAAAATTCGTTCGGCATTAAAATATCTATCCGCTATCAATCCTATAATAAATGGTGCTATTATCGCTCCCCATGATTGAGTTGAAAAAGCTTTCGCTATTTCTCCCCCACTGGCATTTAAGTTTTCTCCTAGAAAAGTGCCCAGCGTAACAAACCAGCCTCCCCAGATGAAGAATTCTAAAAACATCATAAAAGAGAGTTGGAATTTTATTTTTAAAGTCATGAATTAGGGAATTTATCTTTTATATAATATGTAGTCCAAAGATTCGGGTTCAATTCCCGCCAATCGGAAATCCATCAAAATTTGTCCCCTATGGTGTGTGGAATGGTTAACTATATGAAAAAGGATATCTTTGAGCTCATTCCCAAATGTTCTTCCTTCACTGTTCTCATAATCTATTCTCTTTGCAAAATCATCTGCATTGGTTATAATTTCAAAAGAAGTTCGTTGGTTTTCATAGTGTATGTCCTGCCAATTTTCAACCTCATGTTTTTGCCAAACATCAAATTCAATTTGCTTTCCTACAATTCTGTGATTCCATACATGATGCGCATTTAGAATATGACTAAACAATTTTATGCACTTCTCAGGAACTTGGTCCATAGATGCACATTGCTCAATGAGCTTTTTATTGCAATAGAAATTATAATCAAAATGCTGGTGTAAAAATCCCTTCATAAACACAGTGTTTTATGCAGATAGATTAAGTAATTTGTTCAATAAGTTTTTGGTGGCAATAATTCCTTCTTCTTCACTAAGCTCATCCCCTTCATATTCTACTCCTACATAACCAGAATAGCCGGAATCTTTGACAATTTTCATCATACGTTCAAAATCGGTATGCGTCTCATTGCCTTGATCATCAAAATCATGGGACTTGGCACTCACAGCTTTGGCGTATGGCATTAGTTCACCTATTCCTTTATATCTATCATATTCCTCAACGCAGGGAGTGTCAAAATAAGACCCATCCTCTCTTTTCACGCAGAAATTCCCAAAATCTGGAAGCGTTCCGCAATTAGGCAGGTTCACTTTTTCCATAACTTCAACCAACATGGCCGCATTAGAGGAAAATCCTCCATGATTTTCCACAATCACATTGATGTTTTTATCTTTTGCATAGTTGGAAAGTTGTGTAAGTCCATCAATAGAAGCAGGAGTCCACTCTTCAGCAATCTTACTGCCCATTAAGTTCACTCTTACGGAATGACACCCAAGTGCAGCTGCGGCATCTACCCATTTAAAATGATCTTCGATGGCCTTTTTTCTTTCCATCTCATCTGCGGCAGATAAATCTCCTTCATGATCAATCATAATAATTAGATTTTCCAATCCATGTTTTTCACTTTCCGCTTTTGATTTTTCTACGAATTTATCCATCGCCTCTTTAGAAAAATTAGCAGCTTTAAGTTCGTCCTCATACAATTGACTTACATATTCCAAACCAGAAAAACCCCACCCTTTTGCTTTTTCAGCAAATAGATATGGGTCTAGTCCTTCTTCCCTAATCATTCTATGTATGGACCACTGCGCTAGCGAAAGCTTGAACATTTGCTC
This sequence comes from Allomuricauda sp. R78024, assembly GCF_044596045.1. NCBI lineage: Bacteria > Pseudomonadati > Bacteroidota > Flavobacteriia > Flavobacteriales > Flavobacteriaceae > Allomuricauda > Allomuricauda sp. R78024. Next base: position 425,376 of record NZ_CP138995.1, read on the forward strand.
TGGTGCAGCTGGAGTTTCTTCTAGCATTTCCGTGTCTGTTATTTCTTTTTTCTTGCCTTGTTTACATGCATATGTACCCAACAGTGAAAGTGCAATTCCTGCTTGGGCACCATTTTGAATAAAATTCCTTCTCTTCATAAGGGTTGATTGTGTAATATTAAATAGAATTGAAAAACTACAACGTTATAGTAGTGAATTCTCAATAAACATAAGGATTAAATGTAGAAAATTAATTTAATAATTAATACATTTATGAAATAAACAATCCTATTAAATGAGTAAATTTTATTACAACGAAGAGCAGGAATCATACGATGCCATTGTAGTGGGAACGGGCATTAGTGGTGGTTGGGCTGCTAAAGAACTGTGCGAAAATGGACTAAAGACATTGGTCTTGGAACGCGGTCGTATGGTAAATCATATTACTGATTATCCCACAGCAAATCTAGATCCTTGGGATTTTCCAAACAATGGGGAATTATCGCCAGACAAGATTGCCAGACAGGAGAAACAAAATAGAACAGGTTACACTGTAAAAGCTCCTCATAATTTCTGGTTTGTGGACGACATTGATCATCCTTATAATGAAACCAAACGTTTTGATTGGATGAGAGGCTACCATGTAGGTGGACGATCATTGTTATGGGGGCGTCATAGCTACCGTTGGAGTGAAATTGATTTTGAGGCAAATAAAAAAGAAGGTGTTGCCGTTGATTGGCCAGTACGCTATAAAGACATTGCTCCTTGGTATGATAAAGTTGAAAGTTATATAGGAGTTTCAGGAGAACTATTGAATTTACCTCAACTACCAGATGGGAAGTTTGAGCCCATGATGGATCTTAATTGTGTTGAACAACATGTGCGTGAACGCGTTTCTGATCATTTTGATGGACGTGTTATTACAGCTGGTAGAGTTGCACATATTAACAGTGATAAAAAGTTTGATGGTTTAAACCGTAGTTCCTGTAAATTTAGAAACAGGTGTATTAGAGGTTGTCCTTTTGGCGCATATTTCAGCAGTAATTCTTCTACATTACCCGCTGCTGAACGAACAGGGAATATGACTTTACGCCCAGACTCTATTGTGCATGAAGTAATCTATGATGAGAATACAAAAAAAGCCACGGGAGTAAAAGTTATAGATCGTGTTACCAAAGAAGTTTTTGAATTTAAGGCCAAGGTAATTTTCCTTTGCGCTTCTGCTGTAGCATCAACTTCAATTCTAATGCAATCTAAATCTGATAGATTCCCTAACGGAATGGGTAACGATTCTGGAGAATTGGGTCATAACATTATGGACCATCACTTTAAAGCTGGTGCTCGAGGTAAAATGGATGGCTTTGAGGATAAGTATTACAAAGGAAGAAAACCAAATGGGATTTATGTTCCTCGTTTTAGAAACTTGGGAGGTAGCAGTGATATGAAAGACTTTACCCGAGGTTATGGATACCAAGGTGGTGCTGGAAGAGGTGATTATGAAGCCGCCATTGCTGAAGTTTCCCATGGAAAAGAACTTAAAGATGCTGTTTTAAAACCAGGAGGCTGGAACATGAACATGTTAGGGTTTGGAGAAATCTTGCCATACCATGAAAATAAAATGACTCTTGACTATGATAAGAAAGATCAATGGGGTCTACCAACGGTCACTTTTGATGCAGAGATAAAGGAAAATGAGCTCAAAATGCGTAAGGATATGCAAGAACAGGCAGCAGCAATGCTTGAAAAGTCTGGAGTACGCGATATTGAAACTTATGATGAGACTTACGCACTAGGCCTGGGAATACATGAAATGGGTACTGCCAGAATGGGTAGAAATCCTAAAACTTCCGTTTTAAACGGAAACAATCAAGTACATACGGTTAAAAATGTTTATGTTACTGACGGGGCTTTTATGACATCCGCAAGTTGTGTAAATCCCTCACTGACCTATATGGCTTTTACTGCAAGAGCTGCCCACCATGCAGCGCAAGAACTTAAAAAAGGAAACATATAATGGAAAGAAGAGTTGCACTTAAAAATATGGGGCTGGCCTTTGGTTATACCATTGCTGCTCCAACACTTTTGGGAATAGTACAAAGCTGTAATGGCAAGAAAGTATTGGATTGGACTCCGGAATTCTTTTCTAAAGATGAAGGGACCGTTTTACATACTCTGGTAGATATCTTATTGCCAAAAACCGATACCCCTTCTGCCACAGAAGTAAATGTACATGTGTTCTTAGATAAATTTGCGAATGAAGTTCTTCCAAAAGAGCATCAAGATTTTCTAAAAATGGGCATGGGCAAGTTTACTGATAAAGTTTTGGCTTCAGCACAGAAAGAATCTCTTGCAGAGTTGGATGAAGAGGATTTAGAGCCTGTTTTCGCCACATATCTCAAGAAAAGAACAGATGAGGTTGAAGAAGCTCACGAAAAAGCCTTAGAGGCTTATTTTGGAGCTGTAGAAGAAAATGGCGGTGCGGTGCTAGATGATGAAATCTCTCGCTATAGTTTTGCCAATTCATTACGTGATCTTTCAATCTGGTCGTATAAGACCTCAGAATATGTAGGTGAAGAGATTTTAGCTTATTTACCTGTTCCAGGCGAGTATATTGGTTGTGAAGATGAACAAACATTGACCCAAGGTAAGGCTTGGTCCCTATAACATATATCATTTACTGTTAAAAAAGCCCCTTTGTAAGGGGCTTTTTAGTTTCTGAATTTCTTTCAATTCAAAAAAATACCTCAGAAGTCGTTCTTTGTGGGGTGAACTTTTCCGAGGCATCTATTTAATAAACACTATCACATACTGATAAGCTCAGTACAAACTACGATCCACACATCAAACAGTCATCGTCTGCTTGGCCTTCTTTGGCGCGTGCAATCATTTCTTTCATTTCTTCAGCACTCATAGGCTGTACGTCCACTTCTTGTTGACTTGCCGATGTGACTTCTACCTTAAGTACTTCCGCAGTGTTAGGTGTTGCAGCTATTACTTCTGCATCCGCAGCTACACTAACAGGAACTTCTTTCTTCTTAGTATTGTCCAACGTGAACTTAATAGCATCCACGGCCGCTTTAGTACGCAAATAATACATACCCGTCTTCAAACCGCTTTTCCAGGCGTAAAAGTGCATGGACGTTAACTTAGAATAATTGGCATTTTCCATGAACAAGTTCAAAGACTGGCTTTGATCAATAAAATAGCCACGCTGTCTGCTCATATCAATGATATCTTTCATGCTAAGCTCCCAAACCGTCTTGTACAATTCCCTGATATCCTGTGGAATAGTTTCTATATGTTGAATAGATCCGTTGGCACGCATCAATTCTTGCTTCATGCTTTCGTTCCAAAGACCCAAATTTACCAAGTCTTCCAATAGGTGTTTGTTTACTACGATAAACTCACCTGAAAGTACTCTTCGGGTATAAATGTTAGAGGTATATGGCTCAAAACATTCATTATTACCAAGTATCTGAGAAGTAGATGCTGTTGGCATTGGTGCTACCAATAAGGAGTTACGAACACCATTTTTCTTTACTTCTTTTCTCAATTTGGCCCAATCCCAACGTCCAGAAAGTTCTTCGTCTTTAATGCCCCAAAGGTTATGCTGAAACTCTCCTTGTTCAATTGGAGAACCTTTATAAGACGAGTATGGTCCTTCTTCTTTTGCTTGCTCCATGGAGGCAGTAACTGCTGCAAAATATAAGGTTTCGAATATCTCTTGGTTCAGTTTCTTAGCTTCATCACTTGTAAAAGGTAAACGCAACATTATGAAAGCATCTGCCAAGCCCTGTACTCCAAGACCAATAGGTCTATGGCGCATATTGGAATTTTCAGCTTCTTTAACTGGGTAATAGTTCCTATCTATTACTTTATTCAGGTTTTTGGTCACTCTTTTAGTAACCTTGAACAACTCTTTATGGTCAAATTCACCATTCTTTATGAACATTGGTAATGCGATGGAAGCTAAATTACATACCGCTACTTCATCTGGAGAGGTATATTCCAAAATCTCTGTACATAGGTTTGAAGAGCGAATAGTACCTAAATTCTTCTGGTTGCTTTTACGGTTGGCGGCATCCTTGTACAACATATAAGGTGTCCCTGTTTCAATTTGAGATTCTAATATTTTTTCCCAAAGTTCACGCGCTCTTACCGTTTTACGGCCTTTACCCTGAGCCTCATATTGTAAGTATAGCTTCTCGAACTCTTCACTGTGATTTGTAAAAAGCCCTGGGCACTCGTTAGGACACATTAATGTCCATTCTTCGTTTGCTTCTACCCTTTTCATAAAAAGGTCAGAAATCCACATGGCATAGAACAAATCCCGTGCACGCATTTCTTCTTTTCCATGATTCTTTTTCAAATCGAGGAACTCATAGATATCTGCATGCCATGGCTCCATATAGATTGCGAAACTTCCTTTACGTTTTCCACCACCTTGATCCACATATCTGGCTGTATCATTAAATACTTGAAGCATTGGAACAATTCCATTAGAAGTGCCATTAGTGCCCGCGATATAGGATCCAGTAGCTCTCACGTTATGAATAGAAAGACCTATTCCTCCAGCAGATTGTGAAATTTTTGCAGTCTGCTTTAATGTATCATAAATACCATCAATACTGTCATCTTTCATTGCTAGAAGAAAACAAGAAGACATCTGTGGCTTAGGTGTACCGGAATTAAATAAAGTAGGTGTAGCATGAGTAAAGTACTTTTTAGACATCAACTCATAGGTTTCTATAGCAGCGTCTAAATCGTTTAAATGGATCCCGATAGAAACTCGCATCAACATATGTTGTGGGCGCTCTGCTATTTTACCGTTTAGTTTTAACAAGTATGAACGTTCCAATGTTTTAAAACCGAAGTAATCGTAGCCAAAATCACGGTTGTAAATAATGGTAGAATCCAATTTTTCTGAATTTTCAGAAATCACTTCATAAACCTCCTCCGATAGAAGTGGTGCTTTTTTGCCGGTTCTAGGATTTACGTATTCATACAAATCCTTCATAGTTTCCGAGAAGGATTTTTTAGTGTTCTTATGTAGATTGGAAACTGAAATACGAGCTGCCAACTTTGCATAATCTGGATGCGTGGTAGTCATAGTTGCAGCAATCTCAGCTGCTAAATTATCCAATTCAGATGTAGTTACACCGTCATAAAGCCCTTCTATGACCCGCATAGCAACTTTTAATGGATCTACCAGCCCATTAAGGCCATAACACAATTTTCTTACCCTGGCCGTGATCTTGTCGAACATGATCAGCTCTTTTCTTCCATCTCTTTTTACTACATACATGTGGCTACTATTGTTTTAAATGATACGTTTGTTGGTTATACCAGCATACACTTCAATCGCGTCGGAAAAAATTCCAGCGCACTTAGTTAGGTTAAAATCATGAAAACACCAAGGGGTAGTGTTTTCTTAAAGGTTGGTCAATTTAAAAGTCAGCGTCAAAACTGATCTTTTGTGCATCTTCATCTTTTTCTTTGTTCAAAACACCTGCTTTTTGATATTCAGACACGCGCTTTTCAAAGAAATTGGTCTTGCCCTGAAGTGAAATCATATCCATGAAATCAAATGGGTTGGTAGCATTATATACTTTTTCACATTCTAATTCCACCAATAATCTATCGGTCACAAACTCCAGATATTGTGTCATCAATTTAGAGTTCATTCCAATTAAACTTGCGGGAAGTGATTCTGTAATAAACTCTCTTTCAATATTAAGAGCATCTGTTAAAATTGCAGTAATCCGCTCTTTTGGCACTTTATTAATCAGGTGTTTATTGTGTAAATGAACTGCATAATCACAGTGCATTCCTTCATCTCTAGAAATTAACTCATTAGAAAATGTAAGGCCAGGCATCAGGCCTCTTTTCTTTAGCCAAAAAATAGAGCAGAAAGCACCTGAAAAGAAAATTCCCTCAACTGCGGCAAATGCAATTAATCTTTCGGCAAAGCTTGGAGATTCAATCCAGTTTAAGGCCCAATCTGCCTTCTTTTTGATTGCTGGGAAGTTTTCAATGGCCTTGAAAAGAATATTTTTTTCCTTTTCATCTTTTACATAAGTATCTATTAGTAACGAATATGTTTCTGAATGGATATTCTCCATCATAATCTGAAATCCGTAGAAAAACTTTGCTTCCGCATACTGGACCTCACTAACAAAATTCTCTGCTAAATTCTCGTTTACAATACCATCAGATGCAGCAAAAAATGCAAGGATGTGTTTTATAAAATAACGCTCGTCATCATTCAATTTATTATTCCAATCCGTCAAGTCTTCATGAAGATCTATTTCTTCGGCAGTCCAAAAACAAGCCTCGCATTTTTTGTACCATTCCCAAAGATCATCATGCTTAATTGGAAAAATTACAAATCTATCTTCATTTTCTTCTAATATGGGCTCAATGGCTGTTGACATACGTAATTGTTACAAAGTTTATAATTTGGAAAGGAAAATTCCTAGCGAACAGGGCAAACAAAGATTCAAAAATGTAACCAGACTGTAAAGTTTGTTTTATCAAAACCAATGTAAAGTTTTTAACACAACATGTTGAAATCTAGGTTCGCAAGTGATGTTCCTTGGGCTGCTGGGATTATGGCGCCAGTGAAGTTTTTTTGTCAAGATTCAACAATAACAAAAAAGACCAAAAAGTATATTGTAATATACTTTTTGGTCTTAATTATTTATGAAAATTGCGCTTAAAGCCACTTTATTGAATTCCATTACCAAACAGTACGGCCATTTTCAGCTTAACCTTGGAATGTACTTTAATCTTAGGTAGTTCCCCCGAAACCCAAAACCAAAATTCAAAACCTTAGTATAGCCGAAGATTTTATTTTGCAAGCAGTTTCTAAAATCAAGAGGTTGGTTGCTCGGCCGTACACTTGTTTGTTGGTAATGTATATGAACTTGTTCTGTTGAAACACTCTAGTCTACATTGACGACTTTGTCCCAATCTGACTGCATTTTTAAATCTTTACTCTCTAACACAGCAGCAAATATTAGAGTAAATATCAAAATCACGAATAATACAACACACTTTTTCATTGTAGCATCATTAAGGTTGTTTCTTAATTTTTGATAGAGCCAAATTATAAAAGAAAAGACTCCGCCGGGCCTAGTATGTATAATCGGTTGCATTTTATGTATAAATGGTTTTTGGCCTTTTTGACCCTATAAGGCTTATTGGGACAAGCAGTTCCAACTAAAGCAAAGTTCTACAAAATCTCAATACGTTCCTTTTTTTACCAATTATAAGCGCTAAGTGTCCATTAGCACATATTTTTAAATACCTTATACAGAATAGTCCTAAATTTGAAATTGATTTAATATAAAGAATGTTAGAAGCAGTTATTGTAGATGATGAGGTAAAAGCTTTACAAAGTTTAAGTTGGGAGTTGACCAACCTGAGCGATGAAGTTGACATAATTGCGTCTTTTACAGATGCGCATGAAGCTTTGGACTATCTTGAGCGTAATACCCCAGATTGTCTCTTTTTAGATATTGAAATGCCGGCAATGGATGGTTTTCAGTTTATTAAAAATCTAAAGAACAAGGATTTTCCTGTTGTTATTACCACGGCTTATAATCAATATGCACTTCAGGCCTTAAAGAATGAGGCCATTGACTATCTGTTAAAACCCATTGATACTGATGACCTTCAGGTAACCATTTCCAAAATAAAAAAGTACAACACCAAAAATTTGACTATTGACAAGTTGGAGAAAATTTTGTTGAACTTTAATGCGGAATCCCATAGTAAAAAGATAACAATAAACACCGATGGCAAATTGTTGTTCTTAAATAGTGATGATATACTTTATGCGGAATCTGATGGCAATTACAGCACTATTTTTTTAAGCGATGGGCAAAAAATCTTATTGACAAAAAAGCTCAAGGAAGTAAACAATTTATTGCCGGATAACAGCTTTTTTAGAATACATAATTCATATATCATCAACTTAAACAAGATAAAAGAATTTTTGAAAACGGACGGTTATGTGGTTTTGGAATCCAACCATAAAATTCCCGTCTCTAGGCAAAAGAAATCTGATTTTTTGGATATGCTATAACTTCCCAAGACACCTGTGTTTAAAATACAAGCTATAAAAACCGAAAGCCTACATCCGCAAAAAAATATTTTAGTCTTATTTTTTTTCCTTTTTCTGGTTCCATATAGCATCTTCTCTCAAGAAATTCCAGAAGCGTTTAAGGATAAAGCTCGAAGGATTATCCAAATGAACCCCAAGAGCTATCTTTCTTTGGATACCGAGTTGAAATCCGAAAAGAGAGATACTACCTTATTACGATATTTTGCTGATTTGTGCGAAAAGGAAAACTATTTGGAAGGACAATCCTATGCGCTGGACCAAATTGGAGCAAAATACCGTAACATTTCCAAGTTCAAGTTGGCTGTTGATCTTCATGAAAAAGCATTGGAATTAGCCGAAGAAGCCAACAATACCGAACTAAAAGTGAGAGCCCTTAACATGCTAGGCGTGGTTTACAGACGAACCGATGCAATTAAGACCGCCTTGGATTATAATCAAAAAGCCCTAGAGCTTGCTGAGGAGGTAGAGAACCCATCCCACCATATTAAAAGAAACATTAATGTTTCATTAAATTGTATCGGCAACCTCTACCAAACCCTGGAGCAATACGACCTTGCCATTATTCAGTTTAAAAGAGCTTTAAAATTTGAGGAAGAGCTTGGCAATAAGCTAGGTTTAGCAATCAACTACCAAAATATTGGAAATTGTCTGGAACTGAAAGATGATTTAGAAGGTGCGATGGAAAACTATAGAAAGTCGCTTGTTTATAATGAAGAAATCAACTCCGACTACGGTAAGATTATCTGCAAAAACAGTCTTGCCCAGATTTATCTTAAACAAGATATGCCATATGCTGCATTGGTGCTGTTGGAACCTCTACTTGAGCCGTCAAGGACCATAGGCGACTATTTTATTACCCCATTGGTATTTATCAATACAGGTTGGGCACATACAGAATTGGGCAATTATGACAAGGCACAAAATTTTATTATAGAGGGTTTAGAGATGGCACAAACCCATAACATCCCAAGTAATATATTGTATGCCTATCAGAAGCTTTCTGATTTTGAAGAAACCCGTGGCAACTATAAGGTAGCTTACGAGTATTATAAAAAAGCAGATGAGTACGATGAGGAGATTTCCAGTGCTACCAATTTTAGGTACATGAACGATATCATTGTCCGATATGAAGCGGACAAAAAGAATAATCAGATTTCTGTGCTGGCAAAAGAAAATGAAATTGTGCGTCTACGGCTTAGAAAGAATCAGACTACCCTATTGGTTAGCGCATTAATCGTAGGGCTAATTTCTTCCATACTATATATTCTATATCGTCAATATCAAAGTAAGAACGAAAAAAGGGTTCTTACTTTAGAACAAAGCATGCTCCGTAGCCAAATGAATCCTCATTTCTTGTTCAACTCGTTGAACTCGATTAAACTGTACATTATAAACAACGAGCAAAAAAATGCGGTACATTATTTAAACAAATTTTCTAAGTTAATCCGAAAAATATTAGAGGCTTCCTCAGTAAAGGAAATCACTTTAGCAGAGGAATTAGAAACCGTAGAACTATACATGAATATTGAAAACATACGGTTTTCCAATGAAATAGACTTTAAGATTTCGGTGGATAAGAGTATCAATCCAGATAGCATAAAAGTGCCTTCGTTGGCATTACAACCCTTTTTGGAAAATTCACTTTGGCATGGTCTTTCACCTAAAGAAGGTGAAAAAATTATTCATCTAAACGTCAAAAAGAAAAATCAGAGCCATGTATCCATAGAGATCGTGGACAATGGTGTTGGGCGAGGTGTAGCCCAGACTAATAAGGAAAATAGAGTATTAAAAAGGAAGTCTGTTGGTATTCGAATCACCAAAGAACGCTTGGCCAACTTTTCCAAAGATTACCAAAATAGCTTTGAAGTGGATCTTGTTGATTTGTTTGACGAAAACGGCACCCCAAGAGGTACAAAAGTAATATTGGATATTCCTACCGTTTAGCGGTTTCCAACGCCACTTCCTCCAATTCTCTATACCAATCTTCCCCAAATTTTCTAATCAAAGCTTCCTTTACAAACTTGTACACAGGAACCTTCAATTCTTGCCCTAAACTACATGCAGGATCGCAAATTTCCCACTTGTGATAGTTAACAGCAGTGAATTCTGAATATTCTCTTGTTCTAACAGGATACAAATGACATGAAACTGGTTTCTTCCATGTTGTTGCACCATCATTGTAAGCTTCTTCTAAGCCACACTTTGAAATCCCATTCTCTGAAAAAATAACATATGCACATTCACTTTTATTAACCAAAGGAGTTTCCCATTCTCCATCTTCTCCCTTTACAAAAGCCCCTTGTTCCATAATTGCTTCTATGCCCTCTGCGCGCAGATAAGACTTAACATCTTTAAAAATGTCCACTAGCACTTCTGTTTCAGAATCTTCTAAAGGGGCACCGTATTGTCCATCTACGCAACAAGCTCCTTTACAAGCATTTAAATTGCAAACAAAATCGTTACTTATGATCTCTTCAGAAACAATGGTTTTTCCTATTTGGAACATATTACTCTTTGCTTTTTGGGCAAAGGTAATTTAAAACCTAAAAATTGATATTTTCTATACATTTATATGAGATCCAAAAACGCTTTTTACACGTAAATTTGCAAATATATTCACAGTACGATGAACTTCAACATAAAGGAAATAGTAACCGCAAGCATGATTCTTTTTGCCGTTATTGATATTTTGGGCAGTGTTCCCATTATTATATCGTTAAGAAGCAAGGTAGGCCATATTCAGTCCGAAAAAGCTTCCATTGTAGCTGCTTGTATTATGGTGGCCTTCCTTTTTGTGGGCGAAAGTATTCTGGGCTTAATTGGAATAGATGTGAACTCTTTTGCCGTGGCCGGCGCATTTGTCATTTTCTTTTTGGCCTTGGAAATGGTTTTGGGCATTACTCTCTTTAAAGATGATGAACCAGAAAGTGCTTCTGTTGTGCCTATTGCTTTTCCGCTTATTGCCGGAGCTGGAACATTGACTTCTATTTTAGCTTTACGGGCAGAATATCATGTTGAAAACATTATAGTAGCCATTGTAGTAAATATTATCTTTGTATATATAGTCCTTAAGTCCAGTGCCAAAATAGAACGGGTTTTGGGCAAGAATGGACTTAGCGTTATTCGTAAAGTTTTTGGGGTAATCCTTTTGGCAATCGCCGTAAAGCTTTTTGCCACAAATGTTAATCAGATGCTGGGCAACTAACATCATGTTTCTTACTTATGAACAAGACATTTAGTATCGTTTTAATTTTTTTGGCCTTAGGGTTAATCGCATATAATGTCACTTTGGTGGATTTTAAAAACCCTTTTCAAGGTGATAGCACTATTGCATTGATAGGCATTATAGCTTCCTTGTGTGCAGTAGTTCTTCTTTTGATTTTTATGACATCAAAAAAAATCGACAAAAAACTTAAGGAGGATTAATCTTGTAGTTTAAGTGACCCTACTTCAGATTGGTCAAAAATTGCAGCATCTAGTACCTTGACTTTTTCCAGCATTGCATCATGGGTTCCTTTAATTTGAGCTGACAAATTGGGAGAAAATAATTGCTCCGCAATGTTTGCCTTTAAGTATGCCTTTATTTTTTCTTCATAGGCATAAAAGTCCAGACTTATTTTTCTGTTCAATACAAATTGAATGAATTCATCAAAAAGTATATCATCAATTTTATACTCATCTAAAAACTCATTTTTTGTGAAGTCCGAATAACGGGTACGGTCTTTTTCCAAGTGTTCAAAAATAAATCTTGAAAAGAATTCGTACGTATCGTCCATACTCTCAATGGCTTCTTCTTCGTTACTGCCAATGGGAACAAAAACATCTGGAATAATTCCGCCGCCGCCGTATACAATCTTTCCTTTTGGAGTTTTAAATTTTAAAGAGTCTGCAACTTTTATGCTGTCAACAGAAATTAATTCTCCGCTACTGTACCGTTCCATAAATGTTTGGTAGTAGTCTTTGTGCCCTTTCTTATAAGACTTTTGAATGGATCGCCCTGTAGGAGTGTAATATCTTGAAACGGTAAGACGAACAGCAGAGCCATCTCCTAGATCCATTTCTCTTTGAACAAGTCCTTTGCCAAAAGAACGTCTTCCAACAATAGTACCTACGTCATTATCTTGTAATGCTCCCGCAATGATTTCACTTGCTGAAGCTGAACGTTCGTTGATTAAAACATAAACCGGCTTATCTTCAAAATCACCTTTTTTGGTAGCAAAAGCTTTCTTTATTCTACCTTTTTTATTCTTGGTGTAGAGAATAAGCTTATCATCTTCCAAAAACTCATCGGCCAATTTTTCTGCAATACCAAGATAGCCCCCTGGATTATCCCTTAAATCTAGCACCAATTTTTCTGCTCCTCGTAACTTGAGTTTTCTAAGTGCATCTTTAAATTCCCCAAAAGTGGATTCTGCAAAACGGTTGATTTTAATGTATCCCATGTCTCTGGAAAGCATATAGTACGCATCTACACTTTTAATGGGAACCCTGTCTCTGGTTACTGTAACGTTCAAAGTTCTGTTTGTAGATTTTCGGAACACCTTTAAATCTACCTTAGTCCCTATTTTTCCTTTAAGTTTGGAAACAACCACATTGTTTGAAGTTCTTCTCCCAAAAAGAGTATCGTTATCAGCAATCAATATTCGGTCTCCAGGTTTGATTCCACTCATATAACTTGGGCCGTTCTTAATTGTCCTAATAACCGTGATTGTGTCTTTGTACATATAAAAGCTAACGCCTATACCTACAAAATCTCCTTTCATACTTTCAGACACTTCCCTCATTTCACTTTTTGGAATGTAAACGGAATGCGGGTCTAATTTCCCCAAAATATTGTTTACAGTAACGTCTACAATACTATCTGTATTTATTTCATCAACATATTCGTAATCAATATAATCAATCAACCTGTTCAGCTTGTCCTTTTTTGAATTGGTAGAGAACAATTTTTCAGGGGTATCATCAAAATGAAGTTTTCCTCCTATAAAAATTCCGACAGCCACTGCAAGAGCGAGTAGGGTAGGTAATATGTAACTATATTTTTTCTTCATAATTTAAATGGTGGGTTATACCATTTCCTCCAGAATAGGCAAGTGATGGGTAATTACTCCAGCGCGATCCAAAAATTTTAATCCAGAATCGTCTTTGTAAGCGGTTTGATATACAACACGTTTTATACCAGATTGATGTATCAACTTACTGCACTCTCTGCATGGAGATAATGTAATGTATAATGTGGCGCCTTCACAGGATTGTGTTGATGAGGCTACTTTTGATATGGCATTGGCCTCTGCATGCAACACATACCACTTGGTATACCCTTCTTCATCCTCACATACATTTTCAAAACCGGTTGGGGTTCCATTATAACCATCAGATATGATCATCCTATCTTTTACAACAATTGCTCCTACTTGTTTTCTATGACAATAGGAAAGCTTCCCCCATTCTTTTGCCATTCTTAAATAGGCCTTGTCGTACTTTTCTTGTTTACTCTCCTTCATACTTCGGAAATAACCCGATATTTAAATAAATATACCCGCTTTGCAAGACCCTTACAACCTTATTCGATTAAATTTAACGAAGGCCCTACTTGGGAAACGTAGCAATGAGTAATGGTATTGTAATGCAAATGATTAAAATGGACGCTATGGCAATAAAATACGTCCTTTTCACCTTTATCACTTCCTGGATCAAAAAGGCAATGCCAAGAATGGCAAGGATTATAGCAACTTGTGAAAACTCAATCCCTGTTGCAAAACCCAACAACGGCGTTACCCTATCTTCCTCTTCCGCCATTAGCATTTTAAAATAGTTTGAAAACCCAAAACCATGTATTAGGCCAAAAAAAGCAGTTGCCAAGGTGTGCAGATACATTCCCACATTCTTAGCATCCTTGTACACATAAATTAAATTGAACAAACCTGTTAATATGATGGTTACAGGAATAAGGAATTCTATTAACCCTACATCCACCGTAAAAACATCAAAGGCAGACAGCGCCAATGAAGTACAATGGGCAATTGTGAAGATTGTTGCCAAGACAATTACTCTTTTCCAGCTCTTAAACGTAAAGGGAATAGCCAGAGCAGACAAAAATAATATATGGTCGTAAGCTCCAAAATCTAGTACATGATCTAATCCCAATTTTATATAAAACCAAAATTCTTGCATAATTCTATATTATGAAATCCCTCGTTCTTTCTGAATAGTCTCGTAAGCCTTTTGTACTTCCTTAAATTTTTCTTCAGCACCCTTTTTAATAGCCTCGTTCTCAGTTACAACCCTATCTGGATGATACTTCTTTGCCATCGTCCTATAGGCCTTTTTTAACTGATCATCTGTTGCGCTTCTTTCAATCTCCAAAATTTTATATGCGTTATCCGCAGATTTAATAAACATGGCCATGATACTTTCAAAATCATGTTGGCCAACTCTTAAATACCCTGCTAGCTCTCTTAGTTTACCAACTTCGGCCTTACTCACTTGTCCATCAGCTTGTGCAATTCCAAAAAGAAAATGCAACAATTGCAATCTTACCTCATATCTAGTGCGTTGTACCAAAAAGGAGCAGATTCGCTGTGCAGAGATTTCTCTTTTTTTGATTACATCGTTAAAGGTTCGAAAAATAGCATTGGCCTTTTCCTTGCCATATGTACTCAAAAAATACTGTCGCACATAATCCAACTCCCGCTGACTTACCTGTCCATCTGCCTTAATAACAATTGAACATAGTGAAAGTAAGTTCAGTTCAAAATCTGCAGGTGAAACTGTTTGTTGGGTAAAATCTCGAAAAACTGTTCTAGGGCCACTGCTACTGCCGCCAAGATTGTCCAACAAGCTCCCAACAATAAATCCAAGTACCGCTCCTGGAAACCTAAATATAAAATAGCCAAGAAATGCAGCTACCCACTTAATCATCCTTAAAAATATTAAAGCCCAAATATAGGGTTTTGCCCAAGAAAGAAACCCTTAAACGGTGTTAAGGGTGATGAAAAAAATACGACAAAAATCGTATCTTTGAATTCGAAATAAAAAAATAAGACTATGTATCCAGAAGAATTGGTAAAACCTATGAGAGCTGACCTGGCTTCTGCTGGGTTTGAAGAGTTATATACAAGCGAGGCAGTTGAAAATGCACTAAAGCAAGAGGGAACAACTCTGGTTGTTGTAAACTCCGTTTGTGGTTGTGCTGCGGCCAATGCCAGGCCTGCAGCTAAACTAAGCCTGCAAAACAATAAGAAACCTAGCCATTTGGCAACCGTTTTTGCAGGGGTTGACACAGATGCTGTTGATACTGCAAGAAACCATATGGTTCCTTTTCCTCCATCTTCGCCAAGCATGGCATTGTTTAAAGATGGCGAATTGGTTCACATGATAGAGAGACATCATATTGAAGGTAGGCCAGCAGAAATGATTGCTGAAAATTTAATGGAAGCATATAACGAATTCTGCTAATACTTCATTAAAAAAAGAACTTTGGACCACCTCATTTTGAGGTGGTTTTTTATTTTTGTCAATTATGGCTAGAAAGGCAATTGTTATTGGAGCCACTTCAGGTATTGGACGAGAGCTTGCTCTTTTCTATCCAAAAACGATTACAAAATCGGTGTTGCCGTTACCAATTTTCGCCCTGGATTTGTTAATACGACAAAGGGCAATTTTGGGTAGCTTCACCCGAGAAAGCAGCCAATCAAATATTTTCAGCTATCAAAAGAAAAAAGATTGGGTCTATATCTCAAAAAGACGGAGATTAATCGCCATAATTGTCAAGATTTTACCAAATTGGCTCTATAAAAGAATGTAAAGTATGCAAAGGTTGTTTTCTTATCCATTGACCATTCTCTTTTTTATATTCTTTGGTCTGGCTTTAATCATTTTCCACCCCATACAATGGTTTTGTTTAAACGTTCTGGGGTACAGCGCACATAAAAAAAGTGTGGAAATCTTAAATTGGTTTTTAATGCGTTCCACTAATGTCCTTGGTACACGCTACAAATTTGAAAACAAACATGATATTCCAACAGATAGACCTCTAATTATTGTTACCAATCACCAAAGCATGTATGATATTCCACCCATTATTTGGTACATGCGAAAACACCATCCAAAATTTGTTGCCAAAAAAGAATTAGGTCAAGGTATTCCAAGTGTATCCTATAATTTAAGACATGGCGGTTCTGCATTAATAGACAGAAAGGACGGAAAACAGGCCTTGAGCGAAATAGCCAGATTAGGCAGTTATGTTGAGAAAAATAATCGTGCTGCGGTTATCTTTCCTGAAGGTACAAGAAGTAGAAATGGACATCCCAAACCTTTTAAACCCATGGGGTTAAAAATACTTTTAAAAAAAGCACCATCAGCACTTATTGTGCCCATTAGTATAAACAACTCATGGAAAATATTGCGTTTTGGAAAATTTCCGATGGGTCTTGGGTCTTATCTTAAATTTGAGGTTCATTCGCCAATAGAAAATACAGGAGATATAGATGCACTGATTACAGAGGTAGAAAAACAAGTTACAAAAGGCATAAAATACTAAATGAATCACTCACCACTTATCCAAAAAACCATCTCTTTTGTAAAAGAAACACTTAAAAATGCTGAGGGAGGTCATGATTGGTTTCATATTGAACGTGTCTTTAATACTACAAAATTTATATCGGAACATGAAAAAGTAGATGTTTTGGTCGTGCAGCTGGCAGCTCTTTTACATGATATTGCGGACCCTAAATTCTACAATGGTGATGAGAGCGTGGGACCAAAAATGGCAATGGATTTTTTAAACACCCAAGAAGTTAATGAAGGGACGATTGATCATGTAATAAACATCATCAAACACATGTCTTTTAAAAACAGTTTAGAAAAAAACCAAAAGGTATTTTCTTCTACAGAATTAAAAGTAGTACAGGATGCTGACCGACTAGATGCCATTGGAGCCATTGGTATTGCCCGTGCCTTTAATTATGGCGGATTTAAAAACCGGGAACTTTACAATCCAGAAATTTCCCCAAAACTAAACATGACCAAAGAGGAATACAAAAAATCCAATACTCCAACTATCAATCATTTTTACGAAAAGTTATTGTTGCTCAAGGATAAAATGAATACCCCTACAGGAAAAAGGTTAGCAGCAGAAAGACATCAATACATGTTGGGGTTTTTGAACCAGTTTTACTCAGAATGGAATCCTCAAAGTTTAAAAACAAATAGTTAATTCAACTTAATATTGCATTTACTTTTTCTCTGACAGACCACGTGTAAGCCAACCTCTCTTATTTGCTGTAGCAATAGCATAAGGTGTAATCCAAAATAGTCCAAAGGTGTATAAAATACTATATGAGTAAGCCCAGAAGGATTCTGATAA
Source organism: Allomuricauda sp. R78024 (assembly GCF_044596045.1). NCBI lineage: Bacteria > Pseudomonadati > Bacteroidota > Flavobacteriia > Flavobacteriales > Flavobacteriaceae > Allomuricauda > Allomuricauda sp. R78024. The sequence continues at coordinate 442,850 of NZ_CP138995.1, forward strand.
CTCATATCGTTTTGCATAGAATATCACTGGAAAGGTGGATAAAACAAGAATGCTAAAAAGTGTTGAACTCACAAACAGCAAAGGATGGGTTATAATAAAAAATAGCATAAACAACAAAAATGGGTAGCTCATAACAATTTTTGAGGACTGACTTAAAAATAAAAGTCTTGTGCCTGTCTTGGATTCCTGTCTAAAATTCTTGAAGACATATTTGGACATTTCTATGTTCTCACGGACATTACTTCTGCCCCATCTGATGAACATCTTGTATAAGCTACGATATTTTTCAGGCACATTGGTGTACGCATAGGCATTTCTTTGGAACAATACATGATGCCCTTGCTTCAATATCATATTGGTCATTGCGCGATCCTCTCCAATGTCCGAGGGTTGCCCCATAAAAGTTTGATTTATCCATTCTGGAAGACAAGCAAAAACAGCAGAGCTCCGATACGCTGCCAAAGCACCTGGAGTACAAAGCACAGAGTTAAGACTACTTTCCGCCGAACGAACGAACTCAAAACTCAATACAAAACTCACATCCAACATTTTAGGCAGCAGGGCCTTCTCATTATTCAAAACCCGAATATTGCCTGCAACAGCCCCACATTGTTCATTTGTAATGAAAGGACTGACCAAATTTCTTAAAGTGTCCTTTTTTACAATAGAATCGCTATCTACTGTCACAAAAATCTCTCCCGTTCCCTCGTTAAAACCAAGGTACAAAGCATGGCGTTTTCCCATGTTTTTGGGTTGTTTATAAATAGTCAAACAATCCCCTAACTTTTTCTTTGCCTCTTGTATCCAGTGCCAAGTATCATCTTGACTACCATCATCAATAGCAAGTAGTTGTAATTTCTCTTTGGGGAAATCGCTCTCTGCCAAACTCATTAATGTATCCCAAACCTGCTTTCCTTCATTATAGGCTGGCACTATTACAGTGCAGGTAGGTAGCTCATCATCTTCAACCGATGCAATTGGTTTATATCGAAGATATTGGTATAGCGTATAAAGGAAAAAAACCGCCTTAAACAAAAACAAGCCACCTGCTACAATCATAAAGGCCAATCCAAGTTTGGAACTCATACGTTCCAAATTAAACTGGGTAAAATCACTTTGCAAAATATACATTAGGTAAGCAGCTCCGAGCATTAATACAAATGTACTTCCCATTACAAAAACGCCCCAGGCATCAGCCGTATCAAAAAACGAACTTATTTTGTTTTTTAAGGTCAAGGCTTTGGGATTATGAATGATATTTTCAGCGTTATTCTTTAAAGTATTTACTGGATTGGATAAAGCATTTCCCTTTTTCATTATTGTGAGATAAATAGTGTCTTAGGGTTATACGTTCTCAATATTATTTTAGATGCATTTTTTTGAAATTTTAACGCAAGATTTTTAGTAAGTGCAAAATCCCTCAAAGGTTGAAAGAGTAGAGAGGTAAAACTCATACTATAACTTTTTGGAACAATTCTGTAAAATCTAATGAACAAAACCGTCAAGTCAAGAAGTAATTACTGCTTTTTTGTATCTTCAAGCCTACAACTAATCCAAGTAAAATGCAAAGAAGAAAGTTCCTTAAAAATGCGGCTGCAGCTTCGGCCGCATTTTCAATTGTTCCAAGTCATGTTTTAGGAAAAACCCATGTACCCCCTAGTGATACCCTTTACGTATCTGCCTTTGGTGTTGGCGGAAGAGGCAGTGGTGTTATACAGGGCCTTGCGGCCACGGGCCATGTAAAATTTGTGTCGTTCTGTGATGTAGATGACAGACGCGCACAACAGACCTACGAGCTTTTTCCAGATGTAAAACGATTTAAGGACTTTAGAAAAGTTTATGACAAACATTTAAAAGATATAGATGCAGTGATGGTTGCTACCCCAGATCATACTCATGCCACTATTGCACTTCCTTTTATGCGTGAAAAGAAACATGCATATGTTGAAAAACCGTTGACACACAATATTCATGAAGCCAGGTTAATGACCAAAGTTGCTGCCGAAAATGGTATTGTTACACAAATGGGAAATCAAGGAGCATCTAGTGATGATAGCCGTATTGCACGTGAATGGGTCGAATCTGGAATTATAGGAAAAATACATACGATTGATTGTTGGACCAATCGCCCTGTATGGCCACAAGGTGTGCCAATACCTGTTGAAAAGCAAAGAACACCTAAAGAATTGGACTGGGACCTTTGGTTAGGACCAGCAGCAATGCGCGATTACAATGCTGCGTATTTGCCATTTAAATGGCGTGGCTGGTGGGATTTTGGAACAGGTGCATTAGGCGATATGGGCTGTCATATTATGGAAACGCCATTTAGTGTGTTGAATTTAGGTTATCCTAAAGAAGCGGAAGCTAGTTGTACTTCTGTTTGGGTTGGCGATTTTGTAGAAGCTGATTATAGCCCTTCATGTCCGCCTTCTTCTAAAATACACTTGAAATTTGAACATGAACATCATGGTGATATTGCATTGAACTGGTATGATGGTGGATTAAAACCTGACCTTCCAGATGAGTTGAAAGATGACGAGACCATTGGCGATGGTGGTGGTGGAACGGTTATGTATGGTGATAAGGGAACTTTGGTATGCGATACGTATTCTAGAAATGCCCGTTTGTTACCATCAGAAATGATGAGTCTATACAAATCTCCTCAAGCCAAGTACCCAAGAGTGCCTGGTAGTATGGATGGTCATATTGCCAATTTTGTTGATGGTTGTATGAATGGAGCTGCTACCTCTTCAGATTTTGCAAAATCAGGACCATTGACGGAAACCGTTCTTATGGGTAATCTAGCTGTAAAAGCTTATCAATACAAAGTCCTACAGGAAGGGAAAAAAGTTGGCGACTGGGCTCCTTATGACTACCCTGGAAGAAGAAAGTTGTTATGGGATGGGGAAAATATGAAAATCACCAATTACGATAAAGCCAACGAATGGGTCTCTAGAGAGTACCGCAAAGGCTGGGAACTTACTTGACCCACTTTTCCTTTACAAATAGATTGTGAAGTTTAGGGTAATCAATCCTCAGTAAATAATTTAGGATTGGTCACCCTAATTCCATTTGGATTTTCAAGAAAATAGTCTGCTATGGTTTTATACAATTGTAGATGCTCTTCAACCCCGTTCCAATTCCAATATTTATTGATTTCATCTTCTGTAGTATGGATGGGGCCAAATGGCAATGGTTTGGCAAAAGAACCATCTTTTAAACGATCACCTACCCAAATGCTCACCGCGGGAATTCCATTGCTTAGGAATGATGCTGTATCAAAATTCTTGTTTAGACCATCTACCCAATTGGGACTATTGTAATGCCATCCTGAAGGTCTTAAAATTGACTCGACCTTATCAATGAAGTCAATTCCCTGTCTTGGCAGAATAAAATAGTCTGTTCGAATACCAGAAACGTTCAATCCATCAATATTTAGGCAAATAATAATCTCATTACTGGGGAGCAAAGGGTTGTTCACATAATATTTGCTGCCATGTCTCCCAAATTCTTCTGCTGCGGTTGCAACAAATACGATATTATGTCTTGGAGTTTTTTCATTAGCAAAAGTTCTGGCCAATTCAATTAGTGCTGAAACTCCCACGGCATTATCCCTAGCGCCATTATAAATGGAATCCTGTTGACCAGGTTCTTTTCTGATACCATAGGCATCATAGTGGGCGGTAAAAACAATGGACTTATCGCTTGGTTCTGCCGCATCTAAATATCCAATTATATTAGTCTCCAATCCTATTGATTCTGGAACAGAAAATTTTTGATAAAACGAATTTCCATTATGCGGTTTAAGGCCATTGTTTTTAAACTGTTTTGCTATATATGCAGCGGCGAGTTCAATTCCTTTACTTCCTTGGCCCCTTCCTTCCAATTCATCAGAAGAAAGATATGCTGTATGCGATTTTATTCTTTCCTTTAGCTGAGCTTGCATTGAAAGAGTCAACATAATAAGCGTTAATCCCAGTATTTTGGTTTGAGTTTGTTGCTTCATTTTTAAGCGATGTATTTATCTTGAAGAACCAAAAAATTTGTATTGGTTACATTTGATCGTGATTTTTTATCTATGAAAAACTTAAACAACCTGCGCATGAACGTAGTCCAAACCTCAGAAAATGGTGTGGTCAATGAGGAAACGATATTTAATTTTAGACAATCGGGAAATATGGTTGAAGCTAATTATTCTGGCGGGCAGATCGCTCAAGGATTTCTGGTGGGCAAAATTCAAGGAGACATTTTACAGTTTAGCTATTGCCAGTTACAAACAGATGGTGAATTGGACAATGGTATTTCCAAATCTGAAATAAGTGTAAAAACCAATGGCAAAATTAGGTTAACGGAACATTTTGAATGGGCCTCTAGAGAAGGTCAATCTGGAGTAAACATTTTTGAAGAGTTCTAACTTCTTTAAACCAACCGTGGTCATAATACTTATGTACAGTCGTTACACGTACCGGATATCAATCCATTAAAATTTTCCAATACATACCCTTCAGGCAAACTGATGGACGCTTCTTTTTCAAGACATTCTACTTTTCCACATTGGATACATCTAAAATGGAAGTGGTTATGGTTGTGTTTTTTTTGGGTACAGTTAAGACAAAAGGCAAAGTACTGCTTGCCATCGTCCCCTATTATTTTGTGCACAATACCATCCTCACAAAAGCGGTTCAATACCCTGTAAATGGTTGCCCTGTTCACCTGGGAATCCAGTTTTGACTGAATCATTTCATGGTTCATCGCTTGGTTCTCTGCTTTGAGCAGTTCGAGAATTTCTTGTGTGGAGTGGGTTTGTCTTCTTTTCATTTTTTAATGCGACATTGTTGCAATAATATAAATTCTCTTTATCTTCGCCAAATATTTTGGAATACAATTTTTAGTCAAAACAATCATCATGAAAGATACAAACCAATTTGAAATCATAATTATTGGAGGAAGTTATGCGGGACTATCTGCTGCATTGGCCCTGGGAAGATCCCTGCGAAAGGTTCTCGTCATTGATAGCGGAAAACCATGCAATCGCCAAACACCACATTCGCATAACTTTCTTACCCAAGACGGAAAAACTCCCAAAGAAATAGCCACTGTTGGCCGCGAGCAAATTGCAAACTATAAAACCGTTGAGCTTTATCAAGGCCTAGCCGTGGAAGGTGTTAAAACCGCCCATGGATTCGCAATTACTACCCATGAAAACAAAACTTTTGTCGCAAAAAAGTTGATTTTTGCCACTGGGGTCAGGGACATTATGCCAGATATTGATGGATTCGCTGAATGTTGGGGCATTTCCGTCATTCACTGTCCTTACTGTCATGGTTATGAAGTACGAAATGAAAAAACCGCAATTCTTGGAAATGGGGATTATGGTTTTGAGTTTTCACAACTGATCCACAATTGGACAAAAAGTCTGACCTTGTTTACCAATGGCAAATCCACATTGACCAATGAGCAAACCAGCTTATTGCAAAAAAGGGACATTGAAATTTACGAGGGAGAAATAGACCGATTTGAACATCTAAACGGTAGACTGGAACATATTGTATTTAAAGATGAATGTGAAATGAGCTTAAAAGCCATTTACGCCCGGGTACCGTTCGTTCAAAATTCGGATATTCCAACAAAACTGGGGTGCGAGCTCACGGACGATGGGCTACTACAAATTGATTCTTTTCAAAGGACCTCTGTTGATGGTATTTATGCTTGCGGGGACAGCACTATTTGGATGCGATCTGTTGCCAATGCCGTTGCCACCGGTGCAAACGCCGGGGCCTTCTTGAACAAGGATCTTATAAAAGAAGCGTTTTACCAGAATTGATCTAGATTCCTGGTAATTTCTTCTTTAAATGTTTTCTCACCAATTCATTTTTGGTTAGCTCAATCGCCTTTTTAAGAGCGGCTTCATACTCATCCTGATTGTCAGCTTCCATCAAAAGCTCCGCCTTAATTGCAAAGAAAAGTCCAGAGCTGCTAAAATCTGTTTTCTTCTGCAGTGTTCTTAGTCCTTTGATTCCTTCTGCTGCACCGTGCACTTTGGCATAAGGGATAATTTGGTTCAAAGCCAGCATGGGCGAGTATTGTCTCTTTAACTGTATATCGTAGAGTTCCAATATACTTTTCCAATCTGTTTTTTGAAATGTCTTGGCAACACAATGGTAATATGATCGAGCGGCTTCTAAATGATAATTAGAGGGCAATTTATCCTCTGTTCCGGAACTCTCTAAATGACGAATTCCTATTCTAACAAGTTCTTGGTTGTATTTGGATCTATCCTGATGTTCTAAAGTAACTAACTCTCCTTGCTCATTTAAACGGGCATCAAAGCGTGAAGCATGAAAACACATTAAGGCTATTAAGGCCGTTAAATTAGGGTGTTTACAATATTGGTTCTCTTTTAATAACAGCGCCAAACGTAAGGCTTCATAACAAATGTCCCTTTTAAGAACACTAGACCCAGTAGTTGCGGCATACCCTTCCGTAAATAGCAAGTAAATGATCCGAAGGACTTTGAACAATCGAGACTGCAACCCCATTTGTACAGGAATCTGTAAAAACTGAACTTCATCTCTAAACTTCTTTTTTGCCCTGGTAAAAGATTTGGCTACAGTTTCTTCCTTTTTTAGTAAGGCCTCTGCTAATTCTTTGTTACTAAAACCGCCTATGAGCTTAAGACTCAATATAACCTGATATTCCTCAGATAGAGAAGGATGACAGCAGGCAAATATCATTTTTAACTGGCTGTCAGATATGGTATCATCCAAAGAAACTTCCCTTTCTGGAGAAACTTCTCCGTTATTGTTCAGATGTTTGTCGTCGAGAAAGTCCATTTTCTTGCCCCGTCGTAGTACATCTATAAGCGCATTGTTGGCAACACGATACAGCCAAGCTGTTGGATTATCTGGTACTGACTTATATCCCCAAACTTGCATCGCCTTTAAAAAAGTGTCCTGGGCCACATCCTCAATTTGTTCCAAATGGGAAATCCCAAATTTATTGGTCAATACGGCCACCACCTTTCCATATTCATTTCGGAAAAGATGGTCAATGGTGTTGGTCAGGTTGTTCTCAATCATAGTTAAACCAAAAAAAAGCCTGATATCCATCAGGCTCTCCTTCATTGTTTTTAGGGGGTTACTGAATGTTCATTGGTACAATTTCCCTTATTTCCAAAATACTGCCATCGAAACCAAAGTGCGGATTCCCTTTTGATATTTCCAAGGCTTCGTTCATATCCTTAGCGGAAACAATGGTATAACCTCCAATTACCTCCACGCCTTCTGCAAAGGGTCCATTAGTGACCAAGTCACCCTTTTTATGTACTACCTTGCCTTCTTGGGAAAGCGGAAGCCCTTCTATAAGCTTGCCCTCTTCTTTTAGCTGTTCTAACCATTTTTTCCAATCCTTGGTTAAACTATCTTTTTCTTCTTGGGATAACTTGTTGTAGTCACCATACCCGCCCCTGAACAGATATAAAAAATTGCTCATGACATTAGTTTAATGACCATCCATAGACATAATTTCCCGCACCTCAACATTGCTTCCTTCGTAATCAAAAATGGGACATTCTTTTGAAATCTCTACAGCTTCGTCCATATCTTTTGCAGATACAATCAAATAACCGCCAACCACTTCCGCGCCTTCGGCAAATGGACCATTGGTTATTAATTCACCTCTGTTATGCACCACTTTTCCATCCACTCCCAAGGGGAGTCCATCCAATAGTTGGCCTTTTTCTTTTAAACCACCCATCCATTGGCCCCAAACCTGCATATGCGCTTGTTTCTCTTCTTGAGATAATTGGTTGAAGTTTTCGTCTCCTCCACGGAATAAATACAAAAAATTGCTCATTGTTTTTAGTTTTATGTTCGTCCATGACAAACTGATTTATACTTTGCTTACGCTCTAATGACGAAGATGAAAGTATGGATTGGACAATCTTTATAAATTTATTTAAAATAATTTCATTTGACCATCTTTATACTGTTCATGTAAATCTTTATTGAGTTTTGGAAAGTTCTTCCCCTTAAAATACCGAAGTCTTGCAAGTCTGGCCATATCATGAATTTGTTCGGCTATCTTTCCCTCGCCTCTGTTTCTAAGTCCAAATCGACTGTCGTTAAGTGAGCCTCCATGGCAATCTTGAATTAAATGCAATACTTTTTCAGCTCTATCTGGCATTGCTTTTTTAATCCAATCTGTAAAAAGCTGTCCAATGGCCCCATTCAAGCGAACTATGGTAATAGCAAATGACAATGCTCCATTATCTGAAGCCGCTTTGGCCAATTTTAAGAGCTCATGGCTATTGATTCCCGGTATCATTGGCGCCAACATTACATTAACGGGAATCTTATTTTCTGATAATACTTTTATGGTTTTTAACCTCTTTTGAATGGACGCCGTCCTTGGCTCCAATTTCCTCCTTGTTTTTTCTGAAAGCGAGGTCACAGAAACATTTACACCTACCAATTGATATTCGTTTAGCTCCTTTAAAACATCTAAATCCCTAAGAATAAGTGCATTCTTGGTGATAATGCCAACGGGGTGCCGGTATTTTAAAAAGACCTCCAAGCACTTTCTAGTGATTTCAAACTTTTTTTCTGCTGGCTGATAGCAATCTGTATTGCCAGACATGACAATCGTCTGCGCTTTCCAATTTTTGTGCTTGATCTTGGCTTCAAGCAATTCAGGAGCTGATTTTTTAATCAAGATTTTACGTTCAAAATCTAACCCAGCACTATATCCCCAATATTCATGTGCATTCCTTGCATAACAATAAATACAACCATGCTCACAACCCTGATAGGGATTCATGGAATACATCATACCAACATCTGGACTGTCCACTTTGTTTACAATGGTCTTAGGAAAAATAGGGATGTACTCGGTCTTGTTATTTTCTGCTTCTTCACCTTCTAGCCTACAGAATTCCAAAAAATCCTCTCGCATTTCATACACATGCTGAAGAAATCTATTGGATGTATTTTTTTGGGCACCACGTCCTTTGAGGAATTCTTGATCATTCAATTTATTGGATTTATTCCAAATTTATGGAAATAATCCATCATCAATTGTTAAGATTACTTTTTTTGCAAGCTTATAAACTTGAAGTCCTTGAATTCCAAATTCAGCATGTTCTCATCCTGAACAGCCATTTCAAATTCTGAAAAACCTGTTTCGGAATTTCTGCTTTCATTAAAGGTTTCATAGAAAGCTCTACCAAAATTGGTGTCTGCTACCTCAGTAGTAAACATTTCTTTGATTAAAAGTTTGTTTTCGGATGCTGAATATTCTCCTCCAAAAGTATTCGCGGAAGTAGTTCCTGCGAATTTTTCATCTTTTGAAAAAATGATTGATATGACCTCTCCAGAATTTGGGCCTAAGGTTGGCCCTGATGGGCTAGAGTTATGAATGGCCACAATTTGCCACTCTCCAACTATACTTTGATTACTAGAAACTCCTGAATCATCATTACAACCACAACTTAAGCATAAGACTAAAACGGCTATTATAGAAACAAAAGGGAATGATTTCATAAAATCGCATTTAAACCTAAGAGGCATTAAAACACGAAACGTTGCTTAAATTTCTAAAGAAAAGATACTTTGACCAATTGCTTTTTGCTTCCTCTTTTTGCATAGAAGAGCATATTGTTAGAATCAATAGCCTTAAGTGGTTTAGACACCATTAATGGTAATCTAGCTTCTTGGTTATCAATTATTTTCTCATAGTCCATAACACCATTTTCATCCAAAGAAATCATAAATACATTACGGTTTCTGCTCAAACCCTGCTTAAAAATAAGACGTTCGTTGTTAATCAGCTGTGGGTTTTCTGAGGCTGTACATATAAAGAAATAGGTCTTTCCGTCTTTACAATAAGAACTATAAGAGGCATATGCACCATCGCCTTGGGTTACCTCGGCTTTGTTTATGTTTCTGGCCCAAGCTAAATCTCCATTGGTGTTTAGTTTAGCACTTACAATGTCATTATGGTGAAAACGCTCAAGTCTAATACGTTGACCAGCACCGGTAACTTCCATGCTGTTGGTTACGAAATACTCTTCCGCATTGAAAAAGATTTCTCCTTCCTTAGTCACTTCAACACTTTTAAAGACTAAATTCTTTATTACTTTTTCTTCATCTCTACCAAACTTATCTTCCATAAACTGTTGGGAAAATGGATTGTATTTTTTGGAGTTGATGCTCAAAGAGATGGGATTCATATCAAAATAGGCAATACCATTGTATCGGTTATCCTTTCTGTCCGCATAAAACCCCGTACAGACCAGTCTGTCATTCAAAACTATAGGAAACAACCCTTCCGAATACTTTCCTGGGTCATCAAACGATTGTGTTTGGCTTCCATTTTTAGAAACCTTAATCAATTCATATTGGAATTTACGCTCATCAACACGAAAACGCTTCTTTTTAAAGTAAGCCTTTCCAACAATGTATGCCGTCTCTAAGTCTGAAGTTATCGCTAAGTTTTCAAAAGCATAGTTTTTTTCTTCAATTTCATATGAAAAATCATGCTCAAACCTTTTGTTCAGTGAAGTATCATAGAGATGGATAATATGTTTGTTAACCTTTCCTTTCTTGTGATGGGTACTAATTACAAAGCCTGTTTTCTCCTGATTAAAAAGAATGGCAGTTGAAAATCCTTTAGAGAAATTACGATTATAATAGTTTTTCCCTACTGGATTCTGTACTTGCTCCGATGCTATGGAAAGTAGTTTTTGTGGCTTAAAATTAAAATCGATTATAGGGCTTTTGTGCACCGTATATTCATATTGGCCACGTTCATAGTTATAGTTAAGAAACAAAAGGTTTAATTGACCATTTTTAAGAAATCCATCAACAAAATCCAACCCTTTAAGCTTGTAATTAAACTCGGAAACCAGTTCCAGGTTACTATTATAGCGCTCAATTAGGTATCCTTTTGGTTTTAAAATAATCCCTTGATAGTAGGCCCTAACCAACAGATATCCCCCTTCGCCATCATCTGCAATGGTCATTAAATTAGAATAACGGTATCTATCACTGAATTTTTCGCCAAAATCATAGGAAACCGGCATTTTCTGGGCATTCCCAATAACTCCTATTAAAAGAAGACACAGTAATACTATTCTTTGTTTCATCATAGTTGGTTTGGTTAGACCAAAGGCTATGAACCAGGAAAATCTGCTTTTCGCTTTTCTAAGAAGGCTGAAGCACCTTCTTTAAAATCATTGGTTCCGAAACAGGTTCCAAAAGCATCAATCTCCGCGGCATAACCATTTACATCATACTTAAAACCAGCATTTACCGCATTTATTGCATATTTTATTGCCACAGAGGAGTTATTCGATATCCTGCTTACTATTTTGTTGCATAACGGCAATAGTTCTTCTTGCGGAACTGCATAATTGACCAAACCATAGGTCAACGCTTTCTCCGCATCTATCATACCTGCCGTCATAATCATTTCCATTGCCCTACCCTTGCCAATAAGCTGTGGTAGGCGCTGTGTACCGCCGTAACCAGGAATAACTCCCAAAGACACTTCTGGCAGTCCCATTTTTGCATTTTCACTTGCAATTCTAAAATGACATGCCATTGCCAATTCCAATCCTCCTCCAAGGGCAAAACCATTTATAGCTGCAACTACGGGCGTAGATAGATTTTCTACCATATTGAAGAGCAGTTTCTGGCCTTCCGCAGCCAATTGCCAAGCTTCTTCCACAGAAAAGTGTGCAAATTCAGAAATATCTGCTCCAGCTACAAAGGCTTTTTCTCCAGTTCCGGTAATTATAATGGCCTTGGTTTCGTTATCCTCATCCAATTCTTTAAAAGCCATATGAAGTTCATCAATAGTTCTTTTGTTAAGGGCATTCAGTTTTTTGGGCCTATTGATTGTAATGGTAGCAATATTATTTTCTTCTTCGATATAGATATTTTCGTAATCCATTTTAAGTCGTTGTTATTTGTTCAGCGTTAACGGTAAAATTAAAAAAACCCTTCCTACAAAGAGCCATAACTTTTAACTATCAACTTGAAAATTATCCTTTTGGAAATCTTACCGTGAATACGGTTCCCTTACCCTCTTGAGAGGTAAAATCTATAGTGCCATTGTAGTTTTCCACAATGTTTTTAACCATTCCCAAACCAAGTCCCATTCCGCTAGACTTTGTGGTAAACTTAGGTTCAAAGATTTTCTCTTTGAATTCATCCGCTATTCCAACCCCATTATCCGCAACCGAAATTTTTACCTGTTCCCCTTCCGACGCTACCGTGACCAAAATTCTTGGCGATTCTACTTCAGGAAGGGCTTGGGTTGCATTTTTAATTAAATTGGTAACAACTCTAATTAACTGCGTACGGTCCAACTTGGCTATAATTTCCTTTTCATCTGTGATGAAATGAATGTAGTCTTCATTGAAGATATCCAAAGCCAGTTTAACAATCTTAACCACATTTAAAGTTTCGTTTTGTTGTGCGGGCATATTGGCAAAATTTGAAAACGCAGAAGCGATATTGCTCATGGTATCAATCTGTTGAATCAGCGTTTTTGAAAACTCCTTTACCTTGGTCTCGGCCTTGGGATCTACTGGGTCAAATTTGCGTTCAAAACTTTGAACCGTCAACCTTAAAGGTGTTAGAGGGTTTTTGATTTCATGTGCTACCTGCTTTGCCATTTCTCGCCATGCTTGTTCACGCTCACTACGGGCTAATTTTACAGCACTTTCCTCCAATTCATCTATCATTCTATTATAAGAATCCACCAATTTCCCAATTTCCTCGCTTGGGTTTTCAATAAAGATTTTTTCATTGCGTTTGGTCAAGTCCGTCTGACTCATTTTATCAGAAATCGTCTGTAAAGAGCGAGTAATGTATTTTGAAATAAAATAAGCTAGTATAATCGCAGAAAGCAACATCAGTAAATACACCCCTCCCAATCGGAACAAAAACTCTCGAAGCTCCATATTGTTGAAGGAGTTATCTTCAAAATATGGAAGGTTCATAATACCAATAGGTTTAAACTTTAAATCATTGATATACATGTATGAAGCCTGATAATTATCTCCAGCGGTTGCTTTTTCCTCTACGTATCGCTTATTTGGACTCGCAAACAAATTATTCAATACTTCAGCATCCAAGCAATTGGAAATAGAATCTGCTTCAAAGCTTGGTCGTGAACTTTTGACCAATGTCCCCTCGAGGTCGTAAATATTGAAGTTAACATTCTGGACATCAGCTATCTTATAAATTTCATCATTAAAAATATATTCCAAATTTTCTGGAGTAGCAGGGTAGGTAGTCTCTTTTAAAACGTAAGAAATACTCTGTAGAATCTGTTCCTCTTTTCTCTCCAATCGGATTTCATGATAGTCTTTGCTCTGCTCCCTAGATTGATATATTGTTACTGCTGCAATCAACACGGATGCTATGACCACCAGCAAAATCATGGTGATAAAAATGCGAGAACGAAGTGATAGTTTTTTAAACAATCTTGAGCAAGTTTGGGAATAAAGTTAACAATAATCAAGCCAACTAAAGTTCATGTTTAATGCATATGTTTTAAGCCCATGCCATAATTTGAAACTTACTCTTGAATTTTTAAGCATTGGGATTTTTATCCCTAATCCGTTTGTATAATCTAATACCAAGCATCAGTAAAATGGCCAAAACAAAAATGCCAACAACCCCATAAACCCAGTTAAAGGCGTTTTTTAAAACCACCAAGAATACAATTGCGAAAAGTACGAGCGTGGCCACTTCGTTCCAAATCCGCATAAAACGAGAGGTGTATTTTACCTCATCTTGTTGTAAATGCTTAAAAATTTGATGACATTTTAAATGATAAAAAATAAGCAGTGCCACAAAGGCCAGTTTCACATGCATCCAGGATTGTTGTAACCAAGCTGGCATTAAAACAAGCAACCAAATAGCAAATATTGTACATAAGATGGCTGAAGGCCAGGTAATAATATACCATAATCGTTTGGTCATTAGTTTCAGCTGTTCAGCAAGGATTTCTTTATCTGGAGAGGGTTTCTGCCATGCTTCAATATGATAAATGAATAAACGTGGTATGTAAAACAAACCTGCAAACCATGTCACCACAAAAATGAGATGGAGTGACTTTATGTAGTTATAATATTCCAATTATAATTTTTTTTCATACTAACGCTAGAGCCTAGAGCCAACTGGATAATAAAAGCACGGATTCACTAATTCCTAAACCCTAGTTGCCTATAGCCTAATAGCACCGACACCAGCATCCCAAAGTTTTTTATTGAACTTAGGAATTGAAGTTTTCATTAAAGTAGTTGACCTTGCTTTCAAAGTTAACCATTGTGCATCAAGTGCTGCCTTTCTGTCTTTGGAAGGTTGATTAACTCTCGGAATTGTACTATTCGTGGCATCAATTAAAAACAGATATTCCGCAGTGAATTTATTAGGGAAATTCTCAACGTCATCATAAGCCTTAGACTTACGTTGAATCATATCTTTATCCCATGCATCCAATTCTTCCAATAGCTTTTCTCCTTCAGCTTTAACAGTAACATCTTTAACATCCTTCAAAACTTCCTTTAGTTGCCCTTGCACTTTATGCAGAGAGTTTACCGTATTATGCATTTCCGTCAAACGCTGTTCCATTTCCGTCATAAACGCATGGTACTCTGCATACTGTTCTGGAGTCGTTTTGTATGTAGGCATGGCAACAATCTTACCCTCAATAGTCTTTGTCTCGCCAGCAGCCTTGAGTCTTATAGTATACGTTCCAGGAGGCACAACATGACCTCCAAATCGTGATTCTATATACGCACCAGGGATTCCAGGTAGAATTGGGGTTTTCATATCCCAAACAAAACGGTTTAATCCTTTTTTCTTTGATAAAATCGGCGCAGGTCTTGGGCCTCCTCCATTATGTGGTTTGTAATTTTTGTCCTTCTCCGAAGAAAAGCTTCTCATCGTTTTTCCAGAAGCATCCAAAATATCCATAGTAATTACGGTAGAATCATTCAATTTGGGCAATTCATAGTATAAGACCAATCCGTTTGCTGGGTTTACACCCGACAATGTATTCATACCCTTAAAATCATCGGTATTTCCGCTCATAGGGCCATACCATGAACCGTTCATGGCATCATTGGGTTTGTATAACTTCACCCCTTTTTGCGTAGATTCATATTGAGATAACATTGCTAAATCATCCAATATCCAAAATGCTCGACCTGAAGTAGCGACAATCAAATTGCCTTGATGGATTTTAATATCCGTAATTGGTGTTTTAGGAAGGTTTAATTGAAACTGCTTCCAGCTTTTACCACCGTTCCATGAAAGATATAGCCCTTTTTCAGTGCCTGCATAGAGTAAATCTTTTCGTAAAGGGTCTTCGCGAACCACTCGGGTAAATGCTCCATTTGGAATTCCTGAATTGATATTGGCCCAAGTTCGTCCGTAATCCGTGCTCTTATAAATCGCCGGAGTATGGTCATTGAATTTATACTTTGTCGTGGCAATATAAACAGTAGCTTTATCATGCGGAGAAACTTCAATAGCATTTACTAAAGACTCGCCTAAATTCTTCGGAGTAATATTCTGCCAACTCTCACCATTATCTTTTGTGATATGTACATATCCATCATCACTTCCTGTATAAAAAACACCAGCTTCATGTGGAGATTCTAACACATAGGCCAAGGTGCCATAATTTTCTGCGCCAACAGCTTCATTAGTATATGGACCACCGCCCTTACCTTGCTTGGCATCAATATCGCGTGTTAAATCGGGAGACATTTCTTCCCAAGTAACACCCATATCACGGGTTCTTAATAAAAGTTGCGCGCCGTGGTAAAAGGTATTCTCTTCATGCTGCGAACGTAAAGTTGGTGCGTTCCAGTTGTAGAGGTACTTCATGTTTCTTGCTTCACGTCCTAAATACTGAATAGGTGCGGCCATGACCTGCGTTGATGCCTTGGATTCCATATCCAATACATCAATTGTTCCTAAATAACTACCTCCCATCACATATCTAGGATTGTCCGGATCAAAGGCTAAAAAAGCACTTTCACCACCAGCAGAAGGGCTAAAATCAGACATTGTAATTCCTCCACTTCCAACAGACATATTCGCTACCATTGCCGAAGAATAATCTTGTTGACCGGCATAAATATTATAAGGAAAGAGATTATCGGTATTAATTCGATAAAACTGGCCTGTTGGCATATTTACTTGTGAAGACCATGTTTTTCCAAACTCAAAAGTAACTGCCGCACCACCGTCATTAGCGATGACCATGTTTCGAGAATTCTTGGGATTGATCCACAAGTCATGATAATCGCCATGGGTTCCTGTAATGCGTTCCCAATTTTTCCCACCATCTAAAGAGCGAAGCGCTGGAGCACTTAGCACGTAAACAATATTTTCGTCTTGAGGATCGGTAAATACTTCAATATAATACCACGCACGTTGTACTAAACGATTATCCCCACTGATCATACTCCATGATTTTCCGGCATTGTTCGAAACAAAGAGTCCTCCCTTGTCTTTATCCGTATCACTTTCAATTAAGGCATAGACCTTATTCGAATTTGCTGGACTCACAGAAATCGCCATCTTTCCTTTCTCTTCAGGAAGACCTTCAGTCATCTCAGTCCAAGTTTCACCTGCATCGGTTGATTTGTACAAGCCGCTTCCCTCACCTCCACTAACTACCATATTGGGTTTACGTTGGTGTTCCCACATAGCGGCATACATTACCTCTGGATAATTGGCATCCATGGAAAGTTCCACAGCTCCGGTCAATTCATTAACAAAAAGAGTATTCTTCCAAGTCTTTCCGCCGTCTGTAGATTTGTACACACCACGTTCTTTATTAGGGCCATACAATTGTCCTTGCGCAGCCACATAAACAATGTCAGGATTGGTCGGGTGAATAATAATACGTGAAATATGTTGGGTTGCTTTCAAGCCCATATGCTTCCAGGTTTTTCCAGCATCAGTAGATTTGTAGACTCCATCTCCATAAGATGTCATTACACCCCGAGGAGCGTGTTCTCCCATCCCTACATAAACAATATTTGTATTAAAGGTCGATACTGTTACGGCTCCAACCGAACCCATTTCAAAATAACCATCCGAGATATTGTTCCATCGCTGTCCAGCATCCTTAGTCTTCCATAATCCACCTCCGGTGGTTCCCATATAATAGGTCATTGGGTTACCCACTACTCCTGAAGCAGTAACAGAGCGACCCCCTCTAAAAGGGCCAATATTTCTAAATTTTAAGGGTTTGAAGTATTCTTCGGCGGTTTGTCCGAAGCTTAAAGTAATTGATAATAGGATTAGTAATTGTAACGTTTTTTTCATTTTGATTGAATTCATTATTGGTATGCTAACCATTCTTAATCGACAATGCCCATTCTAGTTAGTAGAAAACTCGCATTCATATTTTGACAAACCCCTTCTTTAAAAGTATAGTCAAAGTAAAGTTCTCCATTTTTAATTTGAGCATCAAAGTAATAATTTTTGACCTCATTTAAGCTATCTGCCAAAGAACATAAGCTTAAATCATGAGTAGCAATAATACCCGAAGCTTTTAGCCGTACCAATCTTTCAATGAATTTTTTAGATCCTACAGCCTTATCAGTACTATTTGTTCCCTTTAAAATCTCATCCAAAATAATAAAATGAGACTCTTTTTCTATGGTATCAATGATTACTTTTAATCGCTTTAGTTCGCTAAAAAAGTAGCTTTCATCATCAGTTAAGCTATCAGTTGTTCGCATACTGGTAATTAATTTTACTGGATTGTAATTAACATCTTCAGCGCAAAGCGGCAGCCCAACATTGGCCATTACTATTTGAAGACCTACGGTGCGCAAGAATGTGCTTTTACCTGCCATATTTGCCCCCGTAATCACAAAAAACTCATCCTTGCTAATTTCAAAATCATTGGCTATGGCTATTTCAGGATTTAATAATGGATGTGCAGCTCCTTTACAATCCATTGTTTTATTATTGTTTATGAGCGTTGGATAAACATATCTATCATGATTAAAAGCGTAGTTCCCCAAACTACTATAGGCATCAAAAAAAGCAATGGTCTCAAACCATTTTGGCACTTCTTTTCTATTCTCTAGAATCCAATCTTCAATAGACTTACAGATGTACAGGTCACGTAAAAAAAAACTATTGGCCACTATGCTTATAAGAATATTATTTCGTTGATCCAGAGCATCTAACAACTTGGAGAACTTTTTTAATAGTGCTGAACTTGAATTCTCTTCTCGAACCACCTTATTTTGTTCTCTACTTAAATAATTAGCATTAAATTTTTGGGTTTCAAGCAATGAGATTAATCGTGCATACTGCCGAAAAGTACTTTGAATTTGTGTGGTATGTACAGCTAGTTTGTTAATGTCCTTTAAATACCTTCCGCTAATTGCCAGCCCTAAAAGAAACACTCCAAAAACAATATAACCCGATAAAAAATCTAAAAAGTAGAGTGCCCAAACTGCAATTGATAATATAGAAAATATCGTGCTTATTAATTTTGCCCGTTTTGGCACAAAAACTTTATAATTAGCCAACCAGTCAACCACACTTTTTGCGCTTACTTCTGTTTTAACCAAAGTAGCTTCAGCGCCAAATAGCTGACGCCATTCTGATAATGCCGCTAGCTCTTTTATTGCTTCTTGTTTTTCATGAATGCTATCAATATTGTTAGAAAGTAAATCATGAACTAAATGTTCTGTTCCACTTTTCAAACTTGTTCTATTGCTGTATTGAAAAAAAGAACCTCTACCAAACAAATCAATATCTTGACTAAAAGCATGGTCTGTATTGGCATACTCAATTCCATCTGGCAAACGATGAAAATTACGATTTAGAACTTCAAGCTCGGTTTGATTGATTTTGACTAATGCTTGCAGGAGGTCACGTTCGTATATAAGCTTATTATGACGAAGTAAAAGCACAACAAATAGAGCACTTGTTATACCTATAATGCCTAAAATGACTTGTGTATTACCCCAAATAAAATAGAGTGCAATTACGAAACCAACAAACAACAATAAACGCAACATACTTGAAGTATTTAGAGCTATTTTTAACTTTTTTAGCTGTTGCTGAAACTTGATTAGCTGTGATTCATAAAAAGCTTTGGGTGCTGTCATAAAAGTGTATCAAAAAATAAAGCTCCCTCAAATTACTAAGATGAAGGAGCTATAAAAGCATTTTGTGTGTTTATTAATCTTCAATAAATAAATAGTTCAATTTCAAACTATTGAAAGAAGCATTAAAATCTTCTATTTCTTTATCCACTAGACTGTCAAAAGCTGATAATTGTGATTTTATCTTAGTAGAAAGTTCATTCTTAACTGCAATGTCCTGTTCTGTGGGTGGAAAATCATCAATAGAAACCAGGCTATTTAAATGCCCCAGCTTATTGGTCAACCGAATTGGGAAATTTAACGGATCCTGATTACTTCTGTTTTGTGTTTGATACAACGCTTTTTCTATCTCACTAAAATCCTCTTTCATTTTCGTTGCTTTCTCCACTAAATCCTTGGTTTGCTCATTATCCTTATACTGTTTGGAAAAAGCTTCCAATTGCTTATTAATCTTTCGAATTTTTTTGATGGATTGATGTGCTCTATCAATAGTTTCATTAATGTCTGAAATGAAATCATATTGCTTTTGCATATCAGCAACAGAAACCTCTGCTCTTGGATCTGCCAAAATCTTAAAATCTTGAGATTGTGATGTTCCGTTTACATTTAAATGAGCTTTGTATGAACCAGGAACTGCTTTGGCGCCACTAAAATTAGCCCACCAAAAAATCATCCCTTCCAATTTTTTAGCCCCTTTACCACGAGTATCCCAAACATGGGTGTTTCCTCCTTTTTTAGCCTTAAATTTTTTATCCTTTTCTTTTGCAAAAGTGCTATAATTGGCCAAAGTATCACCATTCATAGTGGTATAAGTGATGCTGATACTATCTTTTTCAGACATCTCTTTTAGATAAAAATGCGTAACCACACCATTCGGGTGATTTTGCCCTTCTGTCTTTGAAGACTCTTTTGCAGCAGATCCCTTGGTACGGTAGCTGTCTTTTGGTTTGTACAACATTGTTGTTGCACTTTTAGCAGATGCATTCAATTGATGAAGCACCGTGAGGTCATCTATCATCCAAATGCTTCGCCCTTGTGTAGCAACAATCAAGTTATTCTCTTTAATGGTCATATCTGTGATGGGAACAATGGGTAAATTCAGTTGGAATTTTTCCCATTTTCGCCCGTCATTAAAGGAAACATACATTCCCGTTTCGGTACCAGCATACAATAGACCCTTTCTTTTTGGGTCTTCCCTGAGCACTCTTGTAAAATGCTCATTATTTATACCGTTCGTTATCTTACTCCAGGTCTTTCCATAATCTGTGGTTTTGTAGAGGTATGGTTGAAAGTCTCCCAGCTTATAACGTGTCGCTGCAACATAGCACGTGCCTTCATCAAAAGCTGATGGTTCAATGCTGTTGACCATACTCCACTCTGGCATATTTGGAGGTGTTATATTCTCCCAACTCTGGCCACCATCCTTAGTAATATGAATTAATCCATCATCACTTCCAACCCAAAGCAATCCTTCTTTTAAAGGACTTTCATTGGCCGCAAAAATGGTACAATAATATTCAACACTTGTATTATCTTGTGTAATGGGGCCACCACTAGAAACCAATTTTGTAGGGTCATTTCTTGTAAGGTCATCACTTAACAATTCCCAACTCTGTCCTTCATTAGTGCTCATATGCACATGGTTAGAGAATGTATAGAGTTTTTTGGGATTATGTTTGCTGAAAATAATTGGGAAATTCCATTGAAAGCGGTATTTCATACCCTCCGCACCATGACCCATTGGGTTGTCTGGCCAAACATTGATCCCTCTTACAGTATTGTTTTTATGATTGACACGAGTTAGAAATCCATCGTAACTACCTCCGTAAACAATATCATTATTTAATGGGTCAACTGCAATATGGGCAGATTCACCACCAGCAGTTGGTTCCCAATCGTCCTCCCCGATAGAGCCATCATCACTACGATGATTGATTCTTATTGTTGAATTATCTTGTTGTGCCACATAAATACGATACGGAAACGCATTATCCGTAGTCACTCTGTAGAACTGTGCTGTTGGTTGGTTATAATAGGTACTCCACGTTTCACCACCATCATAACTTACCTGAGCTCCACCATCATCACCAATAATCATTCGTTTAGAGTTCTCCGGCGAAATCCAAAGATCATGGTGGTCACCATGTGGTGCATTAAATGTATTGAAGGTCTTACCACCATCGGTAGATTTATGATACCTTACGTTCATCACATAAACCACATCTTCATCCTCTGTATCTGCATAAACACGAGTATAATACCATGCCCGTTGTCTTAGTTTACGCTCGCTGTTGACCTGTGTCCATTTTTTTCCTCCATCTTCAGAACGGTACAAACCACCTTTTTCCTTATTCTCCACTATGGCCCAAACCCTATCACTATTTTTAGGGGAAACCGTAACTCCAATAATTCCCAGAGTGTCCTTTGGAAATCCTTCATTTTTTGAAATCTCTGTCCAAGTTTCTCCGCTATCTGTACTTTTCCAAAGTGCAGAACCATCTCCGCCACTACTTAAACTATATGGCGTTCTTTTGGCTCGCCAGGTAGAAGCATACAAAATCCTTGGGTTATTTGGGTCAAAAGTCAAATCCACAGCGCCAGACTGGTCATTTACGAATAAAACTTGCTTCCAAGTTTTTCCACCATCAATACTTTTATATACGCCACGCTCTTTGGTTGGTTTATAAATATTACCAAGAACAGCTGCGTATACCGTATTGTAATCGGTTGGATGAATTCGGATTCTGGGGACATGTCTACTTTTTTCCAATCCAGCTTTTTCCCATGTTTTCCCTGCATCTTCCGTTTTCCATACACCATAGCCGCTGGATACATTTCCACGTAGTGTTTTTTCTCCACCGCCAACATAAATGACATTTGGATCACTTTTGGCAACTTCAACAGAACCAATACTTCCTCCAAAATAACCATCAGAGATATTTTCCCAGCTACGACCGCCATTCAATGTTTTCCAAACACCACCGCCGGTAGCGCCAAAATAAAATAGATTAGGTTCTCCTGGAACACCTGTTACTGCCGCAGAACGCCCACCACGAAATGGGCCTACCAAACGATACTCCAAACTGGAATAAAGTTCTTCCGGGTATTCTGGTGCAGTTTGCGTGGATTTGTTACGTCGTTGTGCCTCTGTCGAGAGGGTAAAAAAGCAAAATGCCAGCAAGAACAGGCCGGCTTTGGAAAGCTGTTGTTTCATTTTTATTGTGTTAAATTAGTCGGTATTAAAAGTAACGAAAAAGAGGGAATGATTTCTGCCTATATTTCAAAAATGGTATTTTGGTAGTCATGAAAAAAAAATCATTTACAAGTCTTCTTTTTCTAGTTATTCTTTTTTCAATTTCTGCACAGCAGAAACGCCTTCGTGATCACGGAATAGAAATTGGGGTGCTCAAACCTGGGGCCTTAAATGCCATAACAGATGTACCAGGAGTACAGGTTGGTCATTCAACATTAATAAAAGGTGATAGTATAAGAACTGGAATAACCGCCATCTTACCTCATTCTGGTAATGTTTTTCAGCAAAAAGTGCCTGCCGCTATCTATCTTGGCAATGGTTTTGGGAAACTGGCAGGGTATTCTCAGGTCAAGGAATTGGGTAATTTGGAAACTCCCATTGTTTTAACCAATACTCTTGGGGTTGCTACTACTGTTAATGCCTTAGTGGGCTATACTTTATTACTTCCTGGGAACGAGACCGTACGTTCCGTAAATGCTGTGGTAGGGGAAACAAACGATGGTTATCTTAATGACATTCGTGGGCGCCATGTTACCGAAAAAAATGTATTACAAGCAATAAAAAATGCAAAGACCGGCCAAGTTGAAGAGGGCGGCGTTGGAGCTGGAACGGGTACCATTTGTTTTGGTTTTAAAGGAGGAATTGGAACCTCATCCAGAATACTACCAAAAAAATCTGGAGGATATACCGTAGGTGTTTTGGCGCAAACCAACTTTGGCGGAATGTTAAAAATCGCTGGAGTCGATGTAGGTAAACAAATGGGGCATTACTCTGATAATTTTAAATATGCTACGGATGGTTCTTGCATGATGATAGTCCTCACAGATGCTCCTTTGGATTCCAGAAATTTGGAGCGCTTGGCAAAAAGAGCCATGCTAGGTTTGGGAAGAACCGGGGGAATTGCCAGTAACGGCAGTGGTGATTATGTAATTGCAGTTTCCACCGCGGAAGAATGCAGAATCCCATACGAAAGTGATAGCACTATACAAACTGTGCCGACTTTAAGGAACTCAGCAATGACACCACTATTTTTAGCTACCATTGAAGCTACCGAAGAAGCCATTTTAAATTCGTTGTTTGCAGCAGAAACCATGATTGGTAGAAATGGACATAAAATAGAAGCACTTCCTAAAAAGCAAGTATTGGAAATGCTAAAAGCTGCTGGAAAAATTCGGTAAATATTATTTCCATCACTGCCCCCTTTTTTTTAGCTTTAGAAAACAATTTTTAAAAACACTATTCCATGGATATTTTTAGCAAAATCAAAGAAAAACTCACCCATGAGTTTATTGATATTATTGAATGGCTTGACTATACCGATGACACTATTGCCCATCGGTTTGAACGCTACCAAAATGAGATTAAAAACGGTGCCAAGCTGATTGTTCGCGAAGGACAAACGGCTGTTTTTGTAAACGAAGGACAATTAGCTGATGTTTTTACACCTGGAACTTATGATTTAACTACGCAAAATTTACCTATTCTTAGCACCTTAAAGGGTTGGAAATATGGTTTCAATTCTCCTTTTAAAGCTGAAGTTTATTTTGTGAACACTCATCTATTCACTGATGAGAGATGGGGAACAAAAAGCCCTATTACTTTAAGTGATGATCGTTTTGGGTTGGTGGAAATTCGAGCTTTTGGAACTTATGCCTTTAAAATTTCTGATGCTGGAAAGTTTATTACCGACATTGTTGGTACCGACAACAACTTTACCAATTTTGAAATCAATGAGCACTTAAAAAGTTTGATTGCAACCCGTTTTACCGATACTGTTGGTGAAGCCAATCTGCCCATAGAGCTTTACGCAGCAAATACTTCGGAGCTCTCGGAAACATGTCAAGAGGTGATGAAATCCGAGTTTCTTTCGGTGGGGATTTCCTTGGAGAAATTCTACATTGAAAATGTTTCTATGCCAGAAGATCTTAAAAAAGAAATCTTCGAATATAGTCGTATTGACAAATTGGATTTAGACAAATTGACCAAGTTCAAAACAGCCAAAGCTATTGAAGCCGCTGCCAAAAATGAAGGCGGAACAGCTGGAGCAGGAATGGGTATGGGTATGGGCTTTGTATTAGCACAACAAATGGGCGGGCTAATGAGCCCTCAAATGGGGGGCAGCCAACAAATACAGCAAACTGGAGCAACAATTCCTCCACCAATGCCCTTATCGGTGCAGTATTTCTATGCCGTCAATGGAGCACAACAAGGCCCTGTTTCTTTTGAACAGTTGCAGGCCCTTTTTGCAGGGCGAACGGTAAACCGAGACAGTTTGGTTTGGAAACAAGGTATGGCAGCATGGACCGCATTAAAAGATATTGAAGAGTTGAAGTCATTTTTAGGAGGTAATACCCCACCGCCTTTACCGTCCAATTAATATTTTCTCATTGTCATTTTTAAAATGACTTTTCACCGGATACATGTCTGTAGAACCTAATATCCAAAAAACGGAGCTTAAAAAACCCTGTGTCAATTGTGGTGCAGAGCTCAAATACAAACCCGGAACTACCAATATTAGTTGTGAGTATTGTGGGCATGAGGAATCCATCAAAATAGATGAGAATGGGTTTACAGAGCTAGAGTTATATCCATATCTCAAAGAGATGGGCGCTCAAAAGCACAGCGAAGAAATTTCAATGCTTCATTGTAAAAACTGTGGGGCAAATCAACATGTAGAAGAAAATTACAAGTCTCTTCATTGTGTGTATTGTAGTATGCCTTTGGTCATAGAAGATGCCTATAAAGAGGATTGGATATTACCGGGCGCTGTTTTGCCTTTTCAGATTAAAAAACAACAATCGTTTCTTATTTTTCAAAAATGGGTGAGCAAGTTGTGGTGGGCCCCTAACAAACTTAAAAAGGCATCTTTAGACCCTCAGTTTACCAAGGGATTGTATTTACCCTATTGGACTTTTGATGCGCAACTTTCGGCTTCCTACACTGGGCAGCGAGGTGAATATTATTATGAGACACAGCGCTACAGAGACAGCAATGGCAAAACCCAAACACGGCAAGTTCGCAAGACACGCTGGTATGCAGCTTCGGGCAAGGTTTCTGGTTTTGTAGACGACACTTTGATAGAGGCATCCAAACAAAAGACAGGGAGAATTCCGAGCAAAATTGCACGTTGGAACTTAAAAAAGTTACAACCTTTCAATAGTGGTTTTCTTTCGGGGTTTGTAACCGAAAAATATACCATCCCATTACAAAAAGGCCATTTATCGGCCAAAGGAGAGGCAAAACAAATTGCAGAACGTTGGTGCAGACAAGATATTGGTGGTGATACACAAAGGGTAAACAGTATGGATATGAACTTATCAGAGGAAACCTTTAAACATATTCTATTACCAGTTTACATAAGCGCATATCGGTATAAAAGCAAGGAATATAATTTCTTTATCAATGGCGAAAACGGTCAAATCTCAGGAACCAGACCTTATAGTTTTTGGAAAATATTCTTGGCCATTGTTTTTGCTATTTTGTTGATTTCCATTTTTGTATATTTTGCAAAGGGTTAATCCTCTTTAAAGATTTTAGTTATGAAAAAAATGCTCTTGTTTTGTTTTGTTGTACTCTTAAGTTCTTGTGTAAAACAACAACCTCCAAGTGATTGGCAAGTTGTTCTAAAGACTGATAGAGATGGGAACGTTCTAAAAGGATCTAAAAAAGACTTGATGAACGCGATTAGAAATGGGCAGGATTTAAAAATTGGATGGGGCAGTAAAAGAGAGGATTTGTCCATTGAGCATCTCTCCGTTCCTATTTGGTTGGCCATTCTTAGTGAAAAAGAAGTAATGGCCCATTTAGACCCACAAGTATTGTCAACTATTGATTGGGACAGTCTTAATGTGAATTATAAGGATTCTGATAAATTACAACAGGAATGGCGGGTAGTACTTAGCACAAAAAGTAACTTTGATGCCGTTTGGTATGATAAAAAGGCAGATACCTTAATTAGAAGGTGGCCCCAAAAACATATTATGACATGGTTTTCCAAAGGTTCTGTAGACAAAAAAGCAGTTCCTTTGTTTAACAAATCTTAAAATTTTGGTACGCCTGCGTTAGAATTACTACTTTTAAAACGTGTCAAAACGTATCTCCTTAATATCTATTTTCGTTTTACTCAACATGGGTATAGGTCGCATGTTTCAGGAAAGCTTAGGTATGGCCTGTTTTTCCGAACTCTCTATTCTTGCTATAACCAGTTTCTTTTTTTGGAATGCCTCTGCTAAGCAAATAAAAAAATGGGGCAATAAATGGACAGTTACTTCCTCCGGAAGAAATATCCTAATTCAAAGTGGATTGGGTTTATCTGCCTCTGCTTTAAACATCATTGTGGGCCAGGTTTTAGTTGTATTTTTAATGACCACGGTTTACCAATGCACTTCACCTAGTTTTGATATCCTAAACGCAAGCTTGACCAATAATATAGCTGTAAACCTGCTTTGTTACTTTTTATTACTGTTTTGTTTTGTTGATATCAAAAAAGAAGAAGCTATTGCCATTTCTCAAAATGGGAATACCGAAAGCAATTTTCGTCTGTCAGTTTCCAAAAACAGTTCTCAATTTTTGCTTAGTCCCCAAGAAATCATTTATGTGGAAACCAGTAATAATTGTATTGTACTGCATACAGAAAAGGGGAAGTTTGTTAAGTACCAAAGTTTAAAGTCATTGTCCGTGGAACTTTGTCCTAAAACTTTTAAGCGGGTCCATCGGTCATATCTTGTAAATTCAGATTTAATAGCACATATCCAAAAGAATCATAACGGGGATGGAATACTACATTTAACCACTGGAGATGCTATTAAATTTAGTAGAACTTATCTAAATAGTATTACCAATAAATAGGCTCCTCCTCGATTCACCCTTTTTTTACCGCGACTCACAAAGCAATTCTATACTTTCATTTTACAAGTAACCATCTTTACAGAAATCAATTGAAAATGAGAAAAAGATTATCCTGCATCGTTTTACTTGTTGCCTTTGGCTGCCAAACAAATCCAAAAGAAGATACCACTGAAAGTATCATTACATCAGAAGACCAAGAAATTCTAAGGAACCTAAAAGAGATACAATGGCCAAAAGCCTATAGAGAACAGGATACTGTTTTATTAGATAACATTTTAGCTGATGATTTTCAAATGGTTGATGCCAGCGGTAACTGGTCCAACAAGGTCAAGGAGCTTGAGTGGATCAAAGGACACGCCATGCAACATGATTCTTTTTACTATGAAATTAAGCGTCTAGATATTTTAAACAATGGTACTGCCATGATTTGTGGCACCGGTCATATTTTAAACGATTCCACCGAAACCATTTATCAATCCAGCAATGTGTTAATTAAGCGTGAAGGAAGGTGGAAAGCCATAGCTTCCCATGTTTCCGGGATCAAGAAATTAGATTAGCAAGTTTTTGTGAATATTTGGTCTGAAGAAATGCATATGTAAGACCACCTATGACACCAAAAAGTTAAGTCTTGTTTTAACAAAAGTTTTAAAACATGACCTCTAATTATATAGTAATTTGGGGAAAACAGTCAATCAAATGAAAACACTTCAATGCGTTTTGTTTTTACTATCGTTTTCGCTACAAGCCCAAGCACCCAATAGTTTTATAGACCTAGTTTTTGAAAAAGACCTTATTCCCGAGGGCATTGCCGTTGATATCCAATCAGGAAAACTCTTTATTAATAGTCTTAAGCATGACAAAATAGTGCAATGCAATCTCGATGGCACAGATGCAAAGGATTTTATTCAAAGGAAGGAATATGGCTATTTAGCAGGCTTTGGAATGACTATAAAAGGAGATATTCTGTATGCACTTGGAAATAGCCTTCCAAAAGACAATAATAAATCTATCCTTCTTTTACTGGATATCACTACAGGAGATCTAATTAAATCCTATCTATTGGACAATCCTGAATTTATTTATCTGAATGATATTGCCGTAAGTAATCATGGAAGTGTATTTATTACCGACTCCGAAACCAATAATATTTATACCATCAATCCGTCCAGTGATCATTTGGAAGTGTTTTACTCCAATGATGAAATCAAACATTCCAATGGAATAGCCATATCTGATAATGACAAGTATCTTTATTTTGCGTCGTACACTAGTGGAATTCGCGTATTGGATATTGCGACCCAAAAATTGGTGAATCAGTCCAATGAACACAAAGGAATTGATGGCATGAAATTTTATGAAAACAGTTTAATTACCATAATCAATTCTAGAAGAGATGCTTCTGAAAATGGAGTTTATAAGTTTCATTTAAATAAAGAACAGACCAATATTCTTCAACAGCAAAAATTGATGCCTTTTAGGCTCCCTTCGGACATTCCCACCACTTTTGACTTAGTTAATAACAGCATATATTTTATAGCCGATTCTCAAATGGATATGCTCAATCAGCAAACCAATGAGATTATTGATGCCTCAAATTTGGAAAATTACCAATTGATCATTCGAAAACTTGAATCAGCAGATTGAATTTAAATTCTTCTCTATGAAATCGAAAACCATTTTTTATAGCGTACTCCTTTTTATGCTGTCCATACAATTTTCAACAGCACAAAACCAGAAAAAAAACACGGTCATATCAAAAAATTACTGCACGGAAATAGGCCGTTTTGATTTGCTCATTGATAATGACGAAGTGGCCGGGTCTTACCTATTGATTCATAAAAATGCGCTAGGAGGGGTATGGGGTAGATTAAAAGGTAGTGTCATGACAGGTAGATGGCACGATGCAGATGGAAAAGGCGATATTATCATCACATTTACCGACGACTTTTCCTTTTTTACCGCAAATTATCGCAGCGATGATGCCCCAGAAAAATGGTACAAAGACTCCTGGCATGGAGCCTTGAGACCTAATGAGAACGCTTCTTTTGAATTCAACAATAAAACCTATACCTGTGAATAGCTTAAAAGTCATCTCGATTCTTTTTATCATTCTAATTTTAGGGTGCAAGGAGCAGGCAGAACCTGTGGAGAAAATACAAAATCAGAAATACTCAGGTCCTTTTTTTGGTATTGATCCTACTGCATCACCTCAACTTCTGGCGCCAGAGCTTTTGGCATCACCCTCAACGGAATACAACGGCACCTTCTCGCCCGATGGAACTGAATTTTATTATACTACGGATATGCCCACCAATGCCTATATCACTTTTACTAAAATGATGGAAGACAGCACTTGGAGTGAACCAAGAATAGCTTCTTTTTCGGGAGAATTTTCAGATTACGACCCGCTTTTTTCTCCTGATGGAAATCGTATTTATTTCAGTTCAAGTAGACCTAAAGGCGATAATGAAAACAGCAAAATCTGGTATGTGGAACGAACAGATGCTGGGTGGGGTAAAGTCGTCCGGGTAACCTTAACTGGCGAGGAGGATAATGAATATTATAGCTCGTTAACCCACTCTGGTACTTTATATTTTAATATTTGGTCCAAAGGGGATATTTACAAGGCCATTCCCAACAATACTGATTATACCGTTGAGGCTTTATCAGATGTCATTAACTCTGGAGAAAATAAGGGTGATCCTTTTATCGACCCCGATGAAGAATATTTAATTTTTAGAGGCTATGATGACAGCTTGGGCAAAGGGGATCTATATATCAGTTTCAATTTAGAGGGCGAGTGGACTGCACCCGAAAATTTGGGCGACCCAATCAATTCGTCAGAACACGAGATGTGCCCTTGGGTAAGTCAAGATGGAAAACTATTTGTTTTTGCGAGCGGAAGATTAGAGGAACCCATTAATGTTAAAGCTTTAGAACCTGTTAAAAGAATAAATAGAACGCATAACAATGGGCAATTGAACTTATATTATATGTCAGCTGAGTTCATTCAAAAAATGAAAGAAAAGCACCTTTAAAATCAATCCAAAAACTCAAGGCAAACTGGACTTGGCAATGCTATTTCATTAAGAAATTCCAAGGTTCCTTGTTCA
This sequence comes from Allomuricauda sp. R78024, assembly GCF_044596045.1. NCBI lineage: Bacteria > Pseudomonadati > Bacteroidota > Flavobacteriia > Flavobacteriales > Flavobacteriaceae > Allomuricauda > Allomuricauda sp. R78024. The sequence goes on from NZ_CP138995.1 coordinate 473,229, forward strand.
ACATTACGTTTGAAGATGGTAATGTTATTGCTTCTCTGATTTGCGACCAATATGAAGTTCCCGCTTGGATCAATAGTAAAGTTCCGCGGCCAATTACCATTCACTGATTCACGACCAACCAATTTCAATTTACCCGTTACTTCATCTACGTAAAAGATGACGATTGAATTTTCTCCACGGTTAGAACCGTACAAGAATCTCCCATCCGAGGATAAATGAATATCAGCACAAAAATTTTCACCTTCAAAAGAAGCATCTAAAGTGCTTTTTGTCTCTATTTCCAAGTAATCACCATCCTTCTGTTTTTGAAAAACCGTAATAGTAGAATTCAGTTCATTGATCACATAAAGAAATTTGTTTTCCTTGCTGAAGACAAAATGTCTTGGGCCCGCACCATCGGGTAAATCCAGTGAAGCTTGACTTGCAGTAGTAAACTGACCATTTTGGTTTTGATAACGTTTTACAGCATCTAGACCTAAGTCTGAAACAAGTAATCCTTCCGAAGAAAACTTTGCCATATGCGCATGGGCCGTTTTAGCTGTATCCAATACTTTATGATCTATAACTTGAGGATTATCCTTTAGTGCCCCATCATCTTCTAATTCAAAAATGGAGAAGTTGCCTCCTGTGTAATTTGAGACGGCCAAATACCCATTATCTGATAAGGACACATGACAGGGATGTGCACCACCGGTGCCCATGCTATTCTGAAGTTCTAAAAGTCCGTCCTTTAATTTAAAAGCAGTAACGCCTCCGCCCAAACTATCAAAATCAGCGGTCTCCTGAACGGCATATAAGTTTGTTCTGTCTCTGGAAATTTTCAAAAAAGAGGGGTTGGGCAACACTGCGGCTAAGCTCTTCTCTTGAAGCACTCCAGAATTGGAATCAAAGGTAAAACGATAAATTCCCTCGCTTTCACCATCAGTATAAGTTCCTACAAATAATGGAAATGTTTTTGTCACTTGCTTTTTTTCAGAACAACCCATTAAAATCAATAAAGAAATACTAAGAATTAAATAAGAAAACTTCATTCGCTAAAAGGTCTTTTGCTAAAAATAGTAACTAAATGCGACATGTAAATTTTCTTTGATGTCTTCTTTCTATTTTTGAAGTATGGACAAGAACGCCATAATATTGGTTTTAAGTTGCTTGGGGATAGCCCAGGCCTTTTTTCTTTCTTTTTATCTCTTCACGCTCAAAAAAGGGAACAGGAAGGCCAACGTTTTTCTGGCACTTGTAATTTTAGGTTTGACCATTCGCATAGGCAAGTCCGTACTTAATGTGCATTTAAATTTGGAACCTTGGCAGCGCAACTTAGGGCTTTCTGGTATTTTATTAACGGGGCCGTTCTTATGGCTTTATGGAAAATCATTGCTAGCCACGCAAAAAAAATTCAGATATAAAGATTATGCTCATACAGTTCCCTTCATCTTATTTGCCCTTTTATGCGGCATTGTTCCCAATACTGGCAACCCAATTTCGTATGCCATATATATTTTGGTGTTTGGGCATTTGGCAACCTACATTGGTCTCTCCTATAAAGTGTTCCACAAACATAGGACAAAAGTTCATCCTCAACGAGCCAAATGGTATAGGAACCTGGTTATGGGGGTCGCTCTAATATGGCTTTTTTATATGGGGCATCTTGCTGGGTTGTTCTCTCTTTACATTGGTGGGGCCATTTTCTTTTCTGTACTAATTTATATTTTCTCTTTTCTTTTTCTTCAAAAACACGCTTTCCAATTGGGAAAGTACAACACATCTTCTTTAGACAAATCTGCCTCGGAAGAGCTATTGAGTGCCCTAAAAAAGTTGTTTGCAAAAGACGAGATTTTTCTGGACAACACCCTTTCACTTGAGTCTATTGCAGAGCGGTTGAACGTCTCTACTAGAAAATTATCCCAAGCCATAAATGAAAATGAACACAAGAATTTTTCAGATTTTGTAAATGGGTATAGAATTGAAAAAGCAAAGGTATTGCTGACCAATCCAAATCATAAAAAGGAAAAAATAGTGGCTATAGCCTATGACTGCGGTTTTAGCAATGCCACATCCTTTAATCTGGCCTTTAAGGCAAAAACACAATTGACCCCTTCTCAGTACAGGAAGGAATTTGGAACAACATAGTTCTTTTTTCGTCTTAAGAATCATGTTTTTTAAAGGGTTGTAGTTTGAGTTTTTCATCATTTGTATAAAAATTACAAAAGATGAACAAATTAGTAATTCCGTTGGCGTTCCTTTTGATAGGTTGCTCACAGAATCAAAAAACTTCTGCTTCAAAGAGTGTTTTATCTCCTTTACCAACAAAACAAATCGTGATGGATAGTCTTAACCATCCTTGGAGCATGGCCTTCTTATCAAACGAGGAAGCTTTGATCTCTGAAAAAGATGGGGATCTTTTGCGCATCAATCTTAACTCGAAAGAAAAACGAATCATCAAAGGATTTCCAACCGATTTAACCGATAGCATACGTGCTATTCATTTTGGTGACAATTCGGGGATTTTTGAGGTGCTAGTTGACCCAGATTTTATAAGCAATAAGTGGGTGTATGTTTCCTATGCGGCCAAAAGAAAAGGTCTAGGTACTACTACAAAAATTATAAGGGCTCAATTGAACAAAGATTCTCTTATTCATCATCAAGTCTTACTTGAAGCCAATCCCTTTACAAAAGAATACTACCATTATGGCGGCGGTATGACATTTGGGCCAGATGGAAAACTTTATATAACCATTGGTGAACGTCTTTTTTGGGAAAAGGATGAACCTGAAATACCAATTGCGCAGGACGTGACCGATAAACGTGGAAAGATATATCGCATTAATCCAGATGGGAGTATTCCAAACGATAATCCTGATTTTGGTCCAAATGCCGTGCCCGGCTTATATGCGATGGGGATACGTGCGGCGCAAGGAATAACCGTTGAGCCCAAAACTGGTAAAATCTGGTTCAGTGAACATGGTACCATTCAAGGCGATGAAATCAACATTCTAAAAGCCAGGGCAAACTATGGATGGCCTAATGTAACGTCTGGAAAACTAAGGAGTCAAGATTACACTCCACCAAAATTTGAAGATGTGACCTTTACGCCTCCAGTTTGGTTTTGGCACCATACTGTGGCCCCAACTGGGCTTACTTTTTACACAGGTGACGAATTCCCCCATTGGAAAAACAATTTAATTGTTCCAGGGCTATCTCGTGGAAGTCTATGGCGATTTCGCATTGAAGATGAAATTATCAAAAGTGCCGAAGAATTATTTATAGACAATCCTGTTCGCATTCGTAAAGTAAGGCAAAGTCCAGATGGAAAACTTTATATTCTCACTGATGAGGATAACGGAAAACTCATTCAAATAAAAACTCAATAAATCATCAATTCTTAAAACTTAAAAACACATGAAAACACAATTCTTGACTTTCACACTTTTACTATTAACCCTTTCTTTATTTGCGCAATCCGAGGAAGAAGCTATACGGCAAACCCTTCAAAATTATATTGATGGTTCATCCTATAGCGACCCAGAACTAATAACGTCAGCGTTTTATGAAGACGCTGATTTATTCCTATCCAAAAAAGACCAAGAATTATGGGTTTTGTCCCCAAAGGAATATGCCAACTTATTTAAGAATAGAGAACAAGGAAAATTCAACGGTAGGAATGGCAAAATATTGATGATTGATTATGCAAACAACATTGCTTCTGCCAAAGCGGAGATTCTGATTCCCAAAGGAGGGCTAAAGTTTATCGATATCTTCTTATTGAAAAAGCTTGAGGGTAAATGGAAAATCATTAGTAAAGCGGCCACCCAAATAGAATAACAAAAACTAGGGTCCAGTTGATACTTCGAGTTTGGTTTTTACTTCTTTACCCAAATAAATGCCTGTAACTATTGTTGCCAAAACATCAGCAATAGGAAATGATAACCAAACTCCAAGTTCTCCCAAAAAACTAGGTAAAATCAAAACAAGTGGAATAAAAAAGAAGCCTTGTCGGGTTAAGGTCAGAAGCAAAGCTGGGATTGCTTTTCCCACAGCTTGAAAATAGGCAGCACCTATTAATTGTAATGCTATAATAGGTGTTGCCGCAAAGACCCATCGCATTGCTGCAGGGGCATGTTCCAATACAAAAGCATTGGCTATTAATTCCTCTGGAGGCAAATCTTCCCTACTGCTTAGAAACAAAGATGTTATAGCATCGGGAAAAACCATCAATCCTATGAATACAAGTGTGGCTACCAAAGCCGCATATTTAATTGCGGTAAAAATGGATTCTTTAACGCGGTCATATTTTAAAGCGCCATAGTTAAATCCTGCAATGGGCAAAAATCCTTGGGTAACGCCAAAAACAGGGAATAGCGCAAACATCAACATTCTACCAATAATAGCGTACACAGCAACCATGGCCTCGCCTCCTAAATTGAACAGAATATTGTTCATCAGCAAATAGGTGATACTGGTAACTGCCTGTCTTGCCAAGGTTACAAAACCAAGAGAGCCAATCTCTTTTAAAATTGGCATGTTCAACCCAAAATGTGGTAGGCTTATTTTTAGCTCTGAATTCTTAGAAAGAAAAAAGTAAAAGATGTAACCAAAACACATTAGGTAACCAACTGTTGTTGCCCATGCTGCTCCATGCATCCCCCAGTCAAAAACATAAATGAAGATGTAATCCATGAGCAGGTTCCCAACAGACGGAATAATCATGGCTATCATGGCAAATTTTGGTTTCCCTTCGGCTCTAATGACCGTATTGCCCATCATACAAAGTGCCAAAAACGGTACCCCGTATAAAATGATGGTGTAATAAACTTTTGCAGGATCAAAGATGGTTCCTTTACCTCCAAAAGCTGGTATAAGATCATCTACAAAGTAGAGCCCCAAAGCCACCATACTGATAGTCACCAAAAGGGTCAGTGTAATCTGGTTTCCAAAAGTTTTAAGGGCTTTTTCTTTGTTTTCAGCTCCCAGTGCCCTGGAAATTATGCTGGAACCGCCAATCCCGATTGCCATTCCCAATGCGGCAATAAAAAACGATACGGGCAATACAACATTAATGGCAGCTATGGCAATGGACCCAATCCAATTTCCTACGAAAATGGAATCCACCAAAACATTCAAGGACATTACCAAAATTCCTATGGAAGCGGGTACTGCTTGCTTGATCAGTAATTTACCAATCGGCTCTGTTCCTAATTGATCAGAGGATACTTTTGCCATCTAAACTGGCAAAGTTTCTTTGGACTGCCAATCATTGACCCATTTGGCCATTAACTCCACCCATTCCTCATTATCATTTAGACAAGGTATGTGAATATAGGACTCGCCACCGGCTTCCATAAATTGGTCCTTTCCTTCCATCGCAATTTCTTCCAACGTCTCCAAACAGTCAGAGACAAATGCTGGAGTAATTACAGCCAATTTTGTCTTTCTTTCTTTTGCCAAACGTTCAAATTCAAAGTCGGTGAAGGGTTTTAGCCATGGATCATTGGGCAATCTAGATTGGAAAGAAATACTGGTTTTATCTTCTGGCAATCCTAAAAAAGCTTTTACTTTTTCAGTAGTGTCAAAACATTGATGACGATAACACGTATGATGCGCTACGGAGTTTGTTTTACAACAGCTTCCGTCTATTTTACAGTGGAATTTTGTTGGGTCCGATTTTCTAATATGACGTTCCGGGATACCATGATAAGAGAACAGGATGTGGTCATAGTCGAACTCTTCAAGTCCTCTTTCAATACTTTTTGAAAGCACCTGAATATAATCGGGATTGTTATAAAATGCAGGTAGCGTAGTAATTTTCATTTCTGGAAAATGTGTAGTTTGCACCTCCATGGTTTTTACCACAACGGTTTCAAAAGAACTCATGGCATATTGTGGATATAGTGGAACCAACAGTACCTCATCCACGCCTTTATCTTGTAATTCCTGTAATGCATTTTTTATGGTGATGGAACCATAACGCATACCAAGGGCAACTGGCATTTCTGTATGACTCTTTACCTTTTCGGCAAAGCGTTCCGAGATTACAATCAATGGAGAACCCTCTTCCCACCAAATCTTGGAATAGGCTTCGGCCGATTTCTTTGGGCGCGTCTGTAATATGATTCCCCTAACAATGATGTTTCGCAACCAGTTGGGAACATCAATAACCCTCTCGTCCATCAAAAATTCATCCAAATAAGGCTTTACATCTTTAGCTGTTGGGCTATCTGGAGAACCCAAATTAACCAATAACACTCCTTTCATAGCAATTTGTTAAGAGCAGTAAAAATACTACTTGAAGATGATTTAACATTTGATTCCATTAATTTGTTTCCTTATAATTCCATAGATAATCCTAATTTAGTTTGGTAAACCTAAATCTGTCTATGTTACACAAGACTGTATTTTATCTTATTTTAATTTTTGCATTGACGGTAGATGCCCAAATCTCCTGCTCTCCAATGGATTCCACCCTATTTTATTCAAAATTGGAAGGGCTCAAAGGAATTGAAGGAGATTCGTATGGCGATTCTGTTGTGGACATCGGTAAATCATTTTTAGGCACTCCATACGTAGAAAAAACCTTGGAAATTGGAGACATTGAAACTCTGGTCGTCAACTTAAGAGGTCTAGATTGTACTACCTATGTTGAAAATGTTTTGGCCTTTGGTCTAATGTTCCAAAATAATCAAACCGACTTTGAAAGTTTTACAGAAAATTTAAAAACCATTCGGTATAGAAATGGTGTGTTAGACGGTTACCCTTCTCGTTTACATTACTTTACAGAATGGATAAGAAACAATGAGGGTAAGGGACTGATCCAAGATATCACTGTTAGTTTGGATGGGATTGAGATGAATAAAGCCATCAATTTTATGGGCACTCATAGAGCATTGTATCCTTTTTTGGAAGAAGACAAAAACTATGCGGCCATTCAAGCTGTTGAGGTAGAACTTGCCAAAGAAAGCCTTTGTATCCTGCCTCAAGATAAGATTGAAAGTAAGGAGCATTTGATTCAATCTGGAGATATTATTGCACTAGCAACATCTATTAAGGGGTTGGATGTAACCCATACTGGATTTGCCATTAAACAAAACGGAAGAATACATCTACTTCATGCTTCCAGTTCTGGATCTGTTAGAATTACCGAAGAACCTTTAGTTGATTATTTGAAAAAAATCAAAAGTAATATTGGTATCATTGTGGCAAGACCTACTCTACTTTCTTCCTAAGCACCATTCAATACCACCTAGTAGATGTTGTCTAAAATCAGGCTCATCAAAAGAAGTCTCTGTGTGGCCGCCTCCGGTATAAAAAGCTCTTCCACCATCAAATTCATGATACCAAGCTATAGGATGATTTTCGCCATTAGTTCCTCCTTCATAACTTTTTTCATCTAAATTAAGTAAGACAGAAACGTTGGGGTTTAGGTTTTTATAATTGTACCATTCATCCGTGCGCATCCAAGAATCAGAAAGATGGGCAGTAGAACCATGTTCTTTATTCAGCACTTCTATCTTGGCTTCATGCACCCCAGGAGGATGGCTATCAAAATAACCTCCAACCAATTTGCCATACCACGTCCAATCATATTCTGTATCTGCGGCAGCGTGAATCCCTAGAAAGCTTCCCCCACCTTTAATATAATTTTCAAAGGCCGCTTGCTGGGTATCATTCAAAACCTCCAATGTAGTACTAAGGAAAACCACTAATTTGTAATTTTTCAAGTTTTGGGGATTAAAATCTGAAGATGTTTCTGTTTGCAGTACAATAAAACCATTCTCCCTGCCTAATTGTCTTAGCGTACGAACTCCTTTTTCAATGGATTCATGCCGATAACCAGTAGTCTTACTAAAAATTAAAACCAGCTCTGGGGTCTTTGGGGTATCCTCTGCTTTTGAGTCATCTTGGGCATTAATAAATAGTGTTGAACAAAGGGCAAATAAGAATAGTCTAATAGGTCTCATCAAAAGGGTTTTAAGCATTTGAAGTTAAATATTTTTTTGGTGTGGTTCCATATTTCTTTTTGAAAGAAGCAATAAAATGACTGGCAGTGCTATACCCTACCCTAAGACCAACTTCGTTTACATTATGACTTCCCGTTTCGAGCATTTTTCGTGCGTATTCCATCTTATAGTCAAACAAAAAGCCATACACTGAATCGCCATAAATCTGTTTGAATCCCTCTTTCAGTTTCTTCAAACTTAACCCAATTTCTTTTGAAAGTTCATTCAATGTAGGTGGCTCTACCATTCTGGAAATCATTATTTCCTTGGCCATTTTTATACGGCGCACATTATCTTCATCTGCCAAGAAAGGGCATTGTTCCAAGTCCGCATCTTTTGTTTTATTAAAATACAGCGAAATCAGCTCATAGACTTTTCCTCTTACGTACAATTCTTTAATGGATGGATGCAGATTATAGTTCATCAATTGACTTAATACCACTGCAATTGCAGGGGAAACAACTTCTTGGGAATAGTATTTCTTTTCTTTATTGTCTTCACTCAAAAATGGAATGTAATTGGCCTCATTGGAAAAAAGAGAATGAAACTTTCTAATGGTCATGATAACTGATAACAACCAGGTGTTAGGGGAAATATTCAAATTTAAAGGCAAATCTTTCTGTGTATTGTACAGCAAAAGAGAGTTCTCTTCAGATACTTCCAATGTATAATGTCCATCATTAAAATTAAACCTGGAACCTCCCTTTAAACAAAAATGAAACTGAATAAATGAGCTGTCTATTTCACGTTCAATTACATTAATTTCTTCCGTATCGTTCTGAATTTTAAGTATATAAAACCCATCCTCAATTAAAATTTCCTCATAAGAACCTTTGGCGACATTTTCCATTGCTAAATGCTGTTTTTTTAAGCAATTAATCCTATTTAGAATGACTCTAAATTGTTTTTGTTAATTCAAATTTACCAATAAAAGCAGTGTTTTTGAAGTATTTAGCCGAAAAGTGCCCATAATTGTGCAAAGGCTGTTATTTATAGTTCCGCTAGCGTTATTTTTTAAAATACAGTGCCCTTATTTTTGTGACGCGATTTTATCCTTTATGAGGAGTTACCACATTTCAAAACATAATTCTTTTTACGCCATTGGCTTAAGCTATAAAAAAGCAGAGGCCGAAGTAAGAGGAAAGTTCAGTCTAGATGTTCCAGCGATAGACCGCATTATGGTCCAAGCTAAGGAGCAGGGTATAGATGGTCTTTTGGCAATCTCTACATGTAACCGGACTGAGCTGTATGGTTTTGCACAACACCCATTTCAACTTATTAAATTGCTTTGTGATCATACCCCTGGGAACATGGAGGAGTTTCAAGAGGTTGCTTACGTTTATAAAAACCATGATGCAATCTCACATATGTTTAAAGTGGGTACTGGTTTGGACAGTCAGATTTTGGGCGATTTCGAAATCATCAGTCAAATCAAGCAAGGTTTTTATCGTTCCAAAAAGCAGGACATGGCAAATCCGTTCATAGAACGCCTATGCAACGCTGTAATCCAAGCAAGCAAACGCATTAAAAATGAAACGGAATTATCCTCAGGGGCCACATCTGTTGCTTTTGCCTCGGTAAAGTATATTTTAAGTACAATTTCAGATATATCTGAAAAGAACATTTTACTTTTCGGTACGGGAAAAATAGGAAGGAACACTTGCGAAAATCTTATCAAGCATTCTAATAACTCTCATATTACCTTAATTAATAGAACTCGCGAAAAAGCTGAAGCCATAGCGGGGAAATTTGATTTGACGGTAAAAGATTACGGTGATCTACAGACGGAAATTAGAAAAGCTGATATTCTTGTGGTTGCTACAGGAGCTCAATTACCAACAATTTCAAAAGCATTGATCTACCCTAAAAAACCACTGCTGATTTTGGACCTTTCCGTCCCAAAAAACGTATCGGACGATGTTTTGGAATTAGACAATGTATCCTTGGTGCATTTGGACCAACTTTCTCAAATTACCAATGATACCTTAACCAAAAGAAAAGAATTTGTCCCTAAAGCGGAAACAATAATTGAGCAGGTAAGAAAAGAGTTTTTAAAATGGTTGGAAACCAGAAAATTTGCGCCTGTTATTAATGCCCTCAAAGAAAAGCTTAAAACGATGAAAGCGGAAGAAATTGACTTTCATTCCAAAAAGCTATCTGATTTTAACCAAAATCAAGCTGAGATTATCTCGGAACGAATTATTCAAAAAATCACAAAGCAGTTTGCCAACCATTTGAAAAGTTCAGACGTTGATACAGAAGATAGCTTAGAACTTATTCAAAAAGTATTTCAGTTAGAAATTGATTCAAAATGAGCAAAATCATAAGAATCGGAACCCGCGATAGCGAATTGGCATTGTGGCAGGCAACAACTGTACAACAACAAATTGAGGCACTGGGCTTTGATACAATATTGGTTCCCATTAAGTCTACTGGAGACCAAGTTTTGGACAAACCACTTTACGAACTTGGGATTACGGGAATTTTCACCAAAACCTTGGATGTATCATTATTAAAGGGCCAAATTGATATTGCGGTACATTCCATGAAAGATGTTCCAACCCAATTGCCAAAAGGAATTGTTCAAACCGCCGTTTTGGAGCGTGCTGTTACCAGTGACATATTGGTCCATAAGGGGATGGGGGTTTTAGAATCTGAAAATACAGCAACAATTGCCACAGGTAGTTTGCGAAGAAAAGCACAATGGCTAAATAAATATCCTCACCACAAAGTAGTGGACTTGCGGGGCAATGTTAACTCTAGACTGCTAAAACTGATTGAAAATGACTGGAACGGTGCCATTTTTGCGCAGGCAGGATTGGAGCGAATAAAGTTATTGCCAAAAGATGCCATATCATTGGATTGGATGGTTCCAGCTCCTGCCCAAGGAGCAATGCTTGTAGTTGCATTGGAAAATGATGTGTTTTCTAGAGAAGTTTCTCAAAAACTCAATCACCAAGATTCAGAAATAACAACAACCATTGAACGTGAGTTTTTAAGAACTCTAGAAGGGGGCTGTACTGCTCCCATTGGGGCTTTGGCACAAATAAAAAATCAATCGATTCATTTTATAGGAGCTGTGTTCTCATTGGACGGAAGACAAAAAATTGAAATTGAAAAAACCATTCCTATTAACTCCGCCAAAGGGTTTGGAGCAATATGTGCACAAGAAATTTTAAACAAGGGTGGAGATAAACTCATGGAAAGTATCAGAAATGAAAACAGTGCTCTCCACTAAAATACTTTCACCTTCACAAAAGGAATTGTTCTTAAACTCTGGAATAGGTTTGGTTGAGTACAATGCGTTGCGTATTGAGTTTCTGGATATTACCCTTCCACTTGACTACCAAAACTATATTTTCACAAGTAAAAATGCCGTTAAAGCTTTTTTAAAGCATTCTAAAAAGGTAGACCTCTCTGATTATAAAGCTTTCTGTGTAGGTGAAAAGACACAAGCACTTTTAGAAGAAAATGGCATAAAAGTGATGAAAATCGTCCAAAATGCTTCAGATTTGGCTGATTTTATAGCAAAAAACCATCAGAATGAAGCTTTTTTGTTTCTATGCGGAAATTGGAGAAGGGAAGAATTACCGAAAATACTATCAAAAAATAACATTCGGTATCTTGAAATGGAAGCTTATCGAACTCATTTAATTCCAAAAAAGTTCAATCGTACTTTTGATGGAATCCTTTTCTTTAGTCCAAGTGGCATAAAAAGTTATATCCAAGAAAATTCTATTTCAAAAAGTTTAGTATTCTGCATTGGTAATACCACTCAAACTGAAGCCAAAAAACACACGGACCAAATTATAATCGCTAACAAGCCAACTATAGAAAACGTGTTGGTTCAAGCTATAAAATACTTTAAGAAAAATGATTAAAAACGACTTGTTTCTAAGAGCTTTAAAAGGTGAAACCGTAGATAGACCTCCCGTTTGGATGATGCGCCAGGCTGGTCGTTATCTTCCAGAGTTTATGGAACTGAAAGAAAAGTACGATTTCTTTACCCGATGCCAAACTCCAGAATTGGCTTCAGAAATAACAGTACAGCCTATTAGACGTTTTGGTATGGATGCAGCGATTTTGTTCAGCGATATCCTGGTTATTCCACAAGCCATGAATATTGAAGTAGAAATGAAACCTAATTTTGGGCCATATCTGCCCAATCCCATTCGTTCTGCCAAAGATTTAGATAGGGTCCTCATTCCAAATATTGAAGAATCTTTAGGGTATGTGCTTGATGCTATTACCATGACCAAGGAAAAATTGGAAGATGAGATTCCATTAATTGGTTTTGCAGGATCTCCTTGGACCATACTTTGTTATTGTGTGGAAGGACAGGGCAGTAAAAGTTTTGATAAAGCCAGGGGGTTTTGTTTTACACAACCTGAAGCCGCCCATCAACTGCTACAAAAAATAACAGATACCACCATAGCCTATTTAAAAGCTAAGGTAAATGCCGGCGTAAATGCTGTTCAGATTTTTGATTCTTGGGGCGGAATGCTATCGCCAGTAGACTACCAAGAATTTTCTTGGAAATACATTCAGCAAATTGTAGATGCCTTAAAAGATGAGGCGCCTGTAATTGTTTTTGGAAAAGGCTGTTGGTTTGCATTAAAAGAAATGTCTCAATCTGGTGCTTCTGCACTAGGTGTAGATTGGACATGTTCCGCACAAAATGCCCGTTACCTAACTGGAGGAAACATTACACTACAGGGCAATTTTGATCCTGCGCGACTACTTTCCCCGCCAGAAGTAATCAAAAAAATGGTAGCTCAAATGATTCGCGAATTTGGCAAGGACAGATACGTAGTGAACTTGGGACATGGCATTCTTCCCCACATACCTGTGGAAAACGCAAGGGCATTTATAGATGCCGTTAAAGAATACGTTGACTAGCTTTTTAGATATTGAAGATGCAAATTGACTTTGAAAACTACAGCATAAGCCCCATTCAAGAAAAAGACGCTTGGAGACTCTGTGATTTTGTGGTTTCAAATTCAGAACGACTCAAAGCTTATTTTCCTCAAACTTTACAGCAAAACCTCACACCTACTTTGGCGCAGTTGTTTGTTGCAAAAAAGGTTAAAGAGTTCATAACCAAAAAGGAGTTTCTCTTTACCATAAAAGAGAACACAAATCGGACTATAATTGGATTGGTGTATGTAAAAGAGCTTCAAAAAATCAAGGATCAAGGAGAATTGGCCTATTGCATAGGCTATCAATACGAAGGCAAAGGCATTATTACGAAAAGTATTCAAAAATTAATTCCATGGTGTTTTGATGAAGTTGAATTACAAACACTTCAAATCATAGTGCACCATGATAATTTGGCCAGTAAAAGAATCGCAGATAAAATTGGATTTGTTTGGAAGCGAACCCTCTCCAAAGAACACACCACTGGCAACAGAGAAGTCGTAGACATGCAACTGTATGAACTCCATAATCCTAAAATTCAAGTTTGAAATCATGAATCTAATTAAAGTTTTAAAACGATTAGATTCAAAAAGCATTTGGGTTTTGATGAAATTATGTTTCCGATTTCCTTTGTTTATTTTTCCCACGCTGTCCGCAACAAAAAAATGTATGTCTATATCAACACAACATTATGGCCGTTTGCATTATAAAAATGGTCCGGCCAATGCTTTTAGACATGCGTTTTGGAATTACTTGATTGCCAAAAATTGCAGTAATCTAACCAAAAATGAAACTGCTACACTTACTTGGTCAGAAAAGATCACAGATTGGCATGAGAAAGCATTTCCAAACCGAGAATTGGCGAGAAAGATGGATCTGCATAATAATGAGGTAGGACGCTTTATTTTTTTAAACCATTCTTCCAAAACAGAACAAGAGGTTATAGAAATTTTAAAAAAATTGACAGTTGCATCTTCCAAAGTAGATTCCAATTCCAACTTTGCTAATTTTAAAAACAAATTGGTTCATATAATTGATGAATAATGAAAGATAAATTCTACTCATACATACAAACCCTCCAAGACACCATTACCTCAAAACTTGAAGAAGTTGATGGAAAAGCCAAATTTAGAGAAGACATTTGGAAACGACCAGAAGGAGGAGGAGGCAGAACTCGAGTTATAGAGAATGGAGCTGTTTTTGAAAAAGGCGGGGTCAATATATCTGGAGTTCATGGAGAACTTCCAAAAAGTATGCAACAATATTTTGGTGTTCAAAATGCAGATTTTTTTGCTTGTGGATTGAGCCTGGTATTGCACCCAAAAAGTCCTATGGTTCCAACGGTCCATGCCAATTGGAGGTATTTTGAAATGTACGATAAGGAAGGAAATATAATAGACCAATGGTTTGGAGGTGGCCAGGACCTTACTCCTTATTATTTATTTGATGAAGATGGGAAACACTTTCATACTATTTGCAAAAAAGCATGTGACGCACATAATCCTGAGTTCTATCCCAACTACAAAAAAAGATGTGATGAATATTTTTGGAACACCCACAGAAATGAAGCACGAGGCTTGGGCGGTCTCTTCTTTGATTATTGCAAAACAACCGATACCATGAACATGGATAACTGGTATAACTTTGTAACTGAGGTTGGCAATAGTTTTCTAGAAGCATATATACCAATCGTTCTTAAAAGAAAAGAGCTTTCATATACTCAAAAACAAAGAGATTGGCAAGAAGTTAGGCGCGGCAGATATGTAGAGTTTAACTTAGTTCATGATAAAGGCACCTTGTTCGGATTAAAAACGAATGGACGTATTGAAAGCATTTTAATGAGTCTTCCGCCGCATGTGCAATGGAAGTATGACCATCATCCTGAAAAAGGAAGTGAAGAGGAAAAATTGATTCAGGTATTGCAAAATCCAAAAGATTGGGTTTAATATGTAGCTTTGTGTTCAAACCAAACCTATGAAACAAAAGATTTACCAAATAGACGCTTTTACCGATACCGTTTTTGGTGGTAATCCAGCTGCTGTATGTATTCTTGATGAATGGCTTGATTCCGATTTAATGCAAAAGATTGCCCAGGAAAACAATCTATCCGAAACGGCTTTTGTAGTGCAAAAAAATGCCACTTATGAATTGCGCTGGTTCACTCCCGAAACCGAAGTAGACCTATGCGGACATGCTACCTTGGCAACAGCTTACGTACTGTTTAATTATCATGGTCACCCAGAAAATACCATTCGTTTTTATTCGCACCGAAGTGGTGAGCTTTTAGTAGAAAAAGCTGCAAATGGTTATATGACAATGAATTTTCCAACCGATGAAACGGTTTCCTTAAGAAGTATTTCAGAAATTAATGAGGCTATTGGTTTAACTCCCCTTAAAACCATAAAAGGAAAGACAGATTATTTACTCATTTATAACTCACAACAAGAAATTGAAGCCATATCACCCAATTTTTATCTATTGGACAAATTGGATTGCCGAGGTGTAATTGTATCAGCACCTGGTGATAGTGTCGATTTTGTGTCACGTGCATTTTTTCCTCAATGTGGTATTCCAGAAGACCCAGTAACCGGTTCTGCACATACCACTTTGACTCCTTATTGGACAAATGTCTTAGGCAAAACTAAAATGACTGCGAAGCAGATTTCTCCAAGAGGTGGCGACTTATTCTGCGAATACTTGGGAGAACGTGTAAAAATATCAGGCAAAGCCGTGCCATACCTTATCGGCGAAATAGAAATATAAAGTTATGTACCCACTAATACGAAATAGAAGACTGCGCGCATCAGAATCCATTAGAAGATTGGTTCGTGAAACAATCATAACTCCAGATGACTTTTTAGTTCCCCTCTTTGTGGTAGAAGGGAAAGGAATAAAGGAAGAAATTCCATCCATGCCCAATTACTATAGATTGAGTTTGGACAACCTAGAAAAAGAAACAAAGGAACTTTGGAAAATGGGGCTTTGTGCAGTCTTACTTTTTGTAAAAGTACCAGATAACCTAAAGGATAATAAAGGTACTGAAGCTCTGAATGACAAAGGTTTGATGCAACGCGCCATCAAAACAGTAAAAGATGCTTGTCCAGAAATGTTAGTGATGACAGATGTTGCGCTGGATCCCTATTCTGCTTACGGTCATGATGGTATCGTTGTTGAAGGACAGATTCTAAATGATGAAACTTCTGAGGTTTTAGCAGAAATGAGCGTTTCACACGCACAAGCTGGTGCAGATTTTGTTGCACCAAGCGATATGATGGATGGTCGTATTCTAACCATTCGGGAAGCTTTGGAAGATGAGGGTTTTCAGGATACAGGAATCATGAGCTATTCAGCTAAATATGCAAGTGCCTTCTATGGGCCTTTCCGAGATGCCTTGGATTCTGCCCCCGTGGACATAGCCAATGTTCCAAAGGACAAAAAGACCTACCAAATGGATTTTGCAAATCGGTTTGAGGCCATTCGTGAAACTCAAATGGATATAGACGAAGGAGCGGATATTGTAATGGTAAAACCTGGATTGGCGTATTTGGATATAGTTCGTGAAATTAAAAACGAGGTTGATGTACCCGTAGCGGTCTATCAAGTTTCCGGAGAATATGCCATGTTAAAAGCCGCAGCCGAAAAAGGCTGGCTAGATCATGATGCCGTAATGACGGAACAACTTATTGCCATTAAAAGAGCTGGCGCAAACATCATTGCCAGCTATTTTGCCAAGGATTTTATACGGGTAATGGGCTAAACTTGCATCAACAAACAAGTTGTTTTATGAAGAATCTGGTTCTTGCATTCCTTACTTTTCTGTTTTTGCAAACAAACAGCGCTCAGCACTATTTGGAAGATGACACACCATATGAAACAGGTTTTGATATGGAATCCATTGCTTTTCAGGTTGATTCAATAATGACCCATGCCATACGGAACCATGCCTTTCCTGGATCGCAATTATTGGTTGCAAAAAACAATCTGGTGATTTTTCATAAAGCATACGGCTATCATACCTATGATAGTATTCAGAACGTTCGCTTAAATGATATATACGACTTGGCTTCGGTTACTAAAATTACTGGACCGCTACCGGCAATCATGAAGTTGGTGGATGAAAAAAAACTCGACTTGGATGTCCCGTTCAGCACGTATTGGAAACCTTGGAGAAAAAGAAAGAGCAAGAAAGATCTTACGTTAAGACAAATCTTAAGTCATCAAGCTGGTTTGGTACCCTACATCGTTTTTATGGCAAAAGTGATGAAAGATGGAAAAATTAAAAAACGATTTATAAGGGAAAAGCCGAGTCCACAATTTCAAAAACAGGTTTATGATGGACTATATATCGGAAATCGATTTCAACGAAAAATGCATCGCATCATTAATCGCTCAAAAGTCTCAGATGATAAGGTCTATAAATATTCTGGACTCTCCTTTCTTATTTTTCCGGAGTTAATCTCTCAACTTACCCAAATGGAATATGAAACATATCTTAAAGAGAACTTTTACAATCCTTTAGGTTGCAAAACCTTAAGTTTTAATCCTAGTAATAAGGGGTTCCCAAATAGTATTGTTCCAACAGAAAAGGATACGCTTTTTAGAAATAACCTCGTAAAAGGATGGGTACATGACGAAAATGCTTCGCTCTTAGGTGGGGTTTCAGGAAATGCAGGATTGTTTGGTACTGCAGAAGACATGTCAAAAATCATGTCCTTCTATCAAAATTATGGTTCCTGTTCAGGCAAGCAGCTTATTTCTGAAGAGACTGTCAAGGAATTTACAAAAGTTCAATTTCCAGATAATGAAAATAGGAGAGGATTAGGTTTTGATAAGCCATTAATTGGTAATGATACACTAGACTTAAAAGATGCCTATCCGTCACCCATGGCAAGCAACACAAGTTTTGGGCACTCAGGATTTACGGGCACTTTTATTTGGGCCGACCCCGAAAACCAATTGGTATTTGTTTTTCTTTCAAACAGGGTATACCCCACAAGAACCAATAGAAATCTTTACAAATTGAACATTAGAACCGCTCTGCAAGATGTTTTTTATAAAGCAACTTTAAATTAACTGGGAGCAAATTCATTGGTATTCATTATCTTGGTGTTTATAGCTAAAACCAATGGGAGTTCTACTTTTTTATGCCTTTATTTCTATATTCTTTTCATTTCTATGTTCCATTCTGGAAGCAGTATTGTTAAGCATTACCCCCACCTTCATCAATATAAAAAAACAAGAAGGCAAGGAGTACGCCAGCGAGCTGGAACTTCTTAAAAAGGATGTGGACAAACCCTTGATTGCCATTCTTACCCTTAATACCATTGCTCATACTGTAGGTGCCATTTTGGTTGGTGTTCAAGCTAAGGTTGCTTATGCAGAACTGTATGGGACTTCTACCCGTACTTTTATGGGATTTGAATTTACTGAGGACCTCATGGTTGGCGTTGTGTCCACCTTAATGACAATTTTAATTTTGGTAGCCTCAGAGATTATTCCAAAAACGATAGGTGCAACTTACTGGAAACAGTTATCCAATTTTACGGCAAAAGCTTTAAATGTGATGGTCTTTATTCTTAAATGGACTGGCTTGCTATGGGTTCTGCAACTGTTTACAAAACTTATCGGAAAAAAGGGGCATCATGGGAGTGTATTAAGTAGAGAAGATTTTACAGCAATGACAGATATTGCCCATGAAGAAGGTGTTTTTCAGGAATCGGAATCCAAAGTGATTAAAAACCTTTTGAAGTTTGATGAAATACTGGCCAAAGATGTAATGACACCTAGAACAGTGCTGAAAATTGCCTCGGAGGAAACTACCATTCAAGATTTTTTCGAAGCCAATAGGCCGCTTCGGTTTTCAAGAATCCCGCTTTATAAAGATCGAATGGATAACATAACCGGCTACTTTCTAAAAGATGAGCTTTTGGAGGCCATCATCAACAAAAAAGGTAAACAAGCCGTTTCTACTTTAAAACGCGAAATTTTAGTTACTGACCGAACAAAACCCATTCCAGAACTATTTGAAAAATTCGTGGCACAAAGAGAGCATGTTTCTTTAGTGGTTGATGAATATGGTTCGGTAAGTGGTTTGGTTACCATGGAAGATGTGATTGAAACATTACTTGGGTTGGAGATTATGGACGAAAGCGACAACGTTGAAGACCTTCAAGTGCTTGCCAGAAAGAACTGGGAAAGCAGAGCAAAGCGCTTAGGGATTATTGAAGAAAAAGATGATATAAACTAATGGAAGTTGCTTATTTACAAACTCCCATGGGTATGGCAGAGCTTCAAGGTGATGAAAACGGACTTGCTTCAGTATCTGTTTTAAACGAAAAAAAACCTATTGGTATAATTCCAGAGGTTTTAGAGGATGCCATATATCAGTTTCAAGAATATTTTGAAGGAACTCGAGAGAATTTTGATTTAAAACTAAACCCCTCTGGAACTGATTTTCAAAAAAAGGTTTGGAAGGCCCTTGTTGAAATCCCCTTTGGAAAAACAGTTTCTTATCTTGAGCTTTCTAAAAAATTGGGTGACCCCAAAGCCATACGCGCCGTAGCCGCCGCCAATGGTAAAAACCCACTCTGGATTATTGTCCCATGCCATCGAGTAATCGGAAGCAATGGAGATCTTGTTGGTTACGCCGGTGGGCTACACCGCAAGAAATGGCTTTTAGAACATGAGAGTCCTGCCAAGCAGATGACTCTCTTTTAATATTTTAATATGCTTTATAAACTTAACCTAGAACATATCCTCTTTTTGGATATTGAAACTGTACCCCAAAAACCAAGTTTCGCAGATTTAGATGAAACCACCCAAATGCTCTGGGAGCAAAAGTCGCAGTACCAACGTAAAGATGAATTTACCCCAGAAGAGTTTTATGAACGTGCAGGAATCTGGGCTGAATTTGGTAAAGTAATCTGCATCTCTGTTGGTTACTTTATCGTCAAAGGCGATACCCGAAACTTTCGAGTCACTTCCTTTTACGGAGAGGAACTAGAACTGTTAAAACAGTTTAAACAATTGCTTCAGGAACATTTTAATCAGACCAGACACCTCCTGTGTGCCCATAATGGCAAAGAATTCGATTTTCCCTATATAGCCAGACGCATGGTCATTAATGGAATGAATTTGCCCTACAAATTAGATTTATTTGGCAAAAAGCCTTGGGACATCCCTCATTTAGATACCATGGAGCTATGGAAGTTTGGGGATTATAAACATTTTACCTCGCTAAAGCTTTTGGCTCATATATTAGGCATTCCATCTCCCAAGGAAGATATGGATGGCAGTATGGTAAAGGATGTTTTTTATGAAGAAAATGATTTGGACCGGATTGTCTCTTATTGTGAATTGGACGTAGTGACCACAGCTCAGGTTTTCTTAAAACTGAGAAACGAAGCCTTGCTTACCGAAGAAGAAATTAAAAAAGTATAACTGCTAGGTAAAACAAAACCTTTTCAGAAAACTTCAGTTCTCCAAACTCGTTTGAAACAATCCCTCCTATTTTAAAAAAGTAGATATGCAATGTATTTAGTTTTTGTAAAATTTAGAGCTTTTCATTCCAGAGTGATCTTGAACAACCAAAACGTATAATCCAGAAGCTAAATCGGAAACATTTATCGCTTCTGTTGGGGTGCCTTTCTTGACTATATTACCTGAAGAAGTCACAATAGAATAAACTGCATCTTCAGACAGTTTTGCATCAACAGTAAGCCATTCCACTGCTGGGTTTGGATACAACATAATTTCCAAAGTTTCATCAAATCCAAAAGATTCGTAGACAATAAGCTGCGTTTCTGCACCATTAAACTCGAATTTAATTTCCTCCGAAAAATCGGATACCACATTCTCGGTACAAATGGAACGAATCCTAGTTTCATAAGTGACTCCCTCTTCCAGATTGGAAAATTCAAAACTGTTTTCCCAAACCAATTCACTATTCCAATTGTTTTCATTCGTGGACTTGTATTGAACTTCAAAAAGAGTCTCCTCAGCATCTGACCATGAAATGGCTGAGCTATCTTCAGTTGAGAAAAGCAACTCAATATCGGAAGGGATTTCTATGTTGCATTTTGAAACTTGGGCTCCAGAAACCAGTAATGAAAAATCTTGAAATCCGTTTACCAATGTCCCTTTATGCGAAACGGTAATGGTATACTCTCCTCTAGCATTATCAATTTCTACTCGTTCAAAAGGATCCACTAGATTGTCTCCTTTTGTAGCCGTATCATTTACTCTGGCAGCATTCAATTTCCAAGGGTAGTAAGTATCTCCGTTTTTGGTGATTCTAATATCCAAATCGTTCATCAATGCTGGGGTCGTACCATTTAAATCCCCTCTATTAATGTATTTTCCTTCTGGATCTGTCCAAGAAATGGAAGCAAACAGGGTTTCATTTCCATTTGCATTAATAGTAATAGAAAAAGTATTGCCATTTGTTAAACTTTCTTCTTCAATAAGGCTGCTATAGCCTTTGTTCTGTAAAACTTCTGCTGCGGCTTTTGCATTCATTATTCCCCATCCCATCTTATAATCTGGTCCTTTAGCATCTACATCATCCGCAGTATGTAAAGCAAGGCCTTTGAGTGTAGCCGCTTTCATAAAACTACCGTAAAGTTCCTCATGGTATTGCTGTAACAGTAGCAAGGCGCCTGTTACTCCAGGAGCTGCCATAGAAGTTCCGGCAGAAGCATCATAACTTGTATTTGTTGTAGAACTCGTTGTAAATATGGAAGACCCATCACCCGCCAAATCCGGTTTTATCCGTCCATCATCAACAGGTCCTAAACTGCTATATGAGGCAACACGAGCTTCCTTCAATTCTCCCATGTTCCCTATTTTGGTATTTGCTCCTGCAATGGTCAAACCATTTTTAGATGTTGCAAATCCAAGTAATAAATCAAACCCATCAGTAGTTGTACCAAAATTAGGAGCCTCATTATCAAAAGATTTTTGTGCATTACCCGCTGCTGTTACCATTAAATAGTAGGGAGCATTGTACATAATCTTATCCCAATCTTGAGATACTTTAATATAAGATCCAAAGTACCAGTCAGGAACCCGGTCAGATTTTATTCCATAAGAGTGATTACTCAGTAAAAGTCCGTTTGCAGCTGCTTCAGCAACTTCAATTTTATCCCTAGTCCAATCATGAGATAGTGCTTCGGCGCCATAGGCCACTCCTTTAGCATTCGGTTTTATTCCAGAGGAGATAAGGTTTCCTGTCACTAAAGTAGCATGCGAGCCTATTTCTTCAGAGTCATCGCCATTTTTTACTCTGTTATCAAATTCCTGATGTGTTGTAAGTGCAACACCAGCATCCCAAACACCTACTTGAAGTCCACTTCCATCCAATCCTAAATTCAAAAGTCCACCTGTGTACAACATGTGTGCTCTAGAAACTTGTTTTGAAGGATCGTTTAGGGTCGTATAGAAGAGAGGCGTTCCATCCGTTCCAATATCTTTAAGTGTTACAATTGAACCATCACTAAGTTCTTCAGTACGCTTCCAGTTATTGGTTTTTAAAATTTGGTCTATTTTGGATTCTTTGGATTGATGTTCGGCCTCCATCTTAGAAACAAATGAGACTATTTTATATTGATTATAGGTAGATTGAATATATTCTTTTTCTGATTTGGATTGTCCAAAAGCGGAAAAAATTCCTGGAAGTAAAAATAAAAGGGATGAAAAAATTCCTCTTGCCCAAGCAGGTATTTTGCAATCCATGATAATTGGTTAAGTAAGATTTGGACTACAAACATATTATCGATTTGATATCTATCGATAAAAAACCCTTTTATTTCGATGAATTGCACGGTGTTTGAAGATGAGCTGTTGTGAAACTACATTTTTATGTGGTGTAGTATTTTTCTTTCTTGTAAAAATTATCCATTTCCTTTTAAAACCACGTAAACTGGAAAGTGATCACTATAGCCTCCTAGGTATTTTTTACCTGCAAAAGTTCTAAATGGATTGCCTTTATATTTCCCTTTCCATTCCTTGAGAAATTTAGGGGCAAAAACTTCAGCTTTTCTAAAACTATGCGTCCCTTTTTCATAGTTCAAAAAACTATGCGAAATTAAAATTTGATCAAAAAGACTCCATTTCCCTTTATAATTGGCACTTCCAGAATTTGGAGACAACAGTTTTTGCATGGGATTTACAAATGCCCCCGTTTCCATAATTTTTTGGATACTTTCAGAGTTTGGGTCATCATTAAAATCCCCCATGATAATACAATTGAAACTCTCCATGGGCATATTGCCTATTTTTTGCAGCACGGTTTCCGCAGCTTTTACCCTTTTATAACTGGTTTCATCTGACCCATATCTGCGTGAAGGCCAATGGTTTACAAAAACATGAACTTCCTCTTCATGTAACATTCCATGTACATATAAAATATCTCTTGTTAAATCTCGATCTCCGTTGTTATTATCCACTAACAAAGGAATGGTCTCGGCGTCCAAAACCTTAAAATGGTCTCTATTATAAACAAGTGCTGTATCTATTCCTCTTTCATCAGGCGAATTAAAATGCACATAAGCGTAATCAATTTCTTTAAGGGCCTTGGTATTAAGAAGTGCATCAATGGCTTTCTTGTTTTCAACTTCAGCAATTCCTATTAAAACTGGAGGTATACTACTCTCTTCTCCACCTATTAACGATATAGTCTTAGCAAGCTTCTTCGTTTTCTTGCTAAATTTAGATTCATCCCATCTCTTCATCCCATCCGGAGTAAAATCATCATCCAACGTATGGGGGTCATTCTTGGTATCAAAAAAGTTTTCGAGATTGTAAAATGCTACGGTAAACTGGTTTTCGAGATTTTTCAACTTGAGAGAGCTTAGGCGAGTTTTTAAAATTATAAAAATCCAAAGTACAAAAAACAGCTTCCAAAACATTGATTAGATTTGCACTTTAATTGATTCAATGCTAGAAAAGAAGGATACGGATTATGAAAAGGCGGTACTTATTGGTGTTATCAATAAGGATCAGGATGAAACCAAGGTCAAAGAATACTTGGACGAATTGGAATTTTTAACCTTTACCGCAGGAGGTGAGGTCTCCCATAGATTTACCCAACGCATGGATGTTCCCAATCCCAAAACTTTAATAGGTAGCGGGAAAATGGAAGAGGTGGAGCAATATGTACAGGCAAATGATATAGGTTCTGTAATTTTTGATGATGAGCTTTCCCCAGCACAACAGCGAAATATTGAAAAGCAACTCCGTTGTAAAATTATAGACAGAACCAGCTTAATCCTGGACATTTTTGCCCAAAGGGCGCAAACCAGCTATGCACGAACGCAGGTGGAATTGGCGCAATACCAATACTTATTGCCAAGACTAACGGGGTTATGGACTCACTTGGAACGACAAAAAGGGGGTATAGGTATGCGTGGCCCTGGAGAAACCGAGATAGAAACAGATAGGCGTATTGTGCGCGACCGTATTTCACTTTTAAAAAAGAAGCTTACCAAAATAGATCGCCAGATGGAAACCCAAAGAGGTAATCGTGGTGCACTGGTCAGGGTTGCTCTAGTGGGCTATACCAATGTTGGTAAATCTACCCTAATGAATGTTATTAGCAAGAGTGATGTCTTTGCTGAGAATAAATTATTTGCCACCTTGGATACTACAGTAAGGAAAGTGGTCATGGGTAATCTTCCTTTTTTGTTAAGTGATACAGTAGGTTTTATACGAAAGCTGCCTACTCAATTGGTGGAAAGCTTTAAAAGTACCTTGGACGAAGTCCGGGAAGCAGATCTCCTATTACATGTTGTAGACATTTCGCATCCGCAGTTTGAAGAACATATTGATTCTGTCAATAAAATATTGGACGAGATTAAAAGTGCAGATAAAAAGGCCATCATGGTCTTTAATAAAATAGATCAATATCAACATGAGACTATAGATACTGATGATTTGGTTACTGAACGCACCTCCATACATTTCACTATTGAAGATTGGAAAAAAACCTGGATGGAAAAAGTAGGTGATAGAGCGCTTTTTATCTCTGCATTGAACAAGGAAAATTTAGATGAATTTAGAAAACGGGTTTATGATGAAGTGCGCGACATTCATGTAACCCGTTTTCCATATAATAACTTTTTGTATCCCGAACATTTGGATCAATATTGAAAGCTCATTAGATGATGTGTTTTAGTTTGCCGATGAAATACAATCGTTAACATTTTCCACCACATGTTTTTAGTTGTTCACAACAAAAATTTAAAGACAAGCAACAGAAAAGCTAATTTCATCCTGTTTTTAAGTGTTAACGTTACGACCTAGTCTTCCATAAGCTTAACCTACTTAGACCATGGTTTTAAAAACACAAAAAATTACGCATAACCCCATAAAAAAAGCCCTCCAATTGGAGGGCTTTTTTGTTACATCATATTTCTTTAAAAGGAGTAACTCAATCCTAATGTCCAATAGGTTTGCAACTCATTATCAATAGTATCAAAAGTAGCGGTTGGGTCAGGAGTTGGTGCATTGTTCACAATATAGTTAAGCGTTTCCTGCTTGTTGTTGCGCAATCCAAAATCAAAACCTACACCTATTACTTTCCATAAAGTATATGCAAAAGAGTTTGTCCAGGTCCAATTGCTCAAATCTCCACTTTCATAACTCTGAAACATGGAAAGATTACTCTTAAAGCTTACAGCGCCAATTTGTTTGGTGTAATCCGCAACAATCTTTGCCCCCAACGAAGAATTGAAAATAGTATCCTCATTGCTAAAAACAAAATTATAGTTTAAGGGATGAATCACTACCACTAAATCTGGTATGGGCGTCCAAGTTGCACCTACCCCTAGATCCAAATAACCAGGATCATTAAAATTACTTAAGATGGTAGTCCTGTATTCTGCCAAACCGGATATGGCAAACTTGTCACTCAATTTTCTTCCGTACAACGAGGAGATATTGAATACATCTGTGGATTCTCTAAAACCATCATCATCTGTTGGGTCATCCTTATCATCCAGTTTTACCCAGTTTAAGTTAATATTTGCAGCATTTCTCCAGAAGAATTTTTCTTCTTGTTGATTTGCAAATGCATTTACAGTAAAACCAATAGTCCCCGAAGAGTTGTTGGGAATACCTTGTGAAAACCAGTTGTTAAAACCAGAAAAGCTTCCGCCTATGGTCCCAAAGGCACCTATTTTCCATCCAGGTAATGCATCTAGCTGCGATTGTAGTGAATTAACCCGACCTTGAATAGCTGCAATGGAATCTTTCTTAGGGCCGATTTGTGATTTTAATTCTTCTTCTGTTTGTGCTTTGATGGAAATGAGCAAAAAAAATGCCCCCACTGTAAAAAGTAGTTTTTTCATAGAGTATGGAGTTTAATGTTTAGAAACGCAAAAGTAAGAAATGTCACATTTAAACGGACATTATTTACTTCTTCTTAAACAAGGGCACAGAAGAACATGCCTCTCCGTACATTACGCTTTTTGCAACTTGCTGAATTTTAGAAATTGCCAAGATATAGGCATTTTCAGGCACTGGTTTATTGGAGCAACCTTTTATGATAATAGGTTTATCCTTAAAATCGGAAACATCCAAATCTTCTAAAAGTGTTTGGTATAAGGACATTTCTAAATCTTCCAAACTTCCAATTACAGCCTTTTTAGAATATGGATTAAGCTTGGATGCTACAAGCATATAAGCCCAGCCGGGAACAATGGCATCTGTAGAACAACCCAACGCAACATAAGCATCTGTATAAGCTGACCAATCATGCTCTTCCAAGTGTTTTCTGAATTCTTTTTCCCTTAAAATAAAACCTTCGTAAAGCCAGTCCTTAATATCGAGTACCACTCTCTGGCCTTGCGGATATAACTCTTCAAGGTCAAAGGTCACTAATTTACTTTGCGCTACTCTGTTTACTATTTCAGACATATGAATTCAGATATCAGTCGTCAGATTTTGTTTTCTAGGTGTTTGATTAAACCATAAATAGTTTTGGAAATTTCATCGCAAATACCATAGGTTTTATCAAAAATAGTTTTGGTAATATAGTTTACATCCAATGCTAAATACAATTGAGATTTTACTTCATAACATGATGCTTTTGCAACATTTAAAAAGTAAATGAACTCTTTATTCGTTTTTCTTCCAGAACCTTCTGCAATGTTAGAAGAAATTGAAATCGAAGCTATTCTTATCTGATCACGTAGTGCAAAATATTTTGAAAAAACCTTCTCATCCGTAATCTGATATATTTCTTTGTTGAGCTCTCTAGCCTTTCTCCATGAAACTATTTGTTCAAACCCCTTATCCATACTAATTAATTTCTGATATCCGAGGTCCGATATCTTATTTTTACTTACAACATTCCCAACTCAAGTTTGGCTTCTTCGCTCATCAATTCTTGTGTCCAAGGGGGATCAAAAGTAATTTCAACTTCTACATCTTTTAAAGCATCCAAAGATTTAACTTTTTCTTCCACCTCAACTGGTAATGTTTCAGCAACGGGGCAATTAGGTGATGTCAATGTCATCAAAATTTTGACATCATTATCTTCATTTACAAATACATCGTAAATAAGACCTAACTCATATATATCAACTGGAATTTCAGGATCATAAATGGTTTTAAGGACCCTCACTATTTTCTCTCCCAGTTCCTGTGTATCTATTGCGATTTCTTCACTCATTTTTCTCAATTTAATTGTGTTTGATAAGCGATAGCATATAATTTCAACTGTTTTATCATACTTACCAATCCGTTTGCCCGTGTTGGCGAAAGATGCTCTTTAAGACCTATTTCATCAATAAAGTCTGTATTGGCATCAATAATATCTTGGGGTTTTTGATTGCTAAATGTTCTGATCAAAATAGCAATGATCCCTTTGGTGATGATCGCATCGCTATCCGCAGTAAAAACTAATTTATCAGTATCCAGTTCTGCATGTACCCACACTTTACTTTGACAGCCTTTGATAATATTATCATCGGTCTTGTATTGCTCATCAATCAGAGGAAGTGATTTGCCCAATTCAATCATGTACTCATACCGTTGCATCCAATCATCGAACATGGAGAACTCATCTACAATCTCTTCCTGTATCTTTTCTATGGTCATGTGTCAGTTTTGTTCAAAAATACAATTAGGATGGTTGCTAATCAAACGTTTAAGATAAAGATAACTTCTATGTTAAAGCAGCATATTTCTAGCTCGCTTTACACCTTCAACCAAAACATCCACCTCTTCTTTTGTGTTATAAAAACTGAAGCTGGCCCTAACGGTGCCCGGTATTTGGTAAAAGTCCATAATGGGCTGCGCACAGTGATGACCAGTACGAACCGC
Source organism: Allomuricauda sp. R78024 (assembly GCF_044596045.1). Taxonomy (NCBI): domain Bacteria; kingdom Pseudomonadati; phylum Bacteroidota; class Flavobacteriia; order Flavobacteriales; family Flavobacteriaceae; genus Allomuricauda; species Allomuricauda sp. R78024. Next base: position 501,461 of record NZ_CP138995.1, read on the forward strand.
TATACCTAATTTATCTAAAATACTACCAATATCATATGGGTGGATTCCTTCTATATTAAAGGAGATGACAGAGGTCTTGTTTTTAGCAGTTCCATAAATCTTTAATCCATCAATCGTGAGTAATTGTTCCGTGGCATATTGAAGCAATTCTTCTTCATACTGGGCAATTGATTCAAACCCTATACTGTTCATATAGTCCAGAGCGGCACCAAAAGCTATCCCACCACAGATATTTGGAGTTCCTGCTTCAAACTTGTGTGGTAAATCGGCGTATGTGGTTTTTTCAAAAGTAACCTCGGCAATCATTTCTCCACCACCTTGATATGGAGGTAATTTCTTTAACCATTCCTCTTTGCCATAAAGCATTCCCACACCTGTAGGGCCACAAACTTTATGTGCTGACACGGTGTAAAAATCAACATCCAAAGCTTGCATATCGGCTTTTATATGAGGAGCGGCCTGCGCGCCATCAACTAAAACCGCCGCACCTACTTCATGGGATGCTTTAATAATCTCTTCTATGGGATTTATAGTTCCCAAAGCATTGGAAACGTGATTACAAAACACCATCTTGGTCTTGTCCGAAAGCAAATCATGAAATGCCTCCATAACCAACTCACCATTCTGGTTCATTGGGATTACTTTTAAAATAGCTCCAGTACGTTCACAAAGCATTTGCCATGGCACTATGTTGGAATGGTGTTCCATGGCCGAAACCAGAATTTCATCTCCTTCTTTTACAAAAGAGGCAAAACCATTAGCCACTAAGTTAATGCTATGCGTAGTCCCAGAAGTTAGAATTACCTCATAGGTTTTGGCTATGTTGTAGTGTTTTTGAATTTTGATTCTTGCCGCTTCATAAGCATCCGTAGCTTCTTGCGAAAGACTATGCACGCCACGGTGAATATTGGCGTTGTAATTTTGGTAATAGTCAACAATGACATCTATTACCTGTTGGGGTGTTTGCGACGTAGCAGCATTGTCTAAATACACCAATGGTTTTCCATTGACTTCTCTATTTAAAATGGGGAAGTCTTTTCTTACTTTATTTAAATCGATCATAGCAATCAAAATAGATTACAAAGATACTTACAATAGGGGAATACTGTTAAGGCCCAGAGGTAATTCAGTGGGCCAATTGATTGAATTATACTAAAAACAGAAACCTGCACCGAATTTTAAAAATCCTAAGTCTTGTTCGATATCAGATAAGCCGGGGTTGTCGATATTGTTCTGAATATAATCATACTGTGCCTGTATAAAAAAGCGCTTGGTAATATCATACGATAATCCTAAGTTGATATTTATCCCTCCATCCGTAGATGTATCTGAGACTCCTCTTCCCAATCCTGGAAAGTCACCTTCAAATTTTGATGTGATTATTGTATATCCCAACCCAATAGATGGCCTGAGTTTTTCCAATGCGGGAATCTTGAACTCCATAAAAACCTTTGGTTGGATCAACCAGTTAGTTTCATCAAAATCAAAAGTTTCACCGTCAGCGAATGTACGTAAATCATCACGAAAAAACCCAGCATTTATAACTGCTCCCAGTCGAGCAAAACCAATCTCTAGAAATCTATATTTGAGTCCTAGGTCAACAATTCCTGGATTGTCATTGCCCAGCTCATCACCTATAGAAATAGGATAGTTGGCTTCAACACTCCAGTTAAAATTTTGTGCATTTACGATACAAGTAGCGCATAAAAAAAGAGAAAGAAATGGACTTTTCATTATAAAGATTTTGAATTAAGATTGCAAAACAAACAAACAATCAGAAATGTCGGTAGTCAAAAAATCATTAATTTATAAATCTTAAAAATGGAAAAACCTTATTCCAAAAAGCATTACAATTCGAACCCAACACGAACGCCAAGTTTATTGGCTATAATCTTGTTGATTCTAGTTTTAAGCTCAGGAATTCTAACGCTTTCCAAAACGTTATTGGCAAAGGCATACATTAACAAAGCTGTTGCCTCTTTCTTGGGAATACCTCTGGACTGAAGATAAAACAAAGCATCCTCATCCAATTGTCCAATGGTACATCCGTGTGAGCACTTAACATCATCGGCAAAAATTTCTAGTTGCGGTTTCGTGTTGATGGTAGCCTTATCACTAATTAATATGTTATTGTTCTGCTGAAAGGCATTGGTTTTTTGGGCAATCTTGTCTACAATAATCTTTCCATTGAAGACCCCTGTAGATTTCTCACCAAAAATTCCTTTATAATCCTGATGACTTTCACAATTTGGTTCTGCATGGTGTACCAACGTGTGATGATCCACATGCTGTTTTTCACCCAAAATAGTTACTCCTTTTAACACGGAGTCCATATACTCACCGTTTTGGTAGAAGTTTAGATTATTACGTGTCAATTTCCCTCCAAACGAAAAGGTATGCACACGAACAATGCTCTTATCCTTTTGAGAAATATAGGTGTTATCAATTAGAGAAGCTGTGTTCTCATCATTCTGAACCTTATAGTAATCCACATTTGCATCCTTGGCTGCAAATATTTCGGTTACAGAATTGGTAAGCACCTCATTTCCCGTCAAACTTTGATGACGTTCTATAATCTGAACTTCAGCGTTCTCCTCAACAATTACCAAGTTTCGGGGTTGCAGCATCAAAGCAGCTTCATTGCCAGTTGCCAAATGCACTATTTGAATAGGCTTTTTGGGCACTTTATTCTTTGGAATATAAATGTAGGCTCCTTCTTTACTAAAAGCCGTATTCAAAGTAGTTAAAGACTCATCTTTAGAAGCCACTTTATTGAAGTATACATCTATGACCTGCTTGTATTGTGGTTTGGTCAATGCGGCACTCATCAAACATACATCGACACCATCATGGGTGGTTTCCGATAGGTATGAACTATAAACTCCGTCAATAAATACAATCTTATAGGTATCTATTTCATGTAGGAAATACTTTTTAATATCCTTGTACTCCAGTGTATTTTCCTTTTTTGGGAAAATACTAAAGTCCACTTTTTGAATACCGTTCAAGGACGTATATTTCCAAGCTTCTTCTTTTTTAGAAGGAAAGCCTTTTTCTTCAAAATTTTTGATGGCCTCTGAACGAACTTCGTGTACTGGATGGTCCAAGTCCACATTGTTCTCAAAAGCTAGAAATGAAGAAAGTAATTTATCTTTTAAATCCATTGTAATCAGTGTTCAGCTATCAGTTCTCAGAAATCTGATAATCTTAATATCTGTTATTTATACTATCGCTTCTTGCTTTATCCAGTCGTATCCCTTCTCTTCCAATTCCAGAGCCAATTCCTTTGAGCCCGACTTTACAATTTTTCCATCATGCAATACATGCACAAAATCAGGAACAATGTATTCCAACAATCTTTGGTAGTGAGTAATCACGATAATAGCATTGTCTTTTCCCCTAAGCTTGTTGACCCCATTGGCCACAATACGAAGCGCATCAATATCCAGTCCTGAGTCTGTCTCATCTAAAATGGCCAACTTAGGTTCTAACATTGCCATTTGAAAAATTTCGTTTCTTTTTTTCTCTCCTCCTGAAAATCCTTCATTAAGGGAACGCGATAAAAACTTTCTATCAATTTCCAACATTTCGGATTTTTCACGAATCAGTTTCAGCATTTGGTTGGCGGGCATATCCTCTAAGCCTCTTGCTTTTCTAGATGCGTTAATTGCCGTTTTCATAAAATTGGTCACAGAAACCCCAGGAATCTCAACTGGGTATTGAAATGATAAGAAGATTCCTTTGTGCGCTCTTTCTTCTGGATCTAATTCTTCTAAATCTTCACCATCCAAAGCAAGACTGCCTTTCTTTATTTCAAACTCTTCTTTTCCGGCAATCACAGATGCCAAGGTGCTCTTACCTGAACCATTTGGCCCCATAATAGCATGAACTTCTCCTGCGTTCACCTTAAGATTGATTCCGTTCAAGATTTTTTTATCCTCTATGCTTGCGTGTAAATCCTTAATCTCTAGCATTCTCTTGTAATTCAATATTATTTTAAAAAGTTGGGTGTCTTAGGCAGTTTTTCAAAATCTCCCTTAGCATGTTGTATATAGACTTTTGCTCCCTTTTCTTCTGCAAAAGCTTCAAAAGCAGCCATACTGGCTTTGGTTTGATCTACATCAAAATTAAAGCTGGGCACTCTTTTATGTTCCCTGTTTTCATAAAAATGATACAAATCTCCAGATAGCAAAAGTGGTCCGTGCTCTGGCATATCCAAATAAAGTACTTGATGCCCTGGTGTATGTCCTGGCATGGATTTTATAACTACACTGCCATCTCCAAAAACATCAAAATCGCCAGAAAACTTTTTGGTGTTTTGAAGTTCTTTTATGGCATTATAATTATCAGCATTGTTTTTTTGAGTCTCTTCGCTTGTAATAAAATCATACTCTGCTTGTTGAACCAACCAAGTGGATCCAGCAAACACATTGGCATGCCCAGTGTGATCAAAATGTGTATGGGAAAGGGCAATGAAATCAATGTCATCCACTTTCATTCCAATGCTTGCCAGCTGGTTAACAACAGAGTCATTTCTTGATACTGTAAAAGCTCCACTTGGATCAGTAAATGGTTCTGGCATACCAACAAGCCCTTCAGGTAGGCCTGCATCCCACATTAAGTTTCCTTTGGGATGGCTTATAACATAGAAGGCATCTGCAAACTCCTTGGATTGGCCAGTGTATGTTGTATCCTGCGAAAAGATTTCCAACATGTTGGCCCTTACATTGCCCCCACTAAAGGTGTAAAGCTTAACTTCTGGTTTTACAACTTCAACTATATTCTCTTCGGTCTTGTCAGCATCTTTTTTAGCCTTTTTACAAGAAAAAGAGCCAATAATTAAAAGTGATGCAAGTATTTTTTTCATGGTTTCGTTTTGATTATCCTACTGAGCCCTCAAGGCTTATTTCCAATAATTTTTGAGCTTCTACGGCAAACTCCATTGGGAGCTTATTCAACACTTCTTTGCTAAAACCATTTACGATCAAGGCAATTGCTTTTTCAGTATCAATTCCACGCTGATTGCAATAGAATATTTGATCTTCCCCGATTTTACTGGTAGTAGCTTCGTGCTCTATCTGGGCTGTTCTGTTTTTTGCTTCGATATAAGGGAAGGTATGCGCCCCACATTCATTTCCCATTAACAATGAATCACATTGCGAAAAGTTTCGAGCGTTCTCTGCTCTAGAACCAATTTGAACCAATCCTCTATAGCTATTCTGGGATTTTCCTGCAGAAATTCCTTTGGAAATAATTGTGCTCTTTGTGTTTTTACCCAAGTGAATCATCTTGGTTCCTGTATCTGCTTGCTGAAAATTATTGGTTACAGCAATTGAGTAGAACTCGCCCACGGAGTTGTTTCCTTTTAAAATACAGGAAGGGTATTTCCAAGTTACTGCTGAACCCGTTTCTACCTGGGTCCAAGAAATCTTAGAATTTGTTTCGCACAAACCGCGTTTTGTCACAAAGTTGTACACTCCTCCTTTTCCTTCTTTATTTCCAGGAAACCAATTCTGAACGGTAGAGTATTTAATTTCAGCGTCATCTAAAGCAATAAGCTCTACAACAGCAGCATGTAATTGATTTTCATCACGTGATGGAGCAGTGCAGCCTTCCAAATAACTCACGTAGCTTCCTTCATCTGCAATCACCAAAGTCCGTTCAAACTGTCCGGTACCTCCTTCATTAATTCTAAAGTAGGTTGATAATTCCATAGGACATTTTACTCCTTTTGGAATGTAACAGAAAGAACCATCTGTAAATACAGCTGAATTTAAGGCGGCGTAAAAGTTATCCGTTGTTGGAACAACAGTGCCCATATATTTTTTTACCAATTCTGGATGTTCTTGGATTGCCTCGGAAATAGGCATAAAGATAATTCCCTTTTCTGCTAAAGTTTTTTTGAAGGTCGTTGCTACGGAAACAGAATCTACTACAATATCAACAGCGACATTTTGCAATTTCTTTTGTTCATCAACAGAAATTCCCAATTTTCGATACATTTCCAGTAAATCGGGATCTACATCTTCCAATGATTTATTGGGATCTGCTGCTTTGGGCGCGGAATAGTAGCTGATAGCTTGAAAGTCTGGCTTTTCATAATGAACATTTGCCCATTCTGGTTCTTCCATTTTTTCCCAACCACGAAAAGCTTCTAAACGCCACTCCGTCATCCACTCAGGTTCGTTCTTTTTTTTGGAAATTGCACGAACAATATCCTCACTTAACCCTTTGGGAAAAGTATCAGACTCTATATCAGTATAGAAACCATATTCGTATTCTTTGGTTTCTAATTCTTTCTTTAATTCTTCCTCTGTATAAGCCATGTGCTCTCAGTTAGTCAATTGACAATAAACAATTAGCAATATTTTTAAAGCGAAAAGCTTTCCCCGCACCCACACGTACGCTGGGCATTTGGATTGTTGAAGACAAAGCCTTTCCCGTTCAACCCACCTGAATATTCCAAAGTGGTACCAACTAGATATAAAAAGCTTTTTTTATCAACGATTATACGTACAGTATTATCTTCAAAAACTTTATCGGAATCTGTAGAAGATTTATCAAATTTTAATTCATAGGATAATCCGCTACAACCTCCGCTTTTTACACCCACACGTACAAAATCTGTAGAAGCGTTAAAGCCTTCTTCGCTCATCATGGTCACCACTTTTTGTCTGGCTGTTTCTGAAACTTTAATCATTCTTACTTGGATTTAATCTAAATAGCTAACAAATATAGTTTATAAGTAGGGTTTTTCAACGCTTCCTAACATTATAATAACGAATAATCCAATAGGTGTTATCTATGGAAAAGTAAGTGCTATTTTATTTTAATGACCACAAGGTCGGTCATGCCCTTTAGTTGAAGATTCGGAAAATCTTCACTGGCGGTTTCTCCTACTAGAATTAGGCTTCCGTCTTCGGTTTCCAATGCATCAAAACCATAATCCAAGCCGGATCCTCCAAAAGTACTTTGATATACTATGTTTCCATTGGAATCTGTCTTTATGAGCCAAAGATCATTTTCTCCATTATTCTCATTAAGATCACCATCAGAACTCTTTGAGTTCCCTGCAATTGCAAAGCCTCCATCTGAGGTTAAGCTGAGTCCCCTAGCTGCATCAAAGCCTATACCTCCAAAGGTTTTTTCCCATACAAGGTTGCCATTGTCATCAATTTTAATCAGCCAAACATCTGATTCACCGTTATTCTTTGAAATATCTATATCCGTACTGAATGTGTTTCCTGTGATTACATATGAATTGTCATTGGTTTTTACAATATCATAAGACTTATCAATTCCTGTTCCACCAAAAGAGCTTTCCCAAAGTAGTGTTCCGGTACTACTAATTTTCACCACCCAAAAATCATAGCTTCCTTTTGAGTTCGACACATCAAAATCGTTGCTTTCTGATGCTCCTGCCATCAATATCCCTCCATCATTTGCCTCGAGCACTCCAAAAGATCTGTCATTGTTTGTTCCTCCAAAATACCTCCGCCAGACCAGATTGCCATCAATATCCAGTTTCGTGCCCCAGAACTCTCCTACACCATGACGAGTCAAGTAGTTTCCCTTTCCTGTATTTCCTTCACCACCAGATGAGGTCACGTCCAAAAATCCGGTAAAGAAAAGTCCTCCATCTGAAGTTTCAGTAACATCATAGGAGTGGTCGTGCCCAGAAAACCCAAAACTCTTTTCCCATAAAATATTTCCATTAGCGTCTAGGCGTAAAATCCAATTGTCATGAAATCCTTCATTATTGCTTCCATCACCATCATCACTCATGGCGTACCCTACAATGGCATATCCCCCATCTGAGGTCTGCACCACAGATTGACCTCTGTCATCCTTGCTTCCTCCATAAGTCTTATTCCATTGCAAATTGCCTTCAGCATCTAACTTTAATAGCCAATAGTCATTTACAGCAGTCGTTTTTCCTACCAAATCCCCATCTGTGCTATTGCTGTATCCTAAAACGGCAAAGCCTCCGTCTGAGGTTTGAACAACTGCCTGTGCAGTATCTTCTCCTGTACCACCAAAACTCTTAACCCAATCCACTTCACCTAAAAATGTAACCTCCTCTATGGGGTTTGGTTCAGAATCATCGCTTGTACATGATGCAAAAGCAACCAGTGCAAAAACCGCCAACATCTTTTTCATAGCTAAAGTTTAATTGGATTTTTGAACTACAAATAGTCCCGAGTCAGTATCATTTATGATAATCTTTCCACTTTCAAAAAAGGGATAGACACTCCACACACCATCAAACCGAGCGGTGTTATTGGAAGGGTACGTATCAAAAAATGCTATTTCCGTAATTGTTTCGTTTTCAATATCTGAAATATCCAAAACACGCATTCCTGCGGTATAATTGGCCAAGAAAAATTCATCCCCAAGCACATAACCATTATGGTCAATGGCACCTGTTGGGCCAAGATATGTAGTATGTAATACGGGGTTGTCCAAATCCGTTAAATCAAAAACCAGGGTTCTGGAATTGAATCCAAAATCTGTTTCATCAAGCTCGTCTCCCAAAATAAAATACCGCTGATCTTCTGTAAACCAGCCTTGGTGGGTATACCCTAAATTACCATACATCAATGTCCCAATCTCAACTGGGCTGGCCTTATCTGTTATATCTGCTATTGCTATTTGATTTTCGTTAGCGCCAATAAATATTTCACGCCCAGCATAATCAGCATCTGGTCCGTTATAGGTTATTACCTGCGCATCGTGCGTATAACCGTTAGTTCCATACCCTCCCACTCCATTGGGGCTTGTTGGATTTTGAATATCAATAAAATGAACCCCTCCATTAAAAGCATCATTACGTGCTGTTCCCACAGGGTACGCAAAACCCAATTCTTCATTGATCACAATGTTATGGGCATTTCCTATTCCCGTATATCTAGCATCTGAAGTAAACTGTTGCGGTGGACTTGCAACATTCCGCAATTTGGTCAGATCAAAAACCTGCATGCCGTGGTTAGCCGCCTCAGCAACAATAAAAGCATGATTGCCATAGACTTTAACATCTCGCCAAGTGCTAGATGAAGTAGCGGTTAAAAGTTTTCCCAAATAGACAGGGTCTTGGGCATCGGTAATATCAACAAAGGCTGTTCCGTTATCCAATCCTATTATAGCGTACTCTTTATTGTTTGGTGTATCTGTCCATCCCCAAATATCATTTGCGGAGGATGCACCAAATGCACTTAAGTCCATTTGAAATAGCAAATCGTAACCGTTACAGGGATAGATGGAAGCAGTGCCGCTTTGGCATGGAGTGAAACTTGTAGCTACCAGACCGGTACCTAAATTTGATGCATCTTCATTGTTCCCTGAATTGGGATCCCCTCCATCATCACTTGAACACCCAAAAACCAGAAACACCGCAAGAAGCGTTAATAAAGTAGGTCTCAACATTCTATAGCAATTTTAAGTTTATTCTAAAGATACAATTTATAATTATCCTCTTATTTTTGCCGAATGATAGAAGATAAAAGTCCACAAAGAACATCGCTTGAGAATTTAGGGGAATTTGGATTGATAAAACATTTGACCAAAAACTTTGAGTTGAATCAAGATTCATCAGTTGTGGGAATCGGTGATGATGCCGCCGTCTTGGATTTTAAAGGCAAAAAAACAATAGTTACTACGGATATGCTTGTAGAGGGGGTTCACTTTGACCTCAGCTATATGCCATTAAAGCATCTGGGTTATAAATCTGTGATTGTAAATCTTTCGGACATCTATGCCATGAACGCAAAGGCAACCCAAATTACAGTTTCCATTGCAGTCTCCAATAGATTTCCTTTAGAGGCACTTGAAGAATTTTATGAAGGTGTGGCCATGGCCTGCCAAATGTATAAGGTGGATTTGGTTGGTGGAGATACTACCTCATCAACAAAAGGTATGCTGGTTAGTATTACCGCTTTAGGAATTGCTGAGGAAAATGAAATAGTTTATAGAAGCGGAACAAAGCCTAATGACTTGTTGGTCGTTACCGGCGACTTGGGCGGAGCCTATCTTGGGCTTCAAGTTTTAGAAAGAGAAAAAGAAGTCTTCAAAGTAAATCCCAATAATCAGCCAGACCTTGAACCTTATTCTTATGTTGTTGAGCGTCAACTAAAGCCAGAGGCTAGAAGAGATATTGTTGAAATATTGGAAAAACTTGAAGTTAGACCCACTGCAATGATTGATATTAGCGATGGGCTCTCTTCTGAGATTTTACACCTATGCGAACAAAGTGGTGTAGGCTGCAATCTTTTTGAAGATAAAATTCCTTTGGACCCAACCGTTATTTCCGCGGCCGAAGAATTTAAAATGGATTCTACGATGATTGCTTTGAGTGGAGGTGAGGATTATGAATTGTTGATGACCATTGATCAAGCAGATTTTCCAAAAATAAAGGGTAATCCCAACCTAACAGTTATTGGGCACATGGCAACCAAAGAAGAAGGAGTGCATTTAATTACGCGGGGCGACACAAAAATTCCGTTATCGGCACAGGGGTGGAATTCGTTTACTTCATAAAAAAATCCCGAAAACCAAGAGCATTTCTCGCTAGACGGTCTTGGGGCACAGGACTGAATAGACAAAGCGCTTTCTTAACTTCCGGGAATAAACCTTGAAATTATTTTTTAGAAAGTAAAACTTAAATTAAGCTACTTGCGGAACTTGTCTATTATGTCTTTTACGGTACATATCTTCCAAAGTACTATTGATGTCTTGCATTTGTGGAGTCAACGCAGATAGTTTGCCACTTACATCTGTGGTAACTTCTTTTTGACAATGCAAACACTTGTACTCTTTAATGTGTTCAGTAACTTTTTTGGACACTACATAATGATGCCCGAATAAGTTACAGAAGAAAGAAGAGAATTTGTTGCCATGTTGAGTAGTGGATGTCTTCATAAGTTAGGTTTTGTTTGGGGGGCGCATTAGTACGATTTGGGAACCGAAAAATGCAAAAAACATTTTTACTGTAATTTTATATTATATGAGTTAATTTTTAGTTAATCATTATTTAAGCAACGCATGTTAATAACTTTTTATTTTATCAACTTTTCCGCAAAGCCATTTTTTCGATGAAATACACGCTTATCGATAAAAAGTTATATTCGAACGGTGAAATACAATGCTCTAATATAGTTTTTTGATTTATTTTAACAAAAAAAATTATTAACAATATATGAATCGTAAAACCATCGCCATAACCGCTTTTGCACTTTTCTCTTTATTCTTTGGTGCAGGCAATCTTATTCTTCCCCCACAATTAGGTTTTAAGTCTGGCGACCTTTGGTGGTTGGTAGCTTTTGGATTTTGTCTTTCCGCAGTTCTAATTCCTATTTTAGGAATTTTGGCCCATGCCAAGTTGCAAGGCACCATGTTTGATTTTGCCAAGAAAGTATCCCCAACGTTCAGTTTGGTGTATTGTTATATTGTGTACGCGATTTCCATTTCGTTGCCCTCACCAAGAACAGCTTCGGTTACGCACGAGATGGCCATTCAACCTTTATGGGATTCCTCTTCATTAGTTACCAGCATTGTTTACTTTGGTCTGGTTTATATTTTTGTGGTCAATCGTTCTAAGATCTTAGACGTAGTGGGAAAGTTCCTTACTCCGGGAATATTACTGATTCTACTCCTTATTATAGGAGCGTCCATCTTTACTTTAGATTTTGACTTTGGAACAACAGAATTTAGTAGCCCATTTACCCATGGAATCTTGGAGGGGTATCAAACCTTTGATGCTATTGGTGCTGTAGTGGTGGGTGGTGTTATTATTATTTCCATCAATCTAAAAGATGATGCGGCATCTTACGAGGTCAAAAGAAGCTTGATCCGCAAAGTAGGTTGGTTGGCCGGGCTTGGTCTCTTTTTAGTCTACACCGGACTTATTATTACAGGAGCCCTGTTTCATGATTCTTTTGATGCTGAAATTTCCAGAACCGCCCTGCTAAATGGTATAAGTTTAAAAACCTTGGGAAGTACAGCCAATTTAATGCTCAGTATTTTGGTAAGCCTTGCATGTTTTACCACTGCTGTTGGTATTGTAACGGGAACGGCAGATTTTATTAAAGGCCGTTTTAATGATTCTAGACAGGCCTATATTATTACCGCTATTATTGGCTGTATTCTTGGGGTGTTGATGGGACAATTCAACGTAGGTTACATTATTGCTGTGGCCCTGCCCGCCCTTATGTTTATCTATCCTATTACCATTGTCTTGATTCTTTTGAATGTGGCACCTGATAAATTTGCCTCAGCCAAAGTATTTAGATGGGTGGTTATAGCAACCATAATATTTAGTATCCCCGACTTTTTAGGGAGCATTGGTTGGGGTGAATCCATATCTGGAATTACGCTATGGATTCCATTAAGCCAATTTCATATGGGATGGGTATTGCCTGCTTTGGTGGTATTTGTTTTGGCAAATTTTATTGGCAAAAAATCGGGATAGGTTTTAGGTGCACTTATTGGTTTGTTTATGAGCAGTGGCGGGTTTTTCACAACAGCTTTTCAGTTTACAATATATTTTAGTTTAACGAAAAAATGGTTCGGGTTAGCACCCAAACCGCTATTGCTTATACACCATGTTAGCTGCTGGTTTTTTCCAATTCCATTATAGTTTTCTGACAGGAACGCAAATATCTACTTCAAAAATACCGTTTTCAGGCTCTTCAGGGTATAACTCGAAACAAGCTTTGTCATCAGGTTGATATCCACTTGTTGGAAACCACTTTCCCATTAACCAATCCCAAGCCTGTTGGAATTCTTCTGCTTTTACTGTAAATCTTGCCACGACATATTTGCCTTTTTCGAGTACCATTTTTCCTATTTCGCCGTCCACTTTGGTGTTTTCTGGTGCAGTCAGACAAACACTTGTTCTTAATTTGCTTTTATCGGCAACGTTCACGTCATCGTGGTAAACTATGGCAGTTTGGAAGTCTCCATTATCCAATACTCCTTTTGGACCAGCCCAAGCGAATAGCTTACTGAACAATCTTTCAAATAATTCAGCGTCTCCTTGATAAGGTCCGATGTGTCTTACATAAATTACAGGTATGTTTGGTAATTCTTTTATTTCAATGCTTTCGTTGTTTTTCATAGCTACTTTCCATTTAATTGATTTTGTTTGATTACAAATGTAAACGGAAGGTGTTTCAATATTTTTATCTTGAGTGCTATTCACTTTATTCAAATTGCTATTTTTCTTTTTGAATGAAGTTGCTGATTCATTAAAATGAGATTTGAAATTCTTTGAAAATACTGGTAAACTTTTAAATCCACATTTAAGAGCAATATCAGAAATCGAATCGTTTCCATTACTCAAAAGTGATGCTGCTCTTTCCAATCGGAGACGAAGAATCAATTTAAATGATGTTTCTCCGGTTATGTCTTGAAATATTCTACTGAAATGAAATTTTGAAAAGTTGGAAATTTTTGCCAATTCGTCCAATGAAAAATCATTGTCCAAATTTCTCTCGATATGGTCAATTACTTTATTGATTCGATGTTTATATTCATTATCAATCATTCGGTTCGTTCAAACTTGCAGCTAACGCTAAGCTAAAAATCGTTTTAATGATAGTTTAACAACTGATAAGTGAAGTTAGCCGAATTTAAGTTTAAAATCAAGGAAAGATTGATGGTTTGAACTCGCCAAAAGGCCAAACCCAATTTACATTTGACAAGGCAGATTGAGGTAGTACCTATACTTAAGAAAAAGGATTCCTTATGGGAATATCAAATGGGATGGTTTTAATTTTCAACTAGGCTATTTGGTTATTTTATATCTAAACTCAAGTTTAATGGTGTCCTGAGTATCCGTATGTATCCCGTGAAGTACTTCCCAATTTGTAAAAGGAACAATCTGGGGTTTATACGGAATCTCTAAATAATGTTCAGGCGTCTCATACCCATTAGATCTGATATAAAACTTTCTTTTATTCTCATAAAAAATAGCATTCCTGTTTTCATACAAATAAAAGTCACCTTCTATTTTTTCATTCTTCATTTTACTATGTGACCCTCCTTTGGAACTTCTGAATGAAAAAGTTCCATCTTTTAAGCTTTCTGTTGTTCTAATTTCAAATGTTAGCCTATGCGCTTGTTTTTCTATACTCACTTGTCTGGGAGTTCCTATTTCAAAAAATGTAACAGCAAGTATTAATAATGGCAGTGCTATAGGAACGAAAAAAAGAAATTTAATCCAAGTGGAACTAATACCCTTGAAAAAAAAGGCGTTGACAATGGTAAGAACAACTGCAATTAAAAGTAATATTCCCAGACCGTAAAAAAAGGTCAGCCCTTTTGCCATTCCATTTCCTGCGGCATCACTCCCAGTAAATTGTTGGTTTGAGAAACTTATGTACATAATGACCAATATGACAACATAAATTGCTACGGAGGTAATGATAATTTTATTTGATGTCATATAGTTTTTAAGTCTTTAAAATTGTCACCCTTACATTAAACAACGTAAAAGGATAAGGTATTGGGACGCTTATCGGTTTGTCTAAACTGTGTTTTAATACAGTTTAGGTTTTGTTGGGAAATGTTTCAGTATTTGATCTATCTCCATAAAACCTGTTAAAAATTAAGCAAGCAGTAAGATCTCCAGTCACATTAACTGAAGTTCTAAACATTCCTAATATGCGGTCTATGCCAATAATAACAATAAGTCCATCAATTGGAATTCCTGCACTCTGTAATACCGAAGCAAGAATAATAACCCCACCTCCTGGAATGGCAGGTGTTCCTATAGAAGCGGCCACAACAGTGAAAGTGATTAACAATAGGTTTATTATGGATAATTCAATGCCATATGCTTGTGCCATAAATAAAGTTGTCACACATTGAAATAATGCCGTACCATCCATATTAATTGTGGCCCCAACTGGGATAACAAAATCGCTGATATTAGAGGATACCCCTAATTTCTCATCTGCTGTTTTCATGGATAGCGGCATAACAGCTGCGGAACTGGCGGTAGAAAAGGCCAATAGTTGTGGTTCCCTGATCGCCTGCAAGAATTTGAACGGACTTTTCTTGATGATTGTCAAGACCAGCACTAAATAAAATACCATTAATAGGAAGAGGCCCAAAATAACCACTCCCATGTAGTAACCCAAGCCAAGGAAAATTTCAACACCTGTTCTGGATAACAAAGCTGCAATTAGGCCAAATACGGCGTAAGGCACCAGCATCATAGCCCAGGATACTACGATCATGCAAATTTTCTGGATGGCTTCTGAAAAACGAATGATAGGCCTTGCAGTCTCCTCTTGGAGCTGGGTAATTGCGACACCAATTAGAATGGTAAAAATTACAACGCCCAACATCTCTCCCGTCAAAATGGACTCAAGCGGATTATTGGGGATAAGGTTTGATATAGCATTTGGAATGTTCTCAATAAGGCTAGTTTGCTCAACAGGCAGGTTTTGACTTTCACTGCTATTTGGAAATCCGCCAAGCGAAAAAATATATTGACCGGGTTTCAAAATAAGTGTTACAGCTAGACCTATCAAGATGGCGATAGCGGTGGTAAAAACGAAATATAGCAATAGCCGAAGGCCAAAGGATTTAAGATTCTCGGATGTGTTGCTCACTATTCCTGTCAGAATCGATGTAAATATCAATGGGATCATGATCATTTGAACCAATCGCATAAAAATTTGACCCGGGAGATCAAGCCAGTCAGCCAACCGCAAACTAATTTCTTCTGAAAGTAGTCCTGTAGATGGATTAAGCAGAACTCCTGCTCCCGCCCCTAAAACGAGCCCAATAATTACCTTAAGCCATAAGCGGCCTTTAATAAGGCGATCTAGGTGAACCGATAAATTATTAAGAGGTCTAAATTCAATCATGGTGTTCTTAATATTGGCCAACTATTACAATATGGTTCGTTTTTAATTGACTATATCAATGGATAAGTGAAGTTACCCGAATTTAAGTTTAGAATCAAGAACCCCTAATTAAAAACGCAAAGCGTTAGTAACTGAAATATCATCTAAATTTTATATGGGATGGACCCTGTCTGCTTTGGTGGTTTTTGTATTGGTGAACTTTATTGACAAAGAATCAGGATAAGCTTTATGCGTAGCTACAATACATTTATTTCATCCAAATCACTTTTTGATCAGATTCATGATTTTGCCCAATAATCTTATTGTATAGTTCTGGTCTTCGGGCCTTTATATAACGATTCCCGCCAGCCCTAGTTAGAGCTTCTGGATTCAATGTTGCAATTGCTATTTCATTGTCAAAAGAAGTGCATTCAGCTAAAACATCTCCGTACGGATCAATAATCATGGAATGACCATTTTTCAGTTGATCATCATCCATTCCTATTGGATTGGAAAATACAGCAAAAATATTGTTGTCATATGCCCTAGCTGGCAACCATTTCATAAGCCATCGTCTGCCCTTCATTCCTTCAAACTCTAGCCGTAAAGATGTTGGGTCATTTACCCTATTTTCCCAAAGAGCAGCATCTACAAACCCCGCTCCTGGTCTAGTTGATGGGGTACACATGGTTACATGAGGCATAAAAATGATATCCGCACCGAGCAATTTTGTCGCTCTAACATTTTCAATAATATTGTTATCATAGCAAACAAGAATACCACATGTCCACCCTTTTATTTTAAATATGCAGTATGAATCTCCCGGTGTAATATTTGGATTGATAAAAGGATGAAGCTTTCTGTACTTGGCAACCAATCCCTCCTTACTTACACAAACATGCGCCTTATATATATTATTTTCCTTGTCTTTCTCAAAAAGCCCACAAAGAATATGGATGTTATTATCCTTGGCTATTTTTTGGAGTTTACCTATTGTTGGCCCTTCAGGAATGTATTCGGCAAGATTTAGCATTTGTTCCTTAGACAGATTTCTAGCGAAAGTATAGCCGTGTATGGAACATTCATGAAACGCTATTACATTAGCACCACTTTCAGATGCTTGAGTCACTAAGTTGTTTATGATTATTAAGTTAGCTTCTTTGTTCCCGCTATAATTTTCAAATTGTGCCGTAGCAATTCTTAAAGGTTCCATCTTATTTTTTATGTAAAGATTAAACATGGAACTTTTTCAAAATTGTAAAAACCCGACAAAAATTATGCTACTTCTATTAAGTTTACTGCTATAGCTCTCGCCTTGATGTATTCCATCGGAGTCATTCTCGTAATATTCTTAAACTCTTTAATTAAATGGGATTGGTCATAGTAACCAGCTTCAAAAACGGAAGAAGTAATCTTCTTACTTATCAAATTCGTGTGTAAGTGCCCTATAAAGGAATGTAGTTTTACGATTTGGATAAACTTTTTTGGTGAAATTCCAATTTGGTCAGCAAACAACCTTTGAAGTTTTCTTTCGTGCAGAAGAAACTCATCTTTAATATTTTGAATAGAAATAATCCCTCTATTTCTGATGATTTTATCCGTTATATGAGTTGTAATAGTAGATGATTTAGGCAGTGGATCTACTATTAAGCTCTGAAAGTATTTATTTAAACGCTTAACTATTAAATCCTTACTTCCAATTCCAATAACCGCATCTCTTATTGTTTTAATTTCTTTTCCAAAAACATGCTCTGCATCCACTATAGCGTCTTTTATTCTATTGGCCGATAGATTCGTCAATCTGTGAAGTCCATTTGGCTGAAATATTATCGCCAATATTTTGGTATTTCCACTTAACTGAATGTCAATTGAAGTTGTTATTTGCCCAAAAACAAATATTTCAGGAATAACCACACCGTCAATCTTAGAATCATTTGAATTTTCGTTTAACACAAAAACCAATGCGGGATTACCATTAGAGAATAATCTATATTTTTTTGAAACATTACTGTTTAACTCCAGAAACAAATAGTGTTTAAGAAACAATGATAATTCTAATGGCGCTTGAATTTGCATTAATTATTTATCGTAATTAAGATAATCCTTAAAAGTCAAAAACATTATGCTCAAAGTATTTGGTAATCACTAAGAACCCCTCTTCTTTTTATTATAATAGTAAATAGCATAAGCAATCCCTATTAAAGCCACAAAGGGTAAATAGCTGCCAATAACAACACCAATCTCATAGGCACTGTCTGGTGCTTCATTTATTTTTTCTTCAATATTGGGCTGTTGTGCTACTAAAAAGAAAATCAGTTTCATATTCACATCAATTTTCATCCTTCGACGGGCTCAGGATGACAAGTATTATTTTATCAAAACCGAAAAACCATCAACTCTTCATTAGTTCTTCAATTTCCTCAACTTCAATGGGAATGTTTTTCATCAAATTAAAAGGCTCTCCTGTTTCTTGGATAACCACATCATCTTCTAGCCGAATACCCATTTGCTCATTTGGAACGTAAATACCAGGCTCTACTGTAAAGACCATATTAGGTTTCATTGGCATTTTTAGTTCCCCATAATCGTGAGTGTCCAATCCAATATGATGGCTGGTGCCGTGCATGAAGTATTTTTTATAAGCAGGCCAATTCTTGTTTTCATTCTGCACATCGGCTTTATCCAGCAAGCCTAGCCCCAATAATTCTGAGGTCATGATTTTGCCAACTTCTTTATGGTATTCTGCCCAAATGGTTCCTGGGACCAGCATTTTGGTTGCTTCATTTTTTACCCTGAGTACCGCGTTATAAACTGCTTTCTGTCTATCAGTAAACTTTCCATTCGCGGGAATGGTCCGTGTCATGTCACTGGAGTAATTGGCATATTCCGCTGCAACGTCCATTAAAATTAAATCCCCATCCTGAACTTGTTGGTTGTTCTCTATGTAGTGAAGCACATTTGCATTATCTCCGCCAGCTATAATTGGAGTATAGGCAAATCCTTTAGAGCGATTTCTTATAAACTCATGCAAATACTCTGCCTCCATTTCATATTCCCACACTCCGGGTTTAGTGAATTGTAAAATTCTTCGGAATCCTTTTTCGGTAATATCACAAGCTTGCTGCATTAAGGCAATCTCCTCTGGTTCTTTTACGCCTCGTATTTGCTGTAAAATAGGATTGCTTTTTGCCCATTGATGAGCAGGAAATTCTCTTTTACATCGTTCTATAAAACGGTCTTCGCGAGTTTGAGTTTCTACTGCTTGACGGTAATGCTCATTGGTATTAAAATATATGGTATCCGCTTCCGTCATTACATCAAAAAACACCTTGTCAAAATCAGATAACCAATAAATAGTTTCAATTCCTGAAACTTGTGTCGCTTTTTCCTTGGTCAATTTGGCTCCTTCCCAAACTGCAATGTGATCGTTGGTCTCCCTGACAAATAAAACTTCCCTATGTTTTTTATCCATTGCTTCTGGGAACAAAACCAAAATGGTTTCTTCTTGGTCCGCTCCACTTAAATAAAAAATATCCCTGTGCTGTTCAAAAGGCATAGTGCTATCTGCACTAACAGGGTAAATGTCGTTGGAATTGAACACCGCAATACTTTTTGGCTTCATTTGAGCCATAAATTTTTTGCGGTTTTTTACAAAAAGTTCACTATTGATTTGATGGTACTTCATTACGCAGTGTTGTTTTTCCAAATGTAGAAATTTGGTTGTGGGACTACAAACAAAAAAGGAGCCATAAAGGCTCCTTGACTACTTTTTTTATTTGCTTATTTGGACATCGCATTCTTTATGGCACCAACAATTGCCATAATAACGCCACCACCAACACCACCGCCAGCAACGCTTCCAAGGATTCCAGAGACATCCATTCCTCCATCAGTTCCCAAACCAAGCATTCCAAGCAAATATCCTCCCAGTCCTCCACCGAGAATTCCAGAAATTGAATTCCCCAATGTTCCTAAATTCAATTTAGGTAATAATTTTGCGGCCAGATTTCCACCTGCCGCACCAGAAACTAGTTGAATAATCAACGGTAAATACTCTTCCATAATTTATAGTTAAATGGTTAATTAGTAATAAATAAACATTTTTTTAATGAATTTGACAAAAATAAGGTTCTCAAATTTTGATTTCATTAATTTTTTGAGCAGAATAATTCAGTTTTCCTAGTTTGTTCCTGCAATTTCTTATTCATAACTTGACCAAGAGAACTAAACCTTGATTTTGATGAAAAACCTTCTGTCTTTTTGCTTGATTTTATTTGTTCAAGTGGCCATTGCCCAACAATCTTCAACTTCTTCAGAAAAGGTCATGGAGGCCTTGGAACAAAAAGCCAAAATGGCCGAAAATTCATTGGTCAAGAACATTCCTTTAAAAAACATTGGTCCTTCCGTAATGAGTGGTCGTGTGGTAGATTTGGATGTTAACCCAGACAATCCAACCGAATTCTATGTGGCCTATGCTTCTGGTGGGTTATGGCATACGGCAACCAACGGAATTTCATTTACACCAGTTTTAGATACTACCAATACACAAAACATAGGGGATATTGCCGTTGATTGGGCAACGGGGACCATTTGGGTTGGAACAGGAGAAAATAATTCTTCGCGTTCTTCGTATGCGGGAATTGGAATGCTAAAATCTACGGACAAAGGGAAGACCTGGAAAAATATGGGCTTGCATGATTCTCAACATATTGGCAGAATTTTAATCAATCCAAATAATAGCAATGAAGTTGTGGTAGGAGTAACTGGCCATCTATACTCTTCCAACCAAGAAAGAGGCGTCTATAAAACTTCTGATGGTGGAAAAACCTGGAATAAAACCTTGTCTATAAATGACGCCACTGGTATCATTGATATGGCCTTTGCTCCAAACAATTTCAACATACAATATGCAGCAGCTTGGCAAAAAGACCGTAAAGCTTGGAATTTTGAGGGTAGTGGTGCCGCATCTGGAATTTATAAAAGTGTAGATGGAGGTAGCAACTGGTCTTTGGTTACGACCCCAGAAAGTGGATTCCCCACTGGAGAAGGCGTTGGTAGAATTGGCCTTGCTGTTTTTGACCATAATACGGTTTATGCAGTACATGATAGTCAGTTTAGAAGAGAGAAAAAAGCAACAGAGAAGAAAGATGAGCTTACCAAAAATGATTTTAAGACTATGGACAAGGAAACTTTCCTTGCTTTAGATGTTAAAAAACTGAACGATTATTTAAAGACCAATGGCTTTCAGGAAAAGTACAGGGCAGAGAATGTAAAACAAATGGTGCGCAGTGGTGCCGTAATACCAGTGGATCTTTCCAAGTATTTAGAGAATGCCAATTCGCTATTGTTTGATACTCCAGTGGTAGGGGCCGAAGTTTATAGAAGTGATGACGCTGGAACTACATGGAAAAAAATGAATGAAAATTTTATAGATGATCTGTTCTATAGCTACGGATATTATTTTGCCCAAATAAGAGTTGACCCCAGCAATAAGGACCGTATTTATTTGGCAGGAGTTCCCTTGATTAAATCTGAAGATGGTGGAAATACATACACCTCCATAGGAAAGGAAAACGTACATGCCGATCATCACGCTCTTTGGATAAATCCAAAAACGCCCGGTCACCTTGTAAACGGAAATGATGGGGGTTTAAACATTTCATACGATGATGGCAAAAACTGGATGAAAAATAACTCGCCAACCGTTGCCCAGTTCTATGCCATTAATGTGGATAATGAAAAACCTTATAATGTTTATGGCGGCCTACAAGATAATGGTGTTTGGAAAGGAGCCCATAATAACAAACAGAACAGTCATTGGCACCAAACCGGGAAAAATCCTTGGGAGATGATCATGGGTGGCGACGGTATGCAAGTACAGATTGATGACAGAAATTCCAATATCGTATATACCGGTTTTCAGTTTGGAAATTATTATCGCTTGGATTTAGCAAACGGTAAACGAAAATACATTCAGCCCAAACATGAATTGGGTGAATCTCCATATCGATTCAATTGGCAAACACCAATTTTATTATCACCGCACAACCAAGACATCCTTTATTTGGGAGGAAACAAACTACACCGCTCTTTAAATCAAGGTGATGATTGGGAGGTAGTTTCTGAAGATTTAACCCAAGGAGGTAAAAAGGGCAATGTTGCTTACGGCACTATAGCAGCTATTTCGGAATCCACATTTAAATTTGGATTACTATATACCGGTAGCGACGATGGTTTGGTGCAAATTTCCAAAAACGGAGGTGGTAGTTGGGAAAACATCTCTTCTTCTTTTCCTAAAAATTTATGGGTAACTGAAGTGGCTGCATCCAAGCATAAAAAGGAACGGGTTTATGCCACCCTTAACGGATATCGTTGGGATGATTTTACTCCTTATGTATTTGTAAGTGAAAACTATGGGAAAAGCTGGAAAAACATTTCTAGCAACATTCCAGCTTCCCCGGTAAATGCTTTGGTGGAAGATCCAGAAAACGAAGACCTTCTATTTGTAGGCACAGATAATGGTCTTTATGTAAGCTTTAATCGTGGCGAGTCATGGGAGTTGTTCCAAAATGGCATGCCAAACGTAGCAGTACATGACTTGGTAATTCAGCCCGAAGCAAAACATTTGCTTATAGGCACACATGGACGTAGCATATATAAAGCGGACATTGCGGCATTACAACAAATAAAACCCGAAGTGCTATCCAAAGATTTGGTGGTTTTCGATGTTGAAAACATAAAACATTCAAAAGGTTGGGGCAACTCATGGAGTTCTTGGGCAAAACCGGATACTCCAGGGTTAGATGTAAATTTTTATTGCGCTGCACCAGGCACATGCATAGCAAAAGTGCTAACCGCAAATGGCACAGAAGTAAGTTCCACTGAAATGGGTGTAAGCGAAGGTTTGAACATCCTTTCTTATGACCTGGCATTCTCCAAGAAAGGAAAAAGCAATTTTCTGAAAAAGAACAAAATGAAGTTGACGGAAGCCAAAAATGGAAAAACATATCTCCCAAAAGGAAGCTATGCAATTGAAATTTCTGGTAATGGTCAAACTGAAAAAATTGAGTTTAAAGTAGAGTAAATGCAATTGTCCCTAAGTATTCCAGCGCTTTTATTTCCCGCTATTTCTCTTACCATGTTGGCCTATAATGCCCGCTACTTGGCCATTGCCGCGCTAATTCGTCAGTTGCATAAACAATATGCAGAAGATGCCACCCCTCCGGTAAAAAGACAAATAGAGCAATTGCGTAAAAGGCTAAGTATCATTAAAAATATGCAGGCCACTGCCATAATAAGCTTTTTACTAGCTGTAATTACTATGTTTCTGATATATGTAGAACAGAGCATCTGGGCAAACATCATTTTTGGAGCTAGTCTTATCGCCCTGATTATATCTTTACTTTTATCACTTATTGAAGTGCAATTGTCTACCAAGGCTTTAGGCATTCAGTTAAAGAATATGGAAAAATAACTTTTAAGCAATTCTTTTGGAATCTGGATTTGGGTATGGCTCAAGAAATTCTGGGAAAAATCCCGCATCACCTATATTTAGTACAAATAACAAACGATTGGTTTAAACCAATCTTTGAAATGATATTAAAAAAATAAGTTTTATAGTACAAAAATTCAGGAAGTTTACTGTCTCCCGCAAGCTTTTCCTTGCAAGAAAAAGTCAAGAATATTAATATCTTTACCATTGCTATCTGAAATACCATTCTTTCGCTATGAAGCGCGTCACGGATTTAGACTTTTTTAAAAATATACGGGAGATAAGAGAATTTGAATTTGGAATTTTCTATTATTTCGAAGGCTTGGTCATTTCTGAAATGAAAGAAGGGGTCACCATGAATTGGAATATGGCAAAAAAAGCTGTTGATGCTGCTGATGAAATTTTTGGAGAAGATAAACCCATCGCCTATATCTCTAATCGCATCAACAACTATTATGTAGTGCCGTCTGATTGGGCCAAATTCTACAAACATCGCCATCGACTCAATTTTTACTCTGTAGTGGGTAACACTAAAGGTAGTTTTACCAGCCTTGTGCTTGAGCGCATGTTTTTTCAAAACTCCATTAAACAGTTTTCGGATTTAGAAGAAGCTGTAGAGTGGAGCCTTGCTAAAATTGAGAAACAAAAAGAATTGGCTTAGCGAATTTTATTTCCCTATATGAAATAGGGCATCTCCTTGATTTACTACAGCCTGATTATTTATACAAAAAACAAATCCATCAAAAAGGGCTTTTATTTTTTTGCTTTTTTTGGCATAGGTGTCTGTAATGGTTCCCAATACTTGCCCTTTTAAAATAGGACTACCGTTTTTTACCTCAGGAATAAACATTCCCGCTCTAGATGCACGAATCCATCTTGTTGCATCAAACTCGATTGAGGTTTTCTTTGGTGCTTTTCCTGAAAGCATTTCCAACCCTGTCAAAATATTTTTTACTCCTTGAATACCAATTTCTATGGATTGTTCATCAAAACGCATACTCTCTCCTGCTTCATAAACAATAATTGGTTTCCCCATTTTAAAAGCTGCTTTTCTAAAAGAACCCGTTATCAATCTTGAAGGAAAATGAAAAGGCGCATTAAAAAGTAATGCCAAGTCTTTGCTCCGTTCATCCTCTAGGGTATATCTAATTTGTGGAAAATTATGGCGTAGTCCTCCCCCAGTATGCAGATCAATGCCAAAATCTATTTGGGGTAGAATTTCATTGGTATAGTGATACGCAATCCTACTTGCCAATGATCCCGCCCTACTTCCAGGAAAACTCCGATTTACATCCTTACCATCTGGTACGTCTCTGGAAAAATGGATAAATCCAAAGACATTTAAGATGGGAACAACGATAACAGCACCCTTTTTAATTTTAAACTGGTTATCCTGAAGTAATCTCCGCAGCGTTTCCACTCCATTTATTTCATCACCATGCAGGCCTGCTTGCACCAAAATTGTGGGTCCAGCTTTTTTCCCATTGAACACATGTACGGGAATGTCTAT
Organism: Allomuricauda sp. R78024; assembly: GCF_044596045.1. NCBI lineage: Bacteria > Pseudomonadati > Bacteroidota > Flavobacteriia > Flavobacteriales > Flavobacteriaceae > Allomuricauda > Allomuricauda sp. R78024. The sequence continues at coordinate 526,314 of NZ_CP138995.1, forward strand.
TAAGGTGCCGGTTGGTAGGCGAGCAATATTAATCTGAACCAATTTGTTTTGGCCGGGTAAAATGGTATCTCCATTTATAACTATGGCTTTATTTTCTACTTCTGCGGCCATTTTTTTCAACAAATTGAATTATATGTTTAGCTACATTAATTCCAGTTGCAGCTTCAACCCCTTTAAGACCGGGAGAAGCATTTACTTCTATTAAAACTGGTCCTCTTTTGGAACGCATTAAATCTACACCTGCTACACCCAAACCTAAATACTTGGTAGCATTCAAGGCAATAAACTGTTCTTTTGCCGTTGGTTTTATAGCCTCTGTGTCACCCCCTCTGTGTACATTGGATCTAAAGTCATCCAGATCACTGGTGCGTTTCATGCTAGCTACTACTTTATTTCCAACAACAATGATTCTAACATCCTCCCCGTTTGCTTCTTCAATATATTGTTGAAGTAGAATGCTCGTATCCATTTTATAAAAAGTATCTATTATAGATTTTGCCGATTTCTTGCTTTCAGCCAAAATCACTCCTAAACCTTGAGTACCTTCCTGAAGTTTAATGATTACGGGAGGACCTCCCAATAGTTTTATCTGTTCCTCAATATTATCTGGATTAATGGAAAATACTGTTTCTGGAATGGGGATTCCTTTTCTTGCCATAATTTGAAGGGTGCGGACCTTATTTCTAGCTCTAGTAATACCCAAAGAACGGGCAGTGCTAAAAACATTGTTCATCTCAAACTGCTTTACTATGGCAGCTCCATGCCTGGTTACCTTAGCACCTATTCTTGGAATAATTGCATCAAATTCATCGGTAACATTCTCCTCTCCCAAGTAAATTTGTGGTTTTCCATCGCCTAACTTAACGGAGCATTTTGTGTGGTCAATCAATTCTACGTAATGGCCTGCTTTTTGAGCTTCCTCCACTATCCTTTTAGTAGAGTGCACATTAAGACTAACAGATAAAATAGCAATATCCACGAGATTGGTTTAGCAATTTTTAAACTGCCATCAATATCGGTAAAAATTGTAATATACTTTGGGGCAGTTTCTTTATAATCAGGAAAAACTGTATTTAAGACCCCAAACGCTATGTAACAACAGTTTCAGGAAGTTGAATCAAGACCAAAGTACCTGTGGGTTTCTTTGTGGTGGCATTGACCAAATCTTGAATAGCATATTGGTAAGTCATCCCAAATTTTTTAGAAAACAAATCCAATCTGTCCCTTACTAAAATAAGCCCTAAAGATTCTTTTTTGAATGGGTTTTCAGCATTTCGCTCTTGGGTGACCTTGCGGCCAACGCCGTTATCTTGTATTTTAATTTTTATAGTTTGGGGAGCCTTATCCCTTTCAATGTGAAGACTTAATATTTTTTTTCCTTGCTTGGTAGAAAGGCCGTGCCAAATAGCATTCTCAACAAACGGCTGCAAAAAAAGCGCGGGAACCATAACTTTTTCTGTAGTTATTGATTTATCTATTACAATAGAAAACTCAATGTCATTTTTAAACCTGTCGCTTTCAATTTCAACATACATTTCAAGAATATCAAGTTCTTCTGCCAACGAAATATGTTCTTTTCTGGAACTCTCAAGAATACCTCTAATCAATTTTGAAAACTTGGTCAGGTAAAAAATGGCTTTATCCCGATTGTTCTCAATAAAATATGACTTTATTGAATTGAGCGCATTGAAAATAAAGTGCGGACTCATTTGGCTCCTGATGGCGTCTAGTCGAAGTTGAGAGAATTTGTTCTCAAACTTCATGGTCAATTTTTCCGTTCGTTCCCGTTGGGCTTCAGCCGTAATATCCTCCATTTCAAAACGGGTCTGGTTCAATTCCTCAGAAAGCGTCCTGTTGATACTCTCTTTTATGGTATGGTTTTCCTCCAACTGTTTTATGTATTTTTCCTGCACTATCGCCTTCTCTTTATAAACAACTTTTTGCTCCAGCCCAATGGCAAGCGCAAAGAGTAGGCTCTCTATTAAAATACCTATATAGAAAATATACAAGGTCTGGTTATTAGCCCTTAGGTTTTGAAAGGAATAAAAGAAAATTATAAAATAGGTAGTTGCTAAAACAACCATACCTGCCAAGATGTACCATTTGATGTCTGCTTTTTGTTTGAAAACCATATAAAGCACCCAAAAAAATACCAGGTAACCCACAGGTATAAAAACAAAAGCATGAAAATAATCTATCATAAACGACCCTCTGTTTATCAAAAAAATCCCCCAAAGGCTCAAGTAAATGACAGACAGAATCAAAAAATAATAGTTAATGATCTTCACTGCTTTTGGATATTCCTTTTTGATCTGCATAATCTCCAAAATGAAGTAGGTAAAAAGCATGGTGCCAAAAAGCTGAGATGGGTAGTGAGACCAAGTGACAAAACTCTTCCCCACCGCAGTGTCAAAATAATTTGAAAAAAACACGCCATCAATATATTTAAGAAGACCTACTCCATTGATCAATGCATACAAACTGTAGAGCAGGTAAAACCGTTTTTTATGTTGAAAAAATTGGATTAGAAAAAAAACAAAAAGATAGAACAGCACCGTTACCACCAAAAACCCAAAACCGTTTTGATTACTGTTCTCTAAAAAATTAAGAGGGCCTGTTGTCTCTTGCATGATGTTTTAAAGTGACATTTTATTCAGAAAGGCTTCTTTCTTAAGTCGGGATACCGGTATTTTTTTCTTGTTTGAGAGTACAACATAATTTTCTGTTCTAAGGTATTCCGTAACTTTTAATGTGTGTATTATATAAGAATTGTGTACCCTGAAAAAGGTTGAACCCATCAACATATCTTCCAACTCTTTGAGTTTTTTAGAGACATATAGGTTTTCCGAGGATTCAAGGTATATTTTTGAATAATTGCCATCAGACTCGCAATATATAATGTCATTTGCACGTATAAATAAAATCTTGCCATTAACGGGAATCTGCAACATTTGAGGGGCACTTGCTTTGGAAAGCGCATCAATTGTTTCCTGAAAATGAACTTGAAAATTATCGGCGTCATTTGTTTTCTTCAACTTTTCAACCACCGCTTTAATCTCATCACCATCTATAGGTTTGAGCAAATAATCCAATGCGCTTTCTTTTATGGCCTGAATAGCATATTGATTGTATGCTGTGGTGATCACCACAGCAAAATTGCGATAATCCAATTTCTGTAGTAAGGCAAACCCGTTCATTTCAGGCATTTCAATATCCAAAAAAACACAGTCTGGTTTTAGGTAATTAATTCCTGAAAGGGCTTCTTTGGCTGAGGTGAATGTTTCAACAACGGTTATGGTGTCTGAAAATTTGCGCAACTCCCAAGTAAGACTATTAATAGCAGCTATCTCATCATCAACCACGATTGCTCTCATCATATCATAGATTTTGATTCAAAATACATGCTGTTACACTCATTTGATTCGGTATTGTTATCAATGACCAAAATTGATGTACAAATGGTCACTTATACGTACAAGCTGCAGAATGAGGTTCTAAATCGTTATATGCACTGATTATACAATAAAAGTACGCACAAATAAATTGGTTGACACATACCATCATACTCGTCTAAGTTTCTGTTTTCGCGCCATTTTAAATTAGATGACTTAACAATAAATGTTTATTATGAAAACAAGAAAAATCAGAATTCTAATCCATTTGGCAGTGCTTGGATTGTTAATCGTATCATGTTCTGCAGAAGATGGTGCAACAGGGCCAGCTGGACCAGCTGGGCCACAAGGTGAACAGGGAACAGCAGGAGCGGATGGTGCTGACGGCACAGATGGCACCAACGGAGAACAAGGTGACCAGGGAGATACAGGCACCGCTAATGTGATTTTTTCGGATTGGATCGATACAGAATTTGCAGCTAATATTATAGCTACTGGAGCAGGTTTTGACATTGATGTTGCCGAACTTACCCAAGAAAACATTAATGAAGCCGCAATTTTGGTATATGGCAGAAACTTTCCTGGACTATCAACTCCAGATATATTCCCTTTGCCCTTTATTACCAGCTCCAACCAACATAACTATCGAATACAAGATGTTGGTGTTTTGCGCATTACTATAGCTTCCATTGAAGGATTATCCATTGGATCGCCATTTTTTGAAGATTACCGATACGTAATAATCCCAGGGGGAAATCCCGCAGGAGGTCCAGGAGCAGGTGGCGGTCTTGGTACCAAAAATGGGTCAGTGGATTATACCAAAATGTCCTATAAAGAAATCACAGATCATTTTGGAATAGAGTAAAGTATATTAATCCCGATTAAGAGAATTCAAGAGGCTTTTTTATCTAGAAAAGGATTAGTTTGGCAGTTTCTGTGTGCATTTTGTTTCTAGCCCCAGTTCTGGGGCTTTTTTGTTAAATTAATATTCCTATTTTTAACATAAATCCTTTACTTAGTTCAACAAACACCCTTTCATTCTATATTCATTCTAAATAGTGCCTTTTAAAATATTCAAAGCTTGTTAAAAACTTACTTGTGCCGTAAATTTGTAAGTAAAACCAGCACTAATGAGTGGATTGATAAAATCTTCGATTGCCCGTAAAGTAGTGATGGCACTTTCGGGTCTTTTTCTTGTATTTTTTCTTACACAACACTTCGTCATCAACATCACCTCGGTCATAGACCCAGAAACCTTTAACTCTTGGTCCCACTTTATGGGGTATAACCCACTAGTACAATTTGTTCTACAACCGGTTTTAATTGCCGGTGTAATTATTCATTTTGTTATGGGTTTTGTTCTAGAAATTCAGAATAAAAAAGCAAGAGGCATCAACTATGTGAAGTACAAAGGAAGCGCTAATGCTCCTTGGGTATCTAGAAACATGATTTATTCAGGATTGGTCGTATTGGCTTTCTTAGGACTCCACTTTTATGACTTCTGGGTGCATGAAATGACATATAAATATGTGGAATTCTTGCCACAAGACCCTTCTCGTTATCATGCCGAAACCGTAGAAAAGTTTGCCCCTTTTTGGAGAACTATTATTTATATAGTATCCTTTATTTTATTGACACTACACCTATGGCACGGCTTTTCATCTTCGTTTCAGACCATGGGGGTTAATAATAAATACACCCCAGCCATAAAAGCATTCGCTAAAATATTTTCAGTGGTAATTCCTTTGGGCTTTGCATTCATTGCCCTTTATCACCACCTTAACCCAATAACACATTAATTATGGGCATATTGGATTCTAAAGAACCACAAGGGCCATTGGCCGATAAGTGGACCAAACATAAAAATGAAATTGACCTCGTTAACCCTGCAAACAAACGTAATATTGATATTATCATTGTTGGAACAGGTCTGGCAGGAGGTTCTGCGGCAGCCACTTTAGCAGAATTGGGATATAATGTAAAAACCTTTTGCTATCAAGATTCACCAAGAAGAGCACATTCCATTGCGGCTCAAGGAGGTGTAAATGCAGCTAAAAATTATCAAGGCGATGGTGACAGTGTCTACCGTTTGTTTTATGATACCGTAAAGGGTGGAGATTATCGTTCCCGTGAATCCAATGTATATCGTTTGGCTGAGGTTTCTTCCAATATTATTGACCAATGTGTTGCGCAAGGGGTTCCTTTTGCCCGTGAATATGGCGGTCTTTTGGACAACCGTTCTTTTGGTGGGGTTTTGGTTTCTAGAACCTTCTACGCTAAGGGCCAAACAGGGCAACAATTGCTTTTGGGTGCCTATGGCGCCATGAACAGACAAATTCATAGAGGTAAAATAAAATCCTATACACGTCATGAGATGTTGGATTTGGTTTTGGTTGATGGGAAAGCACGGGGAATCATTGCAAGAAACTTGGTCACAGGAGAAATTGAAAGACATTCGGCCCATGCCGTGGTTTTAGCAACAGGGGGTTACGGAAATCTATTCTTCCTCTCCACCTATGCTATGGGTGCCAATGTAATGGCGGCTTGGCGAGCACATCGAAGAGGTGCTTTCTTTGCCAATCCATGTTTTACCCAAATTCACCCAACATGCATTCCTGTTTCAGGAGATCATCAATCCAAACTAACATTGATGTCAGAGTCCTTGCGAAATGATGGTCGTATTTGGGTGCCTAAAAGAAAAGAAGACGCTATAGCAATTAGAGAAGGTAAGTTAAAACCTGTCCAATTAAGTGAGGAAGAACGGGATTATTACTTGGAAAGACGTTATCCTGCTTTTGGAAACTTGGTGCCAAGAGATGTTGCCTCCAGAGCGGCAAAAGAACGCTGTGATGCTGGTTTTGGTGTAAATAAAACCGGAGAAGCTGTTTTCCTTGATTTTGCTTCGGCAATTATGCGTTATGGAAAAGAGAAAGCACTGACCTCTGGGATGAAAGACCCAGATAACAATACTATTCGAGAACTAGGAGAGAAAGTCGTTGAAGCCAAGTATGGTAACCTTTTTCAGATGTATGAGAAAATAGTGGATGCTAACCCGTACAAAACTCCTATGATGATTTATCCAGCGGTACACTATACCATGGGTGGGCTTTGGGTAGATTATAACCTTCAAACTACAATTCCCGGTTGCTATGCTGCTGGTGAGGCCAATTTTAGTGATCATGGTGCCAACCGTTTAGGTGCTTCTGCTTTAATGCAGGGCTTGGCAGATGGTTACTTTGTGTTGCCATATACCATTGGAGATTATTTATCCGATGATATTAGAACAGGAGCCATTCCTACAGATTCTCCAGAGTTTGACGCTGCTGAAAAAGATGTAAAGGATCGTATGGAAAAGCTTATGTCTGGCACAGGAATCCATTCTGTGGATTATTACCACAAGAAATTGGGTAAAATCATGTGGAACAAATGTGGAATGTCCCGTAATGAAAAAGATTTGAAAGAGGCAATAAAAGAGATTGCTGATTTACGGAAAGATTTCTGGGAAAATGTGAAAATTCCCGGTAGTCTAGATAGTAAAAACCAAGAGCTTGAAAAAGCGGGAAGGGTTGCTGATTTCTTGGAGTTAGGAGAACTTTTTGCGAAAGATGCCCTAGAGCGTAACGAGTCTTGTGGCGGACACTTTAGAGAAGAATATCAAACTCCAGAGGGAGAAGCATTAAGGGATGATGAAAACTTCAAATTTGTCTCTGCTTGGGAATATAAGGGAGAGCCAAGCGCAGCAAAACTCCACAAAGAAGATTTGGTTTATGAAAACATCAAACTAAAAACACGTTCTTACAAATAAAAGCTATGAAATTATACTTAAAGATTTGGAGACAAAAAGATGCTTCTACTAAGGGTCAAATGGTGGACTATACCTTGGACGGTGTGGAAAGGGATATGTCCTTTTTAGAAATGTTGGACATTTTAAATGAAGAGTTGATTTCCAAAGGAGAAGAACCCATTGAATTTGATCATGATTGTCGTGAAGGTATTTGCGGTACGTGTTCATTACAAATAAACGGAAGGCCTCATGGTCCAGATACTATGATTACGGTATGCCAATTACATATGCGCAGCTTTAATGATGGCGATGAAATTGTAATTGAACCATGGAGGGCAAAGGCCTTTCCTGTCATCAAAGACCTTATTGTTGATCGCACCGCTTTTGATAGAATTCAACAAGCTGGAGGTTATATTTCGGTAAATACTTCGGGAAGACCGGTGGATGCCAACGCAATTCCCATTAAAAAACATATAGCGGATACAGCTATGGACGCCGCAACTTGTATTGGTTGTGGAGCTTGTGTTGCTGCTTGCAAAAATGCAAGTGCCATGTTGTTCACATCTGCAAAAGTTTCTCAGTTTGCATTATTACCGCAAGGTCAGGTCGAAGCAGTTGATCGTGTTCAGAATATGGTCCGCCAGATGGATTTGGAAGGTTTTGGAAACTGCACCAATACTGGAGCTTGCGAAATTGAATGCCCAAAAGGTATTTCATTAGAGAATATTGCACGTATGAATCGTGAGTATTTTTCAGCGAGCATAAAAGGATAAAGTTTCTTGATTCTTAAATAGCATGACCCAAATTCTTAAGAGAGTTTGGGTTTTTTATTTAGATAATCTATCCCTTCTATAATGATAAATAAACTGTTTAACATTGTCTTCAACATCCATTTCTTCACGAGCGTCAAAGTCAGTAGTGTTAATACTCATTTTAATTAGCTCAGGATAAAACTTGCAAACTTTTGAATATAAAAACTCAACATCTGAAATTTTCTCTATGTATTCATAATTCTCTTTCGTCAATGCAGATACGTATTTATTGTCCCAAATAGTTGGAAAAATTCGAATGTAACACCCTATTGCATCTTTTGAATTTATTTGAGCTTCTAAATATTCCTTGGATTTATCCTTTTTGCGTTCATGAAGTAAGGTCATAATCATTCTATTCTCATGCAGAAATGGATTTGTAAAGAAAGGATGGTCATTTGAAGCAATCATTTTATCAATTATCATATGTTCAAGATTCTTCTTAAACTCTTGACCTCCGAATTGTCTAGTAAAATAGCAGAGTTCCCGAAAGTCTAACTTTTCCCCAAGAACTAATGATATTTTTTTAGTTTTGGGAGAATCATTTTCATTTAATTTCTCTCCAATAGTCTCTATAATATCCAATCTATTAGTTTTTCCAAAAACATCACGCTCTGAAATCGGAAACATCTCTTTTTTGTCGAACAAAAATTTATATAGATTGCTGCTTAGCTCTTTATCCTTTGCAAATTCAATCAAAGCCAAAATTCTATATTTTATCTTAGAGTAATTATGTTTATTGAACAAATTAGTATAAACATCATTTGCTTCATCAAAGTCTTCCTTCTCTATACATGTGAGAAACTTCTCAACCATGCCCTCTGATATTTTCCCTTTTATGTGATAAGAAAAATACTTGTCAAAATGATAAATGTGGTTAATCCTCAATTCATTATTAAGTTCGTCTTCTGATTTATGTTTTGCTCTGAAGTTTATTGCGTCGGTAGGAAACAATATATTAATAATAGGCATTGACTTTACAAACTGGTTTTGGAGCACCTCCCTAAACCCATTCAAATTATTATTATTTGAACCTAATGAGTCATTAAAAGTAATCCTATTATTTAATGTGCCTAATATTGGATTTGTGTAATAGTTCTTAATTTGCTCATAACAATCCGAATATTTTAACTTAAGATAATTTAGCCAAAATAAATCCCTAAGATGTACCTCTTCACCAATTGAAAATGCATCTATAAAAAAGCTATTGAAAAGTCTAATTATTTCTCTAGGATTTGTAAAATAATCAGAATTATATTCCTTTTTAATCTCTTCTATCTCTTCATTTTTTTTGGTTCCAGTGCCATCATATTGCAAATTGGTTGTAACTACTTTCAAATTTTTCTCAAAAAAACTCCTTAAGTCCTCTTCTTCTATTTTAGGCAGCCTTATTGGAATTTGAACGATTTTTTCCAAATAAAGTCTACCATCTTGAACTCTGTCACCATATCTATCCTTAATCACTTTGCATATTTGGTCATCATCCATGGTTATTAGGTAAACCACATTTTTGAAGTTTGCATTTAACTTAATTATCTTTAGCAGGGAGTATACTTCTTCTTTATCCAATCTGTCTATATCATCAATGAAAATTGCAATTTTAAAATTGGCTTTTATTAAGGCATCATTGATTAAATCTTTCAAATCCTCAATAGAGGTCGTACTTTTATTTTCTAAATCTCCTCCCAGAACTTTAAAAATTTCAGACGGATCAAAAGTAACTTTCCCAGAGAAAGCTTTTGGTACTCCCACTGATGCAGAGAGTTTAACAGCCTTGAGATATCTTCCTAGCCCTTTTATCAATTTGGCTGCCTTTTTAATATTTTCATTATCTGATATCCCTAATCTTTGAGAAAAACCTTCAAAGAAGTCAAATAAAATTTCCTCTTCATTTCCATATCTCCATGGATTAAAATGAAATTTCATTATTCCTTTTTCTCCATCCAATTTTTTAAACAAATCAATTTTATTTTCTATCAAATTCAAAAATGAAGTTTTCCCATCTCCCCATTTTCCATATATTCCTATGACGAGCGGTTCGTTACTTTTTGTTGATCTTTGGATTATTTCTTGTACTTTTTTAGAGTAAAACTTAAAATTGAACAAGTCTTCCTCATCCTTACTAATTGGTTTTTCAACAATCAATGAATCATTCATATTTGAAATTGATTTCCAGTTTTTAATGAATACCTTTAAAAGGTAATCAATTCCTAATGTTTATATTATAAAATTGTATGGATTGATAGTATCCTTTTTGTTTACTATGCCTGAAAAATATCCCAAAGAGCGTATCAAAGTTCCTCGTTTTAACGAGGAAGCTGGATTCTACACGACCCCAGAGCGTTCCAAGATAATGGGGAAGATACGAGGCAAGAATACCAAGCCAGAGCTTGCGTTTAGAAAGGCATTGTGGGCGGCCGGATATCGTTATCGCATTAATTACAAAAAGTTAATTGGGAAACCGGACATCGTTTTAAATAGATACAAGACGATTATTTTTATAGATGGAGAATTCTGGCATGGTTATAATTGGCAAGAACGAAAAGACAAAATAAAAACCAATCGCGAATTCTGGATTCCAAAAATTGAACGCAACATTCAACGAGACAAAGAAGTTAATGCCGCTTTGGAAAATCTTGGTTATACTATTTTTCGATTTTGGGAAACTGATATAAAAAAGAATCTCGATACTTGTTTACAAAAGGTAATAACATCACTAAGAAAAGATCATTAAGAATGACGCATATCGATTCAAAATTACCCAATGTAGGTACAAACATATTTACCGCTATTGGTAAACTGGCAAACGAGCACAATGCTGTAAACCTATCTCAAGGATTTCCAAACTTCGGTGCTGACCCCAAACTTTTGCAGTTGGTAGACGATGCTTTAAAAAGTGGTTATAACCAATACGCCCCCATGCAAGGCTCATTTTCTTTGCGCAATATTATTTCTGAGAAAATTGCTGCGCTATATGGAAAAACATATCATCCAGAGTCCGAAATAACAGTTACTTCTGGCGCTACACAAGCTATTTTTACCGCCATATCCGCTTTTGTAAGGCCAGGTGATGAGGTCATTGTTTTAAAGCCTGCTTATGATTGTTATGAACCAGCCATTGAACTTTTTGGAGGTAAAACAGTTCCCATTCAGCTGGAGGGTCTCGATTATAAGTTAAACTGGGATACGTTTAAATCTGCCATCACCTCTAAAACCAAAATGGTAATCATAAACACACCCCACAACCCTGCAGGAACCATCTGGTCCAAAAATGATATGCTCCAGCTCCAAGAAATTCTCAAGGACACCAATATTATTTTGCTGAGCGATGAAGTATATGAGCACATTGTATTTGACGGAAAACAACATGAGAGCGTTGCTAAATATCCAGACTTGGCGTCCAGAAGTTTTATTTGCTCTTCTTTTGGAAAAACCTTTCATGTTACCGGCTGGAAAATTGGGTATTGTGTTGCTCCAAAAGCTTTGATGAACGAGTTTCAAAAAGTGCATCAATTTAATGTGTTCTGTGTAAACCATCCAACGCAAGAAGCTTTGGCCAAATACTTGGAAATCCCAGAACATTATCTAAACCTTGGTCTGTTCTATCAGGAAAAGCGAGATTATTTTTTAAATGCTATCCGTAGTTCCCGTTTTAAAATGATTCCCTCATCCGGAACCTACTTTCAAATATTGGACTATTCTGATATTACCAACGAAGGGGACACTAAATTTGCAGAAAGGTTGATCAAAGACTATAAATTGGCAAGTATTCCAGTTTCAGTATTTAATTTGAATAATCTTGATAACAAGCAACTTCGTTTTTGCTTTGCAAAGACCAATGATGTTCTAGACCAAGCGGCAGAAATTTTAAATCGAATTTAAACAGGTCCACCTCTTCTATTGTCCAATAGTTATACTTGTTTTTTTATCACTTTAAAGACTTGTAAAATATCTTTTAGAGGCAGTTCAAAATCTTGATATTCCGGAGATTTATTTAGGTTTTGACAGTAAATCGTGTTCTTTTCACTGCTAAAACCCGTAACCCATTTACAAATAATCCTATCCTTACAAACCAATACATAAGGTTTGTTAAATACCATACCTTCGCCTTTGGCCAGCAAATCCATATTCAGTCTTAAACCCAAAACAATTGCTTTGTTTGGAATGGCATCAATACTATTATCATTCATAGAATCACCAGTAATTTCAAAAGCCATGTGTGCTTCTTCATCTAAAAAGTCTAAGATGAACCCGGCCTGAAATGCATTTTTTCTAAAATCAGTTACTGCAGCGTTTTCAATATATTTCCCTTGTTGTTCCATTAACACCAATGGTGACATAATCAGGTATTTTCCATGTTCCAAAGGATAAAAGACACTTCCGTGTTTTGTAAATGGTTGCCTTTGCACGTAGGACCCTTCTAAATCATTTACCTCATGCAGATATAATTCTGCAATACTCTTCTCAAAGTACTCTGCAATTTTGGTGAGGTTTTTAATTGGAATGTTAGCCTCTTTTCTTTCATAAAGCTGTATTGTGCGAAGGCTAACACCAATCTCTGTAGCCAAATCTGATTGGCTGATATTTTTTTTACGCCTTAATTGCTTTATAATGTACATATTATTGCTATATTGTGTAATATTATTACGTACTTACTATTTTACGCAGTAAAAACCCCAATTTCTGTAATTCAATTACAATCAAATATAGAAAATTGAATTCGGCTATGATTCATTAATCAATAAGTACATATACAATTGTTATGGGTTCAATCAAACATTTTGACCTTGTTATCAATAGTGATAACATCTTTTTGAATGAAGATTATGGGAAACCAATCAGCGAAAGACTTTCTATAGTTCTGCGAAGGAATGTCTCCAAAAACGATTTTGCCAACATTGCTATAAGAAGTAACATCAGTTTTTCCACTATCAGAGATGTAGTGTATAGAACTAATAGCTTAACCAAGGCCAACGCCAAAGCAATTTCGCTATTAATTCATGCTGCTTTTGAAAATTCCATTGCCTTTAAGTTACAGGCTGAAGGTGATATTCTATTTCTGAATAGTCTGCTAAAGGTCTAGCCTAAGGAGCCAATCTGTTTGCTTGTCCTTTCCTATGTAGTAGGGATGTGTGTCAAATTTTTTGAAGCCATGTTTTTGATAAAATCTAATGGCAGCAGTATTTTTCTCCCACACTCCAAGCCACAAATAATCCTTACCTTCTTTTTTGGTCAGTTCCAAAACTTGTTGCAGTATCCATGCTCCTATTCTTTTACCTTGATGTGTCCCTATCACATAAATACGTTCCAATTCAAAAGAGAATTCATCTTTAACGTCTGTTTGTGCTTCGTTTTCATTTAACTTAAAATACCCTACCAATTCATCTTTCTCAAACACAAAGTAAAACCTAGAATTTTCATTTTCCAGTTCTGATAACACCTTCTCTTTGTTGAAGGCAAAACCTATGTATTTCTTAAAATCTTGCGGATCATTAGCTTCTTCAAAAGCAGCAACAAAAGTTTCTCTGGAAATATCAACCAATACTTCTAAATCCAAATTTGTACACCTACGAAAATTCAAGTTCATCCATGCTCGTTTCTAACTTAAAAATACGGCAAAAAAAAAGAGCCAACGTATTAGTTGACTCTCAAGTTTTTTGTGATTTGATTGTTCTTAAAGCATGAAAAGCTTTTTGATCAATAGCATAAATCCTGTAAAAAAATCATTTCGGTAGACTTGGATGCTGTCTTCCATTGATGTTTGGTTTAATTTGGGTGCCATGATATAAATTTTTATGGTGTTAATTTGGGTAAAAAAATCGATAAAAGCAAATATAACATCGACGTACTACCAAAAACAAAAAAATGTTGTGAAATAATCCAATCTTGTTGTAAACAAACTAATCGGTATTTACTATATCTCCATTTCGGGTATTTCTCCTTCCACCAGTAGTTTACCCTCTGTTGCTTTTATAATGGTATCCACAGAAACTCCAGGGGCTCTTTCCAATAGTTTGAAACCCTTTGTTGTAACTTCCATAACTGCCAGATTAGTCACTATTTTCTTTACACAACCAACCCCCGTTAAGGGTAGCGTACACTTTTTCAACAGCTTAGATACTCCGGCCTTATTGGTGTGCATCATGGCAACTATAATATTTTCTGCAGAAGCTACTAGATCCATTGCTCCCCCCATGCCTTTCACCATTTTACCCGGAATCTTCCAATTGGCAATATCTCCATTTTCTGCAACTTCCATTGCTCCCAAAATAGTCAAGTCCACATGTTTTCCCCTAATCATACCAAAACTCATGGCTGAGTCAAAAAAAGAAGCGCCCGGAAGGGTCGTTATCGTCTGTTTCCCTGCGTTTATAACATCTGCATCTTCTTCTCCTTCAAAAGGGAAAGGACCCATCCCTAGAACACCGTTTTCACTTTGAAACTCAACACTGATATCATCCCGAACAAAGTTGGCAACCAAGGTTGGGATACCAATACCCAAGTTCACATAATATCCGTCTTTAACCTCTTTTGCAATTCGCTTTGCTATTCCGTTTTTATCCAACATATTTATCCTTTTTGCCTAACGGTTCTTTGTTCTATTCTTTTTTCATAATTGGTGCCCTGAAAAATGCGCTGAACAAATATTCCAGGAACATGAATTTCATTGGGATCTAAGCTTCCGGCTGGTAACAGTTCTTCAACCTCAGCAACGGTGATTTTTGCAGCACCACACATGCAAGGGTTAAAATTGCGCGCGGTTCCTTTGAATATAAGATTTCCAGCCTCATCACCTTTCCAAGCTTTTACAAATGAGAAATCTGCTTTGAACGCTGGCTCCAGCACATGCATTTTTCCATCAAATTCTCTAGTTTCTTTTCCTTCAGCTACTTCGGTCCCGTAACCTGCTGGGGTATAAAAAGCGGGGAAACCTGCCTGTGCAGCTCTACATTTTTCTGCAAGCGTACCTTGTGGAGTCAATTCCACCTCTAGTTCACCGCTTAACATTTGTCTTTCAAATTCATCATTTTCACCCACATAGGATGAAATCATTTTTTTTACCTGATGCTTTTGCAATAACAAGCCTAATCCAAAATCATCTACTCCTGCATTGTTAGAGATACAGGTGATATCACTTATGCCCAACTTCACCAATTCTGCAATTGCATTTTCTGGAATGCCGCATAGTCCAAAACCCCCTAACATAAATGTCATTCCATTGGCCACACCCTTTAGTGCGCTCTCTACATTCTGAACTGTTTTTTTAATCATCTGCTCTTATTTTTCTAATGGAATGAAATTACGATTTAAATAAAAAAGCCCCAAGATATAAATACATCTTGGGGCAAAATTTTTAATGCGGTTGAAGATTAAAATCCAACGTCTTCTAAATCATCTTCGGTATCCAAATCGTCTTTAAGATCTTTGAGCACTTTTGTACAATCTACATTGATAGACATGTTCTCTGGTTCTTCAAAAGCATCTTTGGAAATTCCCAATTCTTCGTTTTCATAATTCTTCTTCATATACATGCCCCATATAGGTAAGGCCATTGAAGCTCCTTGACCGTATGTAAGACTCTTAAAGTGAATAGATCTTTCTTCTCCTCCTACCCATACACCTGTGACCAAATTGGGCACCATTCCCATAAACCAACCATCACTTTGGTTCTGGGTTGTTCCGGTTTTACCCGCAATGGGATTGGTCAATTCATACGGATATCCAGTGATAACTTCTTTGTACACGGTCTGGTTTTTGGCAAAAGAGTGTCTTAGCCTTCCCCCAGAACCATACTGGGTAACCCCTTCCATTAAATTTACCATGGCATAGGCAACATCTTTACTTAAAACATCTTTTGTTTTAGGCACATATTCATAGAGCACCGATCCATTCTTGTCCTCTATGCGTGTTACCATAACCGGCTTTACATAAACGCCTTGATTTGCAAAAGTTCCATATGCCCCAACCATTTCATAAACATTAACATCCAGTGTTCCCAATGCAATGGAAGGTACTTCTAGAATCTCTTTGGAAAGTCCCATATTCTTGGCTATGGCAACTACAGAGCTTGGACCTACTTTGTCTATTAATTGAGCCGTTACCGTATTAACGGAGTTGGCCAATGCATTCTTTAATGTTAAATCCTCTCCAGAGTATTTTCCATTTGAATTCTTAGGGCACCAAGCTTCCATGTTTCCATGTTTTAAGGGCTCTATGCAATATTGGTTGTCCGGAAGGGAATCGCATGGCGAGTAGCGTAATTGATCAATAGCCGCAGCATATACAAAAGGCTTAAAGGTTGAACCTGCTTGTCTAGCTCCCTGGATTACATTGTCATATTGAAAATGTTTGTAGTCAACACCACCAACCCATGCTTTTACATGACCTGTTTGAGGCTCCATAGACATCATGGCCGTTCTTAAAAATGTTTTGTAATATCTGATAGAGTCCAAAGGAGTCATTAGGGTATCTTTCTCATAAGAATCACTATTCCAATCAAATACATTCATCTCCGTTTTCTTCCTGAAAGAAGCTCTTATTTCGTTTTCGGATTTACCATCTCGTTTCATGGCCTTCCAACGGACAGAATTCTTCATGGCTTGTTCCATGATATTATCAATTTGAAAAGTTTCCAAATCCAAGAACGGTGCGGTAGGGTTCCTGTCAGGTGTATTTTGATGAAAGAACTCAGTCTGTAAATTTTTCATATGGGCCTGAACAGCATCCTCAGCATTCTGTTGCATTCTGGAATCAATAGTGGTATAAATCTTTAATCCATCTAAATAGATGTTATACTTTTCCCCATCTAGTTTTGGATTTTCCTTTACCCATTTGTTGAGCCAACGCTGCATATACATTCTAAAATAGGTAGCCAAACCTTCTTTATGCGACTCTGGATTAAAATTGATATCCATTTTAAGTTGCTGAAGCGAATCTTTCTCCTTTTCGGTAATATATTCATACTTGGCCATTTGCGATAAAACCGTATTTCTTCGGTTTAGCACCAGTTCTTCCCTTCTTAAAGGGTTGTATAGTGAAGAGTTTTTGAGCATCCCAACAAGTACCGCAGATTCTTCTATCTTCAACTCAGCAGGCTCTTTTCCAAAATAAATTCTAGCGGCAGAACGTATTCCATCCGCAGCATAGCCAAAATCATAAATATTAAGATACATGGCTATAATTTCTTCTTTGGTATAATTACGTTCCAATCTAGTGGCAATGACCCATTCCTTTATTTTTTGGGTATACTTTGTCCAGTCTTTTGCCCGTATTCCTACAAATAGCTGTCTGGCCAACTGCTGAGAAATGGTACTTGCACCACCTTTAGAACCTAAATAGACAAATGCCCTTATGGTTCCCCTAGCATCAATCCCTGAATGATTGTAGTACCGTGCATCTTCCGTGGCCACAAGCGCATTGACTAGATTTTCAGGAAGTTTTTTATAGGAAACAGGCGTTCTATTATCATCAAGGTAAAGCTTACCTAATGTTTGCCCATCTGAAGAAATAAATTCAGTAGCGAGATTGGTCTGCGGATTTTCCAAACGCTCAAAAGTGGGCATTTCACCAAATACCCCCCATGAAGCCAAAAGAAAAACCAGCATAATTAAGAATAAACCAGATCCGAAAAGAATCCAAAACCACTTGATGTATGTAAAGAAGCCTTTTTGCTTCTTTTGCTTAGCTTTTGCCATTGTTATTATTGCGTACTTTTTTCAATTTCTAAACCAACATCCGTAATGCCATCCAACACATAAATACCATCTACATCTCCATTTTTGCGCATGGCATGGGTAATATTTACCTTATATACGCCAGAATCATCAAAAACGATTTTTTCTTGAAACCATAGTTTATTTTCCTTAATGCTTCCAAGTCCTTTGCCCAACCATTCACCACTGGGTTCGGCCATCTTATATTCTAATGTGTCCTTCAATGTATTTCCATTTGGATACTCCAATTCAGTTATCAAAAAAAGATTGTTGAACTGAAAGGTATTATCATTTCTAATGTTGATGAACATATTATGTGTCTGAATGGAATCCAATTTTGAAAACTCAAACTTTATTGGATTATCCATACTCCACGATCCATTCTCCATTGCCTCGTAATCTGAAAAGACCAAATTACTGTTGCATGAAACCAGAACTAAAGAGAAAACCAAGACAATGAGGAATTTATTGTGCATTGGGAGAAGCTTTTGGTTTATTTTTTCTTCGTTTTTTATTATTTCGCTTATTTTTTCTAGGTCTATCAAACCGGGTAAGACTATCTTGGCCAACTACATTTTCAAAGACCATTTTTTCTTCGCTCACATTGTCTTGAGCATATTCTTCCAAGCTGTCAATTTTTTCATTCTTTTTGTTGATTTCCAAAATTTCCAATACATGATCTTTTCCCAATGCATGCCAAGTGGCTGGGTCATCTTTGTATGAAAACCACAATGTTTCTTTAAAAATATCTGCTTTTTGACAAAAGGCAATTCCTTTTTTGGTCATGATTTTGCTGTCTTGCGGCGGAAAGTCATTCAATGCCTCTAGATACATATCCAGCTCATAATTGAGGCAGCATTTTAGTTTGCCACATTGTCCAGCTAATTTTTGAGGATTTAGGGCAAGTTGTTGATATCTGGCAGAGGCTGTGCTTACAGACCTAAAATCTGTTAGCCAGGTAGAACAGCAAAGTTCCCTTCCACAAGAACCTATTCCGCCTAAGCGTTGAGCTTCTTGACGATATCCTATTTGGCGCATTTCAATTCGGATACTAAAGGCTTTTGCCATATCCTTTATCAATTGCCTAAAATCTACACGATCTTCTGCCGTATAATAGAATGTTGCTTTTGAGCCATCTCCTTGAAACTCCACATCACTGAGCTTCATTTGAAGTTTTAACGAAATTGCAATTTCCCGAGATCGCTTTTGAATTTCGGCTTCTTTGTCCCTACATTTTTGCCAAATGTCAATATCTCTTTGAGATGCTTTTCTATAAATTTTTGGTATTTCTTCATCATCTGACGCAACCTTCTTTCTTTTCATTTGCACTTTTACCAATTCTCCGGTAAGCGTTACAATTCCAACATCATGTCCAGACTTTGCCTGTGTAGCGACAACATCTCCTATTGCCAAAGGGAGACTGTCCGCATTCCTAAAAAACTCTTTTCTACTATTCTTGAAACGTACCTCAACACAATCAAAAGGTTTTTGACCGTTGGGTAGCGACATATTGGAAAGCCAATCAAAAACTGTTAGCTTGTTACAACCATCAGTGCCGCAAGTACCATTGTTCTTGCAACCACGCGGTTGTCCATCCTTGCCGGTTGAACAACTGCTACATCCCATATTTTGTATCTTGATTTAAAGAAATGACAACCATTTCCTTAAAAAGGGTTCATAAATAACTAGTCGTAAATATAGCACAAATTGTGGCAGAAGAGAAATGCTACTTTTTATACTTTAATACTTCTGAGCGCCCTTTTTTAAAAATTTTGTTGCTTGCTTTTTTCCCTTTGCGGAGAACCTTTTGTTCCTCATATGGTAATGAGTGGGTTTCCTTGCAATCTAATGAGCAACATTCCTGCATTGCCTCAGCACATTCTTTACATTGAATAAAAAGCAGGTGACATGCCTCATTTGCACAATTAACATGGGTGTCACAAGGTTTTCCACATTGATGGCAATTGGCAATGACATCTTCAGATATACGTTCTCCCCTTCTATGATCAAAAACAAAGTTCTTCCCCAAAAACTTATTCTCCAAATCTTGGTTTTTTACCTGGCGCGTGTATTCGATAATACCTCCCTCTAATTGGTACACTTTTTTGAAGCCCTTGTGTTTGTAATAAGCACTGGCCTTTTCGCACCGGATACCTCCGGTACAGTACATCACCAATTTTTTGTCCTCTTTGTGTTCGGCAAGGTCTTTTTCAATAATGTCCAAGGAATCCCTGAAGGTATCTACATCTGGTGTTACGGCGTTTTTAAAATGCCCTATTTCACTTTCGTAGTGGTTGCGCATATCTACCAGAACGGTTTCTGGGTCTTCAATTAGCTCATTAAATTTTTTCGCTCCTACGTGGATTCCCTTATTGGTGACATCAAAGGTTTTATCATTCAATCCATCTGCTACAATTTTTTCGCGAACCTTGACCTTCAGCTTAAGGAATGATTTATTGTCTTGTTCAATGGCAATATTAAGACGCACATTTTCTAAAAAAGTGATGCTGTCCAAATGCTTTTTAAACAATTCAAAATTATCCGCTGGAACTGAAAGTTGAGCATTAATCCCTTCATGGGCAACATAAATTCTACCTAGCACTTCCAACTCATCCCAATGGATAAATAAGTGGTTTCTAAAAATTTTAGGATTTCCAAGGTGTGCATATTTGTAGAAAGAGATGGTAAGTCGGTCCTTGCCGGCTTCCTCAATAAGTTTTTCCCTTTCTTTTGCACTTAATGTATTGTACAGTTGCATGCTATACCAATAATTTAAGTTAAAGAATAGTTTAAATAGTAAATCGGATGCAAAGGTAAAAATTCCTAATTCTTAAAAAGAAAAGGGGCTCTTAAATTTAAGAGCCCCTTTTTACCACATGTTTCTTTTCATAGCACAAATTTCCCTTTTGCCTTGTGGCCGTAAATTCCAGAATGGAATCCACTATTTTGTTTATTCGAGTTAGTATGTTGTAGATACGGTCTTTTAAAAAGGTTGCGTCCCTTTTGCCGTATGTAGAAAGAAATGGTAATTTAGCCTTCCTAATAACGAGAACAATGAGCAACGAAAAAGAAGCAAAATTAAAAGCCTTAAAACTTACACTGGATAAATTGGACAAGACCTACGGAAAAGGTGCTGTCATGAAAATGGGAGATAGCGTAGTTGAAGATGTTGAGGTAATCCCTTCTGGATCGTTAGGACTAGATATTGCCTTGGGCGTAAGTGGTTATCCAAGAGGTAGGGTTGTTGAAATTTATGGTCCAGAATCTTCTGGTAAAACTACATTGACACTACATGCCATTGCCGAAGCTCAAAAAAATGGAGGTATTGCTGCTTTTATTGATGCAGAACATGCTTTTGACCGTTTTTATGCCCAAAAATTGGGTGTAGATATAGACAATCTTATCATTTCTCAACCAGATAATGGTGAGCAGGCATTAGAAATAGCAGATAATCTTATACGATCAGGCGCTATTGATATTGTTATTATTGACTCTGTTGCCGCACTTACTCCAAAAAGTGAAATTGAAGGAGAAATGGGAGATTCTAAAATGGGGCTTCACGCTCGTTTAATGTCTCAAGCATTGCGAAAATTGACTTCTTCAATCAGCAAAACAAATTGCACCGTAATCTTCATTAACCAATTGCGAGAAAAAATTGGGGTCATGTTTGGAAATCCGGAAACTACTACGGGTGGAAATGCCCTTAAATTCTATGCTTCTGTACGTTTAGATATTAGACGCTCTACACAAATAAAAGATACAGACGGAGCTGTACTAGGAAACAAAACAAGGGTCAAGGTGGTAAAGAATAAAGTTGCTCCTCCTTTTAGAACTGCAGAATTTGATATTATGTATGGAGAAGGCATCTCTAAAATTGGAGAAATCCTTGATCTTGGAGTGGCCTATGAAATTGTGAAGAAAAGCGGTTCTTGGTTTAGCTATGGAGACACAAAGCTTGGTCAAGGAAGAGATGCGGTAAAATCACTACTTGCTGACAATCCAGAACTATCTGATGAACTAGAGGCAAAAATTAGAGAAGCTATTACCGCAGTTAACGCCTAAATCTGGTCTAACATATGTTCTAGTTTAACCATAGGTTGTGAAAATCCCACGCAACCCTTGTATATACCTTTCATCTAAGGGTTAAAAAAGATTTTAATGATGAAAAAGGGAATCGTGCTATTTATTCTTTTTGGGATAAGCCTATTAGTTACCTCCTGTGATCTGGATGATGATGGCCAAAACTTTCATTTTACAACACTTGCCGGGGTAGAAGCAAATTTTCCAGACTCTTTTGAACTAAACGAAACGTATGATATTGAGGTCACTTATCTTAGACCTAATGGATGTACTTTTTTTGAAGGGTTCGATGTAGCTAAAACAGGTGAGACCGATAGAGATATCGTTGTAATTGGATCTGTGTTTACAGATAATGATACCGCTTGTACAGAGGCAGTAGAAGAAGTTGTCGCCACATTAAAATTCAATGTGATTTTTACAGGAGAATATCATTTTAGACTTTATACAGGAATAGATGAAAATGAGGACGCGGTTTATGTAGAATATACAGTTCCAGTAGTTCAATAATTACCGTGCCAACAAACTTAATATCAACAATCCAAAAATGACCAACATTTGGATATTGAAGAGCTGATACATAATTGTAAAAAGGGCAAACGACAAGCGCAAGCTGAATTATACCGGAAATATTCCGGTATTCTTTTCGGTATGTGCCTTAAATACTCCCGTAACAAAACTGAGGCAGAAGACAATCTGCACGACAGTTTTATGACAATTTTCAACAAAATAGAGCAATTCAATTTTAATGGTTCTTTTGAAGGTTGGATTAAACGAATCACGGTAAATACAGTACTACAGAAATACAGAAAAGAACAGCATCTAAATGTGGTTTCTGAAAATGTTGGTGAAGAAATAGATGTAGACGTAGAACAAGCGGATATAAGCCTGAGCAGGTTATTGGGATACATTCAAGAGTTACCAAATAAATATAGGTTAACGTTCAACCTGTATGTTTTGGATGGGTATAGCCATAAAGAAATAAGTGAGATGTTGGGGACATCCACTGGAACTTCAAAATCTAACCTGGCCAGGGCCAAAATGATTTTGAGGGAAAAAATAGAAAAAGAAAATATAAACATTGCTTAAATGATTTAAGAATGGGGAAAAAGGATTTAGAGCAATTGTTCAAAGAAACCTTTACAGAGTTTCATGAGATTCCAGAAGAAAAAGTCTGGAGTTCCATTGAGGATTCTTTGGACAAGAAGAAACAAAAGAAAAGAGTTATTCCAATTTGGTGGCGCCTGGGAGGGGTAGCTGCATTATTGGCAATTTTATTCTATGTTATCAATCCATTTGATAACTCAACTAGTGATGGGGAAATCATTATTACGGAAACTGAAGACAACACTGTTCCTTTTCAAAAGGACAGTGTTATTAAGGAGTCAAAAGAATTCAAAGAAGAATTACGGTCAAACAAAGCAAAAAATTTGGCAGAATCGTCCAATGAAAATAGTGGAGATGCTGTAGAAAGTTCTGCAACGGAAGCAGAAAAAGATGCCGAGAATTCTATTATCAGAAATCAAAGCATAAAAATTCAAGAACAGCAAGTAACATCGAATACAAAAGAAGAAGGAGAAATTCTTAAAAAGAAGGAATTTCTAAAAAATTACTTGACGCAAGACAATGAATCAAATGTTACCAAGAATTCCACTAAAAATGTAGCTTCAGTAAACACTGAAATACTTAAAAGTAAAGAGGAGAAATCTGAACAATCTGATATAATAGGTCTTTCCAACGAGAAGAAATCTGACGCTATAGCAGCAATGGACAAGGAAGACAATAACAACCCCTTGCCTTCGGATAAAACCCAAAAAGAAATATTACAAGAAGAAAAAGTATTGGAAGGTCTTAAAGAAGATGAGGCTGTGGCACAAAATGAAGAAGAAAATGAAAAACGATCAATTTTTGAGGTGATAAAAGAGCAGGAAGAAGAAGTTATTGCCGAAAATACCAGTGGGAAATGGACTGTAGGGCCATCTGTAGCTCCTGTATATTTTAATGCTTCTGGTGAAGGTTCTCCCATTCACTCCAATTTTGCATCCAACTCAAAATCTGGAAATGTCAATTTAAGCTATGGTGTTACCGTTGCTTACAATGTGGGCAAAAGACTAAAAGTGCGTTCTGGTATCCATAAAGTTGATTTTGGCTATGACACCAATGAAGTACTATTCTCTTCCTCCTTGGAAGGCTCTACAAACGAATTGATCGATAATATTAGTTACAGTCAAACTTCTAGAAATCTTGTTCTACAAAGCAAGAACAGTGTACCACGCGAATCTGCAACAAATGATGCCTTTTTTGAGCTGTCAGCGAATGAAAGTCCTGCTTTAGATGGTAAAATGGTGCAGCAATTAGGCTATATAGAAGTGCCTTTAGAACTGAACTATGCCCTCATTGATAAAAAATTTGGGGTTAACCTTATTGGAGGGGTCAGCTCTCTTTTCCTTGTGGACAATTCCGTGCTATTGGAATCTGAAGGGTTGGTTACAGAAGTGGGTGAAGCAAATAATGCAAACTCTGTAAACTTTAGCACCAACGTAGGGGTTGGTCTTAATTATGAATTTTCTCCAAAAGTGGAGCTTAATTTGGAGCCTGTTTTTAAATATCAATTGAACACCTTTTCTGAAACTGCAGGTGCATTTAGACCGTTTTCAATTGGCGTTTATAGTGGTGTTACTTTTAAGTTTTAGTTATATAAAGAAGTTGGTTAGGAAGGTTGCCCCTTTAGGCAATCATTTAGGCACCTCGCTTCAGTGGGGTGCCTTATTCTTAAGTTTAGAGCAACAAACATCCAATTAAATTGTATCCTGCCTTTACTATTTCTGGTATATAAAACACAGGATGCCAATCTGGATTTTCAGAAGGTTCTAACTTCACCTGGTCTATTCAAGAGATCTGAGACTTTTAAAGAAAAACATATTTATCAAAAAGAAAAGAAATCTAGAGGGTTGGAGGCGACAAAACAGCGTTTAGAATCTTTAAGTGATGATTCCAATAGTATTAAAATTATTGACAAGATTGATCGCAATAATCAACCTTTGGGCACCAAAACCATTATTAAGATTCCGACAGATCATTTTTGAACAACTCTTCCTGCTCAAATAGTATGATTTTCACTCAGTTCTTTCAAAATAACTTCTCGTACTTCTTCACGCAGGGTGGATTTGTCATCTTCTGCCAAAATACCTGTCTCAAAAAACTCGTGTACCTTGGCCCTTATTTTGCCTGGACCACCACTTAAAAAAGTAAAGGAAAAACGTCTTTTGTTGTCATAAAAAGTAATTGGCACAATCGGAATTTTATGTGCTATCGCCATTTTAAAGGCACCATCCTTAAATTCGTCCAAAACAACATCTTCTTCAGGAACTCCTCCTTCGGGGAAAATGCAAATGCTCAATCCTTGGTCTAATCTTCGTTGTGCTCGTCGGTATACTCCTGTTCTACTTTTAATATTATCCCTATCCACCAAAATACAAACACGTTTGTAAAAAAATCCAAAAACAGGAATCTTCACCAATTCTTTTTTGCCCACAAACACAAACGGATTCTTACTCACCATGAGCATCAACATTATGTCCAACATACTGGTGTGGTTTGCAATTAACATATAGCTTTTTCCTTTTTCCATATGCTGCTCCCTAACAATTTTTGGAAAGCACCCCATACCATATAATATGGTTTTAGCCCATAAATTTCTGGCTAACCAAAAAAACTGCGGATAGGTTTTTTCAGAGAAAGTCGTCACCAACAAAAAGGGAAAGAAAATGAATATAGGAAGTGTTACAAGGATGTAAAACCAAATTCTATACAAGACATGTCCTATGTTTTTGAAGATTGCAAACACGACCCAAAAGTAGAATTTTTGAATATCTTTATGTAAACAATCTAAAAATCAATTATATGGGACTACTTTATGCGTTGTTAATTGGAGCTCTTGCAGGGTGGCTTGCAGGTAAAATTATGAAGGGTGGTGGATTTGGAACCCTATTGAATATTATTCTGGGTATTGTGGGAGGTGTTGTGGGCAACTGGCTCTTTGGAACATTAGGGGTTCATATTGGCTCTGGAATTGTCGGTGATGTTATTACTGGAGTTATTGGAGCAGTGGTAATCCTTTTTGTTGCAGGACTGTTTAAAAAATAGGTTTTGGCATTCTTTTCCCAATAGCGGCTTATGCCGCTTTTTTTATCCCATGTGGATTGTTACATTTACGCCTTAAAAATTAGGTATGTCCAGAATTTTAACCGGAATTCAAAGTACAGGAACTCCACATTTGGGAAACATATTGGGGGCAATAATCCCGGCGATTCAAATGGCGCAAAATCCCAAAAACGAGTCTTTTCTTTTTATCGCTGATATGCATTCCCTCACCCAGATAAAGAATGGGGAAGAATTAAGAAACAACACCTATGCCACCGCAGCTACTTGGCTAGCTTTTGGCCTGGATATTGAAAAGACTGTTTTTTACAGACAAAGTGATGTTCCCCAAGTAACCGAACTGGCATGGTATCTTAGTTGTTTTTATCCGTATCAACGCCTAACCTTGGCACATTCTTTTAAGGACAAGGCGGATCGATTGGAAGATGTAAACTCTGGGCTATTTACCTACCCTATGCTCATGGCAGCCGATATTTTATTGTATGATGCACATATTGTTCCGGTAGGCAAAGACCAACTGCAACATTTGGAAATGACAAGGGATGTCGCTTCTAGGTTTCATCACCAATTAGGGGAAACTTTTGTAATCCCTGAAGCCAAAGTGCAAAAGGAAACCATGTATGTTCCTGGTACGGATGGCGAAAAAATGAGCAAAAGCAAAGGAAATACCATTAATCTGTTCCAGCCAGATAAAAAATTACGAAAGCAGCTTATGGGCATTGTTACGGACAGCACTCCTATGGAAGACCCAAAAGACCCAGCTAAGGACAATGTCTTTGCTTTATATAAAATACTGGCATCTCCAGAGCAAATAGAAGAAATGAGTGCTAATTACTTAGCAGGAAATTATGGGTATGGTCATGCAAAGCAAGCACTATATGAGGTTATCTTGAACAGGTTTGAAGAGCCCCGTGAAAAATTTGAGTACTACATGAACCACTTAAATGAAGTGGATGAAGCTTTGAACTTTGGAGCAGAAAAAGCCAAAAAGGTGGCTGATGGTGTTTTGGATCGGGTGAGAGGTAAGTTGGGGTATTAATTACCCTTTTCTCAGCTTAGTTATTCAAATGCTCCAACAGTGTTTAATATTCCTCCTTCGGCAGAACTTCCCGCGATTATCCAAATTTTGTCTTCAAAAACAACTGTTGTAGGCCTGTTTGTTCCTGCAAAAACTACATCTTCAACACTTTGAGTCCATGTGACTCCATCTGAAGAATACCACGCATCATTTTTCCATCCTTCCATGCTTACTCCTCCAATCACCCACATTTTGTCATCAAAAACAACGGATGAATGTGAGCTTCTTTCTATAAAAAGTGCATTTGCAGTCTCCTCTATCCAAGTAATTCCATCAATGCTTGACCATACATCATTCATTCTTTGCAAATCTCTTCCACCAATTACCCACATCTTGTTGTTAAATACCAAAGTAGTATGTGTAAATCTTCCTAGGAATGATGTTTCAGCACTTGCCTCTATCCAATTAACCCCATCTGAGGTATACCATACATCATTTTTGTATGTACTACTCCCATATTCAAATCCTCCAATAACCCATATCTTATTGTCAAAAACAACCGAAGTATGCCCATATCGTTTAGAAAATGATTCTCCTACAGGGTTTTCTGCAGTCCATGTTGCTCCATCTGTACTTGACCAAACACTATTCACTTCTGATTCCCCTCCATTTAGTTGCCCTCCTATCATCCATATTTTATCATCAAAAACAACTGTTGAATGGTATTGTCTTCCTAAAAAAGCAGGGTTTGTTGCCTCCTCTGTCCATAGGATACCGTCGTCACTTGACCACACATCATTGACATAAGCATTATCAGGGTTAAAGCCAGCAAGAATCCAAAGTCTATCTTTAAATATTACTCCCGATTGCCTAAATCTTATTGAAAAATCTGCATTTTCCATAACAACTGGTGATGAAAAACTTACATTTCGCGTACTAAAGCTAAACACTTCAGATGCTGTGGTTTCATTTCCATCAGATGCCACTATTTGCCAATAATATGTTGTACATCTATCAAGGGTATTATCAATGTTGTAACTAATCCCATCTATATCTGAAGCAATAACTGTTGAAGGTGTTTCATTTTGGTCCAACAAAACACTATAAGAAACGACATCGTTCTCTGGATCCACTGCTTCATTCCAAGAAACCGTAGGAAGCAAGTCTACATTTATTGCATTGTTTGCGATACCCCCAAGATTAAATTCCATAGGTGGTGAATTAATTTCTGAACTGTCATCTTCTTTATTATCAGAACTACAACTTAAAGTCGTAATTATTAATGATAATAGCATGCATTTAATGAGGTTGATTTTTGTAGACATCGAATTAGCTTATAATTATCAATAATCGCAAATATTATGGACTTTCTAAAATTTAATTGTCTTATTAGCATACTTGTAGATTTCAAAGGTTCTAACTGTTCTTATTTTTAGCATCATAACAAGCATTTTCTTGTAAAACTTCTTTAGTATGACAATTCAAATCGCCTCAAACAGTTTACCAGGTAACGGCCGAACTACACCTTTCATCTCCATATTAAAAAGTGTGGACGCTGTTTTAAAAATGGGTAGGTTACACTCCAAGGCAACAGTATCAAGCAACTGTTTTCCGTTCATTTGCAAGTAGGAATAGATAATCTTTTCTGTTTCATCTAATTCTACAAATAACTGTTTTTGAACCGAAGAGTTTTTCTCTTTTTCTTCCAATTCCCATCCCAATAGGTACACCAACTCTGCTGCAGAAGTTAACATATGTGCTTTTTGGCGTTTGATCAGGTCATTGCATCCTTTGCTAAACTTATCTGTAGATCTTCCGGGAACGGCAAATACTTCTCTATTGTATCCGTTTGCAATATCTGCAGTAACCAAGCTTCCTCCTTTTTCTGCCGATTCAATCACAACCGTAGCTTCACTCATCCCTGCAATAATACGGTTTCGTTTTAAAAAATTCTCCCTATCCGGATTACTAGTGCTCCAAAATTCCGTTAAAAACCCGCCATTCTTTTCTATTGGGGAAACATATTTTTTATGCGCTTTTGGGTAAACCTGATTTAGTCCATGTGCCAGACAACCAATGGTCTGTAATCCTTTTTCGTTAGCTACTTTTTGGATTGCAATGTCCACACCGTAAGCAAAACCACTTACAATTATAGGGTCTAGAGGTGCAATCTCTTCTATAAAAGCTTCGCAAAATGCAGTGCCATAACTGGTAATGTTTCTAGTGCCTACTACACTGATAATTTTTTTATTCTTCAAATCAATGTTCCCGCTTTGAAAAAGCAGTATAGGGCCATCAATACAATGTTGAAGATACGTTGGATAAGCCTCATCCATAAAGTAGGTGAAAACTATCTTCTCTTTTAATAGGTAATCATACTCCGCTTCGGCTTCCTCTTGATGAATTGAGTCATGAAGTCCTTTTAGTTTTGTTCGTCCAATTCCCACAATTTTTAATAAGTGTTGCTTTTTGTCCTTAAAAACTGCTTTTGGGCTACCACAATGGGAAATCAGTTTTTTTGCCGTTACGTCACCAATATTTGGAATTTTCTGCAGCCGAAGTGCAGCAAGAATTTCATCCTCAGTCATTTAAATAAGTGGTTAAGTTGTTCACAAAATACATAATTTCAAATGTTAATAAAAAGTGATAGGCTCTATTTTGTTCTCTTGCTTTTTTTACAATATTTGTGACAATGCAGATTGAATCTTACATAGAAGAATTATTATACAATTACAATTGTGTTGTTGTCCCAGGATTTGGAGCTTTTTTGGCGCATGGGAAATCTGCGGAGCTTGATAATCAGACCAATACTTTAATTCCTCCATCCAAAACAGTTTCCTTTAACTCGCAATTATCCAAAAATGATGGCCTGCTCGTATCGCATATTGCGAAAGAAAAGCGTCTTGGTTATGAAGAATTGTTGCAAGAAGTTGAAAATGTAGCGGAAACTTGGAACAAAAAACTGCAACGTGGAGAAAATATTGAACTTTTTGGTGTTGGTAAGTTGTGGTTGAACAGGGAGCAAAGAATTCAGTTTCAACCTGAAAATAAAATCAACTATCTAACCTCTTCTTTTGGTCTTTCCACTTTTGCTGCAACGCCTATTCAGCGTGAAGTATTAAAAGAGGAAGTTGAAGAATTGGAAGAAAAGATTCCATTTATAATCACTCCAGAAAAAAGAGAGCAATCTTCTTTTAGACCGTGGTTAAAATATGCCGCCGTAATTCTTTTAGCTGTTTCCTTGGGCTCTACTTCTTATAGTGTCTATGATGGTATTCAAGAAAAACAAGTTGCTGCACAGCAAGATGCACAAAAACAAGTTTCCCGACTTATTCAAGAAGCCACTTTTTTTGAAAGTGCTCCATTAGAATTTCCTGCCATAAACATCAAAGTCAACAAAAAGCAGCTTGGAAAACATCATATAATTGCTGGTGCTTTCAGAATTGAAAAAAATGCCGAAAAGAAAGTAAATCTTCTAAAAGAAAAAGGCTATAATGCATTTTATATAGGTGTAAATAAATTTGGTTTACATCAAGTGGCTTATGACAGCTTTGAAAACCCAAAAGAGGCTCTTTCCTTTTTAAGAAAGATTAAAAGAACAGAGTCTGCAGATGCTTGGATGTTATCTGAGAAATAATCCTTGTTTCTTTAAAACCATATTCCACACTTCAATATCTTTGCGCAAAATTAAAACGCTATGCGCACAAAAACACCGAGTGAATCACGAACTGTAATGACCGATATGGTATTGCCAAGTGAAACCAATCCTTTGAACAATCTTTTTGGAGGGGAACTTTTAGCTCGCATGGATAGAGCTGCCAGTATAGCGGCTAGACGGCACAGTAGAAGAATTACGGTCACAGCGGCGGTAAACCATGTTGCATTTAGCCGTTCTGTCCCTTTAGGAAGCGTGGTAACTGTTGAAGCTGCCGTTTCAAGAGCTTTTAAAAGTTCTATGGAAATATTTATTGATGTTTGGATGGAAGACCGTTTTACAGGGGAACGCGCCAAAGCAAATGAGGCTATTTACACCTTTGTTGCGGTTGACGATACTGGAGTCCCCACTGAGGTCCCACAACTAGATCCCCAAACGGATTTGGAAAAGGAACGTTTTGCCGCCGCACTGCGCAGAAAACAGCTTAGTTTGGTCTTGGCAGGAAAAATGAAGCCTTCAGATGCTACCGAATTGAAAGCTCTATTTACTCCTTAAGACTTAAAAATCAAAATTATCCGGGTCTGGCCCAAATCTTTTATCCCTATTTAGGCCGTCAAGTATTTGAACATCTTCTTTAGAAAGTTCAAAATCAAAAATAGCGGCATTTGAGATAATGCGTTCTTTTTTAGAGGATTTTGGGATAGTAACCACTCCTTTTTGAAGGTCCCAGCGTAAAACAATTTGGGCAGCGGTCTTATTGTACTTTTTTGCCAAGTCTTTCAAAAGAGGAATATCAAAAATGTTCCCCTGCATCATAGGTGACCATGCTTCGTACTGAATTCCATTTTTATGACAGAAATCGATTAAATCTTGCTGCACTAAGTATGGATGAAACTCCATTTGGTTGACCATCGGTGTTATTTTCGCTTCCGTCAACAAATCTTCCAAGTGGTGTTGCATAAAATTGCTCACTCCAATGGCACGTACTCTCTTTTCGTTATACAAACGTTCCATCGCCCTCCAGGTATCTTTAGATTTGCTTCCCTTAGGCCAGTGGATTAAATAGAGGTCTAAATAATCCATCCCCAATCTTTCCAAACTATCATCAAAGGCTTTTAATGTAGCATCATATCCTTGATCATCGTTCCAAACCTTGCTTACAACAAAAATATCTTTTCGATCAACACTACTTTGTTTGACCCCTTGACCTACACCATTTTCGTTCTTATATATTGAGGCTGTATCAATGTGTCTGTAACCGTGGTTCAAAGCATCCTTAACGGCATTTACAACCTCATCTCCATCTTTTGATAGATAAACTCCTAAACCAAAATAGGGCATTAGAACACCGTTGTTCAACTCAAACGTTCCCTGTAAATCTGTAATTGTTCTCATGTCTTATAATTGATATATCCAATCCTCAGGATTCAATCGATTGGAATCTTGATAAAGATAAAACTTCAACTTTGTAGTACCATCAAACCGATTGGTATAAATATCGCCAAGCACCTCTTTTACAAGGACTTTATCTCCCTTTTTTACGTATACATTGGATAAGTTATAATAGGTGCTAATATAATTTCCATGCTTTATCTGCACACCTCTACTACCTCCAGGAACCGTTAAAATTGCAATGACTTCACCTTCAAAAATTGCTCTTGCTTTGCTACCTTGATCTGTAGCAATAGTGACACCATTGTTTCTGTGTTTTATTCCAGGGTATAGTTTATCGTTGTACACGCCATACCCTTGACTTTTAATTCCCTTTTCTACAGGCCAAATAAGTTTCCCTTTATTTGCGGAAAAA
Source organism: Allomuricauda sp. R78024 (assembly GCF_044596045.1). Classification (NCBI taxonomy): domain Bacteria; kingdom Pseudomonadati; phylum Bacteroidota; class Flavobacteriia; order Flavobacteriales; family Flavobacteriaceae; genus Allomuricauda; species Allomuricauda sp. R78024. The sequence goes on from NZ_CP138995.1 coordinate 558,730, forward strand.
TTATTCGCAACCAATTTAGCTTCCGGAGTCAATACAAATTTGGTTCTACTAGATTTACCAGCCTTTTTATTGGTACTTGCAATAGCGCTTTTTATTAGCCGTTCTATTTCCCTATCAATTTTACGGGACTCCTTCTGTTTTTCTGCGATGGCTGCAGTGTATTTTGTTTCATTTTGTCTAATACTTCGCAATAGGTTCTTTTGGGATTCTATTTCGTTGAATAGCTCGTTTTTTACTTTTTTATTTTCTGCCAACAATTGTTCTTTGGTCTTACGCTGAGTTACCAAATCTTGGTTCAGTGTAGCAAGTTCATTGGTTTTTGTGATGATATCTTCACCTTGTTTCTTTCTATGCTTTGCATATTGCTCCATGTACTGGAGTCTCTTAAATGCTTGATAAAAGTTTTCTGAGGATAAGAGAAACATTAGTCGATTACTTTGTGCCTTATTCTGATATGATTTTTGAATAAGGTTAGCATAATCATCTCTCAGAATTTTAAGATCTTCTCTAAGTTTACTAATACTTCTAATATTTACATTAATTTGTCTGTTGAGTAAATTAGATTGTTGATTGGTAACTCTAATAAGTTCTTGCCTTACATTAATTCTCTTATCCAAAGCTTCCATTTGGTCCAGAACGGTGCCCTTTTCTTTCTTTTCCGCAAAAAGCAATCTGTTGATTTCTTTTATTTCCTGCTGCAATCTCTCTCGTTTGGACTCTAAAGCCTTTTGCTCACTAGTCTGTGCATTAGTGGAAATTGAAATGAAAAACGTAAAAATCAGACAACAAACGCAATATGAAATCTTATCTATCATATTACTTTAATATAATTTCATCAAACCCCTTTGGAACTTTATAAGGAAAATTCAAAGATCTGTTCAATTCCAGGTTCTTAAAACTTAAATCAATGATGGTTTTATCTTCTTCTTCAGCGGCCACAATCTGAATTTCATTTGGAAATATCTTACCAGAAATATCCTGATAGGTATATTTTGCTTGTAATTGTCGGGCCTCCTCTGGTTGTGAAATTTCTTGAGAAGAAATCTTGAAGTTTCTAGGCTCTAATTGAAACAATATTTTAAATAGCTCTTTTGCCTTTTTTGGTTTTAATTGATAATCTCCTTGATTGATTGCAGAGGTGTATTTTTCCTTTCTAAGGTCAAAAACTGCATTCCCCAACAACAGATTCTGAACTTTGTCAAAATCAAGCTCTGTACCCAAGAGTTCACTTAAATAACTAAAGTCCCCATCAAAATATTCTCCTTGTAATTTGTTGTAAAAGGATACTTTCTCTGGGGTTATATGGGCCTTTACCACGCCAAGGGGAGCGCTAATCCAAATCACTTTATTTTTTTCCATTCTAAGGCTCACACTTACTCCTTGGTTCTTTTTCCCATCTGAGTAATCAATTTTTACTCTTCCACTCAAGGTTTTAAAATCGACCTGGTTGGCATAATGATTTTCTATAATGCGTCTTGTAGAAATTCCTGAATCAACTTCACCCCCTACAACAGTCTTAGTACTTTTACAGGAGCTTAAAGCTATCGTACACAAGAACAAAAGGGTGATCTGTTTCTTTATTTGAAATTGAAATAACCGCATTACAGGCCTGTTTTTATTTTGTTCAAATATTCGTTTGCCTTAGAGGCATTGCCAATAGCCGTATATGCTTTTGATAATTCTGCGTAAATCTTGTTGGCCAAGGAAACATCATCCAACAGATAATCCAGAGCGCTTTCTAAAACTTCCACCGCTTTGGTAGATTTTGAAGTTCTATTAAGTGCCGTTCCATATGCATAGTGAAAATAGGGTTGAAGTGGATAAGAATCCAAAGCTTCTTTTGAAACCTCCTCCATATTCTTGAAATCCCCTCTTACCAAAAGCCCTTCTATTTGCGATTGATATTGTGCTATTGGACCATCCTCTTTTTGTACTGTCTTTTCCGGCTTAACCGCCGTAGTTAGTTTTTCATTTACACGCTGGATGGAGTCATTGATTTTTAATGTTAAATCAGTGGCGAATTTTGAGTTTCCAAGCCCTTCCAAAACCTTTAATGCATCATTGTATTTTCTCTTTTTAAAATAGAAAACAGCAAGATTCTCCTGCAACTTGTTGTTAGAAAAAGGAAGTTGTTGCTGAATTACATCAATGGAGGTTCCTTGTTTTTCCAAAACACGCAATAGGGTTTCTAAATACCAGAAATCCATTGGTTTTGCTTTCAAGGCATCTACAGCATATTCTTGAGCCTGAATATATTGCTTATCCAAAAAATAGGCCTTTGCCAATTCATAATCAATGACACTGTTTGAAGAGTCCAACCGTTTGCATTCTAAAAACAAATCAATGGCTCTATCATAATTCTGAATCCCTTTTTGTTTTAGTGCCTCAAAAAAGCTTTCTTGAAATTCATCTGTATATTCTTCTAAAAAAACCTCAGCACTTTGCTCTTCTTCTTGGGCATATGTCCAAAAAGAAAACAAAGAAATAAATATATATGTGCCTATTAGTCTTTTCAATTTATATTAGATTTTGTTTTCCAACTAAAACAATCTATACAACTATTCCATAACGGAATAGTCTCCTATGCTTATGGTCTCAAAATTACCATCAAAAACTACATGGTTGCCAATCATGGCATTATCCAAATTAGCGTTTTTGATCATGCTATTACTTTGAATTAAGCTATTTTTAACGGTTGAGTTTTCAATAACCGTGCCTGCACCAACAGATACGTAAGGGCCAACTGTAGCATTTTTAAGAACCACATTTTCTCCTATAAAGCAAGGCTCAATAATATTTACGTTCTCTTTTTCAACAGAGCTTGCAATTAATCCCTCGCCATCTTTTTCTAAAAAGCCTAGCATTCGTTGATTTGTTTCTATAGTCACATTTTTGTTTCCACAGTCCATCCACTCGTCTACCTTACCTGGGACAAATTTCATGCCCTTCTCCATCATTCGTTTTATTCCATCATTTATTTGATACTCTCCACCATTGATAATATCATTGTCCAAAACGTATTGCAATTCATTTTTTAGAACACTTACATCTTTAAAATAGTAAATGCCAATTACAGCCAGGTCGGAAACAAACTCTTGTGGTTTTTCAACCAACTCTATTATCTCATTTTGTTCACTTAATTTTACAACGCCAAATGCCTCTGGTTTATCAACTTGTTTTACCCAAATAACACTGTCTGCGGATTTATCCAAATCAAAATCAGCGCGTATTAGTGTATCTGCATAGGCTATCACTGCAGGCCCGCTTAATGAATCCTTGGCGCTCATAATGGCATGTCCTGTTCCCAATGGTTCATCTTGTCTATAGATGGATCCTTTGGCACCAAGACTCTTTGCCAACTGCATAAGGCTGTCCACCACATCGTCTCCAAAAAAAGCAGGGTCTCCCAAGATAAAAGCAACTTCTTCTATTTCTTCTCCCAATACTTTAGCAATATCACTCACCAATCGATGAACAATAGGTTTACCAGCAACCGGAATTAATGGTTTTGGAACTGTTAATGTATGTGGTCTTAATCGGGAACCTCTTCCCGCCATGGGTACAATAATTTTCATGTGTTCTTTAATATAACGTAGTTAGTGTTTAGGTTTATTGTGTTCCGGTACTGCCAAAACCTCCGGCGCCCCTATCTGTCTCAGAAAGTGAGTCTACTTTAACCCATTCTGCTCGTTCATGCTTTGCAATCACCATTTGGGCAATACGCTCCCCATTTTCAATGGTAAAATCGTCTGCAGAAAGGTTTACTAGAATAACACCCACCTCACCTCTGTAGTCGGCATCGACTGTTCCCGGGGCATTTAGCACGGTAATCCCTTTTTTTGCCGCAAGCCCACTGCGTGGTCTTACTTGCGCCTCGTAACCAACAGGTAATTCTATAAAAATTCCGGTGGGCACAATAGCTCTTTCCAATGACTTTAGCGTAATAGGTTCGGCAATATTTGCCCTTAGATCCATACCTGCGGAAGCAAGCGTTTCATAATGGGGCAATTGATGATTTGATGTGTTGATTATTTTAATTTTCACGTTGTAGAAATATAGTCTTTAACTTGTCTCCTTCCATTTTGTAAACTAGTGTCAAAAATAGCAAAAGTAAGACCCCTCCAGCTATTAAATTTCGGCTAAAAGCATAAAAAGACAGTGCAGAAAATAGTATGGAAACGGATAAGTAGAATACTATTTTTCGCATGTTGTATGGAACTGGGTAATACTTCCTTCCAAAATAATAAGACAGTACCATCATGCTTGCATACGCTGCCAAAGTTGCCAAGGCGGATGCCATATATCCAATTTTTGGGATAAAGGCAATGTTTATCATTAGGGTAATCAAGGCCCCAATTGAAGAGATATAGGCCCCAAACTTTGTTTGGTCCGTTACTTTGTACCAAACAGATAGGTTATGGTATATTCCCAAACAAAGACTTCCCAATAATATAATGGGCACTACGTCCAATGCTTCCCAATAGGTGGCATTTCGTATTAACAATTCTCCTAAAACATCTATAAAAACCACAACGGCCAGTAGTATTATACTTCCCAATATCACAAAATAATTGGTGATTTGGGCATAGGTTTTTTGTGGTTTTTCCGTTTTGGCATGACTAAAGAAAAAAGGCTCTACTCCCATTCTAAATGCGGTTCCGAACAAGGTCATAAAAAGTGCCAGTTTATAACATGCACCATATTTTCCAACTTCGCTTGCAGCAATGTCTTGTGGTAGCAGCTCTGTCAATAAAATTTTATCCACTACCTCATTTATGGTAAAGGCAATCCCTGCCACCATAATAGGGCCGGAATATTTAAGCATCTGCTTCCATAAGGTGGAATCAAACTTGTACGAAACTTTAAAGTACGTGGGTAGAAGCAATAATAAGGTAACTGCGCTGGCAATAATGTTGGAGATAAAAATGTACTGGATTTCCCAGCCCTCCCTATATATTGAATTTAGAAATCCTTCATTAGTATCTTGAACTGCTTTTGGTAGAATGAGCAAGAAAAAAACATTGAATCCTAAATTTATGGCAACATTTACAGTTTTTAAGAGCGCATATTTCATTGGTTTTTCTTGAGCTCTTAAAAGCGCAAAAGGAATGATTACCAATGCATCTAATACCAAAATATATGTAGTAAACTTTATATAGTCCACATTGATATTGGTAAAGTTTGCCAAGCTTTCGTTTACCAATAACGCCACCACTAGAAATAATAGTGATGATGCCAATAACGAAATTAAAGAGGTAGAGATAACAGGTTTTTTATCTTCTCTTTTATGATAAAAACGGAAAAAAGCGGTTTCCATTCCGTACGCTAAAAAGACATTGAAGATAGCAATCCAAGCATATATGTTTATATACTGGCCATACCCGGAAGCATTTTCAAAAACGGAAGTGTAAAGCGGGAGCAAAAAGAAGGAAATGACCCTTGGCAAAACAGTTGCCAAACCATAAATAAAAGTTTGTTTGAAAAGTCTTTTTAATGGGTTCAATAGAAATCCGTTCTTTAAGAAAGCCTCTAACTAGGTGGGCACAAGTTACGCAAAACCCCTTAGTTATTGGCTTGCAACCTTAATTAGTGTTTTTTATCCCCCACAAATTTATGAATACACAACTTCAAACTAAAACATCTCCTTCAATCATATTGAAGTAAATAATTTATATCTTTTGAGTGTAAACAATTCCACCCATGAAAACTTATTTAAAACGAATGGCGGCCATCATACTTCTCTTGGCAGTAATATCCTGTGTTGAGAAGAAAAAAGCTGATCCTATAGTCCACGAAAAACCCAATATCATCTTCATCATGTCAGATGATCATGCCTATCAAGCGATAAGCACCTATAGAGATCATTTAATTGAGACTCCCAATATTGATCGCATTGGCAACGAGGGCATTGTATTTACAAATGCTTCCGTAACCAACTCCATTTGTGCTCCATCTCGAGCTACTATTTTAACTGGGAAGCATACACATATCAACGGCAAGGTGGATAACCAGATGCCTTTTGATACGACTCAGGTTACCTTTCCTCAAATTTTCCAACAGGCAGGTTATCAAACAGCAATGTTTGGAAAGCTTCATTTTGGCAACAACCCCAAAGGCGTAGATGAATTTATGATTTTGCCTGGGCAAGGTTCATACATCAATCCTGATTTTATTACCAAAAATGGAGATACCACCAGAATTGAAGGATATGTAACTGATATTATTACAGATTTGACTTTGAATTGGTTGGACAAAAAAAGAGATACTTTAAAGCCATTTATGCTGATGTATCTGCACAAAGCTCCGCACAGACCTTGGTGGCCAAGACCAGATAAGTTTAAGGAGTTTTTAGGCAAGAAATTCCCAGAGCCCGCTTCATTATTTGACGACTATAAAAACAGAGGCGCAGCGGCCAAAACTGCCGAAATGAACTTGCTGTACGACATGATGTATAGCCACGACAGCAAAATACGACCAGAAACTGTTGCCAGAATGAAGAATTTAACTCCAGCAGTAAGAGAGTATGCTGGGGGATGGGAGAATCCATATGTGAATAGAATAACCGAAGAACAAAAAGCATTATATGAGCCTATTTTGGATGAAATCAATAAAGATTTTGAAGAAAATTGGCCATCAATGACGGACAAGGAGAAAATGCAATGGAAATACCAACGTTACATGCAAGATTATTTGGCCTGTATTTCTTCTGTGGACGATAATGTTGGGCGCCTGTTGGAATACTTGGATGATAGCAAATTATCTGACAATACCATGGTAGTATATACCTCTGACCAAGGTTTCTATCTGGGTGAACATGGTTGGTTTGATAAGCGTTTTATTTATGATGAATCTTTTAAAACGCCATTGCTAGTTCGTTGGCCAAACAGGATTGAGCCAGGAATAACAAGCGAAGAAATGGTACAAAATTTAGATTTTGCCCAAACCTTTTTGGAAGCCGCGCAAATTGAAGCTCCTGACGATATGCAAGGGGAAAGCTTAATGCCTCTTTTAACGTCCAATACCGCTGAATGGACACGGGATGCAGTATATTATCATTATTATGAATATCCTGCGGTACATCAAGTAAAAAGACATTATGGGATAGTGACCATTGATTACAAACTGGCGCATTTTTATTACGATGTTGATGAATGGGAACTTTATGACCGCAAAAAGGACCCACAGGAAATGAACAATGTGTATGGTGATCCTGAATATGCAGAGGTGGTTACAGAACTCAAGAAAAAACTGGAAGAGCTGCGTGTTCAATACAAAGATTCAGATGAATTGAATCAGCAGTATATCGATATTCACCATGCGAATAGTATTGATTCGCCTTTGAATAAAAAGGGTTAAAAAGCATAAGCTTGTCAGGTTTAGCATGTAGAACGATATTTCTACATTGCTTAAATCATAAACTTCGATTGGCTCAGTTTGACAATTTGAACCGACAAAAAGCAAAAAGCCACTTCCAAAGAAGTGGCTTTTTATAAATATTTATATCAAGCTTAGTTGTTCAATGCCTCGGCACCACCAACAATCTCCAAAATTTCATTGGTAATTGCAGCTTGTCTTGCTTTGTTATAGGTCAATTTTAATTGATCTCTAAGCTCTGTAGCATTATCTGTTGCTTTGTGCATCGCTGTCATACGTGCTCCATGCTCACTGGCAAAAGAATCGCGAACAGCTTTGTACAATTGTGTCTTCAATGATTTTGGAATCAATTCCTCCACAATCTCGGGCTTGGAAGGCTCAAAAATATAATCTGCAGCACCAGAAGTATCTCCTTCAACAGGAACAATAGGTAAAAACTGCTCTGACATCACAATTTGTGTGGCAGCATTTTTAAACTTATTGTAAACCAATTCTATTCTGTCGTAATTGCCTTCCGTAAAATGATTCATCAAATCTTGGGCAATTACCGCTACGTTATCAAAGGTTAAATCATCATAAACTTGACTGCGATTGGCAATTACATTGCCTTTTTTTCCAAGGATATCATTTCCTTTCTTTCCAATAGCTAAAAAATCAACCTGCTTTCCTGCATGAGTATCCTCAAGCAAAGCCATGGATTGCTTAATAATATTGGTGTTAAATGCGCCACATAATCCACGGTTAGAAGTAATGGCTACAACCAATACCTTATTAACCGCTCTATTATCTGCAAACTTACTTCCAGCATCACCATCTAAACTTGCGCTAAGATTTTGCAATAACTCAGTAAGTTTATTTGCATAAGGACGCATTGCGGTAATAGCATCTTGAGCCTTTTTCAACTTAGCAGCAGAAACCATTTTCATGGCACTGGTAATCTGCATCGTTGATGATACCGTAACTATCCTATTTCTTATTTCTTTTAGATTCGCCATTTATATTTGGGCTTAAGCTCTATACTTTCCTGAAAGATCTTTACAAACAGCAGTCAATGTATCTGTTACCTCATCTGTCAATTTTCCAGCCTTTAAGGTGTCCAGTACATCTCTGTGCTTGGCATTCATAAACTCAATGAAGTCTCTTTCAAATTCTTTTATCTTGTCAACAGGAACATCTCTCAAAAGGTTTTTAGAACCTGCAAAGATAATGGCGACCTGATCTTCAACTGTAAAAGGATCGTTTTGCGCTTGTTTCAAAATCTCAACATTTCTACGTCCTTTTTCAATTACGTTCAATGTAGCCGCATCCAAATCAGAACCAAACTTGGCAAAAGCTTCCAATTCACGGAACTGGGCTTGATCCAGTTTCAATGTACCTGCTACTTTTTTCATTGCTTTGATCTGGGCATTACCCCCAACACGAGATACAGAAATACCTACGTTAATTGCAGGCCTTACCCCTTGGTTGAATAAATCTTGCTCCAAGAATATCTGTCCGTCTGTAATAGAAATTACATTCGTTGGAATATATGCAGAAACGTCACCCGCCTGAGTTTCAATAATAGGTAGCGCCGTTAAAGAACCGCCGCCTTTTACCATTGGCTTTAAGACATCAGGAAGGTCATTCATATCTTTTGCAATGGTGTCATCATTGATCACTTTTGCCGAACGCTCCAATAATCTTGAGTGAAGGTAGAATACATCACCAGGATATGCCTCACGTCCCGGAGGTCTTCTTAACAAAAGAGATACCTCACGATATGCAACCGCTTGTTTTGATAAATCATCATAGATAATCAAAGCTGGTCTACCTGTATCCCTAAAGTATTCTCCAATAGCAGCACCTGCAAATGGAGCATAAACCTGCATTGGGGCAGGATCAGATGCGTTTGCCGCAACTATGGTTGTATATGCCAATGCGCCTTTGTCTTCTAAAACCTGAGCAATAGCGGCAACAGTAGAAGCCTTTTGTCCAATAGCAACATAGATACAATATACAGGCTCACCTGCATCGTAAAATTCTTTTTGATTTAAAATGGTATCGATACAAACTGTTGTTTTTCCAGTTTGACGGTCACCAATAACCAACTCACGTTGACCTCTACCTACGGGAATCATGGCATCAATTGCCTTGATACCTGTTTGTAATGGCTCGGTTACTGGCTCACGGAAGATAACACCAGGAGCTTTACGCTCTAGTGGCATTTCAAAAGTTTCCCCTGAAATAGAACCTTTACCATCGATAGGAACACCTAAGGTATTTACCACACGACCAACAATGCCTTCACCAACATTAATAGAAGCAATCGTTTGTGTTCTTTTTACAACAGAACCTTCTTTCACATCACGTGAAGGGCTCAATAGTACAACACCAACGTTATCTTCTTCCAAGTTCAAAACGATACCTTTCAGTCCGCCATCAAACTCAACTAATTCTCCGTATTGTACATTAGATAAACCGTATACGCGTGCGATACCATCACCTACTTGCAATACTGTACCTACTTCGTCCAATGAAGCGGTAGCTTCGAACCCTGATAATTGTTTCTTTAAAATTGCTGATACTTCAGCGGCTTTTACTCCTGCCATTTTTATAGACTATTTGTAAATTCTCTTTTTAATCCGTTCAATTTGTTTGTTACGCTGGCGTCATATTGTAAATCACCAACACGTAAAACAAATCCTCCTATAATGCTTTCGTCAATCTTGTTTTCTATCGTGACCTCATTTGTGGTCATCTTAGCAACTTCAGCCAATATTTTCTTTTCAAGCTCTCCGGTTAAAGGAACTGCTGTGGTAACATAGGCAATATCTTCTCCTTTTAATTGCTCATGGAGAATAATGTATTTCAGCGCTACTTCTTGCAGCAATGTTATTCTTTTATTGTCTGTTAAAGTGCTAATAAGCCCTTTGGTAATTTCTTGTGAACCCTTGAAAATTTCGTGTAACGAATTCTTTTTTACCTCACCTTTAACCACTGGGTTCTCCAAAAGATTTTGAAGCTCCAAATTTTCTACGATTACAGCTGCTATTTCTCGCATATCTTTCTCAACGGCGTCTGCCGCTTTCTTTTCGATAGCGAAATCTAAGGTTGCTTTTGCGTAGCGTATGGCTGCTCTGCTCTCGTTCATGCTTTCTTAGTTCAATTTGATATCGCCCAACATATCATCTACCAACTTCAATTGCTTCTTCTTGTCGGACAATTCTCCTTTGATGATTTTTTCTGCAATGTCTACTGAAAGATTGGCTACTTGTGCTTTTATCTCAGCAACGGCAGCTGTCTTTTCGCTTTCAATAGTGGCTTGGGCTTGTTTTATCATTTTGTCCCCTTCAGATTTGGCCTGTTCTTTAGCCTCTGCAACAATTCCCTCTTTTAATTCTCTTGCTTCCTTAAGCATGGCATCCCTCTCAGCCCTTGCTTCTTTAAGAATACGCTCATTGTCTGCTTGAAGGTTTTGCATCTCTTTTTTAGCATCTTCAGCTGACTCCAATGCATCTTTGATAGATTTTTCTCTATCGCTAACTGCTCCTAAAATAGGTTTCCAAGCAAACTTTCTTAAAATCCACAAAAGGATTAAAAATGTAATCGCTGTCCAAAAGACTAATCCAAACCCAGGGTTTACTAAATCCATTTCTTAGTGTATTAACTAAATCAAACTTTGTCTTAACTATAAATAAAAGATACAGAAGCAACCAACCGTTACTTCTGTATCCAAAAATTACTTAGGCTGCTGGAGCTGCTTGCAATAAAGCAACAACCACACCGAATAACGCTACCGCTTCAACGAAAGCAGCAAGAATAAGCGCAGAAGCTTGAATCTTTCCGTGCATTTCTGGCTGACGAGCCATAGCTTCCATAGCTTTCCCACCGATGTTACCAATACCAACACCAGCTCCGATAGCTGCTAAACCAGCTCCAATAGCTGCGATTCCATAAATAGTCATATTACAAAATTTAAATTAATGATGTTCTTCTTCTGTTGCCATTCCAAAATAAAGGGCTGACAATATTGTAAAAATATATGCTTGTATTGCCGTTACGACAATTTCTATTACGGTTATAAACAATGAAAATGCCACAGAGATTGGAGAAACCCAAACTGTTTCAAAAATGAAAATCAATGACATCAATGCCAAAATAATGATGTGGCCTGCTGTAATATTTGCAAACAAACGAATCATTAAAGAGATTGGCTTAGTGAAAATACCTATTAGCTCTATTGGCATTAAGAATATTTTCATTGGCACAGGAACTCCTGGCATCCAAAAAATATGTTTCCAGTAATTTTTGTTACCACTAAAAGTTGTAATGATAAAAGTGAAAACTGCAAGTGTCATGGTAAACGCTATGTTTCCACTAAGGTTAGCTCCATTTAAAATTGGGATAAGGCCAAAAATATTGTTAATCCAAATGAAGAAGAATATAGTCAATAAGTAAGGCATGTACTTTTTGTACTTGTGCTCTCCTATCATTGGCTTTGCAATTTCGTCACGCACAAAGACAATGAGCGGTTCTACAAAACCAGCGATACCCGTTGGAACCTTGTTTTCTGATTTTTTATAAACCCTTGCGGCAGAAATAAAAATCAAAAGGAGCACCAACACAGAAATCCACATCATAAAAACGTTTCTAGTAATAGAAATATCCAATGGCTTTGAAGCGTTTGTTGGGTGGTGCTTATCATCGAACGCTACGGCCGTAGCACGATTGTTCAATTGATATATTTTCTCATGTAGTTTTACAAAACTCCCACCATTTTTCTCAACAATTACCTTACCCTCGTCATCATGATGAAACTCACTAGACATGAATGTAGTAAGGCCATTATCCGTCCACAAAATTATTGGCAAAGGGAGTGATATAGGTTTGTCATCAATATCAATGATGTGAAATTCATGTGCATCTTTAACATGATGCATAATCATCTCATTCGGATCAAATTTTTTATCTGATTCCGTATTATCTTTATCTATGGCAAAACCAGCAATAGGTAGTGTAAGTAAAAATCCTAAAAAAACTGCCTTAAAAGTACTTATTCGCATTCGTTCGTCAGATTAAAAATACCGCCCTCAAAAATTCGGTGCAAATGTACATTACATTATATTAATTGACAAACAATAATAACACGGATTATTTGGGCGCTAAAAACTGATTAATGCTATAAACTTCAAATGCTAAAAAGATGAAATAAGGGATAAAAAAATTAACGGCATCACCAACCTTATTAGCTGCCTCTGAAAGAAATAATGGAAGTAGAAAAATAACAACCAAAACCATCTTCAAAATCATCAGCAATATAAAAGAATTAAATACCTGAGTTTTCCCATTAGAAAATCGAAAATTAATGATGGAATAGACAATTAATACTGATATAAAATGAAACACATAAACATTCCACAACGGTATTATAAGTTCTCTATCAGGAAGCAGTGCGTTTAGCAAATAAACATGAAGCAAATAAAGAACTGCAGTTCCAATAATTAACTGCAACATAAAAAGCAGTTGGCGCTTTTTAAAAGACTCATTCATAGTATTTAACGATTAGACATCTTCATAATCTGTCTAATGACAAAATATATCGAAATTAAAACCGCAAATAAAGAACAAATAATAGTATAAATAGGATGCTTATTTGGGAATTTTTCGTCCAAATAAACTCCAAGATATGTGCCTCCACCAATAATCGCTATCATTTGGAAAGCAATACCAGAGAATCTTGCGTAATTATTTAATGATCTTTTCTTCTTAGGAGACTTTTGCTGGCTCATTGGTCTTTGTGGACTGCAGTCTTTGGGTAGGTGCCGCAGCCGTTGTTGTTGCAGCTCCTTTGCCCATTGTACAGGCAGCATTAAACGTGGCTCCTGGCTCTACGGAAAGTTTGGAAACATTTACTGTTCCTTCAATAACAGCAGATGCTTTTAAAGAAAGTAGGTCATTAACCAAAAGTTCGCCATTAAACTTTCCTTCAATATCTGCATTTACACATTCTACTTTTCCATTAATGTAGCCATCTTTACCAATGACCACCTTACCGGATGTCTTTACATTACCTTCCAATTTACCGTCAATTCTGAAATCGGCTTCGGAGGTAATGTTTCCTTTTATTTTCGTGTTCTTCTCAATTCTGTTGGGTTGTCCTCCAAATTCTGTCATAGGGCGAGGTTTTTTGTTGTCAGAAAACATTATGTTCTAGGGTTTTGGGGTTAAAATATGTTCTTTGTAAGTCTCTAAATTTTTATGGACTTGTATGATTTTATAATTGTTCGATAAAATTACAAAATTCTCATCTTTGATACGGTAGTCCTTATTCTTTTTTATGAGTTCTGCATAGCCAAGGGCAAAGTCTTTTGATTTGAAACCATGCACCACCACAAACTGATCTTCTAAATTATAGATATCCTTAGATATTATATTTCTATATTTTAAATCTTTGATGACCCCTTCTAGCCTTTCCTTAAGTTTCAACGCTTTTTCATTGTCCTTTATTTTAAAAGGGAAGACAACTTTCCAATTACCTGTTCCGGTAGAACCTATTTCCGGAGAAAATTCTTTCGTCTCCAGTTTTGGTAATTGATCTGCTACCATCTGCTCTGCTTTTTTTCCTTCGAGGTTATTTGGATACGTTAGTGCCACATAATTTAGTGCCTCTTTAAAGGATTCAAAACCTTGAAGGCGACCTATGGCATTTGCTTTCAACATTTCAAATTTGGGAACTATTGGGTCCCCTGTAAACCTGTTGATATACTCTTGCGATTTTGTGATGACCTGAAGGAATTCTTGTTCTTGGTACAGCGTATACAATGATGCATACCTTGCATCTGGACTATCCGTGTTTCCTTTAAGAATAGCTTGAGGATTCAGTAGGATTTCCGCGTAACGTGTATCTGGATGGTTGATAATGATATCCTGTTTCATATTCAAAGCCAAGGGACTTCCGGACTCTTCATAAATTTTGAACAGATTATACTTTGATGGTAAAATCAGTCTTTCTTCTGGATTGGAAACTAAAACGCGCTCTAATTTGCCAGCTGCAAGCAGGTTATCTTTGAACTTCTCTTTGTATATGAGTCCCAATTGATAGTTGGCAAAATTTCTTTCGGTTTTCAAACTATCAATTACCGTAACCTCCGTAGGAACTTGTTCTAAATAAAAGGCCAGTGAATATTTTTGCTCGTCAGTAACCTCAACAGCAGGTTGTCCATTGGCTAAAATATCTTCTCCCGTAGCCTCTGAAGGCAACGCTCTGTTTTTGTTGCTCCATCTCCAATCATCTTCAAGTATACGGTCACCCCATCTAGTTTTAAAATCATTTTTGCCATACCCTAAACTGGCGATGTTGTAAAAATAAAACTTGCCTTTATTCTCCTTACCCCCTTTGGTTTCTGCGAACGCGGCAAAGCCTGCAGTTGTCCTTTTCAATTCTTTTTCGGCGGCCTCTTCATCTTTCCGTTTTAGCTCGGTAATGTACTCCTCAAAATATGCTTTGCGTTCAGCTTCCGGCATATCATAAACAGTAACAACACTATCTGCATACTGCACGATGTCTTCATACTTAATGACATCTTCAAGGTTATCCAACTTCTTTTTTATTCTTCGGTATTTCCTTGTGTTTTCCGTGAGGTTGGTCAAAGTACTGTCATAATAGGCCCCTGCAGTTTTGTATTCGTCCTGATCAAAATTGTAATCCGCTAAACTTTGATAGTTCAATGCGCTCAACTTTCTTTCACCTTGATTTGCCTTAAGCGATTTGTTGTAATATGCTATTCCCAAACTATCAGATTGGTTGGCCATATGAAACTGCGCTATCTCTCTATAAATCTTGTCTAGAAAAGGTCTGTTCTCCCTGTTCTCTTCCAAATCCGTCAAATATTCCAACAACGCTTCTCTATTAGAATCTGTGATTTCTGTATTCTGAATTTTCTTTAAGTGGGAATTGATCATATAGACCCTTGGCGACTTTCGGTTGAGCGCAATCACTTTATCAAAAGCATAATTGGCGCTATCCTTATGCCCCATTTGATTGTACAGTTGCCCTATTATAAACAAATACCTTCCTTTTTCTGGGTTCTTTTTGGTATAGCCTTGGGCTATTTTTAATTTTTGAATAGCGGTGTCAGCAGCTTTTAGATTAATATAACACTGAGCCAATACTGCATTGGCATCTGCGTATTCTTGATTTTTTAACGTTTCAAACTTAAAGAGCCTTCTTAAATTCTGGATTGCTAATTCTGGATTGTCCAGACGCATATTGGTTTTTTCGCGCCATATGGTAGCCTCATTTAGCTTGTCGCTTTCTACATATTTTCTAAGGATATAATTGAAGGATTCCAAAGCGGGAATGTAACGTTGATCAAAGTATCTTGCTTTGCCCAGCAACAAAAAAGCTTCATCAGTCTGAGGATTGCGTTCCTCATCCTTAATGTCCATACTGTGCTTTTGAATGGCTTTTGTAGCTTTTTCCTCGGCAATTATAAAGTTGGGGTTGTTGTCTTCTGAATCCAATTTAATTTCTTCAGTAACCTCCAAGCGTTCTACTGGAAGCACTTCCCAATAATCGTCACGATAGCTGGAATTTAATTCTTCTCGTCCTTGCTCAAAAGCAATATTACCATTGTATAGGGTATTATACTTGGTGTTTAGCGCATGCCAATTGCGGTTAATGAATTTATCTTTTTTGGTGGAGCAGGCGTTAAAAACCAGTCCCCCTAAAATGATTGCTATTAAAAGTGTTTGTTGAAGCTTCAAAATTATTGATAATCGTATCTAACCTTAACTGAAAAACGGTCAGTTTATTATAAGGCTCATCGGTAAAATGCAATAATTTTTGCTGGTCGTAAAAACATTAACAAAAACTGTGCTCTACCAAGCTGTTGGTCTTTCGAAATGAACCCTGCTTCTATTGTATTTTGTCTTGTAGGCAACAGGGGATAGTCCGGCGTATTTTTTAAATACTGTCCTAAACGCCTTTTGATCTGCATAGCCCACTTGGTACATCACCTCATTTACGTTTTGTTCTGTAGACTCCAGACTACGTTTGGCCGCTTCTATTTTTACTCGTTGAATATATTCCAAAGGAGTATTTTGGGTGGCCTTTTTAAATCTGCGCACAAAATTTCTACTACTAATGGCATACTTCTTAGCCAATTGCTCCACTGATATTTTATGCTCAACATTGCTTTCAATATATTTTTGGGCTTCTTTAATGGCAATATCCTCATGATCTTTCTGCCCTTGAAAAATGGCAAACTGGTTTTGGTCCACACGATCCATATCAATTTCAAAAAACTTAGAAATGTAAATAGCCACTCCACGACCGCAGTGTTTCTCCACCAAATGTAGCATTAGGTTTAAGAAGGAAAAGGCCCCTCCACTGGAATAGATTCCATCTTCATCTGTCACAATTTTATTGGAAACCAGATTTACTTGCGGAAACATTTTTTTGAACATTTCCATTGCTGCCCAATGCGTAGCACACTGCTTGTTATCAACCAGCCCGGTTTGCGCCAAAACAAAAGCGCCCATGCACATGCTGGCAACCTCAGCATTATGTTTGTTACGTTGGTGCAAAATCCAAGGAACAAAAGCTTGGTTGCTCTCCAAATCTTCAGCCAGCTTATCTGGTCGTAAGGCGGGAATTAATATCAAATCTGTTTTTTCAATATCCGTGATCATACTATCACAATGAATACTGAACATTCCATTATATAATGAATAATCATGTTCAAGGCCTACTAAATGGGTTTCAAAAAAGTCATCGCTTCTTGCTCCGGTTTGTTTTAAAAACTGATTTACCGCCATTAGCACTTTAAATGGTCCAACTACATTGCTTAAAATGGCATTCCCCTTGGGCACCAAAATACTTACGTGTTTCATTATCAACGATTTTAGTGCTATAAATGTAGTCGTTATACTTGGCACAATCAACCCTTAAAAGTGTCTTATTCGCCCTTATCTTGGCTTGAATGCCTTTTGTAGCTTTGGAATATGGAGTTTGAAAAATTCAAGGAGGTCCGTGAATTATTTTGTTTGAAGCACCCAGAGGTTACAGAAGGAAAAATGATGAGTTCCCCTGCTATCCATTACAAAAACAAAGTATTTGCATTCTTCTCCAAAAAGGAAAAAATGGTATTCAAATTGGGAAAGGGCTACCCTTTGAAAGAGCAAGATTTTGAGCTTTCTGAATTCAACCCTTTTAAAACCAAAAAACCTTTAGCAGGTTGGTACGAAGTTGATTTTGAATACCATGAAAAATGGGAGAAGCTTGCACATAAGGCGTTGGAATTGATAAAATCGAATTGAAGATGGGGGTAAAGGGAGCGAAAATTACGCAAGGTTCAGTATTGGCTGCAGAGCAGATAGTTCAAAAATTGAGTTCAATAAGTGACATTTCAGCAAAAAAAATGTTTGGTGGCCATGGTATATTTCATACAGGTAAGATGTTTGGAATTATTGATTCAAAAGGGACTGCTTACCTGAAAGTGGATATTTCCAATCAAAAGGATTATGAAAAAAATGGAGCTAGCAAACACGGCAAAATGCCTTATTACTCCATTCCTGATACGGTTTTTGATGATGTTGATACGCTTTTGCTTTGGGTCAAAAAATCAATTGAAATCTCCAAAAAATAACGAAACATGATTACTTCTTCATACACTGCCTTTTTTAAAGAACTAGCTAGAAACAATAATAAGGAGTGGTTTCATGCGAACAAAAAACGATATGAAAATGAGGTGAAAGCTCCTTTTTTGGATTTACTGGATAATTTGTTGCCAAACTTGACGGAATGGGACGATCGCATCCTTCCAGATGCCAAAAAGGCTATGTTTCGAATTAATAAAGATGTTCGTTTTTCAAAGGATAAAACACCATACCACAACATTTTAAAAGCTGGCTTTTCACCTAACGGGAAAAAATCCATTTTGCCTGGGTATTATTTAGGGATAGATGCTACCAGTATTCATGTTGGAGGCGGCCTTTTTATGCTAAGACCTCCTGAACTTGCCTTGGTCCGAAACCATATTGCGAAGGACATAGTGGCTTTAACAAAAATTGTTGAGGCTTCATCGTTCACCCAAAACTTTGGAAGACTTAAAGGAGAAAAGTCAAAACGATTGGATAAGAGCTTGCTTCCCGCAGCGGAAAAAACAAATCTAATCTATAACAAACAATTCTATGCCATGGCCGAATTTCCATTGGAGCCTTTTTATAACTCTGATGAATTAGGCGGTGAAATCTTGAACCATTTCAAGGCTATTAAACCTTTGAATACTTATTTGAGCCAGGCATTTGATTTATCTTGAGTTTATTTATTAATCATAAAAACAGAAACAAAAATGACAACACAAGAAGTTGCAGACAAACTAGTAAGCCTTTGTAGAGAAGGCAAATATGATCAGGCTTATGGCCTTTATGCCCAAGATGCGGTTAGCGTTGAGATGGCAGGAGTGCCAAATGAAGTGACCGAAGGGCTAGACAATATTTTAAAAGGTTTTGAACAGTGGGCCAATAATATTCAAGAAGCACATGGAGGAACTGTTGGAGACCCTATTGTAATGGGCAATCATTTTGTAGTGCCAATGACCAGCGATGTTACTTTTAAACAGGGAGGTAGAGTAAATATGGAAGAGCTTTCTATGTATCAAGTAGAGAACGGGAAAATTAAGAAAGCACAGTTCTTTTATGATCCTTCAGCCATGTTTTAGGTAAGAATGTTGTCAGTTCGAGCGCAGTCGAGAACTTTTTAATGCAAAGGTTGTAAAGACCATCTCGACTTCGCTCGATGTGACAATTAGCGATAGAAAATACGCTATCATCCTGCAAAAAATGTTTCCAGTTCTTTGAGTGTTTCCGTAGAAGTTTGAATGTCCTTTACTATTTCTCCTTTGTTCAATACTACAATTCGTTCACAAACTTCGGTGACATGAGTTAAATCATGGCTGGAAACTAAAACCGTGACTTCATTTTTAGCTGCCAATTCCTTAATTATACCTTTTAGGCGTATCTGCGTGGTAGGGTCCAAATTGGCGAAAGGCTCATCTAATATTACTACTTCAGGGTTTCCAATGAACGAAGCAACTATTCCAGCTTTTTTTTGGTTTCCTTTGGATAAATCCCGTAGGTACTTTTTTTGACCTAAAATTTCACCGTGGAAAAAGTCTTCAAAAGTGGAAAGGAGTGCATCTACATCTGCTTTGTTTCTTCCTCTTAAATCGCCAACAAAATAAAAGTATTCTTCAGGTGTTAAGTACCCTATAAGGAAGGATTCATCAATAAATGATGATGTAAAAGGCTTCCACCCTTCGCTCTTATTTACTTGAACATCGTTATTTATAATATGGCCTGATGTTGGCTGAATCAAATCCAATAAAAGGCTAAAAAAAGTGGTCTTGCCGGCACCATTGTTACCCACCAGACCAAAGCTTTGACCTTTAGGTATTTCCAAAGATTCAATGTTCAAGACTGTTTGAGATCTGTATTTTTTGGAAAGGTTTTCCGTTGTAATCATCTATGTGTTTTTTATTTTCACTTTCGTGAATTTTACTTAACTGTTCTTTTCCTTAAAGCCAGCTATCATTCCATATTTCTTTTTTCTATACTGTTCTGTAATCTTGTCCAGCAGATAATTCTTTAGCGCAAACCCTATAACTCCCAAAAGAGAAAGTGTTATTACCGCCGCTTCCATAGATATGAGATAATAGGCTCCAGTAAAAATTAGAATGGGTAGCCCTAAAACTGGTAACATTATTAAAAACTGGGTGGCACTTGTGCCCTGCATATTACCAAATGGGCTTTTATCCAGATCTATTCTTTTTTTATTGAAAGATCCAAAAAATAGAATCACGGGAATGTTTACTCCTAAATTATAAATCGCACTTCCAAAGTTTATTGCTAAAGCTTCCCAGCCAAAATAGACATAAGGAATGGTCAATAAAAACATGACCAACACACTAACAGATATAAGAGTTGCCTTGGACTCCAAATATTTTCTAAGCGGTATGTTCTGTGCCATCATCATACTATAATAACCACTGTCCCACGCAGGAATAAATTGTCCAAAATTGCTTAAGAAAATTCCCGTCATGAAGATTCCCAAAAAAGCAAACATCGGAATCATGTTGGCATAGATTTCTTGGGTGTAGAATATCAACCCATAAAACACAAAGAGAAGAGATATAAACACCTGGGCTTTGGTTCTTTTGTTGCGCCAAATCATCTTAAGATCCAACTGTAAAAAAGTTCCCATGTCCCCAAAGCGTTTTGTCCATGACAAATCTGAAGTCTTTACCTCTTTTGTTTTGGACTCTAAAGAAGCATCTAAAAAGAGCTTGTTTTTAAGCAGTTTATAATTCAAAGCATATGCCAAGATAGCCAGTCCCAGAGGTATTAGTACAGTAATGGGGTATTGATATAATCCATGAAAAATAGGTCCGAAAAATTCTTTTACAGGTATTATTTGAAAATAATCGAGTCCATATAGAACAACTATGATGCCCCCAATAATTCCTAATGCCTTATCACTTTTATTAACAAGAAAATTGACATAGTTGATACAAAGTATTATAGAGGAAATTGACACAAGCCATAACAATACATTCAAAGCGGGATATCCATTGAACAAAAGCACAATGCCAAAAGGGATAAAAAAGAAAAGTGCCAACAAATTGTAACCAGATACACCTGATCTACCCAATATATAATGTGTTATGGTACTTTTTTTAATCGGAAACAACAATAATGGTTTAATGTCCATAACAGGAAGCTTCTGCAAAAAGTATCTAAAAAGCAGTTCTATTAGGATCCAATAAACCAAATACCCACTAAGCACCCACATTGGAGATTGGTCTGGAAAGGTTTTTCTAAGGATTTCATAAAGAAATCCTCCAACAAACACCAAGGCCCCAATCATATAAATGCCAAAAAAGATCATTACAATCTTCAATGCCAACCCTTTCCCAAATGAAGAGGATCTATAAAAAGATTTCCATTGAAGATTGATAAAACGTTTAAACATGGGCTGGTGATTTTCTAGATGTTTGTACCTAAAATACTTGATTTGTTACAAAAGCAACGCTTTTTTTAAAATCTGCCTTTCAAAATTGTATGAATGCTTAGTTTTGCAAAAAAATTGACATTCCATGAATGACTTTCATGCATTAAAAATTGCTGCTGTTGATACTTTAACCCCAAATGCAGTGGCGCTTACTTTTGAAGTTCCCGAAAACCTTAAAAATACCTTTGCTTTTACAGCAGGTCAGTATATTACCATAAAGCATACGGTAAATGGAGAAGAATTGCGCAGAGCATATTCCATTTCCTCAGCACCATCTTCTGGAAAACTTACCGTTGGAATCAAAAAAGTGCCAAAAGGCACCTTTTCCGTCTATGCAAATGAGAACATTAAAGCTGGAGATGTTTTAGAAGTTATGCCGCCTGAAGGACGATTTGTTTTTGAAAAAAATTCCGAAGCAAAAAACATCGCAGCATTCGCCGCAGGAAGTGGAATCACTCCAATAATCAGCATTGCCCAAACTGTTCTGGAAAGTCATCCAGAAAGCACCTTTGTATTGGTTTTTGGAAACCAGTCTCCAGAAGAAGCTATGTATTTACGGGCAGTACAAGAGCTTCAAGATAGATATACCAATAGGTTTTTTACTCAGCATGTCTATAGTCGATCACAAGAAGAAAACGCTCTTTTTGGCAGAATTGAAACCTCTACCGTAAACTTTATTATCAAAAACAAGTTTAAAGAAACCTCTTTTGATGCTTTCTATTTATGCGGTCCAGAAGAAATGATTACTTCTGTTTCTGATACTTTAAAAACCAATGGAATTGCTGAGGACAAAATATTCTTCGAACTTTTTACGAGCTCTGACACGGAAGACACTCTTGCTGAAGAACTAGAAGGAAAAACAACCTTGGAAGTCACTGTAGATGATGAAGTTTTTTCATTATCCATGGATAAAAAGACTTTGGTCCTAGATGCCGTTCTTAAAGAAAACATTAATGCCCCCTATTCCTGTCAAGGTGGTGTTTGCAGTAGTTGTATTGCAAGGATTACCGAGGGAAAAGCTGAAATGGTAAAAAACCAAATACTAACAGATGGCGAAGTAGCTGAAGGGTTCATTTTAACATGTCAAGCACACCCACTTACCTCAACACTTAAGGTTGATTATGATGATGTGTAAAAGGTGAAAATAGGATTGAATTAGACGCGGACAGACACAATCCTGATTTTTCTATACTTTCAAAACACTTTCGAACATCCTACTGGCATGGTCATAACCAATGACAAAGGCCTTTTGTATTCCCTTTTTGTCCAAAACCCCAATTTTTTCCAACTCTTTGGGCTCTATGAACAAATCGCATTCTTTTAGTTTTTGGTGACTTGAAGCATAAATCATCAGCCCTGTTACCCTTCCGGCCAATTGCAAAGAATTTTTTAGGTCTTTTTTCTGGACTTCCCCGGCAATAGAAACGTTACTTCCAATAATAAAGTCAGCTTTTCCATCAACATACTCTTTAGGAAAGTTGTTCATTACCCCGCCATCGGCATATAGCGTTTTGTTAATTTCAACTGGACTGAACACTGGAGTTAACGCGGCAGAAGCTAAAAGCGGTTTTATTAGTTCTCCTTCAGTAAATACTTTTTCTTCTCCTCGGAGTAAATCAGTAGCCACTACATATAGTGGTTTCTCCAGACTTTCAAATGAATCTTTTGGGAAGTATCCTTTAAAAATATTAAAATACCTTTCGGTATTGATAAAACCAGGCTTACTAATGGAAAAGAAGTTATACTGAAATAAAGGAGTATCCTTAAAAAACTGCAACATGTCTTCCACAGAATTCCCATTTGCATATAAGGCCCCTACCAAAGCTCCCACGCTAGAACCTGCTACCACTTTAGCATCCAATCCATGTTCCTGCATTGCTTTTATTAACCCAATATGAGCCATCCCGCGAATTCCTCCTCCAGAAAGCACCACTCCAATGGATTTTGCTTGGATACTATTTGCGTTCATGAAATAAGTAGATTAAAAGCATTGCAAATTTAGTCTCTAGACCCCGAAATCACGATTTTACTGCCGTTTTTTAAGAGAACATTACCGACTTCTCGGTCTGTCATCTCTAAATACTATAGTCATTTATGTAGTTCATCGATACCTATTCGATTTTAATCTTTACCAATTGATACCCCTCCATTTTCAAAACCGACTTGCCGGTCGGAATGTTAAAATTGACAATTATTAAAGAAAAATGTAATTCATAGTAATCCTTTGCGACCAAATCAGAATAGATATTTATCGTAAGTTTACGATAGTAGATTAAATCTTGGAAAACACTTTCTCAAAAGAAACAGCAATCCTGATTTTTGCGAATTCCGCTGCTGTGGAAACTCGTCGTAAAAAGACTGTGGCTAATTTAGATTTATTCCATGCGCTAACGTCACGTACCATTCAAATTGCCAAAGCTTCCGGATTACCTTTTTTCCACTTTACCGAAAAACAACAAGAAGGTGCAACCTTTGGTGAGCGTTTTTCCAATGCCGTTCAAGCTATTTATGAAAAGGGCTATGCAAATGTTATTACCATTGGTAATGATAGTCCTCAATTAAAAGCCTCACATATTATTGAGGCAGAAAGGCAATTACAGCTTGGCAAAACTGTTTTAGGGCCAACTACTGATGGTGGTTTTTATCTAATGGGGCTTCATCGTTCCAATTTTGACCCAAAACTATTTCTTAGTTTGCCATGGCAACGTTTTGGGCTTTTCAACAAGATTTTCCTGTTATTTGAAAGTTACGATTCTCATGTATTCAGGCTTCCTGTTTTACATGACATCGATACCAAAGAGGATATTGTCAACATATTGCGTTTTTCCAAAACAATCGCAATTTCTATCTTAAAAATTCTTAGTTCCTTACTAAAAAAGCATATTCGGATTGTTTCCAAAAACGTTCAAATACTCCAACATCATTTTACCTCTCTTTATTTTAACAAGGGTTCACCAGTCTTGATGCAATTTTCCTAAGCATCAATAAGTAATGACATTTCTGTCATTTAAAAGACTAACGATTAAACCCATCAATGAAATACATTTTATTGTCTATGGTATTGCTCATAGGAGTCAATAGCCAAGCACAACAAACCTTATCCGGAAAGGTTACGGATGTTAATAATGTTCCTATCCCTTTCGTAAATATCATTTTAACTGGTTCTGAAATTGGTACAACCACCAGTGAAGATGGCTTGTATTCCTTGAAGGTTCCTAGAGCTTCAACAGCTCTTGAATTTTCCGTTTTAGGATACCGAACACAGAACATCTCAATCAACAATAGAACAACAATCAATGTGCAACTTGTTGAATCATCTGAACAGTTGGAAGAAGTGGTTTTGACCGCCCTAGGTTTAAAAAGGGAAACGAAGGAGTTGGGCTATGTCGTTCAAAGTCTTGATGCCAAAGGTGTCACAGAAGTAAAGGCAGTTAATTTTTTAGATAATCTCGCGGGCAAATTGGCTGGAGTAACCATTAGCCAAGGCGCCACAGGTGTGGGTTCTACCTCTAGGATAAGCATTAGAGGAGAGGCTTCTTTCTCCAACAACAATCCTTTGTTCGTCGTAGATGGTATTCCTATAAACAACAATTCGGTTTTTAATTTCACCAACGAAGCTGCAGCTGGTTTTCAAGAAGTTGATTTTGGTAATGGCGCCATGGAAGTAAACCCAGATGATATTGCGGAAGTTTCTGTGCTTAAGGGTCCAAGTGCGGCTGCACTTTATGGAACAAGAGCGGCCAACGGTGTTATTGTTATTGAAACCAAAGATGGTTCAAAAAGCAAAGGTCTTGGCGTCAGTTATAACACCAGTTTTTTTGTAGACTCTGCTTTTAAATTGTCTGAATTTCAGAACCAATACGGGCAAGGACAGTCTGGTGTCTTTGAATTTGTTGATGGACTGGGAGGCGGAACCAGCGACAATATCACGTACAGTTGGGGACCAAGGTTGGATGTTGGCAACCTCATTCCGCAGTTTGATAGCCCCTTGACCCTGCCGGATGGAACTGTAGTAAGAGGAGGTGACACTTCTTTATATAGCGGTTTGCCCATTACTCCAACCGAGTTTCGTTCAAATCCTGATAATTTGAAGGATTTATATGAAACAGGAACAACTTTTATCAACAATCTGGCAATTTCATCAGCTTTTGATAAAGGAAACTTCCGTCTTTCATTTACTGATTTGCGCAATGAGTCCATTATTCCGGGAGTCAACTTAGATCGACAGACCATAAGTGCAAGGCTTACTTTTAAGCCCACTGAAAGGCTCCGTATCAACTCTTCCATAAGCTACGTGAACTCACAAAGTGATAACAGACCATCAAGTGGATACGGTTCTGAAAACGTAAACTATTCTTTAGTTGCTTGGGGGCCGCGTTCTTTAAATATTGATAGTCTAAGGGATTATTGGCAACCTGGTTTAGAAGGCGTTCAGCAATTTTCTTATAACTATACTTTCTTTGATAATCCGTTTTTTATCCTTCTTGAAAATCGAAACTCTTTTAATCGAGACAGGGTATTTGGTAACGTGTCCGCATCCTATGATATTTCAGATAATTTAACGGCTACCATTAGAACGGGTATGGATTATTCTGATGAGCTTCGCCAGTTTAGGCGTTCCTTCAGTTCCAACCGTTTTGCCAATGGTGGCTACGCTGAACATGATGTGTTTTATCGGGAAATCAACACCGATTTCTTGTTAAACTACCGTAAGGCTTTTGCAAATTTTAAGTTTGATGTTTCTCTTGGCGGAAACCGTTTGGACCAAAAAGCATTTACCTCACAGTCGCAGGCCACTAGTTTGGCGCAACCTGGTATTTTTAGATTATCCAATGCTGCTTCGCCTATTGAAGTCTTTGAATTTGAATCCAACAAGCGCATCAACAGCTTTTATGGTTTGGCAAAGTTTGGCTATAAGGATTTCCTCTTTTTGGACATCACAGGGCGTAATGATTGGTCAAGTGCGTTGGCTACACCATTTTCTGTGGATAACACCTCCTTCTTTTATCCTTCAATATCAAGTAGTTTCATTCTTTCAGAAATAGTAGACCTGCCTCAGGCAGTTTCATTTGCAAAACTTCGTGCCAGTTGGGCACAAGTAGGAAATGATACAAACCCATATCAAACCACGGGTGCATTTGTAGCACAAACCCCATTTAATGGGCAGCCTACATTTAGTGATCAAAACATAATTGCAAATCCAAATTTAAAACCAGAGCAGACCTCTTCTTTTGAGGTTGGTGCGGATGTTCGACTATTTGGTGATCGATTGAACTTTGACATCTCGTATTACAACGCAGTTACCAAAGATCAAATCATTTCATTGCCTATTGGAATTTCATCAGGTTTTACACAGCAAGTTGTCAACGGTGGTAAAGTACGGTCCAAAGGCGTTGAAATTATAGCGGGAGTTACACCCATTAGCAATGAAAACTTTAGCTGGAACAGCACTTTCAATTTTAGCAGAAACCGTGCAACGGTGGAAGGTTTACCGCAAGAAGCGGGGCGATTGACTTTGGCTTTTTCCAGAATCTACGACAGTCAAAACCAAACGGTATTTTTACAAGTTGAAGAAGGTGGCAGAATTGGCGATTTATATGGAACAGGGTATTTAAAAAATGATGCTGGAGATTTTATCCTTACCGATCAAGGTCGATTTATTCCTGATAATACGCTACAAAAATTAGGAAATAACAATCCAGATTTTATGTTGGGTTTCAATAATCAATTCCAATATAAAAATTGGGATTTAGATTTTCTCTTGGATTGGCGTCAGGGCGGTATCATTGTTTCTAGAACTAGAGCGCTGGGTAATGTTGGTGGTCAATTGGCAGAAACTGCTTTTAGACCAGAAGAAGGAATTGTTCCAGATGGTGTGGTAAATGTTGGAACTGCAGAAAATCCTGTTTTTGAGCAAAACACCGTTGCAGTTTCCGCAGAAAGCTACTACAGACAGTTTTTTGACCGAAACCATGAAGAAAACAATGTGTATGATGCCTCTTTTTTAAAGTTGCGACAGGTATCCATCGGATATACCTTCAAAAGTTTTCAGCTATTCCAAAATGATGCAAGCTTAAGAGTCTCTCTTATTGGGCGCAATCTTTTTGCCATTACTGAAAATCCACATTTTGACCCGGAACAATTTGCCGTGCAGGGGAACAGTTTTGTTGGAGGCGTAGAGGATCTGTCCTATGCCACATCACGAAGTATTGGGTTTAAAGCAGGGTTTAATTTTTAGATGAGGAAGATGAAAAACACAAACAAAATAATTACTGCTTTGATTTTTACTCTGGTGATGGTCACCTCGTGCACCAAAGATTTTGAGGAAATAAACACCAATCCAAATCAGCCTTTATCCGTGCAACCAAGTCTGTTGCTTAGACAGGTTATTTATGATTATGGAGAGCAAATGTCTTACGAAGGCTTTACTGCTGGTAATCTTTTAGGGCAATACACTACTGCTTTGGACTTTAATCTTTTTGATCGGCACGATTTAAAGTCGCCACAATTAGGAGGTAATCCATGGCCTATATTTTTCCAAAATCTAAGGGATAATGAAAGTGTAATCCAATTATCATTGCAAAACGAAACTTTTGCCGTGTATGAAGGCCCTTCACGTATTCTAAAAGCCTATATGGCCGCAGCGCTTACAGACCTTTTTGGGGATGTTCCCTATTTTGAGGCATTTCGCGGAAAGGAAGGAACCGTTACCCCTGCATATGATTCTCAAGAAACCATTTATACAGCGGAAGACGGGATTTTGGACAACCTCAACAAAGGAATTGCTGCTTTGGAAAATTATTCTGGAAGTATTTCTCTGGAAGGTGATATTCTTTTTAATGGAGATTTAGAGAGCTGGATAAAGTTTGCAAATTCCCTTAGGATAAAATCCTTACTTCGTATTTCAAATAGAACAGATGTTGCAACAGAATTGCAGACCATCTTCAATGCGGGCGACTTTATAGATGAGAACACAGAAAATGCCATTTTCAACTTTACGGATGGCGAGCCCAATAACTTCCGTCTAGCCAGATTGCGTATTGGTGACTTTAACAATTTTGTGTTGTCCGAAACCATGGAGGAGGTCCTTGTGGATTTTGATGACCCAAGAATAGAAACGCTTTTTAGACCTTTTAGCAATAGTGATTCTGGAGAATTCAATGGATTGCTCAACGGTATTGATGCCACCCAAAATGCTGCTATCCTATCCGATTTTTCCTTGGCAGGAACCATTTTCAGGGAAAATACGGGACAATTGGATGCCAATTTTATGACAAGTTGGGAAACCCATTTTTTATTGGCCGAAGCAGCAGAACGCGGTTTTATAACTGCAGATGCACAACAGCTTTATGAAATGGGAGTAACACAGGCCTTCGAATATTGGCAAGTGGGCCTTCCTGCAGATTATTTGACCAATAGCGCGCCTTATGGTGCAGGTGGTGATGCTTCGATTCAACAAATCATTACGCAAAAATGGATTGCAAATATCATCAATGGTTATGAAGGTTGGATTGAGTACCGCAGAACTGGCTTTCCACACTTAAAAACATTATCCGCAAGTTTAAACAATGATATCATTCCTGTTCGCATGCCTTATCCGGCAGAAGAAGAAGCACTAAATAGTGTTAACTACGCAGATGCAGCTTCAAGAACAGATGGAAATAGTATAAACGTTCCCGTTTGGTGGGACAATAATAAGTAGTTAAGAAAAGTAAATGACTGAGGCATTTTTTTGGCAATGGGGTTTGGTAGTGGCATCTAGTTTGGTGCTGTTCCTAATTTCTCCTTTGGCTAAAAATACCAATCAGTTTTTTAATGCTGTTTATCAAAAAAAGACCCCTAATAGCTTTGTGCTTATGGGGTCTTTAGTCATTTCTTGGATCTTTGCAAAAAGCATTACCAATGCTGCCAATCTAGGCTTGGAATTTGGGATAGTGGGTGGTGCAGCTTATGCTGCATACTATCTGTCTTTTGCTGTAGCCGGTATTGTCATTTATAGAATGCGAAAATTTGGAGGCTTTAAAAGCATTCATCATTTTCTTACTTCTAAGTTTGGAAAAAGCGCTGTAGCTGTATTTTCCATTTTGATTACCATTCGTTTGTTCAACGAGGTTTGGAGCAATACCATGGTCATTGGGTCCTATTTTGGAAATATGGGCTCTACACCATATTACCTTTCTATTTTGGTTTTTACTGTATTGACATTGGCCTATGCCCTAAAAGGAGGCTTGAGCAGTTCCATATTTACAGATAGTATTCAAATGGTATTGTTCACCATACTGCTCCTAGTCATTTTATGGAATGTTTTTGCCGCTGATAGCACGTTTTCTGGTGAAACCGTGGTAACCTCAGGAGTCTGGTCTTTTGAAACTGGGCTCAATTTGCTTTTTGCCGCCGTACTTCAATCCTTTAGTTATCCCTTTCATGATCCCGTATTAACGGACAGGGGGTTTTTAAGTTCCTCAAAGATTACCTTAAAGAGCTTTCTCTGGGCCAGTATTGTTGGTGGATTATGTATTGTCTTATTTAGTATTATTGGTGTCTATGCGCAGCATCAAGGTTTTGCCGGTCAGGCTGCCGTTGTTGTAGGTCAATCCTTTGGAATTGTTATTCTATTGGTCATCAACTTTATCATGATAACCTCAGCGGCGTCTACATTGGATTCTACCTTTTCATCATTTTCCAAATTGCTTTCTATAGACTTAAAGCTTGGAAATAGTTTAACTTTTGGCCGAATTGCAATGGTATTGATTGCCTTCTTGGGAACAATTCCCGTTTTTCTTGATGCTGAAATTCTTTCGGCTACCACCATCAGTGGGACCATGGTCATAGGCTTAACTCCAATTTTCATGTTCTGGAAGAAATCACCCCCTAAAATCAGTTTTCATTTAAGTGTTTTCTGCGGATTGCTATTCGGTTTTTTATTGGTATTTAAGTGGTTTCCGCAAGCTTTGATTTTTACCACAGGAAAGTATGCAGATTTGCTCTGGGTTAATTTCTGGGGCATTCTATGTTGTATCATCTTATATTTGACGCCTTTATGGATAAAGAAATAGAACATATCGGCACAAAAAGTGGGAAGCTGTTGCTCTTTGGTGGAGTTTACAGCAACCTTCAAGCGTTGGAACAATTGATATCAATAGCACAAGCAGAAGGTATTGCACCAGAAAATTGTATTTGTACGGGCGATATCACAGGATATTGCGCCCAACCAGAAGAAACCATCACAACCTTTAAAAAGTGGGGAGCCTTGAGCATTGCTGGAAATGTGGAGTTGCAATTGGCCAATGATAGTGAAGATTGTGGATGTGATTTTAAAGCTGGTGGTCGATGCGATAGTTTCTCCAAAATGTGGTTTCCTTTTACCAAAGGACATCTGTCTGAATCATCCTTAAAATGGGTTTCGCAACTTCCGGAGCACATCGGTTTTGATTATGGCGGAAAAAAAGTAACCGTTGTTCATGGCACATATGCCAATGTATCGGAATTTGTTTTTGAATCGACTCAAGACAATATAAAAGAAAGATGTTTTGAAGAAACGGAAGCCGATGTAATAATTGCAGGTCATTGTGGATTACCGTTTAGTCAAGCCATTGGTAACAAATTTTGGTTAAACCCTGGAGTTATTGGTATGCCGGCCAATGATGG
This sequence comes from Allomuricauda sp. R78024, assembly GCF_044596045.1. Classification (NCBI taxonomy): domain Bacteria; kingdom Pseudomonadati; phylum Bacteroidota; class Flavobacteriia; order Flavobacteriales; family Flavobacteriaceae; genus Allomuricauda; species Allomuricauda sp. R78024. The sequence continues at coordinate 589,802 of NZ_CP138995.1, forward strand.
TACCCAACGGGTATGGTATATGCTTTTGGAAATTGAAAACGGTGAATTAAAATATACTCATCGGTCTTTTGAATATGATTATAAGACCACACAACAACTAATGTACAAAAACCACTTGCCAGAGGCATATGCGGATACGCTGGCTTCTGGCATTTGGGACAATATGGAAATCCTTCCCGAACTTGAAAAAATGGGACAGGGCATTCCAATTAATTTTGAAAACAATTCAACACAAAATAAAGAACCTAAAACACCAAAAAAGATGGCAGATTCATATTACGACCCTAAAGACCTAAGAAAATTTGGGAAAATTACTGAATGGAGCGAAGAACTGGGAACCAAATTCTTTGACTATTATGGTAAGGTTTTCGAAGAAGGTGCACTAAGTGCAAGAGAGAAGTCTTTGATTGCCTTGGCAGTATCCCATGTGGTTAAGTGTCCTTATTGTATAGATGCCTATACAAAAGACGGTTTGCAAAAAGGCATCACCAAAGAAGAAATGATGGAGGCAGTACATGTAGGTGCAGCCATTGAAAGTGGTGCTACGTTGGTACATGGTGTACAAATGATGAACAAATACAATAAATTATCAATGTAAAGACGAAATCCAATTCAAAACAAGAATTGAGTCTTCTACTTTATAGCTATAAAATAATGCGTTATGAGTGAAAGCATATTGCCCCAAATGAAAAAGGCGAAAAAGTCCATGAAGGCTCAAGAAAATGAGTTGGCTGCGATTAATAAACAAATGGAAATTCTTAATGGTGGCATTTTTGCAGATGGTGAGCTTCCTTATTTTAAGGATAAAATTGCAGAAATAGGGCATTTTCCGTTACGCCCCAATAAGTTGGAAATTCTACAGATCAATGTTGGTTATATGTGTAACCAGGTTTGTGAACATTGCCATGTAGATGCAGGACCTGACCGTAAGGAAATCATGACCCGTGAAACGATGCAGCAGTGTTTGGAAGTCATTAAAAATACAGGGGCGCATACCTTGGACCTTACCGGTGGGGCACCAGAGATGAATCCGGATTTTCGTTGGTTTGTAGAAGAAGCTGCCAAGGCTGGAATCAAAGATTTTATCGTACGTTCCAACTTAACCATTATCCGTGCGAACAAGAAGTATTACGATTTGCCAGACTTCTTTAAAAAGCACAATGTTCATGTAATTTCTTCCATGCCGCATTATACCCGTGGTAAAACCGACAAGCAACGTGGAGACGGAGTTTTTGATAAATCGATAAAAGCCTTGCAAGAATTAAATGCCAGAGGATACGGCATGCCTGGCAGTTCTTTACGTTTGGATTTAGTCTATAACCCATCTGGTGCTTATTTGCCCGGAGACCAAATGGCGATGGAAAAAGATTTTAAAAAGGCTTTGGACGAAGATTTTGGAATTCAGTTCCACAACTTATTTGCCATTACCAATCTGCCCATTGCCCGTTTCTTGGACTATCTCATCGCCTCTGAAAATTATGAGGATTATATGTATGCTTTGGTGGAAGCCTACAATCCCGCTGCGGTAGCCAATGTGATGTGTACCAATACCATTTCCATTAGTTGGGACGGCTGGTTGTACGATTGCGACTTTAACCAAATGCTCGACCTAAAGGTCGCCAGCAAGGTAAAGCACATTAAAGATTATAACGAGGATATCTTAAACGATAGGAACATTATCATTTCCCAGCATTGTTATGGTTGTACTGCGGGTGCGGGGAGTAGTTGCCAAGGGACGGTGGCTTAGCATAAATCGAACTTAGTTTGAAGAGAGTTTGCACGAGTTATAAACTCGTGCCAGCGAGGGGCTAGTTTTTCTGTTTTTTTCGTTTTCGCAACGCTATTATTTCATTGTTTAAATCTGATTTTGCTCTTAACCTCCATTTGGTGATTTCCTTTTCGTCTTTAGATTCTGTTACTTTTTCATCTGGTTGGGGTGGCATAGGGGGCGGGTTTAAGGTGGAAATATTGTTTTCAGGTTTATTGAAGCTCCTTGTAAGCCCACAATGATTTATCACTATTTGATTCTCATCGTTGAAATTCCCATAAATCAGCCATTTTCCCGTTTCATTGATTATTGGGCCGCATAGCGCATCATATTTCCCATTATAAATCTCTCCGCTTTTTTCGTCTTTGAAAGATTCAATGACTTTGAACTTAAAAGAATTGTTAAAAGCATCGACTTCGAGAACCTCACCAATAAAAATACATTCCGAATTCTCAAATTCTGAATCTTGAATCTCTTTTAGGCTCTCTGGAACCTTGCAGCTGCAAGCACAAATTTTAGTAGACGTCAATACTAAAGCACAAATCAATATTTTATAAATATGTTTCATTTTTCATATTTGGCTGTAAAAATTATAATCAATGGTCTTTGTAGCTAAGTGAAGTTAGGAATTTTTCATTACAGCATTCGGATTGAACTGATATAAGTCCAAAAAATAAACAGCACTTGCAATGGGATTCTAAACCATAAATACGTAAGTCCATGACCGTCAAAGGTTCCTTTTTGATAGTTTACCTGATGTATGGCAGCATAAACATTCGCTGGTAACATCACTATGAGAAAAACGATCAAAGTCCATCCACTTATCACTTTTAGTTTAGGGATAAGCAAGCCAATGGCCAAAAGGATTTCAAAGAGTCCAGTGAGGTGAACAAAGCTTGTCTTGAATGGAATAAATTCAGGTATCATCATGGACATGCCTTTAGTATAGACGAAATGTCCCATGGCCGTAAAACACAACATGATAGATAGGGCTATTCTTGCGGACAACGCAAAATCATATTGCTTGTACATAATTTTCACCACGAAAATGGCAATCACAAAGCTGGATAGAAGTACGAGTAATGGTTTCATAAGGTCTTGCTTTAACTCATTTACAAAATTCATAAATGATTTTAGGCCAGACAATGAACCTAGGTTAAGTAATTCGCTTTCGTATTCTGCTCAAGGCTTGAGGTGTAACCCCAATATAAGAGGCAATGTATTTTAACGGAATCTGTTTCAACAATTTGGGGCGTTCCTGAAACAGGTTCAAATAGCGTTCTTCTGCTGTTTTGCTCAGTAGGGAAATTTCTCTTTTCGACTTAATCAAAAACATATTTTCTGCCATTCTCCGCCCAATTACATTTCCGCTTTCGGTTTTTTTATACACCTCTTGCAGGTCTTTAAACGATATGCGCCACAAGGTCGCGTTGGTCAGCGTTTCGATTTGATAGGGAGAAGGTGTTTGGGTGATAAAGGAATCATAGGCCGTAACAAATTCGTTTTCAAATAAAAATCCAAGAGTTAAGTCACTTTCTTCTTGGGGAATATAAAACCGCACTATCCCTTCCGAAATAAAAGATAGGTAGTTCTCAATTTCACCGATTTTTATAAGCGGTGTGTTTTTCTTTACGGTTTGCTTCTGCAGTTTGGAAGAAAAGAAGTCCCAGTCAGCACTATGCATTGGATAGATACGGTCAATGAACTTTTTGATTTCTTCCATGCTATATTTTTGCTAGTGGGAACGCCCGATACGTGAAGTTTGGCATTTTTCGTCAAAATAAGACGCTTCTATTGGAGTGGCCTTACATAAGTTTGTAACTCGTGCGAGCAAGGGGCCCTTAAATTATCTCCAAATCATTTCATTTATGTTATCTACCATAGAAATCACTATAAGCAGAATAACCAATGGAATTAAAAGCCTGATATACTTTTTTAATTCACTTGTATTAAAAACTTTAAACACTAACCAAAGCATGAATATCCAAAAAAGGATATTTGCTGTTCCTCCAATTAATCCTAGATTAAAAGCTGAAATATTGTAGTGAATTAATAGATAAGGTCCAGACAACCGCAGACCTAATCGAATTACTGAAAATATAATTGCTAGATAGAATAAGTTTCTGGTTGTCATCTTTGAAAAGTATAATGATTTAAAATAAGATTTTTTTCTAATAAATTATATCGTCCGATACTGAAACAAGTTTAGTACAAGTAAGTGAAGTTCGAGAATTTTTTGTTGGAAATCAAAACTAAAAACCATCAACACCATTTGGCCCTTCTACCCAGTATGAGGTTCTGTACCATTTATTTTTAAAATACATCGCTATAATTGAATACATATATGCAGAATCCTCATCACCTTCTGAAGTAATAGTATCTTTTACCTCTTCATGGTACATTAAGACTTCGTCCTGACCATCATTATTAAAATCTATTCCTGTTTTGTACAATGTTCCTGGAAAATCTTTTCCTCCAAAATTTATGGTGTCTCTATTTATTTTCGCTCTTTCAAGGTCTGCATGTTCCATGAAATTACATGTGACAAATAGTACAGGAGACCTGAAGTCGAACTGATTTGCTTGCCTATATACTATTGGGACCATTCCTTTATCGATAATGTCATATTTTCCATATGGATAAAAGGTAGGGTACCTTAGGCCTATTAGAGAATCCAAAGTCATTTTAACGAGCTTATCATTTTTAATCATTAAAACATGAAGCGGTTTTTCAAATTCGATTGTTTGAATTTGCTTTCCAAATCGACTTTCCCAATGAGCTGGGTTTGAAATTGGTTGATTTTTAGCTAGACTGTTTATAACATCGATTTTAAGGAAGTAATCCAATTCATTCCTGTTGATTATTATTTTATCGTCATCAAGAGTTGATTTTGGCAGTATTTGTTCCCAAAGATTATCGTCTAGAGCCGATTCTGATTTTACTTCAAACTCCCATCGTTTAATTTCGTTGCCCCATAAGCTTCCAAACCTAGAACAAGAATCTAAATGGAATCTATTTTCAAACAACTCCTTTTGGGCAAGACATTCAACACTGCAGCATAAAATTGTTATCCAGACTAAAGTACTTTTCATTTTCTATAGATATTATGGGCAATTCTGAAAATATGTTTAGCTCAACTAAGTGAAGTTCGTAGGTTTTTGGTTAAACTAGTCACCAAAATTGACAGATAGGTGTTCTGAGTAAACTTATAGTGTTAAATCCTAGTGCTTTTTACCACCATTAAAATGGATATCAATCATTTCCGCCTGTCATTTATCCAATAAATGAATCTGTTAAACAGACTCGCTGGTCGGTTTCCTTTTTAAGGGCTCCCTCTTTTAGGCCCTTTTTCTACTTTTCACCGATTTTTCCTACAACTACATCCTCATTTCTTTCGGTTGGGGTTAATCTGCCGAATCTTTGTTACAGACTTAACGGTCTATTTAACCCAAAACCTAAATCTTATGGAAAAGAACCTAAAAAGACGCGAAACCATGCATCGTTTATGTGCCAAAGGCCTAGAAATATTTCATGAAAAAGGCTATTACAATACCAGTTTAGATGATATTCTAAAAGAACTAGAGCTTTCTAAAGGTGCATTTTATCATCACTTTAAATCTAAAGAAGATTACTTTATAAGCATTATACAAAACCTTGTTGTTCAAAAAGTGTATGCCTTATTGGTTGAACCTTTGAACACTCATGAAAATCCATTACCTATTATTTTAGATAGTTTGGAAAATGCTTTGGAACCTGGCAAACGTAATGAAATGGCCTATGGGTTTATGTTAAATGACTTTCTGACCGAATTCAACAAACGTAATTCAGAAATCAGCAAGTACCTTAAGGATATCCTTAAAGTATGGGAGGTAAATCTGGTCTCTGTATTGAAAAAAGGTAAAATTGATGGCCATATTGCCCGCCATATCGATTGCGAAGGAGTGGCTACCTATATTATTGCTTCGTATTTGGGAATGCGTTCCCTATTAATGGATAGTACTAACAGGCAATTAAAGTACCAATACGTACAACAGTTAAAACACTATTTTAGTTCCATTGCAGAACGCAAGGTGATAGCTTAAGAAGCTAACAGCTGGCTTATTTTGGTGACTACCTGCTCTGGAGTTATGGATTGCATGACATTCTCATATCCTTTTGGAAGTTTGTTGCCATACACAGAGGTTGGAATCAATGGAAACTGTTTGCGGTCCGACAGCAATGCATTTTCCAAAGATTGATTAAAAGGATAAAAACCAGCATAAGGGTGCGTAAGCCCCCAAAGCGTTACCACAGGAATACCATGATTGGCTGCCAAATGTGCATTGCCGCTATCCATGGAGAGCATTAGATCCAAATTTGAAATCAGTGATAATTCTTCCGACAGATTAAGCTTTCCTGCCATGTTAACTACGCCTTCGAATTCTTTTTCAATACCTTCTAACTGTTTGATTTCATTGGCGCCACCACCAAATAACGCTATTTTATACTTTTCGGTATCGTTTAGTTTTTTGATTACCTCTTTCATCAAACTGAGTGGATACATTTTACCTTCATGGGCAGCAAAAGGAGCTATCCCCACCCATTTTTTAGTATCCTGCCCAACCAATTCAAGTACTTTTTCTGAAAGTGGTTGACGCTCCAATAATTTTGTGTTGGATAAATCTATTGGAAATCCCAACTCCGTAAAAACATCTGCATAGCGCTGATGGGTACTTTTTAATTGTTGGAAGATTTTATTTTTGGAACGCGTAAGTGCTTTTTTATCCGTGCGACCCTTATCAATCTGAACAAAATGTGTTTTATCCAACGCAAAATACTTTTTCAGAATTCGGCTACGGAGCACATTGTGCAGGTCTGCAACATAATTAATATCCAATTTTTTCAATTCCTGATATAAGCGCCATAATCCAACTAGACCTTTATGGTTTTTTTTCACATCGGCCTCGTACACCTCAACATTTTTCAATCCAGAAAAAATAGGGGCAAATGGTTTTTTAGTAAGAACGGTAATCTTTAGTTCAGGATTTTTGTCCAGCAATGCAATCAGAACAGGAATGGTCATCGCCACATCTCCCATTGCAGATAGCCTAATGACCAAAATATGGGACTTACCCTTTTTGTCCACGGAGTACCGGGTTTAATTCGTCATCATTGTACATTTTCATCTGTTTATAGACTTTCATATACTTATTTCCTGCTTCAATATCCGTCAATAATTGGTCAATAGCTGTGGTAAGATCTTTCTTTTGTTCCAATAGTACAGCCAACTTATCATTGCATTTGGCAATATGTTCTGGAGAAGCATCCGTTCGGTTTGCCTCTTCTTCCATGTGGTAAATCTTCAAAGCCAAAATGGAAAGTCGGTCAAAAGCCCAGGCTGGGCTTTCAGTATTTATAGTGGCTCCTTTCTTTATCTCAACAGATTGATATTTGTTCAAAAAATAACCATCAATGTATTCCACTAAATCTGTTCGGTCTTGATTGCTGGCATCTATTTTTCGTTTAAGATCTAGAGCATCATCAGGGTTTATAGACGGGTCCCGAATAATATCTTCATAATGCCATTGCACAGTATCAATCCAATTTTTCCTGTATAACAAATGCTCTACCTTCTCTTTTGGATAGGGATTCACAAATTCTTGGCAGACATCATCTTTAAGATGATATGTAAGTATACTTTCCTGAAAAATATTGAAGGCAAATGAGCTAAACATGGACCAATTAATTTAGCACAAAGATATTGCTTTATGGTTTACAGATTAAGTTCTAACAGAAAAAGGACAAAGGACAAAGCAATACATATTCCTACTACAACTTCCTTGAGCTTAGCCTTTTTGATAGTCTCAACATAATTGGTTAAAAAAACCGCTGTTGGAAAAAATGTAATTAAAACGGGAGAGGAATCAACAGATTTGAAAAGGTTAATGAAGGCCCCAAAAATAAAAGCCAAGAAAACAATACGCAACGGCACCAATTTTCCCCCTCCTTTCTTTCTCACTTTTAAGAAAACCAAAGACATGACCACTACTAATAAAAAGACATAGATCAATAGTTTTATTATAGCTGGTTCTGTAAAAAAATCAGTTTTTAAAAAGCCTATTGAAAATCTATAATGGTCCGCAAAAAAAGAAAGTTCTCCGTTAACCTTTAAAAAAGTAAAGACCAAGATGAAAAAGGTTAAAATACCAACGATTGGGACCAGCCAGTTTTTAAATGTCTTTCTATCATAAACATTGATGACAAAAAAAACCAAAAGAAAAAACATCACAGCCCAATCGTAAAAAAGACTTGCAATACAGATTAAGAGTGATGCATCAAAAATCTTATGCTTAACATTTTTAATCGATTTAACCGCCAATAACCTCCAAACAGCGAGCAATAAAAAAAAGTTGCAGAAAATAGCATTTTTATCTCCAAGGACCTTTGAAAAAGCAACGAACAGCAAAACAAAAAAAAAGATAGCATACGAGCTGAAATCAGTTACCTTTTCGGTCCTGATAATTCTACTGATAACATAAATAGAGAGCAAAAGTGTCCCAACCGTTAAAACATCTAACGGAATGGTGTCCACATTAATCCCTTGATTTGCTTCAAAAAAAACAAAAACGCTGTAAAAGAGGAATAGGAAAACCGATAGAACAATATAGTTTATGGGTTTTGTTTTTCCGAAAAAGCTTGAAATCATGTTTGGTTTTACTACTTTTGTAAAGTAAATATAGCTAAGATGAGCAAGTTTTTTTACGGCATTGAAGACTTATTTGTAAATGGTCTTTTTGCTCCTTATGATTTTTTCCGTTTTATGCAAAGTTGGTGGTCTTCTAACGCTGTAAACTGGATTTTTGCAATTATTGGTTTTGTAGCCATGGTCTATTGGATGAACCAGTTGAAAATTTTCAACGATAGCGGTGAAGAGGACAAGAGTATTACCTCCCATTCCTATCTATAAATCGAACCCGAGGTCTTTTCTGTAGTACATTCGATCAAAATGTAATTTTTCTATATTTTGATAGGATTTTTGTAGTGCTTCCTGAAAATCATTTCCAAGGGAAGTAATGGCAATAACACGCCCTCCGTTGGTAACCACCTTTCCGTCACTTTTCTTTGTTCCAGCATGAAAGACCAAGGAATCTTTTATATTCTCAATCCCTGTGATTTCTTTTCCTTTTTCATACGTTTCTGGATAACCTCCCGAAACCGCCATTACCGTTGTAGCGGTTCTTTGATCTATATCAAGATTGATTTCATTTAATTTTCCTTTGGCCATCGCTGTAAGGATATCAACCAAATCATTTTTAATTCTAGGAACAACAACCTCAGTCTCTGGGTCACCCATGCGTACATTGTACTCTATGACCTTTGGTTCTTCCTCAACTTTTATCAATCCTATAAAGATGAATCCTACATATGGTAAATTATCCTTTTTAAGACCTTCTACGGTAGGCTTCACTACTTGTTGCTCTATTTTATGTAAAAAGGATTCGTCTGCAAAAGGAACCGGGGAAATGGCTCCCATGCCCCCTGTGTTAAGGCCCGTGTCTCCTTCACCAATGCGTTTGTAATCTTTTGCGGTAGGAAGTATTTTATAATTTGTGCCATCAGTTAGCACAAAACAGCTTAATTCTATCCCGTCCAAAAATTCCTCAATCACCACGGTTGCACTAGCGAAACCAAACTTGGAATCCAATAACATGGATTTAAGCTCTGCTTTTGCTTCATCCAACTCTTGAAGAATCAACACCCCTTTGCCAGCAGCTAATCCATCAGCTTTAAGAACGTATGGCGGTTTTAATGTTTCCAAAAAGGCGTATCCTTTCTCTACCGTTTCTGAAGTAAAACTTTCATATGCAGCTGTTGGAATCTGATGGCGCATCATAAACTCTTTGGCAAATTCTTTACTCCCTTCCAGTTCTGCAGCAGCTTGTTGTGGCCCTATGACTGAAACATCTTTTAGCGCATCATCATTCAAGAAAAAATCATGAACTCCATTCACTAATGGATCCTCTGGACCAACCACAACCAAATCTATCTTTTCGGCCAAAACCAATGCTTTAATACTTTCAAAATCGTTTACCCCAACTTCAACATTGGTTGCAATTTCTGAAGTGCCTGCATTGCCTGGTGCAACAAACAGTTGTTCAAGTTTAGTGCTTTGTGAGATTTTAAGGGCTATCGCATGTTCGCGACCCCCTGAGCCAAGGACTAGAATGTTCATCAATCAAAATTTTGGCTAAAATAAACCAATTCAGATATCGGATATCCGATATCAGTATTTATTTCCCATTCAAATGTGAAAAATCACGATGCTCCTTGCCATGTAATTCCTCTGGTGATAGCGATTTGAAGTATTCATATACCATTTTTAGCCCTTCTGAACGATGCACTTTAGGTTCCCAATCCAAAATTTCCTTGGCCCTAGTGATATCAGGTTGACGCTGCAAAGGATCATCCTGAGGCAATGGTTTGAATATTATTTTTTGATCTGTTCCGGTAAGCTTAATGATTTCCTCAGCGAATTCCAGAATTGTGGTTTCATCTGGATTACCTATGTTGACGGGAAGATGGTAGTTGCTCATCAATAAGCGATAGATGCCTTCAACCTGATCATCTATATACGTAAAAGATCTTGTTTGGGACCCATCTCCAAAAACCGTTAAATCCTCACCCCGAAGCGCTTGCCCCATAAAGGCTGGAACCACTCGCCCATCATTCAAGCGCATTCTTGAACCATAGGTATTAAAAATGCGAACGATACGGGTATCCAATCCATGATGAGTATGATACGCCATGGTTATTGACTCCATAAAACGTTTGGCCTCATCATATACCCCTCTAGGTCCAATAGGACTTACATTGCCATAGTACTCTTCATTCTGCGGATGTACTAAAGGATCTCCATATACTTCTGAGGTTGATGCCACCAGAATCCTGGCATCTTTTTCCTTGGCAAGACCTAACAAATTCAAGGTGCCCAGGGAACCTACTTTTAGGGTTTCAATCGGAATCTTTAAATAATCAATTGGACTTGCCGGAGATGCAAAGTGCAGGATGTAATCCAAATCTCCTCCTATATGCACGAAAGTTGAAACGTCATGGTGATGGAATTCAAAACGCTCATGTGGAAACAGATGCTCAATGTTTTTGAGATCTCCTGTAATAAGATTATCCATCCCAATTACGTGATGGCCTTCGGCTATAAATCTATCGCAAAGATGTGAGCCAAGGAAGCCCGCTGCGCCTGTTATTAGGGTTTTTTTCATAAGTTATACTCCTCTGGAGAATAAAACCGTGGTTACAGTTTTAAAAATTATCCGCATGTCTAATGTAATAGATTTGTTCTTTATGTAATACAAGTCATATTCCAACTTTCGTATTGAATCCTGTAAATCTTCTCCATACTTGTATTTGACTTGTGCCCAACCTGTAATACCAGGTTTAAACAAATGTCTTACACTATAAAATGGGGTTATATCATTAAGTTGATCAACAAAGATTTTTCTCTCAGGTCTTGGCCCAATAAATTGCATATCTCCAAAAATAACTGACAGAATCTGAGGCAATTCATCAATTCGAAATGCTCTTAATACTTTTCCAAATGGGGTAATGCGATTGTCATTTTTTTTTGCCATTTGAGCTCCAGTAATCTCAGCATTAGTTATCATCGATCTAAACTTGTAGATTTTAAATTCTTTGCCATGTTGACCTACTCTTAACTGGGTATAGAAAAGAGGACCTCGATTAAAAAAAAGATTTAAAAAAAATACAAAAGGGCAAACCGCAACAAATATTAGGCCTACAAAAAGTGATAATAGAAAATTAACTACATAACTAAATAAGAGTTGTAGGTACCTTATCTTTTTATTTCTGACTTGTAGAATTTCGTAAAAACTATGATAATGTGACTTAATTGGAAGTGCTTCATATACATTTTCATAAAATGAAGTATATGATATGACTTCACTACCTCTCAAAATAGAGTCTAGCAACAAATTTTCAAGCGTCTTGGGGATTTTGTTATAGTCCTTTACATTCAAAATCCATGTGTCTATTTTTTTAGATGCATCATGAAACCTCTTTTTGAATTCAATAGAGTTGTTATCCTCCATTTGATGTGTTAGTTTCACCTTATAAAAGGTTTTGATTCCCGCACCATTTATGTTCTCGGTGTTGTTCTTTAAATCAGCAATGGAGTTTTGGTCATAGATATAAAGCACATTTTTTATGGTAGGTATTATTCTAAATACATTGCTGAAAAGTAATCTCCAAAGCCAAATTTCGATAGGTGTTAACAGCAAAAAAGAGAGAAGGGGTATCCTCCAAAAACTAACATCAAAAGTGAAAACAGTGAAAATAAAAACTAGAAAAACAAATATGGCGGTTATATATACGGATTGTGATAAGATGTATCTTTTTCTTGCAACCTTTTCCAAATTGTAAAAGTCTAAAATATAGGAAAGGATAAGGTATGTGGAAACCCCAAAGACAAATACAGAGGTTTTTAGCACAAAAGAAATGAATTCTTCATCTATGGCATGATTTACAAATAGATTGAGAGAAGCCAAAATAATCAGCATGTCGCCGATTAAGAGAATAAACTTCCTTTCTATTGAATTTAAAATTGAAGGTCTTGCCATTAAGTACAAAATTTCAAAATACTCAAAAGTAACTTTTCAATTTCAAAACAACTGCAGAAAGCAAATAAAATGCCGATTTGAACCATGACAAACCTTCTATTTCACGATAAATTTTCCATTCGTATTTGACCAAATCCAATTTGTTGGCCGAAATGGATTCATTACCCGAACGATAACTGGCCAAACATTCATTTAAACCATATCCATCGGTTTTTTTTAGTAAATGCAGCCAAAGGGCGTAATCTTGACGCTTACGAATGGATGGCATGTATTGTTTTCCATAGAAATTGACATCATAAATCACAGTCAAGCAACCTATTGGGTTTTTGTATAAAGCACTTTTATAGGTGACCACAGGTTTACATTTTACATATTTGGCTAACTTTTTACCCGCCTCGTCAACCATATCGTAATCGGTAAACGAAAAGTGATAACCGTTCTCTTGCATGAAATTCAATTGCTTCTCCAATTTTTCTGGATACCATTGATCATCACTATCCAAAAAAGCGACATAATCTCCTTGAGCCATTTCAATGGCTTTGTTTCTTGCAATACCGGCGCCACTGTTTTTATCAAGGCGATGGTACTTGATTCGGTTATCTTTTTCTTGAAAGGATTTTATTAGTGCCTCACTATCATCGGAAGAACAATCATCTACTAGGATATGCTCCCAATCGGTATGAGTTTGTGCTTGTACAGATACTATGCTCTTCTTTAGATACTTTTCTGAGTTATATACAGGAGTTATTATTGAGATCATACCTCTTTACTTTTTCAATTGCGCTGCATTTTGAACCGAATTATTTTTGAAAAATTAAAATCCCATAAGGCTCATTGCACTTCAATAGGGTTGAAAACTTGTTTCCCATATAATTTGCCTATTGGCATATTGACCAGTTCTAACTGTCTTTTTTTTATAATCAGGAAGTTCTATAACCGCTGCCAAAAAATTACTGTTACCATACCACCAAGGCAATTCTAAGCTCGTATCTTCATAATTGAAGTCAAGATTGTCAAAATCATACTTTTGTCTTTTCTCAGGTAGGTCTTCAGTTCTGTCTGGAACAATATGCAAAAAGAACCTGGTATTCATCTGAGCTGCATTTGCTTTATCTTTAAAGTACCATAGTTTATTTTTGAATAAATAAACATCAAATCCCGCCTCACTCGCTAATAGGTTTTTTTTGTTTCGGACTTCTTTCAAAGTTTTATATTGCTCTATACTTTCCTTTTGAGCAAAAACAACACCAACAATCAGAGCTCCTAAAGCAATCTTTCCGATTATTTTATTTTTCCGATTTGTCTTTTTATAAAAGTCAAAAACATCTGTAAAAACCGACGATGTTATGCTTCCTATCGTTGCAAATCCGAATAAACAGAAAGGCATATACCAAACTATAAAATTAGTGTGCGTATGAATATAGGAATGCCCTTTGAAAATAACCAACCATGACAGTGCCGCAGCACTAGAAAGCCACATTACAATTATCAACGCGCTATTTGCCTTTGACTTGGCCCATATTGAAGGGGATATCTTTTTTGGCAACTGTGATAAAAGTGAAAAAATAATGAATATTAAAATCAGTTCGCCAAAATCTATTCTAATAAGGCTAGCCCAATCTGTGCTGATGTAGGTGTTTAAATCAATTGCAATGCCATTCCAATATTTTTCTAACACCATTGGCACCGTGCTTTCCAATGATTGCTGATATGCCTCTGAGAAATCGCCACTATTACCCGATGTTCTTTTTAGAAAACTATAGACAATATGCTCAAAACCCTTGGCAAAACTGCCTCTAATCAGTGACAGCTGATATGTCAACACAAAAAAGTACAAAAAAACTGCGACCAGTGAACCTAGCGTCACACTTAAAAGTCTTAAAGAAAAAGTCTTCCATTTCCATTTATTTAAAACAGCATAGTATACAAAGGGCATTACAAACATTATAAGGCTTGTTGTAATGAGTTCAAACCCGCTGAAAAGACATTTAATTAAAACTAATACAAATGCTATTATAGCTAGTTTTTTTAAGGTAAGATCTATACGTTTTTTTGTACTTTCCCTACTAAGAATAAAAAGCATCACGATAAAAGGCACATATAAAACACCTACTACCCAGTACAAATTTCTTCCAAAAACTGTAAGCCAGTGCGAAATCAAAAAAAGAAACAACGTAATTACAGCTGAAAACAATCCATATTTTTTATAAACCCACAAAAGAAACAACGTCAAGATAAATGCAAATAATAATGCGGAACAAAACTTGAATATCTTAAGATTAATTTCGTTGGAAAAAGGAGAAACACTGGATAGAAGAGAGAAAATAAATCCTTGACCTCCAATTTGACTTTTATAGGTACGAAATGTTTCTTTTTCTAATACAACTTCTTTATTTTGATAGAAGTCATATTGATTAAGCCATAGATTACCCTCCTCAATGAAATAACGCCCTAAAAGGCCTGCTTTGAAAGAGGTGCCTTCGCGTTCCGAGGCGGCCAAACGACCGAGAACAAGACTTTCTGAACTTACTTGAAAATCGTCGAACCAATTTTGGTCCGCTACATTCCAAAAGTTATCGTAAAGACCCATTTGAACGATTACCATTGCTATAGTGAAAAACAGAGCGCCTTTACTCATTAAAACACTTTTTAATCTGTTCATTTTTTTACTTTAAAATGCTAATGAACTGGTATTTAGACTTGAAGATTATTTTCACTAAAGGGCTATGGTCATATAAATGTATAGGGGTCAAACGCTTTACTTCAGTAAGACCACATTCGGAAATACACTTGTCATACGACTTCAATGAAAGGTATCGCTTTGGAATAGATATGCCATAGCCATAATTTCCGATGATATCAGCTAACTGTAAAATTTTTCTTGAAAAGAAGCCGTATTCAAAATGGTCTTTTATCACGATGTACTTAGACACTCGCTTCGCTTCTTTTAACAAAATCTCAATATTTTCATAATCATGATGCAGTACATCGCTGAACAAAGCGGAATCAAACGAATTGTCATCAAAGGGCATGTTTTTTCCGTCAAAATGGACGTAATTTTTCCATTTTCCAACATCTTTAAGCGCTTCGGGTACTTCATGTATATCAATCCCGGTGAAACTAATAGCGCTGTCTTTTTCAGAAATAGATTCACTGAGGGTCAAATCGCCACAGCCAATATCCAAGCATTTAATGCTCTCTAAATTCTCTTTTTCCATCAAAAACCGTAGGTCTTTGAAAATCAAGTCAGACAAAATCTCGATTCTACTATTATGAGAGGTTTTTCTATGGAAGGAGATGAGCAATTTGTCGAAAAAACTCTTTTTACTCTTTGCTATTGGAGAACTCATATTACCTTTCTTTTAATACCGATAATACTAAACATAAAACTAAAAATCATTATTTGAATGCCCAAAGTAAATGGGATTACTGCCAGTAATACTTTTCGAACGAAAATCACCGGGTCTAAATCTCCAAAACCAAGGGAGCTCCAGTTATAAAAATTGAGGCCCATGAGAACCAAGCCTATTATAAACAGCAAGGCACCCACTATCAGGCCTCGTTCCAGATTAAAATAATCGAATAGCTTATTAAAGTTTTTGGTTTCTGGCGTGAGACCGCTTACCACGCTATATATTTTAACAAAGTAGTGGAAGAAAATAAGCTGAACCCCGATAATCAAGGTAAAAGCCAAAATAATAGACGTATGAATATCAAAGGTAACACCCTCTAGTTCGAAGGGTTTCAAAATGACGATAGACCCAAATATGGCCGAAATGATCGTAAGAAGAACCCCTGGAAACAAAAACAACCAATTGGGAGAGAACATCAATAAAAAACGTAGATGCCTCCACCCATCTCTCCAAGTTCTCAAGTGAGGTGGTCGGGTTCTACCATCAGGTGACAATACCGTAGGTACTTCGGTAATTTTCATTTTATGAAGAGCGGCTTTAACAACCATTTCCGAGGCGAATTCCATTCCTGTGGTATAAAGTTCCATTCTTTCAAAGGCATCTTTTGAAAAGCCCCTCAAGCCACAGTGAAAATCTCGAATCGGTATTTTAAAAAACAATCTCCCTATAAAGGATAACACCGGGTTACCTAAATATTTATGAAGAAAAGGCATTGCTCCTTTTTTCACTCCGCCCTTAAATCGATTGCCCATGACCAAATCATAGCCTTCTCTAAGTTTTTCAACATAATTCATTAAACTTAGAAAATCGTAGCTATCATCGGCATCACCCATAATAACATATTTACCTCTTGCGTTGGTAATGCCCACCTGTAGTGCTGCTCCATAGCCTTTTTCAGATGCATGTACGAGTCTCGCACCGTTAGTTTTCACAATTTCTTGGGAGCCGTCTGTACTGCCGTTATCAGAGATAACAACTTCTCCGTTAACACCGGTTTTTTCCAAGAAAGTGTGGGCTTTTTTAATGCAAATTTCTAAAGTTTCCGCCTCATCTAAACAAGGCATCACAATAGAAAGTTCAATTTCAGGTTCTGTCATATCGGTTGGTTGTTTCAGTTTTTTGGGAAACGTTCAAAGCTATAAAGTTACACCTTTAAGTAACACTGATAAAAATTAGAGTAGGAAATATCCCATTTCAAAATGCCTCACAGTATGTAAAAATGAGTTGAGAGAGGCATAGAAATTGAATTAATATTATTAGTTAATTACTGGTATCACTTCTAGCATCCCCGCTGATGGTCCACCCCATATCATTAAGAATTGCTCAGGTGGCTTCACCTTCATCACAATAACGCATGCCATGGGCACCTAAAGCAATGTCGGTTTGTAGGTTGTTGCTCAGACCAACCTGATAATATAGCGCCATAGTTTGCTGTTGAAACGTCCGCATTAAAAACAGGTATTCCATTGCGGTCACCTTACTTATATTCTAGGTGCCAATCTCTTGATTAAAAGCTTCAGCATTCTCAAAGACTGCTAATATGACGATTAATATTGTAAGCATCCTACAAATGTTTCAAAGCACATAAGATTTTGGATAGAAGCTCTATCATCTTCAATCCTAAATGAATAGTATTCAAGATAAAACCTTAAGGGTATTAGTGATTCTATCTTACCTTCAAAAATTGTGAAGTATACAAATTTAGGAACTTAAAATACTGCTTTTCTAATACTACGAAAGGAGGTGGGTATAAAATCAGGATATTTCCAATTTACCAGCATATTAATCAACATAAACTAAAACTAGGTAACCGTACAATAGTAGGGTTTTGCTTACGTTGTTTATTTAACATTATAGTTACAAATAATTACATATGAGAATTGGATCGCTACTATTTTTTATTATTGCTGCTGTTTTTATCTTGCCAACGAGGTAACAATGAGGATAATTTAGTGAAGGATAATTTGATTATTGAATTTAGCCTTTTAGTCGAAAACAATTCAAATATTACAGCTAATATCGAAGGCATAATTGATAATCAAAATAATACAATAAGTTTGACTTTTTCTTTTGATTCGGTGGATTTTAATTTCACTCCAGATGTGGTGGTTTCAGAAAATGCATCAATAACTCCAAATTTCAACTCATCTTTTGATTTTTCAGATGAATTGGTTTTTGACGTTGTCTCAAAGTTTAAGCTATCTGTAAATAACTCTTCACTTGTTACTACGGTATATTTGAGGAGCCTATTCAGACAACTTCATTTGAGTTGTTCATTTACAATGAAAATGGTAAGATTTCAGAAATACGGTCTTTTAAAGACACCTCCTATTTAAATTCGACCATTTTTGAATATGAAAATAACCAAGTTTTTATAAAGAATAGTGACCAAACACTGACAATTGTAACAAACAATAACTCTTATTATCGAACATTTTTTGTTAATTATGATTCCTTTGGAAATGTTGAATCATCTACAATGAACGAAGTTGTAAATCAGACATTTTATTACAGCTTTAACAGTACTAATGAAATAACCCAAATTGAAATTGTACCAAAAGATTACGTTGGTGAAATAAGCTATACCTACGAACTAAAAATTATTGAGAAATTAGACGATTCTATTTTCCAAACATCATCTTGGTTCTCTACACATGGCGGATTATTAAACTGTAATGACACTGTAGTTGCAAATCGAGCTACATGTTATAAGCCAATTATAGACAGTGCATTAAACCCGTATTATAAATTATTTGCTGATTTTGGCTATTTAGACTCTCCATACAGTGTGCCCCTTAAACCATTTACAGAAACCGGTGGTGAATCTTTGGAATCTCCAGAACTATGTTAATGCAATAAACGCTTTCGAATATCCCACGGAATCAAAGAATGAAAACTACTTAGGAGACCATGGACCTACTGAGATACGATATGGTTATAAATAGAAATCGCTTGCCCTATAAGTTCAGATTTTAACAAAAACTAGATTTATCTTATAACTATTCTAAATCATGAAAGCCATATTTATTATGTTCAAATACACTGTCAATATTGTTATTTGAAAACATAGCTCCTGAGTCGATTTCTATCTCAGAATGAAATTCATGTACAAGTAAAAGGCCTCCATAAGCTTTAACAAGAAATTTATCGTTGTCAAAAACTTCAAGTATTTGACCGGGCATTATATTTTCATATCCAAAATCTTGAAAATCAAAAATCGCAGCTCTATATATAATGACTTTGTTGTTTTTGATGAAAGAATATGCCCCGTTAAAAGGTTTAGTAACCGCGCGTATAAGGCGCTCAATATTGAAAATATCATCTCCCCAATCAATTATGCTATCCGATTCCGTGCGTTTAGGATAATAGGTGGGTATAGTATTGGGTTGCTTTGTCAACGTAAAATTCTGATTAACCAAATTGTCAATATTCTTTTGAATCAAATATTTCATTGCCAATGTATTTTTAAAATGCATTGTCTCTCCGGTGTCGGAGTCAGTTACTTGAAATTTAAAGGTGTCTAAGACGTCTCCATCGTCTGCTCCGCTATCATACTTGAATAGGTTCGTATAAAATATTTTTCTCCCCTCGATTATTGACCAATTCATGGGGGACCTTCCCCGTCCTTTTGGTAAGTTCATGGGGCTACCATGCATGCCGAATACGCCAACAGAGAATGTGTTTAGAATTTTTTCTGGTACAAGCCTTTGCCAGCCAACGACAAATCCTATGTCAAATTTTTGATTTTTAAAAAACGTCAGGTCTTCTTCTGATATTAGGCTGTATTTATTGCTTACGTATACTTCTATGCTATTTTCAAGGCAAAAATCCTTTAGAAATAAATAGTCAGCTACCTTTTGAGATTTTCCCTTTTCTTCGTCAATGGTAACAAGATGAATTTTGTAATTCAAACTTATTAAATACTTCAGAATGAACTTAGTGGTCGATTTACAACCAAATAAAACGATTTGCTTAGTTGAGTTCATGCTTGATTTCATTAAATGGTTTGCAATTAAAGGCATAGTGAGATTTCATGAGCTCTTTCTTTTTGGTATAGAAATCCTTTAGCTTTTCATGATTCGTAGCTCCTTCGTAAATCCACCAAATAGGGTGAATGAGAATGTGTAAGGACTTTCCTGATTGAAACTCTTCCGTGTTAAAGGGGTGGCCATACCTAAAAGTTCCCGCGGAATCAGCAACATACTTTATGTTCTTAAAGTACTTCTCCATATAGGTGTGTTCAATATCGGATATGGACTGATTATAGTTCTGAAAATAATCATTCGGTCTATGAAGGGAAACTATATCCACCGCTGTTTTGAAAACAGTTTCAAAACATTGTTTTTCCATTTCCAGGCCCTTTTTAAAGTCTTCATAAATGGTGGGGTCAAAATGTATGGATACTTTATGGCCTAAATCTTTTATCTTATTGATAGAGTTCAAATTTTCTTTGTCAAAAGGATTGTAACTACCATTGGTGACCAGAAAAAAGTAGGTCGCTTTAACATTCAACTCATGTTCTATTTTAGCCGTCTCCAAGGCTGCCATGACGTCAAAATCAATATCATGTCTTATTATGGCTTGATGATGCGATTTTGATAATTCATTAAAAAAAATAAATTCATAATTCTCATTTTTGAGTGTCTTCAAAAAAGAACCGAAATCATTCAAATCTGTTTTTGTATACATCTAAAGCTCTATTTATTTAGACCATCATAAAAGTTCAATAACACTTGTTCTTCATTGCCCCAATTGAATTTTTTTAAAACCGCCTTTCTACCTCTTTCTCCCATTTCCGAGGCCAACTCCTTATCCTCTATTAGTCTTTTAATTGCTTCGCTGATTTCTTTCGGGTTCAATGGGTCTACAAAAAGTGCGCAATTTTCTTCTTCAACAAGTTCACGCCAATACGGATAATCTGAGGCGATAACCGCAATACCTGACATCATATACTCGAACATTTTAACCGGAATACACTCCAAATAACTTGGGGTTGGTTCAAGTAGAACCAACCCGGCCACAGACTTTTGTAACATGTTCTTGACTTGTTCGCGATTGAGAAAACCCAGTTCATCAACATTTTTCCAGCCTTTACTTTCTGTAGTTTTCTTTTTCAAATCTTCATTCTCGAATTTACCTCCAAGCAAAAATCTAGCGCCATTGTCATATTGCATAGCATCGACCATATTAAGGACTCCGCGTACTTTTGAGATGGCGCCTACGTAACAAACGAAATTTTGTTTGTCCCCATTATGGAAACTTTCGTCTGCAAACTCTTCCGCTAAAGGAAAATTCCTGACCTCAACTACCTTCTTATTGCTTTTTAGAAATCGATTTAATAACGTTGGTGTTACGGTAACAACTCCTGAAATTTTGGAGATAATTCGATCTTCATAAGATTCCAAGAAACGTGAAAGAGGTTTTCGGATGAGTGAAGGAATGTAAGCCTTGTCCAACACTTGACGCGGTACATCTTCATGGGCATCATATATGACTACCTTGCCTTTCTTGACCAAAGCAGTGGTAATTCTAAGTAATTCGGGGTCATGAAAATGATAAATTTGCACATCTAATTCTAAAGCTTTTTTTAGAATTACTCTGTGGTAAGATAACATTCGCTTTATACGCCCAGAGGGTTTGCCAATATCCAAAATTTTGACTCCATCCTTTTCTTCATTTCCTTTTCCATCGGCAACCACTAAGGTTACATCGTATCCGTTTTTTGCAAGACCTCTGCACTCTTTGACAAAAATGCGGGTATCGTAACGTACATGAACCGTTGTGAGATGGCAGATTTTAATTGGCGTGTTCAAATTCAAACTTGGGTTGACATTGATTGTTTCAAAGATACATGCAATGTTTAAATTGCAATACTAGTTTTTAATTTATATCAAAACGATCGCGTTTGCTGCCAAAAGAAATCTATGGAATGGACCGCGAATTTATTAAACTACTGGGTCCGGAAGAAAATCAATTGAGTGGTGTCTTAACCAATTGACAATGCCAATTGGTAGATATAGATCAGCGGATGTATTGGTCAGTAAAAAAAACCATAGAACCCGCAAATTTAAGCCCTATTCACAGCTTACATCTATATTCAAGGCATGGCATTGAAGACACAGTTTTTAGTAATTACGTTAACGTTGTTCTTTTCAATCACAATTAAAAGTCACAACTTCAGAGCCTTGATCACCATGTCTAGATTTTATTAGAATGTTATTACTCATAAACTCTTCAGTAATATTTTCATCTAGGCAAACGGCAAGTCTGTTTGAATCACCTTGCTCGAAGGTCGCAGCAAAATAATTTCTGAAATCAACAGTAATTTTCAAGTCATTCTGAATATTAAGTTTTGAACCTACAGGCACAGAATTTCTATCACCCCCTGGCACAAAAAATTTATAGTAAAACTTGTTCAAATTTGCGAATCCACTTAAATCTAAGATGGAAGGGTCGAATGATGAGAAGGGTTCAAAATATTGGTAATCAAAATAAAATTCTTCAATATCCGCTAGAGCAGGGTCGAATAACCAACCATCAGTGCCTATATCACCTCTTTTCATGAAATAGTAGAGCTTTTTTAGGTTAGGGCAATTGATTTTTGTTATTCCAAGTATCGATGCTTGAAATAAATGCAATGACTCCAAACTTGGCAGATTTTCAACTGAGAACTGAAATATATTTCTTCGAGATTATCAAGGTTTTCAATTGCAGCAATTATTCTAGGTTGAACATCCTCGGCAATAGCAAAGCGTACCTTGTCAGCGAATTTGGTTTTATCACTTGTTAGTTCTCCTCTTATAACCAATATTAATTTTTTTAAGTTTTTGAATTGTGATATCCCTGCTAACAAATTACTTTCTTCCAAATTATAATCATATCTCCAGTCACTATAATCTTCTCCTTGTTTATTGACATTTAATGTCAACTTCAGTTCTGTTAGTGATTCGACCTCCTTTATACTCGTTTTATTTTGCTCCCGTAAAGCTTCCAAAATATATGGGCTTTCAATGGTAGTCAAAATATCAGAATCAAAACCATCATCTTTAGAACAATTTGATAGACCTATCAGAATCAAAAATAATAATGTAAGAATTTTAGTATGTCTCATGTAAAATAAAACGAAGGCGTCTGTTCATGATTGCTCATCAAAAAGAGGTTTTCTTAAAATATTGAGGAGCGCGAAATCAGTAGTTCTGGTTAACCCCAGTTTTATCATTGAGTAGAAAAATCGCGACAAATAAAAGTGCAAAGGCTCCATGAGTTAAAAGCACTGTGAAAAGCGAAGAACTAATAAATGAAAATATAACTAGTACGAATAAACCAAAATATTTAGCTGGGATTTTCAGGCTATTTAGAACCATGAAATATATGGAAATCAAAAAAATATTAATTACCACCCCTAAAGTGCCAAAATTCATAAAGCCATCAGAAATTAAACCATTGTTTGCTGACATGTCAGGTCTATTAAAATATACCTCTCCAATCAAATTGGTATGCCTAACATCATATGGGTATTCTAAAAACCTTTTGAGTATGGACTCAGACCAATATAACGGTTGCCCATCAAAAAAATCAGTATAACAAATATCCAATAGTGTTGGAATAAAATGGATTCTTCGGAAGGTCAAAATCCAGGGATAGTCCAGATTCATCCAGGCCAAAAGCAAACATGCCACGGCAAACAATGCAGAATACTTTACGATAAACTTTACGGATTGTGAATAACTAAATCTGTAAAAAACAAGTACCACCAAAAGACCCCCATAAACTGCTTTATGTGCCCCAAAGAGGTAGAACAGAATAAGATAAAGAGCACCGACAAGCACCCAGATTCTCTTTTTGAGCTCTAGACTGAAAACGATAATCAAAGGGATTATTATTTTGGTAAAAATCGAATATGTATACCCAAAATAAGGGTTGGAGAGTTTGCTCATAACACCTCTCGTCTGATATACATCAATTAAAAAAAGGTTTTTTAGATTGATATGAGGGCCATATATAATTAGATAGGGCACTACCCCGATGGAAGTAATGCCCAATAACAGGTACAGCGCCTGAGTCTTATTGATTACTGGTACTTTGCTAAAGTCGATTCGAATCTTAGAAAACAAATACAAAGCGAAGAAAAAACCTTGATGATACCATAGCAACTCTGTTGGGTACATGCCTGTAGAAGTAAAGGCTATTAACGAAGGTATGGTGAGTAATGCAAAAAAGATAGAGAGCACAATGAATACAAGCTTTGTTCTCCTTAAAGTGTTCAGAAAAAACAGATTAATAAAAAACAAAACCACCGCAACGAAAAATTGGAAAAACGCAAAATCGAAATCACCATCTTTCAATTCAGCAATATATAGCCAGTAGAAATAGGTCTTTATCTTGTAATGGTAGAGCCCCATTAAAAGGAAAAAATAAAGCACAAAGTAATGTGATATAGATAGCTTAAATTTCATTTCTTAGATAGCCCTCCTTTCAATGCTGAAAAAATAAAACAAACTAAAAAGGAAAAAAAGGAAATACCAGAAAATCGATTGAACATACCTTCAAACATGGAGTTTACCAACAGAATAAGTACAAACGTTAGTAACAAAGGGCTATACCTGAAGCCAGGCAACTGTTGTTTGAGCAAAAAGTAAAAAATACTTATCAGTATTAATATAGCCAGAATTCCATTTTCCAGCCATGATTGCAGCCAAAGGTTATGAGCATTATATTTTTCCATTAATGGATAAGTGTATCCCTTTTGCTCATACCTTTTATTTAAAACCAATTGGGTGTTTGCATAGCCATAACCTAAAATAGGTTTTTCCTTTATAAGTGATATGGCAGCATCCCAGCTTAGGAGTCGTGTTGAAAAACCATAACGGGCCTCCTTGTTTAATAACAACTCGCCATCTGCTACTTTGGTCAAACTTTCTCTAATTCTTGGGTTCATAATAATAAAAGAAGCTACTATAATGGCAAAAACGGAGAAACTTATAGTTTTTTTCACCTTATTGCTTTGCCAAGTAAATACTCGAATGCATAACAACAATGTCAACACAATAAAACTTGCTTTATTGGAAATTAGAAAAACAAACAAAACAAAAAGCCCTAGTATAACAAACCGTGTTTTTGATGGAAACAACTTTGGATTAAACAGCAGAATTGCTATTCCTGCACATAGGTATGATGCATAATATACCGTTTGATGAAATATAGATAAGTACCGACCAAAAAAATAATTACCACCATAGAGTATTGACTCCATAAAACCTTTACCTTCCAGAACGTTAGGCTTAAAGTGGATGATTCCATCTTGAAAGACAATGGAATTAAAACAGGCAACCCCTAAGCACACCAATGCCGAACCTACCAAACCCAAAACAAAAACTTGTAACATTCTTTTTCGTTGCTTTTCAGAGTACTGGTGAAGAAAAAAAATCAGAGGAAAAATCAAAAATGATAGTTTATGTTCCAAAAACTTAAATGAAGGGTTTTCTGAGGTAAAGAAGCCCACAAAGTATAAGACATAAAAAGCAGGTAAAAGTAATAAGTATTTGTTTTTAAGCAGCATTTCTTTTCTAAAACTCAGCAAAGACAGTAAAACCCATACTATTAGAGACAGAGTAACCAACTTTTCAGGAAAGGAAACTAAGAATACATAAAGTAAGGCACCCAAATAGTATGATTCTCTTACATTTTTCCTTTTCATTGTTTCTACTTATTTGTTTTCGGTTTTAGATGTCCAATACGGAATAGTCCAATACCGAACCTATATCGACTAACAAGAGCTTTCTCCTTTGCCATATCAAAAATTGCAAAAGCCAATATACCTTTGAATACAATTTTAACCCTAATATTGACAGACTATTAATATACCCCCCTGATCTCAATAAAAATGTCCAGCGTCATAGGTCATTCTTTTAAATCAGCTATTTTATTATCATGATACCGCCTACTTCACATATATTAAATCTTCTCGATGTTTCGATTGCTTTTTTGCCCATAAAAAACAATTATACCACAAAATCGTTTTCCGTTTTTAATTCTTCTACCAAGCGTTCATACATACTGATGTATTTAAGATAGGAAGGATGAAAGAGATTATTATTATGCCACAGTAACGAAAAATTTCCATTGTATTTTTTGGCTTCTTCTATGAGCAATCTTACTTCTTCAAAAATATTAGAAACGGGATTGTCGCTTAGTAATGCTATGTCCATCACATGAAGCGTATCTTCTTTTAGGTTTAGTTTTTTTCTTGTCTTTACATTGAATACGGTATATCTATAACAGCTTCCTGTTCTAAATCCGATGAGTTTCGAAAAGCCCATGCTACCATCAATCTCCAAGCCCACATCTTCCCAATGTTGCCATGTTTCAGGCACTTGACATCTTAAATAATGTTGTCGCCCTTCTTTCATTGATAATCCTGTTATTTCTTCTAATCTTTTTTTCTCTTTTGATAACAAATCTTTATCAAGAAAAGAATTATACGATGGATGAATTCCTATTATATGTTTTCTGCTTTTTACCTTTTCATAAGCTTTTTTTACTCTTTTAGCATTATAATTATATCTAACATCATATTCTCCTATTAGTCCCGGCATAAAATAAAATCTTGATTTTATTTTACTTTTTTCAGATACATCCATCAAATAATCAAAAGTGTCATAATTATCCTTTCTCCCTAAAAGATATATATTTAGAACATCTAAAAACGTTTTGGTGAGTGACCTTATGCTTTTTCGCGTCAATATATCACCTCCTAGTGCACTTGCTATTTTTTTGAATGAGTCATATCTTGCCACGTTATCAACATCATGACTAAGAAGGGGTTCGAATTTTCTTGATTTTCGGTGAATTTCAATTTTTGATTTTTGAAATAATCGCACCAAAAATTCTGCATATTCATTTACTATTGGTCTTTGCTCCAAATTGTTTTGAACGGCCCATGAATTCCCTTCCGGAAATCTGCCAAACTGATCTTTTTCATTTTCTACAACTTCTTCCCATCTTGTCAGCATAAAAAATGCGGATGCAAAAATATCGGCACCACAATAAATCTTGGAGCCTTCAAAAACTAGCTTGTCATTCCCAAAAGGGAATGAGATTCTATTTGTATCTAGATTGATTGAATGATATCCCTTAGGGAGGTATGCCTTGTTCAAATAAGAGTCTTGAACATTTGTAAAAAAAAAGTCTTGAAGAACAATTACCACATCTCTCTCTGTATGTGTGATTTGGTAATCTTTATTGTCTGAAGCAAATATCTGATATTCCTCAATCCCAATAAATTCTGAAAATAAGGTTTCTACAATGTATTTTTTTTCTTCAAAAAAAGTACTGCCTATGTAAATATTGAACATTATTGAATTATCATTGTTGGTAAAGTTCACAAAACCTTTTGACTCATAGTACACAAGAAATGAATAGCCTTATCTAATGCAAACCGTATTCTTTTTGCCTGTAAACAAATCGCGAAATCAGCCATCTTGGGGTTTCTTTTTCCGCAAACAACTACTGCACAGAGTACCCACCGTCTATTTTTATGTTTTGGCCTGTAATCCACTTTGATACGTTTGAGAGTAAAAAGAGTACGACCGGGGTAACATCTTCTATCTGTCCTATTCCTAGAGGATGCATTTCTTCAATTTCTGAAACGTTTTCTTCGGAAAGCTGTGAAAACAATTTTTTTGTCATTGGTGTTGCTACAATTCCCGGAGATACCGCATTTACTCGAATCTTCCTTTTGGCCAATTCTAGGGAGGCAGACTTAACAACCCCCAACACAGCAGACTTAGTAGCGCAATAACCTACCTTACCCGGCTGACCTAATTCACCCATCACAGAAGAAAAGAACACAACACTTGAATTATCGTTACTAAATTTTTTCTTTGAAAAAATCCGTAAAAGTTCTATTCCCGAAAAGAGGTTTATATTAAATATCGATTTTATTTTATCCTCCTTATACATGCTAAGGGGAACTGTTTCTTCCTTTCCTGCACAAAGCACAAGGCCATCTAATTTCTCTTGATTTGGCAAATTGTTCTTAACCAACTCTTCAATACCATCCACGTTATTCAAGTCGTACGAAATAAACAAAAACTTTTCTTTGTCAAAGGATGAAGCCAAATCGTCTACTTTTTTTTTATCTCTCCCAATTCCAATGACTCTGGCACCTTGAGACAATAAGTCTAAACAAACACCCTTACCTATACCCGAAGTAGCACCAGTAACAAGAATATTTTTATTTTTAAGTTCGTTTTTTTTCATGAATACTTGGGCGATTATGTGATTTTAGGAGAATTTTTCAACACCTATTCTTTCTATCAGAGATTCAAATGTCGTTAGTTTTGTAATGTCTTCAGCGGTTAGGGTGACCTCAAACTTTTCTAGAACAGAACCAATTAGCACCATCATACCCATAGAATCCCATTCATCTAATTCTTGGAAACTTGTTTCTGATGTTACTTCTACCTCTATTTCCATGTCATCTGCCAACTCGGCAATAAATTCTTCTTTTGTCATATTTTAAATTATAAAGGATTGTTGATTTTTATTAATCCTCCAGACCAAGACAATCCTACTCCGAAACCAATTAGAATAATATCTTCTGGTATATTGATGTTCTGCGAGTATTGTTTCAAGGCAATAGGGATAGTATTAGATACCGTATTACCCCCATCTTTTAGATTAATATAAAAGTTTTCTTTTTCGATTTTTAGTCGCTTTCGCATAAAATTAAGCATAAACGCATTGGCTTGATGAAATATGTACTGCGAAATATCTTCTTTATCAATCGAGTTCTTTGCCAAAATTTCTTTTGTGAAACTTGGAATTACCCCAGAAGTAAAATTAAAAACCTCGGGGCCATTCATATATAAATGATTATCGGTATATTTATTTTTTGTGCCGTATTCTTTAACTAGACAATTGTTGTCATATTTATATTTGCTTGCTCCGTTTTTTACAATCAATTTGTCATAACCGCTTCCATCTGTTCCAAAAGCAAACTCTTTAATATTATTTTCCTCAGATTCCACGATTAATGTTGCTGTTGCAGCATCTCCAAATATTGATCTATTGGTTCGATCCCCCTTATATATTAATTTAGAATACGTTTCTGCTGTAATCAATAGAACATTCTTTGCTTGTTTGGACTCTATCAATGCTTTTCCCAAACTTAATCCATACGTATAGCCTGAGCATCCTAAATTAAAATCAAAAGCCCCAATACCTTTACTTAGACCTAATTTATCTTGAAGAATGCAAGCGGTGGTAGGTAAAAAATATTCAGGACTTTGAGTACAATACAAAATGTAATCTATACTATTTTTATCTACTCCTTTTTCAAAAAGCTTTAAAGAGGCGTTATAGGCCAAATCCAAACCTGTCTCGGTATCTTGGACAATATACCTCGAGTATATCCCCACTTTTTTTTCGAAATTCATAAAATCATAATGAGGAAATTCTCTTTGCAAATCCTCATTTGTTACCCTTTTTTCGGGAAAACAATACTCAATAGCAGCAATTTTGCATCCCATAATTTATTTTTTGCCTTTTGTTAATTTGCTAATCATTTTTGATAGATAAAAAGGAATGCTTCTTAGGCCATCAACGTGAAAATTACCATAACAATCTAGACAATCTTTATTTCCACATTGGATGATTTTTCTATTCTTTCTCAATTCCTCTTTTACTACATCATAGCATTTTTGCCCATCCATTATAGCACTTCGGGCATGGCCCACATACCCAAAATCGATTGCATCCTGCACTACCAGTGGGCCTATTAATTTATGCCCGCCTTTTGAACAGCCCCCAATATCATTTACTGTAAATAATTCGATTTTATTTTCCTCTGTTCTATAATATGTTTGAAACAAGCCTTTTGTTGGCATTTTGGCAGTATAACCAAGTTGTTCCTGAGAGTAGTGAATTGCTTGTGGGGCATTTTTACTATCTAAAGTGCCAATCATCACGAATTTCCCCCCTCTTTTTATTATCTCACCTACTACAGTATAGCTCATTGATTCATGGTTATGCGATTTGAAAATTTCGGCTATCGAATTTCCTATACCAATACATGAATTTTTTGGATGTTTGCTACGAACCGCACCTTCATGTTTAACTAAAAAACTAGACAATGCTCCACTAGTAGTATGTGCAAAACGATCAAAAATAATTTTCTTGTCTTTTTTAAATCTAAAGAATGTTTTAGTAAATGCGGGCAATATAATGCCTCCTTCGTTCCCTACTATTTCGCACAAAATTTCAACCCAAGAGCTCAAAGTTTCTTTTTTACTATTTACAAAAAACCCTGCCTTGAACACATCAATGCTTATAAAAAGTAAATCTCCTTTTTTAATGCCAAGTTTAATTAAATCGTTTTTTAAAGCAGTTTTAGTGACTTTCAACTCCATTTAAAGAAATTTTAATTTCTTATATCCAGATGCAGATCTATATTGCAATAATGTATGGAAGATATAATAAACAGAATAGGTTAGTGTATATAATTTTACTGAAACAACATAATCTGCCATTGTATACCCAATATAAATGGCAAAGATAGAAAAAGCCGCTCTGAATATTTGTAAAAACATATCACCCCTCTGGCTCTTGTTAAAAACAATTGTATAGGATAAAGGAGTGGATAAAAAGTTTAAAAAGATTGAAAAAGACAAATATTTTGTCATAGTCCCAGCTATTAGCCATTCATCCCCGAAAACGAAAACGAACATAGTCTCACTAAAAAAAAACAAAACCAGGAATGGAACAATACCCATTAAGAACAATCTTTTAAACGTTTGGACGAACAATTCCTTGCAATTACCAAACGATGCATAGTTTTCAGATGCTTTTTGTCTATATACCTCTCCTATAGCGTTTCCTATCATAGTAACTGTACCGCTTGTAATTCTTTGAGAAAGCGCGTAACACCCTGCAATGGATGCGTCAAAGTATGATGTGAATAAAATCACAGGAGCATTTGAAGCTATTGCACCGGTAAAAGTAGCGAACATTAGATACCTCGGGTATTCCTTATAACGTTTTAGAAGAACTAACGATCTTTTTTTGTTGAAGTAATCGCCCTTCAATGAAGCTTTCTTATAGAGGTAAAAAATATTAAAAACTTGTCCAATAATTGTGCCCAAAATAAGCCCATTTAGTCTTGTTACAATACCTATGAGCAATGAAGAAAGGGTTACTGAACTACTAGAAATTATTTTGGAAGTGCTTTTTTCCTTGTATAGTTTTTTTCTGTTCAACCAATATGATAAAGTTGAAATATTTGATATAAGAAAAACAGAAAAAGGAATAAGATATAACCACCATTTAATATCTATGTTTCCTATTAAAAGGGCTATTTTTTCATTAAAGAAGATGGCTATTAATAATAGAATAAAACAATATGCTATTGTGAAAAAAAATGACGATACTATCAGATTTTTAGCATCTTTATCATGTTTTGGCTCAATTATCGAGAAATCATATCGCCCAGCCGCAAAAACAGCTAAAATTGCGCTCAATCCAGTATATGCCCCAAGTAGCCCAAAATCCTTCGTTGTAAATACTCTTGTTAAAACTGGACTCAAAATCAATGGGATTACTTGAGCTATAGCAAATCCAGACACTAAGGTTACTACATTCTTAAAAAAATCTGACGAAGAAAATCCATTGATGAACTTGTTTAGCATATTTAATTTTCCAGAATTAACTACGTAATTTGTGCTATTAATATCCTTTTAAAAAGGAATGATGCTCCCCCTTTAGGCCAACGGGTGTTGTATTTCTAATATCATGAACAATCTCAATGGCCGTTCGGGCTGCTTCCAATCCATACCCTTTCCCATTCAGAATATCTTGATACACCATGGTGTGCAAGTCAGTAAAACCTCCGCTAAATTCCAATTCCTCTCCATCAATGGTAATAGAACGGAAAGTCGTTTGCCCTTTTTCTTTAATCTCCTTCGGCAAATAGTCTGAATTAATCGATAGAAACCATTTTACCCTGGCATTTTCAAATTCCAGATATCCTGCCGCACGATCCCTTTCGTGAACATGTACAATGTTTTCTTGTACGTCTCCGAAAATCCAGGAAAGCATATCGTAGAAGTGTACTCCTATGTTCGTTGCTATTCCGCCAGATTTGCTCATATCGCCTTTCCAAGATGTTTGATACCAATGTCCTCTGGATGTTAAATAGGTTAAATCCACTTCGAATTTGGAGTCTTTCTTTGCGTTTTTAACTTTATCTCTAAGCGCTATTATGGATGGGTGCACCCTAAGTTGCAAAATATTATATATTTTCTTGCCTGTATTTTCTTCTACCTTTTGCAGTTTATCAATGTTCCATGGGTTCAATACCAAGGGTTTTTCGCAAATTGCATCTGCTCCAGACCTTAAGGCAAATCTGATATGTGCATCATGTAAATAGTTTGGAGAACAGATACTTACAAAATCTAAATATATTTCCTTTTCGTATTTCAACTTCTCTATGTGTCGATCAAATCGTTCAAACTCCACAAAAAAATCTGCATTCGGAAAATGTGAGTCGATAACCCCTACACTATCGCCCTTATCATATGCTGCAAGCAAGTTGTTTTTTGTGTCTCTTATAGCTTTCATATGTCTTGGGGCTATATAACCAGCAGCACCTATTAGGGCAAAATTTTTCATTTATTCAATAATTTAAAGTTCTTAATTAAAAATGGTAGTGGGCAGAGTGCATTCTCTAAATTAAAAGCAGCCTTTTACTCTATTTTTTTTACCTTACCCTTTTCCAACTTATATTTCTGATTACTTTCTGGACATATTGCTTCATTGTTCTTTCCAAATTCCAACCTATGCCCAAACTCTCCTACCCAACCTATTTGCTTGGCTGGATTGCCAACGACTAAAGCATAGTCCATAACACTCTTTGTAACAACAGCTCCAGCTCCAATCAACGCAAATCTTCCTATATCGTTACCGCAAACAATTGTAGCATTGGCACCAATAGTAGCTCCCTTTTTAACCGTTGTTTTTGAGTATTGCCCTCTTCTATTAATTGCGCTTCTTGGGTTTACAACATTGGTAAACACCATTGAAGGGCCCAAAAAGACGTCATCTTCACAAGTGACTCCAGTATATATGGATACGTTGTTCTGTACTTTTACATTATTTCCCAAAACAACCTCAGGAGAGATGACCACATTTTGTCCAATATTACAATTAAGTCCTATCGTGGAGTTAGGCATTATATGAGAAAAATGCCAAATCTTAGTTCCAAAGCCAATTGAACATTCTTTATCTATGACCGCCGTTTCATGGGAAAAAAAATCGTTGTCTTTGTTTTCTGACGTTGTCTTCATATTGATTTAAGCCTTCGAGTATGGGTTAAATTACTCCTTGTGCACTAGTTGAAACGCCTTCCTGTTCATGTACTTGATGGCAGAAAACACAAAAAACAACCCAACTAAAGACAATGGTATTAAAACCGTTCCCTTTGCAAAAAAGACTTTCTTTACCTGCTGGGCGTTTCCAAAATTAACAATGTTAATTGCTTCTCTTTGCTCTTTAACTTCAATTTTCTTTCTTTCTATGCTCTGAATAAGTTGGTTCTTTAAACTAAAAAGGCCCGTGACATTAATCTTTTCAGTATTGTCCATAACAATTCGTCCATCAATGGTTTGGCTACTTTGGTTATTGAAGCTCTGGGAGTAAATAGAAATCAATTCATCAATTTGTTTGATAAATGTTTCATTTCTTTTGATCCTTTCTAATGCATTTTGATTAGAAGTGATTGCCAATTCCTTAAAATACCCATTTGAGTTTATGTATTCCATAACCTTTTGAGCAAACAATTTGCCTTCAGATGGGTTTTTGAACAAAAAAGTAATTCTATGGTTTAATGTGGTCTTATTTGAAAGCTCAGATTTGATCACATCCAAAAACTCTTCATTGGTTTGAAATTTCTCCAAGAGTTCAAGATACTCCAAATTCCCTTCCTTGTTTTTCTCATCTTCTATAGGTTCAACAGTAATCTTAAATTCTCCTAAATTGGTAACATCAATACCAATATTCTTAAAAAAGACCGAATTCTTAGCTCTTATATTACTTTCTACCTCCGCAACAACATCATATAAATAGTTCTTGCTTTCCAAATTAGGTTTGACAATTACCTCAATTTTCATCTTGTTTCTGGAAATCTGGTTAAGCCCATATCCAAGACCCACGCCCACAACAACAAGGATTCCCAATATTATGGCGTGCTTTTTTAAGTAAAGAAACAACCTCAAAAAAGCTATTCCAATTTTGTTAAACCCCCTGCCTATCATTTGAAACAGTTGCCCCAAATCTATCTCATCAGAAGTGCCGTTATTTACTGGTTGGTCTGCCATTTTATGAATTGAATATTTGTTTTAAAATCCTGTCCGTAATTAAATATGTCGGTTTTACACCTGTTGTTCCCAATCCTCCAGAAGCTAACGTACTTCCAGTCTCCAATGGGTTATCAGAGGCATAATACGCATACCTCACTTTCACATCTTTGTTAATGCTTTTTCTAATTTTTGAAGCTGATTGAACTGCTTTTTGGTAGTGTACGCCTTCCATTTCCAGTCCAATTACATTCCATGTGGATTCATGAAAAAATCGAAGAATGTCCTTGTTTTGAAGTGATGTTCCTAAAACGGTTACCATTGTTCCTTCTAATACCTTTAACCCATGCCCTTCAAAGTCCGAGGCACATAATTCATTTTTAAAGGGGTAATTATCCGCAGTACCTTCAAAAATATGTGCAGAAGGAATCATTAAATCTCCTTTGCCTCCTTCCAAAATTCCTGCTTTGCCCATTACGGATATGGAATCCACATTTAAAAATTTCTTTTGAACTTCTCCCTCCATTGGCTTTAAAAGTTCATCTATAGTTTCATAAGCCTGCTCTCCAAATGCATAATCCATAACAAAGATAACGGGTTTTTCATCGTCAGAAATGTCACTTGGGAAATCATAGCAACAGGTATTCTTTCCAAATTTAGCCGAATCAAAAATCTGTACATCAATATTTGCCCCAGATTCGTCATCAATAAAAATCATCCCATTCTTTTCTCCAACTTCCATGACTTTTTTTCTAAGTCCCTTGTTTTTTGAAGAACTCAACGCCTCATAAATATCCAAAGACTTTGTGTCTGGAAATTCTTTTGCCAAAACTTTCTTTGCAAATAGAGAGTTCATAACACTGTGCATATTAGCACTTATTATATGGATGGGCCTGTCCAACAATTTGTGATTGCCCAGTGTTTGTTTGATCAAGGCCGCCCAGCGCTCGCCATGAATGTGATGACCCAACCTTTCCCGAAGCAATGGGCTAAATGTAATTGTACGTTTATTACCCGTTGTTTCTTCTTCTATAGCTAACTTGCCCAACCAAAAAATGATGTTTAAAAAGCGATCTGGTTGCGTTAATGTGCTTAGCTTATTTTTAATTTCTACAACTTCCTCAAAAGTTCTTCCAAGAATATTTGCAACATGTATGAGTGCAACTTCACGCTCAGCTTCACTCTTTTCTTCACTTTGAACAAAATTGACCAGCTTATCCCAATCCCTTATTGTGGCAGTTCCGTCCTCTACCAAAACACGTTCGCATATCTTTCCAGATTCTATGAACAAAAAAGTAAGGTGGGTAAGAATATCATAGATGTCACTTCTCCCTCGGGTTATCTCAATATTCATTTGTTCATCGTCAATCCGATAACAATTTCTTCTTCGTTTTGGAGGTACAATTGCTTTTAGATGGGATTTGGAAAAGCCTTCATCAGAGGTTAGATTGATAAATCGACACTCTTCAATACCTTCAGGCAATCTTTCCAAGACATAAATAAGCCCATCAAGCTCTGCTTTTTCCTCTGCCACAGATCCGTAAATTTCTGGTCTTAGCAAAAGCAGTGCAGTACGTAGAGCATTTCCTGATACTCCTGAAGGTTTGTAAAATCCACGATTAAGCAAATGACGCATGGTAATATATAAGCGCTCAATTGCATTGGTAGATTCTTGTGCTCTTGTAGTTTGTTTTACTTCGGTTGCCATCATACGTTCTGGCAAAAATACATGAAATCCTACTAAAGAAGAACTGTTGGTTGTTATCTAAATCTGAAATGCGGTCAACCCCTCTGCTACTTTCCTGTCATTAGATAATCTTTGTACTTTATTCTGTCCTCCCAATTTCCCAATAGTTCTCATATATCCTTGGAAGCCTCCAGGTTTTATGCGGGTGATTTTTAGTGGTTGCAAGATGTTTCCTTCCAGTAAATCCAAATAGTAGCTGTTTTGTTTTTGCATACTTTCCTCTATAAGTCTGGAAAATTTAGAAAGGTCCGAAGGAATTCTTTCAAATTCTATGAACCATTCATGATAGGGCAGCTGCCCGTTTTCTGGCGAAGTTTGTGGAGCAACTGTAAATTCATTCACCAACGCGTCCGTTTGCTCTATAGCTATTTTTACAGCCTCTTCAACCTCTTTTGCAATAACGTGCTCCCCAAAGGCCGATATAAAATGCTTGATTCTTCCCGAAACAACTACTCTATATGGTTTTGATGAAATAAACCGAATGGTATCCCCAAGGTTGTATGCCCATAATCCGGCATCTGTGGAGATAATCATGACATAGTCTATATTTGGCTCAACCTCAGCTATAGTTAATCGTTTTGGGTTTTCATTAAAAAATTCATCCGCCTTTATAAACTCATAGAAAATACCTGAATTTAAAAGTAACAGCATTCCTTCCTCTTTTTGAGAGTCTTGGTAGGCAAAGAACCCTTCGCTTGCCGGAAAAAGTTCAATACTATCTACCTTTCTGCCTATCAGGTTTTCGAATTTGGCTCTATAAGGCTCATAATTTACTCCTCCATAGATAAATAGCTGGAAATTTCTAAAGAGCTCTCCAACCTTTATACCGGATATGGTATTAAGTTTTTCAAAATACATCTGGACCCAAGATGGTATTCCTGCAATTACGGTCATATCCTCATTTTTGGTCTCCTCAACTATCTTCTCTACCTTGGTTTCCCAATCTTCAATACAATTGGTTTCCCAACTTGGCAATCTGTTTTTTTGTAAATAGTTAGGCACATAATGTGCAGAAATACCGGAAAGGCGTCCTAATTTAATACCTCCTTTTTCTTCCAAAACTGGACTTCCCTGAAGAAATATCATCTTTCCATCTACAAAATCAGCCTTGCCAGTCTCATGAATGTACGTTAAGATTGCATTTCTGGAAGCTTCTACTTGGTGTCTAATAGATTCTTTGGTGATAGGTATATATTTCGCTCCAGAGGTAGTGCCAGATGTTTTGGCAAAATAAATGGGCCTTTCTGGCCATAGAACATTGCTATTCCCTTCAATTATCTTTTCTACATAATCTTTTAACTCCTCGTAATCTCTAACTGGAACTTTTTCCACAAAATCGGCGTGTGTTTTAATCTTGTCAAAACCGTGGTCTTTGCCAAATTCGGTCTGTTTTGCAGCAGAAATAAGATGTTTAAAAGTTTTTTGTTGCGCCTGTATGGGGTCGTTTGCCCATTTAGCTGTTTTCCTAACAATGTTTTTAGCAAAAAGTTTTGCTGCAAAGGACTTTAAGGACATTTATTTAAAATCAATGTAATTCAAAGGGTTTACAGGTTTTCCATTGTTCCAAAGTTCAAAATGCAAATGTGGCCCTGTAGTTAACTCTCCAGTATTCCCAATTGAGGCAATAACCTCGCCCGCTCTTACCAAATCTCCCTGCGATTTGCTCAAAGAGCCATTATGCTTGTAAACAGAAGTAAGATTGTCTTGGTGTTCAATAATGATAACGTACCCTGTTTCTGCCGTCCATTCCGAAAAAAGAACAGTTCCGTCAGCAATAGATTTCACAGGGGTTTCCTTGGGTGCAACAACATCCACAGCATAGTGTTTGGACTTAGCATCAAAGGGTTGGGACAGTGTTCCGCTAACTGGCGAAAACAACAAGCTGCCAACGTTTTCTATATTTCGTTCAAAAAGATTGTATTTGTCTTCCAGATCCACTTCTTCTCTTAAAAGTAAGTCTTCACGGATAGGTGTCAAGTCAACCGTGGAAGGGTCAAGTTTGTATTTTTCAAAAAGCGAGTCCCTATTAACCTCATTATTTTCAATATCCCCTCTTAAAACAAGACGAACATTGTCTAAATACCTATTGGTATAATTTAAAACCGTGACTAGCGAATCCGTTTTATACGTAAGTTCTGTGGCTTGCCTTTTTAATCTTGTAGATGAATATCCAGGTATATATTCCCTTAAAGGCGAAAAAGCTATAATAAGTGTGGTAAGGCCAATTAAAACAATAATGAACAGCGTTCCTGTTACAAATACATTGAGTCTGCTCAGTTTAAAAGAAATCTTTTCCTCAAAGGTGTTTTCGTTCAATATCACCAGCCGATACTTGTGCAGCAGCTTGCGTTTGATCTCTTTTCTTTTCTTCTTATCCTTTGCCATAATGAACAAAGATAACCTTAGATTTTAATTTAGTTGTTAAGCTTTTTAAAATGTGTATGAGTATTGCAAAAGCTTAATAAACAATTTGAGGTGCTAATTTTCGTTAATTGAACAGAGCCTTAAGGTTCTTTTTAGTAATTTTACTTTTCATTTAAAGGCGTTGACGTTATGATTGCTCAAACTATTTTTCTTGGTATGCTAGGCCCTTGGCAAATTGTACTTATCGTACTAGTTGTTCTTTTACTCTTTGGAGGTAAAAAAATTCCAGAACTTATGCGAGGACTGGGCAGTGGTATAAAAGAATTTAAAGATGCTTCAAAAGAAGACGAAAAACTAGAGGGCGGTAAAGAATCGGACTCTTAATTCTATTGTATTATACAGGTTTTTCCTACTCACAAAAACCCCGCATCCAAAGGGTTTGTCGATGAAGAACCACATTTTTGCTGCATACACGTTACAAATTCTCTCTTTCACAACAAAAAGTTATAAACGCTACAACCATATTCTATTTTAGCGTTTGAAACTGGTGTTATGCTTTTTGGTATAATACCCAATCAATCACCTGACGATAATTTATTCAGACGGAGTGATTATGAAAAGACTGATTTTAATTTTATTTCTCATTCTTGCACCTGGACTTAAATCCCAGGAGGTTTCCCTATTGCAGTTTCAGGATGAAGAA
Source organism: Allomuricauda sp. R78024 (assembly GCF_044596045.1). NCBI lineage: Bacteria > Pseudomonadati > Bacteroidota > Flavobacteriia > Flavobacteriales > Flavobacteriaceae > Allomuricauda > Allomuricauda sp. R78024. Next base: position 628,778 of record NZ_CP138995.1, read on the forward strand.
TTGTCTTTAACCCCCCCTAGCGAACAACCGATTGAATATTCCCGACCAGTTTTTATAAAACAACTTGAAAATCTAGACCGTAGAGAGTTAACCAAGTTTGTTCGCGAAAAAGGCACAACTGCCAAGCTCATTAAACAAGCAGATTCTTATTTTGATAAAATGTGGTATGCCGAGGCGGCCCGTGTATATGATGTGGTCCTAGAAAAAAGTGATGCTAAGCATACTTTCAAACTTCTTTCCAATGCGGGCGACTCACATTATTATACCGGTAATCTAGAAAAGTCCTATAAGTGGTACCATGAGCTTTATGAAACGTTCAGAGAAAGAATCACCGAGGAAAAGTTCTTTAAATATGCCCATAGCCTAAAAGGAACTGGACGGTATCGAAGAGCTGCTAAGCTTACTAAGCTGTTCAGGCAGAAAAGAGATGAGCCGCTTAACGAATTGGATAAGGATAACATTGCGTCTAACGCTCCTGCTTTGGTAGAGATTAAGAATATGGCGATAAATTCAAAATATTCGGATTTTTCCCCAATGTTCCATAATGAGTCAGAAGTTGTTTTTGCATCAGCACATGATTCTTCCTTCCTTACTACGAGAAGATACAAGTGGAACAACCAGCCTTTCCTAGATTTATATGTGGCAAAGGCAGATGACGAGGGTGAGGATCTAACAAGTCCGAAAAAATTCTCTAAACAAATCAACACAAAATACCATGAAGCTTCTGTCGCGTTCTCGCCAGATCAAAAAACCATTTATTTTACAAGAAATAATTATGGTAAAAAGCTTAAGCGTGGTAAAAACGGAATAAATCATCTAAAAATTTATCAGTCTAAGTTTGTAGATGATGAATGGACCAAGGCAGTAGAAGTTTCATTTAACAGTGAAAACTTCTCTACTGGTCATCCTTCAGTAAGTCCAGATGGCAAAAAACTATATTTTGTATCAGATAGACCAGGCGGCTTTGGACTAACTGATGTTTATAAGGTGGATATTCTAGAAAATGGTGCTTTCTCTGAACCAGAAAATCTAGGTAGGACTGTCAACACCAGCAAAAAGGAGATGTTCCCTTATATAACAGAAAATGCCCTTTATTTTTCATCTGACAGGAATATGGGAATGGGTGGTTTAGACATTTATAGAGCAGATTATGCAGATGGCTTTTTTGGCGTGGGCATTAATTTGGGAGAGCCCATCAATAGCAATAGAGATGATTTTTCATATATAATAGATCAAAACAACGAAAAAGGATATTTTGCCTCAAACCGAAAAGGAGGAAAAGGAGACGATGATATATATTCTTTTAAGCACATCTTAAACCTTAATGCCATTTCAGGCTCCATACAGGACCTTATTAGTGAAGATCCTATTGCGGATGCCATGGTTAGTCTATTTGACAAGGACAATCTTAAGATTGATTCCGTGCTAACTGAAAAGGACGGTAGTTTTATCTTTAAAAACCTTGCGCCTTCAAACAAGTATACTGTAAGGACAGTTAAAAAAGGTTATTTTGAAGATAGCCTATCAACAAACACCAAAAACAATGAGAGGATTACGGTGACTCAGTCCTTAAAACAATTGAAGGAAATCATTGAAGAAGAAAAAGGTGTCCTAAAACTGGAAACAGAAACTATTTATTTTGACTTTGACCGATTTAATATTAAACAACAGGCTTCACAAGAGCTGGATAAGTTGGCAGAGGTAATGAGGGAATATCCAGAGATGGTCATAAAAATAGAATCCCATACGGATGCCATCGGTAAGAAAGCCTACAACAAATACTTATCGGACAAACGCGCAAAAGCCACAAGGGATTATATTATTTCGCAGGGCATTGATTCTTCAAGAGTACAAAGCGCCATAGGTTATGGCGAGGAACAGCTATTAAATGATTGTGCTGATGGAACTAGATGTTCTAGAGCTAAGCACCAACAGAATAGGCGTTCAGAGTTTATAATAGTAGAAATGTAGCTGCTATATACCTTATAATTTAAAAGCCCCTTCCTATCGGTTGGGGCTTTTTTAATGCTTTTTTATACTTCGGACTGTATTACATCGATGTTCCTCTCGTTATCCTGTTATTCTTCACTTGTATTTTGCCGATGAATATTTGTGCTTCATAGGGTTTTAAAAAAAAGCAGGCTGTTTGTCACTCTTTTTTGGGTTTTCATCCTGTTGTTTTTCGAGCTGCTTGCCAAAGCATAATCTTTGTCCTGTCTTTAAATCTTAAAAAGCTGACTTATGAAGAAATTAATACTCGTAAAAGAAATTTATCTAGAAGGATTTAGAAACCTTGGTAGTATTTTATTAGAAAAATACTTTAAAGTATTTGCCTGGTTTAGTTTTGTAATGTTCTTTATAGTGCTATACGCATTTGTATATAGAATTGCTACGGGTTTTGCTTTTGACTAAGTAAATCCATGGTATTTAAAGAACAAAAAAGCCCAGCTAGCTGGGGAGCACTGGGCTTTTCTGTTTTACAATTAACTTGTCTAATTTTCAGGAACCGTTGTTAAACTTAACGGTTCTTAGAATCGCTTCCAATTCAAACATATAGTCTCGTTTTTCTGCAGAAGGTGCAAAAGTAAACCCTTCCAGAACGAGTTTCCTATTATTCTCTTTGTCATTGATAATATAGGTTAAGAAAGGGCCTGCCATTGGGTATCCGCTAATTTCCCATATTCCTCTAGCTTCTGCAGCTTTCTTTCCTCCTATTTGAGCAGGGAAAATATAAGGTGAAAAAGCTTTTTCAGTAATCATAAAAGTATTCTCATAAGGTCCGGGCACATACTTCTTCCCTATAGAGTCCCTCATCTTTACAATATCGTTTACAAAAGTGGAATCATTAGAAAAACTATCCCACGGCATGCTGTATGCAACAATATTCATAGTTCCTTTAGGAATTTGAATATCCATCCAAACAAAATTCTTTTCACGTTTTCCAACCTTATATAATGATGGAACTTTTAAGCTTATTCCCAACTCTTCTTCAAATGCTTTTTCTTTATTCAAAGAGCGTGTAAACCGTTTTTGAGCCTCAGCAATTTCTACCTTTTTATATGATGCAATGGCCATTCCAGCTAAGGAATCAATGTTTCCTGCCAAATCATTATAGGTTTCTCCTTTTATTACAGCCACTTTTTGAGGTTTGGCGTATACATCCGTTTTTATATGGGCAAGCGATAATGTATCCTGCTGCACAAAAAGAACAGACCTTGAGTATGTAATAGCTCCTTTAAATACTTGTGGCGGAATTTGAGTTATACTGAACTTAGGTTCTCCTTGAGGCAGACCCAATACAGGAGCTGCAAACTGTTCCCTAATTTTATCGCCTACACCACCTTGCCAAAGCTCAGTGTCCATGACAACCATAAGAGAGTTAATGCCGCCTGTTGAAGGGGGCAGAAATCGCGGTTTTGGTCCAGAATCTTTACATGATAACATCACCATGGATATCATGGCGATGGATAATACTGATAATTTTTTCATCTCGAGTTAAATTTACGAAGAACAATCGCACAATTTTAGTTTTGTGCCCGGTTTTAAGTTGTTACCACTAAGACCGTTCCATTTTCGTAAATTTTCTATAGAAACTCCAGGATATTTTCTCGATATGGTCCAAAGGGAGTCTCCCTCCTTAACCGTATGCACTTTGGAGCCATTGCTTGCCAATGTGGCTGTGGATGATTTTGATGTGCTTGTTTTAGCCACTGCTTGTTTGGAAATATATGGTTTTCTCGGAAAAATAGTAAGTCGCTGTCCTACTCTTAAGTTGTTGCTTCGCAATCCATTCCATCTTTTTATTTGACTAACCCCAACACCATATCTTTCTGCTATTCTCCCCAAATAATCCCCGCTTCTAACTTTATACCTAACCTGATTTTTTGCCTGTGTTAGTTGCGGTAAAGGTTTTTCCAAAGAATCCAATTCTTTTTTAGCATATGCATAAATGGCCTCTTCATTGCTTACAAACTTTCCAATTTTAGTTACTGGTAAGCGAAGTGCGTAAGTTTTGCCCTTTATCTTAGGTATAATGTTTAGTTTGTATGCAGGGTTTAACATTTCCAGTTCTTCCTTACTTATATCTACCAACTTAGATATTTGGTCAAACGTAATTAGGTTTTTTACGTGAACTGTATCCGTTTCAAAATAAGGTCTATCAGCTTTTTTATATTGAAGCCCATGTTCCTCAGCATATTCAAAAATATACATGGTCGCTAGAAAAGCAGGTAGGTAACCAGCTGTTTCACGTGGAAGGTTTCTTCTAATGTTCCAATAATTCTTGTAGCCGCCAGATCGTCTTATTGCTTTGTTTACGTTCCCAGGGCCTGAGTTATATGCCGCCAATGCCAAATCCCAATCGTTAAAAATACCATGGAGTTTTGATAAATACTTTGCCGCCGCTTTGGTTGCAAAAATAGGGTCGTTACGTTCATCCACATAACTACTAACTTCCAAACCATACATTTTTCCAGTGCCATACATAAACTGCCATAGTCCTTTAGCGCCAACTCTTGATCTTGCTCTAGGGTTTAATGCAGATTCTATAATGGCCAAGTATTTTATCTCTAACGGAACGTCCTGGTTATCCAGTTCTTGCTCAAATAATGGGAAATAAAACTGGCTGGCAGTAATCATCCTTTGCATTAAATCTTTCTTTCTTACCAAAAAAGACTTTATCACACTCTCCAAAGAAGAGTTGTACGAAATATTGAAAGGTGTTTTTTCATCTAACAATGCCAATCTTGCCTTAAGCGTGTCCGTTGGTAAATCAACCATTGTAATTTCTTCTTCGGACGGATTTTGTACCTCAAGCAACAGTTCACTAAAGAGCTGCGCACTATCATGCAGTTCTTTAAGCCAAAGACTATCATATCTTCTTGCCTCCTCCAGGTCCATCAACTTGGTTTTGCTGTCATCCCCAACAGATATTGCAATGGTGTTGCCGTCTATTTTGTCTTCAGCAATTTTTAGGTTCAATGGCTTGATTGGTTGTACGGAAACAGAGTCTTCTTCTGAAGATTCCAATAAAACTTCCTTAGAATTAGTTTGTTTTGTGCCTGTGGAATCCATCTCTTGTGCAAAGAGCGAAGAAGCTGAAAAAAGAAGCGCTGTGGATACAGCTATTTTAAATATTTGGTTCATTTTGGACAAGGTTTGATTTTGGGGCAAACGAAAATGGTGTTTTTTTCTGAAATATTAAAGTTTTCAGTCCAAAACATAGCATTGCATAGGATTTCTCCTATTAATTCATAACGTGCATATTAGCCCAATATTGCAGCGATTCCAGGTAGTGTTCTTCCTTCTAAACTTTCCAACATTGCACCTCCACCAGTAGAGACATAACTCACCTTGTCTTCAAATCCAAATTGTTTTACCGCAGCTACAGAATCTCCTCCTCCAACAAGTGAAAAGGCTCCGTTTTGTGTTGATTCGTCAATGGCATTACCCACGGCAATAGTTCCCTTGGCAAAACTCTCCATTTCAAAAACACCAACGGGTCCGTTCCAAAGTATAGTTTTGGAATCCAAAATCACTTGTTTAAAGATTTCCAAAGTTTGTGGTCCTGCATCAAGACCTTGCCACCCATCTGGAATCTCGTTAACATCCATAAACTGGGTGTTTGCATTATTATCAAAAGCATCCGCAGCCAAAACATCAACAGGTAAATGGATTTTCACCCCTTTTTCAGAAGCTTGCTTTAAAATAGTAAGAGCCAATTCCATTTTATCATCTTCACATATGGAATCTCCAACTTTCCCCCCTTGAGCTTTTACAAAAGTGTAGGTCATTCCACCTCCAATAATCAAGTTGTCCACTTTGTCCAAGATATTTTCAATAATTGTAATCTTAGAAGAAACTTTTGCGCCCCCTAAAATAGCAGTTATTGGTTTTTCTCCTGTTTGCATTACCTTTTCTATGGCCTTAATCTCCTTTGCCAACAAATACCCAAAGCACTTGCTTTCGTTGAAATATTTTGCAACAATAGTTGTAGAAGCATGTGCTCTATGCGCTGTTCCAAATGCATCATTCACATAAATATCACCATGCTTGGAAAGTGCTTCTGCAAAAGCTTCATCCCCACTTTCTTCCTCATTGTAAAAGCGAAGGTTTTCCAATAACAATACTTCACCACTTTGTAATTCTGAAACTGCCGCATCGGCAATGTCTCCCACACAATCCTCTGCAAATTTTACCTGTACTCCAATAATTTCTGAAACTTTTTCACAAATATGGGCTAGTGACATATCTGGATTTACTTTTCCTTTGGGCCTGCCCAGGTGGCTCATTAAGACAGCACTTCCACCGTCTTCCAAAACTTTTAGGATACTGGGTTTTGCAGCTTCAATTCTGCTGGTATCGGTAACGTTGAAATCTGCATTCAGTGGCACATTAAAATCAACACGAATCAATGCTTTTTTATCTTCAAAATTGTAATCCTCTATGGTCTTCATTAGTATTTGTTTATGGCAAGCTCAAATGTAAAGATTTCCTGCTTTCCAGTTTGGTCATAATCATCATATTTTTAGAGTTGCAACAAAAAATCATCTAAAACATATGGAACCTAAAAAATGTATCTTTGGAGCATGCTGTTTAAAGACGTTTTAGGCCTTGAGCATATTAAAAAACATTTGGTGACCACTGCTAACTCTAGCAGGGTGGCGCACGCACAATTATTTATTGGCCCAGAGGGTTCCGGAACCCTTCCTATGGCATTGGCATACGCTCAATATTTACTTTGTGGCAATCTTGGAGGTGAAAACGATGGGGAAAATATGGCTTGTAATGCTAAGTGTAATTCTCTTACTCATCCAGATTTACATTTTGTGTTTCCAGTGTCCAATTCCGATAAGGTAAAATCCCATGCTGTAAGTGATCATTACATTCAAGATTGGCGACAATTTGTAGACGAACAGCCCTATGGCAATCTGTTTGATTGGTACAGGCTTATAGGAATAGAGAAAAAGCAAGGCCAGATAGGGGTTGATGAGGCACAGGATGTGGTTAAAAAACTTTCACTCAAATCTTATGAGGGAGGCTATAAAATAGTGGTGATTTGGATGGCAGAAAAAATGAATATTTCTGCTGCCAACAAGCTCTTAAAACTTATTGAAGAGCCACCAGAAAAAACGGTTCTACTTTTAATTGCTGAAGAGGAGGAAAAAATTATCAATACTATTCTTTCGCGTTGCCAAATTCTACATTTTCCCCCTCTTGCACAAAGTGACATCTCTACTGAATTGATAAAGCGAGGTTCAAATGAACCTGAGGCAATTTCCATTGCGCATGAAGCACATGGCAATTTTAATAAGGCTTTGGATCTGTTAAACAACGATTCTGAAGATTTAGTTTTTGAGCGCTGGTTTGTACAATGGGTCCGAAGTGCCTTTAAGGCAAAGGGAAACAAGGCCGCTATACAAGAATTGATTCTTTGGAGTGATGAGGTCGCCAAAACAGGAAGAGAGGTTCAAAAACAATTCTTACATTATTGCCTAACCATGATGCGCCAGGCACTTTTGCTAAATTATAAAGCAGATAGCTTGGTTTATGCAAAAATGCATTTAGAAGGGTTTAATTTGAAAAAGTTTGCGCCCTTTGTCCATGAAAACAACATTTTGGATATTGTGGAAGAGTTGGAAAAGGCAATTTTTCACGTGGAACGCAATGGAAATTCTAAAATTATCTTCACAGATCTCTCTATAAAACTCACCAGGTTGCTTCATACCAAAGCGGCTTAAAAACCAATACGATATGGAAAATTTTACTTCACATGCAACACAGATTTTGTTGCTTGCCTTCTTAGCGATCACATTCTTACAAAGTGGTATTGACAAAATTATGGACTGGAAAGGAAACTTGTCCTGGTTAACCGGCCATTTTTCCAAAACCTTTTTCAAAGGCATGGTGCCCGTGCTTCTTGGGATCATTTTACTTGCTGAAATGATTTCAGGTATTCTATCTACTGTTGGCGCTTTTCAATTTATAGCTGCAGGTGAGAGCAATATGGCCTTGTGCGCGGCAATTCTTTCTGCAGTTACTTTATTACTGCTCTTATTTGGGCAAAGGGTTGCCAAGGACTATGAGGGGGCAAAAACGATAGTTATTTATTTGATTCCAACCATCCTCTTACTGTACTTGCTTCAATCTTAATTTTATTGGCAATATTCTTCAGTCAGTGTTTTTAAAAATGCCTTAACCATGGGCAGAATAAATCCCTTAAGTTGAATATCATGAAAACAAATGAGGAAATTCAGATTTTAAGACTCGGTGATAGCGATTTGGAATTATTCATAAAGCTCGTGGAGTTGTTTAATGAGGTTTTTGATGAATACCATACAATAGCTTCTAAAAACCACCTAGTACGCCTGCTTCAAAAATCTGAATTTTATGGTGTTGTCGCCATCAAAAATGATATCGTTATTGGAGGGTTGACCGCTTATGAGTTTCAAAAATATTATACAGATAAAAGTGAGTTGTATATCTATGACATCGCTGTAAAGGCTGCCTTTCATAACCAAGGTGTAGGAAAGAGGTTAATCAACTATTTAAAGAATAGCCATATTGGTGTTGAAACCATTTTTGTAGATGCTCATTCTGAAGATGTTCAAGCTGTAAAATTTTATGAATCTACTTTTGGACCTGGTGAAAAGGTACATCATTTTACTTTTGACACCATCAGTCCAAAAAACAGCTAAAAAGGTGGATTTTCCTTACCATAAAAACTATTCATTATCTGGTATCTTTGGAGTTATGTTAGATTATCATTTGGTTAAAAGCCAAACTAGTACGCTTAAAACAAAATCAACAATCTCCTAAAATAAATAACATGAAACATGCACTTTCTATTTTCCTAATTATTCTGCTGGTCTCCTGTAGTTCTTCTGACAAAAAAGAGGCATATGCCTCCAAAGACTATAATGTCTATATGAGAGGAAATCTTGCCGGAAAACACTCTAGCACCATGGACGCTGAAGGAAACTATGTCTTCTCTTTTGAATATAACGATAGGGGAAGAGGTCCTGAAATTGAAGAAAAAATTAAGCTAAATGACAAAGGTTCCATTACCTCCCTTAAAATATCTGGGGTTAATTATCTAAAGGATACCATCTCTGAAGTTTTTGACTATAGTGCGGAAAAGGCCAGTTGGAAAAGCACCTCAGAGCAAGGGAGTGCCGTGTCTGATGGAAATCCATTTTATGCTAGTGTAAATAGTACTTTGGGAGATACAGAGTTATTGATTAGAAAGTTGTTGGCCTCACCCAACCATTCTGTGGAACTGTTGCCAAGCGGAACTGTAAATATTGCAACTATTGAGGACGTTGAAGTTGAAAACAAGGCCTTAAGAATCTTGGAAATTACAGGTTTTGGACTGGTGCCATCCTATATCTGGTTAGATGCAGATGACAGGGTTTTTGCTTCAGTATCATCATGGCTAACCATAATTGAATCCGAAAATAATGAACTTATGGGGCCCTTGTTAGAAATACAGACTGAAAAGGAAAATGCCTTCTTTAGGTCTCTAGCTCAAGAATTAACAGAGACTCCAAGTGGAGCTGTTGCCATAAAAAATGTAAATCTGTTTGATTCCAATACCGGGGAAACTTTGCCTAATCGTACAGTTGTAATTAGAGGAAATACAATCGAAGCCATCTTCCCAGATGATGCTTCATTACCTGATGATGCAACCATAATAGACGGAGCAAACAAAACCTTACTCCCAGGGTTATTTGATAATCATTGTCATGTGCAAAAAGAAGATGGTCTATTGCATCTGGCGGCAGGAGTAACTTCCATAAGGGATATGGCCAATTCCATGGAACTTATTGAAATCAAAAAAGAATTTGATAGCTACACCAGTATTGGCCCCCGCATAGTAACCATGTCCGGGTTTATAGATCAAAAAGGCCCTTTTGCAGGTCCGGGGCTCACTATTACAAATGTTGATGAAGGGTTAAAAGCTATTCAAGATTTTAAGGATAATGGCTACCAACAGATTAAATTATACAGTTCAATAGACCCTTCTTGGGTAAAGCCACTTGCGCAAAAAGCACATGATTTAGATTTGAAACTAAGTGGGCATATTCCCGCCCATATGTTGGCAGAAGATGCAATAAAAGATGGGTTTGATGAAATACAGCATGTAAATATGTTAGTGCTTAATTTCTTGTCAGATACTATTGATACAAGAACACCTCTGCGATTTTCAGCCGTTGCCGAACATGCCCATGCCTTAGATTTGAAAGGTGAAGAATTTAAATCATTTGTCAACCTTCTAAAAGACAAAGGCATTGAGATTGACCCAACAGTTTCCTTTTTTGAGGGCATGTTTACTTCAAAAGCAGATGAGCCCGACCCTCAATTTGAAGCTATTCTGGACAGACTGCCCATTCAGCTCCAGCGTGATTTTTATTCTGTAGGGTTGCCCATTCCGAAGGGGAGGGAACAACAGTTCAAGGACTCTTTCCAAAAATTATTGGATATCATTTATGAACTGCACATAAACGGGGTCACCATACTTCCGGGCACGGATGCCATGCCAGGGTTTGCGTTACATAAAGAATTGGAAAACTACGTGCGTGCTGGAATTCCGGCTAATGAAGTATTGCAATTGGCCACAATAACATCTGCCAAAAACACATCTATGGACGATAAATTAGGTTCCATCGAAAAAGGAAAGCTTGCTGATCTTATTTTGGTGGATGGTAATCCGTCCGAGAATATCAGTGATATTAGGCGGGTTGTCTTGACCATAAAAGACGGTAAAATCTTTAACCCAAAAAGTCTTTATGAGTCTTTGGGCATTAAGCATTTTGAATAACCTTTTCCATATCCAACTTGCTTTTGTACAGCATAAAAAAAGCCCATCTAGAAACGATGGGCTTTTATAACTCGGATAATCGAATGTTATTTTTTATACTTGTCGTTCAATATTTTTAGAACGGCTTCAGTAAGGTTTTGTGCATCTTCGCCATAAAGTACAGCTCCACCATCTCCACCTCCAAGAATATAGGTATAGCCATTTGCCTTACCATATCCTTTAATCTCTTCTTTAACTTTGCTTACCAAAGAATCCATTTCTATTTGGCTTCCTTGTTGCAACAGTTGTTCTTCTTGCTGAAGTTGTTGCCCTACAAATTGTCCTCTTTGCTGTAACAGGCTGTATTCTTCTTGAGCATTTTTTTGCGACATTTTCTGTGCTTTTGCTTGAAAAGCTTGAAGTTCTATCTGAAATGCCTGTGAAATACTATCTCTTTTTTTGGTCAATGCATCGGCCTTAACCTTAAATCTGGCTTCAACATCTACCTTTTCTTGATAGCCATCCATTAGTTTCACATTGTCCACATATCCAATCTTGTTTTGCTGACAAGCAACAGCGGTCAAAGCGATTGCAAATACTATAAGTTTTTTCATGTTTCTCTTTTAATGATGCGCAAAAATAGAAAAGCTTTTTGAATGACTACCAATATCTTTTATGAATCCAAAAAAAGCTTTTACCACCGCTATAAGCAATGTTTATTGAAGAATTGGATATAAATCGATTTTATTTATTGAGCGGGCTTTCAGAAATAGCCTCCTTGCGCATTTCTTTTTTTGAAAGGACAATTACACATTGTGAAGGAAGAAGTGATCAGAAATAGCCTAAAATGGCTTAATTTTTCTTTTTTATTACATAAATCAATGACGAATATTCTTTTGAAAAATTCGCTTTGATATTAGACCATAGTCCAACAAAAAAAGCACTGAACAAATACAATTTGTTCCCTTTGTATTTTTCAGATAAGAGCGAAACATAAAACGAATCAAAAAGCATAGGTCTAATTGAAACTACCTCCATCGCATGTCTTTCAAAAATTCTACTGATTGATGTTTGGGAGAAATGCCAAAGGTGTCTTGGAACATCATAAGCGGCCCAATGCGTGCCATAATATTTAGCATCGTAAGATTTGTAATTTGGAACAGCGACCACTACGGTTCCATTTTCCTTCAACAAATTTTTTATTTGTTTCACTTGCGTATCCAAATTTGGCAAGTGTTCCAAAACGTGCCATAAGGTAATTACATCATAAGTGTTTCCTTTTATCGCCGCAGCATCCGCATATAATTGGATTCCCTTCCTTTCTGCATTTGTCCTGGCTTTTTCATTTGGCTCTATCCCTTCGCCTTCAAACCCGTTTTCAATGGCTTTTGCTAAAAAATCGCCGGTTCCAGCGCCATAATCAAGCAGTTTTTTTGAGTTATATATTTGATTATCAATAAGTTGAATCTTTTTTTTAAGACTATATTGCTTTATCTTCTGATATAATTTGTCAACAAAAGAAGCTTTAGCATCTGTATGGGAAATGTATACCTCGCTATCATAATACGGACTTAAGTCTTTTGGTTGTGGATGCGTTACCAGCATTTCCAACTCTGAATAATAATGCAATTCAAAGGACTCTTGAGAGACTGAAAAATCTTTAGTTTTTAAAAACGACTTCATTGTAATTATGGGTGGAAAGGTATTCCTGTTTAAGATTTCGAAGATACGGTAAAACCACATTCCTTGAAATTGAATCTTCTCGCAAGCAGTCCTTTTCTGCATTACTAAAAACTTCAATCGCTATATACCAATTTCCTGATCTTAAAATCGGTTCTGCATCTTCAGAAAGGATAGGCTCAATTTCATCATTGCCAAGTGCGGCACTAAAAGCAACATCAAAAACAATAGGAAAAAGGTTGATAACCTTATCATTGATTTCTACTTCATAAAAAGAAAAGTAGAACTGCTCATTATTTAATGTAAATGGAACTTGGGTGTCAACGTAATAATCCTGAAGTTGAAACTTAGTGTTTACGTAATTATAAAATTCATCCGCGTCTTTGGAATCTTCGAAAACGAAAACTGTTTTCTTTGGCAGTCCGCGTTTAAATCTTTTGCCTTTGACAACTTTATAATCTTTGATGCTTGGTGCAATTCTGATTGGGATGCATGAATTTAAAACAATCCCAATAGCTGCTAGGAGTAGAATTTTCTTCATTGGTGTTTAGTTTGATCCATAAAATGAATCAATAATTAGGCCAAGAAAGAAGTATTTAAGTTTTGTTCCACGTGGAACAAAACTAGCCTTATCTCCCTAGAAAAACCAATAAAACACTTACGTCTGAAGGAGAAACACCACTAATTCTAGAAGCTTGGGAAATCGTAACCGGGCGTATGGCTTCAAGTTTTTCTCTAGCCTCATAAGACAAGGATTTTAATTTAGAATAATCAAATCCATCTGGAATCTTTACGTTTTCCAAACGGTGCAATTTATCCGCATTATTCTTTTCCTTTTCTATATAACCTGAATACTTTACTTGGATTTCAGCTTGCTCCAAAACTTCGGAGTTTAATTTGTTTTGTTCAACAAAACTAGAAACAGAGTCTAGTTGAAGCATGTGGTCCATGGTAACTTTTGGCCTAGAAAACACTTTGAAAAGCTTGTCAGATTGATGTACCGTTGCTGAAGAAACCGATTCCAAAATGGGATTTATCTCGTTGGTAGTAAAGCTGGTTTTCCTAAAAAAATCCACAAAGGCATCAGCCTCTTTTTCCTTTTTCTCCATCCGTTCTATCCGTTCTTTTGTGGCCAAGCCAATATCAAAGCCTTTAGGTGTCAAGCGTAAATCCGCATTATCTTGACGTAACAAGGTTCTATATTCTGCTCTTGAGGTGAACATACGATATGGTTCTTCTGTTCCTTTCGTAATTAAATCATCAACCAAAACGCCTATATAGGCTTCGTCCCTTTTTAAAATAAAAGAGTCCTTTTCATTGATTTTTAAATGTGCATTTATTCCTGCCATCAATCCTTGGGAGGCAGCTTCTTCGTACCCTGTTGTTCCATTTATTTGACCAGCAAAATACAAGTTGTTTATAAGCTTTGTTTCCAGGGTGTGCTTTAACTGCGTAGGTGGAAAATAATCATATTCAATAGCATAACCAGGTCTAAAGAATTTTACCTTCTCAAATCCTTTAACAGATTTTAGCGCGGTATATTGAACATCTTCCGGCAAGGAAGTAGAGAAACCATTTACATAGACTTCAACGGTATGCCACCCTTCAGGTTCCACAAAAATCTGATGTGAATCTTTCTCAGCAAAGCGGTTAATTTTATCCTCGATTGATGGGCAATATCTAGGTCCAATACTCTTAATTCTTCCATTGAACATAGGAGACCTATCGAACCCCTCGCGCAATAAATCATGAACCAAAGCACTCGTATGAGTCATGTGACAATCACGTTGTTCTGTTAGAACTGGAGTCTCTAAGTAAGAGAATTTTTCGGGGTTGATATCTCCTGGCTGAAGAATCATTTTTGAATAATCCAAAGAACGACCATCCACCCTCGGAGGTGTACCTGTCTTCATCCTACCGCTTTCAAAACCAAAATCAACAAGCTGTTCAGTAATTCCAGTAGCTGCTTTTTCTCCAGCTCTTCCTCCTCCAAATTGTTTTTCTCCAATATGGATAAGGCCATTTAAAAAAGTTCCATTAGTCAATACAACCGCTTTGGACTTAATATCAATTCCCAAAGATGTTCTTACGCCAACTACTTTATCTCCCTCAACCAACAAACCAGAAACCATCTCTTGATAAAAGTCTGCATTCGGAGTGTTCTCTAAAGCCAATCTCCATTCCTCAGCAAAACGCATTCTATCATTCTGCGCTCTTGGACTCCACATAGCAGGCCCTTTGGATTTGTTAAGCATCTTAAACTGAATCGCAGACTTGTCCGTAATTATACCACTATAACCACCCAATGCATCTATCTCACGAACAATTTGTCCCTTGGCAATTCCGCCCATAGCGGGATTACAGGACATCTGTCCAATGGTCTGAAGGTTCATGGTAACCAGCAAAGTTTTAGAACCCATATTGGCAGCAGCAGCCGTAGCTTCAGCTCCCGCATGTCCACCACCAACAACTATAACATCATATTCTTTCTCAAACATATCTAGTGTTCCACGTGGAACAATTTTATCTTTTCTTCTTCCTTCTTCCTCATTAACTCCTGCTCTTCATTCGTCTTGTCTCCAAAGCCCATAAGATGCAACACGCCATGACTCATTACCCTTAAGAGTTCTTCTTCTAAACTTACCTTGTACGCTTTGGCATTCTCTGTGACCCTTTCCGTTGAAATAAAAATATCTCCTGA
Source organism: Allomuricauda sp. R78024 (assembly GCF_044596045.1). NCBI lineage: Bacteria > Pseudomonadati > Bacteroidota > Flavobacteriia > Flavobacteriales > Flavobacteriaceae > Allomuricauda > Allomuricauda sp. R78024. The sequence goes on from NZ_CP138995.1 coordinate 643,957, forward strand.
AAGTGCCCTGCCGTCCGAATAATCAAACGTAATTATATCAGTATAGGTGTCGTGATTCAAATACTCCTGATTGATGTTTAGTAGGTAATCATCCGTACAAAAAACATAGTCCAATTGCTTCTCTGTAAAGCCCTCCGATTCTATAATTCTAGTAACCCAATCGGAATATTGGGTTTTATCATTTAAAACAAAGTCTGACTCAAAATGGAAATCAATCATTCTTAAAATAAACCTTTACCTTCTTTTCGTAATTTTGCCGCAAAGGTAGTGCTTGTCTATTTAATATTTCAATGTCGTTCTGGTATTCCTTAAGCAACTCTGGCTTTGTAGTAATAGGGTTAGTGAAATTATTAAGATTGGTGTTGCTTTCTCTTTCCCTTTTCTTGCCTTGTTTTAAAGTTGCATTCTTAAGCTTTAATAATTCATGTTGAATCGTATTCACTTTATTCCTTGTCCGTTGTGTAATTCCGTTCTCCAATAAATCATTCTCAAAATCCTCCATTTGCTGGATAAGTTTTTTGGCCAGATTCCTGTCAGCGTTGTTTATTAAATCATTCAACTGCTTTTCCAGCTGTTGGCGAATATATTGTTGCTCCTTGTAGATTTCATAAATTTCTTCCAATCCCATTTCCCCCTCACCACTTTGGCCTCCATTACCCTTTTCATTTCCTTGTTGTCCGTTACCGCCTTGGCCACCCTCTCCTTCTCCCTTTTTGCCCTGAGTACCTTCCTGACCTTTATCCCCAGAACCTTGCTTTTCGTCTTCTCCCTTTTGACCTTCTCCTTCTTTTCCTTCCTGTCCTGATTTACCTTTGCTCTGCTTACCAGAACTCCCCATCTTCTCTTGAACATCCTGCTGTCCCTTAATGATATCGGGTAGCTGAAAATCACCGCCTCCCTGACCGCTGCCTTGCCCAGGTTTCATATTCTGTTGCATATTGTCAAGAATATTCGCCAAGAAATCAGCCAATGCATTTGTCGCATTAATGACATATTGTTGATATGATGCCCCCTGAAAAACTTGGTTTTCGGCGATACTCTCCAGGGACTTATCAATGTTATAATATACCTCCGTTATTTGTTCATTAACAAACTCAGATAGCTCCGCTCTTCGAAGTGATAATGCAAATAGGCTGTCATCCACATGCTCAAACAATCTTCTTAGTTCCTTTTGGTCTCTTACCGTTCTAGAAAATTGAGAAACGTCAACGTCTGAACTTTCTACGTTCTCAAATAGTTTCTCCTGCTTGAAAGAAAAGGTCACCAAATTATCTAAAATTTGTCTCAACATTTCAGCATCTTCCGTAATAGAAGAACCTCCACCGCCCATAGAGCTTTGTTGTAATGATTTACTCATCTCTTTCATCTTTTGAGCAGCAGATTTCTGCTTTTGGCCAGCCTTGCTCTTAGCTGCTTTACTTTTTTCTTCTTCAGATTTTTCTTGTTCTTCCTTACTCTTATTTAGTTCGTCCAACGCCTTTTTCTGATCTTCCTGAACGTTTTCTTTGTCTTTATCCTTAACATTTATGCCCATTGGCTTTTTCAAGTTCTCATTATCCTTTTTAAGTTCCTCCAACTCCTTGGCCAATTCTTTAAAATCTTCGTTCAATTTTTGTTGTTTCTTTTCTGCCTCAGAAATTGCACTATCCTCCTCCGAAAGCTTTTCTTGTTTCTCTGATAACTCATCAAGCTCTTTAGATAACTGTGCCATTTTCTCCGTTACATAATAGCGCTTGGTAAGCTCCAAAATCTGCTCCAAGTTGCGGGCACTTGAACTCTGTTTCTTTCCAAGCTCTTCTAACTTCTTCTTTAACTCTTCCTTATCTATTTTATCCGCTAGCTTGTTCAACTCATCCAGTAGCTTCTCATTTTTTCTTGCTTCCAACTCCTGTCGTTCCAATCTTTCCTGTAGCATCTTCTTTCTTTCATCTGAACTGTCCTCCTTGTTCAAGCTTTCTTTTAGCTGTTTACTGAACTTCTCCATCAACTGTTCCTGCTGTTCTTGCTTTTGTAAAAAATCCCGTATCTCATTCTTGTCATCAAAGTTTAAGGTCTTTTCCTCCTTTTGCTTATCATTGATTTTTGAAAGTGTCTCCTGCTGTTCTTTATATTTTTCCAGAGACTTATCCATCTTGTTCAAAACAGTATTCTGAAATTCTAACTCTTTGTTTTTCAATTGATTAGTATCAAAAAGTGATGTGCTAAATGTCTTACTTTTGGTAACTTTTCCCTTTCTAAGTCCGTCATTATCAACAATTTCAAAGTACAATTTGTAGTTCTTGCCTTTTTCCAAAGTAAAACCAGACGGAAACGTATAATAAAACTGATGCACATTGCTATTTGGAGATTCTAAAAGCACTCTTTGTGTATCTTGATTATTGTCTAATGGATAGCAAACCGCGCGTATCTTGCTTACTTTATAATCATCAGCGGCTTGGCCAGTATAAAAAGATTGGTTAGGATTAACGGAGTCCAACACCTGGCTCACCTCAACCGAAGGATATGCATCCTTTACAACTTCCAATTGATATCCGAGTTTTTCAAAGTTCTTTACATTGACATTTGACGTACTCAGCTCATATGAAAAATCATTATACACACCATCCGTATAGGTAAAGACATTTTTTTCTTTGCTAAAAGCAACTGTAGTATCCCTTACAGAAATATTGATTTCCTCAACATGCTTTCCTTCAATATTCCATGTTACCTGAGTGCCTTCTGGAATGATGGCGTTTCCTGTTCCTGTAACAAGCTCTGCTATTCGTTGTGTGTACTTTGGAAAGTTCAGCCGCATTTTAAAATCCAACAAAGCCGGTGTTTTAAAACTTCGTATGGCATAGCTTTTAGAACTCCAACCATTCGCCATCAAATAAAAATTGCTTTCGCTAACAGGTGCTTCAAAAGTGTGCGTGTAGATGCCATTTTGATTCTTGAGCAATAGTTCATCGCCATTAACCACCATAAAAACGTTCTCTGGTTTTACTTCCCCGTTAGTGGTAACCTGAATGGTTAAGGGTTCGTTATCCAAAACCTCTAACTTCTCATTTAAAACCAGAAAGGTAAAGGGTGCCGGTTGCTCAAAAGCCATATCATAGTTGACAACTCTTTTGTACGAATTAAAAAATGATACAATGTTTCCAGACAACCATATAAAGCCTAAAATAAGAATAGGAATCACCACATACTTTCCATATTTAAAGCTCTCCTTAAAATCAATTGCTTTAGCAAAAGATACCTTGCTCAATCCTTCGCTCCGCTGTTCAATGCTGGCCAATAAAAGTTCCGATGCTGATTGGTTCTCAGCCAACTCCAGCAAATTATATAGCTTATCGTCTATCTGTGAAAAATGTTTTCCTATTAGCAGTGAGGCCTCTTTGTTGGAAATTCCTTTTCTTATCCTGAATAGAAAAAACAAGGGAACCGCTATAAACTTATAGATCAAGAACAACTCGGCTAGTAAAAAGACCCAAAACAACACAAGGCGCCAATCTTGATTTAACCAAAGTATATATTCCAAAGACATTACGCCTAACAAAAAGAGGAGTCCAATTGCTAAAAATAGCAAGCTTCCCTTGATCAATTGCTTGGTATAATACTTCTTAGTAAACTCGTTGAGCTTGCCGAGTATCTTCTGATAACTATTCAAAATCCGTCATATTTACTACCAAGATACCCGATAGCAAGGAATAGTCCTGAAAACTTTTTGTTAAAACACATTCCCTCAACAGTTTTCTAGTGCTGCACCAAGTAGTATCTTTGCGGCTCAATTTAGTATAGCATGAGTCAAAAAGTACGGGTTCGTTTTGCTCCCAGCCCAACTGGGCCTTTACATATAGGTGGTGTACGTACCGCTTTATTCAATTATTTGTTTGCCAAAAAACATGGTGGTGATTTTGTGCTTCGTATAGAGGATACCGATCAAAACCGATATGTAGAAGGTGCCGAAGAATACATTGGGGAAGCTCTGAACTGGTGTGGTATTCCTTTTGACGAAGGACCTGGGGCAGCAAGGAATTTTGGGCCATACAGACAAAGTGAGCGTAAACATTTGTACAAGGCATATGCTATGGAACTCATTGAAAAAGGACATGCCTATTATGCTTTTGACACCTCGGAGCGATTGGACTTCCACCGCAAAGACCATGAGGAAAAGGGGAAGACTTTTATCTATAATTGGCACAACCGATTAAAGCTTTCCAATTCGCTTTCATTAACGGCTGAAGAGACCCAGAAGAAACTGGATGCCGGGGAAGATTATGTCATTCGTTTTAAGTCACCGCAAGATCAAGAACTGCTGTTGCAAGATATCATTCGTGGTGAAATTAAAATAGACACCAACATTCTTGATGATAAAGTCCTTTTTAAAAGTGATGGTATGCCAACTTATCATTTGGCAAATATTGTGGATGACCATTTAATGGAAATTACGCATGTAATTCGTGGAGAGGAGTGGCTCCCTTCTTTGGCGCTTCATCAATTATTATATAATGCCTTTGGATGGAAGGCTCCAGAATTTGCACATCTACCGCTAATTATGAAGCCCGTTGGCAAGGGGAAACTGAGTAAGCGAGATGGTGAAAAAGGAGGATTCCCTGTTTTTCCTTTATCATGGAACGAATCCCAGGGGTACCGTGAAGCGGGGTATTTTCCAGAAGCTGTAGTCAACTTCTTGGCCCTTTTGGGGTGGAATCCCGGAACGGAACAAGAGCTGTTTAGTTTAGAAGAATTGATTGAAGCTTTTAGCCTGGAACGTGTAAACAAATCTGGTGCGCGTTTTGATCCTGAAAAAACGAAGTGGTACAACCACCAATACCTTCAAAAGAAAAGCGACAAAGAACTTGCGGCTTTGTTTGCACCAATTATCGCTGTCAAGTCGAGCGCAGTCGAGACCTCTTACGACACTGCCTATATCGAAAAAGCAGTCACTTTAATAAAAGAACGTGCTGACTATGTCGCTGATTTTTGGGAGTTGGGCAATTACTTTTTTGAGGCTCCTACTTCGTATAACGAAAAAGCGGTAAAAAAACAATGGAAGGAAGATACGCCGCAATTGATGCAAAAAGTAGCTGAGATATTGGATGCTATCGAAGACTTTAGCTCAGCATCTATTGAAACCCATGTAAAAGCATGGATTACGGATAGTGAACTTTCCTTTGGAAAAGTGATGGGCCCCTTACGGTTGATTATTGTTGGGGAACTAAAAGGCCCTCATATTTTTGATATTCTTGCACTTATTGGAAAAAAGGAAAGTGTTGGAAGGATTAAAACGGCATTGGAGGTTTTGGGGTGATGGTTTTGTCTATAATTTCGTTGAAACGACTTTTTGAATAAATTGATTCAATTTCGCACCCAATTGTTTAGTCCAAATATCAACTAGGGTTATTTCTTTATTTTTATGTGATAGTACTAATCTAAGTCCGGAATTAAATTTATCGTAATTCCTTATTTTAGTTTTAATTCCGCGGATTGAATTGAAAGAAAAATTCCGGCTATCAATTTTCAAAATGTTTTTCCGAAAGTAGTCTTGTGGAACAATAGTTATATTTTGGTTTTCAACATCAATAATTATATTGTTGTTAGCTACAATTTTTTGAATCCGTTTGTAAAGGGTCACAATAAACCAAATTATTGCTATTGCTATTAGAAACGAACTTGTTGATGTTGGCAATTGTTTGTTTGCAATTACAATGATTATAATTATTGGAACAAAAATGACAATGAATAAATTTCCAATCAAATTCATTTTATCAAATCCTTTGCTCACAAGAGTAATAACTCCATCTTCTTGATTAATCTTTGGGTCACTATATTCATTCCGATTTTCGGAAAAATATTTTATAAAAGTATCTGTTTCTAGTTTCATTTAAACTGTTGCCAATAATTGCATGTAATTAATAATCATATACCAATATAAATTACAAGTTAAGAAAATTCCTATTTCATTAGGCTAGCTTCTTATTTTGACTCCCCTGCGATAAATCACGACCCTCAATTGACAGATGTGTAACAAAACTTGATTATTGGCTACCTATATCTTACAGAGTTTTGTACTTTAACTTCTTAACTTAAAATCTATACGCTATGGGCAACTTTCTTCTTATTCCTTTAATATTTGTGGGGCTTATCATCCTCTTTTCTTCCTTCTTTATAGTTAAACAACAAACAGCGGTTATTGTTGAACGCTTTGGTCGTTTTCAAAGCATTCGTCAATCTGGTTTGCAAATGAAAATTCCATTAGTGGATAGAATTGTAACCCGTGTTGGTTTAAAAATTCAGCAACTGGATGTGATCGTAGAAACCAAAACTTTAGATGATGTTTTTGTAAAACTTAAGGTTTCGGTGCAATATGTAGTGATCAAATCTAAAGTTTATGAGGCTTTTTATAAATTGGAATATCCTCATGATCAAATTACTTCCTATGTTTTTGATGTGGTCCGTGCCGAGGTTCCAAAAATGAAATTGGATGATGTCTTTGTAAAAAAAGACGATATCGCCATCGCTGTAAAATCAGAATTACAAGAAGCCATGTTGGAATATGGGTATGATATTATTAAAACCTTGGTAACCGACATTGATCCTGATGCGCAGGTAAAAGAAGCCATGAACCGTATTAATGCTTCTGAACGAGAAAAGATTGCCGCTCAATTTGAAGGTGACGCCGCTAGAATCTTAATTGTGGAAAAAGCAAAAGCTGAAGCGGAAAGCAAAAGACTACAAGGACAGGGTATTGCAGATCAGCGTCGCGAAATTGCCAGAGGTCTGGAAGAATCTGTTGAGGTTTTGAACAAAGTTGGCATCAACTCACAAGAGGCATCTGCCCTCATTGTAGTGACCCAACATTATGACACTTTACAATCTATTGGGGAGGAAACCAACACCAATTTAATTCTTCTGCCAAATTCTCCACAAGCAGGTAGTGATATGCTCAACAATATGGTTGCCTCATTTACGGCAAGTAATATGATCGGGGAATCTATGAAGCAAACCCATGTGAAGAAAAAAGAGTAACCCTATCTAAAACTATCAAATTAAAAAGGGAGCGCAATTGCTCCCTTTTTTGTTTTTATAACATCAAATTTCTGTCTCAAGACTTGAACTATCAAAATTTACACGAATCCTTTTTTTAAAGACCCTCATCCAACTTTTGAAAAAAAGCAAGGAATCTAATCTACTCTTTTTGAAAACGCCCTGAAAACGCCTTAAAACAAATGCATTTTAATAAATAAACCAAATGGTATTGTTGGTTTTGAATAGATAAACCTTATGTTAAGATTTTTGCTCTAATTTGGCCCAAGTATCTCTTAAAGTAACCGTTCTGTTGAAAACCAAATTTTCATTTGTTGAATCCGTGTCTACATTAAAATATCCCAAACGCTGAAACTGAAATCTATCTCCAACTTTTGCATTTTTCATACTTGGTTCTAAATATCCAGTAATTTTTTCCAAAGAATCAGGGTTTACAAAATCCATAAAATCCTTGTCCTTATGTCCATCTGGATTTTCATCACTGAACAAGCGATCATACAACCGAACTTCTGCTTTAATGGCATGTGGAACGGAAACCCAATGCAAGGTTCCTTTTACTTTTCGTAAACTTTCTTCCGTGCCGCTGCCACTTTTACTCTTTGGGTCATAAGTGCACTGAACTTCTGTTATGTTTCCCTCAACATCTTTGGTGCAGCTTTCCGCTTTTATAATGTATCCGTTTTTAAGACGAACCTCACCACCAAGCTTTAATCTAAAAAACTTGCGGTTGGCTTCCTCTCTAAAATCTTCCTGTTCTATGTACAACTCTCTAGAAAATGGAACTTTTCGACTGCCCGCAGATTCATCCCCTGGATTGTTTTCTGCTTCTAGCCATTCTTCCTTGCCTTCCTCGTAATTGGTGATGACCACCTTTAGTGGATTAAGTACGGCCATTACTCTTGGAGCAATTTTGTTCAGGTGTTCTCTAACATGAAATTCCAACAAAGAAACATCCACTACATTTTCTCTTTTGGCAATACCGATAGTTTCTGCAAAATTTCTGATAGATTCCGGAGTGTACCCTCTTCGTCGCAGACCAGAGATGGTTGGCATGCGCGGATCGTCCCAGCTGTCAACTACACCATTTTCCACCAATTGTAACAGTTTACGTTTACTTACTACAGTATGACTCAGATTTCTTCTGGCAAACTCACGTTGTTTAGGGCGCAATTTATTAGAATCTACCAATTGGTCTAAAAACCAATTATATAGCTCTCTGTGCGGCAAAAATTCCAGTGTACATAGAGAATGCGAGACTTGTTCTATATAATCGCTTTCACCATGGGTCCAATCATACATAGGATAAATACACCAATCGGTATTTGTTCTGTGGTGTGGTTTGTGCAATACCCTGTACATGATAGGGTCGCGCATCAACATATTTGAAGAAGTCATGTCAATTTTAGCGCGTAGCACATGCTTTCCTTCTTCAAAATCCCCATTTTTCATCCCTTCAAAAAGAGATAGGTTCTCTTCTACGGAACGATTCCTGTATGGGCTTTCCTTTCCTACTTCTGTAGGGGTTCCTTTTTGCTCAGCCATTTCCTCAGAACTCTGGCTGTCAACATACGCTTTGCCTTGTTTGATCAACTCAACGGCCCAATCATAGAGCTGTTGAAAATAATCGGACGCGTAACGCTCAGTATCCCATTCATATCCCAGCCAAGTAACATCTTTTTTAATGGCGTCCACATACTCTTTCTCCTCCTTTGCCGGGTTGGTATCATCAAAGCGCAGGTTCACGGGCGCATTGTATCTAAGTCCTAATCCAAAATTTAGACAAATAGAGCTTGCATGGCCTATATGGAGGTATCCATTTGGTTCTGGCGGAAAGCGAAAACGCAAGTCTTGCTGGCCATATCCATTTGCCAAATCTTCCTCAACAATATGCTCAATAAAATTCAACGATTTAACTTCTTCCTCCATTCTAAAAATTTGAAGCGCAAATGTAGTAAAATCCAGCGTTTGTAGCCATTAATCATGTCTTGGTGTATACAAAGAAAGCCATTTTCACAACAGTTTTACCATACCCTACAACAATATCTTTCCATTCGACCAAATTAAAAGCATATTTGTTATTAGAATATTATATGAAATAGTGGGCGTTTATGGCGCCTAGCAGAACTAAACAAAATTAAGGGGCACAATTTATAGGGCATTATTGCCCATAACCTCTTAAAACTAACGCTGATGAAGAAAACTAGTTCGTATAATAGCATTTTTGTGATTGCATTCGCAATTATGCTGCTTGGCACCCACTTCTTAGGGGCCCAAGTACTAGATAAACCAACAACGATTTGGACAGCTGCATGTGCTTCGGATAGTTTTAACGAATACGATGTAAGCTTTAGATGGAGTCCTCCTTTGGTAGACTCAAGCAATGAATTTATCCTTGAACTATCAGATCGAAACGGAAACTTTGGAAGCCCTATAGAACTTTCCAGGGTTGGGGACAAAAACATGGAGTTCAATTTTGATTTTACTTTTGCGGTCCCCACAGATGTAAGTGGTGAGAACTACAAACTGCGTGTTCGTAGTACAAGCCCCGCAAAAACGAGTCCTGCAACAGATGCATATCCAATGCACTATGTTGAATTCAATTCCCCTTTGCTTATTAGTGAAAACGGAAGTGGGTCCATTCCTTCTGGAGGTTTAATACAATCTTGCGGGGGAGGATCTGTTACCCTTTCGCCACACAATATTCCAAACGCCAATAATTACAGATACAATTGGTATAGAAGTAGTACGCTACTATCAGAAAAGACTGAAAACCTCACAGTTTCCACTCCAGGAATGTATTATGTGGAGTTAGATTACGGATCTGTATGTTCGGGTTCTGCCAACACCCTTTCCAATACAATTACACTTTCTACTGGAAGCAGTGTTGGAATTGCTATAAATGGGTCAGATGATATTGGACTATGTCCGGGAGATGTTCATGCTCTTCAAGCAAATATAACCGGTATGGGCCTTACCTATACATGGTATAAAGATGGAGCAGTAGTTTCTGGACCTACTTTAGAGGGAGACACATATAATATAAATACATCAATAACTGGTTATGAGGGAAATTATGAGGTTGAGGTTGAAGGAGCAGCTGCCTGTTTAGAACGTTCGCCAGCTGTAACCATAAGAAATCTTGGTGATTTTAATGTGACAAGACAAAATGATGGAGACATTGTTTTATTGCCCGCACAAACCAAAACACTTTCTGTAACTACAACCGCAACAACACCATCATATCAATGGTATAAAGATGGAGCACCTATTTCAAGTGCCACCAATAGTTCATTGGACATTAACCAAGTAGGTGTATACTTTGCAAGAGTGACTGAAAATGGAGGTGGATGTTCTGCTTTTCCGTTAGATTCTGAAAGCACAACCGTAGTTTCTCCAGACTCTTTTGAGTTTGTAATTGACTATGTTGGTTCATACATCTCATGTCAAAGTAGCGATGCAACACTTAGCCTTTCTACTATCAACGCTGTTAGTAGTTCAGGTTCAAAAACAGATGTTACGTCAGATATACAATCATCTTTTACTTATCAATGGGCCCATGACGGAAGCGATGTTGGTGGTGAAACTTCCAAAACGATCACAGTTTCAGGTTTTGAAGAAAATGGAGCTTATACATTAAGTGGTGTTTTAGGAGTCTTTAATGCTACTTCCAATGGTTTGGATGTGATTTTGCCTACTAATCAAATCTTAGAAATTACTGCGAATGGAACTGTTCTATGTGATGGTGCTGACCCGATTGTTCTTAACAGCTCTGAAGGCTTAGGTGATGAGACTTTTGAATGGTTAAGGGATGGAACTATTATAGATACCACTTCAGAAGAAATTACAGCAACAGAAGTTGGTGTTTATCAATTAATAATAAGAACCCATGATTGTCCAGTGGTTTCCAATGAATTAACCATAAGGGCTTTTGATGAATCACTACTTGCACTTGATAAAGAACAAGACCTAGTAATTATTGAAGGTGAAACAGAAACCTTAACCGCTAGCGGCGCTGAATCTTACCAATGGTTTGATACTGGCAACTCGCTTTTGGGTACTCTGGATTTTTTCAATTTTGAGCAAGAAGGTGAGTATCTATTAGTAGCAAGTTTTGGTAACTGTACTACTAGTAGGGTTATTACGGTGACCTATAGAGATACTTTTTCCATTCCTAATGTTATTACAGCAAACGGAGATGGTATAAATGATTTGTGGGTATTGCCAAACACATACTCAAGAAACGACGATGTTGTTGTTACCATATTTGATGAAAGAGGGAGACAGGTATTTAGCCAATCCAATTATGAAAATAATTGGCCACAATCCACTACTTCGTTCAATAAAGCCAATATGATTTTTTACTATAAAGTCACCCGAGAGGGACAAAGTCTAAAACAAGGAACTATAACTGTTATCAGATAAAAGCAGAATGCACACGAACAAACCCCAACTAATACTAATCTTCATCCTAATGCTTGCTTTTTCTGGATTACGCGCCCAGGAAGAGAGTCCGTTTGTGGCTTATGATGTTCCTTCCCAAAACTTGTTGAAGTTCAATAGGTTCTTGATAAACCCTACGTTTTCAACGGTACGGGAAGACAAGTCATATGTCAATCTATTTCATAGAAACCAATCGGTATCTTTTGATGATAACAATCAAGTTTATTTTCTAAGTTATAGCGGTAGAATAGGAGATCGCAGTGGTGTTGGTTTAAGCCTTTTTACAAATCGTGAAGGGCTGTTCAATAATTTTGGAGTGCATGCCAATTACGCTTATGGAATTAAGTTAAGCCAAAAAAGTAATTTCACTTTTGGGGCTAATTTCTCATACTATCAAAGTGCTTTTAATCAAGATCGAGCCAATGCTTTAGATAATGATCCTTTTTTAAATAGTCTGGAAAGTAGTTCTTTAATTACTTTTCAGCCAGGTTTCAATATCTCTTATGGCAATTTTGACTTTGGTGCTTTTGCCGAAAATCTTTTCGATTATAATCTAAAAAGCAGCGAATCCATAACTGAGTTCAATGAGAAAACTTACTCTGGACACTTACAATATACCCATCAGTTTAAAAATGCTTCGGGTATTCTAGAACAAGGTAGGCTAATGCCTTTGGCGCGTGTTCGTAAAACAGGCGAGCAAAATCTTGTCCTGGGCGGGAATCTTATTATGGATCTGCCCAAATTAGGATGGGTTCAGGCAGGGTATGATGACTTTTACGGTGCTTCAGCCGGATTAGGTTTTAACTTAAATAAAAACCTTTCCTTAGGATACACCATTGAAAAGGGGCTCTCCAACAATTTTGAAAATTTTGGCGTGAGCCATGAGATTTCCCTTGCTTATTCCATTACTCCAAACTTGACCGAAGACCGGGTAATGCTTGAGAAAGAAAATGAAGATTTGGTAGATGCTGAAACAGTTCCTGAAGAAGATTTAACACTTTCTGAAAAAGACCTTAAAATTGCTGACCTAGAATCAAAATTGGCAGAAAACGACGCTATTTTGGATGAGCTTTTGCTGCGTCAAGACTCCATTGAAACTGCTAGAGAGCGTGATTTAGAGAGAAGGTTTGAAACTGTAATGAAAATGGTGCGGCGAGAAACAAAAGGCCAAAAACCAGAACTGGAAGAAAAAGCCAAGGAAGTATATTTTGCTAATATGGACAGTGTTGACATATTATCAAAACATAAAACACGACCCATAACAAATCAAGGGCTGTCCAATACGACGGCGACCAAAAAAGTCATCAACCTTAAAGATTCCAAAAACTCACGGATAGCAGAAAAGACATCAGTAAAAAGAGATCGAACAAATCGCTCTTCCAAGAAAACCATTGGGCGCTTTAGGTCTTTCAACATTCCAAATGTAGAAAGTGGTCATTATTTAATTGCCAATGTGTTTAAGGACACAAGAAATGTAGATGCTTTTATTGAAAAACTTGAATCCCAAGGTATAGATGCCAGTTACTTTGAAAATCCTAAAAATGGACTCAACTATGTATACCTAAAAGGGTATCGAGATAAAAAAGAAGCTGTTGAGGCTTATCATACCAAATTCAATGGCGCATACCAAGGTGATGCTTGGGTAATGAATGTTGAAGGAGTAGATTCTTACAACAGTTTTGTTGCTGTCGAAAAAAATAACAAGTCAAAATATGGAGATGATGCATTGCATAAGAACATTACCAATTCCAAGAAACAGGGTAATGCTTCACAAGTCTCTTATAAAACATATAAAATTAATGGCCTAGGTTCAGGCTTTTACATTATTGCAAATGTTTTTGAAAAACCTTCAAATGCAAAACGATTTGTAAAAGAGCTGAATGCCAAAGGATTAAATGCGAGCTATTTTATAAATCCAGAAAACAATTATAGGTACGTGTACCTTAAAAAACATGAAACCTGGAACAATGCTCTCACCTCATACTATTCCAAACTAAATGCCTCGTATGATGACAAAATGTGGATCATGCGGGTAAAACCAAACTCCAATAGTTAAAATGACCAATCACTTTCTCAAAACAGTTCTATGCCTTGTTGGCATATGGTTTGTAGGCTTTAACGGTCAAGCTCAGGAAGTTCCCTTTACTCCAAGACTTACTGATGGCGGCAACACCTATATAAATATAAAAGGAGATTATACGTTCTTGTCCAACAGTGTCATGAACCGTGTTCTCGATGATGGAACAGGTGTTAACACCCCGTACAACGGCAGTGGAAGTAATAACAGCCTACACATTGAATACGTGGATGTAGACTCTGACCCAACCACATATAGCTCTAGTAGTTCAACACTTTCTGTTCCAGATTGTTCGCAGATATATTGGGCCGGTTTATATTGGGCTGGTAACTATGATGAAGAGCGGAAAAATCAAGCTGGTGATTTCAACAATAATTTTACTGTAGACAACAATCACTATGATGTCACAGCCGTAAAACTTATGGTTCCTGGTGGCAGCTATGTAGATATTGTAGCAGACAATAACCCAGACCCAGTAGGAGAGGAAGATGCCATTATTGTAGATGGTTATAATATTCTTCCCAATGATCCCTATGTATGTTTTAAAAACGTAACCTCATTACTGCAAGTGCTTCCAGATCCAGATGGAGAATATACGGTGGCAAATGTTAGGGGAACAAGAGGGTCTACAAACCATGGTGCAGCTGGTTGGACCCTAGTTGTCATTTATGAAAACCCTACCCTTACCGGTAAATACATTTCTGTTTTTGATGGTTATGAAGGTATAACAACACAAGCTGGAAACAGTACAGCAGATATAACAGTTGCAGGTTTTAACACAATTCCTGTTGGGCCTGTAAATGCTAGAATTGGAGTTAGTACTCTTGAGGGTGAAACTTCGTTGGATGGAGATACATTCGGAATTGTTTCAAACAGTAGCTCCACGTTTACAGATATTACTAATGCGGCTAACCCAGACGACAACTTTTTCAATTCTAGCATTACGGAAGATGGGGTTAATGTAGCCTCTAGAGTTATCAACAGTACCAACGCTATCGGTTTTGATTCAGACGTTTTTGATTTGAACAATTTTGGGAATAGTATCATTGACAATGGAGACACCAGTGCAACGCTTAGGCTTGGTACAAGCAGGGACTGGTTCGCTTCATTTTTAGTCACATTTGGTATTGAAATCATTGAGCCAGATATTGTTCTGGAAAAAAAAGTTCAAGATATTGGCGGCGTAGATATTACTGGTCAAGGTGTTAACCTAGGTCAAGTTTTAGATTATGTGCTTTCTTTTGTCAATACCGGTAATGATGATGGTACGGCATTTACTATAAGGGATGTTCTTCCTGCAAACGTAACATTGGATGAAACGACTATAACCTTGCCCGGGGTTGGTGACGGTGATCCTACCAATGATGTAACATATACGTACAACAGCGCAACAAGGGAGGTTATATTTACAATCCCAGACAGCTATGTTGAAGAGGGGAAACCTGTTTCTGAAATTCGAATGCGGGTTCAAGTAGCTCAAGATTGTTTTGACTTTGTTGATGCATGTACAGATATCATACAAAACTTAGCTTATTCTACGTATGAAGGAGTAATAAATCCTAACCAAATTAGTGATGACCCCAGTGTATCAGATTTTGATGATTGTGGGTTTACCACACCGGGGGCCACTAACTTTTTGTTGGACGATTTAACCGCTTGTAGTTTTACCACTACAGCGGAATTATGTGGCGCAAATGTTTTATTGGATGCAGGAGACAACTTTGACTCTTATACTTGGTATTTAGATAGCGATTCCTCTGGAACCATAAATGCTGGTGACCCTGTTGTAACGGATGGTAATCCTGATGGAGACCCAAGCACACTCTTAGTAGACACACCGGGAACATATATCGTTGACAAGCAAGTGGCTGACCCTTGTAAAGATTTTGTAGAAATCATAGAAGTTTCGCGCTTTGGTGCTGGGGCAGCTCTTACCAATCCAATAACCGCCCTAATAAACGATGTAACCAATACCGTTGAAGGTGAGATTTTAAGCTGTCCAAACGATGGTAGTGAGCTGCCAGAAATATTTCTGTGCGGTTTAAACGACACCGAGCTTATACAAATCAACATTCCAACAGCCAGCAGTATTGTCTGGGAACAATTGGACGAGGCAGCAACAGCGGCGGCGGCAGTTGCCTGTAACGCACCTAACCCTCCACCAGCTGCTCCACCGGCAGGTTGTGCAAATACAGATACATGTGCCGTTTGGGCAAATGTAGGTACAGGAAATGATTTTCTGGCATCCGATGCTGGTGAATACCGTGTAACGGTGACCTACAGCGATGGTTGTTTTAGACGATTCAACTTCAATATTTTTAAAAACCCATTAGATCCACAATACACTTCTAGTGATATTATTTGTGCTACAGATGGTAACATTACCGTAACGAATATGCCTTTGGATTATGAGTATCGTCTTATAGACCAAGGAACAGGAAACGTTTTGGTGGGTTATAACCCAGACCCAAGTTTTACAATTACCAATAATGGTGCTTACACGGTAGAAATGAGGCAGCAAGGTGTAACGGATGGTTGTGTATTTGTCTTAGATAATATTGGTATTCTTGATAGAGATTTTCAGGTTGATGTTGAAACAACTGATACTAATTGTAACGGTCTGGGAGAAATAGAAATTTCCATTCTAAATGTAGAGGCACAATATTATTATGAAATATCTCAAGGAGGAACAGTTGTAGATACATTTGGCCCATCCAACGATAACAACTATACGTTTGAAAATTTAAATGATGGTATTTATGACATAGCCATTTCTACAGATGATGGGTGTTCTTATACGGAACAAGTAACCATAAACGATCTAACTAATTTAGCGGTAACTGCTCTTACAACCAAAAATATAGACTGTACAGATGGTGTTATCACGGTTACGGGCGCGGGTGGTTTTCCAAACCCTGATTATGCCTACGCAATATGGAGTTACAACGGTGTTGATTTATATCCATCTGTTGGAGATATTCCAGGCGGCGCTTATCAGATTCTAAACGATTTTACCTTCACTAACGGTGAAGAGGGTGATTATGAATTCATAGTTGTTGATGGCAACAACTGTTCTTTTGTATCTAACAGTGTTTCCATTGCTGTTTCTGCCTCAGTGCAATACACCACATCCACAACTGATGAAGTTTGTTTTGGTGCGGAAGATGGAACCATTTCAATAAACATTACCAACTCGAATGGATATGATGTCCGCTTTAGACTTTTAGACGATTTAGGAAATACCATTACCAATAACAACTCTGGAAATTTTACCGGGTTGGCTCAAGGTGATTATAGGGTCCGTATAAGACAACGTCCTTCCGGAACTACTGATAACTGTTTCTTTTTTGAAGATTTTACTATCGGTGGACAAGCCTCGGGGATTAGTGGAAACGCTACAATGATTCAAGATTACACTTGTTTGCAGGATGGTATTATTGAAGCTCAGAATGTAGCTGGTGGTACCGCTCCCTATGAATATAGCATTGACGGTGTAAATTTCTTCAATGGAGTAGGTGCTGAGACTTTTTCCAACCTTACAAATGGAACGTTCAGCATTACCATTAGAGATGCCAACAACTGTACTTTCGTAACCAACGGAATAACCTTTGACCCATTAAATCCACCTTCAGATTTAACCTTTACAGCTTCCACACCAAACTGTCCGGCATTGACATCTGATGTTACGGCAACAGTAGTAGATGGAAATACTCCTTTCGTTTTTGAGATTGTTGCTCCGGCTCCAATTGCTGCAACTTCTACAACGGGAGGTTCTGCAGATTTTGATGGTCTTGCTCCAGGAACCTACACCTTTAGGGTGACAGATGACAAAGGATGTACTTATGATGAATCTTTTACAATAAATCCAGTTTCTCAAATCAATGTTTCTGGACAATTAATAAGCAATATTACATGTTTAGGGGACACCGATGGTGAAGTGACGTTCACCGTTGCCGACTTCAATACAGACTACGATTACACAGTAACAGGTCCTGCTAATTTCAACGGCAGCAGCCAGACAGCGGCCACAATTCCTTTGACAGGATTAGCGGATGGAACTTATACTATTGTGGTTACAGACAATTTAACCAACTGTACGGCTACAACCGACGTTACCGTTAACGCTCCAGCCGCAGCACTAACTTTGAGTGCTGCAGAAACACAACCAACGTGTCCTACGGACGGGAGTGTGATTTTGACCTCAACAGGTGGTTGGGGAGGCAATACATTTGCCTTAACTAATCCAGATGCAACAAATTTTGGGACGAACGCTACTGGCGCATTTAATGGGTTGACTCAAACAGGAACATACAGTGCATCGGTTACAGACGCTAATGGGTGTGTGGTAACAACAACTTTTGACCTTGACCCCGCTATTGCTCCAGTGCTTGCAATAGTTCCAAATAATACATGTTATGATGATGCGGTTGGCTTAACGCTAACAGCGAATGTAACTTCTGGTGGCGATGGTAATTTTGAATATAGCCTTAATGGAGGTTCTTTTGGAACTGGTAATGTTTTTGCCGGATTAACACCAGGAACCTATTCTATTGATGTAAGAGATGGAAAAAATTGTACCGATAGTGCGTCTATAACCATTGACCCAGAATTAAGTGTTATTGCTTCGGCGCCAAATATTACGGCCTGTGCCACAAGCACCAATGTAAATATTACGGCCGCAGGAGGAGACAATAATTATGTCTATGCTATTGTAGGTGACGGAGTCGCTCCAACACCCGGTGATTTTGCAACAACGAACCCAGTAAGTATAACTGGAGCTGGCGATTATGATGTTTATGTAAGAGACAATTCGGGTAATTCAGGTTTTTGTGAAGCTTCATTTGATTTAAATATTGCACAAGATGCTCCGCTGGCCCTATCAATAGTTGATACGGGAATACAGTGTAGTGGAGAGGCACAAGCTACCATAACCATAACTGCTAGTGGAGGGGAAGCTCCATATCAATACAGCATTAACAACGGAACAACTTATCAGCCTTCCAACACTTTTGTAAATCAACCAGCAGGAAGTTTTAACATAAGAGTTAGAGATGCCAACAATTGTGATATTACGGAGATCTATAATATCACAGAACCATTGACCCTTTCTGCATCTGCTGCGGTAACGCAATTGGCAGAATGTAACCCAGGTCTTGGTGCTGAAGTAAGAATTACAAATGCCATTGGGGGTACTGCACCATATCAATATAGTTTTGATGGTGGAACCAATTACAATGCAAATCCTATTGGATTTCTTCTACCAGGAACTCACACATTGTTTATCCAGGATGCTAATAACTGTACATTCCCAATGACGGTTACTATTGATCCAGAACCAACTCCTCCGGGTGTAACTGCTGCAATAGATTATGAATGTGATGGCGAAGGAATCATAACTATTACTCCAGATAACGCAGGATACAGTTATACTTATGAAATTGATGCGACGCCAAACACACCGAATACTTCCAATGTGTTCAATAACGTGTTGGTAGGCTCACATACTATTACGGTTAACTATACTAACAATACACCACCTTCTCCAAGTATTATTTTGTTGGAGAATTTCGGAACTGGACCAAATACAAGCATCACTGAAATTGATGGTGATTACTATTGCTATGAGCCTCAAGATGGAAGTGCCTCCGCCTGTTCTCCTATTCCCCCCGACCCAAGAACTAGTAATAGTGCAAACGGCCGCATCAATGATTTGGAGTATTCGGTAACACAGGCTATTGCCAATCCCTTTGGCACTTGGGAAAGCCCCAATGATGCGTCGCTTACTGCAGGAGGAAGATTCCTTGCTATAAATGTTGGTGATCCAGGAGTAAACACAATTGTATACGCTAAACGTGGAATTGAAGTAATTCCCAACAGAGATGTTGAGATTTCATTGGCTGTTTTCAATCTATTGCGCACGGGAACTGGCGGATTAGACCCAGATATCTTGGTAGAATTAGTAGATGGATCTGACAATGTTATTGCAAGTTCTACCACGGGACTTATACCAAAAAATAACGGAGTAAATGATTGGTTTCGTCCGACTCCAATTTCTCTTAACCCAGGAGCCAACACGTCCATTGGTATTGTAATTAGAACCGTTGCTTCTGGAAACAACGGAAACGACATTGCCATAGATGATATTCAGGCCATACAAATACCTGAGGTTTGTGCTGGAACATTGACCGTAAATGTTGAGGTTGAAGCTGGAAATTCTTTTGGAGCTTCAATAACTGGTTTTTCAGATATTACATGTAATGGCGATAGTGATGGAACCATCACTTTTGAAGTAGAAAACTTTGATACTGTAAATGGTTTTGAATATAGGTTAGGAGGCGTAGGACCATATACTACAGCTTTTGCTAGTCCAGTAACAATTTCAGGCCTTCCAGCAGCAAATCCTCATAACATTGAGGTTAGAGATGTATTGGACAATACCTGTTCAATTCCTTTGTCACAAGCATTATCAGAGCCTGTTGTTCTAGAAACAACAGCGGTGATTACGGACGGTATAACCTGTATAAATGGAGGGGCCACTATTACGGCTTCTGTTACAGGAGGAACACCAGCATATGAGTACCAATTGGAAGATGGTGTCGGCGGGGTTGTAACTGCCTATCAAAATTCAAATATTTTCTCAGGTCTTGCTGCCGGAGATTATATCGTACGTGCAAGAGACGCTAATCTTTGTGATGATCCAATCGATACCGCATTAACAGTGGCTCCATTTATTCCAATTACTTACACCTTTACGGCTTGTTACGGTGGAAATAATGATGGTACCATTCAAATAGATGTTACTGCAGGTAACAACGACTACGAGTTTAGTTTAGATGGAGGTCCATGGGTAACACCTACTCCAGCAACTGCGACAACACATACATTTACAAACCTTCCAGCCGGGAATTACACTATTAATGTGAGAGATGGTTTTGGATGTACAGGGACATTGGAAAATGTTACCATACACCCAGCTCCAACCGTTGATGTTGTTGATATCAGCACTTGTGCAGACGGAAGTATAACCGTTACCGCACCAGCTGCTTTAACAAACTTGGAATACGCCTTTGTTCCAACAACAACAAGTCCGGCTGGACTGTTTTCAGCTACAAATACTTTTGCCGTAACCACAGGAAATGATGGAGACTATGATGTTTATGTAAGAGATACTTCAGCTGCAAATGCATATTGTGATTTCGTTGAGACCGTAACCGTTAATCCTGCTACGCCATTAACCGTAACCAATACCCCAACAGACCCGCTATGTCATGATGGCACAGGTTCTATTCTTGTAGATATTACCTCAGGAATAAGTCCATATACCATTCAAATTATTGACTTGGACAATGCTGGGGCTTCAGACCAAACAGATACGAATGTATTACCTAGCAGTAGAACATACTTCAACCTAATGCCTGGTGATTACACTATAAATGTAACCGATGCTACGGGTTGTACTGTTTCAGAAACACCAGTAACTGTTTCAAACCCTGATGAACTTACGGCAGATATCCTTTCTATTTTGCCTCCTGGTTGTGATCCAGATCCAAATCTTTACGGTTTTGAGTTTGATAATTATCCTTTGACCTTGACGGGCACATTAGAATTCAGTGCAGATGGCGGAACTACTTGGCAAACTAGCGACACCTTTACCGGTGTGCCATATGCGTCTGGAACAGTTGTAAACCCTTCCATAAGAACTATAGATGGATCAAATAACAGAATTTGCCGAGTTGATTTGCCCCAATATATTATTCCTTATCCATTAGATGATTTGAATATTACTATTGCGGCCATTGTTGTTGATTGTAATGACCTGCAAGTCACTGTTCAAGGAACTCAAGGATTGCCTAATTATGAATATGCATATACAGAAGACCCAACAACCTTTGACCCATTAACGGCCACATGGACTGCTCCGACAGCAGGCAGTCATCTCTTTGCAGGTTTAGTTCCTGGAAGGACTTATGTGTTTTACGTACGTGATTCAACCCCTTGCGTGAGACAAAGCACAGTAAACGTAAACGATGTTGCTCCACCGCCAATTGTTATTACAGCGGATATAACACCTTCATGCGATGGTGCCAGCAATGGACAGATTACCTATACCGTAACCGAAAATACTCCTGGAGAATTAGGTGGAACCTTTAACTGGAACCTTTTTGAAATTTCAAATCCAGCTATCTCCATTAACTCGGGAACGGTTGCGGCATTTACAACTGGTGATTCTTTTACAGTACCTGTTGCTCCAATGGCGGGGCTTGCAGCTGGAACATATTTTGTTGAAATACAGGGATCTGCACCAAACAATTGTGTTACTGGCAGTGAAAATGTTATCCTAGAAGAATTAGACCCATTAACAGGAACACCAGTAGTGCTTCAAAACATAAGTTGTGATACTCCTGGATTGATTCAGGTTCAAAGCCCATTTGGTGGTGGCGGTACTTATACGTATACTATAACCGGACCAGCTCCTTTTGTTACAATTGTATCTACATCAGATAACCCAATAGAGATTCCTGCAAATTCACCTGCCGGAAATTATCATGTGACCATGGAGGATCAATATGGTTGTTCTGCGCCTTTAGGAAATGTTGCATTAACACTTACTCCAAATCCAACTATTGACGCAATTGCTGTTGATAACTGTTCCAATCCATCAACAGTAACCATATCGGCAACAAGTGGTGCGGCCCAAGTATTGTACTCTTTAGACAATGGCGCAACATACGAAGACAATGCAGGTGTGTTTAATAATGTAACGGCAGGAACATATAATGTTGCTATTTTGGACAGCAATGGTTGTTCCGCAACAAGCACAGTAACCGTTCACCCTGTTCTAGAGGTAGATATCGCACTTACAAAATTGTTGGATTGTTCTGGAGCTCCAGATGATGCCCAAATTACCATAGAAGTCCTTTCTGGTTCTGGCGACAATTTAGGGTTTGCTGGAAGTTATGACTACGAAATTTCAGATGGAACGGGAATTGTAGTAGGCAAAACAGCATTGCTTAGCAATCCTTTTGTTTTCAACACTACTACACCAGAAAATTATACGATAACCGTTTATGACAACAACACAGCAACACCCTGTACTCGAGTATCGAATATTACCGTTGACCCGGCAATTACCCCATCATTTAATATCACTTCAAGTACAAATGTTACCTGTAGTGGTGATGACGATGGAACCATTAACGTAAGTGCAATAGATAATGGTATTGGCGCATATGCTTTTGAAATTATTTCAGGCCCAGGAAGTGCCGCTGCATTCCCTATTTTACCAACTACTAATAGTGATGCTACTGCCAGTTTTACTGGTTTGGAAGGAACGGCTGCCGGAATAACCTATACCATAGAAGTTACTGCCGCGAATGGTTGTGCTACAACACTTACGCAAGTAATCACACAACCAGACCCAATTACCAACGTGTCCACAGAGGTCGTTGAATTTGGATGTGCCACTGGAAACAACAGAGACAACGCAACCATTACCGTGAATACTGGGACTACTCCTTTGCCTACCGGACCAATAGTGGGTGGTAGTGGAACCTATGTTATCTATGAGTTTATTGAAGAAGATGATCCAAATACTGTTCCTGTTGAAGCCCCTGTAGTTGTTCAGTCTGGAGCAAGCAATATATTTACTGAGACAGATCCTGCAGGTGGAAGTTATACCATAAATGTTTATGACAGCAATGGTTGTTTTGCCACGGTAACGGAGACTATTAATCCATTTGATGAATTGCTAAGCGCAAGCGCAGCAGTTGACGTAGCCGCTACTTGTGTAACCGGTGAAGACATCACTATTACCGCTACAGGTTCTATAACAAATTCTACAACTTCTCCTGCCAATTATGAGTTTAGACTCTTGCCCGCAGGTGGTTTCCAACCTACAGGAAGTTTTACTGGCCTTGCCATTGGAACGCATAATTTTGAGGTTAGAAATACGGTGACCGGATGTATCATTACAACATCACATGAAGTTGTAGATCCAGAAGTGCTTAATTTAATTGTAGTCAACACAACGAATATTACCTGTTTTGGTGATTCCAATGGAACAGTTGAGTTAGATCTTCAAGATGCAGGAGGTGTAACCTATGCAAGCGCAACAAACTATACGCTTTATTTTGATGTAAACAATACACCAACAAACTTGGCCGATGATGTTACTTCAACTGGTTCAGATGCAGATGGTAGTTTCACTATTACCACTTTGGCAGCAGGAACTTATTATATTGAAGTAGAGGACACCAATCCTCCAGGTTCAGCATGTACCTATACCCAATCATTCAATATTGCAGGGCCTAGTATTGGTATTTCAGCCAATACCCAAATAACTCCTGTAACTTGTGCGCTTGGTGATGGAAGTATTGAAATTATCAACCCTGCTGGCGGATGGGGCGGCTATACCTACTTTGTAGATTTGGCTTCCAATCCAGCTCCAACATTTCCAGGAAGTTATCAAGCTTCACCGCTATTTACCGGTTTAGCTGGAGGCGCTGGTCCGGGTACAGATTATCAGGTTTGGGTGGCAGATCAAAACGGATGTGAATTCCAATTGTCAGACGAAAACTTGGTAGATCCTGCGCCAATTATTGCTGACCTACAAATCAACCAAGAAAACTGTACTAACCTTCAAGGAGAAATTGAAGTGGTTGGTATTCCAGCTATCAACCCAGTAACGGGTGGTCAAGGAAGCAATTACACCTATCAACTTGTCCGTAATGGAGCCAATGTTGGTTCTCCACAGACAAATCCTGTTTTCTCAGGTTTGGGTGAAGGTTCATATGAAGTATATATAGAAGATCAATGGGCATGTAATACCCTTGTTGGTCCTGTAGTATTGCTTAATGCAATGACCGCAACCCCAACAGTGGTCAAACAAATCGATTGTACACCTGACCCAGGTGGACATGTGACCATAAACATAACCGGGGGCTCAGCAAACTTAACATATGATGTTGTTTTCCCTGATGGGTTTACAACCGCGAGCAATGGAACTGGTGTTTTTACAGGACTTACACAACCCGGAACCTACACTTTTACAATAACAGATGGAGATACGGTAACACCTTGCGTTGTGGTTACTACACAGGAGCTAGATGATAAAGTTGACCCAGTTATTACCAACGTTATTGTTGACCCTGTGAGTTGTAACAGTGGTTCTGACGGAAGCCTTACAGTTGAATTGGACCCAGCTTCTGCTGTTAATCCGGTTTATACCTACGAGCTTTACGAAATTTCAAACCTTGTAACACCATATAGAGCTGCGCAAAACAGCCCTGTTTTTGATAACCTTCCTCAAGGAGATTATCGTGTACGTGTAATTTCTGCAAGGTCTTGTGATGATTTCCATGACGAAACGGTGCCAGAGCCTACGGCTTTAATCGTTTCGGCGACGGCGACGCCATTTGCTTGTAACGCAAGCAATGCCGTGAACACTTCAACCATCACTGTAAGTGCTGGGGGTGGAACAGGTCCTTATTTATATAGTGTAGACAATGTAAATTTCCAAACTACAAATACTTTTGATGTTGTTGATACCGGAGTGGTACAGAATATAACTGTTTATGTTACTGATGGAAATTCGTGTCCTCAAACGGCAATAGTAGCACCTATTGAACCTATCAATGTGTTTACAGCTGCAGTTACAAGAAACATTGCTATCAGTTGTGCTAATCCAGAAGAAATCCTGATTACCGTTACTGATAATGGAAATCCAGCAAACAACTATACTTACGAGTTGTTGCCAACAGGAAATCCTTTAGGAGGCTTAACCGCGACCCCTACCAATGTTACAACAACATTTGATTTGACCGCGCCTGGCAACTATACCTTTAGAGTAACAGATACTACTACGGGTTGCTACGTGGATACCGCGCCATACGAGATACTCCCTTACGATTTGATTGAGGTAGTTGCAACAGCAACTGCTCCCGCTATTTGTTTTGGTGATAACAACGGTGCGCTTGAAATCAATATAACAGGATACACAGGAACGTATGATTATCAAGTTTTTGATAGCTCCAATAACCCTGTAGGTGGTTTGGTTAATACCGATACAAGTGTAAACCCACGTCCTATTGGCGGACTTTCAGGTGGAAACTACTATGTGGTAGTAACGGAAACAGCGAATCCATTGTGTAACGAAACTTCAAATACTGTTACCATTGCATCTCCTGATAGAGCATTAACAGCTACACCTGTCGAAGTGGCCAATGTTACCTGTTCTAATGACCAAGGAGAAATAGAAGTATCTCCCGATGGTGGCTTTGCTCCATATGATATTCAATTGACCAATACTACCACAGCCCAAGTTTACAACGCTAATAATGTAGTAAGTTTTGTGTTCTCTGGTCTATCAGCTGGCACTTTCGATGTTCAAATTACAGATAATGCTGGCTGTATTATCAATGAGCCTCTAGTGCTTGTGCAACCAACACCAATTACGGCAGATATTGATGCAACACCAACAAACTTAGTTTGCTACGGTGATACCAATGCAACCGTTTCTGCTATTAATGTATTGAATGGCGAAGGGGTTTATCAATATCAATTGAACGTATACGATCCTACCGGAACCGTGATTACATCATCTTCTGGAACACAGGCTAGTTCTATTTTCAACAACTTAGGTGCTGGAATATATAGCATTACGGTTTCTGATGGATGGAGTTGTGGTATAGAAACCATTCAGGTGACGATTTCCGAACCTGTTGAGGTTATGGCTAATTTGATTCAATTAACACAACTAACCTGTACCGCTCAAGCTCAAATAGAGCTTTCAGCAACAGGAGGTACTGGACCATATGAATTTAGTGTTGATGGAAGCCCTGGCTCATATGCAGCAATGGCCGGAGGAACGACTCATACTTTTACTGTGCCAGCAGGTCCTTACCAATATTATGTTCGTGATGCTTTTGGGTGTGATGCCATGATTTCTAACCAAGTTACGGTTGATCCTGTTATTCCTTTAGACTTAATAATAGATGACAGTGCTGCCTTTGTCAATTGTACTGGCGAAGCTTCAGCATCTATACGTGCAACTGCCTTTGGAGGTTTAGGAAGCTATTCTTATGAGCTCTTTACCGATGCTGGTTTGACCACTTCTGTCGCTGGGCCGCAAAACACTGGTCAATTTAACACACTTATAGCAGGAACATATTACGTTCATGCTACTAGCATTGATTGTGAGTTTACAAGCACTGTAATCAATATTACAGATCCTGCTCCGTTACAAATAGATAGACAAGAATCTACAGATGTTACCTGTGCTGGACTAGAAGATGGTACTATAACTGTTGAGGTTTCTGGCGGAACTGGAGATATATTCTATGCCATAACACCTAACTTGAATCAGTTTAGTGCTGAAAACACATTTACAGATTTGGCACCAGGCATTTATGATGTAATTGCCCAAGATAGTAATGGTTGTTTTGAAACTTTCCAGTTTGAAATAATTCAACCAGCTCCTGTTCAAGTACAAGCCATAAATGTTATGCATGAAGTGTGCTTTAATAGTGCTGATGGTTCATTTGAATTGGATATTTCGGGTGGAACAGCACCTTATGAATCAAGTCTTAACTCCAATGCTGATGCAGATTATGTGTTAGACCAAGTCTTGTTCCAAAACCTTCCTGCAGGAACCCACGTGGTATTTGTAAGAGATGCTCAAGGTTGTGAATCCAATGTTTTCGTTGAGATCAATCCAGGCGTTAACTTGGCCGCTACCGTTACACCAATTTATGAGTGTGCTGGTAATCTTCCAACCAACCGTTTAGAAATAGTCTTTGAGGACCCAACTGTTTCCGGAGATGTCCTTTATGGTTTAGATACTTCTGATCCTGCGATGATGCAGTTAACGCCAGACTTTACTAATATCTTGGCTGGTGATCATACGCTAACCATTTTACACTCCAATGGCTGTCCAAATACTATTGATTTCAGTATAACAGGATTTGAACCATTGACTTTACTTCTAGAAAATAGCAACATCAATGAAATTACTGCTATTGCTGCTGGAGGTTTAGAAGACTATACCTTCTATTTTGGAGATATTGATAACGGAACTGATAACACATTTATAATAAATAGAACCGACACTTATCCTGTAACTGTTATTGACCAAAACGGATGTGAGGTAATCATGGAGATTTTTATGGAATTCATAGATATAGAAACTCCTAATTTCTTTACCCCTGATGGCGACGGTCTAAATGATCGTTGGTTGCCAGACAATTTAGAAGCCTTTCCTAACGTACTAATGATCATTTTTGATCGTTATGGTAGAGAGCTCTATCGTATGGGATATGGCGATAGCGGTTGGGATGGAATCTATAACAATACTGACCTTCCAACTGGCGACTACTGGTACATCATTAAGCTTCAGGGCGAAACGGATGACCGTGAATTTATTGGACATTTTACCCTTTATCGACAATGATAGCTTAACCTACAACATCATGTTAAAAAAACTCTTATCTTCAATCTTTATACTCTCGCTAAGCATGGGCGTTACAGCTCAGGAGTTGACCATTCCGCAGCTTTCCCAATATATTGCGGACAACCCTTTTGTAATGTCACCTACCTATGCGGGAATAGGAGATCATATAAAAGTTAGACTTACTGGCCTTACGCAATGGGTTGGCATAGAAGATGCTCCAGATACCCAGTCTTTGGCGGCAGATGCTAGAATTGGTAACCGATCAGGTATTGGTGTGCTATTGTATAATGATAGCAATGGTGAAACAAAGCAAAGAGGTTCCAAGCTTTCTTTTGCCCATCATCTAATTTTAAATAGATATGATGATATTTTCCTTTCTTTTGGAATTACGTATAATTTCAATCAGTTTCGGATAGATGTCGAAAACTTTAGACCTAGTGGAGGACAATTGCCTACAGACGATAAAGCTACTACAAACCACAATTTTGACCTTGGGTTCCTATATCGGTATAACAAATTTTACATTACCCTGAACGCATCTAATGTTCTAAGCAAGGATTTAGAACAATTTAATCCTGTTTTTGAGCCAAATACGTTACGTAACTATTATGCTTATGCGGGTTATAGTATTTCTAAAAATAAAAACAGTAAGCTAGAAATAGAGCCTTCTGTCTTTTTTCAATGGTTTGAAAGTGATGGCCGTTCTGTAACGGATGTAAACACAAAGTTCCGATTCCATGATTTTGAGGACTACTACTATGTGGGTCTTACCTATCGTTTTCTAAATGATCAAATTGGAAAGCCATTATATATTGCTCCAATAGCAGGTCTAAAAAAGAGCGATTTTTATTTTGGTTATTCTTATCAGGTAATTACAAATGAAATTCTGGGTTACAGTTCTGGTACTCATGTTCTAACTGTGGGCCTAGACCTTTTTCAAGGTATAAGTAATTGTAGGTGTATGTATTAATTATTTGGTTTAAGCTATTTTTGTCCCGCTTAACAAATTAGTTGTGGGGAAAATAAGAGTAAACAATATTAGAGTACATTCCAATCATGGGTGTCTTAAAGAAGAAATGTTGATTGGCAGTGATTACCGAGTAGACTTGGAAGTCCATGCTAACTTATCCCGACCTTCCCAATCTGACAAGCTTTCCGAAACGGTAGATTATGTCCATTTAAACAACATTGTTAAAGAAGAAATGGCTATTCGCTCTAATCTTTTAGAGCATGTTGCCAAAAGAATAATAAACCGTATTTTTCTTGAAATAGAATCTGTTCTTGCTGCTGAAATACAGGTTTCAAAAATTAACCCTCCTATTGGTGGAGATGTAGAGAGTGTAACTGTGGTTTTAGAGGCTAAAAGGCCAACATAATGGTTTGGGTAAGCTAAAAAAAGTAGTACATTTGCACCACTAAAATGGCATCGTGGCCGAGTGGCTAGGCGCAGCTCTGCAAAAGCTTGTACAGCGGTTCGAATCCGCTCGATGCCTCTTCAAAACCCAGCAAAATTGCTGGGTTTTTTTATTCACTTATTCTTTCAATACCATCTTTAATATTGAACTTTTCTTTAGGTAGAAACCCCTTTGTTATCAAAACGATTCCACATACAATTAGTACTACTCCCAGTCCTTTCTTAATTAATACGATCCTTTCTTGTGTCAAATACTTTTTTAGTTGTTTTGCTAGCAATATCTTAAAAAGATCCGTTATAAAATAAATGGTTATAACAGTACCAAAAAAAACGACGATTCTATTTGGGCTATTATCCAAACTAGGGCCCACAATTACGATAAGTCCCAACCAAAAAGCCAATACGCCAATATTGATAAAATTTAACAAGAACCCTTTTATAATAAGACTTAAGTAGGTGCCTGTTGAAACTTTTACATTATCCTTTTTTGATGCTTTTTTAATGAATATAACGATACCATATATCAGTAAAATCATTCCACCAAAAACAAATAGTCCAGGTTGATTGCTTAAATTTTCCAACAATTGAAAGCTACTGAAATAGGCAATAAGTAAAAAAACAACATCTGCTATAATAACACCAATATTAAAACTTACTCCAGCTCTAAAACCTTTAATTGCACTTGTTTCCAACAAGACAAAGAAAACAGGCCCTATCATAAAGCTTAATAGAAACCCTAATGGAATAGCTGTTTGAATGTCTTCAATCATTTCTTCAATTCACTCTTTTTACTTTCCCCCCAAACACAGTTTTTTCATCCATTTTCAATGGATCTCCATATACTAATACCTCTCCTCCTGCTTTAACATTGGCCTTTACATATTCCGTTGCATAAATCTCTGCGTTTCCCCCCGCATTTACTGTAATTGTGGTGTATTTTGTTTTGAAACCTTTACCATCATAGATTCCTCCTGTATTTATTATAACATCCTGATTATCAGAAAATCCAGTAACAGCAATTTCTCCGCCAGTGATGGCTTTTATTAAAAGCTGTTCTGTCTGGCAATTAATAACCAATTCTCCACCTTCTTGTGCCTTAAGCTCCAAAACACCTTGAATAAATACCTCTTCAGATGATATTCTTGCGTCTTCATTCACATCTATTACTTTAAGCTCTTCTGTATGGTATAAATCTATAAATGTTCTATATCCACTAAAAATTTTGTCTATTTCCATCCGTAGTTTTAAAACCCCGGCATTGTTTACAATAGCTACCTTCTTTGTGTTGACTCCTGTTACAATCGCTCTATTTACATCAGATTTAATAAGGTTTATGGAAAGACCATCAAAACCCTTTACTTCTGTAAACTTTTCAAGTTCTTGTGTAATCTTTTCTTCTTGTGCGCATAGTGCATGAAAAGAGAACAATAACAATAAAACCTTTACTATTTTCATGAGTTACAAATTGATTCTCAATGAATAACAAAATTTATTCCAAAAAAGTATCACTTTTTTTTACCAATCAACGAAAAATCTAAATGTCGTTTGATTAAATCTGTGTTTTTTACCATCACCATTACCTCATCTCCCAATTGATACATTCGTTTGGTGCGTTCTCCAATAATTGCAAATTGTCTGTCATCAAACACGTAATAATCATCTTTTATATCCCGTATACGCACCATTCCCTCACATTTATTTTCTACAATCTCTACGTAAATCCCCCATTCTGTGACTCCAGATATTACTCCTATAAACTCACTGTCCTTATGGTCCTCCATGAACTTTATCTGCATATACTTAATAGAATCTCGCTCTGCGCTGGAGGCCAACAATTCCATACTTGATGAGTGCTTGCATTTTTCTTCATACAAGGCCTGCTTAGGTGGTTTTCCACCATCTAGATAATGTTGCAATAACCTATGCACCATCACATCTGGATATCTTCTTATTGGTGATGTAAAATGACTATAATATTCAAAGCCCAATCCATAGTGACCAATATTCTCCGTAGTGTAAATAGCCTTGCTCATACTACGAATCGTCAAAGTGTCTACCAAATTCTGTTCTTTCTTTCCTTTTACATCCTGTAATAACTGATTTAAAGAACTATTGATGCTCTTTTTATCCTTTAGGTTAATACTATGTCCAAATTTTGAAATGACCCCATTTAAAGCTATTAATTTATCTTCATCTGGCCGGTCATGAATACGATATACAAAAGTCTTTTTTTGTTTCCCTATAAATTCCGCTACTTTCTTATTTGCCAAGAGCATAAACTCTTCAATGAGTTTATTGGCATCTTTTGCTTCTTTAAAATAAACACCTTCCGGTTCGTTATTTTCAGTAAGGTTAAATCTAACTTCTATCTTATCAAAAGAAATAGCGCCATCATCCATGCGTTTTTTACGCATAATTTTAGCAAGCCTATTAAAAGTCAGTGTTGCTTCAACCACATCCTTAGAAACTTGATAACTACCTTCCCTAATTGAAATATCTTCTGGTATAGTCGCTTGTTCTGTTTCTATTATATGCTGCGCCTCTTCATATGCAAAACGTTCATTAGAATTAATTACAGTTCTTCCAAACCATTGGTTAAGTAAATTGGACTTTTCATCCATTTCAAAAATTGCAGAGAACGTATATTTTTCCTCATTCGGTCTCAAAGAGCATGCATTATTAGACAAAACTTCTGGAAGCATAGGAACAACCCTATCAACTAAATAGACAGAAGTAGCCCTTTCATAAGCTTCATCTTCTAAAATCGTATTTGGTTGTAAATAATGAGATACATCTGCAATATGAATTCCTATTTCAAAATTTCCGTTTTCCAATTTTTGAAAGGAAAGTGCATCATCAAAATCCTTGGCATCTTTTGGATCAATAGTAAAGGTGAGTACATCTCTCATGTCCCTCCTTTTAGAAATTTCAGATTCTTTTATTGAAGTATCTAAAGTTTGGGCAAATTGCTCCACCTCATATGGAAATTCATAAGGCAATCCGTACTCAGCTAAAATGGAGTGGATTTCTGTATTATGCTCTCCTGGCTTTCCTAGTATTTGAGTAACTTCTCCATAAGGGGAATCAGCATCTTTTGGCCAATCTCCTAAATCAACTAAAACCTTATCCCCATCTTCTGCCTTATTAAGCTTCTCCATGGGAACAAATATGTCCTTATACATTCTTGAGTCTGACGGTCTTACAAAAGCAAAGGTTTTTTGTTTATCAACGATACCAACATAAGAAGTTTTCCTACGTTCTAGAATTTTAGAAATCTCACCTTCTGGTTTCTTCCCATTACGTCTGGGTTTAAGAAAAACCTCTACACTATCACCATGTAAAGCTTTATTTAGGCGATTATAGGGAACAAAAATATCATCATCCAGTTCATCAACTAATATATATGCATTTCCACTTGAAGTTAAATCTACTTTTCCCGTAAAATACGTGTGTAAAGATGGTTTCTTTTTAAATTTTCCACGTTCCTCCTCTACGATTCTATCACTGGATTTAAGCTGCCCTAATCTTTTGATCAGTTCATTTCTGTCTTGCGTATCTGTAATACCAAGACTAGCTGCAATTTGCTTATAATTAAAGCTTTTGGAGGGTTCTTTTTCTAATACTGTAAAAATGCCTTTTGTTATCTCATTCGTTCTTTGACTTCTTGTCCTCTTCTTTTTCTTTGACATTTATATTTTTAATTTTTGGAAAATTACAAATTATAATCCTTGACAACAGAAGTAACATAAAACTAATCCAAAACCAGAAGTAGTTTTATTAACATTATTAAATAATATTGTTTTTACTTTTTTAATTTAATATAAAAATGGTGATGATAATTGTTTGTTGAAATGTGCAATAAATTATTTGAGAAAAAGTTGCTTTGAACAAATAAATGTTTTTGTTCACAATTTATAAATTAGAGATAAAATTAAAAATCAAGGGTTTAGATTTCTTATAAACGATATTTAATAAGTGTTTTCAACATGAAATTATTGAAAATTAAATATTGATTTAATGTTAACTAATAGGATTTAATGTTTCTTACGTGTTGATTAATTTTTAATTGAATATAGATGGATGATTGAATAATAATGACTATTGGAATTATTTTAATGAACCACAAAACTTATTTTTAGTAAAAGAATAAACAAAACCAGTGGTTTTACAAATAGCTGATATATAGTAAGATGTAAAGATTCAGTGATTTTTATCAACATACCTCCATTAAAAGAATTGTACCTTTGTATAGCACCAAGTTAAAACAATAACGATGAAAATAGCAATAGGAAATGACCACGCCGGCACAGATTATAAATTAGCTATTATTGGTCTATTAAAATCTAAAGGTATTGAAGTTATTAATTATGGTACAGATGGTACCGACAGCGTTGACTATCCTGATTTTGCACATCCAGTTGCAACAGATGTGGAGGAGGGAAAGGTAGATATGGGAATCGTAATTTGCGGAAGTGGAAATGGGGCAAGTATGACCATTAACAAACACCAAAAAGTAAGGGGGGCCCTATGTTGGACCAAAGAGATAACAGCACTGGCAAGAGAGCATAATGATGCTAATATTTTAAGCCTTCCCGCACGTTTTGTTGCCTTACAACAAGCCTTGGAAATGGTTGAAACTTTTTTAGAAACAAAATTTGAAGGGGGCCGACACGAAAGAAGAGTTGAAAAAATAGCCTGTAGATAAGACAAACCAAAACACATGGGGCACCACCACCATGGTCACGCACATTCACATGATAATATTAAGGGAAGAAATCTATTAATTTCCATTCTTCTTAATATAGCCATTACTGTATCTCAAGTAATCGGCGGTATTATCTCTGGGAGTCTGGCATTGCTATCAGATGCACTTCATAATTTTAGTGATGTACTTTCTTTGATTATAAGCTATATAGCAACCATTCTAGGAAAAAGGAAAGCTTCAAGCCTTAAAACATTTGGCTATAAAAGAGCAGAAATCATGGCAGCATTTGTAAATGCTGCAACACTGGTAGTAGTAGCTATAATATTGATGATTGAA
The DNA here is from genome assembly GCF_044596045.1 of Allomuricauda sp. R78024. NCBI lineage: Bacteria > Pseudomonadati > Bacteroidota > Flavobacteriia > Flavobacteriales > Flavobacteriaceae > Allomuricauda > Allomuricauda sp. R78024. Next base: position 678,401 of record NZ_CP138995.1, read on the forward strand.
GCTACAGAACGTTTAATGGAACCAAAAGAGATAGCATCTAATTTGGTTATTTGGTTATCACTGGTTGGTATTTTGGCCAACGGTTTTAGTGTACTGTTATTAAAAAAGAATGCCAAGGAAAACATGAATATGAAGTCTGCATATCTACATTTATTAACAGATATGATGGCATCTGTTGCCGTGCTTATAGGAGGTCTTTTAATGAAGTTTTTTCAGGTGTACTGGGTAGATGCCGTTTTGACCATGGCCATTGGAGTTTATCTTATCTATATGGGGTACGACCTATTAAAAGAATCTACAAAAGTGTTGATGTTGTTCACTCCAAAAAGTGTTGATATTAAAGAAATTGTTGAATCTATTTGTACCATAGAGCCAATTAAAAACGTGCACCATGTTCATATCTGGCAGCTTAATGAAGAAGAAATACATTTAGAAGCTCATGTTGATTTTAAGAAAGACATTAAACTATCTGAGTTTGATGAGATTTTGGAAAAAATAGAGGAGCATGTATACTATAAACACGGAATCAACCATGTTAACATTCAGCCAGAGTTTGATAAATGTGATTCTAAAAATGTAATAGTACAAGATTGATGAAGGTTATTGTAAAAACATTTGGAGAACTCTCAAATACAGAACTGTACCAGCTAATGAGATTGAGAAGTGAGGTTTTTGTCGTAGAACAGGATTGTATTTATCAAGACTTGGACAACAAAGACCAAAAAGCGCTTCATGTATTAGGAGTAAAAAACCAAAATGTGGTTGCCTATACCCGTGTTTTTATGCCAGGTGATTATTTTAAAAACACAAGCATTGGCAGGGTGGTGGTGGAAAAAGAAGAGCGAAAGTTTGGGTATGGAAAGGTTATAATGGAGGCTTCGTTAGAAGAAATAAAAAAAAGGTTTCCTGAAAGCTCAATTGAGCTTTCAGCGCAAACATATCTAATAAAGTTTTATAATGATTTAGGCTTTAAAACCACTGGCGAGGAATATCTGGAAGACGGGATTCCGCATATAAGAATGATCAAAAAGTAAAGTTAAACCAATTTTTTGGCCACCCCTATTTGAATCAGAAAATCTAGCTTTAAAATTAGATTCACAGGTTTTTCTGCCTTGTTTTTTCTTGAGAAAAACAGATACCCTTCATTTTTTACATCAAGCGCTTTCAACTCTAGTTTTCCATGAAAACCTTCATTGGTTGCTGCTATTTCTTTCAAACCTTCTTTTGACAACTCACGGCTTTCCAAATAAGCAAGTAGCTTTTTCCTGTTTACAAAAGTGATACTACAAGAAGTAAACGTGTTTTCTTCATCCGCATAGATACTAGTGACCAAGGCATAAAAATCCGTTTTCTTTTTTGAATCAAATAGCCAACCTTGTCTTTGAATGCCATTTTTTTCATAGAAAAGCTCAAACGCAAAAGTTGGAAGACTATCGTTAATATAATCTAACTGAGCTTTTTCATCCACATAAAACACGGCATCCACTAATGTACTGGTGAGGATGAGGTCTACCCCTTTTCTTTGCTCCTCGAGACTGGAAATCCTTTTAAAACAATATTGCTTTAAATGTCTCTTGTAGTATTTGTCCAGTAATTTAGATAATTGTTTTTCCTTTTTTAAGTCAGATTTAAAACTACTTTTCAACCTCTTTTATTTTCTGAAACAAAACAGCTCCAATTTTCTTAACAACACCTACCACAAGGGCATTTCCCATAAAAAAAGCTCTCTTTGTGTCTGAGATTCCTTCTAATTTGGTGTGATTATCCGGAAACATGTTAAGCCTTTCCAATTCTAAAGGAGACAATCTTCTAAGGCCTCTTCTAGTTGGGATTACATGTTTAAATCTGGAAGGGGATTTACCCCCTTCGCCTGTTATTATTGTTCTTGAAGGTTGATTAAGGGCATCAGGAAAAACCATGCTGCCCTCACTATAATTATATTCAAAACCAGCTTTGGTTTTACGAACTTCTTTCTTACTCCCTTTTAAATATTCCCATTTAGGCAAGTCAGCATCAGAAATGAAAAGGTCCTCACTTGCGGAACCATTTTCCAAAACATCAGAAAGAACAGTGCAATCTTCATCATAAGAAGGGTTTGTTTTTAATGTGGATACGGTACCATCAATACAAACGCCTGAATTTAAAAACGGAGAAAGACCTTTATCGGGGTTAAAAGCGTTGGATAAGGACACCAAATCTTCCTCTATGAAAAAAGAATCCATGTTTTGTGCGGTGCTTTGCGTTGGAAAAGCGCTAGAGATAACACCATGCTCAAGCAGCCATTCTTTAGGAGTAGAAACCTTAAATTTTTTATAGAGCGCTGTAGATTTATGATACCCCAAGAAAAACACTCTTCTCCTGCGCTGTGGCATACCATAATCTGCAGCATTGATTACCCGCCACTCCACTGCATAACCCAAATCATTTAAACTTCTTAGCATTACTGCAAAATCTCGACCCCTTTGATTCGAAGGAGACTTTAGAAGACGATCAACGTTTTCCAAAAAAAGGTATTTGGGCTTTACCTTTTTTTCTGAAAGGATACGATGAATGGACCACCAGAGCACTCCCTTTTTTCCAATAAGTCCTTTAGAATTTTTAAGCGTGGTGGCCACGGAATAATCCTGGCATGGAAAACCTCCCACTAAAATATCATGATCAGGGACCTCAGAAGTAGGCACCTCTTCAATATTGATGTTGGAATGGTTTTTAGGCCCAAATTTAGCTTCATAAACCAAAGAAGCATGTTGTGCTTTTGTAGAAGGCTCCCATTGATTGCTCCAAACCACAGTGTAGTGGCCAGAGTTTTCTAAACCTAATCGAAACCCGCCCACACCAGCAAAAAGTTCGCAAACCTTTAGTTGTTGCATGGTCAAAAATAAGATTTGTTTGTTGGGATGTCAAGATAAACCTATTTCGGTTGTGATCAACTAATTAAATTGTCTTGAATATACTTATTGTGGAACAAGGCAAGGGATAACATCCTTGGTAAAATAAGGCTCTTGATTAACCCAAAACATATAGTTTACCCGTAAAAAATTGTCTGCGAATGCATGTAACAAAGCCACAATGTTCTGACGAGAATTATCCCCCGTATCCTCACTTTCGTTATAATCCAAATCGGAGCCGGTTTTGCCAATATAGTTTCCATCTTGTATCGCGATTCCTATAGGAACGGTGTAACGCCCCTCATGCATTAATGACAAAGCGTTGTTTAATTGCCCTTTTCTGGTCACCATTAAATCTGGCCCTCCTAATCCTACTCCAATTTCTTGCCCATATTTATAAAGACCCTTAAGATAACCTTTGTCGTTCCAAGGCAGCCACTCCCCAGGCACAAAATTTGCATATATCATAGTGGTTGTAGAAGGGAAAGCTTTTTTTAAAGCAAGCATATTTTCTTTTAATCCGAGGATATATTCCTCTTCAGAAAAAGTAGGGTCTGTTTTTTTGCTAACCTCTATAGCTGTTTCTTGAAGATTAATACCCTCTATTTTTTGGTCAAACTCTTTTCCTAGAGCCTGCAGAAGTAAAGCAAAACGCTCCCGAACCTTTTTATTCCACCGTTTGGCAACCCAGCCGTCGGGGCTTCCTTCTTCATCAAACTGTAATATAGTTCCCCCATCATATTCATTTGTAAGCAAATAACTAGGTGCGGCGTTGTAATTTGGGTTGAAAGTTGCGTCTTGTAATTGTATGAAAAGCTTTTTCCCGTATTGTTTTAAATAAGCAATGTCTTTTTCAATAACAGAAAAAGTGTATTGTCCTTTTTCAGGCTCTAAATCTTTCCAGGAGTACATGATTTGTGCTCCTTTAAATTGGGGCACAACCAAAAGAGGATGATTTTTGATAGAGGCCCTATCTTTTGAAAAATAAACGAAATGTTTAATGCTGGTTTCTTCCTTGGGGCAGGGAGCATCCAAATACTTTTTATAAGCATCTTTATATTTTTCTGAAGGATTCCCCTGCTTTTGTGCACTTGTTGAAGCCCATAAAAGGATGAATAAAATAAATAGAATACGGTTTGATGCTAATTTTCCCATTTGGCAATTCCTGTTTTCGCTCTTTTCAATCCGATGTCGTCGAAGTTTGACCACAGAGTAGTTTCCAGCCATCTTGTCGTTTGATCATAAGCCCAGTTTCAACAAGAGTTACTTTACTGATTTGACCAGCAGTGTCCGTCATTACCGAATGCAGACGGCCAGTGTATGTTGCGAGTTCTTTATTTAAGGCGGTAATTCTTAATGTGTCCCAGCGGTTATCTATAGATTGATATAATGGTGCATTTTGATTGAGTATCGCAACCACAGAATCGTAAGAAATAGATGTTGAGTATCCGGGTGGCGTCCAGAAGAACTCTTTGGAGTTATCAAGGTATTTAAATTCAGCAGTAAGCCCAGAAACTCGAATATCGTTATAGTAATTGCTTAATGTTTCGCGCACATTGTTACCAACCTCAATTTTCTCATCCATTGTCATCGTCTTGGATTGCTCACAGGAAAATGCTGTAACCAAAAAGAAAATCACCAATATATTTATGAGGTATCTCAAATTGTTTTTGTTCAACTATTAGTATAAAAGCAGTAACGAAAAACTCAGCAATAGCCTCGTTAGATGATATGCCGAATAAAAAGCAATGGCAGTTTGGCAAACATCCAAAACCGCCATTATTTTTTAAACATTACTGCTTCTGATGTTTTACTCCCTTAAAGGTATCATATTTGAAGTGTCTACTGGAAAACTATCATATTTATTATAAAGTTTTAGATATTTTTCAGGGTCAATGGGAACCTCATTCAGGGTTTCGTTGAGACCTCTAAAAAAACCTTCACGTTTTTGGGATGGATTGAAAATCAACGTCAACTTTACGGTTTCATTTGAGTCATTTTTAAATCCATGGGAGGTAAATCTTGGGACATATACGACTGTTCCGGGGCCAGCTTGATATTCTTTATTACCAAGCTGTATTGTTAAAACCCCTTCGTTTACGATAAATGTTTCATCCATAAACCTGTGGTAATGTAGTTTTGCGCCAATACACATGGGAGGTAGAGAAATCTCGTAAACACCCAATTGGTCATTAGAGGCCTCACTGCTAACCTTAAATGTTATTGAAATGGTGTTCAATTCTAGTTTTTCACCTTGGTCAGGTTTGATTATGACTGCATTATCCTCTATTTTGTCTTCAAAGTAATTTTCTTTATTTAATGTCATTGTTTTGTTTTTTGAATGATAGGGCTATACTATTTTGAACTGCGATTTTGTTGTGCTCCAGTAATTTGGCATCACTAGAACCTTCAAGTGAAAAAATTTCTCGGGTTTTTATTCCCATATGTCCAAGGATCGCACGCAGATAAGGTTCCTGAAAATCATATTGTTCCATATAAGTGTCTTTGTACGACCCTCCTTTTACTGTTACCAAAAAGGCTGATTTGTTTTCTAATAAACCATGATACCCGTCTTTATTGATGTTAAAAGTATGTCCAACTCTTACCACATGGTCTAGGTACGCTTTTAGGTTGGACGGAATGTTCAGGTTGTACAAAGGGCTGCTAATTAAAATATCATCTGTAAATTTTAATTCTTCAATCAATTTATCCGATAAAGCAGTGGCCTTTTTGTGTTCAGGAGACAGCTGTCCAAGAGGAGTATAAAACCCTTCTATAGTTTGGTTTTGTATATGTGGGATTTGTTTTTTTGCCAAATCCAGGGAAACAACATTGCCATCTGGGTTTGCCTTTACCCAGTTTTTCTCAAAATAATCAGCTAATGCCCTTGAATGCGAGCCAACAATTCTAGAGCTACAATCTATTCTTAATAATTTTCTCATCTATTGTTATTTTATATTCAACAGAATGACAAAACCGAAAGAAAAAACGTGACAGGTTTATCGAGAAAGCGATTTTAATTTATTCGGATCAATAACAGAAAATATGCGCTTTGTTTTGTTTCCTTCTAAATCAAACACCTGGCAGTTGATTAAAGAGTCACCCTTATAAAACAACAATGCAGGTTGATGATTGATTTCTGTGGTTTTTACGGATAGAGATTTTTGATGTGTGTTGAAGACGTAAAACAATAGGTCCAAAGTAGCTTTTTTCCCGGTTGTGAGTTCTCTTACCACTTTGATGTTTTCACCACCATCTGCATACAATAAAATGTCTTCTGAAAGCATTTTCTCCAAACGTCTCACATCTCCATCTTTAATCGTTTGCACATAATTGTTCATGTAAGAAGAAGAATCGGAAGGGCCGCTCCTAGTACTTTCAATAGTATGGTTAGACAATTTGGTTTTTGCTCTGCTTAACAGTTTCCGAGAATTTTCAATAGTGAGAGAAATAACTTCTGCTATATCTTTATGTGAGTAGTTGAAGGCTATTTTTAGTATATAAACCGCCCTTTCTTTTGGAGTAAGATTTTCTAGCAAAACCAGCAAAGAGTAAGATATAATTTCCTCTCTATTAATATTATCATCTGTTTTTTCTGTGGAGATAGGTTCAGGAAGCCATACTTTATAGGACTCAATCTTATTTTTTCTGTTCTTAATGTTTATGGACTGGTTTATGACAGATTTAACCAGATATCCTATTTCATTTTCAAAATGTTTTCTTTCAACGGAAACATGTTTCGTTAAAACATCTTGCACCGCATCTTTGGCATCTTCAACCGAACCTAGAATGTTATAGGCATAAGGAAATAGTATTTTTTGATAATTTTTCAACTTAAATGTTTACCGTTATTCTAAATAACAAATAGAATTATAAAAACGTGACATTTTGGATTTGGAGAGGCGGGGTTATAACTTCGATGTAGACCTTTTCGATAGGACCTTCTATATTTTCATCCATTTTATATTTTTTAGCGCAACCGTTTTACTTTGCTTTTGTTAAAGCCATCTTTACTGCAAGTCCAGTTAATACAGAAGCCATAAACCATTTCTGTATTCTTAACCAATTTTTTTTGAGAACTAGCTCACCGCCTCAATGTTCCCCAGAATCATTAAACTGCCAAAGCACATTTACAATTTGCCACTTTCCATTGAGTTTTACAATGTGCATATAATCAATCCATTTGTCCGCTATTAGCTTTACTGAAGCTGTTTTATCAAATACATCAAGGATAATAACTTCCTTTTTTGGGTTGTCAGGAAATTTGGTTCCGTCTTGATTGTATGTTTCCGCAAGTAAAACCATTGCATCTGTAAAAGTTTCCCTCAAATATTCTTTCCCCGTTTTTTTATTTGTCCAAAAAGTCCTTTTCACCATTCTTGGATGAGCTGAGCGTTCAAATTGTTCGGGTTTTACATTATGTTGAGATTCAATATAGTCTAATGCTGCTTGCTTAATTTCCAAAGAGTCTTGCTTGGTTTGAGCTTTAACATAAGATGTCAATAAGAAAAATAGAGATATGGTAAGGAGAATAGGTTGTTTCATAAAATTGTTCTATAAGTTAATTTAAATGCACTACTGGCCTTCTTGTGTATGAAGCGAAATGTTCAAAAGAACGCCAACTCTTCAGATTAAGCCGTAATACTATTCTGTTTTAGGATAAATTAAATTCAAAAAACGGTCAACCAAAGCGGCTTGCTCTTCATTAGAATTATAGAGCAAACTATTTTTTCTGGAATATGCTCTTGCAAAGAGATCAAACTTTAAGCGATACACCATTTTTTGAATTTCAGTATCGCCCTTTTCCTTAAGCGCATTTAGCTTACCCAATTCCTTCTCCCACCAACCAAAATTGGCTTTCTTTGGATTTTTAAAATCGGAAGCTATTTGTGTAGTCAATTTTTCTGCTAGCTTCCGCTCCATTTTTAAAACATTGGCAAGAGATGCCGATTGTTTTTTATAAGATTTGGAAGTTAATAATTCCTGGTTTTGTTTCGTCAAACTATCTACTGAGATCAATCCAGTATAACTTTTTAAAAGGCGCTCATACTGTTCAGAAGCATACAGAAATTCCCCGGTTGTTTTAAACTCCTCAATTTTGTTGTAATCAGACCTATAAAGAGCAAGAACTTCTTCAGACTCCCCAGGATTTGTGGTTTTTAGTTTTTGAACACGCAACCAGTCAAAAGCACGTAAGATTTGTTCCGGCGGCGGCCATGAATGGTCTCCGTCATAAGTTATAAGGGTATGGTTGAATTTCATCAAATTAAGATAATCCTTGTTTTTCAACATTTCCTTGAAATTCATATCCCTGTCCCCACAAAGCCCAACATAGGCATAATCTTGGGTTGATGGCATATGCTCTTGCAAATTGGAAAACCCAGCGCCACAGGCTATAACTCCTGCAAACTGATTTGTTAGAGATGCTATGGCACAAGCCAAACGAGAACCTCCAGAAAATCCAGTGAGATACATTTCATCTTGCTTAATATTATAATTAGTGAAAATGTGGTTGAATAGATTGTTGGCTATTGCAAAATTTCGTTCATATGGACCATTTCTAGAATTGTTGGAGCAAACAAGAACATGCCCATACTTTTCTGAAGCCTCAATAAAGGGTCGAATTCCAATGGCCGCCCTTGCGGCGGGCTCAAAAATGAAAACAATGGAACTGAGCTCGCTTTCTTGATAGTTTTCTGGTAAATAGAGTGCAAAACTTTCATCATTTGTTCCAGAAATAGAAATAGGAATAGAATCATGAATCATTCCTTTTTCAAATACTGTTTGGGCCTGAATGGTGAATCCAAGTGTAAAACAGATACAGAAAAAGCAAAACGTAAGCCGCATGGTTTATTTTAATATACTACGATATTTAGCGTTGTCTCCAAGCAATTCCTTTGCCGCCAAAATAGCGTCGTCGTGTGTCAAGTAATATTTGTACAACCCTTCACGATAGAAGTAGCGTTTAACAATCTCATCTTCAATGTTTTTTTGGATTTCTCCTCTAAAAGTCTCTAAAGCAGAAATCTTTCCTTTGTTTACTGCCAGTAAAAGATCTTTATATTTTTCTTGAACTTCTGGTCCAAGCAGATGTTCATCTGAATTTATGGATTCTTCCAATAATTCTTCTGTTTCTGTTTGAAAAGAGAAATTCTGTGTTCTTGCAAAAGCCTTGAAAGCATCAAAGTCTGAATCTGAAAATTCAAAGTCATCAACAGAAGCATAGGAATGGTCATAGTAGAAATCTGTGGCAAAATCAAAAACAATACTGTTTCTCTGTAAGGCATCTATTAAAGAGTTGGATTTTAAGGAGGCTATTTGAACATCTGGCATTACCCCGCCACCATCTTGTACCTTACGTCCATTTCTTGTTGTAAATTCTTTAAAGTTGGAATTTTTCACTGCTTTGCCTTCCTCATCCCTGTTCCAGTAATCCAAAGACTGAATACAACGGCCAGAAGGAGTATAGTATCTTGAAATGGTAACTTTTAGCTGTGTGCCATAGGTAAGTTTAAGAGGTCGTTGGACCAAACCTTTTCCAAAGCTTCTTGCGCCCATTACAACGGCTCGATCCAAGTCTTGAAGTCCACCGGACACAATTTCACTGGCAGAGGCACTTCTTCCATTTACAAGAACGACCAAAGGAATATCTAAATCTTCGGGTGCGTTTTTGGTTTTATATTCTTGATTGAACTTTTTGACCTTTGATTTTGTAGTAACGATCAACTCTCCCTTTGGAACAAATAGGTTGGTAATATTGACAGCTTCAGAAAGAAGTCCACCAGGATTTCCACGAAGATCTAAAATCAATCTTTCAGCGCCCTTTCCCTTCAAGTCTTGGATAGCAGATTTGGTCTGGGAAGATGCTTTTCTATTAAATCTGGAAAGAACAATATACCCAGTTTTGTCATCGATCATGTCATAGAAAGGAACAGCGTCCACATCAACACCTTCCCTTTTTAAGGTTGCTGTTTTTGTTTCTCCTTGCCTTACAAAGGTGACGTTTACACTTGTATTGTTTGCGCCTTTTAAAAGCTCACTTGCGTTGTCATCAAAATCTGAAACTTTAATATCCCCAATCTTAATAATTTCGTCACCTGCTTTTAGCCCTGCTTTATCTGCGGGATAGTCTTTGTATGGTTCAACAATCACCAATTTGCTTTCGTATGAGCGAACCATGGCCCCTATGCCAGAGTATTCACCAGCGTTGTTGATTTTATAAGCCTCAACATCTTGCTCGTTTAAAAAGCGAGTATAAGGATCAAGTTCATCCAGCATATTTTTAATAGCGGAATCCATGAGTTCCGCAGGGTTTGTTTCATCTACATAATTCATATTCAACTCCTTGAACAGGGTGGTAAAAATTTCTATTTGCTTTGCAATCTCAAAAAAATCACTTTTAAAACTACTTCCTACAAATAATAAGGTTAGTGCTAAGACCGGAATTACAAGCTTTTTACTGATCAATCTTTTCATGGGATTGTTTTTTTAGGAAAGTTTCCAAGAGCTGCTTCATAGCCTTATCTACTTCCTGATAATTTGGCATCTTACTACCAAGATATAAAAATAGGAACGCAAAGTTTCCCTCTATGTTGTTAAAAACGAGGTGCTTGTTAAGGCGATATCCTTCGCGCAACAGTCTTTTGACCCTATTTCTTTTTACTGCACTCCTAAACTTTTTCTTTGGAGCAACCACACCAACTTTAATATGAATATCACCATCAAAAGCAGCTTTTGTGTACAACAACTTAATAGGAAATGCTGTTATACTTTTTCCTTCCGTAAAGAGCTGCTCAAAAAGCTTTTTGTTTTTAAGCTTCTCATTCTTTGGAAAAGAAAAGTTCGCGGGATTATCTGTTGAAGGTTCAGTCATATTGACCATAATGATATGGTTTATGACAGCAAAGATACTTTTAAAGCAATCTTTTTAACCAAATACCAACTTGACTTACTCTGGCTGATATACATTGTTTTCTGGATTAACATCCGCCATTAGCTGAGAAGGGTCAATTGCAATTGCCTGTATAGCGCTTATAGGTTTGTTGATGATAAACTCATATGTAAGATAAGCCCAGGCCCAATCTTCAACTACAGTTCTGTTCAGAGTAGGGTATGGGTTTGCTTTTTCTCCGCGCATCATACGCAAAGGAATATAATAGGTTTCTTGACTACCATCAGCACCAACGACCAATAAATCTAAAGGCATTGGCATTTCTCCCAATCGTTCCAAAACAACTTTGGTTTGGTTTCCTTCTGCCTCTACACTTTTTATGGCATAGTCAATGGTGTTTGTGGTTTGTGTCCAATCTGTTAAGTACCAATCCAACTCCAATCCAGAAACTTTTTCGGCTGTTCGCTTTACATCATTTGGCACAGGATGCTTAAACTTGAAATCGGAATAATACTTTCTTATGGTTTCCATTAATTTATCTTGACCGATAACGTAACCCAGCTGCGACAGAAAAATAGAACCTTTGCTATAGGCAGAAATACCATAGGCAAAGTTAGTGGTGTAGCGATCTGCATGTGCTGTCTGAGGAAGCTCCATGCCCGAATTGACAAGAGCGTAGTACCCTTTATAGGAACCATCAAAAGGGTTTTCTTTATTTTGCTCCATAACTTCATTCATACACAAACTACTTATGAAGGAGGTAAAACCTTCATCCATCCATTCATGTTTGGATTCGTTAGTGGCTAAAACATGTTGAAACCAGGAATGAGCCATTTCATGAACCATAACACCAACAAGGCTGGAAAATTGGCGCTTTCCGGTGATTAGCGTACTCATGGCATATTCCATGCCCCCATCACCCCCTTGTACCACAGAATATTGATCATAAGGATACTTACCAATATTCTTACTGAAGAATCGCATGGCTTCCTCAGTTTTTGGCTGTAGATTTTTCCAGTTCTCCAGAATTTCAGGGTCATTCTTATAGTAGAAATGCAGGGTAGGCCCATCTTCCATTTTTAATGTGTCGTGGATGTATTCTGAGTCGGCCGCCCACATAAAATCATGCACGTTTGGCGCTTTAAAATGCCAGGTCAGTGTTTTACCTTTTGTCTTTACCTTGGTTCCAGCTGTCTCATAACCATGGCCAACTTCTTGTGGGTTTTGTAGATACCCAGAGCCACCGACGGTGTAATCTTTGTCAATTGTCAATTTAACATCAAAATCCCCCCAAACACCATGAAATTCTCGGGCTATATAGGGATTTGGATGCCAACCCTCAAAATCGTATTCAGAAAGCTTTGGATACCACTGACTCATAGAAAGCGCAACACCTTCGCTGTTGTTTCTTCCAGAACGTCTTATTTGTAAAGGAACCTGACCTTCAAATTCCATAGAGAAGACAGTTTTTCCTCCTGATGGAATAGGGTTTGCTAAATCCACAACCAAAATGGTACCCTCTTCATTAAAGGAAACAGCGCTACCATCTTGCGTTAAGGACTGTACATGCAAATAACCCGTTTCACTTTCAGAAAGAGCAGCAATTCTACTTTTGCCATTAACCATCATTCGTCCATCTGGGTCTTTAACGCTTTGCAATCTCGCATCCATTTCGCTTCCTGGCTGAAAGGCGTTAAAATAAAGGTGGTAATACACCCTGTCCAAGGCGTCTGGAGAATTGTTGGTATAGGTCAGTTTTTGCGTGCCTGTATATTGATAGGTATCAACATCCATTTTAACATCCATGACATAATCCACATGCTGTTGCCAATAGGAATAATCATTATTTTGTCCTGAAATAAGGGAAACACCCGCTAAGATTGTAAAAAAGACGAATCGTACTCTACTCATGTTATTTTGTATTATTGTTTAAGGTCATTTTACCTTTTGAGATGCTTTCTGCCATAAGAAGTGCATTATAAGCATTGACCATTTTTCCCGATTTAGAAACTTTATCAAAAGTAGTTGCGCTGGATGGGTCTCCCGCTACAATTACTGAAGCCTTGGAACTCAACCCAGACTGAATTATAATCTGCTTTACCTGAGAAGCTGATAGTTGTGGATGATAAGACCTGATCAATGCAGCCACTCCAGCCACCGCAGGAGCAGCCATTGAAGTTCCTCCCTGAAAGTCATATGTATTGTTGGGCAATGTAGAATAGATGCCATCACCAGGAGCAAAAACATCAACATTTTGTTTTCCATAATTGGAAAAAGAGGCGACCATTTTGGAGCCATAGCTGCTGGCCAACGCACCAACGGTTATTACATTATTTGCAAATTCCGAACCACCATATTTATGATCATTTGGGTAGTTGGGATTGTCTGGATTGTCTAAGTTGTTACCATCATTACCTGCAGCATGTACGATCAACACATCTCTGGAAGCGGCATATTGTATGGCATCATAAACCCATTGTGCATTTGGAGAATAAGATTTTCCAAAGCTACAGTTAATGATTTTAGCCCCATTGTCCACGGCATAACGAATAGCCATCGCAATGTCCTTGTCATATTCATCACCATTTGGAACCGCCCTAACACTCATCAATTTTACATTCTTGGCAACGCCATTAACACCTTTTCCGTTGTCTCTCTTGGCAGCAATAATTCCCGCAACATGAGTTCCATGGCTTTCCGTGTCCACTCTATTTTTTGGATTTCCATTTCCGTAAGACTTATCAGATAAATCATAAGGATTGTCACCAACTGGAGTTCTACCGTCAAAATCTTTGTTGAGGTTATAATTTACTTGATCGGCAAAATAGGTGATACCTTCAGAAAGCTCTTCCATTACGGTAGAAATAGTATCTCCATAAGAGAACATTTGTGTTAAAACCGCAAGATGTTGCTGCATTTTTTCCGTTTTGGCTTCAATGCCAGCTAGCTCCTTTTTGGTATAGGAATCTTTTCCCAATTCTTTTTTTACAGCTTCATCCGCATTTTTAACTACTTGGAAAATTTGCTCGTACTGTTGTTTGTTTTGAAGTGCTTTTGGATATTCCTCATCTAACTTTAATCTAGCTTTTGCCCTTAATGAAGCATCCCCCACATTTAATCGTAGCATGCGAACATACTCCAGTTGCTCATTATAAGCTTCCCCTAAAAAATTATAGCCGTGAATATCATCTATGTACCCATTGCCATCATCATCCTTGCCGTTATTTGGGCGTTCTCCTTTATTGGCCCACAATACATCTCTTAAATCTTCATGCTCCAAGTCCATTCCAGAATCCACTACGGCAACGATTACGGTCTTTCCGCTTTTGTTTTTGATGATTTCCTTATAAGCTTTATCTACACTCATGCCTGGTATGGTATCCGTTATTAGGTCGGCATGTCCCCAAGTTTTTTTCTGGGTCTCGGTAAGTTCTGAAACTTTAAGGGGCACGGCGTCTATGTTTTCAACTGGAGTGGAAACTAGAGAAGTGGCGCCACAACCCATTAAGAACAATGATGCTGAAAGTAATGTGAAATTAAGTTTGATATATCTGCGAGTCATAAATACTATTTTGTAAAAATGTAAAACTTTATTGCGGTTTGAATATTTCATTGAAAGAAAACAATTCGTCCAACCGCACCCCCTTTTCAGTATGTTTTAAGGTGCAAAGTTGGTTGTGAGCATCATGTTCAAAGAAGAGCAAGGAATTGCTTTCAACAATATTATTTAAAAATTTAGCCTTTTCATCTAAAGAAAGTAGAGGTCTGGTATCAAAACCCGTAACATATGGCACGGGGATATGGCCAACGGTTGGAACCAAATCCGCCGCGAAAAAGATGTTTTTTCCTTTGAACTTTATATGCGGAATCATTTGCTTTTCTGTGTGTCCATCTACAAAAAGAATACCAAAACCAAGTTCTGATTTTTCTAGAAAAGCTGAATCATTTCGTTGCAAAAAGTGAAGCTGTCCGCTTTCTTGCATGGGCAATAGGTTTTCTTTTAAGAAAGAAGCCTTTTCACGTGAATTTGGGTTTACTGCCCACTCCCAATGTGCTTGATTGGTCCAGAAACGTGCATTTTTAAAGGCTGGTTCATACCCGCTTTTGTCATGATTCCACTGTGTGCTTCCTCCACAATGATCAAAATGGAGGTGGGTCATAAAGACATCGGTAATATCATCTCTGTGAAACCCTAATTCTTTTAAAGAATTATCTAAAGAGTAATTCCCCCAGCGATAATAGTAGCTAAAAAATTTTTCTGATTGTTTGTTTCCCATTCCACTATCTATTAAAATAAGCCTATCATCATCTTGTATAAGAAGAGACCTTGCGGCAATATCAATCATATTATTGGAATCCGCAGGGTTTGTTCTGTTCCAAATGGATTTTGGAACTACACCGAACATGGCGCCGCCATCTAGCTTAAAATTACCGGTCTCAACGGGATAAATAGTCATTCAGAAAAGGAAATGGCGTGCAAAATAAGAAAAGCCAGACGCAAATGGTTAATAAACACATGTTTATTAGCCCTATTTTAACAAAATTAAACCACCAATGAATACTTTAGTAGTGTTTGAAGCTGTTGTCCAAAATAAATCATGGCCTTTATTTCTTGAACACTCAACAAACGTTCTTTTTTTAGGATTAATAACGAATTGCCATTTGATTCAACATGATAATATGGATTGCTCTCTAGGAAGAAGATAAGATCATCATGGAACAAAGCTTGTATTTCTGTCTTTTTTTCGCCGCTAAGAAAAAAACGACGGTTAAAGTCAGGGTGGTTCTTAATGGAAATATCTTTAAAGCCTGCCAGCTTATAAATTCGTTCCAAGAGACCTTCTTTATCTAAAGAAAAGACTGGGAGTTGATCAGGAAGGGCAATGTACATAACAGTTGTTTTCACCACTTCTTTTGCTACAAATGCCCCCTCGGTAAATTCAACATCAAAGACGGAACAATTATCTTTTTCATCAATAAGTTTATTATAGAAATAACTTATTTCCCGCGTTTTAAAAAAGATAAAGCTTGATAAAAACTTTGTTTTAATGCTTTTCTTAGCTTCATAGGACCAGTCATATTCAAGCGCGGTTGCTTTTAGGCTAGCTTGTCTTCGAGTAAAGTACTTTTCTATGGGCCTTAGAGTTTCTAGAGGCAGTATTTTTCTTATTGCAAAGGGGTGCTTGGAATCCGCACCATGCTTATCCAACCCAATGACCTCTATACTTCCGCCCTTTTTTAAAAAGGTGTCCATATAGTTTTCCAACCCCTCCATAACGGTGTGATCCACAAAACTACAGACGGAAAAATCTATGATTACGTTTTGGTCCTCTGGTACGGCATCCAACTTGTTTTTTAGTCTGTAAAAATTGAGAAAACTACAGAAGTACTTTACGTTTACATAATATGTTTTCTCCTCATGCTCTTGAAACAAGAGTACGTTGGGCTTGAAGACATTGGTCAAGAATAAGATTGAACTTTTATTGATGATCATATGAATGACCATTGTAGATAAAATACCAACACTTATTCCTGTAATTAAATTGGTGAAAAGTGTGGTCAGCAAAGTAGCCAAGAAAATGGCTATTTGCTCTTTGCCAATTTTTGCCACTTTGCGAAAGGTTTTGGGCGTGGCCAATTTATAACCTGTATATACCAAAATAGCGGCAAGTGCTGCTAATGGAATTTTTTTGAGCTGCTCTTGAAACAACAAAATAAAAACAACAAGAAAGAAAGCATGAAAAAAATTGGCAGACCTGTTGGTGGCGCCATTGTTTACGTTTACCGAGCTTCTAGCAATAACAGTAACCACATTAAGCCCTCCTACCAGGCCACTCAAAGAAGTAGCCAGTCCCAGAGCCTTTAAATCTTTGTTCACATTTGACCTTCTACTTTGCGAATCTAGTTTGTCCACTGCCTTTATGCTTAAAAGAGATTCTATGCTGGCAATAAGTGTAATGGCGAATACGCTAACAATAAATTCCTTTTGCAGTGCTTTTGAAAAATCAGGAAAGGCAAGATTGGACAGCACATTCTCTGGTATGGAAATAAGGTATGATGAGTCCATAGGGAAAGGAAGGTTCAACCATCCAAAAGAGTAACTGAAACCAACGGAAAGAATCAATATCCACATAGGAGCGGGAATCAACTGAAAGTATGGATTCCGAATTTTTGAATAGAAAATCATGATTAAGAGACTGATAATACCAATCCCAGCCGCCACCATTTCTTCGATGGTGCCGTTTTGAACCAGATCAGTTAATCCGCTTGGAATTTGAGCGAGCAATTTTACAATGCTGCCGTGCTCATTGTTATGCCCGATCATAATATGAAACTGCTTTGCAAAAATGCCCCAACCAATAGCAGCGAGCATACCCTCAATGGCAGAGGCTGGAAAAAAGTCAGCTAACCTTCCCATTTTTAAAAAACCGAGAAGCAACATCAATATTCCAGAAATTACAATGGCTGCAAGGGTAAACAGATACCCTTGGTATAAGTCTCCTACCCCCAATGTTGTAATTGCCCCTAAAAGAACAATGACCAAGCCATTTCCTGGGCCGGTGATAGTAACATTGGAGCCACCTATTACGGCAACTACAACACCCCCAACAATAGCCGCAATAATTCCTGAAATGGGTGGAGCATCACTTGCAATGGCCAAACCTAGCCCTAAGGGAAGCGCAATTAAGGACACCACAAAACCTGAAAAAAAGTTCTTTGGCAGTTCCTTAATAAATGTATTGGTATGGTTTGTTTTCGGCGTCAATTGGTTTTTCTAACAATTAGAAGGTCGGTTGGTAAATCAGACAAAATATATTCAATATCATGCGGGAAAATTCGATCCATTACCCCTATTTTTTTTGGAGCATTCATTACCAATAAATCGGCACGAACAACTTCAGCATAATGACCTATGGAATACCCTCTTTTTCCGAAGATACTTTGGGTCTTTATTTTTAATTCTTCCAAAAATTCTTTTGGAATGGATTTTAGAATTTTTCTAATTCTGGAATCCTCTCTATTTTTTAATCTTTCTTTTAATATGGTTACTCTTTTTAAGGATTTATCATCTTCTACATCAACCGCCACTTCCTTTTGCCTAATTTCCTCAACAATGGTAAGCTGTTTAGCGCCTAATGCATGGGAAACATAAAAGGCATTGGAGATAGCGAAAGGGGTTTCTTCATCCTCCAACCCATTAACCACTACATGTTTGCATGGAACTCTTTCTTCGGAAGGTTTTATAAGCAGCAAGACAGAACAACAAACTTTGCGGGTTAGTTTTCTAGCAATGGAGCCAACATAAAACTGATAAAGGTTCTCATGTTGAACCGCTCCAAGAATAAGAAGGTCTATGCCAGAACTCTGACAAGTTTCCAATAAAACCTCATCAGGCTTTCCAGTTTTCCATTGAATGGAAATCTCAAGGCTCTTGTGCTCAATATGCGACAGAATTTCATGGATTTTCCGCTCTTTTTCTTCAGACTTACTGCCTACGTGAAGCAAAATGAGTTTTGCTTCAAAAAAATGGGCAATCCTTGAAGTTTCCAACACATTGATTTTCAAGGTGGGTGAAAAAGCAAATCCAAATAAAACTGTTTTAAACGGGTTGTTCAAAGACACTATTTTTAGTAAGATGGAACACCAATATAGCACATAATGTATAAAGAGCAGAACTGCCCTTCCATATTAGTTAAAATATGAAAGAAAAACAGTAAATTTCAAGAAAACTAAAGCAATGCTTGAACTTGCAGGAATAATCATTCTTGGAATTATTGCACAATGGGTGGCGTGGCGTTTTAAATTGCCCGCAATTTTACCTCTTATTTTAATTGGCCTCTTGGTGGGCCCAATTGCAACCTTGTACACGGAAGATGGAGCAAAACTTATTGAACCTATATGGAATGGAGAAAATGGACTTTTTCCAGGAGATGGTTTGTATTACTTTGTTTCTTTGGCCATTAGTATTATCCTATTTGAAGGAGGACTTACCCTAAAACGGGCTGAAATTAAAAACGTTGGCCCAGTTATCACAAAGTTGATTACGATAGGTTCTATTGTCACCTTTTTTGGCGCAGGAGTTGCAGCGCATTATATTTTTGGACTTACTTGGCAAATCTCATTTCTTTTTTCTGCTTTGATAATTGTCACAGGGCCTACTGTGATAACGCCAATTCTTAGAAACATTCCACTTAAAAAGGATGTTTCTGCTGTTTTAAAATGGGAAGGAATTCTTATAGATCCAATAGGGGCTTTAGTTGCAGTATTGGTATTTGAGTTTATCAGCGTAGGAGAGGGCAGTGCTTTTACACAAACGGCCTTAGTTGAATTTGGTAAGATTTTGCTTTTTGGAACCACCTTTGGGTTTACGTTTGCCCATGCTTTGGCTTTTGCCATTAAAAAGGATTTGATTCCACATTATTTAATGAACGTAGTATCGCTTTCCGTTGTGCTTCTTGTATTTGTGGAGTCGGATGTTTTTGCACACGAATCTGGACTTCTAGCTGTGGTTGTTATGGGGATGGTCATGGGTAATATGAACCTTCCAAACCTTAAAGAGTTGCTTTACTTCAAAGAATCTTTAAGTGTTTTATTGATATCTATTCTTTTCATCTTGCTAGCGGCAAATATCAACGTTAGCGATATGGAGTTAATTTTTAATTGGAATACCGTTGCACTTTTTGCTGTAATTGTTTTCATAATCAGACCGCTTGGCGTTTTCCTAAGCGCACATGGGTCGGGATTAAAACTCAAGGAGAAACTATTTATAGGCTGGGTTGGCCCAAGAGGTATTGTTGCTGCAGGTATAGCCTCTTTATTTGGATCCAAGTTGTTGGCAAAAGGAGTGCCTGGCGCCGAATATATTACACCTTTGGTTTTTATGATTGTTTTAGGCACGGTACTTCTAAATGCAACAACAGCTAGACTTTTTGCAAAATTGATAGGAGTATTTTTGACCAAGTCCGAAGGAATATTAATTATTGGCGCTTCCAAAGTATCAAGATTAATAGGTAGCTACCTGAAGAAAAACAATAGGCATGTTGTGCTTATTGATAACAACCAAACCAATGTAGAAAAGGCACAAAGCTTGGGCTTGGAGGCAATGACGGCCAATATTTATTCGGACTCCTTGGCTGATAATATTGAATTGAACGACATGGGCTATTTGATGGCGCTGACAGGAAATTCGGATATTAACAAATTTGCAATTGATAAGTTTAAAAAGCAATTTGGTGAAAATGGAGCATTTAGATTAGTGAACACTGAAGAGATGAACAACCCGGAAAACAATCCAGAAGAAGGTCTTTTTTCTCATAATGATGACTTCATGAAATTAATGGATGCTGTGCGCAAATATCCTGCAATCCATGAAATTAGTCTAAAGGACAAGCAACATTATGATGGTCTTATTGACATTACTCAAAAGGACAGTGACATTATTCCAGTATTTACCAAATCGCCAGATGGGAGTATCCAAATAATCCCGGCTAACAGCAAAGACTTTACTCCTAATGGAGAGGGACATAAACTGGTCTATCTAGGAAAGATGTTTGATATAGATTAACACTAAACCTCCATTTGACAAAGCTTAAAATGTACGATAAACCCTAACTCTATACTGTTCGTTCTCATCTCCGAAAGAAATTTCAGGTCTAATGGTTAGTCCTGGTATGGGATCCCACCTAAGTCCAACAGCAAAGTAGCCTTCAAAATCTGAATTTTCCTCTAAATAGGTACCGTATCCAACATTTGCACTAGCTCCTAGATAATCATTTACATTATAAGTGAACGCGGCACTAATACTGGCAAAATCAAAACCATCCCCTTCTATTGTAACACCTCCTACATCCCAATCTTTTCCAACAAAGTGTGTGTAATCAACTTCAGGCCCAATACCAATAGATTTTGATACTTTAAAAGAGTAACCAGTAACTACGCCATAGGTAAAGGAGCTGGCGTCTCCGATACTTCCAGAAGCTACTCCTAAACTTAATCCTGCATAAAATGAGTTTTCCAAATCATCAGCTTTTATTGCGGTAACTGATATGGGAACATCTTGCGTTTTTTGCCCTTTTCTTTGGGCATTGGCAGCTATGACACATGCCAAGAACAATAAACTAAATAGAATAATGGAATTGCGGGTTGTAGTTTTCATTTTGTTGAAGTTTGGTTAATATATAATCACTTGAACTTTAATGGATTGAAGCATATGTTTTTAGGAAGTTATAATTGTTAAGCGTTATTTTTTTGAAAGAGAAAACCGCCCGCTTAACATTAAAGCGCCCAAACTACCTTCTCCAAAAGAAATATTTACATAGTTTAAGGCAATTAAAACAGCTTTCAAAGGTCTCCAAAAAGGCCCTGCGCTATATATAAGACCCCCATCTCCTCCTTCACTGGCAGAAATGGCATACCCCAAACCGGCTTCAACACCAAAAGCATTGCTTAAACCATAACTCGCTTTGGCCTTAATAGGAATAAAACTTTCACCCTCGGTCTCAAAGCCAAAATCTGTTTCTTTTCCTGTATATCTTGTATAACCTGCAGTTGCTCCTATTTGAAACCTATCGCTAACCTTATGCAGGTAACCTAGATCGCCACTATAAGAAAATCCAAAGAAATCTGATTCATCACCTATTGTAGGGCCCCCGCCTACGGTAATAGAAAAACCATCACCTGCCCAATCGTAATCGAATGCGAATGCAACAATGTCATCATTAGCATCATTTCTTGCTGAATAGTTTTCTTCTTCTTTTTTAGCAGAGCAGCACTCTTCACTAATAATATCTATTCTGGGGTTGATAGGGTCTCCTAAAGGCCCTTGCCTATCTGTAAGAACGGATTCTACGGAAGTACATGAAATTGTGAAAAATGCATTTTTAATCTCAGTGGCATCTCCCTCAGGAATACAAGGACACTCTTTAGAAGTAAACTCAATGCTATATTCAAAGGTGACATTTGGAAATTTAAATTCCTTAACGGTCCGAAAAAGTTTAGTGTCGAATGAACAACTTCCTATTTTCCCTGAAAAAAAAGGATCCCAGAGAGATGCTTTATTAGAAAGTTTTCGCTTCATATAGTCGTAATGGCCTCTAAGCTCCTTTTCTTCTTCGGGATTCAAATCTGCCATGTTCTTACCTGCAAAATTGCTCACAAATGCTATAAAACCATTAGATTCAGCATAAGCGCTTAAAGATTTATCGTGCAAAGAATCAAATTCGCCCCTATCATAAGATCCTATATATTGATATGAATGATGATTGAATAACATATCCGACGCTATAAGACCATAATCCATTTTCCCTATTGGGCTCATTCCCATTACGAAGCCGAGACTAATTTCTTCTTGATTTATCTTTGCTGCAAGATTACAGGATGTAGCATTATTAGGGATGGCCGGTGGGGCTTTATCAATCATTTTGAATAAAAAAGTTACTATTGAATCTGCACTTAATTCAGGTCCCTGTGCTTGAAGGGATAGGCCCATTAAAAAAGTAAAAAGAGCTATAATACGATTGGCTTTCATAATTTTTTTGTTTGGCAACTACTAATAACCCAAAGAGAATATTTTGAAACACATGAAACAATACCAGAACTCAGGTATATTTTGTAGGAATTATGACCAAGACCGAAGTGCCTTTATCTTGAATGGAGTCAAAAAGGAATTGACCGTTCATTTGGGTGACTCTTGACCTAATGTTTCTTAGTCCAAGGCCTGAAGGATCATTTTTCTTGATAGTTCCCTGCCCATCATCTTCAAAACTGAGGGTAACAGAATTTTTATGCCCAAACAATTGAATGTCTACCATTGACGCATTGGCATGTTTAATGACATTTTGAAGTAGTTCCTGAATAATTCTGAATAGGTGCGTGGCAATATCCTCATTTAGGCTTTCAGGAAACTGGAAAGTGTTGAAATTAACCTCTAATTGTTCTGTTTTCTCAATGGTTTCCAATAGTTCGTCAATGGCACCGGAGAGGCCCACCAAAGAAATCTCAGCAGGGGTAATACTATGGGCTACCGTTCTAACATCTTCGCAAATATCATCGAATTCTTTTTGCATTTTTGCATCAGCATATTTTGAACTGAACAATCTTTTTAAGTTCGCTATCTTACTTCCGATATTGTCATGTAGTTCGCCACCCACGCGTTTCCGTTCCTCTTCTTGGCCTTGCACAAAAGCATTCAAAAATTTTTGTTGTTGCAATACCAGTTTGTTGGCCAGTGTATTCCGCTCCTGATAAACTTGACCCACAACAATAGTTAAAGCGGTGGTTAAGAAACAGATTTCAATGACTGAGGCATAAAAAATACCAGGAAGACCGTAAAAAGACAGCTTTAAAAGACCAAAACTGTGGTGCAGCACCAATAAAATAGAACCAATGGTCATAAACAAATAGGAAATAGCAAAGTAGGACCCAACTTTTGTGTTATGTTTTAGATAGGTAAGTATTTCGATAATTATGGCAATTACTAAAAACAGGATGGTTAAATACCATAGTTTCATAAATAATTCTACTTGGCTGGAATACAAGGAGTTTGCCGCGAAATGAAGAAAGATTCTAAATGTAAATTGAATTAAGATTACAATTTCAACGCTTTTTTTGAGTTTGGGCAAATACGTTTTGGCCATTAGAATTTGTTGTGCAAACAAAATAAAAACAGCAGTGGAAAGCTCAATCGAGATTACATAGATAGCTCGCCCTACATCTAATGACTTAGGAGGTAGAAGGACATTGGTATACCCAAGGTACGCACCAATAAATACTGTGAGCACAATAAGATAAAAACCATAAAGTAGAAAAACTGTACGTTTGATAAGACCAAATATGAAAATTGTGAAAAGAAGGGATAATAGGATTAAACCAAGGTATGCACCTATAGCAATATTTTGAAAGGTTCCTGTATTGTAATACGTATCTCTGTCCTGAAGTGTGATATCGGTAGCAAGGGGCTTACCTTTGGATTTATTGAAGACCAAAAAGTAAGAAGCCGTTTCATTTGGCAATACCGGTATTGATATCTTCCAAGTCCGCTCTACAGCTTTTTTCAAGGTATTGATACCTATGCTTCCCTCAAGTTTCAAGTTATTATTGACAACTTTGTAGACTTTTGCATCCTCCAAAAATGGATAGGAAAAAGACAAGATAATTTCTCTAGGCGCTTTTGAATCATTTTTAAATGAAAACTTGGAATACGCACTGACCACATCAAAGTCAAAATAAAAAAATGAGCGATTATCTATAACTGGGTTAAAGTCATTCTGAGAATTTAGGGAAAAAGTGGAAATTTCATTTTCAGATACAAAAACCGCGGATAAATCTTTTAGGTTTTTGTGAATTACAGAAGTGTTTAAAACGATGGTATCATTTGCCTGGACGGCGAACAGGCAAAGCTGAAACGCCAAAAACCAAAGGAAAAAATGCCTATAACAATTGATTTTCATGAACAAATGTTACTAATTTAACACTGCTGTCAACACCAAGCTTTCTATAAATATTTTTTTTATGCGTTTCAACGGTTAGCGGACTTATATGCATGGTGTTGGCTATGTCCGGAACTTTTTTACCATCGCACAAATATTTTATTATTTCTTTTTCTCGTTGTGTTAATCGTATGCGCTTGTAAAACTCATCATCAATAAGAGCATTCTGTTTTTTAGTTTCTATAACTCCCTCACCATAATAAAAGGAATCGTTTTCAGATACATGGATAAGCGCACTGTGCAAATCTTCTGAGGAGCAGTTTTTCAGCAAAAATCCATTGGCCCCTTCAGAAAAAACCTTGTTAACAATGGTTTTCTTATTGTACATGGTGAGAATCAGCACTTTTACGTGATTCTTCTTTAACCTAAGCTCTTGTAGAATTTCAATTCCGTTTTTATGGGGAAGATTTAAATCCAATAGGAGAATATGGGGATTGTTTTTTTTTAATGATGGGAGTAATTCAGAAAAATTGTTAGCGGTGTCAACAACATCAAACTCAGGAAAATCAAGAATTATGGACCGAAGTCCATCAATAACAATCTGATGGTCCTCGCAAATAAGAATTCTTTTGGTTTGGTTATTCACGTTTGGCTACTCTGTGATGTAAGGTACAAAAGATAATATTACATCCATTTGTTTGAGACATTCCCTCCCGTGAGATACAATATCAACTAAGGCAGTATGGAAAGGGAACAACTATCCCACAAAGAATTTGTAGCAATGAATTGTGAAATAAAAAAAGGGTGTTTATACTTAATTTGAATTAATCATTCAATTTTAAAACAGCCATAAATGCTTCTTGGGGCACTTCTACATTACCCACTTGACGCATTCGTTTTTTTCCTTTCTTCTGTTTCTCCAATAATTTTCGCTTTCTCGAGATATCTCCACCATAACATTTAGCGGTTACATCTTTACGTAAAGCTTTGGTAGTTTCTCTGGAAATAATTTTAGCACCAATAGCTGCTTGTATTGGAATATCAAATTGTTGTCTTGGGATAAGTTCTTTTAACTTTTCACACATCTTTTTACCAATATTGGCAGCGTTATCTGCATGTATTAGTGCTGAAAGGGCATCTACCGGCTGTGCGTTCAATAAAATATCTACACGCACTAGTTTAGAAGTTCTCATGCCAATTGGCGTATAATCAAAAGAGGCATATCCTTTAGAAACTGTTTTTAAGCGATCATAGAAATCGAAAACAATTTCCGCTAAAGGCATATCAAAGTTTAATTCTACCCGTTCCGTAGTTAAGTATGTTTGATTGGTAATTTGCCCTCTTTTTTCTATACATAAAGACATTACATTGCCAACAAAATCGGACTTAGTAATAATGGTAGCTTTAATATAAGGTTCTTCAACACGATCTATGGATGAAGGGTCCGGAAGGTCAGCGGGGTTATTTACAATCATTGGCGTTTCCGGATTTTTACGGGTAAACGCATGATAACTAACGTTTGGAACTGTGGTGATTACAGTCATATTAAATTCACGCTCCAAACGTTCTTGAATGATTTCCATATGAAGCATCCCCAAAAACCCACAACGAAAACCAAACCCCAGGGCCGCACTGCTTTCAGGTGCAAAAACCAAAGAGGCATCATTAAGCTGTAGTTTCTCCATAGAGGAACGCAGTTCTTCAAAATCTTCGGTATCTACGGGATAGATTCCAGCAAACACCATTGGTTTTACATCTTCAAAACCATCAATGGGATTTTGGGTAGGGTTAACGGCATCGGTTATCGTATCTCCTACTTTTACTTCGCGAGCGTCTTTTATACCTGTAATCAAATATCCTACATCGCCCGAAGAAATTTTGTTTTTAGGAACCTGACTCAACTTCAGGGTTCCAATTTCATCAGCAAAATAGTCTTTGCCAGTAGCTACAAATTTTATCTTTTGCCCTTTTTTAATCTCCCCGTTAATAACTCTAAAATAGGTCTCTACACCCCTAAAAGGATTATAAACAGAATCAAAAACCAAGGCTTGTAAGGATTCATCGAGGTTTCCTTCTGGAGCAGGAACACGGTCAATAATAGCGGTAAGGATTTCTTTAATGCCTATACCTGTTTTTGCACTGGCAGGAATTACTTCTTCTGGTTTGCATCCTAATAAATCCACTATATCATCAGTTACTTCTTCTGGATTGGCACTCGGTAAATCCACTTTATTGAGTACGGGGATGATTTCCAAATCGTTTTCTAAAGCCAAGTAGAGATTAGAAATAGTCTGGGCTTGAATACTCTGTGCCGCATCAACCACTAAAAGAGCACCTTCGCATGCTGCAATGGAGCGCGAAACTTCATAGGAAAAATCAACATGCCCTGGGGTATCAATTAAGTTAAGCACATACTCTTCTCCTTCATGTTCATATTCCATTTGAATGGCATGGCTCTTTATGGTGATACCACGCTCCCGTTCCAAATCCATGCTATCTAAAAGTTGGTCTTGTTTTTCACGTTCCGTTACGGAGCCTGTAAAATCTAACAAGCGGTCAGCCAAAGTACTTTTACCATGGTCTATATGGGCAATAATGCAAAAATTTCTGATGTTCTTCATAACAACTCTTGCTCAGCAAAAATGAGGGCATGTAAGCAACTGCAAATATAGGTCTTTTCAATACCTAGATGTGGCTTTTTTGCAAATATGAAAACTGAGCCATTTCTATCGCTCTAAAATATTTTCTTAGATTTGATATTCAACCCAAATAGTAAATGAAACACTTCACCTATATCTTTTTTATAGTGTTTTTAATGTCCAAAAGCTTATCTGGGCAAATTTATGAGATAAAGGGAAAGGTTGTGAATAGCGAAAACAAAACCATCCCTTATGCCAATATTTTACTTCTACAAGCATCAGACTCCACTTTTGTAAAAGGGACATCTGCTGATGACAATGGGCTTTTTGTGCTTACGGAAGTAAAACCGAATTTGTATTTACTTCAAGCCAGTTATGTTGGAATAGGGTCAGAGCCTCGCGCATTGGACATTGCTAAAGATGTATCCTTGGGGGCGTTGATAATTCCATTGGGCACGACCGACTTGGAGGAAGTTGTGGTAACCGCGAAAAGACCAACATTACAAAGATTGGCAGACAGACTGGTCTTTTCGATTGAAAATACGGTTATTTCTCAAGGTAGTTCCTGGGACATACTTAAAAGTACTCCAGGTGTAATTGTTAATCAGGAGGAACTGCAGATAAGAGGGCAAAGCGCAACAGTATATCTTAATGATAGAAAAGTGCAATTATCCGGGCAAGAAGTGAAAGATTTATTGGATGGCCTTTCGGGAACTGCAATAAAATCTATTGAAGTAATTGCGAACCCACCCGCAAGATATGAGGCAGAGGGTGGACCCATTTTAAATATAGTTACTGCCAAAAATGTAATTCCCGGATACAAAGGAAGTGTTAATGGAAGTTATACTCAGGCGGTGTTTCCAAAGTATAGCATAGGAACAAGTCATTATTTTAAAACGGACAAGCTAAATCTGTTTGCCAATTATACTATCAACCCTAAAAAAGAGCTTCGAAAAACAGATAAGGGAATTAATTTTATTGACGATTCGGATTTGATATTTTCCAGATGGAATACACAATACAATCAGACAGATCGTTCAAAAGCGCACAATGCAAACTTGATTTTGGATTATGATTTTGATGATCAAAATAGCTTAAACCTGACATCTAATCTTGCTTTCAATCCAAATCAAGAAAGAGAAAATATATTAAGTAATGAAATAAGAAATGGACAAAATCAGTTGGATTCTACCTTTATTACACAAAACAATACCGATCTTGACAATACCAATTTGGCGTTTGACTTAACATATGTGCATAAATTAAAGAAACTTGGAGCAAGATTTTCTTTAAATGGGCATTACACATACTATGACGGAAAAACGGAACAAAACCTTAGTTCCATTTATTTTGATGATAATGGCAATTTTCTTAGAAACTTTGGTTTTGATACGGATTCTCAGCAAGACATTCAAATTTTTACGGGCCAGGCCGATTATTCATCACCGATAGGAAATGCATCCATAGAGACGGGTCTTAAAATTTCATCTATTGCTTCGGAAAGTAATATTGATTTTTTCAACTTTGTTGGAGCAGATGACCAAGTAGACGCTTCTTTGTCCGACAATTATACCTATGATGAGAATGTGTATGCGGCATATTTTAGTTTCGTTAAAAACTGGGAAAAATGGTCAATGAAAATGGGGCTAAGGGGAGAACTAACCGAAGCAACAGGAACATCACTGACCTTAAATGAAGTAAACACCCAAGATTTTTTTGAACCCTTCCCTTCCCTTTATGTACTATATTCTCCTTCGGACAAGCATAGCTTTTCTTTTGACTATGGAAGAAACGTAGATAGGCCAAAATACAATGATTTAAACCCATTTAGGTTCTTCTTCAATGAAAATGATTTTGAAGAAGGAAATCCAGGGCTTAAACCAAGTTTTAGTAACAACTTCAATCTCAACTACACCTTCAACAGTGAATTTTTCTTTGATGTGTATTATAGAGATAATGGCAAAAACATTGCTGATTTGGTTTTTCAAAATAACACCAATCAAACCTTGGTTGAGCTGAAGCAAAATGTTTTAGGAAGCAAATCCTATGGATTGGATTTTACGGTTAGCAAAGGTATAATGCCGTTTTGGTTCCTTTATGCATACGTTTCATTATTTCATGAGGAGGAAACTTTTTTGGCCGTTGAGAGCAATAACCAACAATTTACCAATGAGGTGGACGGCGTTTATGGTTATTTGGCAAACTATTTAACGCTTTCTAAAGATGGCACATTTACAGGAGAGCTGACCATGACCTATATTTCCAAATTCCTATTTGGATCCTACGTGTCCGACGAACAGTTGAATTTGACATTGGGACTAAGAAAATCCTTATTCAACAATAGAGCGATTGTCTCAATTGCGGCAGAAGATATTTTGGAACGGTATATTCCTACCTATAGCTCTAGATATCTAAACCAAGATAATTTTTATAGAAGACGCCCAGAATCACAATTTATAAGAGTAGGTTTCACCTATAACTTCGGAAACTTTAGGCTGGAGGATAATCAGAAAGAAATTGACAAAAAGGAGCGGGAAAGACTAGAACTGGAATAAAGAACTGATTTTCTTATATTTTGTACTTTTGCAATCCAAAAAATTCACGGTTTGCCTAAAATTGGAGATATAGAACTTCCTGATTTTCCGCTACTTCTTGCCCCCATGGAAGATGTTAGC
This sequence comes from Allomuricauda sp. R78024, assembly GCF_044596045.1. Taxonomy (NCBI): domain Bacteria; kingdom Pseudomonadati; phylum Bacteroidota; class Flavobacteriia; order Flavobacteriales; family Flavobacteriaceae; genus Allomuricauda; species Allomuricauda sp. R78024. Next base: position 707,921 of record NZ_CP138995.1, read on the forward strand.
GACCCTCCTTTTCGAGCTTTGTGCAAAGAGCAAGGCGCAGATGTAGTGTACACAGAATTTATTTCTTCGGAAGGACTTATCAGGGATGCTGCCAAAAGCACCATGAAGTTGGATATTTATGAAAAAGAACGTCCGGTAGGCATTCAAATATTTGGAGCGGAGTTAGATTCTATGCTTCAAGCCACTGATATTGTGGAGAAATCCAACCCAGATATTATTGACATTAACTTTGGTTGTCCCGTAAAAAAAGTGGTCAGCAAAAATGCAGGTGCAGGGATATTAAGAGATATTCCGTTAATGGTAAAATTGACGGAGGAGATAGTAAAAAGAACCAAATTACCCGTTACTGTAAAAACTAGATTAGGTTGGGACAGTGATTCCATTAAAATTGTTGAGGTTGCCGAACGGTTACAGGATGTTGGTATCAAAGCCATTGCTATTCATGGACGAACAAGGGTTCAAATGTATAAGGGAGATGCAGATTGGAAGCCAATTTCACAAGTAAAAAACAACGCCAGAATGCATATTCCCGTTTTTGGAAATGGGGATATTGATACACCGGAAGCAGCGGTTAAAATGAGGGACGAATTTGGACTGGATGGAGCTATGATTGGCCGAGCCAGTATAGGAAACCCATGGTTCTTTGCTGCGGTAAAACATTTTTTTAAAACAGGAATCCATATAGAACCTCCAACTATGGAAGAACGGGTAGATGCAGCTAGAAGACATTTACAGATGGCCATTGACTGGAAGGGAGAAAAACTTGGGGTTTTTGAAACAAGAAGGCATTATACCAACTATTTTAAAGGAATACCACATTTTAAGGATTATCGAATGAAAATGGTTACTAGCGATGAATCTGCTGATGTTTTTGCTGCTTTTGATGAGGTCTTGGAAAAGTTTGGGGGTTTTCAGTTTGCTTAGGCATCAATTAATTTTCTAGAAATTCTACTGCTAGCGATTTTTGAAGAGATAAAACCAAGTACAACAATTGTAGCCAACACCACAAAAACATTCACTACATCATATTCAACAGGATAGGATAATGAAGGGGTTATTTTGAGCCAACCAAAGGCTAACTGAGAACCAATCAACAACGAACCGATTAACACACCGATAAGCCCACCAAGCGAAGTCACCAAAAGGCCTTGCGTAAAGTAAATGGTTCGCAATTCTTTTATGGTGGCCCCTAGACTAAATAATGTCTTAGAGTTTTGCTGCTTATCTAAAATCATCATGATAATGGCTCCAACAACATTAAAAAGGGCTATGATCAATACAAGGGTAAAAATTAAATAGGTCGCTAAATTCTCCGTATTGAGCATTCTGTACAGCGTGCTATTCTGTTCTTGTCGGTCAAGCACTAAGACCTTATCCCCTAAAATCTTTTTTATTGAAGTCTTAATGTCTTCAATAGGAATTTGACCATTCAGTTTAAAGTTTATGCCGGAAATTTGGGTACTATCTTTTTCTAAAAGGGCCTGAACTAAAGGAAGATGGGCAAAAACATACTTTTTATCTAGATTTTCTTCCACCGCATAAACCCCACTTACAACAATGGGCAACTCATTATATGGTTTTGTAGCGTTTAAACCTTGTTGAGATAGAGAACCTTTGCCTGGTTTTGGAACCAATACGGTCATAGGTGTTTGATAATTATCTAAGGGAACACCAAGTAAATTGTAAATACCGATTCCCATAACACCATTATACTCTGTAACCCCCCAATTGCCAAAATATAAGGTGCTATCCACCCCAGTTACAGAGCGGTATTGAGAATCTATTCCTTTGATAAAGGCAATACAGCTCTTTTCTCTAAAGGTGAGGTATGCCCTTTCTTCAAGTTCCTTGGAGTAGTTTGCTAGTCCAGCAACATTACCTAATGCAATTTCTTCTTCAGGAGAAACAGAAAAATACTTTCCCGAAATGGGCAATGCTTTTAAATCTGGATCAAAAGTATTGGTGAAGGAAAGACTAAAGGTTTTTAGCCCAGCAAATGCGGAGAGCACCACAAAAAGTGCGGCAGACCCAATTACAATTACCAGAAAGGTTATAAAATTAATAATGTTAACCGCATTTTGACTGCTTTTGGAACGTAGGTAGCGTTTTGCGATATAAAAAGGAAAGTTCAAAATCAGGATTTCTTTCGTTTGTCAAGCAAGTCCCTATTTTCAATAGGATTTTCCTCTCCTTTGAGTGATTTTTCAATCTTATCAATGTACTCCAAAGAATCGTCTAAATAAAAACTGAGTTCAGGAACACGACGCAATTGGTTTTTTGTGCGTTGTGCCAAATCGTGTTTAATAAGAGGTTGGTTAGATTTCATGCCTTCAAGTAATTCACCAGCACTTTTGTTTGGAAAAATACTTACATAAACTTTGGCTATGGATAAATCAGTGGTAACATAAACCTTGGAAACCGAAATCAGCGTTCCTTTTAGCCCTCCATCAGTAGCAGCACGCTGTAAAATATCAGCGATATCCTTTTGGATGATTCCTGCAATTTTCTTTTGCCTTTGTGTTTCCATACCTGCAAAAATAATGGAATTAATGACTAACCTCATGATATGATTAGCTTACAGTGCGTAATTTTGAAGAATGTTAGAGACATTAGCATAATAGTAGATGCAATAAAACCCATCATACAATGAAAAAAATAGAGCATATTGGCATTGCGGTTAAAAACCTGAAAGACGCTAACGTACTGTTTGAAAAGCTTTTAGGAGTACCTCATTACAAAATGGAGGAGGTGGCATCAGAAGGAGTAAAGACTTCTTTTTTTAAATCTGGTCCAAACAAGATAGAATTGTTGGAAGCTACAAATGAAGATAGTCCCATTGCAAAATTTTTGGAAAAGAAAGGAGAAGGGGTTCATCACATTGCCTTTGCCGTTGATGATATTGTGTCAGAAATCAATAGATTAAAGGAAGAAGGCTTTACGGTTTTAAATGAAATTCCAAAAAAAGGAGCGGACAACAAATTGGTGGCATTTTTGCACCCAAAGGGAACAAATGGTGTTTTGGTAGAGCTTTGTCAAGAAATAAAAGCGATGTAGGGGCGTTAAAACCTTGCTATGAAGAGAAATAAATAGTAATATTGCATCCGCAAAATTGCAGGTCCTATAGCTCAGCTGGTTAGAGCACCTGACTCATAATCAGGGGGTCCATGGTTCGAGCCCATGTGGGACCACAAAAAAACCTCCAATATTGGGAGGTTTTTTATTTTTATGAGGACAAAGAGAGACATTTTTTAAGGTCCTTACTTTCCCTTTATTGCAAACATCTCTGCTATAGATTATGCAGGATTAAAAACAACTGCCCCTTACGTGTTTATTGCAATATCTCACTAATTTGAACAACGGGTTGAATATTGGTATAATTTGGGATGTCGCCCACAATTTTTTCTGCATTTGGCCCGAAAGAATTTTGATAGGCCGAAAGCTTGTCAAAGTATAAATATCCAATAGCCAAATATGGAATTGGTTCATCTGGAGTCCTACCCGCTATTCCTTTATCAATTTTTGACAGCTTCAATGAGTCGCCCAGTAAACTTGCCACCATTGGCATGTGTTTATTGGAATAGTAGTTCATGTCAAATGTTTTCCCGTCACCGTTCGGATATAATATCGTCACTTTGACCATACCCTTTTTACTTTTGGAAGTATCACTTGTTATACTCTGCTGGCAACTGGCAAAGAGCGCAGTAGCGCCAAGAATTAAGAGGATGATTTTGGTTTTCATTTAGTTGAGATTTAATGGGTGGTTAAAAATTAATGTTTTGATTTAGTATTGGTTATAACAGTCTTGTATAAGAATAGTGTGGTTTTGTGCGCAAAGATTTTCCTCAATAGCTCGAAGTTAACAAATAAGCGCGGATTTCAGTTTAGGAAATCCGCGCGCAATGGATTATAGCCACTGCTAGGTTTAGTTTTTTAGATCAGGCTGTATTTAGAACGATACTTTCATAGTGCGAGACGGAACACTCTGAGATAAATTTTTCCATTCCCTTTGGAATATGGGCCTGATTCCAATTTTGTCCAGCAAATTCAATCAAATCCTTTTCAGTTTCCCATTGTGAAATCATAATAAATTCCTGCGGATTCCATTTAGTAGGTCGACCTATTTCAAGCGAAATTAATCCTTTGTAGTTTTTAACTACGGGAACAGAGATTTCTTTAAACTTAATTTCAAATTCAATGTGTAATTCAGTTGGTATTATTGCCTTAAATATTCTGACTATCATCTTGTTCAATATTAAATCTAAGGTGTTTATAAGGATGTATTTTACATCCTTATACCCCAAATATGGACTATAATCGATGTAATTGCCCATCTTTTTTTATATCTGGATATAAATACCCAAATAAAAAGGTAAGGAAAACCAACGTAAAAAACGGGTTTTCCTTTACCATTTCTTGAAAGTGCCGACAACTTGTCAAAATATGGTTATTTTACACTTGCCTAAAATTTTATAATGGAATTTGAGGTGTAACCTGGAGGACGGTCTTTCTGAAATAACTATAGTAAACAATGCCTATTGGCTTGAAAAAAGGCAAAATTATAAAGAAACAAAATGAATAAATTCATCTTATTAGCATCATTGTTGATCCTGTCATTGAGTGGTTTTGCTCAGGATAAGGACAATTGGGAACTGGTTTATCATAATGATGAGGTTGGAAATACGATTGAAGGAGATATTGAGATACTGATTGAAGCAGTAAGGAAGGGAGAAGAAATAAGGATTTATTGGTCTGCTCCAAGTGCAAATGATAAAACCAAAAAAGTGGAGCACTTTGCAGATGCTAAATTCCTAACTGTTTTAAGCGATTCCGTAGTATTCGCACAGATTGATGCAATTACAGGCCAAACACCCGATTTTGACTTGCAAACCATCACGTTTAAAGAAAATCTGGAATGGTCATTAATGGCGGCAACCAATGGAAAATCTGATACCATGATGCGAAACGTTGTAACGGGTGAAATTATAGGACACAATTTGGTTCCATTTGCAATTAAATGGTATGCCAAAAAATGATGTTTTCCAAAGAAGAACAACGTAAATTAAAGGTTCAAATAAAAGATATACAAATAGAAGTTCCTTTGAAAAGACACGAGCTATTTTGTTAATTAACAATTAAACATGTTGCATATACAACTTATATGTGTACCTTTGTCTCATGAAGTATCAACTAGAACAGTGTATAGGCTCTAGGATAAGGCGTTTATCCCGAATAGCTGACGGGCATATTAGAAGTTTTTTGGGGGACCATAAAATCACCGAAAACCAAATGACCATCCTGTTTACCTTACACGAACTGGGCAGGGTTGAGCAGGGAAAAGTGGGAGAAGTACTTTGTCTAGAACGATCCACCGTAAGTAGAAATATTAAACTTCTGGAAAAGCAAAACCTATTACTGCGTACCACAGAATATAGACCTGAGGTTGAACTGACCACACAGGGTTTGGATTTAGTAAAAGTACTTATCCCGCAATGGGAAAAGGCAATGGATGTCCTCGTAGAACAAATACAAGCGGATGGAATGAAGAGTCTTAACATGCTGGAAAGTAGAATGCATTAAAAAATTTATGAGTAAAGTTGTATATACAACATATTATTAATGATTAACCTTAAAATAAACACAATGAAAACAAATCAAGAAAATTCTAAATTACTGGACACCAAGAAGTTGTGTATTCAAAGATTTGGACTGAATATCCGTTATGCTGAACTGGGCAACAGTGACAACCCAACAATCCTGCTGTTACATGGGGTTCCTGAAAACTTATATGCATGGTATGACATTGCACCATCATTGTCAAAGCGCTATCATGTTTTAGCTATTGACTGGCCCGGTTTTGGAGGCAGTGATGCCTTTACCAATCTGAAGGATCACAACCCGCGCACTTTTGCCGCTATAGGTATGGATTTTCTAGATACGCTTAAAATTCAGTATGCGCATATTATAGCAACGGACATTGGATTTACTCCTGCTTTGATCATGGGGGCAGAAAACCCTGAACAAATTGGCCAGATGGTGGTAATGGATGGAATCCCATTTCCTACTACGGCTTATTCTTCATGGGAGTTGAGAAGCTTTGGGCGCAAAAACTCCATTACGGCAAAAGCACTGATTAAATGGTTCCCAAAAATTTCCGCCAAGATTGCTTACCAAAAAGGGTTTTACAAAGGCAACAATATACCCAAAGAAGTTCAAGAGGAATTCCTGGCAGATGGTTATAAAATATCAACTCAGAATGCTTTTTTATCCTACTTCCAAAACAATGCGCCAGGACAAGCTTATTTAGAAAGCAGAATACATGAAATTCAACAACCTGTATTGGTTATCTGGGGAAGGCATGACCGTTTTATCAATGTTAAACTTGGAGCGCTTTTGGTAGAAAAACTGCCCAATGCGCATCTGGAAATTATAGAAGACTCGGGACATTTTGTACATATGGATAAGCCTGAAGCTTTACTCAAGCTTACTTATGAGTTTTTAACAACGGAACCCATTCAAAGCACAACGATAAATGAGTAGCTTTTTTACAAAGTAAATGTTGTATATACAACCAAATACATAAAATCATGAAAACAAAATTATTGATTTACCTCTCAGTTTTGATTACTAGCATTATTATGTCTTGTAATACTGTGGAGACAAAAACAGCTGTGGAGCCTTATGTTGAGAATTTACACATTGAACAGAATACTTCTATTGTAGCACTTAGCAAATCACTGCATCCCTCCAAGGATTTTGTTGCTTTTAAACAACATGAAAATGACCGTAGTTTTCATTCTGATATTGCTTTTTATGAAGTGGTATTGTCTTACGGCCCAAGTCAGGACCCCAACCCCATATTCCTTCTAGCGAATGCTTACATAGCTACCAATCAGCAGAATTATGGTATTCGTTATTTTGAAAACATACTTGAAAGGTTTCGTTTTCAAATGTCGGGTGAAGTTAGGTCTAATTACCTATCGGCCTATGCCCTTTTGCGGGCAAGTTATGCTGATAATGTTTCCCTTTTTATACGAATGGGCTGGGTAAAAGAAACGTTCAAGGTTTTGGAAGAAGCCCAAAATCTGTCTCAAAACAATCCTTTGGTTCATTGGGTATCTGGCATTATCTATGCACAAGTGCCTTGGTTTTTTGATAAAAAGGAAGAAGCCCTTGAAGAACTTCTATGGTTGACAAATCGTCCAGAACTAGAACCCACACCGGGCTTTTATCGTGAAGTATATCACTACCTAGCTAAACTATATGCGGAAGAAGGTGAGATGGAATTGGCAAAAAGCTATTTGGTTCAAAGCGGCTATACAGACTATGAACCAAAAATGTTATTCTCGGGTTGGTTTTCCACTACCAAAGAGAAAGGTCTTTTGTTTGCCCCGACTCCATGGATAGAAGAGGTTATTCCTAATAGAGTCTTTGCAGTAAGAGGGTTTGGATTTTCGGACCTGCATTTTGTGGTCTCCAAAAATGGGCAAGAACTATTGTCCATTGATGCTGGAACCCAACCATATAGTTACAAGGAGGGATATGAGTTCTTATTGGAGCAATATCCTGACTTACCTCCATTGACCACCGGTTTGATCACACACGCTCATTGGGACCATATTGGGGGGCATACTTATTTAAAATCCTTAGGTCCGGGAATAACGCTTTACGGGCGCGAAAATTTTCAAGGAACGGTGAATCGTATACTAAAAAACCATAGTTATACTCAATTCAGAGGCGTCAACTTTAAAGACAGTTGGGTTAGTGAATACAAGCCAGATGCAATTGTAGATTCAATAAGCGAGATTCACATTGGTCAGTCTAAAGTAAAGCTTATCCCTGTTACAGGAGGCGAAACTGAAGACGCACTTCTATTTTATTTTCCTGAACTTGAATTGGTCTTTATGGGTGATGCACTCATGCCCTTTTATGGAGAACCTTGGACGGAAGAAGGCTTCATTAATGAAGCCCTGGAAGTAATGGACACCGCACTTGACCTTAACCCTAAATATATTTTACATGGTCACGTGGGAATAACCATACTGTATAAAAACACTGAACAATTAAGCGCATATCGGGATGCTTTTAAATGGCTTGTAAATGAAACGAAAAAACATTTAAGGAATGGCTATTCTTCTAAAGATATTATACGACTCAATTTGATTCCTCCAGGACTACAAAACCACCCAGAAATTTTCATCAGCTATCTCTCACCTAGAGACCATATCATAGCGAGAACTGCGGATCATATGGTGGGTATATGGCAAGAAGAAGTCAGTGGAAAAGATCCTGAAGGGCTTGATGTTATCACCTCAGTAGAGCGAGGTCGATTTTTGCAGTTGTATTTGGGTCTCTCGGGAAATCAGGTGGTAAAGGCCCTAAAAAAAATGATTGATAACGGAGATAACGAATTGGCACTGCAGATGGCAATAGCCGCCGAAAGCAGGTATCCAGCAAACACGAAAATTACTAATTTAAAGGAAGAAGCAGCCGACCGATTGCGAAGTTCTGTGCAGTTTTTTGACCCCTTTAAATTTGTGACCTACACAGAAATAATTGGGAAGGAACACCATCCAATTTCAAAAGAATAGAAAAAGCATTGGATAATGCCAAGAAAGCAAATTTTGATTTAGCTTCCTAAAACTTTATCCAATTCCAGGTATTTGGAACTCATGGTACTTAGTGCAAATGCAGCAGCAGATGCCGTAAATACAGAATAGTCCAAGGGACCTTTTATTCCCGTTGAAAACGTCATAGATAGACCAAAAAGCAGTAAAAGCACCCCACTCAGTTGAGCAAAGAACTTGGTTTTAAAACCGAGCAATAGAGAAAGGCCAAAGAGGATTTCTAAAAATGTTGCGGCAACGGCGACAAAAGAAATCATCTGACCGGGAACCCAAGGGTTTAAGAGTTGGGTGTACTCAACAAAACTGTTCCAGTTGCCCCATGCAGAAATCGCTGCGTCCCACATTCCAAACCTATCCGCACAAGCAGAAAGAAAACCTACGGCTAATGCAATCCTCAAGAAAACTTTTATATACTTTGTGTTCATTTTTTGTTTGATTTAAATTGATGTTTGTTTAAGCTGAAAGTTATAACAATTCCACATCCTGAAAGGAAGAAAACGCTTCATTTATTTCTAAAAAATGTATTTGAAAGATGACATTTTCTATTTTTGGTTATATACGATAAAACAAGATGAGCCAAACCAAACTAATATTAGTGATTTTCTTGGGATTACAGGTCGTGACCTCTCAAGAATTACCACAGTCCGCAATTGATGAAATAGTGAGCGATTACCAGGCTAAAATGGAACAAGCAACTGTGCTAAAAGATTGTGGGCATGCATTTGATGGGCCAGCATTTATTATTAAGCAGTTTGAAAATAATTGGTTGGATGCGATGCTTTTGGTTACAAGTGATTCTAAGAGTACCATTGGCAGGGATATCTACAATCAATATAAAGTGTTGGGTAAAATAGATAATGGGCATAGTATATACCCCAAAGCAGAAGAGATACTGAAAAACCTGACCAAATATGTTAATCGGAAAGATGTTACATACCGTTTGAGTATTTTAAAATCGGATGAAATAAACGCATTTGCTACACTTGGAGGATACCTTTACATTACTACCGGTTTAATAGATTTTGTGGACTCCTATGATGAGCTGGCCTTTATAATAGGCCATGAGGTGGCTCATGAAGACAAACTACATACGCAAAGAAAAGTAACCAAGCTAACACTGTCCGCAGACTTGTCAAATAGAACACGAGTGCAAATCTTTGGTGATATTGCCAAAGGCCTGAACAGCACTTTCTCTCCACCGTTTGATCAAATAGATGAGTATGAATCTGATAAACATGGTTTTGAACTAGCACGCAACGCAGGGTATGATGTAAATAAGTTTGCTGATTTCTTCAAAAAGCTTGGGAAATATCAGAAGCAAGATTTAATCAAAAAACTGACTTCCACCCATCCATTTGCAGAACACAGAAAAAAATGCATCGAACAATATATTGTTAACCGTCAATAGCAACTACCCAGATGTATTTAGAATTTAATCGTACCAGACTGGAATTATCGGAAACTCCCATCTCAATTGGACGAAAGGGACATGGGGCCGATGTTGAAATAGATTCCCGTACTGCATCCCGCAAGCATGCTTTGGTGAAAAAAGTGGGCACTAAGGTATTTATCAAGGATTTGGAAAGTGCCAATGGCATTTTATTGAATGCAAAAAGAATTGTATCCAATGATTGGGTGGAAATTACACTTAAAGATAGGGTTACCATTGCTTCTCAAACCTTTAATCTGTTTGATGAAGTAGTAGTGCCAGTAGAGGAGGAAATTTCTTCACAACCAGAGAGTGCTGAAGAGCCACAGCTTAAGGAGACCTCAGATTTTAAATCACAAATTGATAAAAAGGGCTTTCTAAATGTTGGGAGGCTGCCCTCTAACGACATTGTCTTTGACGACCCTACGGTAACGCGTGTTCATGCAAGAATTAGTGTTGAGGATAAAAAGTACTATGTTGAAGACCTTGGCTCTAAAAATAAGACCTATATAAACGGGAGGGAGGTTACAGGTAAGGTGGCTTTAAAGGATAGCGATATTGTCACCATATCCTCATATATGATCAACCTTGTTGAGGGAAGCAAAGATTTAAGAAAGGAAAAATATGCGATAAAGGCTGTTTCTATCCAAAAGAAATACCCAAACAATAAAATTGGACTTCAGAACCTTTCCATGGACATTCCCAATTCCAGTTTTGTCGCCCTTATGGGACCTTCAGGTTGTGGAAAATCTACATTGCTCAAGTGTTTAAATGGGGATAACCCAGCAACCTCTGGAGAAGTTTTCATCCATGGTTTATCACTGAGAAAAAATTTCAACCTAATTAAGAAAAAGATTGGGTACGTGCCTCAGGATGACATTATCCATAAAGAATTGACCGTATATAAAACATTGTTTTATGCGGCAAAATTACGTCTGCCGGATGATACCACAAATGAAGAAATAAACAAAAGGATAAACAAAGTAATAACAGACCTTAATCTAAATCAAGACAAGGAAAAAGACATTAAGGAGGTTAAAGTGGGTAGCCTCTCTGGGGGGCAACGCAAAAGAATTTCCATTGCGGTAGAATTATTGACCGAGCCAACTATTTTGTTTTTAGATGAGCCAACATCTCCGCTTGATCCAGAGACCATAGAGAGTTTTTTAATGAGTTTGCAAAAACTGGCACATTCTGGAACCACAATCGTTATGGTTACCCATAAACCGGAAGATTTAAATTATGTGGATCAGGTTATTTTCTTGGGAGTACAAGGACACCTTGTTTACAAGGGCCGGGCACAACTGTTAACCAGTCATTTTGGCGCGGAAAATATTATACAGGTGTATAGTAAAATGAGCGACTCAAATATGGTGAAATCTACCTATTACCAAAAGCCAAATGCAATAGCATATAAAAATTCCAACACAACGGATTTTAAACGGGACAAACCAGATTCGCTATGGTTACAACTTTACTGGCTTGTGTCTAGATATTTCAACATCAAAATAAACGACAAGGAGAATCTATTGTTGCTATTGGCACAACCCGTTATTATTGCCGGCTTGGTATGTTTGGTGTTTGACCGGCTTCAAATAGGGGTGCTATTTTTAATGGCTATATCCGCAATATGGTTTGGGGTAAGCAATGCAGCAAAAGAAGTTGTTGGGGAGCTTTCCGTATACAAAAGGGAGCGTATGTTCAACCTCAATATACATACCTACATACTTTCTAAATGGATAGTGCTAGCCCTTATTGCCCTAGTACAAACCATCGTTTTTGTAAGTGTGATATACCTCAATTTCAAATTCAATACATATGGTGATTTTGATGAGGTTTATCTTAGACCTTATGGCCAAGGAATTCTGTTCATGTTCTATATTTCTTTTTCAGCATCTCTTATTGGGTTATGGCTTTCATCATCTTTAAACTCTACAGAAAAAGTAATGACCGTGGTTCCTATTGCTTTAATGCCTCAGATTATGCTGGCCGGGGTAATGACAAAAATCAATAATGTTCTTGTAGAGATTTTAAGCTTTTTTACTCTTGGCAGATGGGGCACGGAAGGTTTTGCCAGATTGCAGGATGAGGCTTCTCCTTCCCACCCAAGAAATTTAGGATCCAAAGAGAGTGTTTTAACATCATACCCTTCACCAAGTAATTTTAATGCCAGTGCAAAAGAAGTATCAGACGCTTCAACAGAGCTTAAAAAAGGTGTTGTGGAAGATTCTGCCTCCGCAATGGATATTTTGGATTTATACAATCAAAAATTAATGGATGAAGGGAGTTTGATAGGAGGAGTGTTCAATAGCTTTGATAAAAACATACTTGTAATAGCGCTGTTGAATGTCCTTTTTTATATCCTGATTTATTCGGCTTTAAAGAAAAAAGACAGTATTTAAATGATTCAAATGCGAAAGATATTTATACTCTTACTGGGATTGGCCATATGTACTTCTTGCAGTAAAAAACCAAAATTTATTCAGGTGGACAATGTTTCCATACTTGGATTAAAAGATAGCCTCTTATTGGTCACCATGGATTATGTGGTATACAACCCTAACGATGTAAAAACTAAATTGAGACAATCTGGGATGGAGATATTCTATAAAGATTCTCTTGTGGGAAACGGGTATTTGGACAAACAGATAAATTTAGTGGCCAATGACACTCTTAGCGTACCTGTACGTTTTGAAATCGCTGTAGAGAAATTACACAAATACTATCCAGAACTTATCACGTCTGATTCCACCGTTTTTTCCATAAAAGGAAATAGCCGGGTAAGTTTTCTCTTGAATTCTTTTACGATTGATATGGACGATGAAATCCATTTAAATACGAAGAGTATAATCCATGAGCAAATAAGAAAAAATTTAAGTACAGCTGATAATTTTAAAATTCGATCAATATCCTCCAACAGGCTCCCATCATTTAACACAACCAAATTACAGCTTCAGATAGAAACCCAAAACAACCTTCCATTAGACTATATGATAAATGAGTTGCAACTTGATTTTTATCTGGATAAGAGCCGCGCTAAAGTTGCCAATTGGCAGCTTTCTCAACCCTTAAGACAAGAAAGCCTGCAAAAAGCTTTGATCCCTGTAGATGTTACCCTAAACAATTTTGATATTTTAAAACAAGCCAAATTGTCTTGGCTTACAAAAACCGAAGTTAATTTTAGTATTTTGGGAGAGATAGCGATACAGATAGAAGGATACGAATTTAGAGTGCCAATAGAAGACAACTTAAATCTTGCTTTATAGCAAACAACATAGAAAAAGCTCTTGAATGACCGACCAAGAACTGATAGACCAACTTAAAAATGGCAATGAGGGGTGCTTACAACATCTTTATCAACATTTAGGGAAGGTAAAAGGATGGATATCTCAAAATAGTGGGAATGATGACGATGCCCTTGATGTTTTCCAAGAGGCGATCATAGTTTTCTACAAAAATGTAATGGCGGGCAAATATGAACTTAGGAGCAAGATAAGCACCTATCTTTTTGAAGTTTCCAAACGGCAATGGCTCAACCAGCTAAATAGAAGAAAGAAATATGAAAAACAGAGCGATGGGGTTGTGGCTGTGGATTGGGGGCAAGAGGATGATGAAATTGAATTTACCTACAAAGGACCCTCTCTCAAAAAATATTTAATGGAAGCGCTGGAAAAGCTTGGGGAACCCTGTAAGTCCTTGTTGGAGACAACTATTTTTTTAGGTATGCGAATGGAAGACATAGCAGAGAAATTTGATTATTCTGGCCCACGTTCAGCAAGCCAACAGAAATTGAGATGTTTGAAAAAATTAAGAAGCGGCATATCTTATGAAGTCATTATAGGCCTTAAATAACATGGAAGAAGATTTAAGACATATAGATTTAATAGATAAATACTTGAGCAATGCCTTAACCAAGTCTGAAAAGGAAATGGTTGAAAAACGCATTGCTGAAGATGCAAGTTTTGCCAAGGAACTAGAAGTCTACAAGCAAATATATAAGGGAATAGAACAACAGGGTGATACTGTCTTAAAAGAAAGGCTCACATCATATTACAATAGTTACAAAGAAGAAAATAAAAGCAAGACCAACAAAGGGTATTATCGCAGACTGGTTGTATTTGGCAGCGGAATAGCGGCTTGCGTTCTTATAGGATTGCTATTGTTTTTTTATTATCAAAACGATGGACAGAACCCTAGTTTTAAAGATGTTAACCCAATTATAGTTGACATTGATACGGTGCAGTCCAATAGGAAGGACACTATAGAAAACCCTATTGATGAAGAGCGTTTAGTACAAGAAGAAAAACCGCAGCAAACAAAAACAGAAAATCAAGTTGACGAAGAATTGGTCAATCAAGAGGGACTAAAAGACAAGTCCAGGGATACCGTTCAGTTAGACAATAACAATATAAATAACGATACTCAATTGGCTTTAGGTGGCTTTACGCCTCTTCCTCCAGAATCGGTTAGAACGATAGAATACCCACTTCCCCTGCGGTATACTTTTGATGGCGATAAACTAACACTTTTTGGAGACCCTTTACTATCTAAATTACAACTGCAGCTTATAAAGAACAAAGAAGAAGAATATGTTTTGTTTTATAAAAACAAATACTTTTCAATTGATAAAACAGCTGGCGTAAAACCTTTGGAAGAGTTGCGAACCGATAGTTCTTTTGGCAATTCATTATTGAAGATAAAACCAAAGCTAAATCCATCCAAAGAGAAATTGGACATAGTGTTGGAAGACATCACTAGGTTTTCAGGGAAATCTAAAAACCTAAAGGTAAATTACGATTCAGAAAGTTCTTTGGGCACTTATTTTTTTAATGAAACAGAGAACACGCTTGAACTTATAATAAACTCAAATTTGGATTCTGAAATAGCCAAGGTTTATGAGGTCAAGGAAAAGAATAGACATCGTTACTTTTTAGTTGAAGGCACAATGATATATGAGTTGGATGTCCATGCTAAAGAACCCAAGCCGTTGGAACAGGTAGAAATCACCAAAAATAAAATGGCTCGCCTTTTTATGGAAAAAGCCTCCTTTGAAACTACAGTGTATACAGAAAAATGAAATAGAAGTATTTAAAAAGCACCTTGGGCAAATACCAAGAATTAAATAAATTTTAGCTGAGTTTAATACTTTAAAGATGACATTTCACTTTTCTTGTTATATAGAATAAAACAACAATGACCAACAAAGAAAGAGCCCTACTTGTAGCAGAAAAAGCCCACTCAAATCAGCAATATGATATATACCCATACATATACCATATAAAGCAAGTGGTGAAAATAATCGAAGATTTAGGGTATGATGAAAGTGTTATCGTGGCGGCTGTGTTGCACGACACCTTAGAGGATACAGATCTTTCATATAACGATTTAAAAAAGGCATTTGGGGAAGAAGTAGCAGAGATTGTTTATGCCGTAACTGATGAGTTGGGAAGAAATAGAAAGGAACGTAAAACAAAAACATACCCAAAGATAAAAGCAAATTGGAAGGCCACGGTAGTAAAAATATGTGACCGTGTTGCCAATATGGAACAATCCAAAAGGTACAATCAAAAATTATTTGAAACCTATAAAGGAGAGCATGAAGAATTTTGTGACCAACTGCGTAATGATGAACATCCAGATGTGGAAGTGAACAAGGCATGGGAAAGGTTGTTTGGGTTGATTAAGGAAGTAAATAAGTGACCCATAGATTTTAAAGTTTACCTAGAAGAAGAAGTTTTTTAAATTGTAATACGATTAGCCTAACACTCAACCAAATGAAACTAAACCAATACGAATGGGATCCCGAAAAAGATAAGCTAGGAGAAGGTGCCTTTGCAGAAGTTTTTAGAGCCAAAGACACCTATGCCAATAGGAACGTAGCGCTCAAAATCTATAAAATAGCGGTCACCTCTGGCGATATGGGTAGTACAAGGCAGTCCAAGTATAGTTTAGAAAAAGAGTTTAATAATTTGGAAGGCCTATCCCATACAAACATCATAACTTATTTTGGTCTTAACTATATAAAGCATACAGATGCCATGGGTAGGTCTGGCAGCTATCCCGTGATTATCATGGAGTATGCTAACCAAGGAACCTTAAAGGAATTTGTAAAGACTAAACCTTCAAAAGAGGTACTGGACAAGCTCATTAGGGATATTGTCCTGGGTGTGGGATATCTACATGAAGAAGGGCTTTTGCACAGAGACCTAAAGCCAGGGAATATTCTGATTACCAAAAATAAAAAAGGAGTTCCTACCGCTAAGATTTCAGATTTCGGGATTAGTAAGGATACACTGTCTGCAGAAAATATTACCAAGTCTTTTACGGAAATGATAGGAACGCCTCATTATATGGCGCCAGAACAGTTCCACAAGAAGAAATTTGGTTTGGATGGCACCATAAGTTCAAGGACTGACTTGTGGGCTATTGGAGTAATTGTTTATAAAAGTTTAACGGGCAAATATCCTTTTGGCGAGGGAATGGATGATATTGAATTAGTTCGTGATGCCATCACCGAGAAAGACCCTGACTTAAATAGTATTCCAGAAGATTACAAGAAGCTGCTTTCTATATGTTTTGAAAAGAAAGCCATTAACAGACCATCTTCTGCGGAAGAATTATTACAATATATAAATTCTGATTTCAAGGCGCCTATTAAAGAAAAAAAGGACGCAGATAGAACAATTGTTGAAGAAGAAAATCCTCAAGAAAAGGACCTTGATAATACGGTATTCATCACAAAAGAAGGAGAAGAAAAACCTGAAGATGATCAAAGTTCCAAAGTAACCAAACTTCAAAAAATAATACTTTGGATTTATGCTGGAATTTCGATTCTATGGTCTGCCTACTTGATTTTAGATTCAGAGAATACTGTATATGCCTTTCTTCTTTACCCAATATCAGTTTTCCTCTTTGCTGTTTTTTATGTCAAGCCTAAAAACCAATATACCTTGCCAAAACTCCTTAACACAGGGTTTTTATTTTACTGTAACCTAATAGTTGCTTCCGTTGTAATAGCAATGTCAGTAAATAGTAGTTTAAAGGCAGAAGACTATGTTTTCCTATTTTTAGGAATAATCCAAGGACTAGTTTTCTGTTGGTTGGTTTATAGGGATATAAAAAACACATCCCAAAAATCCAAAAGAAGGTTCGCTATCGAAAACTATCTGGCATTGTTTTTTTTATTGACCTATTGTATATCGTATTTCTTCGATATTTATGAAGACACCATTGGTTTTATGGTAGTGTTATTATTAGATAAACAATGGATGGTGCTTACACTCATGCCCAATGTACTATTTATTGCCGCCCTATTCTTCTTTATTTATAAAAAACATAAAGACTTTGGAAACACATTGATATTATTTTTTATCGCAAGTGTTGGTATTGCTTCATTATGGTGGCTGTTTTTAGAAACTAATTCTTTGTTTTTTCAAGGCGGGAAAGGTTTTTATAGTTCTTTGATTGCCAAGGTGAGCTCTAAGGTATATATCCAAGACTTTAAGATAGGGTATTACATGTGGTACTTTTCTATGTTTTTTGGATTTATGGTAATCATTTATTCGGCAATAAAAGAGACCAGCTTCAAAAAATACTTCTGGCCTGCAATAAGCATTTTCACACTTATTTTAGGAACCTTGTTTTATAGCCAATGGGCTAAATCAAAAATCGGATATGACTTTAATGAAGGCATAGAAAACGTAAATTATTCCCAGTTTATAGAGGCTTTGGACAACAGAGCCAAGTGGCATTTTGAAAAAGGAGTGGTAAATAGAATATTAGGAAAGTATACTGAAGATAATGCAGATGAACTAAAAAGAATGCTCCGTCTTTTTGTAGATCATAGTGGATTAACAACAAGAATAGATGACAAACAACTTAAAGCAGCTGTTGAAACCAATGATGCTGAGGTTTTGGAGATTCTAATGACTCCAAAAGTAGGAGGATTTACAGAAGACGTAGATTTTATTGAAGATGAAAAAAGTCTACTGCAAATGGCTCGTGATCAACAAAACACTAAAATGGACACGCTGTTAATAAACAAAGGGGCCAAACTTACTGATAAAGAACAAAAAGCAGAAGATCTAAAAAGGCAGGAAGAACAAAAAGCCAAGAAATTTAAATATCATGAGAATTTCACCAACGGTTCAACAAAGTTCCCAAAATTTTCTGATACAAATAAGGAATGGACCTACGAGTTTAGTGCCTATAAGATAAATGTAAAAAATAAGGAGCTAAGCCACAAAAAAACGGCTTATTTTGATATAGATGCCGCAAAGCCTTATTCGGTAAGCACAAAAACAATCAGGGGAAGCAGTAAAGCAGCGATAGGATTGGTTTTTGATTATAATGGTTCTGATGACTATCATATTGCTGAAGTGGGTAACAACACAGTAAATATACATAAATATGAAGGCGGTAAATGGAACAAAATAAAAGGGGTTAATGTTACTACCAAAGAAGGGACAAACACGATAATGATTCGTAAAAACGGAAATTATGTCTCCTGTTATCTAAATGGCAAGATTGTTATTTCTAGCCAGCCAATACAAAGCACGGGGGGCAAATATATGGGAATGATAGTCTCTAACCCCAGTAGTAATCCTGTTCTTTATTTTGATGATTTTAAAGTTGAGGGGACAAAAAGATGATCTACAAAAAAGAAACCAAGGACAATGAGCTCTATGTCTATATGAACGGCAAGCTTATATATAAAAAAATGGTTGTCAACCGGACAGTCTATCGTTTTTGATGTTAGGGCATATGACCGATTTACCTTAAGCTCTATTACAGAAGAAAAGGACACTTAATTTAAAAGTAAAACCTCTTCCTAAACTCCATTACAACAATCTTGAATAGAACATTTTAAGTTCTATTCAAGATTTTTTTGTTTAAAAAGATGACATTCTTAAAAAGTAGTTATAAAGAATAAATGTATAACTAAAACCTTTTAAAAATGAAATCTAGAACAACCCTTTTGATGCTTTTGTCAATTATGATTTTTGGATCGGCAACAGCTCAAAATGAAAGAAGTAGAACAGATCGAACCAAAGAAAGAACTAGTAGTCAAGGAAATTGACAAGACGGACCGCACTGTTGAGGAAACCAATGCACAAATAGATAGTACTACCGTAAGTATTGAAAACACCATTGAAGGAACCAAAGAGACAATTGATAAAGTAGGGAAAATACTTTTTGGCTCTAAGGAAGGTAAGGCTAAATCTAAAAACATCGTTGTCATCCAGATTCATTCTGTGGAGTATGGGAATGAGAACTTGAGTCAACTGCAAGAACACATTAAAGGAATAAAAAGCGTAAAAAAGGTATCTAAGACTTTTGCTAACAACAATGCAACCATTAGCGTAGAATCTAAAAAAACAGCAGATGATATATGGCAAGAAGTACCGCAGAACTTAAAGCAAGGCTTCACTATAAATAGTGTTTCAGAGAATACCATTTCTTTAAAAGCCAATAACTAGAATTTTTAAAATCGATTTTTAAACAAATACAAAATGAAGACTATTTACACCATATTAACCATGCTATCTGTGATGTTCTTATCCATTAATTGCGACAATGATAATAGCAGCGAAGAAGAAATAGCAAGTACAGATGCCAGGGGCGTAATTACCTTGTCAGGAGAAGACACTGCTGAAATAGGGACCCAATTAGAAGTAGGAGATATAAACTATGGGAGAAAAGATTTAACAGGATTGGATGAAACTATCATAATAGTACCCAAGGGCGCTAAAATATCAGAAGACGCGCCTGATTTGCCTTTAAATGACCCTGATTATGTAGAATCTATTATAAGTTTTGAGGATATAGAAAACACTTTTGTAATAGTTCTTGGACAAGAATTGATTTCTATGGTCATTGTGGTCAATGGTATAGAGAGACGTTACATATGCGATTCACTTTTTGAAACCTCAATAGCATGTGGGTCTATTATATTAGATGCTGAAGCGAAAAAAAGTGTGCTTTCTAATGTTACTGTAAAGAATGTTGAAACAGGCACAATTCTCACCATGAATGGTACTGTAAATTGGTGATTTTTGAGAACCGTATTAATTCTTGGTAAACAATGGATGTGCAATGAAATATCAGATCGGACTATTATTTGTTTTAATTAACTTGGGATTTATTAATGCCCAAATAACTGATTATTTTAGCGAAACTATTGGCTTTAGCTGTTCTTTTGTTGGAAAACCAACATACGTTGTGAAGAAAATGCATCAGTATATTAGTGCATCCAGATATGATGAGATTGGACAACTTTTGTATTCACATAACACAGCGGAACGTATTATGGCAGTTATAGTATATGAAGAATTAATGTTTTCTGGAAAATTAACCTTAAGAAGAGATCAGAAAAAAACAATACGAGAATTGTACAGATCGGAGAGTAAAGTATCCGTCTGTTCTGGCTGTACTTTTTTTGGATTGGCAACCGTAAAGGATCTTTTAAATAATATAGACACTTATGGTATAGGGCGTAAAATGCGCTTATGGGTAAAAAGAGAATTGATGAAACAGGCAGTTATTAATTAAGTATGAAAGACAATATAGAAATACCATTGAGCAGAATAAAACTGGTGCTTATAATTCTTGGTTGCGCTATGTTTCTTGCATTGAGTGTATTTATTCTTTTAAATGCGGAAAACATGCAAACCCGAAAAGCTGAAAATCCATTTATAATGAGGGCAATTGCGGTTATAGCTATTTTATTTTTTGGTGCGATACTCATTTCTGTGTTCAAAAAACTTTTTCAAAACCGCATGGGGATGATAATAAGCGATAAGGGCATATGGGATAATTCAAATGGGGTAAGCATTGGGTTAATTGAATGGCAAGACATTCAGAACATCAGAAAATCCCAAGTGATGCTGACCAAATTTTTGCTTATAGATGTTAAGAATCCGGAGAAGTATTTAAACAATGCAAGCAGTAAGTTCAAAGCTTCTATTATGCGTAGGAACATGCAAACCTATGGAACACCAATTTCCATTTCCTCTGGCGGATTAAAATGGGGGTTCAGAAAAATAGAGTCAACGATTATTAGGGAGTTTAAAAGGCAAAAACAGATTCCTTTTATGCAGTCAACCAAACCGACAACAAATAAGGATATATGAAAGTATTCACTCCTGTCTATATTAATGAAATCGGAAATCGGAATAACAATGAAGATTCCATACACCCTGAAGAACCAACAGGAAAAGATGAGCTTTTTTTGGTATGTGACGGGGTAGGCGGGCATGAAAAAGGAGAAGTAGCTTCATCTTTGGTGTGTAAGTATATGGCAGAGTTTATTAATAAGAACTATGCTGATGTAAAGGACGTTGATATTTTGCCCAAAGCACTGGAGTATACAGAAAAAAAACTTGTTGATAACATTTCTACTGTACCCGCTCTAAAAGGAATGGCAAGTACCCTAACGTTACTTAAATTATCACATAACAAAGAGCACGCGCTAATAGGGTGGATAGGGGACAGTAGAGTGTATCACCTTCGTAATGGGGAAATATTGTTCCAGACCAAAGATCATTCTGAAGTACAAAATTTACTTGATATGGGTGAAATCACCCAAGAAGAAGCAGAAAATCATCCTCGAAAAAATGTCATTACAAGAGCCGTAAGCGGAGTAAGGCCCACTAGAATAGATCATAAAGTGATTGAAGATATTAGAAAAAATGATTTCTTTTTGTTGTGCACTGATGGTATTCTAGAAACATTGGATGAAGATAAAATAAGGAATTGGTTCACATCAGAAAGTACAGCCGAAGAAGTAAAATCCAAAATCCTAAAAAATGCTTCGGGGAGAACCCAGGACAACTATTCCTTGTATCTCATCAAAATCAAAAAGACAGACACAGAACAAACTCTTGACCTGCAAAATACAAGTGCGACAAAAGCAGTTTTTGAGACAAACTTGAAAAATAAGAAAAACCCTAAACCCTATTTAAAAATTGTATTTTTTATACTACTGTTATTGCTTGGGTTTTGTTTGTACAAACTATGGGACTTAGGACAATAATGCTAACAGAGCACACAAAAAATTCAACCAATAAAACCTAAAAAAAATGAGATTATTTTTACTACTCTTTTCATTCGCCATATTAATTCCAAACGTAGCATCTGCTAAGAAGATAGGAGGTCTTTTTGGAAAAGACGAAAGCATAAAGGAAATTATGGCTTTAGAAGGCAAAGGCCCTAATGGGGAAGAAGTTTATCTTGCCTATAAGACTACCGGAACGTTTTTCTTTATGGGGGCATATTTATCTGATGATGGCTATGTTCTTGGTATACGTGGCACCTCAGGGTCCTATTATCCTTTAGATGAGAAGCAAATCAAAGCATTTCAAGAAAGCGGTTTTTTCCCAACACCTTTGCCTGAATACGAAATTCCGACTATGGATTGGGTATGGGGGTTTGCATTGTGGATTTTGCTTATTGTTATAGCTATTATATGGTTTTTTCCAACGAATGGGAACAGCTTTGAAAGAGGATGTAAATATTATTTTGGGAAAGAAACAGCTGTAGATTATGGGAAGGCCTATAAGTTGTTTAAAAAATCAGCCAGCAAAGGATTTGCGCCTGCACAATATAATTTAGGAATCATGTACCTCAATGGCCAAGGGGTTCCGAAGGATGTTCAAAAAGCAATTTCCAATTTTATGTTAGCCTCCGATCAAAACTATGCAAATGCCCAGTTCCAAATTGGAAGCCTTTATTTTAACGGACAAGAAATACCAAAAGATTTAAATAGAGCCCTATCTTTTTATACATCTGCTTGTAACAATGGTAATCAGGATGGTTGTAAGATGGTAAACCATATAAATGGCAGCACTAAATAACCTAAGGTCGTGGTCTTTCTATTTGAATAAAATAGCAATTGCTCCAATGGCTGTAACAATTAAAATGAATCTTTTATAGTTGCGGTCATTGATCTTTTTTACAAGTACAACACCTAAGAAAAGTCCAGTAAGAATAGCTGGAAGTAACTTAATGTTAATCAACAATGTTTCTGG
This sequence comes from Allomuricauda sp. R78024, assembly GCF_044596045.1. NCBI lineage: Bacteria > Pseudomonadati > Bacteroidota > Flavobacteriia > Flavobacteriales > Flavobacteriaceae > Allomuricauda > Allomuricauda sp. R78024. The sequence goes on from NZ_CP138995.1 coordinate 731,002, forward strand.
GGAAATGGTTTTCCAAACAAACAGATGAAAGGGCAATTTAAAAAGATTGGTGATTAAAAAGAGCCACGCAGCGGTGCCTACGAATTCATTTTTTGGCAAACGCATGGCCAGAAAGAAAATATTGGTAAACGCACCTGCCAAATTCCCGATCATGGTACAGATACCTGCCATAATCCCTATAGAACCAGAAAAGAACCAATGGGTAGGTATAGCCTTGGATTTTCTTTTATCCCACCAAATCAACATTCCTAAACTTATAAGAATGACAACTACCATGCTTATTTTAAACTCTTTTTCTGGTAAGTCCTTTCCAACGAAAACCCCTATAAGAATACCAGCGAGCATCCAAGGTAAAAATTTTAAGATATGATTCCATTGGGTGTGCCGGTTGTAATATATTACAGCAAAAACATCTCCCACCAAAAGCAGAGGAATTATTAACCCTGTAGATTCTTTGGCTCCAAAAGCCAAAGCCATAAGCGTTACATTGAAGATAGAAAGGCCCTTTAACCCTGCCTTTGAAATCCCCATTAGAAACGAGGCAGTAGCCGCCATGACCCACGCTATTAAAGAAGGTTCAAATGTTGTAGATAGCGTCAAATTTGGCGTTTAGCGAACAAAGAGCAAAGGTATTCTAAAAAATTATACATTAGCAGTTAACCAAACCAATAAAATATGGAACTCAGCACGCTGGACTACAGTCTTATAATTGTTTTTTTTGCCATTGTTTTGGGAATAGGGATTTATGTTTCCAAAAAGTCCGGTAAGAGCTCATCAGAATACTTTTTGTCTGGCAGAACAATGCCTTGGTGGTTATTGGGCCTATCTATGGTCGCTACAACCTTTTCTACAGACACTCCAAACCTTGTTACCGATTTAGTAAGAACCAATGGAGTATCTGGCAATTGGGGTTGGTGGTGTTTTCTGCTTACAGGGATGCTTACTGTGTTTGTATATGCCAAACTGTGGAGAAAATCTAATGTAAAAACGGATCTTGAGTTTTACGAACTTCGTTATGGAGGCAAGGCTGCAAGTTTTTTAAGAAAATTTAGAGCCATTTATCTTGGGGTATTTTTTAATGTTATTACCATGGCTTCAGTTACTTTGGCGGCAATAAAGATTGGCGGGGTTATGCTGGGCCTTGAACCTTGGGAAACGGTTGTAGCTGGAGGGCTTATAACGGTTATCTTTAGTGCACTTGGTGGATTTAAAGGAGTTGTCTATAGCGATTTTTTACTCTTTTTTGTTGCCATGGCAGGCGCAATCGGAGCTGCTTATTACTTGGTGAATATCCCAGAAGTGGGTGGGATTCAAGCTATTATGGAAAATGAAAATGTAAAAAATAAATTAAGCATTCTACCAGATTTTAGCGATAAAAAAGCCTTGATTACCATGTTGGTTATTCCGTTGGCTGTACAATGGTGGAGTTCTTGGTATCCTGGTGGAGAACCGGGCGGAGGAGGATATATTGCACAACGAATGTTGGCAGCTAAGAATGAAAATCATGCTATGGGGGCCACATTTTTTTTCAATATTATGCATTATGCATTACGTCCTTGGCCATGGATTTTGGTAGCACTGGCTTCCTTAGTTATATATCCTGATGTTGCAAGTATTCAAGAAGCATTCCCTAATGTTGCGGAAAGTAAATTAGGGCAAGACCTTGCCTACTCGGCAATGCTGACCAAACTTCCAAGTGGTCTGTTAGGTTTAGTACTAGCTTCCTTGGTTGCGGCATATATGAGTACTATTTCAACTCAATTGAACTGGGGCTCCTCTTATATAGTATATGATTTTTACAAACAGCAAATCAATCCAGACGCAACAGAAAAGCAAATGGTTAACGTAGGAAGATTATCCACGGTAATCCTCATGATTTTAAGCGCATTTTTAGCATTGGCATTACAAAGTGCGATGGGAGTTTTCAATTTACTGTTATCTTTTGGGGCAGGTACGGGACTCATTTTCATTTTACGATGGTTTTGGTGGCGTATCAATGCTTGGAGTGAGATTACGGCAATGTTTTCTTCAGGGATTTTAGCTATTCTTTTAGAAACAACTGCATTAAAAGAGATACTTTTTAGCTCGGAAACCGGAGTATTTCCAGAGTGGGGAGAATTGCCATTTATTATGATAATTACATCAATAATATGGCTTACCGCTACTTTTGTTACCCAACCAGAAACTAAAGATGTGTTGAGAAGCTTTTATATTAAAATTCAGCCAGGCGGGCCGGGTTGGGCCAAAATTATTGAAGATGCAAAGCAGGACAACGTTGAGATTGTTGTGGGCGACCAAAAATGGAGCGTACCATCTGGGATTACAGCAATGTTATTGGGCGTGGTGTTAATTTATACTATAATGTTCGCTACAGGGTATTGGATTTATGGCAAAACAAATTTGGCTTTGATATTGACGGGAGTTGCTGGAGTCTCAGGATTTTTGCTGATAAAGGCTTGGAATAGAATGAAGGATAACATTTTATAATATTACCATGAAAAGCAGGATACTCTCTGTTGATATTTTTCGTGGAGGGACCATTATTTTGATGATTTTGGTGAACACACCGGGAACATGGTCCAATGTGTACGCACCCTTTTTACATGCAAAATGGCATGGCTATACCCCCACCGATCTGGTATTTCCATTTTTCTTGTTCATTGTTGGCACGTCAATTGTGTTCGCATACCAAAACAAGAAAGCAGATGCTGCCGTCTATAAAAAAATCGCGATTCGAAGTCTAAAACTAATTGGGCTAGGTCTCTTTCTTGGGGCTTTTACCATTAGTTTTCCATTCATAAAGGATTTCTCTTCAATAAGATTTCCTGGGGTGTTGCAACGTATCGGAGTGGTTTTCTTTTTTGCAGCGATCCTCTTTTTAAACCTTAACTGGAAAAGGTTAATTTGGGTTGCAGCAATTTTATTGATAGGATATTGGCTATTAATGGTTTTTATTCCTGTTGAAGGTATAGCGTCTACGTTGGAGCGGGCGCCAAACAATTTGGCCAATTATTTGGATGTTCAAGTTTTTGGAACCCACAGCTATAAGCCAGACTATGACCCCGAAGGTTTACTAAGTACAATACCGGCAATAGTAAGCTCGCTTCTAGGAATTTTTACCGGATTGATACTAGCTTCAAAACAGGAGAAAAAAACAACTATTCTGTTTGGACTGGGAGGTTCACTATTGTTAGTAGGACATCTTTTGGATTTTGTTTTTCCAATTAACAAAGCACTTTGGACAAGCAGTTTTGTTTTGGTAACTACGGGTTGGGCGAACATTGTTTTAGCATTGATTTACTATCTAACAGATGTAAGGGGTATCAAGTTCGGGAGCATATTCAGGTATGCTGGAGCAAATGCAATAGTGGTTTACTTTCTGTCCAGTTTTATCACCAAGTTGTTTTATTCTATAAAAGTTGATGAAGATACCTCAATACACGGATGGCTTTTCAATAAAATCTATGTTCATGATTTTATGTCCATGGAGCTATCATCATTACTCTATGGTTTAAGTGTAGTGTCTTTTTATTGTCTTTTGGCTTATGTACTTTATAAAAGAAAGATTTTTATAAAAGTGTGATGCTGCTGCTCTAATGAAAAGAAAAAACAGGATTTAGGAATGAAGTTGTATTAACCTTGCAACGTATTTTCCAATTACATCAAACTCTAGATTTACGGTAGTCCCCGGCGAATATGTACTGAACCTGGTGTGTTCATAAGTGTACGGTATAATAGCAACACTAAAAGCATTTTTTTTAGAGTCGACAACTGTTAAACTAACACCATCCACGGTAATAGAACCTTTTTCAATGGTAATATTATTTAAAGTAGAATCATATTCAAACCCAAAAACCCAACTCCCATCTTTTTGTTGAACAGAAATGCAGCTTGCGGTTTGATCAACATGCCCTTGCACAATATGGCCATCCAATCGCGCACCCAATACCATGGCCCTTTCAAGATTTACGACATCTCCAACCTTTAGGTCGCCTAAACTGGTTTTGGCCAATGTCTCTTCAATAGCGGTTACGGTATACTGATCTGCGTCCAACGCTACAACGGTAAGACAAACACCATTATGGGAAACGCTTTGATCAATTTTTAGCTCTGAAGTAATTTCGGAAGAAACGGTAATATGCAAATTGTCACCATCTTTTTCAAGCTTTTCAATTTTACCTAAAGTCTCAATAATACCTGTAAACATGAATCTTTTTAATTGAGTAGTTTTGTAATGTAAATGTAGCTATATCGGCAATTATTTTATGAAGGAAAAAGGAAAAATAAAACTGGGTATTTCAATTGGAGATTTTAATGGTATTGGCTGCGAAGTTGCTTTAAAGACTTTTCAAGATCCAAGGATGCTAGATTTCTGCACCCCAATTATTTTTGCATCAAACAAGGTGATATCCCAACAAAAATCAGATTTGGAACTTAATATTAGTTTTAATGGAGTAAGAGATGCTTCACAGTCCATTGATGGTAAAATCAATATTGTGAATGTTTGGAAAGAAACGCCTAACGTTGATTATGGAAAAGCTACAGAAGAAGCCGGCAAATACGCCATAAAATCTTTAAGGGCTGCGGTCGCGGCTTTGAAAAATGGCAAGATTGATGTTTTGGTTACCGCTCCTATCAATAAAAACAATATTCAATCTGAAGACTTTAATTTTCCAGGACACACTGATTTTCTTGCTCAGGAATTAGATGGCGAAAGTCTTATGTTTATGGTAACGGACACATTGAGGATTGGATTATTAACAGATCATATAGCAGTTAAAGATGTGGCTCAGGCGATTACGCCTGCATTGATTAGAAACAAGGTGGAAACGATGGAAAAATCACTTAAAATGGATTTTGGAATCCGAAGACCTAAAATAGCATTGCTTGGTATTAATCCACATAGCGGTGATAACGGAACTATTGGAGAAGAGGATGACAAAATTCTAAAACCAGCTATACAAGAATTGTTTGATCAGGGGACATTAGTATATGGGCCATACTCCGCAGATAGTTTTTTTGGATCTAATTCCCACAATAATTTTGATGCAATTCTGGCTGCGTATCACGATCAAGGGCTTATTCCATTTAAAACGCTCTCTTTTGGTAAAGGAGTAAATTATACCGCGGGGTTGGAAAAAATACGGACATCTCCAGATCATGGAACCGCCTATGAAATTGCTGGCAAAGGAGAGGCGGATGAAAATTCGTTTAAAGAAGCAGTTTTTACAGCGATACAAGTTTTTAAGAACCGCGAAGAAAACATAGCATTGAACAAAAACCCTTTGCAAAAGCAGAAGATAAAACGAGCAAGTTAAAACTTGAGTTTTATGTGTGATATTTATTATAATACAATTGCAGTTTTCTAAATAAGTAGTATCTTTGCACCCGCCTTTATGGGCTGGTACACAAACCTTAAGTGTAGAAATGATGAAGCTGAAGGAGTTTTTTATTCCTTTTTCGGGATTAAAGTTGGGGAAGCACGAGTTTGGGTACGAGATTGACAATACGTTCTTTGAATCTTTTGATTACCAAGAGTTTAATGATGCTTCGGTGCAGATTACCGCCATATTGGACAAGATGAACAATATGATGGAATTGGATATTGAAGCAAAAGGAACCGTAAATGTAGATGGTGATTTAACAGGCGAACCATTTGATCAGCCTATTTCATCAAATTTGCATCTAGTTGTTAAGTTTGGGGAAGAGTACAATGATGAAAATGACGAAATCTTAGTCATTCCCCATGGCGAGTATCAAATTAATATTTCTCAGTATATCTATGAAATGTTGGTGTTGGCAGTTCCGCAGAAACGAATTCACCCGGGAGTACTGGATGGAACATTAGAATCGGAAATCTTGGATAAGCTGGAAGAATTACAGCCAAAAGAAGTCAAAGAAGAATCAGAAAATACAGATCCCAGATGGGACGATTTAAAGAAGTTATTAACGGATAAATAGGTATATAATGGCACATCCTAAAAGAAAAATCTCGAAAACCAGAAGAGATAAAAGAAGAACTCATTACAAGGCAACTGCACCAACAATTGCTAAAGATTCTGCAACAGGAGAAATGCACTTGTATCATAGAGCACATTGGCATGAAGGTAAATTGTACTACCGTGGTCAAGTGTTGATAGACAAAGTTGAAGAAGAAACTGCTGCTTAGTAGTTAACTTTTTAAAATATATTGACTCCCGTTTTTTTATAACGGGAGTTTTTTTATGGGATAAGGTTAATTTTAAAAACCACCTCTTTTTGACCAAAAAGTCGTAGAAAATGACTATTTTTCACCGTTTTTGGGTCAATTCTTAACGTTTTTGACAAAAAAGGACACTAATATGAAAAAACAAACAGCAGCTATTACAGCTGTAGGAGGATATGTTCCTGACTTCGTTTTATCCAACAAAGTGTTGGAGACCATGGTAGATACCAATGACGAATGGATTACTTCTAGAACAGGAATAAAAGAAAGAAGAATCTTAAAAAAAGAAAACGAAGGAACTTCATATTTGGCAATTAAAGCCGCTGAAGATTTAATAAAGAAAAGCGGTGTAGATCCATTAGAGATAGACTTTGTTTTGGTTGCAACTGCAACTCCAGATATTCCAGTAGCTTCTACTGCTGCTTACGTAGCCTCACAGATAGGTGCTGTTAATGCATTTTCTTATGACCTTCAAGCAGCTTGTTCCAGCTTTTTATTTGGGATGTCCACAGCTGCTAGTTATATAGAATCTGGAAGATATAAAAAGGTGTTGTTGATTGGAGCGGACAAGATGTCTTCCATTATTGATTATACGGACCGAACAACGTGCATAATTTTTGGTGATGGAGCTGGAGCGGCACTTTTTGAGCCTAATGAAGAAGGTCTTGGGTTGCAAGATGAATACTTACGATCAGATGGTGTTGGACGCCAATTCTTAAAAATTGATGCAGGAGGCTCCATTCTACCAGCATCAGAAGAAACTATAAAGAACAAAAGGCATTTCGTTTATCAAGATGGCAAGTCGGTATTCAAATTTGCCGTTTCCAATATGGCAGATGTTTCTGCTTTGATTATGGAACGTAACAACCTTGGCCATGAAGATGTACAATGGTTGGTACCACACCAGGCAAACAAGCGTATTATAGACGCCACAGCAAATAGAATGGGAGTAGATCGTGATAAAGTGATGATCAATATTCACAGATATGGAAATACCACATCTGCTACTTTACCGCTCTTGTTATTCGATTATGAAAAGCAGCTCAAAAAAGGAGATAACCTTATTTTTGCCGCTTTTGGCGGAGGTTTTACATGGGGCTCCATTTATTTAAAATGGGCATATAATTCTTAAAAGACAACTAACTAAATCATATTCCATGGATATTAAGGAAATTCAAAGTTTAATCAAGTTTGTAGCTAAATCAGGCGCTAGCGAGGTGAAGTTGGAGATGGAAGACATCAAGATTACAATTCGCACAGGAGGAGAGTCGGTACCAGAAACTACAATTGTACAACAAATTCCTATGGCACAAGCTCCTGTGGCTCCGGCAGCGCAAGTACCAGTGGCAGAAGTAGCTTCTTCGCAAACGGAACAACCAGCAGTTGCAGATGATGATTCAAAGTATATCACTATTAAATCGCCAATAATTGGTACGTTTTACAGAAAACCATCTCCAGACAAACCTGTTTTTGTTGAGGTGGGAAGCACCATTAATCAAGGAGATGTACTTTGCGTGATTGAAGCTATGAAACTATTTAACGACATTGAATCAGAGGTTTCTGGTAAAATTGTTAAGGTATTGGTTGATGATTCTTCACCTGTAGAGTTTGATCAGCCCTTATTTTTGGTTGACCCTTCCTAATCAAATTCCAAGAGTTAACATTTCAAAACCCAACAGACGGGATTTTGACTTTAAAACTTTAGGGCCTAACATGAAAGACTATGTTTAAAAAAATATTGATTGCAAATAGAGGAGAGATTGCACTACGTATTATACGGACGTGCAAGGAGATGGGAATCAAAACAGTAGCGGTATATTCCAAAGCAGATGAAGAAAGTCTTCATGTGCGCTTTGCAGATGAAGCTGTTTGTATTGGCCCTGCACCAAGCCATGAATCCTATTTAAAAATACCGAACATCATTGCTGCAGCAGAAATCACCAATGCAGATGCCATTCATCCTGGATATGGATTTCTTTCAGAGAATTCCAAATTCTCAAGGATTTGTGCTGAACATGAAATTAAGTTCATAGGTGCTTCAGGAGATCAGATTGATAAAATGGGAGACAAGGCGACAGCCAAGGAAACCATGAAAAAAGCAGGTGTACCCACAATTCCAGGCTCCGAGGGATTATTAAAGGATGTGACCGAAGCAAAAAAAATAGCCAAAAAAATGGGCTATCCTGTAATGATAAAAGCCACTGCTGGTGGAGGTGGAAAAGGTATGCGCGCCATTTGGTCTGAAGATAAAATGGAAGCAGGTTTTGAAAGTGCGGTACAAGAGGCCACAGCTGCATTTGGTAATGGGGGAATGTACATGGAAAAATTGATTGAAGAACCTCGTCATATCGAAATTCAGATAGTTGGTGATCAGTATGGAAAGGCATGTCATTTATCTGAAAGAGATTGTTCAGTTCAACGTAGGCACCAAAAATTGACAGAGGAAACCCCTTCTCCATTTATGACGGATAAGCTTCGTGAAGATATGGGTAAGGCTGCTGTAAAAGCTGCTGAATTCATTAAATATGAAGGAGCAGGGACAGTGGAGTTTTTGGTGGATAAACACCGGAACTTTTTCTTTATGGAGATGAATACCCGTATCCAGGTTGAACATCCAATTACAGAACAAGTAGTTGATTACGATTTAATCCGCGAACAAATTTTAGTAGCAGGAGGAGTACCTATTTCAGGTAAAAATTATTTTCCAAAACTACACTCTATTGAATGCAGAATCAATGCAGAGGATCCATATAATGATTTTAGACCTTCACCGGGTAAAATCACTACCCTGCATACTCCAGGAGGTCATGGAATACGATTAGACACCCATGTGTATAGTGGTTATATGATTCCGCCAAACTATGACTCTATGATTGCCAAGCTAATAACTACTGCCCAAACCAGGGAAGAGGCAATTAATAAAATGCGTAGGGCACTTGATGAGTTTGTGATTGAGGGTGTAAAAACAACAATCCCATTCCATAGACAATTGATGGATCATCCAGATTACTTGGCAGGGAATTATACTACCAAGTTTATGGAAGATTTTGTAATAGACACAAAATATCAAGATTAAACCAACCCCGATGCAAGTCGGGGTTTTTATTTGATGGAATTAAGCTATTGGGAATATAAAACGTGGTTGTCCAATGTAGATTTTACAGTGGTAGGAAGCGGTATAGTCGGTCTCAACTGTGCATTGCATCTTAAAGAAAAGTATCCCTCCAGCAAAGTACTAGTATTGGAAAAAGGCTCCTTGCCACAGGGAGCTAGTACTAAAAATGCAGGTTTTGCCTGTTTCGGTAGTATTTCTGAGTTGTTATCTGACCTAAGAATACATTCACAGGAAAATGTTGTCAACTTGGTTAAGAAGCGCTGGGATGGTATACAAGTATTACGAACCCTTTTGGGAGACAATGTAATTGGGTTAGAACAGTATGGTGGGCACGAGCTTTTTCTAAAAAAAGATACCTCATTATTTAAAACGTGTGTAGAGGGGATGGATACCTTGAACGCATTGTTAAAGCCTATTTTTGGAGAAAAACCTTTTGTGAAAACCAGGAACGTTTTTGGATTTGAGAATATTCAGAATACCTATATCACCCATACTTTTGAAGGTCAACTTGACACGGGGAAACTGATGTCCGCATTGCTTGAAAAGTGTTTGAAGAAAGGAATACATATTATGAATGGAGCTGCGGTTAAGAAGCTTCAAGATTCTGGAAACAGGGTTGAAATACAGACAAGCGACTTTTCTTTCAATACTAGAAAAACATATATTGCCACCAATGGCTTTGCTTCAGAATTCTTAAAAACTGAAACAGTTAATCCTGCTAGGGCCCAGGTTCTGATTACCAAACCAATCAATGACCTTAAAATAAAAGGAACCTTCCATTTTGATGAAGGATATTATTACTTCAGAAATATTGATAACCGGATTCTTTTTGGCGGGGGCCGTAACCTGGATTTTGAAACGGAAGAAACCCCTTCTTTTGGAAAAACAACTATTGTTCAACATGAACTTGAAAGACTTCTCAACACGGTTATCTTTCCAAACCAAAATATTGAAATTGACTACAGTTGGAGCGGAATAATGGGAGTGGGGCCACAAAAAACGCCCATCGTCAAGCAAGTATCCAACAATGTTTATTGTGGAGTTCGCTTAGGGGGAATGGGCATTGCCTTGGGCAGTTTGGTTGGAAAAGAACTAGCCGACCTCTCTAATTAAATCATTCTCCCATCTAAAAGATTGATGATACGAGAACCATATTCAGCATTTTTCTCGGAATGAGTAACTTGGATGATTGTAACTCCTTCATCATTTAATTGTTTAAATAATTCCATGATTTCCTCCCCCTGCTTGGAATTCAAATTTCCTGTGGGCTCATCTGCCAAAATCAATTTTGGGCTAGAGATCAATGCTCTGGCAACACCTACCAATTGTTGTTGCCCACCGCTCAATTGAGCTGGAAACAAATCTTTTTTGCCTACTATATTAAATCGATCTAACATATCTGCGACCATAGCTTTCCGCTCAGAGCCTTTAAATTTTTTATAAAGTAGCGGCATCTCCAAATTCTCTTTTACCGTTAATTCATCTAATAGGTGATACGATTGAAAAACAAAACCTATATATTCCTTATATAAGGTAGCCCTACGTTTTTCTTTGAGGGAGTGCACAGACTCGTCCAAAAAATGATATTCCCCTTCGTCAAAGGCATCCAACATACCAATAACATTAAGTAGGGTAGATTTACCGGAACCGGAAGGACCCATGATAGAAATAAATTGCCCTTCTTCCACATTAAGATTAATGTCCTTTAATAAAAAGATACGTTGGCCACCTGAGTTGACCCATTTAAAAATATTATTGAGTTGTAGTAACATTATTTTTTGTTTTTAATTAAAATATTCTATCCCTCTCTCAAAGCATTCACTGGGGGTTTGTTTGCTGCCTGTATTGCTTGAAGCCCAACTGTAAGTATGGCAACCAGTAAAGCTATAAAACCTGCTCCTAAGAAATACCATACTTGTAATGGAATGTGATATGCAAATCCTGAAAGCCAGTTTTGGGTCAAAAAATACGCAATGGGCAAAGCAATAACGATAGAGAGTAAAACCAATTCGGCAAATTCACGTGAAAGCATTATTGTGACCTGAGAAACACTTTGTCCCAAAACTTTGCGAATGCTAATTTCCTTTCGTCTTCTTTCAGCCGTAAATATGGCCAGCCCAAATAGCCCAAGACATGAAATTAGTATCGCCATACCAGCAAAGTATTTTGATAGGGTAGCCACTCGTTTCTCAGAAGTATAAAGTGCCTGATAGTTATGATCTAAAAACTGATATTCAAAAGGAAAACCAGGATTGAAAGTTTCATAAAACGCTTGGAGTTCGTTGAGCGTCTCTTTTTCCTTTCCCGCTTCAATTCTTGCCATCACCTTGTTTACCCCTTCTGGCATTAAGGACATGAACAATGGTTCTACTTTATCATGCAAAGATTTAAAATGAAAATCCTTTACGGTTCCAATAATCGTTCTATTACCAATCATTTTACCAATAGGGTCTTCAATCCCCATGGCTTTGATGGCAGTTTCATTGAATATGATACTTGTACTATCCGTTCCAAATTCCCTGCTAAAACTGCGACCCATCGCCATTTCCATTCCTAAAGTTTCTATTAGGCCATAGTCCACGCCTACAATTTGAAATTGAGTAACATTATCGGACTCTTTTCCTTCCCAATTCAAGGTTGTTGACCAATTATGCCCCACCATACTATGGGTAGTGCTTGAGGCGTTCTTTATCCCCGGCAATTTTTTCACTTCAGAAACAAAGGTCTGCAATTGGTCTTTTATTTTGCCTTCAATTCTGAATTGCACAATGTTATCTTGGTCATACCCCAAATTTTGGTTCTGAACAAACTCAACCTGTTTGTAGACCACTAGTACGGATACAATCAATACGACGGACAGTGTAAATTGGGTAATGACCAATCCCTTCCTTGTCCATAATTCTCCAACAGAGCTATTCCATTTTCCCTTAAGAATGGCTACGGCATTAAGGCTGGATAAATAAAACGCTGGATAGCTTCCAGCAATAAGACCTGTAAAAACTGTAATACACAAAATGATTAAAACAAGGTTGACATTAAAAGTGAGCGTTAATTGTTTGGCTATGATAATATTAAATTGTGGAAGAAAGATAGCTACCATTATTAGGGCAATTGAGAGGGCCATAAACACCATTAAAATGGACTCACCTAAAAATTGAAATACAAAAACCTTTCTTTTTGCCCCAACGGCTTTCTTTATGCCTATTTCTTTCAATCTTTTTGATGCTCTTGCTGTGGATAGATTCATGAAATTGATGCAAGCGATGGTCAAAATGATCAAGGCAATGATTGAAAACAAGCGAACGTATTTTATTCTCCCTCCTACCTGTTTGCCGTTTTCATAGGTTCCATGTAGATAATGTTCAGAAAACGGGACAAGGGTGGCCGTCCGAATGGTGTTTTCATTTCTACTTTTTCGAATCATCTCAACCTTGGCGTTTAATGCACTAATGTTCGTCCCTTCCTTTAATGAAACATAGACCCTGGGACCACTACTGTTCCATGTATTCAAAGAGTTCCATGGTGTCTCTTCTTTTGAAGCTTCAGTAGATAGGGCAAAATCGAATTGAACTGTGGAATTTGCCGGCACATCTTCAAAAATTCCTGAAACCTGAAATTGACGTTTTTTTTCAAATTCCACCGCTTTACCAACAACGTTCTTTGTGCTACCGAACAGGTTTATGGCCAATGTTTTGGATATGACAATTGAATTTGGATCTGACATTACATTATTCTTATCCCCTTCAATCAAACTAAAAGAAAAAATATTGAAATAATCTTCACCTATCAGTTGTCCTGTCGCCTTAAGATTGTTTTCATCTACAGAAAGCACATGATCTCCAAACCATGAAGGGGGAATGGTTGCTGTGGCATACTCTACCTCCGGCATTTCTTCTTTTAGCAGCTCAGCCATTGGGCTTGAAGTTTCTGTAATGGTTTGAATCCCATCTGTAAACTCCAGATGTTCAATTACCTGGTAAATACGTTCATGGTTTGCATGAAGCTTGTCCACATTCAGTTCATCCACTACCCAAAGCACAATGAGAAGGGTACATGCCAAACCTGTAGACAACCCAATGATGTTAATCAAAAAGGTGTTCTTCTGTCTTTTGATATTTCTAAAAAAAAATAAGATATTGTGTTTTAACATGATTTCTATCTTTTTTAATTTCTATTCTGTTCTTAAACTTTCTACAGGATTCACCGAAGCAGCTTTTAAGGTTTTCCCTCCTACTGTAATAAAGGCAATTGCGGCGGCTAAAAGACCGGCGCCTATAAAAAACCAAACGCTGAGAGAAATATGAAAAGCGTATCCCTGTAGCCACTGGTTCAATGCATACCATGCTATGGGAGTAGCAATGATAAAAGCTACTCCTACCAGTTTTAAAAAATCTTTTGTCAGTAATAATGTAATAGACGAAACAGTGGCTCCAACAACTTTGCGAACCCCTATTTCCTTTGTTCGTTGCGCAACTACCAGTAGCGAAATAGCAAAGAGACCAATACAGCTTAAAACAATTCCCAGTATTGAGCCACTGGTTATTATTGTGGCCATCATTTTTTCACGCCTGTAGGTGCGATCAATATTTTCATCTAGAAAAGAACCTTGAAACTCGGCATTGGGCTCAATTTTCTCCCAAGCAGTTTTTAGAAACTCAAAAGACTTGGATAATGAACCCGGAGCAACTTTTACATAAGCATAATACAGGTCCCAATCGCGGTTCATAAATAGGGTAAGTGGCTCAATTTCTTTGGTGATTTTTTGAAAGTTGAAATCCTTTATAACTCCTATAACGGTATATGAGATTGAATCATCCATCATAATTTTGGTAGAAATTGGATCGGTTTCATTCAGTTCCTTTACCATGGCTTGGTTAATTATGAGACTAAGACTGTCCGCTTTAAATTCAGGACTGAAGGTTCTTCCGGAGAGCAGTTCAATATCTAGGGTTTTAAGGTAATCGTGGTCCACGGTAAGTATATTTGTGGTTACCCCCCGTTGTTTATAGTCAAAACCCCATTTACTGGTAGATAAACTGCCATCTCTTCCTCTTCCCAAATTGTTGTCTGCTCCCGTAACTTCCAAAATATTGGGATTGTTCTGGAGTTCTTCACGTAGCAGATCTATAACACGATAACTGTCTTTTTTTCCGTTTAGGGGAATAGAAATCACCTGTTCTTTGTTATACCCAAGGTCTTTGTCGCGCATGAACTGAAGCTGTCCCTGCAGTACTAAGGTGCCACTTATCAAAATAATCGCAATGACAAATTGAACCACGATGAGGACATTTCTAACACCGTTCTTTCCCATTTCCCATTTCCCTTTCAATGCACGAAGGGTGTTCATTTTACTCAGTAACATGGCGGGATAACCTCCTGCAATAAAAACGATTAGGAACATGGCCACAAAGAAACCAAGAAGTATAGAAGGTTTGGTTAGGTTAGCCATGGTAGCCTCAGTATTAAAAAGCACCTTGAAGGGGTCGATAAGCAAATTGCCCAGTACTAGACCTAGGAATAAGGCAGCGGTAAATATCAAAAGGCTTTCTGTCCAAAATTGAAAGAATAACTGTCCTTTTATGGCTCCCAATGTTTTTCGCATCCCAATTTCCTTAAGTCGTTTTTCACTAAGAGCAATGTTCATGTTAATAAAATTGGCACACGCGATAAAGATGATTAAAAAGGAGATGCCCAGTATGATATAGGGGAAAGTACGTTGCACTTGAATAGCACCGCTAGCGTATGAAACAAAATGGACATCTGTATAAGGAAGAAGATGAAACTGTTTGTATTGGTTATTGGCATCTGGCCGCGCTCCATCCCTAACTAGATTTTCAATACTTTCTCTGTAATGCATGTTGGTGAACTCCCAGGTATTTTTTTCGAACTGATCAGCGGATACACTCTTGTCCAATTCAATATAGACTTCATGAAAGTTGGAATCCCATACTGTTAAATTCTCTGAATATTCGGAATGGTTTTCAAAGGGAATGGCAATCTGGAAATCGACACTACTGTTTGTTGGAAGGTCTTTAAGAATTGAAGAAATGGTAAAGGGACGCTCCTCTTTCCCCAGCAGTAGGTAGATTGTTTTTCCAATTGCGGATGTATCCCCAAATAGCAGTTGTGATGTTCTTTCAGTGATGGCAACGGATCTCTTGTCTGAAAATGGATGGTTTCCATTCCCCAATACAATGGGATAGCTGAACATTTCAAAAAAGGCGGGATCTACATAATGTGCATCCAAAACCAATTCTTTCTCTTGGTAGGTTACCAGAGCATCTTCGCTTACGGCTCTTGTAATCTGTTTTATCCCTGGAACTTCGCTTTTTAGAGAAGGAGCCAAAGGAACGGGACTTGCTGTACTTGTTCTGGTGCCCTTTGGTGTTTGATTGGAAAGTGCCAGTTGGTAAATAGAGTCCTTGTTGGTATGAAACTGATCATATGACAACTCGAACAAAGCGGTCATTGACAAAAGAATGGCCACGGCAAATGCAAGGGTCAAACCAATTACATTTGCAAGAGTAAACACTTTGTTTTTAAGAAGGTTCCTCCAAGCTATTTTTAAATAGTTCTTAAACATAATTTTTCTTTTTTGATTGATTTGATGAGTTTTTATTCGTCCCGAAGCACTTCAACAGGATTTGCAATTGCTGCTCTAAAACTTTGCCAGCTTACCGATATTAATGCAATTATGAGAGCAGAGATTCCCGCTAAGACAAATACCCACCAACTAATAGTGGTTTTGTAGGCAAAGCCTTCTAACCACTTGTGCATCGCAAACCATGAAATGGGTATGGCCACTACAAAGGCCAATCCAACCCATTTTATAAAGTCTTGATTCAGCAATTGTAGAATTTGAGTAATTGTTGCTCCATTGACCTTTCGGACGCCGATTTCTTTTTTTCTTTGAATGCAGGTATAGGAAGTAAGTCCAAAAAGCCCCAAAGAGGCGATTAAAATTGCCAGAATAGTAAATATTTGGAAAGCCTTGGCAAATTTTTGATCTTCATTAAAGAACGCCTCAAACTTTTGATCTAAAAAGGTATAATTATAAGTGCTCAGCGGAAAGACTTTATACCACATACTCTCTAAATCATACAAGGCCTTGTTTACTCCAGCCATGGTGGTCGCTTTTTTATCAAGCTTGACCAAAACATTACTACTGTTTCTGCCATGTCTTATAATTAGAGGTTCTACTCTTGCTTTTAATCCAAAATGATTGTAGTCCTTGATTACACCGCTCACTGTCCAATCTTCCTCCCAAAAATTAATGGTTTTGCCAATGATACCCTCGAAATCAGAAACCCCCATGAAATGGGCCATCCTTTCATTGATGACTACATTTCGACTCCATTTTTGGGCAGTTTGTGAAAAAGCCTTTCCCGCTGCGAATTCCATTCCCATTAAATCAAAATACTTGGGATAGGCACCATAGTTATACCAAATGTGCTTGTCGTCGATTCTTCCATCTGGGAAGGTAAGTCCTAGATTGGAATTCATATTGGCGTAAGCATCCCCAGGATAAGTGCCCGCTGCGGTCACCTCATCCACATAAGGACTTTTTCTAAGCTCGTCCAGAAGAGTCTCAAATTTTGGATAGAACAAGGAGTCTGATGCTCTATTTAAAACTTGTCCCTTTAATGCTACTACTTGGTTTAAATCAGCACCAATTGGACGGTTTTTAAGAAAACGAATCTGTTTGTTTGCCATGAATGTGCATATCAACAAAGCAATGGTAGCCACAAATTGAGTGATGATGAGAGCTCTTCTAAAATGAAGACCATTTTTTGAAGTCTGCAATTTTCCTTTAAGAACTTTAACCGGGCTGAACCTGCTTAATACAAAGGCTGGATATAAAGCGGCCAACGAAGCACCTAATAACATAATACCTAAATAAGGTAGAAGCGTTTTTAATTGCGCGCTATCAAACCCTAAATTTTGTCCCACCAATCTATTGAAACTGGGCAATAAGAGATAGACAACGAGCAAAGCCAACAGTATTGCCACAAAATTTAACAAGGCAGATTCAAATAGAAATTGCAGTGTTAGTTGCGATTTTTTGGCTCCTGCCACTTTACGGATTCCTATTTCTTTGGCACGTTCCAATGATTTACTGCTGGATAGGTTCATATAGTTCATCCATGACAAGAAAAGGGTGATGAAAGCAATAATAGATAAAAGTTTAATGTTATCGCCATTGCCATTGGTTTCGGCCTCATATGGTTTATGTGAATACAAGTGTATATCCTCTATAGGTTCCAGATGATGTCTTTCATTTTTTAGCCCTTCTGGTGTGAAGGCCATTACCTTTTGATTGAGTAAATCCACATTTGTGGATTCATCCACTTGGAGATAGGTGAAATACTCGTTTTGGTTCCAAGTATATTTCCAATCATTTTGAAAAATTTTCCATGTGTAGAAAGTTTCAAAAGAAACTAGAAAATCATTTTTTAAATGGGTCTTTTGGTTGTCATCTGCCAAAACCCCTGTTATGGTAAATATGGAATCTGCATCACCCACAATCTTTATAGTCTCTCCTATTGGATTTGCATCAGCGAAGATTTTTTTTGCCAAGGAAGAAGTGAGCACAATGGAATAAGGTTCGCTCAATGCGGTCTGCGGATTTCCTTTGCTTAAACTACGGTCGAAGATTGAAAAGAATGACGGATCCGTCAATGCGCCTATGTTTTCATCAAAAGCTAAATTGTTATGTATTAACACCATCCCATGCCTCCGTCGAAACCGTACAAAGTCATTTATCTCAGGGAATTTTTCTTTTAGGGATGGGCCACTAAGAATATAGGCATTGGCATCACCAGGAACATATTTGCCTCCTTCCAAATAATCCATGAACACCCTATGTACATTTTCTGAACCTATGAACGTGTCATAACTACGTTCATAATTTACGTAGAGCATGATTAAAATGAACGATGCAACTCCAATGGCCAGACCTGCTACATTAATAAAGGAATACATCTTGTTTTTGAAGAGAAACCTAGTTGCTATTTTCAGAAACAATTTAAACATAAGCTCTATTTTTTGATTACTCCGTTCGTAAGCTTTTAATCGGATTCGCCAAGGACGCTTTTAAACTTTGGTAACTGACTGTTGATAGTGCCACAAATAAGACTGTGAAGCCAGCCAGAGCAAACATCCACCATTGGATTTCTATATGAAATGCATATTCTTCCAACCATTTGTTCATTATAAACCAGGCAAGAGGAACAGCAAGAACAAAAGCTATAAAAACTAGTTTTAGAAAATCTTTAGAAAGCATATTTACCAATCTTATGGCGTTTGCTCCCAAAACTTTTCTAATCCCAATTTCTTTGAAACGTTGTTCTGTCATAAAAGCGGAAAGGCCATAAAGACCCAAGCAAGAAATAAAAATTGCGAGTATGGCGAATACTTTAAAGATTGAACCCATTTGCTGCTCCCCTTTGTATTGGGAATCCAAATTGGCATCAACAAAATTATAAACCAAAGGGTAGGCAGGGTTTAAAGTCTGATAGATGTTCTCAAGAGCTGCAATAGTACCCTCTGTACTTTTGGGAGCTGTTCTCACTACGGCAATGTTTCCATGATTTCTATGTTGTATTAACAAAGGCTCTATGGCATACTGCAGTTGCTTATAATTAAAGTCCTTAACAACGCCGATTATGGTTCCTTTATCTCCGCGGAAAGTTAGGGTTTTGCCTATAATGTCTTCGATGTTCATGCCCATTACCTTGACTGCGGTTTCGTTGATGATGTAGTCTTTATTTTCAAATGAGGTTTTTGAAAATTTTCTACCATTTAAAAGAGTCATCTGAAAAACATCCAAGAAATTCTCATCTGCCATAATACTTGGAAAAAGAATTTGTTCATTAGGATCTTTACCCTCCCAATGAATATCAAAATCACCAGAGACTAGATTGGCCGGAATATCAGAGACAATGGAAAAATCACTTGTTAGTGGGTTTTGAGCTAAAGCGGTTTTTAATGCTTCCTGTTTTCCCCACATTTCCCCTTCCATTGGAATGTATATTAAATTGGATTTATCATAACCCAGGTTTTTGTTTTTAATAAAAGTCAATTGTTTATAGATAACTGTAGTGCCGATCATCAACAACACAGAAACTACAAATTGGGAAATGACCAATCCATTTCGGAACAGAAGATTGTATTTTGAGAGTTTCAATTTGCCCTTTAAAACTTTAACTGGCTTAAATCCTGATAGAAATAAAGCAGGATAACTTCCGGAAATAAGCCCAGTTATCAAAGCTATAATGAGCAAAGCCGACCAAAGTATTGGGTCTGCCATGCTAAATACAAGTTCTTTTTGAGAAAGATGGTTAAATGCGGGCAACAACAAATACACCAAGCCTATGGCAAGGACTAAGGAGAGGAAAGAAATAATCAGGGATTCACCCAAAAACTGAAATATAAGTTGGCGACGACCAGCTCCTATCACTTTTCTTAACCCTACCTCTTTGGCTCTTTTGGAAGATCGTGCAGTTGCTAGGTTCATGTAGTTGATACATGCCACTATTAAAATGATAAAGGCAACTAGAAAGAAGATGTTTACATATTGAATATTTCCATGACCAGGGAGATCTATTTGCAAGTCAGAATGTAAGTGAATATCCTTTAAAGGCTGTAAATTAAAAGTAATCTCAAACTCAGGTGATCGTTCTGCAAAAATCTTGTTGATTCTATCCACCATTTCAGATAATTTCTCTGGGGTAGAAACAGCATTTTTTTCAAACTGGAAGTAACCGTAAAAATTAAAACTGTTCCACACTTTGTTTACCAAATCACTATCATTTTTCGCTTGATAGGTCATTGGTATTATCATGTTGAATTGTAAGTGTGAATTGGACGGAACATCTGCTAACACACCTGTAACAGTAAAGGTGTCCTTATTGTCAACCTTAATGGTCTTACCCAAGGCACTTCCAGCCCCAAAATACTTAGTTGCAATGGCTTCTGTTATTAAAACAGCGTCAGGATTCTCAAGAGCGGTCTCAGGTTCGCCTTCTATTAGGGGAAAAGTAAACACATCCAAAAGATTAGAATCTGCATAGAAAACGGGACCTTCTTTAAATTTTTGATTATCTATTTCAACTAAGGCCTCAAAAGGGGCACTTAGACGAAGACTTGACTTTATTTCAGGGATGTAATCAGGCAATTCCTCAACCATGCCAGGAGCGCTTACTGCGGCTTTAAAATTTTCATTTGCCTCTGCTGTCAGTCTATATATGTTATCTGCATTGGAATGAAAAGTATCATAACTAGACTCATTCTGCACCCATAAAAGAATGAAAATACTGCACGCCATACCAATGGTGAGCCCCCCTATATTTAAAAGAGAATACCATTTGTTTTTTGTAAAGCTTCTCCATGCAACCTTGATATGATTTTTTAACATGATATGATTTTTTTGATTGATGTTTAATTCATTCAGTACGCAGACTTTTAATAGGATTGGATCTAGCTGCTTTAATTGCTTGAAAACTTACAGTTACAATGGTAACTAACACTGCACCTATCATAGCAAGCGCAAAAATCCACCATTTAAGAATTACCCTATAAGGGTAATCTTGTAGCCAACCATTCATTACGTAATAGGCAATGGGAACGGCAATGAAACAGGAAATAATAACCAACTTTAAAAAATCTTTGGAAAGCATGTTCCATACATTAAAAACCGATGCTCCCAACACTTTTCGCACCCCTATTTCTTTAGTACGTTGCTCAGCAACAAAAGAGGTAAGTCCAAATAATCCAAGGCAGCTAATCAAAATCGCCAAGGCTGTAAAGATTCCAGAGAGTCTTCCAACTCGTTCTTCTGAGGCAAATTTTACTCCATACTCTTCATCTACAAAATCGTATTGAAAAGGAATATTTGGAAAGTGTTGTTTAAAAACGCGTTCTATAATCGCTAGATTCTGACCTACACTTTGCTTAGGGTTTAGCCTTAGGTTATAGAAACTTGACTCACCTTCCTTGTCAAAAACGTACATGCCTTGCTTAACAGGCTCATATGGCGACTGTGCAATCATATCCTCTACAACACCAATAACTCTAAGCGGAGGGTCTGGATCTTCATCAGAATCATCTTTAATAAGCATCCCTATAGGGTTTTTAAGTCCCATATATTTTACCGCCGTTTGGTTCAATAGAACTGCATTGGAATCTGTTGCAAATTCTCTGGAAAAATCCCTTCCTTCCACAATTTTTAAATTCAAGGACTTGGCATATTCTGGTGATACTTCCGTCCATGCCAAATCTTCCTGAAACCCTTCTGCTTTACCTTCCCAAACAAAGCCATTTCTGTTGGACCATATCCGAGTTGTTGGGCTGCTAGAAGAAGACATTTCAATGACAGCGTTTGAACTCAAAAACTCGCGGCGCATTAGGTCATATTTACCAGTAAAATCTTCGCTGAAGGTTGGAACTTGAATCAACCCTTCTTTATCATAACCTACAGGGCGGTTTTTAGCATAGTTTATCTGTTGCATTACAATAACGGTCCCAATTATAAATGCTACTGAGACGGTAAATTGAAGAACAACTAGAATTTTTCTAGGAGTACCGGCATGTTTACCCGCTTTGAAGGTTCCTTTTAAGACATCCACGGGTTTAAATGATGAAAGATACAAGGCTGGATAACTACCAGCAAGCAAAGCTGTAAACAAGACAAATACTATGGAAATGAGCCAAAAAAACGGATTAGCCCAAGGAAATACAATCTCTTTTTTCGCTAATTCGTTAAACCCATTAAGGGATAGAAGGACAATTAAAACCCCAATGATAAAAGCAAAAAGAACTACCAAAAATGATTCGCTCAGGAATTGATTTATGAGCTGTCTTCTTTGTGAACCTATTGATTTTCTAATACCAACTTCTTTGGCGCGCTTTTCTGACCTTGCCGTACTTAGATTCATAAAATTAATGCATGCCAAAAGCAAAACAAAAGCTCCTATAATACCAAAAAGCCAAACGTACTTTATCCTTCCACCAACTTGCACACCATTTTCGAAATTGGATCGCAAATACCAATCCTTCATTGGTAAAAGAGCTAATTGGGGGTTAAACGGCTCCCCATCTTCAAACAGATTCTTTTTTACATCTTTTATGGTTGAAGAAACGCTTTCCATTGATGTGTTATCTGAAAGCTGCACAAACATTTGAAAGGAATTATTGCCCCAGCTGTCCTCAGATTCTTGTACCCATTCTCTTGAGGTCACGTATTTATCCCATGGCATGATAAAATGTGTATCATTAAAAGAGTTGTTGAAAGGAATAGCTTCATAGATGCCGGTTACCATCATATCATACTGGCTGTTTACCTCAATGATTTTACCTATTGGGTCTTCATTGCCAAACAATGCCTCAGCCGTTAAAGTTGAAAGCATAATTGAGTTTAATTCTCTAAGTCCGTCTTTTTCTCCTTTTATAATTTTTAGATCTAACATTTCCGGAGCTTTATCTTGCATAAAATTCCCAGTTCTTGAAATACTGTTGTCCTTATATTTTAGGTACTGGGAGTTGGTCCAAGATGACATGACCAGATATTTAAAATTGTCCATGTAATCTTCTCGGAAAGTCATTTCCAATGGACGCGGAATTGCTGGACCAGTGCCAGTAAGGCCATTGAAGGTCTGCGATTGAATTACCTGCGCCACAGTTTCCTTATTTTTAAAATAATCATTGTGGGTGAGCTCGTCTTGCATCCAAAGCCCTATGATAAGTGTAACAGCCATTCCCAGGGCCAGGCCACCAACGTTTATGAGGGTATAAGCCTTATTCTTAGTAAGATTTCTCCAAGCTATTTTTAGATAATTCTTTAACATGATAGTTCGTTTTATTGATGATTTTATTCTGTCCGCAGACTTTTTACTGGGTTCATTAATGCTGCTTTGATGCTTTGATAGCTTACCGTCAGAATTGCAATTGTTACCGCTAAAAATGCAGCCAAAACAAAAACCTCTAAGCCGATATCAATCCGGTATGAAAAGTCTTCTAACCAAGTATTCATAGCATACCATCCTATAGGTAATGAGACCAGTATTGAAATGCTTACAAGCTTAAGAAAATCTATGGCAAGTCTATAGGTGATTTGACCAACGCTAGCCCCCAATACTTTTCTTACCCCGATCTCTTTAGCTCGTTTTTCTGCATTGAAAGCAGCCAATCCAAAAAGACCAAGACAAGCTACTAAAAGAGAGAGCAGGGTAAATACAATAAAAATTTGCCCTAGCTTTTTTTCCGCCTCATACGTAGTATTAAAGGCATCGTCCATAAACCGATAATTAAAAGGTTGCCCTGGTGCCATCTGTTCCCATATTCTTTCTATGGCAGCAACGGAATTGGAAAAATCCCCAGCATTAAGCTTTACCGCCATTGAGCCAATTGAATTACCAAGTGTTAGGCTTAGTGCACCAATATCTTTTTTTAATGATTCAAAATGAAAGTCTTTAACCACGCCGACAACTGTAAAAAAGGTAGCATCTTCTTGACCTAAATCTCTAGATAAACGCATTCCAAGAACTTCTTCTGTTGAAACCCCTAAAACAGATACCGCGGATTCATTTAAAATGATAGCGGTAGAGTCAGCAACAAATTGATTGCTAAAATTTCGACCAGAAACAAGTTCCATATTAAGTGTAGGGAGATAATCATGATCTATCAGCCATATCTGCATATTTATGGTATTCTCTTGGTCTTTGGTACCTTCCTTAAAAAAGGAAGTATTGCCCCGATAAGAGGGTGTAGGAAGAAAACCAGATAAGGACGCACTTTCTACTTGCCCAAGGCTTGCCACTTCTTCCTTAAAGGCTTGTGCATTATCTCCTGCAGCGTATGCATCCTCAATAATTAATACTTGATCCTTGGAAAAACCAAGATCCTTACTTTGAATAAAATCCAACTGCTGGTAGACGACAATTGTGCTTACAATGAGGAAAACAGAAATTGCAAATTGAAAAACGACCAAAGCATTTCTAACTTTTCCACCACCAATACTTTTTTCTCCAGAGCCTTTAAGTACCGCAACGGGCATGAACCTTGACATAAAGAACGCAGGATAAGCTCCTGAAAATATTCCCAAGAAAAAGGTCGCAGCAACTAAAGCAATCCAGAAAAATGGATTGGAAAAAGGAATTGATATAGCCTTGCCTGCTAAATCGTTAAAAAATGGAACTGCAATAATTGCTATGAGTATTGCAAGAACAAGAGAAATAAAGGTGATTAGGCCAGATTCCATTAAAAACTGACGTAAAAGATTCGCTTTTGTGGAGCCCAAAGTTTTTCTAACGCCTACCTCTTTACTTCTTTTTAAAGAATGTGCTGTAGACAAGTTCATAAAATTAACACTGGCCAATACAATTAAAAAGAGCCCAATAAAGGATAGTATATAAATGTTCTGCATACTACTGTTGGCACTCATTTCAGATTCTAAATCAGAATGCAAATGAATTCTGGTCAGTGGTGTTGAACTCAGATAGTAGTGGTTTCCAGAAGCTTTGAACTGCTCTTCTGTTATACCAGGGAAAAATCTTTGTGCATACGGTATAACATATGTGTTGAACATAGACTGTAAGGGCTCTTGAAAATCCTTTTCATCAACTCCTGGGGCTAGTTTAATAAACGTGGAATAGTTATGACTGGTCCATTCCGTGCTCAGTGCATCCTCATAGCCAGCCATTGCCATAAAAACATTATAATCCCTAAGGAAAGAATTTTTTGGCATATTACTGATAACACCTGTGACGGTATAAGTGGCCCCATTGTTCAAAACCAAGGTTTGACCAAGAGCTTCAGATGTGCCAAACTGTTTTTCTGCAGCTGTTTTGGTCAGCACTAAAGTATTGGGCTCTTTTAAGGCACTATTACTATCGCCTGCCAGTAGATGTAACCCAAACATTTCAAAGAAAGAAGAATCCACAAAAGTTGCATCGGTCTCTTTTGTATTTTGTTTAGCGCTACTTTTTCTAATAAGTATGCTTCCATTCCTCCTAAATCTTGTGGCAAGTTCTACTTGGGGGAAATCAGCTACCACAGCATCGGCCATCGGTGCCGATACTTCAGCCATTTTACTTTCTTTGCCCCCAAATTTGACATCTACATCTATACGGTGTATACGATCGGCATCTGCGAACATTTTATCAAAACTTAGCTCATCGTAGATATATAAGGAGATAAGTAGGCCACCTGCCATACCAATTGCAAGTCCAAAAGTGTTCAAAAATGTAAAAAAGGGCTGCTTTTTAAGACTCCTCCAAGCTATTTTGATATGGTTTTTAAACATGACATTTTATTTTATTGATGATTTTATTCTGTCCTTAGACTTTTTACTGGGTTGACAATGGCCGCTTTAATGCTTTGATAGCTTACTGTAATTATGGATATTACCAAAGCTAATAGGGATGCCAAAATGAAAACCCACCAACCAATTTCTATACGATATGAAAAGTCTTCCAGCCATGTATTCATGGCATACCAACCGATAGGTATCGAAACAAGGATGGCCAGGCCAACAAGTTTTAGAAAATCTATTGTAAGTTTATATGCTATTTGGCTTACCCGAGCTCCCATTACCTTACGAACTCCGATTTCTTTAGTTCGTTTTTCAGCATTAAAGGCAGCCAACCCAAATAGTCCAAGACATGCTATCATAATTGACAAAATCGTAAAAATGATAAAAATATGTCCCAACCGCTGCTCTGATTGATAGGTGTTATTAAAAGAATCTTCCATAAAGTAGTAATCAAAAGGCTGTCCAGGTGCCAACTTGTTCCATATACTCTCAATACTGCTTATTGCACTGGAAAAACTACCCTCTTCTAGCTTTACGGCCATAGAGTTTGAAAAACTCCCTAAATGCATGCTCAAAGATTCAATCTCATTTCTAAATGGAGAAAAATGAAAGTCTTTTACAACACCGATAATTTTAAAGTAACGAGGGTTTTCAGAACCCATATCAGGAGTATATTGCATACCAATTGCCTCATTTGGTGAAACACCAATAACCGCCACTGCAGATTCATTAACAATAATACTGGTAGAATCATTCTTAAAACTTTGCTTAAAATTCCGACCAGCAATAATTTCAAAACCCATTGTCGAGACATAGTCATGATCAACACCCCAGCGTTGCATGCTTAATGCATTCTCTTGGTCAGTTGCTCCCTCCATTGGTGAGAATGTGCTATCAGACCTATTTGAAGGAGTAGGAAAGTAACTGCTTAACGTAACATCTTTAACAAAACCGAGCTTTTTAACCTCTTCTTTAAAGGAAGTGGCTTGGTTGCTAATCATAAAGACATCATTTACAATAAGCACCTGGTCCTTTGAAAAACCAAGGTCTTTATTTTGAATATAATTTAGTTGCTGATAGACAACCATGGTGCTTATGATTAAAAAAATGGAAATTGAAAATTGAAAGACTACTAAAGCGTTTCTTATTTTTCCACCACCAATACTATTACTGCTAGCCCCTTTTAATACTTTTATGGGAATAAATTTTGACATAAAGAATGCAGGATAACTACCTGACAATAGGCCTAAAATAACCCCGGCAGCTATTAGAATCAACCAAAAAATGGGGTTGGCGTAGGGCATTGAGATGTTTTTGTCGGCCAAATCATTAAAGAAGGGCAATGCTATTATTGCTAGAACTATAGCAAATAATAGGGAACCAAAAGAGACTAAGCCAGACTCTAAGAGAAACTGACGGATCAACTCTCTTTTTTTAGAGCCCAACGTTTTTCGAATGCCAACTTCTTTTGCTCTTTTAAGAGAATGTGCGGTAGATAAATTCATGAAATTTACACATGCCAAGACAATAAGAAAAATGGCTATAAAGGAAAGGATGTATATACTTTGAATATCATTGTTAGAACTTATTTCGGCTACTCGATCTGATTTTAGATGGATGTCGGTTAATGGTATTGTACTATAGATTAGGTGATTCCCCGCTGCTTTAAATTGTTCTTCTGTAATACCTGGCATGAACTGTTGCACTCCTGGAACCACATATTTGCCTAAGAATCCTTGCAGTGGTTCTTGCAGATTAGCAATGTTTGCTGTAGGAATAAGTTTGATATAGGTCTGATAATTATTGCTGCCCCAATTGACAACACGTGAATCTTCATAACCAGACATGGACATAAAAATGGTATGATCCCTTAAAAATGAATTATTGGGTAGGTCATCAATTATACCTGACACGGTATAATTTTCACTATTGTTCAATACAAGGTTTTTGCCTAGTGCGTCATTGATTCCAAAATGTTTTTCTGCTGCAGTTTTGGTCAATACCAATGTATTTGGAGCTTTTAAAGCTGTTTTGACATCACCAACAAGAAGTTTGATTCCAAACATTTCAAAAAATGTAGAATCTACATATGTGGCTTGCATCTCTTTTAAATTAAACTCTGTATCCGCTTTTCTAATTAATGTACTCCCCCTAGTTCTAAATCGAGTAACTAATTCTACCTCTGAAAAATCGTTCTCCACTGCTTCAGCCATGGGGGCAGGTATAACAGCAAATTCTCTAGCTTCACCGCCAAATTTTATATCCACATTTATACGATGTATGCGATCAGCATCTGCAAACATTTTATCAAAACTTAACTCATCGTAGATATATAAGGAGATAAGTAGACCACCCGCCATACCAATAGCAAGTCCAAAAGTGTTCAAAAACGTAAAGAAGGGCTGCTTTTTAAGACTCCGCCAAGCTATTTTAATATGGTTTTTAAACATGATGCTTTGTTTTTTGATGTGTTTTATTCTGTTCTTAGACTTTTTAAGGGCTGAATCAATGCTGCACTTATGGATTGATAGCTAATCGTTAGTATAGCTATGACCAAGGCTATTAGCCCAGCTGTGATAAAGGTGGTCCAATCCAATCCTGTTTTGTATGCAAAATCTTCTAGCCATCGGCTCATCACATACCATCCGACAGGAACGGCCATAACAATTGAAATACCAACAAGTCTCAAAAAGTTAATGCTCAATAGGCTATATATATTTTTAAAAGAAGCCCCCAAAACCATACGAATGCTGATTTCCTTTTTACGCTGCTCTACCATAAATGCTGATAGCGCAAATAACCCTAGGCAAGCGACAAGAATTGCTAAAATTGAGAAAGAAAGAAAAATAGTTCTTATCCGGGTTACATTGGCATACATTTTAGTAAAAGATTCGTTCATGAAAGCATACCGAAATGCCATATTGGGTGAAAATTCATTCCACTTGTTCTCAACTTCCTTTAATAGTGAAGACATGTCTCCAGTATCTATTTTTAAAGAAATTATTGAGGGACTTACGCCTCTAAAAAAACATAGTGGCTGCACTTCTTGCTTTAAAGAATTAAAATTGAAATCTTCAACAACGCCAATTACTTCGTAAAGCCTACCATACCTCGATATTTTTTTGCCAATAGGATTATCAAGGTTAAGCTTTTTGGCCATGGTCTGATTGATTACAGTCGATTCATCATCACTGATTTTATCTATGGAGAAATTTCTTCCTTCCACTAACGTAATCCCTAAGGTTTCCAAATAATCTTCATCCACTACCCAAGCCTGTCCGGGCACGGTTTCGTCCACATTATCTCTACCTTCATTTACAAAGCTATTGCCATTTCTTTTTGTTCCTTCAAGAGGTAAATAGTCACTTATACTTACACTGGTGACACCATTAATCTCTTTCAGATTATCTTTAAAGGTATCTACTCTGTCACCCATGATATTGGTTCCGTAAAGCTGAATTACTTCTTCTTTTTCAAAACCTATTTTAGAGTTGAGGATAAAATCCATCTGCTGATTTACAATAAGGGTTCCGATGATTAGAATAATTGAAACGGTAAATTGAAATACAACAAGACCACTTCTTAATGGGTTAGATTTACTGCCAGTACTAAGCTTGCCCTTAAGGACAGCTACCGGACGAAATCTTGATAAATAAAAAGAGGGATACAAGCCTGCAAGCAAACCTACGGCCAATGAGGAAACTAAAAGAAGAGGGATAAACACAGGGCTAGCAAACGGTAAACTCAATGCTTTTCCAGAGATGCTACTAAAAAGTGGCATCATTAACCAAGCTATTGCCAAGCCTATTACAAAGGAAATGAAAGAAAGTAAAACAGACTCAGTCAAAAATTGACCAACGAGATAACGTTTGGGCGCCCCTACCACTTTCCTAACCCCTACCTCTTTGGCCCTATTTGCGGATTTGGCAGTTGAAAGATTTACAAAATTGATGCTGGCAATGACCAAAATAAACAAGGCCACTATACCAAAAATCCATATAATCTTGATGTCGTTTCTTGAATTGGCTTCAAAATCAATATCATTTGAATATAGATTTATATCGGTCAAGTGCTGTAATCCAATGGAAAGTCGATCTTCAAGATTTCCTGCCATGGCAAACCCACCTGCTTCAAACGCAGGCATTAAATAATCTTTGATGATATGATTTGAGATTTTCTTTTGAACCTGCAGGATATTCGTTCCACTCTTCAGGGTGATGTAGGTAAAATAGTTGTTCTGGGTCCATCTTGTTTGTTCTCCTTCCCCAAATTCAACGCCGGACAGGGTTAGCATAAAATCGTAATCTAAGTGGGAGTTGCTAGCGAAGTCTTCCATAACCCCATTGATTCGAAATGGTTGGTCGTTGTTTCCGTTTAGATATATTGAGCTTCCCACCGGATTACTTTCTCCAAAGTACTTTTCAGAAATGCTATTGGAAATCACAATAGTACCTGGTTCGCTAAGGGAAGTTGGCGCGTTTCCATAGACCATTTGGATATCCATAATATCCATAATGGACTGATCCGCATAAGCAAAGCCCTCCTCATGATATTGCGTGGGGCTCCCTTCCAATCGAATTTCATTACTGCCTGCTCCATAAAACAATCCGTTATCCATTATTCTTCCCGCATTTTCAACTTCAGCAAAATCATTTAGCACAGTACTTGCCATAATGGCTGAAAAATGAATACCACCCCTTACATTACCATCCTGGATAATGGCATTGGTCATTCTATAAATGTTTTTGGAATTTGCTACATGTTTATCATAACTGCTTTCATGAATAATATAAATTGAAATCAGAATGCATGCGGCTACACCAAAACTAAGACCAACTATATTGATTAAGGTGAACCCCTTGTTTTTTAAGAGACTTCTCCACGCGACTTTTAAATAGTTCTTTAGCATGATTTTATAATTTATTGAGCTTATTCATCCTTTAGTGAAATGGCGGGATTTATAAAAGCTGTTTTAATAGATTGTAGTGATATTGATAAGGTGGCCACTGTCAATACAATCAAAAAAGGAATGATGAACATCCACAATCCTATTTGAATGCTGAAAGCGTAATTCTGTAGCCAGGCTTTAAGGGTAAAATAAACAATCGGAATTGCGATTACACCCGAAAGCATTACAAGGCTCAACAATTCTTTGGGGATTAAAATGACTGCCTGAAGAACGGTTGCACCCAAGACCTTTCTTACACCTATTTCCTTTACTTTTTGCAAGGCCATATGTGAGCCAAGCCCAAACAACCCCAATGCCGCAATTATAATGGCCAATATGGAGAATAACATACAGATCATTCCAAACTTTAGATCCGCTTGATATTGTCTATTAAAATATTCATCCAAAAAGAAGTAATTAAAATAATCTCCCGGGAAAAACTTATTGAAACTTTCTTTAATTGAGGTTACTGTGGCATTTACATTTTCACCATTGATGTTAGACGTGAGATAAGTGGCAGCGTAGCCATCTGAAAAAATAAATACCATACCATTAACATTATTTTTTAGAGATTCATGATGATAATCTTCAACTACCCCAATTATTTCCGCTCTTCTATCTATTGGACCTTCTTTGAAGACGACTTTTTTGTTAATTGCAGTTTTTGGATTTGAAAAACCAAGTTTTTTTACAGCTGATGCGTTTAACATGACCCTATGTAGTTTAGGTGTTTCAAATGCTTCATCGCTATAATATGAGGTCCGATCCTCAATCCGGAAATTTCTTCCAGCCAAAAGACCAACCTTATAGGTTTCCAAAAAAGTGTGATCTGTATACAAATAATTTACACCTACACTCGCTGCCTTTTCGTCCTCTTCTTTACGAATGTTATTTACCGTAGTAATAGTTTTGCCAGGAACTGAATTTGTTATAGAACTACCATTGATATTGGGATTTCTAAGCAATTCTTTTTTAAAAGCTTCTACCTTATCCACGGTGGTTGAATCCCTATAAATTGGAGCATTGATGACCAGGCTATGATCGATATTGAAGCCGAGATCTTGATTTTGCATAAACGAAAATTGATTATAGACGACAAAGGTTCCGGATATTAAAGCAATTGAAACCGTAAATTGAGCTATAACCAATCCTTTGCGAAAAGCATTACTCTTTGATGATTGGTGAAACTTGCCTTTGAGGACTTGTATTGGCCTGAAACTGGAGAGCACAAAGGCTGGATATACCCCAGCCAACAACCCTCCAATAAGAAAAATGGATAAAATAATCATCCATATACCAAGTTCTGACCACATATTAAAAGTTAGAATGCGAAGCCCTACTAAATTGTTGAATGGGGTCATTAATAAATTGACCAGTGCAATGGCAATGAGGACCGCTACAAAATTGATGATGAGAGATTCACATAAAAATTGTGTAATGAGTGAATTTCGGTGAGCACCAATTACTTTTTTTATCCCAACTTCTTTTGCTCTTTCTAAGGATTTAGCCGTTGATAAATTGACAAAGTTCATAAGTGCGATACCAATAACAAAAAGCGCAATGATGATTAAAAATACCAACGTGCTTTCATCATTATTGGCAGATAGTTCTTGTCGATAATGTGATTTTAGATGAATGTCTCGCACTGGCTGCAAGGCCATTTTAGCTTCAAAACCATGCTCAGCCATAATATCGCTGAGATATTTCTCAACAAAGCCAGACAATTTTTTTTCTACTTGTGTTGGATTCGTTCCCGGCTTTAATAGGATGTAGTTATAAAACTCTGGCCATACCCAATTTGTGTTTTTCCAAGCCCCTAGAGTTTCAAATGAAACAAGCATATCAAAATCTAAATGGGTATTTTCTGGAAGATCTTCAAAAACCCCAGTCACTTTTGCAGAATCCTCCTCATTGAGTTTAATTGTTTTTCCAATGGGATCTTCATCCCCAAAAAAACGCTTTGAAATAGTGGAAGAAAGCAGAATGGTTTCAGGTTCTGATAAGGCCGTTTTGAGATCACCTTTCTCCAGCGGAATATTGAATAATTCCAATATAGAGGATTCTCCCAACAACAATCTGTCATCATTGGTACTTACTTTTATAATGTCACCATTACTATTGGTATAAGAAAGAACAAAATTATTAGACCATATGACGCTTTTATCAACTAATCGAGCATAATTTTTTACCTCGGGAATATCGGCCTTAAGCGATGGTGCAACGGCTGGGTGATTTGTTGCTGAGGTTTCAAATCCGTTGCCGCCCAAATCTGTTGTAATGTGAACCCTGTATAGATCATTAATATTAGTATGGTAATCATCATAAGACCGCTCAAAGGTTACATATTGGGTAATCAATAAAAAAGCAGTAATTCCAATGGTAAGTCCTAGAACATTGATTGCCGTGAAGAGCTTGTTTTTAAAGAAGAATCTAACCGCAATTTTGATATGATTTTTTAACATGATTTAGGCTTAAGGGCTTATTCTGTTCTTAGACTTTTTACAGGACTGGCAACTGCCACTTTTAATGTTTGATAGCTAATGGTGATCAGCGTAATCACCATTATGGAAATTATGGCGAAGGCAAAAACCCACCAATGTATTTCAGTTCTGTATGCGTAACCTTGAAGCCATTGCTCCATTAAATACCATGCAATTGGGGTAGCAAGTAAACCGGCAATAAGAATAAGTTTAAAAAAGTCCACAGTAAACAGAGTCAAAATATTGGCAACATTACTGCCCAATACTTTTCTTATTCCTATTTCTTTTGTGCGTTGTCCAACAAAAAATAAGATAAGCCCATAGAGCCCCAAGCAACCGATCAATATGGCTAAAGCAGAAAATACTTTGGAAAGCGACAAATACCGCTGTTCTGTTTCATATTGCTTTGCGACTCTTTCATCTAAAAAGCGGTATTCAAAAATGTATCCCGTAAAGGCATCTGACCATTTTTCACCAATCTCCTCTAAAGTGGATGCTGTGTTTTGATGGTTTATTTTAAGGGCAATTTCACCGTACCAGTCATTATTGGCAGCAATAAAAACTGGGTTTATCCCTTCTGTAAAATTAGAATCATGAAAATTTTGCACTACCCCAACGATTGTCCCGCTCATCCTGCCTCCGTTGACTTCTATTTTTTTCCCAATTAGTTCTTCTGATGTGGCCAGACCTAATTTTTCACCAAGCCTTTCATTAACAAGCAACTCAGTTATAAGAGAATCGCTTTCAAAGAAGTTTCTGCCTGCCACAAGAGGAATATTAAAAGTGTTTAAATAGTTTACATCCCCTATTTTAGCTTCTATGCTAAACTCTTCTACTTCTGCTCTGTTATGATATTTTACTCCTGTGCCCCAATTGTTTTCAGCCGCACCAGGGCTGCTTAAACAGGCCGAAACGTTTTGCACCCCAGGAATTTGATTAAACCGTTCTTTCAAGCTTTTAAGTTTAATGCGGTCTATAGCTGCTGGGATTTCTACCATGACAATGGATTCTTTGTCAAAACCCAAGTCGGTATTTACAGCATAATCTATCTGTCTAGAAATAATCAATGTAGCAGCAATAAGAGTAATGGATATTGCAAACTGGGCAACTACAAGCACTTTTCTCGTGGTGGTTCCTCCGGTATCATTGTGACTTAGCTTGCCTTTTAGCGCAAGTACGGGAACAATGCGGGCCATTAGTATTCCAGGGTAGCTCCCGGATAAGAATGCAACCAATGTTAAGATGAACATTAAGAACCCTAAAAACCTATAGTTTAAAAGATCCTTCCAGGATAACTGCAATTCAAAAAGATTGTTGAATGAGGGTAAAAAAACTAAAGTAAGGGTAACACCTAATATTATTGCAAATAAACTGATGACAAATGTTTCTGATAAGAACTGCCAAAACAGGTGATGTTTAAAGCTGCCCAGCACTTTACGAACCCCGATTTCCTTAGAACGATAAAAAGCTTGAGCTGTTGAAATATTGATAAAATTGATACAGGCTATTGTAATCAAAAACAAACCTATAATGGCAAACACCCATAAAAGAACAGGGTCTAAACCACCATAGAGTGGATTAAAATGGATATCCGACAGGGATTGTAATTTGTAGATATGTTTGTTCTTGCTTTTTGGCCTATGTTTCTTAGGAAGCTCCAACAAAGCGGTTTCAATAGAGGCAATATTTTGGTTTGGTTTTAAAAGAGCATAAGTCTGTAGATTGCTGGTTATGCCTCCCCAAGTTTCTGAAGCAGCAAACTCAAAGAAATCTTTGAGGTTTTCAAAAGAGACAAATACACCTCTATCTAAAAAAGTAGTTTTAGGAATGTTTTTCAGCACCCCGGTAATTTCTATGGTCTTATTGTTCTGTAAAACAAAAGTCTCACCCACCACGTTAGTTTTTCCAAACATTTTTAGGGCGACCGCTTCTGTTAATACGGCTGTGTTCGGAGCTGAAAGAGAGATGTTATTGCTGCCATTGATTAAGGGGTAATTGAAAATTTGAAAGAAATCTTCTTCCACAAAGGCCACATCTTCCTTAAACTTGTCTGTGACCCCATTCCTTACAACATCCATTATAAGACCATCTTGACTTGAGATTTTAGCAACTTTTTCTGCATATTCATAGTCTTCCCTAAAGGTTTTGGCAAAGGCTGGGGGGACACTGGGTTCAAACTCTATAAGATCCCTGTGCTCTTCAGTAGCCATTCTGTAAATACGGTCAGAGTTGGCATGGAAATTATCAAAAGAAAGATGATAGCTTAAGAACAAATAAATTAAGATGCCGCTACCAAAACCAATGGCAAGGCCTAAAATGTTAATGGCTGTAAAGACTTTTCTTTTTAAAAGATTTCTCCAGGCAATTCTTAGATAGTTCTTGAACATGATTTAATCGATTTTCTGAATTTCGGCTTCACCTATTATTATTCCTCTATCTACTTCTGGGGAACCTTCATAGGCAATAATTGCCTCTCCATAGGCGGTAACTTTTAGTCTGTCTGAGACCGCTACCCGGTAGCTGCCTTCACCATATGCTGTTATCTTGGTCTCAATGGTGCTTACCTCTAAAGTGTTAATTGTACTTTCTCCATAAGCCGTTATTTTTTGTCTGCCAACAGAACCTTTTTTAAGTTCTAAATAGCTTTCGCCATAAATAATCGTAGTCAGATTATCTAGGGTTACATCATTTAAATACACTTCTGATTCTCCATAGAGCTTAAGCCTAAGTTCATGACCAGTAATTGAACTCTCACAAACAAATTTTTCCTCTCCACGTAATGAAAGTTCTTTTAGTTTTTTATAAGTAACTGTTGCAGTGACCACGGTACCTTTGTAAATGGACCGCTTGCTTTTCCATTTATCATTTTTGATTTTCTCTCTTTTTGTCACCATTTTGGCGTTGTCCAGATAAAGATGAAGTGTCTTGCCAACAACTTCTATATTGAGTTTTTCTATTGCCTCCGTACTTGAATGAACATTGACAGACTCAGACGCACCTTCAACAAAATTTACGGCTATGTGTGGGCTGACAATGACCTTGTCAAAACGTTCAACAGCAACTTTTTTAAGTTGACCAAAAGAATATCCAGATAAAAGAACAAAACCGATGATGAGCAGTTTTTGAATATACTTTTGTGTTTTTAATGATTTCATAACTATTCGTCTTTTGATTGATGATTTTGTTTTTTGATTGATGAATAAACTCCTCGGTTTTACTTAGACCATTGCTCCCATAGGTTTGTTTTGACTTTCCGTAACAATTTGCCCATCAAATAAATTAATGACCCTATGCGCGTAATGGGAATCTCTGTCTGAGTGTGTAACCATAACAATGGTTGTACCTTCTTGATTAAGTTCTGTGAGCAGGTTCATAACCTCAATCCCATTTTTGGAATCCAGGTTACCCGTAGGCTCATCTGCAAGAATCAATTTAGGATTTGTTACTACTGCTCTTGATATAGCAACCCTTTGCTGTTGACCACCGGAGAGTTGTTGCGGAAAATGTTTTTCACGATGTGCAATTTTCATGCGCTCTAACACTCTTTTTACGTTCTCTTTACGTTCGGCCTTGTTCATTTTTAAATAAATCAAAGGGAGCTCTACATTTTCATAAACAGTCAACTCATCAATAAGGTTAAAGCTTTGAAAAACGAAACCAAGATTTCCTTTTCGTAATTGAGTTCGCTGGCTTTCTCGTAACCCTCCAACTTCGTGTCCGGCAAATTGATAGCTTCCATCCGTAGGATTGTCCAGCATACCAATGATGTTTAGCAAGGTTGATTTTCCGCAACCAGATGGTCCCATTATAGCTACGAATTCTCCTTCGGCCACATTAAGGTTTACACCATTCAATGCCAACGTTTCCACTTCTTCCGTTTTGAAACTCTTTTTTAGATTCTGTATTTGTATCATCTTAATAGTTATTGTTTTTTTAAACTTTCTTGGTTAGATTTCTTTAAAGACCTGTTTTATAGCGCTTTGTTTCAGTAAATCTGTAATTAAGTCTTATTTCTATTTATTATTTATTTAATCTGCGTTAATTCCGTTTTTATGAAGGCTGAAACAAATGACCTTAAACCCAAGGTCCATCTCTTCTCCTTCGTTTTCTATGTATTCAATAGAATTTAAATCGAAATATGCTTCGTATGGAGAGAAACCCTGTGGCAGATAATGGGCCGTATTAAAGCCTAATTCTATAGCTTCATCCTCTACATAATTAATCGATTCAACTCCAACGATGTCGGTATAAGGATCAAATCCTTCTGGCAAATTGTATGTGGCATCAAAATCTAATTGCAATTCGTTCTCATCCTCAATATATATGATGGAATTCAAATCAAAATAGATTTCATATGGATTAAAATCCTCGGGAAGATAATTGGAGGTATCAAAGCCCAAATCAATTTCTGATTCTTTTTCTATAAACTCAATTTCATCTAAATTCAGAGTAAAAGAATCTTTGATTATCTCAGTATTGCTGTTCAATACTGTATAATTGCGCTCAAACGTACTGACAGTTTTAGCGGTTGTCTGTGCAACCAATGTCGTACTTTGTTGTTCTTCGGCTACGGCGGTACTGCTTATGAGTAAACATCCGTAAATCATTAATAACTTGTTCATTTTTTGATGTATTTCTTTTATTTTAAAACTATTCTTTCTGCAGTTCCAAAACTGTCATAGTTACTGGTAATTACCTGCTCGCCTGGTTCTAAACCTTCCAACACCTCATAGTATCTTGAGTTTTGTTTTCCAATACGGATATTTCGTTTTACAGCTTCGTTTTCATTTGTGCCCACGACAAAAACCCATTGCCCACCTGTACTTTGAAAGAAACCTCCTTTTGGCAGTAATAATGCGTCGTTGGAAGCACCAAGCTGCAGCTTTATATTGTAGCTCTGCCCAGCTCTTATGGTTTCAGGTTTGTTGTTAGTAAAAACTAAATCCACTTTAAACCTTCCGTTTCTTACTTCAGGATAAACCTTCCGTAAACGAAGACCATATTCTTTTCCATTTCTTTCTAATGTTGCTGATAGATCTCGTTTTATTCGATCTATATAGTGCTCGTCTATTTCTGCTTCAATTTTAAAATCCGTTAGCACATTAATTTGACCTATACGTTCACCTTGCGCAATGCTTTGTCCTATTTCAGCATCCAAAAACCCCAATTGACCATCAGCTGGAGCCCTAACATTTAAATGATCTAAACGCTCATAAACCATTGATAGGGTTTTTTGCATACGCTGCAAATCCGTATCCAATCCAGTAAGTGATGTTCTTCTTAATTCATCATCCTGTACCGTTTGAATCTTTACGATGTCATGTTGTTTTTTAGACAACTCATAGTTTTCCTTGGCGGTTAAATACACTTCTTTAGAAACCAGCTCTTCCTCGTAGAGCGCTTCGTTTTGCTCGTAGTTTCTTTTAAGACGTTGCAAATCATATTCGGCCGTGGCCAAAGACCTTTTTCCTTCTACTTGTCTAGAATCAAAAGTCAATTTAGTGGAGCGCAAATCGTTTTGCTTAAGGGCCAAGTTACTTTCACTGGCCAAAATCTGCTCATAAAGCATCATGTTTTCCAGCTTCAGAATGATGTCTCCTTTCTTGACCATGGTACCTTCTTCAATTAACTTTTCAGATACACGACCACCTTCATAAGCATCCATATAGATAGTAGCAATTGGGGCTACAGAGCCATTTATGGTAATGTAATCATCAAACTTTCCTTGCGTTACTTGCGCTATTGAAAGACGTTCTTTCTCTGTCCGAAAAGTGGATACGGAATTTGCGAAGAGCAACTTCCATCCTGTAAATAAGACCAGGGCACCTAAGGCGATGTATCCATAATGTTTTGGTCTTAATCCTTTTCTTTTTTCCAGTTGTATATCCATTCGTGTGGTTAATTAAGATTAAAAATAGGTAAGCCGTTATAGAAATCTATCGTGCTTTTATTCACTTTTAAGCGCAGGCCTACCTGTAAATTTTCATTTTGAGTTACGCCATATAAATTTTTTGCCTGAAAAAGATCTATGGCATTAATGAGACCCTTTTCATACCTTTTTTGCGCTATGTTGAATGCTAATTCCTGAGCTTGAACCCTTTTGTTGCTTTGCTCGTATTCTGCCATTAAAGCTTGATTGGTCTGAACCAATTGTTGTAAAAGTTGAAATAGTTCTTGTTCTTGAATATCAAGATTGGTTTTAGCTTGCTGATAGGCTATTTTTTGTTGCTTCACCCTTGAGTGATTGGACCAGCCCAGACTAATGGGAATATTGATTTGTGCTCCGGCAAAACGAGCAAAGTTATCACTGATTTGATCTGAAAATGGAATGATATCATCATTGTCATCAAGATTTGTTTCAGAAAACCTTGTCGATAGACCGGCAACCAAAGAAATTGAAGGATACAGACTTCCTCGTGTAGCTTGCAGTTGTTTTTTCGCAGCATAGACTCTAAATTCTTGTGATTTTACCAGGGGAACAAAACTTCTGGCGACTTCATAAATCGAATCTATAGAGACCTCATCATTCAAGGCAGTGGACACTGGGTCAAGTGTGGTCTGTAGTTGTATATCATTTTCTTCAGTCAGATTCATTTCCTGAAGTAGGGTAAGCTTTGCTAGGGCCAACAAATTTTCATTCTGTGTAACTAAAAGCTTATCACCCAAAAGATTAGATTCGGCTTCGTACAAATCTGCTTTGGCCATAACCCCCAATTCTACTTGTTTGTTGACCAGGTCATAATTAGATTGCGAAATTTCTAGTTGTTCCAAAGAGTTAGTCACCAAGCCTTCGTTGAACTTTATATCATAAAAGGCGCTCATCACTCTAAAAGCTAAAAGAAACTTTTCTTGCAACACGTCTTCTTGGGTGGCTTTGTATATAAATTTGGTAGCCTTTATAGTATTCAACTTCTGAAACCCTTGAAAGAGATCAACATTCGCGTTTAGACTATAGCGGTTACTATAAAACTCATTATTTACAAGAACACCTGTCTGTGGATCTTCTATTAAACCTGAGTTATATATGTAATTGGAAAAACCGGTTACATTGGGCAACATGTCCCTTACAGACTGTCTGTAAGATTCTTTACCCGCATCCTTATTGTGAGTTGTGTTTTTTACTTGAAGGTTATGCTCCACGGCATAAGAAACACATTCATCCAAAGTCCAAGTCTTTTGACCAAACCCGGTTAAGGAAACTAATAAAGCTAAAATTGTGATGTATGTTTTAAAAGTCATAATTCAATACTGTGCCAAACTATTTGCTATTCTCGTGCCAAAGAATTAAACATCTAATTATCAATTGATTAAAACAATTCAGTGCAATAGAAGAATTTCAGAGTGTAAAATTTTTATACAAAAAATGTCCAATTATTTTACACTGTCTAAAAATTTACAATCTCAATTCGTAGTTTTAAAATCAAACATGAACAACAGGTCAAATGATTGATGCCAAGATTTTAGTCATTGATGATAATAAAAGCGTACTAAGCGCTTTGGAGATTTTATTGCAATTTGAATATAAAAGTGTTGAAACACTTTTTAATCCAAATCAGATTTCTTCCTTCCCCAACATGGAGAAGATTGATATTGTACTTCTGGACATGAATTTTTCCGCAGGGGTAAATACAGGGAATGAAGGCTTATACTGGTTGAATGAAATTAAAAAGAAATCACCTAACACATCAGTAATTATGATGACCGCATACGGCGCGGTCGATTTAGCAGTAAAAGCTTTGAAACAAGGAGCGTCTGATTTTGTTTTGAAACCTTGGAACAATGAGCGGTTATTGACCACAGTAAAATCTGCATTTGAACTTAGAAAATCCAAAGAAGAAATACACAAGCTTAAAAAGAAGGAAAGCAACTTAAAACAAGTCATTAACGATGACAAAAATTTCATTATAGGAAATTCCAAGGCATTGACCTCCGTTTTAAATTTGGTTAGAAAAGTGGCCAAAACAGATGTAAATGTTCTCATAACTGGGGAAAACGGTACAGGTAAGGAATTGATAGCTCGCGAAGTACACCGGATATCCTCCAGAAAAGAGGAGGTTTTTATTGGTGTTGATATGGGGTCCATTGCTGAAAACCTATTTGAAAGCGAGCTTTTTGGCCACACAAAAGGTTCTTTTACAGATGCCAAGGAAGATCGCTCCGGCAAATTTGAAGCTGCTCACCAAGGGACTTTGTTTTTAGATGAAATGGGAAACCTTTCGCTTCAGATGCAAGCTAAATTATTGTCGTCCATTCAAAATAAATCTGTGGTAAGGGTCGGTTCCAACAAATCGGTTAATGTAGATATTCGTTTGGTGTGCGCTACCAATTGCAACTTAGAACAGATGGTTGCGGACGGACTTTTTAGGGAAGATTTATTGTACAGAATCAACACGATTCAAATTGAGGTGCCCCCGTTGAGAGAGCGAGGAGAAGATATTATGATTTTGGCGGACTTTTTCCTAAAAAAGTTTGCAAATAAATACGATAAAAAGGGATTACGGATGAATAATTTGGCCCAAGAAAAACTAATGGAATATCTATGGCCAGGAAATGTGAGAGAACTCCAACACACTATGGAACGTGCCGTAATCCTTTCAGAGGGAAATGTTTTAAAACCAACGGATTTCTTGCTGCATTCCAAACCAAATCAATCCATGGAGAATGGGCCGGCAACCTTAGACGAAATGGAATTGCAAATGATTTCTAGAGCGTTGGACCAACATGATGGAAATTATAGTGCGGCGGCTGATCAATTGGGTATTTCCAGACAAACGCTTTACAACAAACTGAAGAAAAAGAATAAATAATGGCGAGCAGAAACTTTTATGTACAGCTCATTTTTAGAGTGCTTTTTATTACGCTAACAGCATTGGCTTTTGCATTTGCAGTATTTAAGTTATGGTATTTTACTTTGGCATTCTCTATCATTTTCCTTGTTGCACAAGTGTATTCCTTAATTGCTTTCATAAATAGTACTAACCGCAAGATTTCTTATTTTTTTGATGCCATCCGCAATGAGGATTTTACGTTGCGGTTTCCAGAAAAAGTTTCCATAAAATCTTTTAAGGAACTCAACCAGAGTTTGAACAGGGTAAACGGTCTTATTCAAGAAGTTCATTTACAATTACAGATAAGGGAGCAGTATTATCAAGAAATTCTAAAACAGGCAAGCATAGGAATCATGACCTTTAATGATAAGGGACACATTCTTTTTTCTAATCCTACTTTGGAAAAATTGTTGAACTATACACCCTTAAACCACATTAAGCAGCTTGCACAAGTTGATGAAGGGTTGTATCAGGTTTTTAAATCGTTTAAACCTTTTGACAGGAAGTTGTTCCAACTTACCAATGAACGGGAGCAAATACAATTGGCGCTAAAATCTACGCCCATTACGTTAGACGGAAAATCACTGATATTGGTTGTTGTGCAGGATATTCATGAAGAGCTGGATGAAAAGGAAACCGAATCTTGGGTGAGACTTATTAGAGTGCTAACCCATGAAATTATGAATACGATTACCCCAATAGCTTCAATTTCAGATTCTATAATTAAATATTATAAGAAAGATGGCAAAGTAGTGTCTTCTAAAAGTTTAGATGAAACTCAAATTAAGAATACACTAAAAGGATTGGAAGTAATAAAGGAGCAAGGAGGAAACCTAATGGATTTCGTTCAATCCTACCGTAGTTTATTAAATGTTCCTGAACCCAATAGAACCATAGTAAGTGGAAAAAAGTTATTGGGAAAAATAGAGGTCTTAATGTCGACCAGACCGGAAAATGAGCAAACCAATTTTTATGTGGAATGCAATCCTGATGAGTTGGAATTTTTTATTGACGAAAAACAAATTACCCAAGTATTGATTAATCTTGGTAAAAATGCCCTGCAATCTGTTAGGGAAACAAAAAAAGGACAAGTACATATTATTGCAGGAATTGAAAATGATGGTGTAAAGTACATAGAGGTAAAAGATAATGGACCGGGAATACCATCAGATTTAATAGATGAAATTTTTGTTCCTTTTTTCACCACTAAGAATGAGGGCACTGGCATTGGTTTGAGTCTATCCAAGCAAGTAATGCAATTACACGGGGGTAATCTAAAGGTTCGATCTATTCAAAATCAAGAAACTGTTTTTAGACTAACCTTTGCGTAACCATTGAGTTTGAAAATGAAGAAGGAAATACTTTTAAAGTTTTGTTGGGACTACCTAAATAAAAGAACAGAAAGACTACAGGAAAGGAGTGTT
Organism: Allomuricauda sp. R78024; assembly: GCF_044596045.1. Lineage (NCBI taxonomy): Bacteria > Pseudomonadati > Bacteroidota > Flavobacteriia > Flavobacteriales > Flavobacteriaceae > Allomuricauda > Allomuricauda sp. R78024. Next base: position 774,311 of record NZ_CP138995.1, read on the forward strand.
TCATTGCAAGAATCCCTGAACTCCGAAACGAAGAGCAGTGCTGGAGACAAACATGAGACCGGTAGGGCAATGGTGCAGCTAGAGCAAGAGAAACTGGGAAAACAACTTTTTGAGCTTGAAGAAATAAAAAGAGTTCTTCAAAAGGTAGATATTAAAAAAACGTCGAAAAAAATCAGTTTGGGAAGCCTGATTAAAACAACTTCAGCTAACTACTTCATTGCAATTTCTGCAGGAACGGTTAAAAGGGATGATATCTCTATTTTTTGTATTTCAGCAGGTTCGCCAATAGGCAAACTTTTATTGGGAAAACAACAAGGAGATTTGTTTAGCTTCAACGGCACTGAGATTAAGATTCTCGATGTAAATTAATTTTTATCACTCCTTTTTCAAATGTTATCCTGAGCAATGTCGTACTTAGCTTGTTGAAATATTGTTGAAGAAAAAGAACTTTTTCCTTCTGGCCTATTTATAAATCAATAGCCCATATCCATCCATTTCCACTGGATTTTTTAAATAAATTTCCCGAACTTCACTTATCGTTGGATATAAATCATTAAAACGGATTCATATCCTTTTAGTTAGCCATAATTTAAGAAATGACCGTACTCACCGCAAATCAAGTAAATGAACTTTGTATTTTTATAGAAAATCAAATTGAAAAAAATGGATGCGACCATTCTTTAAAAAACACATTTGAATGGGCTGAACAAAACGGAATCCATAAAGCTGACTTAATCGATGTTTTAGAATTGAATGGTGGATTTTGTGACTGCGAAGTGACATTCAATTTACCTGAAAATTGTGATTTGGAACTTGAATCTGACAATAAAGAAATAGATTTTAAAAATCCGTTCAAACTACCTGTGAATTTTGAAAAAGCGGAAAACAAGATTTACACAAAAGCAATATTTTCAAATTCAGAATACGGAAATAACAATTACACAAAAAATGGTGAATTACTAATTCCAGCACCTTTTGGATTTAAACCGAAAAAGAGAGTTAGGAAAAGTATGCACTTTTTTAACGGAACTGAATCTGAATTGCCATCAGAAATCGGAATCGTTAAGGAAATTGAACCGATAACTGGAAAGGAATTTGCCAAAAAAATCCGTGACTTAAAACTGGAATCTTTTATGAGATTTTCAGAAAGAGATGCTGAATATTATTTTTCGCGAATAGAAAAAATTGACATTGGAAAACCAATGGGAACACACTTTATTGAACGGACAGGAATTGGCGGAACGAAAATTGAATTGAAAATACATAAAGTGATATTTAGAAAATAAAAACTATGGCTAACAACACCTATACGCAATGCGGGGTTTAGGTTTAATCGAAAGGCGGTTGCTTATTTGGTGTGTCGCCAAAGTATTAAATTTAGTATTTTAGAAAATATAAAAACAAAACATAAACTTTGGCTAAGTGCTAGCTTGAAAACCAGTGATTTTCTGCTTCCGCACTGCGCATAGCTAAACGATAAGTGAAAACCCCTTGAGACCGACAGGCGGGTTTCTGTCTATCTTTTAACTAGACTTAGGACTTCAGTTGAATTCGAAGTGACAAAATCAATCCAAATCAGGTTTTTTGCGATAAGCCTTTTTATTGGAATCTATTTTTTTAGATTTTAATCGCTTTTCAACTGAAGATCTTGAAGGCTTTGTAGGTTTTCTTTTTTTGGGAACCTCCAAGGCTTTTTTAAGTAGGTCAAAAAAACGTTTTATAATAAGAGCTTTGTTTTTATGCTGACTTCTTGCTTCATCACACTGTAGAATAAGTGATCCCTCTTTAGTCAATCTTGCCTCAAGTTTTAATAAGAATCTGCTCTTTTCGGCATCGGATAGACCATAGGAAGATTGTGGATTGAAAGTCAATTCTACTTTTGAAGAGACTTTGTTTACATGTTGTCCACCTGCGCCGCTGCTTCGTATGGCTTTAAATTGAAGTTCTTTAAGGATTTGTTCTTTGTTCAATTTGAAGACGTGAATTAATTGTTTCCAAAGATACATTAAGGAAAACAGTATCACCTTTCTGTAGCTTTTTTGAAGTATTGAAGTATAAAACTGTTACCTCATTCACCGTAGCTTCATTTAGAAAATGACTTCCTTTAAAAAAAGAATCTTTTACGGACACTTCCAAACCTGAAGTATCGGAAATTTGAAATTCGTGCGGATAAACAAGAACCGATTTATCAATTTCGGCATAGGACTTTAGGAGTTTGATGGGAAGTCTATTTACTTCCCCAAAAAGCGAAGCCGTGTAATAATTTGGAGGGTTCTTATAAAGCTTTTTTGTTTTCTGATTGGCAACGATTCTCCCTTTTTCTAAGACAATGGTACTTTCCGCATAGGGCAAAACATCATTGGGGTCATGACTTGCAGTAAGAACGGTGATTTCTTTTTCTTTTAGATACGGAAACAAATTTCTCCGTAACGAGTTCCTTTTAAAATTATCAATATGTCCAAAAGGCTCGTCTAAAAGTAATAGTTCAGGTTCTTGGGCCAAAACGCGAGCTAAGGCTACGCGTTGCTGTTGGCCTCCACTTAAATTTTTAACCTTGGTTTTTGCATAAGCCTCAAGTTCTATAAGCGCTAAAAGTTCTTGAATTCGTTGTTGATGCGTTTCACGCTCAAACACAGACAGATGTTGTCCAATATTTTCTTCAACAGTTATAAAGGGCATCAAATCAAAATCCTGCGAAAGATATTTCATGTATGATTCCCCTGGAACAAGATTATAGTTTGGACCAAGAGCTTCCTTATCGCCCCAAAAGATAGCTCCGGTCTCAACATGCAAAAGCCCATAAATAATTTTGAGCAAGGTACTTTTGCCAGACCCACTTTCTCCCATCAGTGCCAAGTTTTCCCCTTTTGCCACTTGAAAGGAGATATCTTCCAAAATAACTTGGTCTTGATAACTGAAAGAAGGAATATGAACGTCAAGCATAATCGTCAGAAAGATTGTTTTGTCAATTCGAGCGTAGTCGAGAACTATTTGCATCTCGACGGCGCTCGATAGGACATTTTTTTAAATCTATCAATCCTTAAACTCTTTTAAAATGGATTGATTAGGAAGCTGGTCATATCCCATATTGAACAACGTAAAACCAAAGATATCCGCATATTGTTCAATGGTTTTGCTCACAGGTGTTCCAGCACCATGCCCTGCATTGGTTTCTATTCTTATTAAGGTTGGATTTTCCCCCGCTTGTTTTTCCTGTAGCTCCGCTGCAAATTTAAAACTGTGTGCTGGAACCACACGATCATCATGATCTCCAGTAGTCACCAAAGTAGCTGGGTAGGCGGTTCCTTCTTTAACATTATGTACAGGAGAGTACCCTTTTATATAATTGAACATTTCTTCGCTTTCCTCGGAAGTGCCATAGTCATAGGCCCAACCTGCACCGGCAGTAAAAGTATGATATCTAAGCATGTCCAGCACGCCGACAGCGGGTAACGCCACCTGTACTAAATCCGGTCGTTGGGTCATGGTAGCACCTACCAATAACCCTCCATTAGAACCACCTCTAATGGCAAGATATTCTTTTGAGGTATAGTTGTTTTCAATTAGGAACTCTGCTGCAGCAATGAAATCGTCAAAGACATTTTGCTTTTGCAGTTTGGTTCCGGCAATATGCCATTTCTTCCCATATTCCCCACCACCTCTAAGGTTAGGAACTGCATAGACACCTCCTTGTTCCATCCAAACGGCATTTACAATACTGAATGAAGGTGTTAGGCTAATATTGAATCCGCCATAACCATATAAAATGGTAGGATTTTTACCGTTGAGTTCTACTCCCTTTTTATATGTAATGATCATAGGGACCTTAGTACCGTCTTTGGAAGTATAAAACACCTGTTTAGATTCATAATCTTCTGGATTAAAATCAATTTCTGGTTTCCAATATTGCTCGTATTCTCCAGTTTCTACATTGTATTTGTATGAAGAGCTTGGCGTGTTGTAGTTGGTAAATGAAAAATAAAATTCTTTCTCTTCTTTTTTGCCGCCAAAACCACCTGCGCTCCCTACACCGGGCAACCTGACTTCGCGAACCAGTTTACCATCATAATCATATTGTAATACCTGAGAGATGGCATCAACCATATATTCCGTAAAGAAATAACCTCCTCCCGTTCCAACCGTCAAAACATTTTCAGTTTCTGGAATAAAATCCTCCCAGTTATCTGGAGTAGGATTGGACGCATCTGTTATCACAATCTTTTTGTTAGGAGCATCCATATTGGTGACCAAATACAACTTGGACCCCACATTTTCTATCACATAGGTATCAGAATCGGTATGGTCCAAAATGGGAATCAACTCACTATTGGGTTCAGTTAAATCTTTTAGAAATAATTTGTTGCCAGAGGTTGAGGTTGAGGCTGAGATGAACAGGTATTTTTCATCTTCTGAAACTGAAGCACCTACATACCGATGCTTTTCTTCAGGGGTGCCACCAAATATAATTTTGTCCTGAGATTGCGGAGTACCCAATTCATGATAGTACAATTTGTGCTGGTCTGTTTTTGCAGACAGCTCACTTCCTTTGGGTTTGTCATAGCTGGAGTAGAAAAATCCTTTATCTCCTTTCCAAGAAATTCCACTAAACTTTATATCAACCAAGGTGTCCTCAACAATTTCCCTGCTTTCAGAATTGATTACGATGCCTTTGCGCCAATCACTGCCTCCTTCAGAAATTAAATATGCCGCCTTGGAGCCATCTTTTGTAAACTGCAGCCCCATTAAGGAAGTGGTGCCATCCTCAGAAAAAGTATTGGGGTCTAAGAAAACTTCTTCTTCCCCACCTTCTTTTTTTCTATAGACCACATACTGGTTCTGCAACCCATCATTTTTGTAGAAATAGGTATAGTCACCCTCTTTAAAAGGAGAGCCCAGTTTTTCATAATTCCATAGCTTTTCTAATCGGTTCTTTAAATCTTCCCTAAAAGGAATTTTATCCAGGTAATTGAATGTAGAGGCATTTTGTTCTTTTACCCAAGCTTCGGTTTCCTCGCTTCGGTCATCTTCCAACCAACGATAAGGGTCTTTAACTTCAGTTCCAAAATAAGTATCAACAGTATCGACTTTTTTAGTGGTTGGGTAGTTCACGACTATGGGTTCTCTTTTGGTAGTTTCTTTACAAGCAGCTATAAGAATTAGGGCTGCAAAGGGGATTAATTTTCGCATGTCTTTTGGATTGATTCTGCTAAAAATACCATAAAAAGCCACAATCTCTAAAGAAGGAGAAAGCTTTAACGTATTTTAAGAAACTACTTGAGAAGTGTTGGAAACCAGCTTATTTTCCACTAAATACTCAGCAATTTGAACGGCGTTGGTTGCGGCACCTTTTCTAAGATTATCAGAAACCACCCACATATTTAGAGTATTGCGTTGCGTTTCATCTCGGCGTATACGACCCACGAAAACATCATCTTTTCCATGAGCGTAAATAGGCATGGGATAGGTGTTGGTATCTGGGTTGTCCTGAACCGTTATGCCAGGAGTTTCGCTAAGTAGTTTTCTTACTTCGGTCAGGTCAAAATCCTTATGGAATTCCACATTAACCGATTCTGAATGACCTCCGGCGGTTGGGATGCGAACAGCAGTAGCCGAAACGGAGAAGGTACGGTCATCCAATATTTTTTGAGGTTCGCGAGCAAGCTTCATTTCTTCCTTGGTATACCCATTTTCCATGAATACATCGCAATGTGGCAATGCATTTCTCCCAATAGGATATGGGTAGGCCATTTCTCCTTGCACACCGGCAATCTCATTTTCTAATTGACGAACAGCTTTTACGCCGGTTCCTGAAACAGATTGATAAGTGGAAACCACCACACGTTTCATTTGATATTTTTTGTGGAGAGGATTTAGCGCCATCACCATTTGAATGGTTGAGCAATTGGGATTGGCTATAATCTTGTCTTCAGTGGTTAATTCGCTAGCGTTTATTTCTGGGACCACTAGTTTTTTAGTAGGGTCCATTCGCCAAGCTGATGAATTGTCAATTACTGTAGTCCCAACTTCGGCAAATTTAGGAGCCCATTCCAAAGAGGTATCTCCGCCAGCTGAAAATATGGCAATATCCGGGTGAGCTGCAAGCGCATCGTTAAGTCCGATTATTGTGTATTCTTGATTCTTATAAGTCAATTTCTTGCCCACAGATCTTTCAGAAGCAACCAGTAATAATTCTGAAATAGGAAAATTACGCTCTGCCAATACTTTTAACATTACCTCGCCAACCATTCCAGTGGCTCCAACAACTGCTACTTTCATTTTATTCCTTTTGGAGAGACAAATGTACTACAGATAAAAATTTAAACAAGTATTTTAAAATCACATAATCAAAAAATAACAAAATGTTACAAATAAAACAACCGTCAGAATGTTAGCGAAACAAACTGACGGCTTTAAGATTATTATTGTGATGTAGCGGTTGGCCTTTTTATAGGCGAACGATTTTTACTTCTTTAATAAGTCCCTGATTTCTGAAAGTAGCTCTTCTTGAGATGGACCTGCTGGTGCTTCTGGAGCTGCCTCTTCTTTTTTCTTCATCTTGTTCACTCCTTTTACAATCATGAACATCACAAAAGCGACAATGATGAAATCAATAACGTTGGTTAAAAAATCGCCATATAGTACAGCAACTTCACCAACTTTTTCTCCAGCGTCATTCATGGCTCCTTCTTTTACGATATATTTTAAATCTTTGAAATCCGCATTAAAGATTAGTCCAATCAAAGGAGAGACAATTCCCCCGGTAAAAGAGGCAACAACCTTGTTAAATGCTGCACCCATAACGAAACCTACGGCAATGTCCACCAGGTTTCCTTTCATTGCAAAATCTTTGAATTCTTTCAACATAATTTTATAGTTTAAGTGGTTAATAGGCTTACAATGTAATTAAAAAAGAGGTTTATGCCAATTTGCCGGCATAAAATCATGAGTTAATGATTACCCTTTTTACCCTTGGAGAAATAGCTGTTAATATTTCGTAAGAGATAGTATTTGCTGATTCCGCAAAATCTTCTGCAGATTGGTTTTGTCCAAAAACCACAACTTCATCACCCTCTTTACAATCGATATCCGTGATATCTATCATAATCATATCCATGCAAACATTGCCAATAATAGGTGCTTTTCTACCTTTAATAAGCACATGACCTTTTTGATTTCCGTATTGTCTGCTTATCCCATCAGCATGCCCTAGTGGGAGTGTGGCCGTTATTTTATAGCCATCAGATTTGTATGCGCGATTGTAGCCCACGCTTTCATTTGGCTCTATTTTATGGATTTGAGAAATGATGGTTTTCAATATAGCGACGGGCTTTAACTGGGCGTCAATTGCCTTATCATTACCATAACCATATAAGCCTATTCCACTGCGAACCATTTCAAATTGAGCTTCAGGATAATTTATAATTCCTGAGGTATTCAGCATATGGCGGAAAGGAGCATACCCCAATTTTTGATTAAGCTCTTCGCTTATTTTTTTGAAGGTTTCAATCTGAGTTAAGCTAAATGGTTTTTCAGAAGCATCTTCTGAAGCGGCCAAATGGGAAAAAACAGAAACGACCTTTAGTTCCTTTCTATCTCTTAAATGCTCAACAATAAAATCCACATCATTTTCCCAAAAACCAAGGCGGTTTAATCCTGTATTGAATTTAACATGAATGGGATAATCTATTTGCTTTTTGTCCTTAGCTATTTCTAAAAAGAGCTTTAGATTTTTTGGAGAATAGATACTGGGTTCCAAAGAATGGTGAATCAATTCGCCAAAATTTACAGGCTGAGGATGCAGCACCAAAATGGGAGATTTAATCCCAGCATTCCTAAGCAAAACACCTTCCTTTACGTAAGCAACAGCAAAATAATCTATTCCCAAGCGTTCCATTTTTTTTGCAATAGTTATCATGTCGCTTCCATACGCAAAAGCCTTTACTACTGCTAAAAATTTGGTTTCTTGGGCTAATCTGGATTTTAAAAACCAGTAATTGTGTTCTAGCGCGATTAGGTCTATTAGGAGGGTGGTGTCACCAATTTTACTCATTGGCGGCTTTCTTTTTAGCTTCCACTTCCTCAGAATCCACATTCATCTGACTTACTTTTTCCTTTAACATGGCCTTGTAGAAAGCGGCTCTGCTTAAAGGTTCATACTCTCCAGTTTCACCAAGAAGCACAAGCTTGTCATTATTGGATTTTCTAAAACTGTAATTGGCCAAGTTTCCGGTACGGGTGCAAACTGCATGAACTTTGGTTACGTACTCGGCAGTAGCCATTAACGCTGGCATGGGACCAAATGGGTTTCCTTTAAAATCCATATCCAATCCAGCTACTAATACACGAACACCTCTGTTGGCCAAATCATTGCAAACAGTAACTATCTCATCATCAAAAAATTGAGCCTCATCAATTCCAACAACGTCACAGTCATCTGCCAACAGACGAATATTTGCTGCTGCCGGAACCGGAGTAGATCTAATTTCATTGGAATCATGGGAAACCACCATATCCTCATGATATCGGGTGTCCACAATAGGTTTAAAAATCTCAACTTTTTGTTTGGCAAATTGGGCACGCTTTAATCTTCTAATAAGTTCTTCGGTCTTTCCAGAAAACATAGAACCGCAGATGACTTCTATCCATCCAAATTGTTCTTTAGGGTTTACTGTGTTTTCGAGAAACATACCGTACTTTTAAACGAAATTGTGTAGTTTTTCGTTTTATTAAAGGAAAGCACAAAACTACTAAAAAAATATGCCTCGACTTAAGATTAAAATTTAACCTTTTGTTCTTAGTGGTATAATGAAAATGATTTTATTTTTATAGTAAAGATTAATAGCTATGATACGGAAATTAAGGGAGGAGCTGATAAAATTGTCCACAGACATTATTACAACAAGAGACGATAAGGAATTGACAGAGCTTTATGATAAGGCTAAAGACATCTATGAAAAACTGGCAGTACTTAAATTTATAGATGAGAAGTTGAGCGATGTTGAAGTCGATGTGTCTAAAAACGTAATTGCTTCACGGTTTGAAAAAATGGCAAATGCTGTTCTAAGCGGCAATATTGCAGTACCTGAAAGTAACCCACACGAAGAAGATATAATTATTCCAGGGATGGACACCATAAAGGATATGGTTTCAGAAATGCCTACAGAAGAGGCTATAGAACATGTTTTTACAGAATTTGTGGCGAAACCAGAATACATGAAGAATGAGAAAGAAATTCTTTCTCCACCAGAAACAAACGGGAATACAGAAAATGGCAAATCTAAATCACTGAATGATACCTTTGTTAAGGATTTTCAAGTTGGACTTAATGATAAATTGGCCTTTGTAAAACATTTGTTCAATAATAACACGAATGATTACAACAGGGTGTTGTCTCAGCTTAATACAATTGATACAGAGGAACGTTCCATTGCTTTTATCACCAATATGGTAAAACCAGAGTACAAAAACTGGGAAGGCAAAGAAGAATATGAGTCACGCTTTATGGCCTTGATAGCGCGCAGATTTCAATAAACCGTTCTTTTCCGTTTACTTTTTATATTTTTAAGGGGATTACAACCTTAAATAATCAATTATGAATTTTACAAAAATTGCCTTTTGGCTTTCAACAGTATTGTTGACAGCTATAATGTTCTTTTCTGTTTATAACTATTTCTTTAATAACGAAATGATCCGTAGCTTCTTTGAAAGTATGGGCTATCCTACATATATTATCTATCCTTTGGCCATTGCCAAGATACTTGGACTAATAGCGGTTTGGGGCAATTTTTCCAAGTGGTTAAAAGAGTGGGCGTACGCAGGGTTTTTCTTTAATTCTATTTTAGCGTTTTTTGCTCATTATATGGTAAGTGACGGACAACATGCGGGAGCGGTTATTGCTTTTGTTGTTGTTTTGATATCTTATTTTACAGGAAAACAAGTAAGGCCTTAACTTTGGCCTATGGGAAAATTATTTCTGGTTCCGACTCCAATAGGTAATCTGGAAGATATTACGCTTAGAGCCATTAAGATTCTTAAAGAGGTTGATTTAATTCTGGCGGAAGATACCCGCACCAGTGGAAAACTGCTCAAACATTTTGAGATAGCAACACCTTTGCAAAGTCACCACATGCACAACGAGCATCATCAGATTAATGCATTGGTACAAAAGCTAAACGGAGGTGCTGTTTTGGCGTTAATTTCTGATGCAGGAACTCCAGCTATCTCCGACCCGGGATTTTTACTGACACGTGCTTGTGTGGAACATGGTATTGATGTGGAATGTCTACCTGGTGCAACAGCCTTTGTTCCAGCTTTAGTGAATAGTGGACTGCCAAATGATAGATTTGTTTTTGAGGGATTTCTACCGGTCAAGAAAGGTCGTCAAACAAGATTGAAATTTTTGGCAGAAGAGACTCGTACCATGGTATTTTATGAATCTCCGCACAAGCTACTTAAGACATTGAATCAGTTTGTAGAGTATTTTGGAGAAGACAGACCAGTCTGCATATCTCGAGAACTTACTAAAATGTATGAGGAAACGGTTCGCGGCACTGCAAAAGAGATTTTGGAACACTTTACCCAAAACCCTCCCAAAGGAGAATTTGTAATTGTGGTTGGTGGAAACAAATAAATACTATATTTAGGTAGCCAATCAATAAAGATGAATACTAAGATGCGTTTTAAAAGAGCATGAATTTAGCTCCTTGGGCCATTGCTCTTTTCACTGTAATTGTTGTTTATTTTCTTGACCGTTGGGAGAATAAACATATCAAGTCTATTTTTGACTGGGTACCGGCAATACTATTGGCCTATTTAATCCCTGCTGGTATTTCATACGCGTTGGGGCTCGATTTATCCCATGCTAAAATCCACGATTACAGCAAAGATTTCTTTATTCCCTTAACCATTGTTTCAGTAATGGCAAGCCTTTCATTGGGGCAGCTTAAGGCTATTGGCTATAAGCCAATCGTGCTTTTTGTATCGGGGTCATTTTTTATTGCGCTTTTTCCGATAATTTTTGTCATGGGCTTTTCCGATATAACCTTGGTTGTCGAAACACTATCCAACGATGGTTTTTGGAAAGGAATACCTCCAGTAGTAGGCAGTTGGATTGGAGGAAGCACAAGTCAATTAGTGCTAAAGGAATTGGTAGAATGCCCAGAGGCAATTTTCCTTTCTGTTTTGGTGATGGACAATATCTTGGTCAACGTTTGGACAATTTTAATGTTTCAGGGAATTAAAAAAAGCAACAAACTAAACACTTGGTTCAAAATAACGGATAAAGGAATACCAGAGGAAATCCGTACAGAAAATCAAAAACCAATAGCTGTATGGATAACCGTCGTTATTCTTTTGGCGATTGTTTTTGCCACCAACCACTTTATTGAAAGTTTTGTGGGGAAAGTAGTTTTACTTTCCATTATTGGCTTGGCTCTTGGAAACTTTATTCCCCGATGGAACTTTAAGTTCTCATTAAAGGCAGGAGCAATTTTAATCTTGGTGGTCATGGCCATTTTAGGATTAAAGCTGCAGTTTGACACCCTTGGTTTTGATGTATCCTTTTTTGGCTTTTTAGTAGTTTGGTTATTAGGTCATTTTGTTTTTATGGTCCTAGTGGCCAAATTGATGAACATAAATATGGCTTGGGTACCCATTGCAAGTATGGCGAATGTAGGAGGGATAGCAACGGCGCCAGCTGTTACGGCCGCTTATGAGAAGAAATGGATGCCCCATGCTATTGTATTGGCAATACTAAGCATGGCAACAGGTACTTTTTGGGGGATGCTTACGATATACTTTTTAAAAGTAACAGTAGGGTCTTAACTATATTAAATCTTTGAGCGGCTATTAAAACGCCAGATTTGATAGTTCTGGAGTGTATTTTCGACAATATCTATGGCATTTAGTATTTGACTCCAATGGTTCAAAAGTTTAATCCTGAGATTGATAAGGTGTATTTCATCAACAAATACACACTGTTTCATATTATGTCAGGTTCTGGTACCATCCAAGTGGATTTTAAGAATTATACAGATTGGCAAGACAAGGCCATTTACTTGGAAAAGGGGCAGTATATCAAATTCTTTTCGGATGATTTTGTGGTCAGAAAGATAGAATTCCCAAACAAGACCATTTTTGAGAAGAAAGAGGTGCGAGTTCTTTTTAAGCACCTGATTTCGTTAGGCTACATCAACTTTAATGAATGTGAGGAATGCAAAAGATATCTGTCAAATACAGTTTTCTCTGAAAACACCGCTGAAATTATCGACATCTCTTCAAAACAGTGGTATTGGCAAAATCCTTTTCAGGCAAGCAAACAGGAGTATCAGATTATTTTTGATGTAAAGGAAATTATCGACAAGGAATATTACGGCAATTTCAATAATAATGACCTCTCCGCTTTAATGTTAGAAAATGGATATAATGCCCAAGCACTTGTAAAGGATAAGATAGGTCTATCAGTTAAGGCTTTACTCTCTAACAAAAGATTAATGGAGAGCAAAAAGAAAATAGCCTTTACAGATAAGAGCATTCAAGAGGTGTCTTTTGAAACAGGGTATAGGGATCCAGCATACTTTAACCGGGTATTTAAAAATACTACGGGACAGACGCCGTCAGAATTTCGAAACGATTTCGATTATGAAAACCGTGATACCTTCACCAAAAACCTTATCGAATTATTAAAAAATCATCATGCTGAACAGCGAAACCTTGAGTTTTATGCTGACAAAATGAATCTCTCCGTCAAGGCACTTTCCAAAAAAACTAAAGCAAAAATGAACGCTTCTTTAGGTCAGCTGATTCGAAACGAGTTGATTTCTACCTCAAAAAAACTACTTGTCCAAGAAGCTTCCGTCAAGGACATTGCCTACAAACTTGGATTTGAAGAGGCGAACCATTTTTCAAACTTCTTTAAAAATTATACAGGAAGTACTCCTACCGATTACAAATTCAAAAAGTACAATTCTTAGCGTCTTTTTTGTACCTCTTTGAAGGCATTCCATGCTGAAATTTGCAATGTAATTACAAACTAAAATTTGTTTAATCATTAAAAATAAAAGTAATGGATATTAAATCACTGGCCACCGAAATGGATGGCATTGTAGGCAAAGGAGCCATTGTAGATGCTGTAAAACAATTTTTTGCAGAAGACGCCACAACGTCTGACTATAATGGACTAGCGACCACGAACAAACAACAAATGGTCGAAAAAATGGAAGGCTTCGCGGGAGCAATCGCTCAAGTAAATGGGATTACCCATCACCATACTATTGTAGATGGAAATGTATCAGCTTCGGAATTCACATTTGATTTCAATATGAAGGACGATAGCAAAATCTACTGGCACGAAATCATTCGTCGTGTATGGAACAACAATGGTGAAGTAGTTCAAGAAGAATATTTCAACGCCCAATAAATGTTCCCGTCTTTCCCTGATATTAAACCTAAAACTCGATTACGTGGTATTAGTGATGCCAGTTTTGGCGCCCTTTTTATTAGGTCCAGATGGTATTATCAATTAGGACTGAAGGGAAGAAATATCAGTAAGGATAAAGACATATTAATTAAAACAAACAAATAAATATTTAAAGAAAAGCAAAATGAAAATTTTAAAATTATCTATAGTAATGGTAGCACTAACATTTGCTACAAATTTATCGGCTCAAGACAAAATGGCCAATAATATTGACAATAGTAATATTGCACTTGCAGGTTATAGCCCTGTATCATACTTAGATTTGGGATTGGCCCAAAGAGGAAATAAAGCGCATAAATCCGAATACAAAAAAGTGGTTTATTATTTCACCTCTGAGGAGCAAAAGGCAACTTTTGATAAAAACCCTTCCAAGTATTTACCTCAATATGGTGGTTTCTGTGCTTTTGGCACCTATGCTGGAGCAAAATTCAGAGTGGACCCAACTAAATTCATCGTAAAAGATGGAAAATACTACTTGTATTTGAACAATGTGGAGTTGGATGCAAAACAACTCTGGCTTGCAGAAAACAATCATGCAAAATTAAAAAGTGTTGCTGACACCAATTGGAAGAAGTTGGGTAAGACGCATAACTAGACCATTTTAATAATCGCTAAAATTTTTAGTCATGAAATTCATAACCAAAAGAATTCACGCATTTTTAGATTACCCTGTGGCTGTTGCATTAATAGTGCTACCCTTCTTACTGGGTTTGGGTGATTCGAACCCGTTGGCTTTACAACTTTCGGTAGCGACAGGAATTGCAGCATTTGTGCTGACCTTGTTAACTGACCATCACTTAGGAGCTTTTAAAGTTATTCCCTATAAGTTTCATTTGTTGGTTGACTTTATAGTTGCCGTAGTATTTATTCTGGCGCCTTTTATACTGTCTTTTGAAGGAATCGATGCTTACTACTATTGGATAAATGGAATTGCGGTACTAACGGTGGTTAGCCTTCATAAAGCAGAAGTAATTGCTTAGAACTATGAAAGTGGAGAATAACGCTAAAACCATGTTCTTTTTCATATAAAAACAACTAAAGATTTAGATTGGTTGTGGCTCAAAGCATGTCAATTGTAAGATTGATGTGCTTTGGTGTTTAACGTAAATCGTAAAATTAAAAGAACAAAAGCTAAGTGGCTAAAACTACTCTTGGCTTTTTTATACATTTAACAGACATGAAACAATTACTCTCCGATATTCGTAAGTGCGAAGTATGCATAGAACACCTTCCTCTAGGGCCAAGACCCATTGTTGCAGGACACCCAGATGCTAAAATCCTGATTATTGGTCATGCGCCGGGCACGAAAGTGCATAAAACCGGAATACCCTGGGATGACCCTAGCGGTAAACAACTCAGAAAATGGATGGGTGTGACGGACGAAATCTTCTATGACGAAACCAAAATTGCCCAAATGCCGATGGGATTTTGTTATCCAGGAAAAGGAAAATCAGGCGATTTGCCGCCGCGCACCGAATGCGCACCGCAATGGCATAAGTCTCTTTTGGAAAAACTGACAAACGTAGAACTTACAATTTTGATCGGACAATATTCCCAGCGCTATTATTTGGGGAACAAAATGGAAAAAAATTTAACAGAAACGGTTAGAAATTATGGCAACTACGCCCCCGAATATTTTGTATTGCCACACCCTTCACCTAGAAACCGATTTTGGTTGAGCAAAAACCCTTGGTTCGAAGTTGAAGTGATTCCGAAACTTCAGGAACATATTTCAAAACAATTGAATGTTTAATACGAAATACCGGATCGTAATCGGCTAAAAGTTTCAGGTTTCATGTTAAGGTAAGAGGCCAAATATTTTTGCGGAATCACTTTTAGCTCTTCAGGGCAACGTTGCATAAAAGCGATATAACGCTGTTCGGCAGAAAGGGTTAAAAGTTCTACCTCTCTACTCAACCTTCCAAATAAGATCTGTTGAAAAAATTCATGTCCCCACTTATAAAAGTCAGGGTGCCTTTCAAACAAATCTTGGTAGTCTTTAAATGAAATCGCCAACATTTTTGAAGGTTTCAACGCTTCCAAAAAAGTATCCGAAGGTTGTTTTTTAATGAAGGAATCAAACGCCCCCGAGGGGCTTCCCGAGTACGAAAACCCAAGAACCACTTTCTCCCCTTTCTCGTTTAAGATGTAAATGGCCTGGACCCCTTCCAACACAAAATAAAAATAACGTTCAATATTTCCGGCTTCCGTGATGAGGTCGTATTGATTAAAAGTCTTTACTGACCACAGCGATTTAAAATGATGTTCTTCTTTTTCGGTCAAAGCGACCTGAGGGAAAAATGACATTAGGTGAACAAAAGTTTCATCATCCATATGGGAGGATATTTTCCTCAAAAATAATCCAAAATATTCCTTTCCCGAATCTCATCATAATCCTGTCAGCACTTAGCAGAGCTTAAGTGTTGAAGGTGTAAATTATGTACCTAACGAAAGTGGGAATTTTGCAAACATGTTTTGTCAGACCTTCAAACAAGAATCAATTGGAATAAAAAGCAAGTTTCGGGTTGAACAACTAAGGAACACATCCGATATTTGTATAATAGTATTCATTGAAAAATATTTTTCTTAAAAATATTCCCATGGAAATTAAAAATTCTACAGAAAAGGACATTGATGAAATATTTCGGTTGTACGGTCTAGCATCTGAGTATCAAAAATCAAAAGAAGGAGTAGTGGTGTGGCCTACATTTAAAAGGCAACTTGTGGAAACTGAAATCGATGAAAACCGCCAATGGAAGTTGCTTATTAACAATCAAATTGCTTGTGTTTGGGCAATTGCATTCGATGACGAGCAAATCTGGGAAGAAAAGAATGTCGATGCCGCAATTTACATTCATCGAATTGCCACCAACCCTGATTTTAGGGGCAACAATTTTGTTGCGATTATTGTGGAATGGGCAAAAGAATATGCTACCGAACTTAATAAGGATTATGTGAGATTAGATACCTTGGGCAATAATAAAAAGCTGATTAAATACTACGTTAATGCTGGTTTTGAATTCTTGGGGATGTTTGATTTAAAGAATACTGATGAATTGCCGGGCCACTATAAGGAAGCCCCAGCCTGTTTGTTTGAAATCAACCTGAATCCAGACAAAAAAGGCACTAACAATTGATTTAATATATTCAACTAAGAGAAACATAGGTACAATCAAAAAAACAACTTGCTAGACTTATACATTAAAATCGGTATTGAGCATGGTAAGAGAATGGGGTCATGCTAATCACAATTATCTTTCACCTCATAGTTTATGGGTTAATAAAAGCCTAATTGTATATAATTTAAGAATGATTGAAATGGAATGGATATAGTTTGGTGGTCTAAATGACCATTTATGAAAATAAAACTACTTCTTCTAATTTCAATTTTCACCCTCTTATACACCAATGGATTTTCCCAAACAAATACAAATCCTAACAACAACTTAGAATTCTCAACAGGCTTCAATTCGGGCTCATTAAAGAATTTAGAATTTGCGCCAGTATCCCGTTACGATTATGATGGCTTGTTTTACAGTTTAAACTATGAGCGTAAAAGCAGAAATGAAAATTTATTTGAAATACAGGTCGACTATTTAACCACAGAGTTAAAATCAGATGCAATTCCACAACTAAATACAGACTATTCAAAAATTGGATTGGGTTTTTCGTATTTAAAACAAATTTTTGATAAAGATGCTTTTTCCATACACATAGGATTACAATCTCAAACCACAGCCTCTTTATACCGAGACAATTATTATTTAGTAGATCAAGAATTTGGTATAGCAAGCCGATTTACATATCAGTTAAACAAAAAACAATATTTAACTTCTAAACTGACCATTCCTTTGGTCTTAATGCGGCTTAGGGGAGATTTTGGTTTAGATGTGTATTTAGTAAATCGCTATCAAGGCGCCCTATGGAACTTAGAATATGGGTATTCAATCTCTAACAATTTTGGCTTACGTCTAAGCTATGATTTTAAATACAATAGACTTCAAATACCAAATGCATTCCGAGAATTACAACATCAGTTTAACCTAGGCATTAATTATAAATTTTAATTATGAAACGTAACTCACCTATAATTTATGTTTTTTATTTTCTATTAATTTCAATACCAACATCTTGCTCAGATACTTTGATTGGTGATGAAGGAAAATCGGATGAAGACATTTATTTAAACTATCAAACAAAAACAGATTTAGAACTGCCTTTTGAGGAAGAATGGTATGTGTTTGTTGGAGGTAGAACACACTTAAACGGACGACATCATTTTATTACTCGGGGTACAGGTCAAAGATATGCCTATGATATTGCTGTAGTAATTGATGGAAGTAGTTTTTCAGGAGATAGTAGTAAAAACGAGAATCACTATTGTTTTGGAAAACGCTTAAATGCTCCTGCGGGTGGTAAAATAATGGCCCTAGAAAATAACATTGATGATAATTATGTATCAGGTTCAGTAAATAGTGATATTAATGATAGTAATCTTGCGGGCAATTATATAATAATAGATCATTTAAATGGGGAATACTCTATGTTGGCACATTTTAAAAAAGGGTCTATAATAGTTTCTGTTGGGGATATGGTTGTTAAAGGGCAAGAAGTAGGTAAAGCTGGAAATAGTGGAAATTCTACTGGCCCACATTTACATTATCATTTACAGAACACACCCGATTATCTTAATGGAATTGGACTGCCTGCCCAATTTGCAAATTACTATGAAGATGATGAATTGATAGAGAGAGGCGAACCGGTAAGAGGTCAAACCGTAGTAAAAAATTAAACAAAGCTTGTAAAGCATATTAGGGAAAAAAGTGTCAGTAAAGTGAACGGAAAAGACATAAGCTATTCTTTAAGTCTCCCGACCTGCACTGAGTAAAGTCCAAGCGTCAAAGAAAAGGGAAAGAATTGTTCATGAATTTATAGCCCATATCTATCCATTTTGAGTTGATTTTTAAAGTAAAAACAGCGAACTTCACTTATAGACGGGTATAAATCATTAAAACGATTCATATCCTTTTAGTTGTGTTGCATTTAAAAATATAGAGATTTAAAAAAGAATATGAAAATAATGTGTCTTAATGGATGGGGCGGAAAACTCTGCGACAAATTACTACCATATTTGACTGACGAAGACCCAGATATTCTTTGCTTACAAGAAGTTGTACATACACCAGAAACTGGAAAAGACTGGCTTACTTACAGAGACGGAGACCATATTCTTTCTCAACGTGCTAACTTTTTTAGAGATGTTGAAACTGTATTACCTAACCACATTGGTATTTTTTGTCCAGCTTCACAAGGTGTTCTATGGGATGAGAATACTAAAATTCCTTCGCAATGGGGACTTGCAACTTTTGTGCGAAAATCTTATCCAATAATTGGACAAGTCCAAGGGTTTGTACATAAATCATATTCACCTTATGATTATGGAGAGCATCCTCGTTCCAGAAGTGCGCACACGGTTAAAGTGTTCGACTATAAGAACAATAAACCTGTAGTTATTACACATATGCACGGTTTAAGAGACTTGAATGGCAAAATGGATACGCCTGAAAGAGCCCTACAAGCACATAAATTAGTGTCATTTGCAAAAGGAGTGGCAGAGAATGATGATACTCTTGTCGTTTGTGGAGACTTCAATGTAGAACCGAGTAGCGAGACACTAAAAATTTTGTCTGAGGCTGGACTAACTGATTTAGTAACTACAAGAACTACAAAAGGAACTCGTAATTCTCATTACAAAAAGAAAGGTAGGTATGCAGATTATATGTTAGTCAACGAACATACTAGTGTTTTAGATTTTAATGTGATTTTTGAACCAGAGGTTTCGGACCATTGCCCATTAATTCTGATTATTTAAAATAAATGGAAAATAAAAAACGCACCAGAACAATGTATAACAGCAATTACGGCAAATTTGACTAGATCCGAATCCACTCGGGATTGTTAAGGTCAGTGACCAATCCGAAAACTAACGCATAAAAACCCGTAACTGACGGTTATACGAGACCGATAAGTGCAATCCAAACACAACTTGCCATGCATGCAAAGGTTGTCACTTTAAAACGCTGTTTACTTTATGCCAAAATCTCATCTATCTGTACCATATGTCGTTCCACATGGGAGAGTAAAAATTCAAAAGCTTCAGGTAAATAAAAACGCACTAGCGGGCCAATAGCAGAGGTAATTTTAGTTTTGGTCACATCCTTGTTCCTGCTTTTTAAAATAGATCGTTTAAGATGGTCATGCAATTTGAAAAATTCAGTAAAAATGGAATCAATTTTTTCTCTGTTCAAATCTTCTTTACTCAATAGCGGCTCAAAGCGTTTAAGGGTTTTCATTTTCCATTTTCTAACACCCTCTTTTGGGCGTTGTCCTTCAATCACAAATTTTTGCCAAGGCCTAGCCTTAAATTCTTTTGAACCAGAATCGTTAGTAGGGAGTTTATCCAATGCAATGTCTATCTTTTCAACATATAAGGTGTAAGAAATATTCAAATGGGCAATTACCTCTACCACATTCCATGATTTAGGATGCGGAGGAGTGGTCAATAGTGAAACATCCAACTCTTGGAGTGATTTCACTTTATTGACAATGCGGTTTAATCGCTGAATTTGACTTTCCGGGCTTAGGATTAAGCTTGCCATAACTGTTCGTTTTTTGATTGGAACAAAGTTCAGTTATAACACACCAACAAATGTTGATGTAAATCAAGAAATCTATTTACCTAAAAGCTATGCATCTAATATCTAGACCCATCATGCTTTCCTTCTTCCCAACCGTGCTTTCCAAGATATTGTTCCCCGCTTTCCACAGCACCTTCCTCAATAGAAGTGCCCATAGAATCGTTCCAACGGTTGAGGTAACCAAATAGGGAAATTACCCCAAGCATTTCTACAATTTCTCCTTCGTTCCAATGCTCATGCAAGCGAGCTTTTATTTCGGCATCCACCGCATTGGGTACTTGTGAAGCTACTAAGGAAAAGTCCAGAGCAGCACGTTCAGCCTCAGAAAAAGATGGATGGGTTCTGTATTCCCAGATATTATCCAGTTGCTCCTGTTCTGCACCATAACGTTCCGCAGCCCTTATAGCATGCGCTTGGCAATAACGACATCCGGTAGCATTGCTGCTTACCCATGCAATCATCCGTTTTAAAGCAGAAGTAACCCTTCCTTCATTGGCCATTACCGCTTTATTAAGATTGATAAATGCCTTTGAAATTGCTGGCCGATGCTGCATGGTCAAAACGGAGTTTGGGCAAAACCCAAGGGTCTCGTTAAAGAATTCGGCGAGCTTTTTTGTCTCTGCATCGTGATTAGGGTCAAGTGGATTTACTAAGGCCATGAATGTAGTTTTAAATTGTATTTTTGAGGACTACAAGAAACGAAAATTTGACATCATGACAAATCATATCACTACCAAATGGCTGGGCGAAATGGCCTTTGAAAGCAATAACCCTTCAGGATTAAATTTAAAGATTGATGCAGGCCCTGATGATGGGGGCAAAGGAGAAGGATTTAGGCCCAAGGCATTGATGCTTTCTTCCGTTGCAGGTTGCTCCGGATTGGATGTTGCCTCCCTCATTAAAAAAATGAAATTGGAAGTGGATGATTTTCAAATTGATACCATTGCCAACTTAACGGATGAGCATCCAAAATACTACGACACTGTTGCTATAGAGTATCATTTTTATGGCTCCAATCTGAAGGAAGATAAACTACAGAAGGCCGTAGATCTATCTGTGGAAAAGTATTGTGGAGTAATGGAGATGTTTAGAAGATTTGCCGAGCTGGAGATTAAGACGATTTTTCATCATAAATAGGTGAATCGTCACTTCGAGTGATTCTGATAAAATCAGAATTGTATCGAGAAGCACTTAAGTAAACAAGAAATGAAATTATCCTATGTTTACATCTTAGAATGCTCGGATGGAACGTATTATACAGGTGTTACTTCTAATTTAGAAAAACGGTTTCAAGAGCATAAAGAAGGAAAACATCAAGATAGTTATACATTTTTGAGAAGACCTTTAGCATTGGTTTTCTATGCTGAGTTTACAGATATAAGTATTGCTATTGAGAAAGAAAAACAAATCAAGAAATGGTCTCAAGCTAAAAAAGAAGTTTTGATTAGAGGAGACTATGATGCATTGCCCAATCTTGCTAAAAAGAATTTTCAATAACTTGTTCTCGATACATTTCGAAGCAAGTTCGAAACACTCGAACTGACGTTATCAAAAATCAAACGCTACCATGCGCTGGACCATAAAGCCAAAACCCACCCAAACGGACATTGATCAATTTTCAAGTGAATTGAAGGTAGATGAGTTGGTGGCCCAATTACTTTTACAACGAGGAATAACAACATACGAAGAGGCGAAAGCCTTCTTCCGGCCACAACTATCTCATCTGCACGATCCTTTTTTAATGAAGGATATGGATAAGGCAGTAGCACGTATTGAATCTGCTATTGCAAATAATGAAAATATCATGGTCTATGGAGATTATGATGTGGATGGCACAACAGCTGTGGCATTATTGTCATCACATCTTTTAGAGAATTACCCAAATGTAACAACATACATTCCGGACAGATATGCGGAGGGATATGGGGTATCCATGCAGGGAATCGACTTTGCATCAGATAATGACTTTACCTTGATAATTGCTTTAGATTGTGGCGTAAAGGCGATTGAACAAGTAAATCATGCCAAGGAAAAAGGAATAGATTTCATTATATGTGACCATCATAGACCAGGTACGGAACTACCAGATGCAATTGCAATTTTGGACCCTAAACGTGATGATTGTAATTATCCGTACAAAGAGCTTTGTGGTTGTGGTGTAGGATTCAAACTGATTCAGGCATTGACTCTAAAAAATGGTGGAACGATAAATGACCTTATCCCATATTTAGATTTGGTGGCAACCGCTATTGGCGCAGATATTGTTCCCATAACTGGAGAGAATAGGGTATTGGCGTATTATGGATTGCAAGTGATTAATATGAATCCTAGAATTGGGTTTAAAGCGATTATTGATCAAATTAAAAAAAAGACCCTTACCATTACGGATGTTGTTTTTATAATCGCTCCGCGAATCAATGCTGCCGGACGAATAAAACATGGACAACATGCGGTAAACTTGTTGGTGGAAAAAGATTTGAGCGTTGCCCAAACGTTCGCCAAAGAAATTGAACAGTTTAATTCGGACAGGAAAAATCTTGATAAAGAGATTACTGAAGAAGCCCTTGTGCAAATTCAGAAGAATGAAGAAGAGGAGCGGTTTACTTCAGTGGTCTATAATGAAAATTGGCATAAGGGAGTTATTGGTATTGTGGCGTCGCGACTTACGGAAACCTATTATCGCCCTACACTTGTTTTTACTAAGAGTGGCGATAAGCTGGCTGCATCGGCCCGATCGGTAAAGGGTTTTGATGTCTACAACGCCCTAGAGGGATGTTCAGACTGTTTAGAGCAATTTGGGGGGCATAAATATGCGGCCGGATTGACCTTGTTGGAAGAACAATATGAAACTTTTAAGGCCCAGTTTGAAAAAGTGGTTTCTGAATCTATTGACCCTAAATTATTAGAACCCGAACTTACTATTGACACTAATATTGAATTAAGCCAAATTGATGATAAGCTAATGAGGATTATAAAACAGTTTGCTCCTTTTGGCCCTGGTAATATGGCGCCGGTTTTCATGGCTGAAAAAATTCAAGATACCGGCTACGCAAAAGGTGTAGGAGAGGGCGAAAAACATTTGAAACTATCAGCATTTCAAAAGGGTTCTGCAACTATTGGGGCAATAGGCTTTAATTTAGGGAGTAAAATCGAGAGAGTAAAAAATAAAAATTCATTTGATGCTGTTTTTTCCTTGGATGAAAATGAATGGAACGGAACTATAAGCCTGCAGTTAAAATTAAGAGATATTCGCTAGATTTTTATGGATCCCTACGCAGCACTTCGTTATAAAGAATTCAATATTTTTTTAATTGTCCGGTTCGCAATGGTCTTTGCTTGGTCTATGCAATTTATCGTAATTGAATGGCAAGTATATTCATTAACAAAAGACCCTTTATCGTTAGGCATTATTGGATTGATGGAAGTAATTCCTGCAGTAGGTATGGCGCTCTTTGCAGGGCACGTTGTTGATCAGAAAGAAAAAAGAAACCTGCTGATAAAATGTATTCTGGGGTTTTCGGTTATTAGTTTGGGGCTTTTTTTTCTCAGCGACCCATCTTTGGAAACTGATATTTCCTCAAAAAATATTTTGTACGCCATCTATTTTTTGGTTTTTCTTGGTGGCCTTGTGAGAGCCTTTTTAGGACCCACCATTTTTTCTTTGATAGCTTTAATCGTTCCCAAAAAGATTTATCCCAATGCTGCTACTTGGAGCAGTTCTACTTGGCAAATGGCGTCTGTTTTGGGTCCGGCACTAGCTGGTTTTAGTATTAGTTGGATTGGAGTGCATTGGTCCATGTGCGTTATTTTGGCTTTTTCACTCTTTGCTTTGCTCTTCCTGCTTAAAATTCCAAGAAAGCCTATTTTAAATCCTAAAATTGGAGAACCTGTTTTCCAAAGTCTAAAAGACGGATTGAAATTTGTTTTTAACAGCAAAGCTATTTTTGGAGCGTTGACTTTGGATATGGTTGCTGTACTTTTCGGTGGTGCCGTGGCACTTTTGCCCATTTACGCGCAAGATATTTTGCACGTAGGGTCAGAAGGATTTGGTATTTTAAGGGCAGCACCGGCAATTGGCGCATCCATTACGATGCTTGGTTCTACAAGGTTTCCGTTACACAAATATGCGGGTAAAAAACTATTGCTAGCGGTTTTTGCCTTTGGTATATGTATTATAGTTTTTGGTATTTCCACATCCTTTTGGCTTTCAGTTGTAGCTCTATTTTTAAGTGGAGCGGTAGATGGTGTTTCTATGATAATCCGTCAAACGATATTGCAATTAAAAACACCGGATCATATGCGGGGAAGAGTAGCTTCGGTGAATTCTATTTTTGTTGGCTCGTCCAATGAGCTGGGGGCATTTGAAAGTGGATTGGCCGCCAAGCTTTTGGGGACTGTTACTGCAGTAGTTTTTGGGGGTTGCATGACGCTTTTAACGGCGGGCACCACCGCTTTAATATCACCTACTTTTAGAAGATTGGACTTATCAAAAGATGTTGAAGAACATGAGAAGGATTAATCTTCTAATTTTTCGAGGGATAATTTTTCTCCATCAAAAACGGCATAGGTAAAATAGGAAATCCAATCTCCAAGATTGGTATAGATGGATTTTTCATTTAATTTAATTTCCATAGGAAGATGGCGATGTCCAAAAATAAAATGATCGTAGTGTTGTTCTTCTAGTTTTCGCTTTGCGTATAGAATCAACCACTCTTTATCCTCTCCTAAAAAAGATGCATCAGCTTCACCAGAAATAATTCGGTTATTAACAGAAAGATGTTGTGCCAGCCGCACTCCCCAATCTGGATGTAGCCATCTAAAGAACCATTTGGCAACAGGATTGGTAAATACCCTTTTCATGCGTTTAAAACCTTTATCATATGGTCCCAAACCATCACCGTGACCAATAAAAAAAGAGGTATTGTTGATTATGAGCTGCTGAGGTTTGTGATAAACAGGAATATTGAGTTCTTCTTCAAAATAACCATTCATCCAGAGGTCATGGTTTCCAACAAAATAGGTTATTGGAATGCCAGAATCTGTGAGTTCTGCCAGTTTGCCCAAGGTTCGCGTAAACCCTTTGGGAACTACTGTTTTGTATTCAAACCAAAAATCGAACAAATCCCCCATTAGGAATATAGCTGCAGCATCATGCTTTATAGAGTCCAACCATGCTACAAATTTCTTTTCCCTTGGTAAACTTGCTTTTAGAGTAGGGGCACCTAAGTGATTATCACTGGCGAAATAGACTTTTTTGCCTGATGGAACGGTTATGCTTTTCATTTCCTTGTAAATATAAGAATTCCCACTTTTGGGAATAGGAGTAATTTAATTGTCCTCAGCAAACCACTCGGCAAAGGATGTGTCAGTTTCTTGAAGTTTTAGCGAATGCAATTGAATGTTTTTAGGAAGTCGAGCACCTATTTTGGAAGCAAAATCGATGACCATATTTTCACTGGTAGGTTGGTAATCTGCCAAAATCACATTGTGGCCCCTTTTTGATAATTCTTTGGCGAGCTCTATATGTGGTGTATTCTTATTGAAAACGGTCGCATGATCAAACGTATCTACAATTTCTTCCTTAACAATGGTCTTAAGATCACCAAAATCAATCACCATTCCCAGTTTTACATGGTCAGTATCCGTTATTGGTGTGCCAATAACCGTAACAGATAGCTTGTAACTATGCCCGTGTACATTTCTGCATTTGCCATCATAACCAAACAAGGCATGGCCTGTTTCAAAAGTAAATTGCTTAGTAATTCTAATTTTCCCCATAAGGTGTGCAAAGGCACAAAGGTAGTAATCCTTAAAAGGCAATTATAACAGGACGGAATTTTTAGTTAAGGTTTACCTTAAGGTATATAACAAGTAAGACGAACCTATTACCAGGAATGGAGAAGCAATCATCAGTAGAATAACACTAGTTCTATAAAGCCCCCAGAAGGAGATGGTCTTTATATTTTGGTTATCGGTCTTGTCATAAATGATTTTCACTTTTTCACCAACTTTATAAGCTGGCGGACTAGAGCTTATAGGACTTTTATATGTTCTGGTTACGCTGTTTCGATCCTTAAATTCAAATACTGGAGTATAGGTATCACCATCACTGTCATAATTGGTCAATAGATCAATGACCACTGCAGTAGTTTTTATACCATCCGATAGCAAGTTTTGAGTCTTTTGATATTGCTGAAAGGCAAAGAAAAGTAAGGCAAAACCCAAAGTAAAAAAAGAACCGTACAAGACTAGCCACATGGTATACTTTTTTGCTGCCATACTTGGCTATCGTTTAAATTTTCTTCTATTTCGGAATCTGGTAACCAAATAAATTATAACTACCATAAATGCCACTAACGGGAAAACAATATCGCTATTTAAAATTGAAAGCAGTTCCATTTGTTTTTCTTCAGGAATTATACTCTTGGCTAAAAAGCCAGTTAACAGCATAATTAACGGTTTTCAGCTGATATTATTTTTTGAAGTTTTAATTTTTCCTTTACACCATACAATTCTTTCCAAACAACCGACTCTTTTGATTGGGGAGAAACAATGGAAAGTACATAAACTCCCTTTGTTTGCTTATTTGGTATAACCTCCAATTCCATGTTGAGCAATATGTTTTGACCATTGGTAAAAGGATCAAAAAAGTTGATTAGAACACCATAGCTTTTGGTCTGAGAACTTGGCTTCTTCAATTTTTTAAGACGTACTTTAATTTGAGACGTGTCTATTGCCATTTTTTTTGATGTTGCCACAGCGCTACAAAGACCCTTGTAGTATTTAGATAAAAGTGTTTTTAACTCATTCTTTGGCAACTCTTCTTTGTTCTGTATTGAAAGAACAAACAGATAAGTAAAATAGGTTGATGAAGAGGTGTCGAACATCCCAGGAGCAAAGCGTAATTCTTCAAAACCTTCATAAGGCAAGCTGGGAGCAAAGTCCAATGGAAAATCAATTTTCTCATAGCTCCAATCTTTTGGACCATCAAGTATAATTGGAGTTGACTCTTGGGCAAACCCCATAAATTGACAAATAAGCAAGAGTGAAAAAGTTAATAGAAGAGATTGTTTTTTCATTGATAATACGATTTAAAAGGCAAGAGCTTTTAATATTCAGAGGTTTATGTGTTTAAAAATACTGAACTTTTATTAAGGAATACAGACCAAATAAATTAAGGTAGCTGTAAGCTAAAGGTTGGACTATTTTAGTTCCTCAAAGATTTTTTTAAACCGTTTTGGAAGTTCATCCATCATATGAATTCCTTCCCCTGTAAACGGATGTACAAATTTTAAGGAGTAAGCGTGCAAATACAATCCTTTCCCTTTTAAAATTAAGTTTTCAATTCCATAGTCCTTATCTCCCAATATTGGATTCCCTATACTGGACAAATGTTTGCGCAGTTGATGCCTTCTTCCTGTTTGTGGGTTTAATTTCACCAAGTTGAGTTTGCCAAATCTTTTGGAAGGTACCGATTTGGTAATGATGTAATTTGATTGAGCAGATTTGCCGTCAATTTTTGAACTTATTTCGCCTTTAGGGATCATTTCTCCAATGGTAACGGCATAGTATGTTTTCTTAACCGCTTTGTTTTCAAACATTTTGTTTAATGCTTGAATGCTGCTACTGGTTTTCCCTACTAACAAAACACCAGTGGTAGCATAATCTAATCGATGAACAGGTTGCGGTATTGTAGCATCCGAGAGTTTACTGGGTTTAATGTTTTGGGGTAAGGCATAGGCAATAGTTTTAAAACTGTTTCCGCTCACCAAAATTCCGGCAGGTTTATGAATCATTGCCAAGTATTCGTCTTCAAATATTACCTTCAGAGGAAAGACCAACTCTTTTTTGGGACTGATTTCTTCTGGAATGGAAAATCTAATGGTTTCACCTCCGTTTATTAATGTGGCTGAAGTGGCGAGAGTTTCATTTACCGTGATATGTTTCTTCTTTAAGGCTTTTTTTAAGGCCGATTTAGTTGGTGCTCTATTGAAAATACCAACACCATATTCTTGAAGCCGAATAGGCGTTATGAGTTTAGGAACAATATGGATTTCGGTTGAAGGTATATTGGTTATTTTTTGAACTTTTCGAGTGCTACTTTGGTAGCGGGGGATAATGCAAGTCTACCTGAAACTTCCGCTCTTTCATAAAGCAAAGCACTCCAGTTTTCTGTTCCTTCCCATAGTGCACGTTTCATTTCCGCAAGAGCTTCAGGGTTGTAAGAAGCTAGTTTTTGAATGTGAAACTCTAATTCTTTATCCATTTCGGAAATGGAGTCAAATACCTTAGAGAACAGCCCTTTTTCTTTGGCCCAATAGGCATTTTTCCATTCGGTTGGAGCTAGGGATAATTCCGCCAAACCAGACTTTCCTATTTTTCGTTCCACGGCTGGCGCTATAACCAAAGGAGCAATACCGATGGAAATTTCAGAAAGTTTAATGGAAGCCGCTTCTGTAGCATACACATAGTCGCAAGCGGATGCCAATCCAACACCACCACCTACTGCTTTTCCTTGTATTCTTCCAATGATAGGTTTTGTGCATATTCTCATGGCATTGATGACGTTGGCAAAACCACTAAAAAAAGCTTTTCCTTCTTCTAAGTTCGAAATAGCAACCAATTCATCAAACGACGCCCCTGCACAGAAAGCACGTTCTCCTTCAGATTTTAAAAGAATTATGGAAACTTCATCACTTTTTGAAAGCCTGTCCAATTCTTTGGTAAGGCGTTCCAACAGTTCTGATACAAATGAATTGCTCGCGGGATGGCCAAATTCAATTGTTGCTATACGGTTTTCAATTTTTGTATAAAGACTTCCGCTGACTCTATCTGTGGACATTGTTATAGATTCTTAGTTCTTTCGGATACTAAATTAACTGTTTTGAACCAAGGGCTTAAATTTTCTTCTAAACTTCCAGACCAAAGCCAAGCCACGTATCAACATCCAAACCACAAATGCTATCCAAATGGCATTAAAACCCCAACCTAGATACTTGCCTAAATACAACGCAGGAATAAACCCAAGAAAAGTGGCAGTTAGCAAGACGTTTCTTAGGTATTTCATTTCTCCTAATCCTTTAAAAAGCCCATCAAAAACAAATGCTAAAGTATTCATTGGCAATCCAATAATAACAATAAAGAAGATTCCATAGAAGGTTTCCAAAACAATAGATTCATTTGAAAAAATATGCCCAATAGGTCTGTAAAAAACAAATCCGAAAACCATTAGGATAAGGCTTATGAGCAAACCATAAGTGATGATCTTTTTGGATAGCTTCCAAAGACCTTTGTAGTCTTTAGCTCCTAATAATTTTCCACCCATACTATTTCCGGCGGCACCATAACCATCAATAAAAAAGGCTGCAAACAGCCAAAGATTTATAGCTATGGTATGGGCGCCTATGTATTTATCACCAAGTGCAGTTGCCTCACGAACGGCTATGATCAGGGCAGCATTAAGTGCCAATGCGCGAACAAATAAATTTAAACTCATTATAACCAGCCGCTTTATTTCTTTGTTCAAAGGAAAAACCAATTTTAGGCTTATTTCGGTTTTCTTGAGTAACAAGATAAAGACCAAAATGGCCATAACAGCCTGCGAGATTAAACTGGCCCAAGCAGCTCCTTCTAAATACATTGCAGGAATGAGACCTTCTATGCCGTAAACAAAAATAAAATCCAATAAAATATTGAGCACAGCCCCAATCAAGGCGATGATCATGGGATAATACGTGTTCTGCAAACCTCTAAAGATTCCAAAGATGGCAAAGGTAAAAAGGGTAAGTGGAAAGCCCCATACTCGAATGGAATAATAGGATATGCAATATTCCAATATCTTCCCGGTAGCTTCAAACAAACTAAAAATTTCTTCTACGATAAAAATTGTAGAGAGCAGTAGGAATATGCTCAAAAGGATATTAAAAAAGATAGCCTGTGCGGGTAGATTTTTAACTTCTTCTAATTTTCCTGCACCCAGATATTGTGAAATTATGGCGGAAATGGAACTTCGGGTTTGACCTAGGACCCAAATGAGCATAGATAAGAAGGAGCCTACAATTCCTGCTGCAGCCAAGGATTCCAGCCCATCAACGGGGATATTGCCTACAATAGCAGTATCCGTAATAGAAAGTATGGGTTCTGCAATACCAGAAATGGTTGCAGGAACGGCAAGGTGGTTTATTGTTTTAAAATTGACTTCTGTTCTCAAAGTCAGCGCAAGTTACAGTACTAATTCATAACAATGAAAAGGATGTACACTTTGTTTTGGAAAGAAGATATCGTCCAATTTTTGATAGCCTCTTTGCTCATAGAACCGTTGATTCCTTTTGTTTTGTGAAAAAGTATCTAACCGTACTGATACAAAGCCATTGGATTTGGAGTAGGCTTCGCCAAAATCCATCAATTCTTGGGCATACCCCTTGCCCTGATATATGGGGTCTACACCCAGACGATGTATGTAAATACTGTTTCCGTTTGGTGTAAGCCATTGGATTGGGACATATTCTTCATCCATATATGTTGAGATAACAATAGTGCCAATTACCTTTCCATTACTTTCTTTTACATAAAGTTCATTTCTTTCCAAATCATTTAAAAAGGCACTTTCTGAAGGGTAATTATCGTTCCATTGAAAAATTCCATTACTACTCATTTTAATGGCGCAAGCCTTGGTAATGTTCAGTATATCCTTTATTTCAGATATCTTTGCATGTCTTATCATGGATTCATTTCAATTAAATTGTAAATTTAAGGTATAATCATAACCACCATACAATGAATAATATACTGGTACCCATAGGAACCTCGCCTAATTCTTCGGACACACTGCAATACGCCATTGACTTTGCTGCAAACTTTGGAGCGCAAGTTTTTGTAATGGATGTATTTTCCGTAACATCAGGAACAGGAAGCTTGGCCAATGTTAAAGAGAAAGTAGCTAAAAGTAGTAAGGAGCATTTGAAAGAAATTATTGCAACGGTCAACACAAATGGTGTTGAAATAAAGATAGCTACATACAATGGGGATATTATTGATGGCCTTAAAGAAATTGATAAAGAACTAGGGATAGATTTGATGATTATAGCTCCCAGAAGCAACGCAATAGAAGAGGAACTTTATTTAGGAAATACCACTGGTAGAATTGTAAAGCAAACGAATATAGCCACTTTGATAGTTCCAAAAGGAACGGTCTTTAAGCCTATACAAAACATTATGACGGCATTTGGTTCTGGAATCCTTAAAAGGAACAGAATTCTCAATCCTCTAATTGAGATTAAGGACAAGTTTAGGTCCAACATTACACTTCTTTTGGTAAAAAGACCAGGGTATTCTGAAGAAGACCTTCAGGTAAATACCGCACTCTTAGATCTTAGCCAACAGTTGACGATTACAGAACATGCAACAACCTACCTGGGAGTCTTAGAGCATTTTCAAAAACAACACCCTGAGATGCTATGTGTGTTTAGGAGAAAGCGCGGATTTTTTAAAAAACTATGGGAGAAAAATACAGTTCCCAAAGCTGAGTTTTTTGTAACGATCCCGGTATTGGTGCTTAGTGTTAAAAAGTAGAAGGGACTACAACTCTATTTTGAAACGTTGTTAAAATGTCTTTCCTTTGCGCACGCTTTGGGGGATTAGCTCAGCTGGCTAGAGCGCTTGCCTGGCAGGCAAGAGGTCACCGGTTCGACTCCGGTATTCTCCACCAAGTAAATAGAAGCCTTCACATCTGTGAGGGCTTTTTATTTTCTCACAACAAGTACTACGCTAATCAATTCTTTAAGGGCAATGAATACCATGCCTTAGACAGAATTATGGCTATTGATTTCTAAACATTTTCTGGCGATAATTTAGCATTGTTGATAACGGTGTGGAAAAACTTCAAGATTTTCAGGAGGAACAAGAACAATAAAAATTGACCTTTACGTCTCGCTTCTTTAGAGCAATTTTAATCACAAAATATCATGGAAATTACCCACGTCATCAAGAGGGATTTTGTCACGAAACCCTTTCAGCTAGATAAGATAACAAATGCTATTCTAAAAGCCATGACCGCTGCAAATCATGGAGATTTTATGGATGCAGAGCGTATCTCTGGCAATGTTTATACAGCACTTTTGGAACGAAAGCAGTTTGATGAAAGCTATGTGCCTACCGTAGAGGAGGTGCAGGATTTTGTTGAAAACAAACTGATGGAAAGTGGTTTTTTTGACGTGGCCAAGGGCTATATTCTATATCGTAATGAGCAAGCACAGAAACGCAAGACCAATATTTTTGAGAAGCGGATTAATCTAAAACCGTATGAATACCCAGCGTTATATGAATACGTGCCAGCTATTCGTCATTCGTACTGGATTCATACTGAATTTAATTTTACAAGTGACATTCAAGATTTTAAGACACGTCTCTCGGAAACTGAGCGTAGTGCCTTAAAAAATACCATGCTGGCCATCTCACAAATAGAAGTCGCGGTAAAAACATTCTGGGGAGATATATACCATAGAATGCCAAAGCCCGAGGTAGGTTCAGTAGGCGCAACTTTTGCTGAAAGTGAAGTTCGCCATCATGATGCGTATTCTCACTTACTTGAGATTTTGGGACTTAATGAGGAGTTTAAGAACCTCAAGAAAAAACCAGTCATCATGAAGCGGGTACAGTACTTGGAAACAGCGCTTAAAAACGCAAAAAGTGAGGATAATAAAGAATATGCAGAATCTGTTTTGTTGTTCTCTCTATTTATTGAACACGTATCCCTATTCTCACAGTTTTTGATCATCATGGCCTTTAACAAGCACAAGAATATGTTTAAGGGTATTTCCAATGTTGTAGAAGCCACATCTAAGGAAGAACAGATTCACGGTGATTTCGGTATCGATATCATCAATATCATCAAAGACGAAAACCCTGAGTGGTTTGATGCCGATTACCATAATGTGATACAGGAAATGTGCAAAGATGCATTCATAGCAGAAAGCGAGGTGGTAGATTGGATTTTTGAGAAGGGCGAGCTTGATTTTCTGCCCAAAGCCTTGGTGAACGAGTTTATAAAGAACAGATTCAATAATTCCCTGGAGAGTATTGGGATCGATAAAATATTTGAGATTGATGAGACATTATTGACGCAAACAGAATGGTTTGATGATGAGATTATTGGCACCAAACATGGCGATTTCTTTGTAAAGCGCTCCATTAACTACAGTAAAAGAACACAAAGTATAACCAGCGACGACCTTTTTTAAATGAATGATCAAAAACATACCTTAAACGCACAAACATCAACAACTATTTCCGAGAGCGAACAACTTGTTAATGCAAGAAAAGAAGCACTCAAAAATTTAAGCAAGCAAGACCAAAAAGGATTTGAATGGCTTACGGAACACAGCCGAAACTTCTTAGCTTCAGGATATTTGACTGAAGGAGTTAGCGCTGAACAACGAATCCGTGAAATTGCAGATAGAGCTGAACAGCTTTTGCAGATGCCTGGTTTCTCTGATAAATTTTATGGTTATATGTCTCAGGGCTTTTTCTCTCTGGCATCACCTGTTTGGTCAAATTTTGGAAAAGAACGAGGATTGCCTATCAGTTGTTTTGGTTCGCATATTGATGATGATATGGGCAATATCTTATATACCCAGTCAGAGGTTGGTATGATGTCCAAACTGGGAGGGGGCACCTCAGGATACTTCGGAAAGATTAGACACCGTGGGGCAGAAGTAAAGAACAATGGGCAAGCGTCAGGAGCGGTACATATTATGCAGCTTTTTGAGTCTATGGTTGATGTGGTTAGCCAAGGTTCTGTAAGGCGAGGTCGTTTTTCCCCTTATTTGCCAGTTGAACACCCTGACATTTCAGAGTTTTTGGAAATCGGCACGGAAGGAAACCCTATTCAGGAGTTGACACACGGGGTTACGGTGACCGATAAATGGATGCAGGAAATGATCGATGGAGATATTGAAAAACGATCTGTTTGGGCAAAAGTATTACAGCGAAGAGGAGAGATGGGCTACCCCTATATTTTCTTTAGTGACCATGCAAATAATGCCGCTGCAGATGTCTATAAAGACAAACAACATACGATTTATGCCAGTAACCTTTGTACCGAGATTATGTTGCCATCAAATGATGATTGGTCATTTGTATGTGTACTATCATCGGTAAACGTATTGCATTACGACAAATGGAAAGATACCGATGCGGTAGAGACGATGGTATACTTTTTAGACGCTGTTATTACAGAATTCATTGAAAAATTGGAAGCTTATCGGGATTCTTCAAACCGTGAAGATCGCCAGACCTTTCTTTTTATGGAACGGGCTTACAACTTCGCAAAAGATAATAGAGCATTAGGGCTAGGTGTATTAGGATGGCACTCATTATTGCAGTCTAAAATGATGCCTTTTAATAGTCAAGAAGCATATAATTTAAACAATGAGATCTTCAGGAGCATCAAAACCAAATCCTATAACGCATCTGAAGCGTTAGCTAAGAAATTTGGAGAACCTGCTGTACTCAAAGGCTATGGTAGACGTAATGCTACCTTAAATGCGATTGCTCCAACAACTTCTTCGGCTTTTATCCTAGGTCAAGTATCGCAGGGGATAGAACCCATATGGTCCAACATTTATGTAAAGGATATTGCCAAGATCAAAACCACGATAAAGAATCCATTTTTAGAGCAACTTTTAGAGGACAAAGGAGAAAATACAACTGATGTTTGGCGAAGTATCCGTGATCAAGATGGCTCGGTACAGCATTTAGACTTCCTTACGCAACTTGAAAAAGATGTCTTTAAAACCTATTCAGAGATTGATCAATTGGATATTATTTATCAAGCTGCCAATAGACAAAACCATATAGACCAAGGACAGTCGGTTAACATTATTGTGCACCCAGATATGCCAGTCAAGGAAATCAATAAGATTCATGTAACTGCATGGAAATTAGGATTGAAATCGCTTTACTATCAGCACAGTATGAACGCAGCGCAGAAGTTTAAACAGAAAAAAGATTGCGCCAGCTGCGAAGCTTAAATAGGATGTAGCGTGCTTTTATTGGTAAGCGTAGTTAAGGATGACATTGTGCCTGCGACAAAATCTTTAAAATGTATAGACTATGAATTTGAAGGGTAAAGTAGCCTACATAACTGGTGGAACAAAGGGAATTGGATATGGAGTTGCCCAATCTCTGCTGCAACTGGGTATGAAGGTTGCCATAAGTGGAAGAAGTATAGAAGGAGTTAGCCAAGCCGCAAAAAGTTTAGGAGATGAAGCAAATGTGCTGGGAATACCTTCAGATGTTTCAAAGCTTACTGATGAAGTAAATGCTGTTGAGGTAGTTTTGGAGAAATGGGGGCAATTGGATTTTGTGCTGGCCAATGCTGGTGTAGGTCATTTTGCACCTGTTGATGAAATGGATGAAAGTGAATGGCATCAGATGATCAATGTGAACCTTAATGGTGTTTTTCATACATTAAAAGCTTCAGTAGAAGCATTAAAAAAGTCTGAAGGGTACTATATGACCTTGGCAAGTTTAGCAGGGACTAATTTTTTTACTCAGGGTGCAGGATATAATGCCACTAAATTTGGTGTGGTTGGCTTTACTCAGGCAGCGATGTTGGATTTGAGAAAATACAATATCAAGG
Organism: Allomuricauda sp. R78024; assembly: GCF_044596045.1. Classification (NCBI taxonomy): domain Bacteria; kingdom Pseudomonadati; phylum Bacteroidota; class Flavobacteriia; order Flavobacteriales; family Flavobacteriaceae; genus Allomuricauda; species Allomuricauda sp. R78024. The sequence continues at coordinate 810,126 of NZ_CP138995.1, forward strand.
TAACTACAATAATGCCCGGTTCCGTGGCAACCCATTTTAATGGAAATGAACCTTCTACAAAAGATTCATGGAAAATACAGGTAGAGGATATCGGAAAGCTTGTGGTTGATTTATTATTAATGAACCCTCGTACGCTACCAAGCAAAATAGAAGTGAGACCTACACGGCCCGATTTAAAGTAATTACATCTTTTTTTCAGTAAAAGGAATACTGGAGTTACAGATTTCTAGGATTATTCTCTTTAAATAACTTTCAAAAGTGTTGAGCGTATCGTGGTCTATATTGACCCCATTCGAGTAAAAGGGTAAAAAGCCTTGACTCAAATTTTTAAAGGAGTAAATCCCAGCATGTAAAGGATTGGCGTCATGCTTTTTAGAATATAAGAAAGCATAACATAGCAATTGAAATGCCTTGCTTTTATCATAATTTAAAACTAGTTCTTCCCAATCTGTAATTTTGACATTTCTAGGTTCTACTTTTCCAGTTTTATAGTCAATTATTCTGGTAACGCCATCAATTTGGTCAACCCTGTCCAATGTACCTTTGAGCTTTATAGGAAAAGCTAATTCTGGCATATTCAGTTGCACAACGAGTTTTTCTTCTAATCCCAAGATTTTTATTTCATGCTTTTCTAGTTGTTTTATTTCTTGAGCGATAAAATTCTGTAGATATTTTACGATTACATTGTAGACCAGAAGAAATTTGCCCTTTAAAATATCAACTCCGGGCAAGTTTTTGTAAAAGTGGGTTTTTACCACCTCTGGGGTTTTTGTTGCCAGATCAGCGGTATTTTCCAATGTTAAAACTTTATTGATAAGAGGTAGGTATAGTTCCTCTAGACTGTCGTGTACTATTGTGCCAAAAGTGTTGGCGGCTATCGTTTCCTCAACTTCAGTAACATCATTTACTTTAAGAATGTTCTTTTTATAGAACTCAAGTGGGTTTCTAATGTAATTGGTTAGAGAAGTTGGTGAAAATCCGTTATCTGCAAAAGACTCTATGTCTTTTAAAAGTAGTGGACTTTTAGATATCTCAGCTATAGGAGATGGTGAAATTTTAACTTGAGGAGATGCAATATGATGTGTGACGTATTTTGAAATGCTATCATCCGTGAGCAACTGAGAAATTAACCTGCTTTTTTCGCCACCTTCTAAAACGTCTGGTTCGGTGTTGTAGATGATATGAACATTTTTGGCACGTTGGATCAATCTATAAAAATGGTATGTATATATAGCATCCTTCTCTTTGTATGTGGGCAGTCCGTATTCCCGTTTTACATCAAAAGGGATAAAAGAATTGTTAGATTTTCCTGAGGGGAGTACACCTTCATTTACAGATGTAAGTATCACCGTTTCAAAGTCTAAATTTCGACTCTCCAGCATACCCATTATCTGCAATCCGGATAAAGGCTCACCGATAAAATCTAGCGTTTCCATAGTTGCTAGCTGTTTAAACAAGCTTTTAACTGATTTTAGACCTGGTTTAAGGTCAATAGCGTTTAAATGGGTTTTTAGTTGATTAAACAGGGTGTAAAATCGATATAAAGACTCAAGTTCTTGGGGGTTCTCTTCTACATCAAAGATTTTTTTTAAGCTTTGAATCAGCAACAGGCAATTGTCTATCCATTGTACTGATGAAATAGCTTTTGGCGGGAATATAATTTCCAATACCTGCTTTGCTCCGGTATATTTAGAAAGGTTGTTATGATTGAGATAAAGCCTATTAGTTTCTTTAATATCCTTTGGAATTACCTTTGCGAAGTCCACTTGTTGAGAAGCGGAAATAGATATGCTGTATGGGTTTGATAGAAATTCTAAAACATCTTTGTAAAACCACCCCTTCTCTGTGGAGGCTATATTGAGTTCTAAAAAGGACAGAAAAAATGAATACAGTACGGTTTTGTTAAGAGGCAGACCCATAGTGATGTTTACCTCATTGATTTCATTTGGAATAGCTTGAAGAATAGGGTTGAGCAAAGATTCATCTGCCAGAACCAGAGCTGTGTTTTTAAACCCAGTAGGGGATTCTGATTTAATTCCCTTTAAAATTTCCCCAACGTACTTGGCTTGTGAAATACTTTTGGGCACGCCTGTAATGGAAATGCTTTTAGGAGATAAAAAACTATTATGAACCCCAGTTAAATTCCTGACACTATAATAGGGCCATTGCCTTTTATAATTTCTGATAAAAAGACCAGCCTCATGAATAGCATCGTCAAGAAAATAAGAATCAATATCCCAATAGATTTGGCTATTGGTGTGTTCAAGAAAGTATTGTATGATGTTTGATTCTGCAGAATTGAGAGCATTGAAGCCTACAAAAACCAAGGAATCATTTTTATTGGTTTTACAATAATCAACAAGATTTTCATTTGCCTTTCTATAGATTAGGCCTTGATACCCTTTCTTTTGATTTAATAGCGAAGTAGTAAAAGAATTATATAAAGATTCAAGACTATTCCAAAACTGTAAATATTTTTGGATCAGTTCTGTTTTCTCATTTTTTAAAGACCAATGGTTGATTTCTTTTATGGCAGATAGATAGTTGAGGATATCCTTGGAGGGAATGAGATACCTGTCTATCTCATTAAAATCTTGAAGGAGCGTTTGCCCCCATTTTAAAAAAGTATAAAAATCATCATGAACTTCTATTTTGGAGCTTTTATAAACGGTATATAGTTGAATAAGCAAGTCTATGGAAGATGCAGAGGTAATACCAGAGATGTCTTCTACAAAATCCTCGATAGCCAGAATTTTTGGGCTAAAGCTGTTTTTGATAAGGATATTGGAAATGTGCTTTTTCAGAAAAGTGCCAGACCGTTTGCTGGGTAGAACGAAAGTTAATGACTCAATAGCCACTTCTTTTTTTAGCAGGTCATCCAGAACATATTGAAGAAAGCTTTGATGCATATGCTAAAAATAAAAAAGGCTCCGCATTTGCGGAGCCTTTTTTGAAAAGAAAACTTAGTTTTCTAATTCTTATTTTACCAAGTTGATTTCAACTCTTCTGTTTTGAGCTCTTCCAGCTCTGTTGTTGTTAGTTGCGATTGGCTTGTCTTCACCATATCCGATAGCAGTTAATCTATCAGCACCAACACCTTTGTCAATCAAGAAGTCTCTTACAGAGTTAGCTCTTGACTCAGAAAGTTTTTGGTTTGTTGAAGCACCACCAACACTATCAGTATGTCCTTCTACTGTAAACTTAGCATTAGGATACTCATTTAAGATAGTGATGATATCAACCATTACAGAAGTAGATTCTGCTTTGATAGAAGATCTACCAGTGTCAAACAAGATAGTTCTAGCATAATCGTTCAATTGTTTTTGAACTTCTTCAGTTACTTCTGGGCAACCGTTGTTAGCAACAGTACCAGCTACTTGAGGACATTGATCGTCTTTGTCAAGAACACTGTCACCATCAGCATCAGGCCAAGGGCATCCGTTGTTCTCAGCAGGACCAGCTTCGTTAGGACACTGATCATCTTTGTCAGCAACACCATCACCGTCAGCATCTGGACAACCAGCTAAAGCAGCAAGACCAGCTTCGTTAGGACAAGCATCATCTTTGTCAGCAACACCGTCACCGTCAGCATCTGGACAACCGTTCATTTCTTTAGAACCAGCTTCGTTAGGACAGCTATCTTTGCTATCTTCAATACCATCGCCGTCAGCATCTGGACAACCGTTGAATGCTTCTAGACCAGCAACCTCTGGACAAGCATCGTCTTTGTCATAGATTCCATCACCGTCAGTGTCAGTTCCACCAAATTTGATGCTAATACCTGCCATGTGTTGGAAATGCTTTACTAAATAATCTTCAAAAGCATGTTTGTACTGAGTCTGTAATGTTAAACCGATGTTTTCTGAAAACCAGATGTTTACACCAATACCTGCATTTGCAGTACCAGCACCAATTTCATCAACCCAAGTATAACCACCACCTATTTCCGCAAATGGGTCAATAGTTGTGTTTTTAAGGAAGTTGTACTTAATGGTACCATCTATAGCGTAATGCGAAAGATCATCAACCGCTTGGTCACCATTGTTTTCAATTCTATTTAAAGAACCTCTTGCACCTACAGAAAATCCACTTCCAATATATTTGGATGCAGCCACGTAAGAAACGGAAGGCAAGATGTTCCAGTGGTCAGAAACGTTGAAGTACTCATCAAACAATGTAGTACTAGAGAACGGGTTGTTCTCATCGTTGGTAGGATAAAGGTCAATTGCGTTCACCCCAAAACTAATCTGCCACGGATTATTCTCGTCTTGCGCTTGTAGGTTGTTAGCGCCTAAAACTAATAGGGCAACAACTAATAATTTGCTAAGATGTTTCATGCTCAAAATTTTAAGTTTAAGTGTTTATCAGCAGCAAATGTAAGTTGTTAAGACTTATTAACAAAATCAATTTTTCTTTTTTTTTGATGCATTACATGGAACATTTACTGCATTTCAACGATTTTCAATGTTTTTCCCACTTGAATGAATGCCTCAATTGCTTGATCCAAGTGATGCTGTTCGTGGGCTGCTGACAGTTGCACACGGATGCGGGCCTTGCCTTTTGGGACCACTGGATAGAAGAAACCAATTACATAAATACCCTTCTCTAAAAGCATATCTGCCATTTGTTGGGAAAGCTTGGCATCATACAGCATTACGGGTACTATGGCCGAATCACCATCAATAATGTCAAAACCGGCTTGTTTCATCCCTTTTTTAAAATATTCAGTGTTGCTTTGAAGTTTGTCTCTTAGCGAGGTATCCTTGTCCAACATTTCAAACACCTTGATAGAAGCTCCTACAATGGCTGGAGCAAGGGAATTGGAGAACAAATAGGGCCGAGACCTTTGGCGCAACATTTCTATAATTTCTTTTTTACCTGTGGTATACCCACCCATTGCGCCTCCAAGTGCTTTGCCCAAGGTGCCTGTAATAATATCTATGCGATTCATAACTCCTTTTTCCTCAAGAGTTCCTCTTCCGGTTTCACCAATAAACCCTGCAGAGTGGCATTCATCAATCATTACCATGGCATCATACTTGTCCGCTAAATCACAAATTTTATCTAGAGGAGCTAAGAGTCCATCCATAGAAAAAACACCGTCAGTAACGATAATTTTAAATCGAGCACCATCTTTTTCGCTTTGTTTGAGCTGAGCTTCCAAATCGGCCATATCATTATTGGCGTACCTATACCTTTTGGCCTTACAAAGGCGGACACCATCAATTATTGATGCGTGGTTCAACGAATCTGAGATTATGGCATCCTCTGCGGTCAATAAAGGCTCAAACACGCCACCATTGGCATCAAAAGCTGCAGCATACAAGATAGTATCCTCCGTGCCATAGAAGTTGGCAATCTTTTCTTCTAGTTCTTTATGGATATCCTGAGTGCCACAAATAAATCTAACCGAAGACATACCAAAACCATGAGAGTCCAGCGCATCTTTAGCTGCTTGTACTACATCTGGGTGTGATGAAAGCCCTAAATAATTATTGGCACAAAAGTTAATGACCTCTTGTCCTGTAGATATTTTTATGACCGCATCTTGTGGAGATGTGATAATGCGTTCTTTTTTAAATAGGCCTGCCTCTTTTATGGCGTCCAACTCATTTGCAAGATGCTCTTTTATTTTTCCGTACATAGTTTTTTAGTTTAAAGAAAAACGGGATTTATTAGGTGATCAATATAGACAATAATAGTATGTTTAATTTCAAAATCCATCTCTTTTAGCACATCAGCATATTGCGTAATCTGTTCTTTGTGAGATGGAGATGTTTTTCCTGTTTTATAGTCAATAATTGTTGCTTCATTATTTTTAATTGCAATTCGGTCTGGACGCAATGACCCTCCATCTATAGTTAGTATCTCTTGCTCATTCAATATTTGGTACTCATCAGAGAAATACCTCTTCAGTTCTGGATGATTGACAACACCAAGTATCTTTTCTTTTAGATAATTGGTGGCATCTTCAGGAATATGACCAGATAACTGAAGTTTTTCAATGGCATGGGGGACATCGTCACTTGTAATGATGTTGCTAAGTGCGAAATGAATAAGATTACCCATTTCAATAGCCTCTCTTTTTTCATCATCCCATAAATGACTGGATTTTGTTGAAATGGTAAAGCCTGGGTCTTCTTTTTGCCTTGTTAGATAAGAAATATGAAGATTTTCTGTGGACGATGCAGAAGCAGTTGCATTATTTTCCAGTGCTACGCCAAAAGCATAAACCTCCTGATGGTTTTTAGGAACCTCCTGGTTTTGCAAGTAACAATAAAATAAGTCCGAATAGGAGGTGACATTCATTAAGGAGGGACTGTTCTTACTTACTTCAGAAATAACATAGAGTGCTTTTTCAGCCCTGGTCAATGCCACATATAATACGTTCATGGCATCCAATTCCGTTTTTTTTACTTCATCAATATATACATCTGCTGTAATCTGGTTATAATGCAACATTTCTTGGTTTGTATTGATCAAGAATTCATCTAACCCAAAATCATGTTCGTCATTAACTTTGGGAACCCAAGATTTCTTTTTCTTTCGCTTATCATCTATTATCGCATTGGCAAAAGGAAAGATTACAATTGGAAACTCTAGGCCCTTGGCTTTGTGAATGGTCATGATTTTAACCGCGTTAACATTATCAGGAGCAGTAATGGAAAGACTTGCTTTTTTCTTTTCCCAATATTTTAGAAAAGAATGTAACCCTGGCCCATCTCTTTTTTCTACGATCAATACCTCATCCATTAAAAAAGAAAGATAGGCAGCTGTGTTTACAGATAGGTCAAACTGGATGATGGCCTTTTCAAGAATTGTGAAAACCGATTGCCCTTTTAAACTGTTCAGATGAAACCCATAAGTAGCGGAAAACAACTCTTCAAGGTTGTCGATGTTGGAGGATATAAAATCATGTTTTTCTTTTTTAGCCAGAAACATCAAGGTTTCATAGCGAGCTTCTTTATCATTTAAATCATCCATCACTTTTAGTAATGAAATAAGAAAACGAACCTTTTCATTGTTGCTCAACAACAAAGAATCTGAAGAGATAATGGGAATTTCTTTTTCAGATAGAAAATTGGCCAAAAGCATACCTTTATTATTATCACGGACTAGAATGCAAATATCAGAGAAGAAGTACTTTTTGGATATAACTTCATCAATAGTTTTTAGAACTTCATTGCAATAGGCTTCTTCCTTGTCATTGATGTTGTTGTCCAAAAATGATAATTGTACAAAACCACCAGACTTGTTATTGGGTTTTTGATTGCAACCTTCTAAAAAAAGATTTTTGTAATCCTCCCCCTTTAAAAATGGCGCAACCAATGTGAAAAAGCTATTGTTGAATTGGACAATTTCGCTATAACTTCTCCAATTTGTGTCCAAAGTGTTGATGTTAGGCGCCACTACAAAAGGATGGGATTTTAGATTAATAAGATTTAGAAATTGTTCTGCTCTGCCTCCACGCCATCTATAAATGGCCTGCTTTACATCTCCTACAAGAAATAAGGAACCACTTTCTTTTTTTTCATTTTCACTTTCTAGAGCGTTTCCAATCAAAGGAATGAGGTTGTCCCATTGCATTTTGGAAGTATCTTGGAACTCATCAATAAAATAATGCCTGTATTTTTCTCCCATCCTTTCATAAATAAAAGGAACAGGTTGATTTTTTATTTCTTTTGACAATAATGAATTCAATGACGAAATTGGAATTACATCCCTTTCAATTTCTATGTTCTTGATTTCTTTTGCGATTTCATTCAACAATGTAAGCGGAACTATATTGCCATAAATATTTTTGAAGTAACTACGTTTATAAATGCTCTTTTTGATGGATAAAAAACTTTCTAAAATAATACTTGTTAGATGGGTCGCATCTCTTTTATCGGCAGCTTTAAGGACTTTATTCTCAAGTAAGTTTTGTTCTAATTTGTTGTTGTAAAGCATTTTAATTCCAAACTCCCCATCAATTATTTTTCTAAAGTGTTTAGGGAGAGTCTGTCTTGGAAAATCAGAGGAATCAAATCCTTGATTTTCAATCTCCTGAAGTACTTTTTGCGCTTCAATACCGATATTGTTTTCAATCACTTTTATTTGTGAAGTGATGTTCTTTTGAATTTGTTGAAAATCACGTATCGATTTCGTTAGCAGTTTTTCCACATGCCCAGAATGATTTTCTTGAAAAAGCAATTTTCCAATTTCCACTAGGTCATATGAAATATTCCAACTCTTATCATCATCGATCTTTTCAAGTGAGAAAGCGAGCAAAACTTGAGTAAGTTCCTTATCTGTTCCTGCTCTTTCCAATAAATGTCCCACGGCTTCTTCCAAAAGCAATTCAACATCCAACTCTACCTCAAAATTTTGCGAAAGCTGAAGGTCGCGTGCAAATGTCTTTATAATCTTATGATTGAATTTGTCAATTGTGGAAACCTCAAAGAAAGAGTAGTTGTGCAAAATTCTTTTAAGTACTGTTTTTGATCGTTGTTGAAGTTGTTCGGCACTTAATGAAAGGTCTTGGCAGATTTCATGGAATAGTGTCCCTTGATTTTTATCACTTCCAAAAGCATGAAGGTTATCCAAAATCCGTGTTTTCATTTCCCCAACAGCTTTATTGGTAAAGGTAATGGCCAAAATCTGCCTAAATTTTATGGAGGAGTCATTGGACAACAGTAATTTTAGATATTCTTTGGCCAAGGTATAAGTCTTACCTGAGCCTGCGGATGCATTGTATATTTTAAAGCTGGAAGCCTCCAAAAAGTTTTTCTTGCAAATTACGGATTACCAACCTGAACTTAACATGGAATTGCATGAATATATGTCTTAAAACCGTATTTTTACAAGAATCATTAATAACTTAAAAACAATATAATTATGGCTTTTGAATTACCAAAACTACCCTATGCATATGATGCCTTAGAGCCACATATAGACGCAAGAACAATGGAGATTCACCATACAAAGCACCATAATGGATATACTACTAAATTAAATGGTGCAATTGCGGGAACAGATTTAGAAGGAAAAGGAATCCTTGATATTTTAGCCAATTTGGACATGTCCAATGGGGCAGTAAGAAATAATGGTGGTGGATTTTATAACCATTCTCTTTTCTGGGAGGTTATGTCTCCAAATGGAGGTGGAACACCAAGTGGAAATTTAGCTGCGGCCATTGACGATGCTTTTGGCTCTTTTGATGCATTTAAAGAAAAATTTAGCGCAGCTGCTGGTACAAGATTTGGGTCAGGTTGGGCTTGGCTATGTGTTCATAAAGGTGGCAAGGTTGAGGTTTGCTCCACTCCAAACCAAGATAATCCAATAATGCCAGAAACAGGATGTGGAGGACACCCTGTCTTAGGATTGGATGTCTGGGAACATGCATACTATTTAAATTATCAGAATAGAAGACCAGATTATGTAGAAGCATTTTTCAATGTAATTAATTGGGACAAGGTTTCGGAAAATTACGAAGCCAATAAATAATTAGGAGAGAGAATCCTGTTAAACTTAAAAAGGCCGAGCACAGTTCTGTGCTCGGCCTTTTTATTTTATAAATGCACCAAATAGAAAAGGGTGAGGAAGCCCTCACCCTTTTCGTCCCAAATCTTACCATAAACTTAACCTACTTATGCTATGGCAAAACTAAATTACTGGTATTGTGAGAAATAACAAAAGTTTTTGAGGAATTTTTTGATTCTTTGAAAAAAAGTTGCGAATAATTCAGCGAGGAAATTTGTTAAATCCTTGGGACTCAAATATAAAGAAGGCGGAGATTTCTCCGCCTTCTTTCCCCAAATCTTACCATGAACTTAACCTACTTATGCTATGGTCCTCCAAATGTAAGTCAAGGCTATGCTTAGTGAGAAAGCTTTTAGATGAAACCCTCGTTATTTGGTTGAATTACCAATCTTGTGGTTAGAGCGTACTATTACTAAAGAAAAGGATTACGTGATGCGGTATTTGGATTACTTAAAATAAAAAAGGTGGAATAGCTTCCACCTTTTTTGCCCCAAATCTTACCATGAACTTAACCTACTTATGCTATGGCAATACTAAAGTAGGTTTGACTTTTACCTGAGAATCAAAAAGACGGCAACATGCACGTTTCATCGATGAAATGCACACATTAACTTTAATTTAGATAGGACTCAATTAATATGCCCTTTCGTTCTTCCCTTCGTAGAAATTAATAAAAGCTCTGTTTACGACCCTGTTTCCTCCAGGAGTGGGATAATCCCCAGTGAAATACCAATCCCCTAAATTTTTTGGACAAGCCTGGTGTAAGCTTTCAATACTTTGATAGATAATATCTACTTCAGCATTGATACCTTCCGGACTCAAGATTTGAGCAATCTTTTTTGAAATTTGCTCAGGTGTAAAAGGCTCATAAAACTCTTTAACATGGTTAACAACTTCCTTGTCTTTAGAATTAGTTTGAGTTAAGCACTTTTCGTAGATCTCTTTTATTTTATCAGTGGTTCCATTTTCTTCGTGAAGCGCTTGGGCTGCTTTAAAAGCAACAAAATCTTCTAGTTTGGCCATATCTATACCATAACAATCTGGGTACCTTATTTGGGGAGCAGAAGAAACTACTATTATTTTTTTTGGAGATAACCTATCAAGAATTTTTAAGATACTCTTTTTTAAGGTCGTGCCTCTAACAATACTGTCATCAATAATTACCAGGTTGTCATTTTCCTTTACAGAGCCATAGGAGATGTCATATACGTGGGTTACAAGGTCATCTCTGCTGCTATCTTGCGTAATAAAGGTTCGTAGCTTAGCATCTTTAATAGCCACCTTCTCAATGCGAGGTCTAACTTCCAAAATTCTATGAAGCTCTTCACCTGTAATTTTTGGGCCTAAGGCTAGAATTTGTTCTTCTTTTTTTGCGTTAAGGTAGTTCTGTGCCTCCTTTACCATACCAAAGAAAGAAGTCTCGGCAGTATTGGGAATGTATGAAAAGACTGTGTTTACCAAATCATCATTTATGGCTTTTAAAATTTTTGGAAACAAGAGTTTACCCAACATTTTTCGTTCTTGGTAAATCTCTTTATCACTTCCTCTTGAAAAATAAATACGTTCAAAAGAACATGCTTTTCTTTCCGTGGGTTCAAGTATTTCCTCTAAATGAACAGTTCCTTTTTTCTTTATGATTATTGCATGTCCAGGGTCTAATTCCTTAACATCCTCGTATTTAACATTGAAAACAGTTTGAATAGCGGGTCTTTCCGAAGCTACAACCACAAACTCATCATCTTTGTAGTAATAAGCTGGTCTAATTCCTGCTGGATCTCTAACTACAAAAGCATCTCCATGACCCAACAAACCGCCCATAGTATAGCCGCCATCCCAATTCTTGGAAGCTTTGGTCAATATTTTTGCCACATTAAGTCGTTCCGCAATTAAGGGCGAAGCTTCCCTTTTATTAAACCCTTCTTTTTTTATTTGTTTGTAAAGCTTGGCAACAGCATCATCCAAGAAATGCCCTATTTTTTCCATTACGGTAACCGTATCGGCCATTTCTTTAGGGTGTTGGCCTATCGTAACAAGATTATTAAAAAGCTCATCAACATTGGTCAAATTAAAATTACCAGCAACAATTAGGTTACGGTGCATCCAATTGTTCTGTCTTAGGAATGGGTGAACGCTTTCAATACTATTTTTCCCAAAGGTGCCATATCTAACATGACCCATCAACAATTCACCTATATAGGGGATGTTCTTTTTCTGAAGCGCAACATCATCTACATATTCTGGGTTTTGTGTTAGAGAAGTATTAATGCGATCATTAATTTGGTCAAAGATGTCCTGTATTGGTTGCTGCTGTGCAGAACGCACCCTACTCATGTAACGCTCTCCAGGATCCATATCCAGTTTTATACTTGCAAAACCAGCACCATCTTGACCTCTATTGTGCTGTTTTTCCATCATTAGGTACATTTTGTTTACGCCGTAGAACGCTGTACCATATTTTTCTTTGTAGTACTCCAGAGGTTTAAGCAAACGGATCATTGAAATTCCGCATTCGTGCTTAATCGCATCACTCATATCTATATAAAATAAAAAAGCCCCGAAATAGTTCAGGGCAGTTATTTATGTTAATTCAATATTGAATTGTGTCAATTCTTTAAACTGCAACAAACGTTTGTCAATTTCATGTTTTTGCAGTGATATCATTCGTTCCGTTCCAAATTTCTCCACACAAAATGAAGCCAAATTAGAACCATGAATAATGGCATTCTTTATACTTTCAAAAGAAATATTTTTTGTCTGCGCCAAATGGCCAGCAAATCCGCCGGCAAATGTATCTCCAGCTCCAGTAGGATCAAAAACTTCTTCTAATGGTAGCGCGGGAGCAAAGAAAATATGTTCTTCATGGAATAAAAGGGCACCGTGTTCTCCTTTTTTAATAACTACGTATTTAGGTCCCATTTCCTGTATTTTGGCTGCTGCCTTCACCAAGGAATATTCATTGGTCAATTGACGGGCCTCTTCATCATTTATGGTAATTACATCAATATGCTTTATTACCTCAATCAACTCCGTCCATGTATTATCCATCCAAAAATTCATGGTATCCAAAATGATAAGTTTTGGTCGCTCTTCCATTTGATTGATTACACCTATCTGAATATTAGGATGTAAATTTCCAAGCATAACCACATCGGCATCTTTGAAATGTCCTGGAACAATAGGATTAAAATCACCTAAGGTATTTAGTTCTGTAACCAAAGTATCCCGTGAATTTAGGTCATTGTGGTATTTTCCTTTCCAATAAAAGGTTTTACCGCCTTTAACGATTTCAACCCCAGAGATATCTATGTTTCTGTCAGCAAAAATGTCTAAATAAGACTGTGGGAAATCATCACCTACAACAGAGACTATAGCAGATTCTACATTAAACTGGTCTGCTGCCAAACCTATAAAAGTGGCTGCTCCACCCAATATTTTACCTGTCTTGCCAAAAGGGGTTTCAATAGCATCGAAGGCCATACTCCCAACAATAAGCAATTTGCCCATTTGTGTAAATTTGCTGCAAATATACACTTAGATATTCCATTTATCATAACAGAGTGGACAATTAAGGAAAACTGGATTCAATTGTACAAAGCGTGGCTCACTTTCTTCCAAAATCTGCAGGAATTTCACCCCAGGCCTTGGTTTCCCATTTAGCAATAGGCGTATTGTAAGAATTTTTCTTTAACCATTCCTCGGCCCGTTCAATAAGTTCAAAGACTACTTTGTTTTTAGCATTTTTCTTCAACTTGGTGCCACATTTTTTCTTCCTTACCCAACCCATTGCAATTCTAGAATCTGAATAAAGTATGCGGGTACTTTTGTTATTTTTTAGAAAGGCCAATCCGTGCACGAGCGCTAAAAACTCACCTATATTGTTTGTTCCCTGTTCAAAAGGCCCCTGTTTAAAAAGCGTTCTTTTAGTTTTGGTATCTACACCTTGGTATTCCATCTTACCAGGATTACCACTAGAGGCAGCATCTACCGAAATGGAATTATAATTTGGCTCCCCAATTTTTAATAATTCTTCTGGGGTTAATTCCTTTTTGCTTTTTGACTTCCCTTTATATTCCAAATAATTGCTGTTAAAGGCTTTTTTTGCTTCTGCAAAATCTTGGAAAGATTTATACTGAGCTCCTTTGAACCCTTCAATTTGAGCTTTGCAATCAGCCCAAGCTTCATAAATACCAGGTCGTTTGCCTTTCCAGACAACATAAAATTTTCTCTTATTGGCCATCTTTCAATAGAAGTTTTTCTATCACCTTTGGAAAATGCTCATATTCCAGTTGATGCACTTTTTTAGCTATAGAATTGGCATCATCTGAAGGAGTAACCGTTGTTTTGGCCTGAAATATAATGGCTCCTTCATCATAATTTTCATTGACGTAGTGAATAGTGATACCCGTTTCTGACTCTGAATTGTCCTTAACAGCTTGATGTACTTTGCCGCCATACATGCCTTTTCCACCATATTTAGGTAACAATGCTGGATGAATATTAATGATGTTATTGGGGAAAACTTTTATTAAAGAAGCGGGTATTTTCCATAAAAACCCGGCCAAGACAATTAAATCTGGATTTAGGGCTTTGAGTAATCTAATCACTGCATCAGAACCAGAGAAAGCTGTTTTGTTAAAGTAGAAAGCTGGTGTTTCAAGTCTTTCGCAACGTTCCAAAACCGCGGCGGTTTTCTTGTTGGTTAGCACTGCACAAACCTTTATAGAATCCGTTTTCTTGAAAAAAGAGATAATATTTTCTGCATTTGAACCACTACCTGAGGCTAAGACTATAATTCGCTTCATTTGGGGACTTCTACTATGATTATGGACCTTTATTTATAAGGCTAAAGTAATATTCTGGAACAGAAGATGTTTAATTTAAAGCACATTTTATCGACAAATGGTGTATTTAATCCAAAGTTTTATATTTTTGCCAACGATTAAATTTTTAAAACCGATATAATTATGTCAGACATTGCATCAAGAGTAAAGGCTATCATCGTTGATAAACTAGGTGTTGATGAGAATGAAGTAGTGCCAGAAGCCAGCTTCACCAACGATTTAGGAGCGGATTCCTTGGACACTGTTGAACTTATCATGGAGTTTGAAAAAGAATTTGATATTCAAATTCCTGATGATCAAGCAGAAAACATTGCAACTGTTGGTCAAGCCGTCAGCTATATAGAAGAAGCGAAGTAATTTTATGATATCTTACTAAAGATTTTAAATTATCCATGTGATGATCATCACATGGATATTTTTTTTAATTTAGGTTCTAAAGGTTAAAAAATAGTTCAATGCAGTTAAAGCGAGTAGTAGTTACCGGAATGGGTGCGTTAACACCTATTGGGAACAATTTAGAGGCATATTGGGAAGGACTAAAGAATGGTAAAAGTGGTTGTGCGCCCATAACGTATTTTGATACGGAAAAGTTCAAGACCAAATTTGCTTGTGAACTTAAGGACTATAACCCACAAGATTTTTTTGATAGAAAGGAAGCTAGAAAATTAGACAAGTTTGCTCAGTATGCTTTGGTTTCTTCAGATGAGGCTATTGCAGATGCTAAATTAAATCTAGACGAGATAAATAAGTTGCGGGTAGGTGTTATTTGGGGAGCAGGAATTGGAGGTCTAGAAACCTTTCAGCAAGAAGTTTTAAACTTTGCCGAAGGAGATGGAACCCCAAGGTTTAATCCATTCTTTATTCCAAAAATGATCGCAGATATTGCACCAGCCAATATTTCCATAAAACATGGATTTATGGGACCAAACTACACTACGGTTTCTGCGTGTGCTTCTTCTGCCAATGCTATGTTCGATGCTTTAAACTCAATTCGTTTAGGGTATTGTGATGTAATTGTTACAGGAGGAAGTGAAGCAGCAGTTACTATAGCTGGAATGGGTGGTTTTAATGCCATGCATGCGTTATCTACCAGAAACGAAAGTCCGGAAACAGCTTCAAGACCGTTTGATGGAACCAGAGATGGTTTTGTTTTAGGGGAAGGAGCAGGTGCTTTAATTTTGGAAGAGTATGAGCATGCCAAGGCAAGAGGAGCAAAAATATACGCGGAAGTTTTAGGAGGGGGATTATCCAGTGATGCCCACCACATGACTGCTCCACATCCGGAAGGTATTGGTGTTGTTGAGGTAATGAAGAATTGTTTAGAGAATGCAGGACTGAAACCAGAAGATGTAGACCATATAAATACTCATGGAACTTCTACACCTTTAGGTGATGTGGCTGAACTTAAAGCTATTTCTAAAGTTTTTGGAGATCATGCTAAGAATATAAATATCAATTCTACAAAATCAATGACCGGGCACTTATTGGGTGCAGCAGGTGCTATTGAGGCTATCTCGGTCATATTGGCAATGGAACACGGTGTTGTACCTCCAACAATTAACCATACTACGGTAGATGAAAATATTGACTCTTCACTTAATTTGACCCTTAATAAGGCACAGAAACGTGAAGTTAATGTAGCTATGAGCAATACTTTTGGTTTTGGTGGACATAATGCCTGCGTTTTGTTCAAGAAATTAGGGTAGTTTTGTAAAAGATGAGATTTACTTCTAAAATATTCAATTCCCCACCGAAAACGGATGGGGATTTTTTTTTGGGAGTTAAAAAAATTCTAGGTTTCAAACCCAAGGACATAGAAATTTATAAAAAGGCTTTTCTGCACCGTTCTGTAAACAAAAGAGATGAAGAGGGGAACCCCATGAATTATGAACGCCTCGAATTTTTAGGGGATGCCATGTTGGGAACAATCATATCAAAACACCTTTACAATGAAGTTCCAGAAGGGGATGAGGGGTATCTTACCAAGATGCGTTCCAAGGTTGTAAGTAGAAAACACCTAAATGAATTGGGTAAAGACCTAGATCTTTTACGCTTTGTTGAGAGTAGAATCCCCAAATCACATTTTGGAGAAAACATACATGGAAATGTTTTTGAAGCTTTAGTAGGGGCAATTTATTTAGACAAGGGTTATACATATTGCGAGAAGTTTATCAAGGAACGAGTCATAGAACCTTATGTTGATATTGAACAGTTGGAAGGCAGGGTCATCAGCTATAAAAGTTTGGTCATAGAATGGTGTCAAAAACAAAAAAAGTCCTTTAATTATGACGTTTATGAAGACACCGGCAATGATGAATTAAAGCATTTTGCTGTTAAACTTACCATAGGAGAAAAAATACTGGCAAAGGCCAGGGCAACTTCCAAAAAGAAAGCAGAAGAAAAAGCATCAAGGAGGGCATATTTTGCATTGCAGAGCAGAATTGAAAATGAGCAACTTTAAATAAAGGTAAACTCTAACGTTTTCGTAGGGTTTCAGAAGTGCATTGTCCTATTTCAACTAGGCTGGCAAATGTATTAAGAGTATATTTACAGTTCGTGTTATGGCTATGTCAACGACGCATAAAATATCAGCAGACTTTTATGATGATAACTTTCAGCTCATCGCCATACATAGTGGCCTGGAGGATTATGCTATGACCTATGCTATAAACTCCAACTGTCAACTGCATTTAAAAAGAATGGAAAATGATTTGCAATTTGACAAAAACCTTTCGTTTTCTGTGTTTGAATGGGATGATGAAATGAATGATATGTGTTGGACACTAATTTCCAATAAATGTATGGTTGAAGAGGTTGTCCCATCAGATGGCTTTTTTGAAAGCAATACTTCCTTTAGGACAAATCATTTGATAAAAGAACGAAAGGAAGTTGATTATTTTTTAAAAATTGATGCTGGAGACGAATTAAAACTTGAAGAACAAGTTAGATTCATTAACAAAATACCTAAAGTTGTAACGGCCTATCCGTTAGAAACACAGACCTTAAAATCAAAAAGAAACCTAATCTTTTAGCAATGCCAACTAGAAAGAAGACAAAAATTGTAGCGACCCTAGGTCCTGCCACAAGTAAGAAGGAAGTCCTTAAAAATATGATGGAAGCGGGAGTGGATGTTTTTAGGATAAATTTTTCGCACGCTTCCCATGACGATGTTGCGGAACGCATTCAAATGATACGGGATTTAAATGGGGAATTGGGGATTAATACTTCAATACTTGCAGATTTACAAGGACCAAAGCTTAGAGTAGGGGTTATGGGAGGTGAAGCTGTTGTTGCTCCTGGAGATGAGATTACTTTTGCTACTGGGGAGCCTTTTGAAGGAACGGCAAAGAGGGTTTATATGAACTACCAAACCTTTCCTCAAGATGTAAAACCTGGTGAACTAATTTTATTGGATGATGGAAAATTAATTTTTGAAGTTAAATCCACGAACGGGAAAGATGAAGTTAAAACAACCGTTATACAGGGTGGTCCGTTAAAATCAAAAAAGGGGGTGAACTTACCCAATACAGATATTTCATTACCTGCTTTAACGGAAAAAGATATCAAGGATGCCATATTTGCCATTTCGCAAGAAGTGGATTGGATGGCACTTTCTTTTGTACGCCATAGTCAAGACCTTATTGGTTTACAGGATTTAATTAACAAACACTCCGAGCATAAAATTCCAATCATCGCCAAAATTGAAAAACCAGAAGCAGTTGAGAATATTGATAAAATTGTTGCGTATTGCGATGGTTTAATGGTTGCTAGAGGTGATTTAGGTGTGGAAGTTCCAGCACATGAAGTTCCTCTTATTCAGAAGAAATTGGTATTGCGGGCAAAGAAAGCTAGAATTCCCGTAATTATTGCCACGCAGATGATGGAGACTATGATTACAAGCCTTACTCCTACACGTGCAGAGGTCAATGATGTTGCAAACTCGGTAATGGATGGAGCTGATGCTGTAATGCTTTCCGGTGAAACTTCTGTGGGGAATTACCCGGTTCAAGTAATTGAAAAAATGTCAAGCATTTTAAATAGTGTTGAAGGCTCTAGTTTAATTAACGTTCCGCAAACACCACCTCATATCCGTACCAAAAGATATATTACCAAATCGGTTTGTTACCACGCGGCCACAATGGCAAACGAAATCCAGGCAAAGGCTATTTCTACACTTACAAATAGCGGATATACAGCTTTTCAAATATCGGCATGGAGACCAAGTGCCCACATTCTCGTTTTTACCTCTAACAAAAGGATTTTGACGCAATTAAATTTGTTATGGGGAGTAAAGGCCTTTTATTATGATAAATATGTTTCTACAGATGAAACCATAGAAGATGTAAACCAAATAGCCTGCAAGAAGGGGTTTTTGGATGTAGGAGATATGCTTATAAGTTTAGCGGCAATGCCAATAAAAGAAAAAGGAATGGTGAATACTTTGCGTATTACCGAAATAGAAACTTGTTCTTTTTAGAAAAACAGGTTAAGAAGATTTAGGCAACTTCCTTTTCAAAGGCGATAAAGTTTACCACTTTACCGGCTTTATCAAAAACAGGAGAACCCTGTATCCAACATTTATATGGAGAGCCATTTTTTCGATAGTTGAGCAAAACAACTTCAAAGGGGTCATTATTTTTTATAGCGTTTGAAACTTGTTTTGTGGTTTCAACACAAGTTTCTTTACCCTGAAACATTTTTGGTTTTTTCCCTATAACTTCATCAGATTCATAACCGTTCATCTGAAACATATTTTGGGAAGCATAAACGATGTTAAGATTGGCATCGGTTACAACGACAACATGTTCCTTGTCCATGATTTCATTACGGAAGGGCATCTCATTTTCCCATTTTTCTTTTTGGGCCAAATCACTTAAGTTTTTGACGTCTTGAAGATTTTTGCAGACTTTGCCAAAGTGTTGCGCATAAATATCCAATGAGCTTAATGGATAGCTATTTATTTCTTTGTTGCGATAAAAGTTGTTTATCGCTTCATCATAGAATTTTGTCTTTTCCATGCCCAATACTATAAAAAGTTTTAACAGTAGTAAAATCTAGGCAATACATTAACAGTATTGTTTAAGAAATCCTTTAAAAGGGGTTTTAAAATGGATGTAAGTATCAACAAGATAGCGTGACTAACAACTGGAAAAACCTGATTCTGCAACAATAAATTAGAAGGCAAAGTTTAATGAGACATGAATTTAAAGACCCTAAATTGGGTGCTATTTTAGGGCTAACGGATGACATTAAAAGAGATAATGATCGTTTCTCTATAACTTCCAATACGATCAAATTTTTATGGAACAGAAATGATGAACCCATAAAATTTGTTGTAGATGATATGGTTTTAGAACTTATGCCCAATCAAATTGTAACGGTCACCTACTTGCAAAATGTTTCCTTTACTAAAACCGACTTGCCACTTTCGGCTATCCTTTTTAATAGGGAGTTTTATTGTATTTCTGATCATGACAGTGAAGTCTCTTGTAATGGCATTCTCTTTTTTGGAACACAAGATTTACCGATAATTTCTATTCCAGAAGACCAACTACGAAAATTTAATATATGGTTTGAGGTTTTTTTGGAAGAATTCTCCACACCAGATAACATTCAAGGTGATATGCTTCAAATGCTTCTGAAAAGATTGATAATCATGAGTACCCGTTTAGCCAAGGAACAGCATATTGTTAAAGCACTTAATAACGAACAAGTAGATACCATTAGAAAGTTCAATTATCTAGTAGATATTCATTACAAAACCAAACGGAAAGTAAGTGATTATGCAGAAATGCTATTTAAATCACCTAAAACCCTATCTAATCTCTTTTCAATCTATAATCAAAGATCTCCACAACAAATTATTCTGGAACGTTTGACCTTGGAAGCAAAAAGACTTATTCATTTTACAGATAAGCAAAATCAGGAAATCGCTTTTGATCTAGGATTTAATGATCCAGCACATTTTAGTCGTTTTTTTAAAAAAATGACCCAAAAAACACCTTCGGAATACCGAGAAAACCTACTTATTTCTGCTTAAGGGAAACTTAGGCAAGCGGTCGGGAAATTACTACTAACAACACCCTGTCTTTTCGCTACATCTTTGCATTGTAATTAAAAGTAAAGTAAAGATGAACGCAATAGAAAAATCAGTTTTCAATCTCATAGAGATATTTAGAACTTCTAAGAAAGCAGAAGTACAGACCCTTATACCAGACACACATTGTGAGCAGAAGCATCACCATGATTTTTATTGTGATGCAGAAAAACCATTTGTAAAGAATTTTTAACCCATATAATAATTAAATAAAAGATAGAATTATGAGCACATTTAACGTACCTAAAAGAGAAGAAGTAAGTAGTAACAATCAAGCAATTTTTGACAACCTGGAAAAAGCAGTTGGCTTTGTTCCAAACCTTTTTGCCACCTATGCATACTCAGAGAATGCATTGGGTAATTATTTAAACCTTTCCAACGCTAAAACATCTTTGAAAGCGAAAGAAAAAGAGGTTGTAAACTTGGCCGTAAGCGAAGTGAACAGTTGTATTTATTGTTTGTCCGCACATACTGCAATAAGTAAAATGAACGGTTTCACAGATGACCAAATATTGGAATTAAGATCAGGGAATGCATCTTTTGACAATAGATTGGATGCATTGGCAAAATTGGCCAAGAACATCACAGAAAATAGAGGAACTACAGATGCAACCGTTTTAGACAATTTCTTTACTGCAGGTTGGACCAAAGAAAACCTTATTGATACAATTGTATTGGTAGGAGACAAAACGATTTCAAATTATATCAATAACACAACAGAAGTACCAGTTGATTTTCCAGTAGCTAAGCCTTTGGAAACAGTTGAAGCATAATAAATAAACCATAATAAATTAAATATCATAAAATGAGAAAAGTAATTGCAATTTTAGTATTTGCTGTTGGAACAGTATTTTCTGTAAACGCACAGGATAAAATGATGAAGGATGCACCGGTCAGAACACTGTCTTTGGAGCAAACTTCTGGAGAGTTTACACAAAAACAAATTACCGTTTCTGAAGGAACATATGTTTTTGACATTACGAACAATGGAGTAGGACATGAAGTAGGTTTTGTGTTGGTTAAAAAAGGGAAAGACGTTAGTAAGCCTGAAAACCATATCCAGACTGCTTATGTTACTCAAGCGGTAAAAACAGGAACTTCACAAACGTCAAAGCCAACTAAATTGGAAAAAGGAGAATACGTGTATTTCTGTCCTTTAAACCCTACATCAACGGATAATACCTTGATTGTAAAATAGTAACAAGTGTTATATAAATAAAAAGAGCCCCTTCAATTTTGAAGGGGCTCTTTTTATTGTACTACTTCAGAATTAGCAAAAAGTAATGGTGCTATGCTTCTAGCCGTATAGATGGGCCAATCATTTTTGAACAAATGACTCTCGGTAATGGCGCTATCATATAAAAGGTAGATTCCTCCAGATATTTTTTCGGTCTCGGCCTTGGAGATATTGGTAATATTGTCACCAACAACCTCTCCTAAGTACAATAACAGTTCTTTTTTTTGCTTCTGTATTACCCCTAAAATTTTTTTCTGTTTAGGTGAAAGTTCACCCAACGTTTTAAGTCCCCAACAACCATGAAAATCTTCCTCTCTGTACATATCCCTTAAAAGGTCAAAGATGGCCAACAACTGATTTCTCCCTTTTTTCCTCTTGGAAACATAACTTTTTAAGGATTCCAAGAAACTATCGTGGCGCTGTTTTAGATAAGCCATACAAATGTCCTCCTTGGATTTAAAATGGCTGTACAGCGTAGCTTTTGCTATACCAGATTTAGAAATAATTTCATTGATTCCCGTTGAATTATATCCGTTGGTATAAAAGAGATTACTTGCTGAAGTGATTATTTTGTTGTGTATTGTGATTTCCCCCATGGTATAAATATAACAAAAGACTGGTCTGTCTAGTTATTCTTATAAAAATTCAAATTTAAACACTTGTATCAGAGGGCGTTAAGATTTATGCTACGCTTATTTTAGTTCTATATATTGAGCTAGGAGTTTTAATTATAATTTAGCGTTTTATAGCATTGATTAAAGCATTTTCATGACTAGTTTAGCGGTCTAAATGATGCTGTGATATTAGACCTGTTAACTGCCATGCTTTGGAGTTTATCCCCTTTTGGTGAATCTAAATTGGGAATACCTTATGGGATTATGAGAGGCTTAAATAGTTATGTAGTTCTTATTGCCTGTTTTCTCGCCAATCTTTTGGTTTTTCCTTTAATGATGTTCTTTCTTGAGAACATTAATCGTTATTTGATAAAATGGCGTTTCTATAAAAAATCGGCAATCTATGTTGCCAAAAGGGCAAAGATCGGAACAGCAGGGAAAATTCAAAAATTCGGCTTTTTTGGTCTAGTGCTATTCGTTATGATTCCCTTGCCTGGTACAGGGGTGTATGCTGGTAGCATTGCATCGTATCTTCTTAAAATTGAAAAAAAGAAGGCATTTTTCGCCAACGCCCTTGGAATCTTCTTCTCTTCTATTATTATTTGGGCATTGACCATTTTTTCTGTAGAAGCAGTATAATTTTAGTTTTTGGATAAACGTAACCGGTTTTGATTGATTTAGATTGTAATCAAAAATCAAATTTGAGTTGAACTAAAACGGATTCTTTTTTTAGCTCTTCCTTTTTTTTCTCGGTGTTGAGGTTTGCCAACGAAATTCCCAATAAGCGAACAGAGTTTTCTAAGGTTGACTGATACAATAATTCTTTGGCGGTTTCTAGAATCAGCTCTTTTTTTGCAATATAATAGGGCAACGTTTTGCTTCTGGTCTGGAGTGTAAAATCGCTGTATTTAATTTTTAACGTAATGGTCTTGCCTGCTATTTTAGATTTTTGAAGCCTTCTTTCCAATTCATTGGCAATATTCTCTAATTTTTCCAGCATAAAGACTTCACTACTAAGATTCTCAAAGAAGGTGCGTTCCGCACCTACAGATTTTGGAATTCGATGGGGCTTTACTTCACTGTTATGAATTCCACGCACCACATAATAGTAGTATTTTCCACTTTTTCCAAAAGTGCTATCTAGAAATTCCAAGGATTTTTGCTTTAAATCGTTCCCTGTGAAAATCCCGAGCTTATACATTTTTTCCGCGGTCACTTTTCCCACCCCATAGAATTTCCGAATATCAAGGTCTTCCAAAAATCGGATGACTTCTTCAGGATTTACGGTTTTTTGCCCGTTTGGCTTATTATAGTCACTGGCTACTTTTGCAATAAACTTATTGATGGAAATTCCGGCAGAAGCTGTCAACCCTGTTTTGTCTAAAATCTTTTGTCGAATTTCTTTGGCGATAAGTGTTGCAGAAGGGTTGCCTTTTTTGTTTTCAGTTACATCTAGATAGGCTTCATCCAAGGAGAGTGGCTCTACCAAATCGGTATACTCGAAAAAGACACTTCTTACTTGTTGTGAAATCTCTTTGTAACGCTCAAAACGTGGTTTCACAAAAATTAAATCTGGACAGTTTTTTCTAGCAATATAACCAGCCATTGCACTACGCACACCAAATTTTCTGGCCTCATAGCTTGCCGCTGAAACTACACCGCGTTTGGAACCCCCGCCAACAGCAACAGGTTTTCCTTTAAGCTCGGGATTGTCATGTTGCTCCACAGATGCGTAAAAGGCATCCATATCCACATGAATGATTTTTCGTAAGGGAAAATCAAAGTCCATACTCAAATTTAGGGTATATTTATTTTGATGGAGCAATTAGAAATAGAACGCAAGTTTTTAGTAAAGTCGAACGCTTATAAAAAGGATGCAAGTTCTCAAACTCGAATTGTTCAAGGGTTTTTGAATACGGACCCAGAAAGAACAGTTCGTGTTCGAATAAAAGGAAATAAGGGCTTTTTGACAGTTAAGGGAAGAAGTAATGACTCGGGAACAACCCGGTTTGAATGGGAAGCAGAAATAAGTATCAGTGAGGCTACCAATTTGATTGATTTATGCGAGCCGGTTATTTTAGAGAAAATACGGTTTGAAATTCCCGCTGGAAATCATGTTTTTGAAGTAGATGAATTCTTTGGGGAAAACAAAGGATTAGTCGTTGCCGAAATTGAACTTGAGCATGAAGATGAGGTTTTTTTAAAACCAGACTGGTTGGGAACAGAGGTTACGGGAGAAATTAAATATTATAATTCTCAACTAAGTAAAAAACCTTTTATTAAATGGTAACTAGTCCAATTTCTTATCAAGCGCTAAAATAGTATGCAATAAAACATTGGCTCCATTCGCCATATCTTCAGCAGAGGTAAATTCTTTAGGCGAATGACTTATTCCATCTTTGCTTGGCACAAAAATCATTCCTGTTGGCGCTATGGTAGCTATATCTTGTGCATCATGTCCTGCTCCACTGGGCATATATTTGAAAGTATATCCAAGTTTTGAGGCAGCAATTTCTATTTCCTTTTGAATTTCAACAGCTGTCAATGCAGGTTTGGCAGTAGTATCCAGGGGGAGGAATTCTATATTTACATTGGATGCGGCAGCTATTACTTCGCCTTTGGCTTTTATTGCTTGAAATACTTTTTCGATGACATCAGAAGATAGATCCCTAATTTCCAAACTAGTGATTACTTTTCCAGGGATAACATTGGGTGCACCAGGTTCTGCCTTAATACGGCCTACTGTACCTACTTGACTTCCATTAAAACTATTGGTAATTTCATTCACGGCAACTATGAATTTAGCAGCTGCCAACAGTGCATCTTGTCTTGCATTCATTGGTGTAGTACCTGCGTGGTTACCAAAACCGGTAAAAACTACATCCCACCATTTAAGCCCAACAATGCCTTCTACTATGCCAATATCTAGATTTTCTTTGTCAAGAATGCCACCCTGTTCAATATGAAGTTCTAAAAAAGCAGCCATATCATCTTTTTTTCGAGCCACCTTGGCAATTTGTTTGGTGTCTCCGCCTAATCTCATAATGCCTTCTCCCATAGAAAAGCCAGTAGTATTTACCACTTCAAAAGCTTTTGTGCTTAGATGTCCAGACATTGCTCGGCTGCCCATAACGCCACCTTCTTCATTAGAG
This sequence comes from Allomuricauda sp. R78024, assembly GCF_044596045.1. Lineage (NCBI taxonomy): Bacteria > Pseudomonadati > Bacteroidota > Flavobacteriia > Flavobacteriales > Flavobacteriaceae > Allomuricauda > Allomuricauda sp. R78024. The sequence goes on from NZ_CP138995.1 coordinate 835,589, forward strand.
AAAATAATAATCTCTAGAGGGTGTTTGGTCATTATGTTGTTTTCATTTAGTGTTTCAATAACTTCTAAAGAGGCCATGGAACCAACACAGCCATCGTAATTGCCACCGTTGGGTACCCTATCAATATGTGAACCAAAAGAAATAACTTTTTTAGTTGCGTTTTGGCCTTTTCTATGACCAATAATATTACCGGCATAATCAACAGAAACTTGCAAACCTTGAGCTTTTAAGGTCAGTATGACCCAATTTCGAGCTTCAATATCAGCATCGCTAAAAGCAACTCTTTCTGTTTCTCCGTTTTCTTGCAGACCAAACTTTGCAAGTTCAAAGATTCGATTTTCAAGGCGATCTTGATTAATACTGAGCTTGGATTTCTGAGCTACTATAGTGCTTAATGAGAAGAAAATTAAAAGTGAAACGAGTCGAGTTAACATAATTTAATGCGTAATGGATGTTACAATTGACCTAAATATAGTTATAAAAAGACTCTTGTATTTACCCGCGTATAAAATGGCAGCACTTACTTTTTTTGCACTGGAATCCAAATTTCCTCTTCAGAATTGGAATCGTTGTTTTTGTAGTTCCTTCCCAAGACTTCAAAATGTGGCCTATCGTCCAGTTGATATTCAGAATTATTAGGGAGCCATTCGGTAAAAATGTATTGAAATATAGATTTATCCGCGCTGGATCCTTTATAGAAAAACACTGCGTATTCTCCGCTTGGGAGTGTAAAAGATTCCAGTCCATCTGGAACTGTATGGCAATTTAAAACTTCAACAGCGGCCCATTTTACAAATTGATTGGTAGGGTTAAAGTTTAAAAAATACGATGGACCATAAATTTGCATAGAGATGAAATCGGAGGAAACTCTATTTTCAATTTCTTGTGCTTTGGGTCTGAAACCCCTCCATAGTTCAAAAGTTGAATTATTGGCCAAGCTCATGGTAAAATGTGTGCCTACCAATTTCTTTTCCTCAAGAAGTACAATACGTGGCTGCATGTGCTTATTTAAAGGGCACTTTTGAACTGCTCTAAAAAGCGAATGTCGTTTTCACTTAATAAACGAATGTCAGAGATTTGATGAAGTAATAAAGCTATACGATCAATACCCATTCCAAATGCAAACCCTGAGTAAACTTCCGGGTCAATTCCACAGTTCTGCAGTACGTTTGGATCTACCATTCCACAGCCCATAATTTCTAACCAGCCTGTACCCTTGGTCATACGATAGTCCGTTTCGGTCTCAAGACCCCAATACACATCAACTTCAGCACTTGGTTCCGTAAACGGGAAGTAAGAAGGGCGTAAACGAATCTTTGATTTTCCAAACATTTCGGATGTGAAGTATTGTAATGTCTGTTTCAAATCGGCAAATGAAACGTCTTTATCTACGTACAATCCTTCTACCTGGTGAAAGAAGCAATGTGAACGTGCCGAAATGGCCTCGTTACGGTATACTCTTCCTGGCGATATGGTACGAATTGGAGGTTTGTTATTTTCCATATAACGAACCTGAACGGATGAAGTATGTGTGCGCAACAGCACATCTGGGTCAGTCTGTATAAAGAAAGTATCCTGCATGTCTCTAGCGGGATGATACTCTGGTAGGTTCAGTGCGGTAAAATTGTGCCAATCATCTTCAATCTCTGGCCCTTCGGAAACATTGAAACCAATTCTTGAAAAAATATCAATAATTTGATTTTTTACAATGGAAATAGGATGTCTTGCCCCAATTTCTATTGGTTCTCCCGGTCTGGTTAAATCACCGTATTTTCCTTTTATTTCTGCCGTATTTTCCAAAGCTGTTTTTAAAGAATCAACTTTTTGAGTGGCAGTATTTTTTAACTGATTGATAACCTGTCCAAATTCTTTCTTCTGTTCATTAGGTACATTTTTGAACTCAGCAAAGAACGTATTCAAAAGCCCCTTTTTCCCCAAATACTTAATCCGGAAAGATTCTATTTCATCTTTTGAAGTTGAAGTGAACTGTTCTACTTCACTCAAATGTTCCTTAATGGTCTCAATCATGGTCGATAGCGCTATTGGCCGACAAATTTAGCAAATTGTCTTTGAATATATAGGTAATAAGAAAATGAACCGCAACTCCACCCAAAAAGTGCCATAACCAATGAGTACCCATCGGGAAAATAGTCTGGGTTAAGTCGATACTTCTAAAGTATATGGCAATCGCAAAGATTAGAAAAGCAAAAACTACCCAACGCATGTTTGTAAACTTAGTTTTAGAAAGATACCAAACAAGGGGAACCATAATTGTAAGGGCGGTTATAACATACCCAATGGAAATACGGATAACTTCTTGCATTGGAAGTATTCGTAATACATACGATGTTCCAAAAAGGGCAGCTATAAACAAAACTCTCTGCCACCATTTAGAAACTATTTTAAAAATGAAATAAATGACCATTGCAAAGCAAAGCAACATTATGGGAACCCAGTCCAACAAGAGCCAAAATTCATGACTTCTAGTAGCGTGATAAATGGTACCGCCCACATAACTAATGGCAATGATTGGCAAAACCAATGTAAGAAATTGATGTTGTCTGGGATTTCTATAGACTTTCATGCCCCAATACCAGAGTATAATCAGGAAGATAAGGTTGCTAAAAGCATTGTAAGGCTCTACAATTAATCTACCTGCAATTGTTTCTTTATATATTGGTCCAGAATCGTTTGGAAAATTTTGGAAGAATGTCAGAAACAATAGAAGCATTAATTAATCAGTATGGATTTAAGCTATAATTTTGTCCTTTACATTTAGCTCTACCCACTTCATACAACTTTTAAAATTTTCAAAAATATGCTCCTTCGGTATTAAATCGGGGATTATATCAATCCGCTCCATCATGTATCTGGGTTGATCTAGAATTTCTACCAGTAGTACATAAACATCCCTGTTTTTTAGATCTTGTAGTACATCTTCCATGGCGTAAAGACCGGTTTGGTCCATGTATTGCATTCTGCCCATTCTTATAATTACAGTAGAAGCAGTATCTGGAATTTGATCTGCTAGCTGCTGAAATTCACTGGTCGAGCCAAAAAATAGAGGACCCTTAACGTGTTTGATAAAAACCTCATCTGCTAAATTTTTAGGAAAGTCTTTTTCATCAGCCCAAGCTTTTTCCTTGGACAATGGCTTTACATCTGATCGCTTTGCCGTTAAATCCCCCATTTTTTTCATGAACATCAAAGAGGCAAATACCAGCCCTATTCCTACTGCGTAAACCAAGTTCCAAATGGAAGAAAGAACCATTACAGCTAACATTATTATTACTTCCGAACTAAGTTTTAAGGGGCCTAGCCTAATATCTTTTGGAAGATATGGTATGGCTTTTAGACCTTTATAATCCATTACACCAATACCTACCGTGACCAAAATACCCGCTAAGACAGCTGCAGGAATTTGAGAAGCAACAGGCCCTAAGGCCAGAAGTATAATGAGTAAAAGGATACCTGCTACCATACCGGATAATCTTGTTTTCCCTCCAGAATTAATATTGACTACAGTCCTAATTGTGGCTCCAGCTCCAGGAATACCCCCAAAAAGCGCTGCAACACTATTTCCTATTCCCTGTCCAACCAATTCTTTGTTTGGTTTATGCTTGGTTTGCGTCATATTATCCGCAACTACAGAGGTCAAAAGAGAATCTATGGCACCTAAAAGAGCCAAAGTCAATGCGGTAAAAACATATGGGGCAATAGAGTTAATCTTGAATTGTGTAAAAATTTCTAAGTTTGGAAGCGGCAAACCACTTGGAATTTCTTCAATTGGGCGATAGGGTAACCCAAACCCAAATGCTATTCCTGAAACTACAATTAATGCGACCAAGGTGCTTGGAACAGCAGTAGTTATACGTTTAAAGCCATAAATAATAAAAATAGTCGCCAACGCAAGGACTAACTCAAGCCAGTTAATACTTTTCAGTGCCCGTGGCAATACTTTAAAAGTGCCTATTACTCCAGAAGCATCTTTTGCTGCCAACGTTTTGGCTTCCTTTTGCATGTCCGCGGGAGTAATCTCTTCCGCTCTCTTAATGGTTTCTTCAAAATCCTCTAAAACCAAAATCCCTTCACCTGCTTCTTCTCTAAGAATATTTTCCAATATTTCTTCTTCTGCATCAGCCATAAAACGACTTACATATTGGGTATCCTCTTTAGGATAATAACCAACGGCTGGAAGGATTTGAGTAACTAAAATTATAACTCCAATAGCTGTCATAAACCCGGAAACCACGGGATAGGGGATGTATTTTATATATTTTCCCAAGCCCATAAGTCCAAGTCCAATCTGCATGATACCAGCCAAAAGGAATATGGTCAATATTGCAGGAAGCGCTTTTCCAATATCACCGTCATTAATGGCAACAATACCACCAATAACAACCATACTCACTGCAGTCATAGGTGCGGTGGGGCCAGAAATTTGAGTATTTGTACCTCCAAAAAGAGCAGCAAAAAAACTAATAAAAATAGCACCATATAACCCGGCGCTGGGGCCTAGGCCAGAACTTACACCAAATGCAAGAGCCAATGGTAAGGCTACGATGCCAGCTGTTATACCACCAAATAAATCTCCTTTAAAATGCTTGAACATGGTCGCTATTTAGGTTATATAGTATTGCTGTCAAGATACTACTTTTGGGATAGTAAAAAAGGCCAATGAAATGTTAAACACTGACCTTTTTAGTATTAAATTTTATGAACTAAATCTACATGTAGTGAACTTTTCCGTTTGAAATATCATACATACCACCAACGATAAGGATTTCCCCGTTATCTTCCATTTCTTTTAAGACCGGACTTTGTTTCCTTATATTATCAATGGTCATTTTTACATTTTTTTCAGCCACAGAGTTTACAAAATCAAGATTTTTGGAAGTACGTTGACTTGCATCTGATGGCTCTGAAACAGCATTCACCGCGGGCCTTATTTTGCTAAGGAGCTCTGTGAGATTTCCCATTTTGGCATCATCGCATGCACCTTTTACGGCTCCACAACTTGTATGGCCCAAAACCACAATTATTTTTGTGCCCGCTAACTTACATGCAAACTCCATACTGCCCAAAATATCGGCGTTGACAATATTACCGGCAACCCTTGCACTAAAAATATCTCCAACACCTTGGTCAAAAACAAGTTCTGCGGAAACGCGTGAGTCTATACAACTAAGAATAGTTGCAAAAGGGTATTGACCGGTTGTGGTTTCTGTTACTTGTGCCAATAAATTTCTATCTGTCTGATTTTGCTCTACAAAACGCTTGTTCCCTTCCTTAAGAAGTTCCAATGCTGTGTTAGGGTTTAATGCGGCCTGTGTTTCTTTAGTCTGTGTGATCATATTGTAGATTTTTATGTCGATTAATGTCTAATTGAAAAAATTGAATATAACTATCAGGGTTTTCAACCATTCCTCTTTCGGAAATTAGTTTTATTCCTATGTTCTTGTTTCTTGCTTTTTCTGAAAAATCTTCCAGAATTTCGATAATGTCATTATCTAAGTAGCGTGTCTTTCTTACATCCAATTCAAGATATGAATTTTCAGGAAGACTATCCAACTCTTTAAGAATGGCTCCTTTATTAAAGAAAGTTACTTCTTCCGCTAAGGTCATTTTTATCTTATGGGCACCATTACTCTTGTCTTCAATGTGCAAGAAGTGAGAATTTTGGTAACTTTTAATCAAGATGACAATAATACCTACACCTAATCCAAGTCCAATTCCTATCAATAAATCAGTAAATACAATACCTACTACGGTAACTACAAAGGGGACAAATTGTTTCCACCCTAAATTATACATCTTTTTGAATAATCCTGGTTTTGCCAATTTATATCCAACTATAAAGAGAATAGCGGCTAATACGGATAAAGGAATCATATTTAGCAACTTTGGAATAAGCATCACTGAAATCAAAAGGAAAAAACCATGAATAATAGCCGATGCCTTGGTTCTACCTCCAGATTGTATGTTTGCCGAACTACGAACAATTACTTGGGTAATAGGTAAACCTCCTATCATACCAGAAATACTGTTTCCAATTCCTTGGGCCAATAATTCCTTGTTGGTTGGGGTAGTTCTTTTATAGGGATCTAATTTGTCAGTTGCTTCAACGCACAATAAGGTTTCCAAACTGGCCACTAAGGCAATTGTAAAAGCGGTAATCCAAATTTCAGGGCTTCCAATAACAGCAAAGTTTGGAAACCTTAAAAGATTTCCAAAGGACTCAATACTATCTGGAATAGGAACACTTACTAAATGATTACTTGATATAGCCAAGGACTCATTGTCCTTTGTGAAAATAAAATATAGGATTCCGACAACAACGGCTACCAAAGGACCTTGTACCAATTGAAATACTTTTGATTTTTTACTTAGTACCTTATCCCACAAAATGAGAATAAGTAATGCAGCTATGGCAACAATGGTTGCACCGGGACTAATAAAATTAAAGGTATTTATGATTTCACTGAAGGTATTTTCTCCATCTACTTGAAAAAAGGCAAAATCTCCCTCTGGATCTGCATCATAGCCAAAAAAGTGTGGAATCTGTTTTAGAATAATAATAATTCCAATTCCTGTAAGCATGCCTTTAATAACGGATGATGGGAAGTAATACGCGATTACCCCAGCTTTTAAAATACTAAAGATGATTTGGATAATACCCCCAAGCACAACGGCCACAAGGAAATTCTCAAACCCGCCCAAGGCAGTTATTGCGGTCAATACTATTGCAGCCAAACCAGCTGCGGGACCACTTACGCCAATTTGAGAACCACTAAGAGCCCCAACGATAATTCCACCGACGATACCAGCAATTAAGCCAGAAAATAAGGGAGCTCCACTGGCAAGGGCTATACCCAAACAAAGTGGTAATGCCACAAAAAACACCACAACACTTGCTGGCAAGTCATTTTTTAAATACTTGAACATGATAGTAAAATAGTTTAGTCTTCAGAATGTAAATTCTGTTGAAGACAGTTAGAAATTGATTAAAGCAAAACGGAGGTATTAAACCAATTTCCGGGGAGGGGGGAGAAGTATTTCAACTTTAAAATCTGAGTTTGAAAAGAGATATCTGTTACAGCCTTGATTAGGGTTTTGAAAAAACATACTATCTGAAGAAGTAAAACTGCTTAGAAACAGATTTTTTTCATCAAACTTTTTCTCAGACTCTTTTTCTTTGCTCTTTTCCTCTTCATTGTTATCCATAAGAACAACGATATCATAATCGTTATCCAACAACGGAATAAGAGACGGTGCCAATATGGAAAATATTAGCATAACAGCAATAAGAGGAAAGGCTATTGTTTTTAGCACCGTGTTGTTTTAACGCAAAAATAATAGTAAAGCTATTAGTTTTTGTTAAAAAAAATCTAAAAATCTTTCAACAATCTTAGATTTTCGTCAAGTAACCACCCAGTTTGACCATCTGCCAGTCTAATTTTTTTCCAATCATTGAGTTTTTCAAGCACGTTGACCTTTGTTCCTTCATGCAATGTAAAGACAACTTCACTGTTGTTGTTTGGCTCCGAAGTGATTTTGATTTCTTTGCTAAAGATAATCGCTGGATTGTCCGTTTTAAAGTCTTGGTACTGTAAATAGGCAATTAAAATACTTACCACTCCAAGTATTAAAGACATTACACTGGCAATAAAAGCAATTCGTTTTTGTGTGGCAAAACGCAAGAAGAAATAAGATAGATAGGCCAAAACAAACAAAATAAATAATGATACGGCCAAATATGCCCATTGATCAAAGGATAATATGTTTACAAAATCACTATACAGTTGAGCAATGTCTGTTTTGGGCATTTTTTCGACAGCGTCTAACCTCATATTTTGGGCATATCCCAGATTGTTTAGTATTTCGCCATCATTTGGTTTCAGAAGAAGTGCCTTCTCATAATAATAGATACTCGGGCCTATGGCATTAAGTTTATAATGGCAATTCCCTAAATTGAAATAAAGCTCCGCAGAATGTTCTCCGTTTTTAAGAATCTGTTCATACTTATCAATCGCTTTCGTGTATTCACCTTTATTATAGTTTTCCGTAGCAGCTGTAAAAAGAGAATTGCTTTGGGAAATTCCAAAATAGAATGAAGACAAACAGATTAAAATTGCTAGTGTTTTTGTACTCATAATTGTTTGTCCAATTTAGAGATTACTTCACTAGCTTTATCATAGTCATTCTGCATTTGTACATCGGAGAATGGGCTGTAACGTGCCATTTCACAATTCTTGAGAAGCCCAATAAACCCTTCTGTATTCTCCGTGCTTACTTTCTTTTCAGTGAGAATGGCCGTGATTTTTTCCTTACTAAATTCGGAAGTTTCAATCTTCAATTTAGCTTTTAAATAATTATGAAGTCCTTTTTCTAATGCTACGTAAAACGCTTCCTTATTTCCAAGTTCTTTTTTTGCAGTATAAAGGTATTTTTTGGCAAGCTTATTGGCACGTTTTATTTTGTTTCCTGCCACATCACTAGCAATAGCTTCTCTTTTCTTAAAAGAAAATACAGCAATCGGGATTAATAACAATGGAGCAAAAAGCATGAGGTAAAAGCTATTTGAACCAAAGAAGTAATTTGTTCCGATTTTACTCAAATTTGGGCTCAGTTTTATAAAATGAAATTGTTTTCCGGTGGCAACTACAAATTGTTTGTTATTAGATGAAGAGATACTGTTATCTGTGGATGAACCTACTGGCCCTTCCATTACTTCAATATTTATTTCTTCTGAATTCAAAGTAACATATTTTGAGGTCTTTGGATTGAAATAACTGAATGAAATACTTGGTATGGGGTATTTACCTCTGAATGATGGAACTATTGTATAATTGTCTGCAACCTTACCCTCCATTCCAGAAATATTTGTTCGCACGTTTTCATCAAACTCTGGTTCATATACTTCAAGAGCGCTTGGCAACTCTGGTTCTGGAAGCTGGAAAAGTTTTAGATTTCCTTTTCCTGATACTTCCACTTTTGCTTGAAGTGATTCTGAAGCATTCAATTGCCTTTTACTGGCTGTTACGGAGAATTCAAAATCACCAACCGCTCCGCCAAAATTTACTGGCCTGCCAGCTTCGGGTAAGGGTTTTACATTTAAGGTGCGCCTACCAGCAGAAACTGTTTTGCTGGTTTGGGTGTAAATACGTCCTCCAAAAAAATCTCTCCTATTTGTTGGAACATCTACAAAAATTTCAAGTGAAAGAGGTTCAATTTCCAAACTCCCAAATTTTTGAGGATATAACACTACTCTTTTTAAAATAACAAAACGATAAGGCTTGCCCTGATAAGTTCCATTTTGTGCGGTATGTTTAGTTACAGGAATGTCCTGGCTCCAAAAATTGTTGTATTTGGGATTATCCAAAGGGCGATAATTTGTAACACTTATAGATGGACTTACATAGAGTTTGTACACTACGGTCACAGCTTCATTTAGATATGGGTTTCCCTTGGAAACTTCTGCAACCAAATGGAGACTTTCATCTGCGACATCGTCAACTGTTTTTTCGTCACTTGGTTTATCCACGGCGCCAGTCACCTCTACTGCTTTGGGTAAGGTCTTATAAGTTTCTCCGCTAATTTCTATCGTAGCCTGTTTTATGGTAAACCTACCCCTTGCCGTAGGCACTAAAATATAAGAATAGGATTTTGAAAAACTTCGCTTACCATTGATCCATGAAGAACTAATGGATTGTGAGGGCCCCATGACCACCTTAAAACCTTCAAAAGGAGGAGGGCTAAAGTTATCTCCATCTTTGTTCATGGTGAATTCTACCCTAAGGCGTTCATTTATACCCAACTTTTCTTTGCTGAGTTTTATTTCAAATGAAACCTCATTTTCTTGGGCATAAGAAGAAACACCCATAATTAGGGTTACGCTTAAAACAAACAAAATTTTGTGGCATAACTTATACATCACCAATCCTTCTCATTTTTAATTTTTTTACCCTTAACCTTTTTGGCTTCCATTTTTTCTTGAACCTTCTTCTCTTCGTTTTGCATTGCCTCTAACAAATTTTGAATCTGCTGTTTAGAAAGTTGATTTGGTCTTGGTTGCTGTTTTTGTTCTTCGGGCTGATCTCCTTCATTGGGCTTTTTTTCTTGTTCTTTCTTTTTATCTCCGTCTCCTTCTTTGTTCTCCTCAGGCTTGTTTTCTCCATTATCACCCTCATCGCCTTTATCCTTGTTTTCATCTTCATTCTGTTCTCCTTCATTATCTTTTTTATTGTCCCCTTCGTCGTTCTGGTCTTTATTCTTGTCTTTTTCGTCCTCTTGGTCTTGCTTATCCTTGTTGTCCTCGTTTTGGTCGTTTTTCTGTTCGTCCTGTTGCTTTTTTAGCATTTCTTTAGCCAATGCCAAATTGTAACGGGTCTCTTCGTCCGAAGGATTATTTCTTAATGCTTCTTTATAGGCTTCAACCGCTTTTTGGTATTCTTTGTTTTTCATAAAAACATTGCCCATGTTATGAAAAGACTTGTGTTTATCCGGCTTTTCAGAAGCGGTTTCACCTGCTTGTTTAAAGCGACCAAAAGCTTCTCCGTAACTTTCCCTATTATAATAAGCTGTGCCTAGATTAAATGGGGCCACAGCGTTTTCACCACTTTTGGAAATAGCTCTTCTATAATCAGATTCTGCTGTGGGAAAGTCGTTTTCGGTTAATTGTTTGTTTGCTTCCCATGTAAGGTTCGTAGATGTTTTAAGAGCCTTTTCAGTTTCTTTTGCCACTTCCGTTTCATCCTGCGCTTGTGTGGTGAATCCAACAAAAAGTAGCAGGCCAAACATCAATCCTATCTTATACATTTTCATGTTCATTAAAAAGATTAAGTTTTTTCAACCATTTTGTTTTTCTGTCCAGAAGGAAGATATCCAAAAATAAAAATAAAAGCCCCAAGCCCAAGAACCATTGAAACTGGTCTTTGTACTCAGCAAATTGCTTGGCCTCAAATTCTTTCTTGTCCATCTGGTTCAATTGTTCCTTAATATACTCAACTGCATTTTCTGTATTGGAACCATCAATATATTCTCCATTGCCCTCACTTGCTATTTCTGACAGGACGGATTCATTAAGTTTAGTGATTACCACTTCACCTTTGTTGTCTTTTTTTAAGCTTTCAACGACACCGTTCCTTTTAATTGGAATTGGCGAACCTTTTGGTTTTCCGACACCTATGGTAAAAATGCGAATACCATTGTTTGAAGCGTTTTCAACGGCATCGATGGTGGCTCGTTCAGAATGATCTTCTCCATCTGAGACAATGAAAAGCACTCTATTGGTCTGCTCGGTATCATCATAATAGGTGCTAGCCAAATCTATGGCCGCGTTGATGGCAGTTCCTTGGGATGAAAGCATATTGGTATTCATACTTTGCAAGAACATTTTGGCCGCACCGTAATCAGTGGTAATAGGTAATTGGGGGTAGGCTTGCCCTGCATAGGCAATAATACCAATCCGATCACTGGCCAATTGGTTTATGATTTCTGAAATTAGCCTTTTTGCCTTTTCCAATCGGTTTGGTGCAATATCCTCAGCCAGCATACTTTTGGAAACATCCAATGCAAAAACAATGTCCACACCTTCACGTTTGACAGTTTCTAGTTTTGTTCCAATTTTAGGGTTTACAAGTCCAACGATCAAAAAAGTTAATCCTAATAAAAGAAGTATTAGTTTTAAGGCAGATTTAAAACTTGATCTATTTGGAGCCAACCTTCTTAATAGTGTATAATCTGCAAAATGACGCTGGGTTCTTTTTTTCCAGACCTGAAGAAAGAAAAAAGCCAAAACCATTACCGGGATAATGGCAAGCAGGTAGAAATACATTTTTTCGTCAAGTTGAATCATTCTTCCTTTTTAAATAAAGCTTTTAAAGATAGAGTTGCGAAGCCCCCACTCCAACAACAGCAAAGCTCCTGCCAAAAATATCAATGGCCTAAACTTTTCCTCATATTTATAATACTTAAACTCTTCAATTTCAGTTTTTTCCAGTTTATTTATTTCGTCATAAATCTCTTCTAACTTTTCATTATCGGTTGCCCTAAAATACTTTCCGCCTGTGGCCTTGGCAATTTCTTGCAGCAACTTTTCATCAATTTCTACTTGACGCATTCCAAACCTGAAAGTGCCATCTCGGTTATAGGCAACAGGAGACAGTGCATTACCATTTGTTCCTAAACCTATTGTATATGTTTTTATACCAAATTCCACAGCTAAATCCGCAGCCGTATTTGGTTCAATAAAACCTGAGTTGTTTACACCATCGGTCAACAGAATAATGACCTTGCTTATAGCCTTGCTTTCTTTTAATCTGTTGACTGATGTTGCCAATCCCATACCAATGGCTGTACCATCTTCAAGTTCACCGTAGGTGATTTCCTTAAGGGCTCTCAAGACAATTGACTTGTCGCTGGTTATGGGGGTTTTGGTATAACTTTCTCCAGCATACCCTACTAGTCCAATACGATCGTTAGGTCGCTGTTGAATAAAATCTCCAGCAACTTCTTTAAGTGCAGAAAGTCTATCTGGTTTTAGGTCCCGGGCCAACATACTTGAAGAGACATCTATTGCCATAACAATATCTATACCCTTAGTGGTTTTGGTTCTAGTGGAAATATCTTCTGTTTGAGGCCTTGCCAAAGCCATAATAATAGCGGAAAGAGCCAAGAGTCTTATTATAAAAAGAACAGGTTTTAATTTGGAAGCCAAGCTACTTACGGAAAACCCTTTTACACTGGAAATCTTAAGAGATGCAAGCTCATCTTTCCGTTTAAAAAAATACCATAGCAAAGCCAGAGGAAGCAGAAGGAGCAACCAAAAAAACTGAGGATTTGCAAATTCTATATTTTCAAACATTTAGGTCTGTGTTTTTACGTCTAGGTTGCTCAATATTCTACTCACTATCTGTTCGGCATAGTCATCACCATCTTCCCAGGTAATCATTACCTGTTGCATAAATCCTTTTCCTCCAAAGGAAAGAATGGTATACTTTGCCTTTTTTGATTTGTCGTTGAGAGGGTTGTTAATGTTTCCGGAACCGAATGTCTTTAGACCTTGTACTCCAGATTTAGTGGTAAATTCTTCCTGTTTGGTAATAATATTTTTTACTCCAAAACTTTCAAAAGTACCTAAGGTAGATTCTATTGCAGCATCAAAGTCGGGGTCTTCTTGTTCTTTGTAGGTGACGGAACTGGTCGCAACGGAAAAGACTCCTACATAACTTCCATATGTGAAAGTTTGTAATTCTTTAATTAACTCCTGAGCTTCTGGAGGCAATTCCACATCTTGACGTATTAGCACATCTGGTGTTTCAATTTCAATGGGAGGATAGCCATAAGAACTGGACACCCATTCCCCTTCCAATAATTCTTTTGTAGGATAACCAAAAACAGTATCCTTTACCTCTTTAAAACCATAATAGGCAATGGAAAGGCCACTTCCAAATAGCAGAATTCCAGCAAATATAGCCGCCGCCCAATAGATTTTTTTACGCTGTTTTTTCTTGGCGAGCTCCTCCAAGTATTCTTCAGTTTGAAGCAATTCTTCCTCGGTGGGTTCTGGTAACGCATCATGCGTCTTAACTACTATTTGCTCTACTAATTTCCTGTCTTGCTCCGCAACAGAGGTTGAAGGTTTGGACTTGGCAAATTTTACTAAATCTGCGGTCTGTAATATGTTCTGAAATTGAGTTAAGGTTTCATCATCCAACTTCAAATCTCCAGCATCTTTAAGCATTTCCAGTTTGGCAATCAATTGACCTGTCGTGCTCTCTAAAGCGGAAACATTGACATCTTCTTCCAAATAGGAGCGTACAATATCTGTTAGCTCTGAGTAATATTTTTTATACTCATCTTGAATTAGATATTTGGAGTTCTCCAGTTTTTTAAGTTCTAGTAATGCACGATCATAGGGTGGTAGCAATGCTTCCTTTTCCTCTTCTGTCAATGGTTTTTTTCTAAGGAAAAACCAGTAGACCAAACCACCAATAATGAAAAAGGTCAAAAGTATCCAAAGCACCATTTTCCAGATTTTGGCGTAGCTTTTTTCAACTTCGATTAAAGGTTTTATGTCAAACATCTTTTGTTTGGTGGTGTCAACCACAACGTCCGCTACTTTTATTTGAAAAGAATCTGTAAAAAAAGGCTGCTCATTTATTGCTATTCTTTGGGGGGGGATGGTGTATGCGCCACTGTCAAATTGGGTAAGAGCATAAATGCGTTGGAGGGTAACTTTATTTTTGTTTTTAACGGTATCCATCATTATTGCCTCAACACTTTCTAAAGGAGAGAAGGTCTGTCCCTCAGGAAAATGGACAATGTCCGTAGAATCAGTTTCAACGGTAATTTTGTATTTGATCTGTTCTCCTATTTTAATAGAGGTGGTATCTATCTCTGATGACACCTTTGATTGGGCAAAGGATAGTTGTGAACAGATTAGGATGATCAGAAAAAAAACATTCCTAACTCCCAAGTGGCCCCCAACCTTTATGTTTAACTTACTATTTTCCCGTTTCATTATCCCCTTCGTTTAAAATAGCCCAACAATTTTTTTACGTAACTTTCATCTACACGGCAATGTATTACGCCACAACCAGATTTGGTAAAGGAATCCTGAAAATAACTCACTTTATCTTTATGGAATTGGCCGTATGCCGCACGTACTTTTTTAGACCTTGTATTCACCAATTGCAATGCCCCTGTTTCTGCATCTTGCATTTGCACCATTCCTAAATTGGGAATGGATTCTTCACGCTCATCAAAAACTCTAATACCAGTTACATCATGCTTATTGCCAATAATGCGCAAAGTGTTATCATACCCATCTGATATAAAATCAGACAACACAAAAACAATGGCTTTTTTCTTCATCACATTGGTAAGGAACTTTAACGCTTCCGCAATATTGGTCTGGCTACTTTTTGGGGTGAATTCCAAAAGCTCACGTATAATGCGCAAGACATGACTTTTTCCTTTTTTTGGAGGAATAAACAATTCCACCTCATCAGAAAACAAAATCAAACCTACTTTATCATTGTTCTGTAATGCAGAAAAAGCCAATGTGGCAGAGATTTCTGTAATTACCCCTTTTTTAAATTGATTGGTAGTTCCAAAAAGTTCGGAACCACTAACATCAACCATCAACATCATGGTCAATTCCCTCTCCTCTTCAAATACCTTTATATAAGGCTCGTTGTAACGCGCGGTAACGTTCCAGTCAATACTTCTAACATCATCTCCAAATTGATATTGACGAACTTCGCTGAAGGTCATACCCCTTCCTTTAAAGGTAGAGTGGTATTCCCCACCAAAAATATGGTCGGAAAGACGTCTCGTCTTTATCTCAATTTTACGTACTTTCTTAAGTAGTTCTTTTGTATCCATCTGTAAGCAAACAGTGTTTAGCTGTCAGTATTTAGTGATGGCAGGTTATTTTTTGAGGATACCACCAATCGAAACTGTCAACTGTCAACTTTTCTAGGGTACTTCTACCTCGTTGACAATCTTGTTTATGATTTCCTCAGAAGTGATGTTCTCCGCTTCAGCTTCATAGGTTATTCCAATACGATGCCTTAACACATCATGAACAACGGCTCTTACATCTTCTGGAACAACATATCCTCTTCTTTTAATAAATGCATAGCACTTGGAGGCGTTTGCTAAATTGATACTTCCCCTAGGGGAGGCACCAAAGCTGATTAGGGGTTTTAGATTTTCAAGGTTGTATTTTTCTGGATATCTAGTAGCGAACACTAAATCCAAAATGTATTTTTCTATTTTTTCATCCATGTAAACCTCGCGAACCGCCTTTTGGGCACTTAAAATCTGTTTTAAGGTTACAACTGGTTTTATGGGTTCATTAGCGCCACTCAGATTTTGACGCATGATAAGTTGTTCCTCGTTAAGTTTTGGATAGTCAATAACTGTTTTCAACATAAAACGATCCACCTGAGCTTCAGGCAAAGGATAGGTTCCTTCTTGCTCAACGGGGTTTTGGGTAGCCATTACCAAGAATGGAGGATTCAACTTAAAAGTCTCATCTCCTATAGTTACTTGTTTCTCCTGCATGGCTTCAAGCAAGGCGGACTGTACTTTTGCAGGAGCCCTGTTAATCTCATCTGCTAAAACAAAGTTGGCAAAAATAGGTCCCTTTTTAATGGAAAAATCATTTTCCTTCATGTTGTAGATCATTGTTCCTACAACATCTGCTGGCAAAAGGTCCGGTGTAAACTGGATTCTGCTAAAATCTGCTTTTACGGCTTTCGCCAAGGTATTAATGGCTAATGTTTTTGCTAATCCAGGAACACCTTCTAAAAGAATATGACCTTGGCCCAAAAGACCAATTAACAGTCTTTCTACCATGTGTCTTTGACCAACAATAGCTTTATTCATCTCAAGCGTAAGCAAGTCAATAAAAGCACTTTCCTTAGCAATTTTTTCATTCACAGCACTAATATCAATAGTAGTGTTTTCTTCCATATAAACTTTTATCGTAATGTGTTAATGTTAGTGTTTTTCCTAAGAAGTGCAAAATGAAAATTAATTTAAAATCCGTCTGTTAATTAATGGTTAAAAAAAACGCTGAAGCCCCAGTTTTGTGAAGTATTTAAGGGTTTAATTTTATACTTTCACTCGATATGCAAGATACTGATTATTATTCCAGAATTATAGCAGGCGCTATGACCTGGGGAAGTTGGGGCAAAAAACTTCCAAAAAAGGAGATGATCGATTTAATGCTCCATTGTGTAGAAAATGGTCTTACAACTTTTGACCATGCCGATATTTATGGAGATTATGGTACAGAATCTGATTTTGGCAAAGCTTATACTGAAAGTGGAATAGAAAGGTCTTCCATTCAATTGATTTCTAAATGTGGAATTCAAATGACATCTGGCAGGGATAATCGTTTGGGACATTATGAATACAACAAGGAGTATATTATTTGGTCTGCCGAAGAATCCCTTAAAAAATTGAACACAGAGTATTTGGATTTGTTATTGTTGCACAGACCAAGTCCGCTTATGGAACCTTTTGAGATTGCCGAGGCCATCAATCAATTGCTGGAAAGCGGCAAGATTAAACAGTTTGGGGTATCTAATTTCACCCCTTCGCAAATCACAATGTTAGAAAAGGCAATTCCAGTTTTGGGCAATCAAGTTGAATTTTCTTTGTCGCACGATGCTCCAATGTATGATGGCACCTTTGATGATTGCATAGCAAATGGACGTATGGCTATGGCTTGGAGTCCGTTGGGTAGTGTATATAGAGAGGATAATGAGCAAACTAGAAGAATAAAGGGAACCATTACTGTTCTTGCAGAAAAATATAATGTAGAAGAGAGTCAGCTTCTTTTGGCATGGATTTTAAAGCACCCGGCCAAGGTTCATCCAGTAATCGGCACAAGCAATAAGGATAGAATTGCCCTATCTGCAAAAGCAGCGGAAATAGAATTAGAATTACAAGATTGGTTCACGCTTTTGGCTTCAAGTCAAGGGCATCCCGTACCTTAAAAAAGGAATATTAGGAATATGGAAAAGACACAAACAGTTTTAATTACTGGAGCAACCAGTGGCATAGGCAAAGCAACTGCAGAGCTATTGGCTAAACATGGGTTTAATTTAATTCTTTGTGGACGTAGACAAGAAAGACTGGATACGCTTCAAGAATATTTAGGAAGAAATACGAATGTTCATACCCTTAATTTTGATGTAAGGGACAAAGAAGCTGTTTTTAAAGCTATTGAAACCTTACCAATTCCATTTTCCCAAGTAGATATTTTAATTAATAATGCAGGGAATGCGCATGGTCTAGATACCATTGATGAAGGAAGTTTGGACGATTGGGATGCTATGTTGGACATTAATGTAAAAGGTCTACTATATGTTTCAAAGGCGATAGTGCCACAAATGGTAAAGCGTAAATCTGGTCATATTATAAACATTGGTTCTACCGCTGGCAAAGAAGTATACCCCAAAGGAAATGTGTATTGTGCAAGCAAGCATGCAGTGGATGCAATCAATCAAGGAATGCGGATGGACTTAAATGCATATGGCATTCGAGTTGGAGCCGTTAACCCAGGTCTGGTGGAAACGGAATTTAGTGACGTGAGATTTAAAGGAGATGCAGATAGGGCTGAAAAAGTATATCAAGGTTTTCAACCTTTAGAGCCTGAAGACATTGCAGATATTATTCATTTTACCATTACTCGTCCTTACCATGTTAACATTGCGGATTTGGTGGTAATGCCCACTGCTCAGGCTAGTAGCACTATTGTGAAAAAGGAACTATGATTAATAAACGCCTGTTGGTTAAGAATCTTTTAGCGCATAATGATGAAAATAGTTTTTATGACAAAAAAAGGTTTATATCCATAGGTGAAAAGGAAGGAAAAGCAAAATTTCTTAAACACGTTTGCGCGTTAGCAAATAGCAACCCAATAAACAATTCTTTTATTGTAATAGGTGTTGAAGATGAGGATAATAAAATAGTAGGCGTTGATTTTTTTGATGATAGCAAGATTCAGAATTTGGTAAACGCTTACTTGGATAACCCTCCTATTATTTCTTATGAAAATATACCTTTTCCGCATTTGCCAGAAGGTAAGGTGGTTGGCTTGGTGACCATAAAATCTAATGGAAAAATCTGTGCCCTTCGAAAAAATATATGGAAGTATTATGGGGGAGCAGTGTTCTTCCGGGAGGGTAGCATTAGTTTGCCCAAAGCTTTTGATATTGAACTCAAGGATATTAATTCAGAAGCAGTTGCTACCATAGAACAACATGCCAGAAACAATATTGAATTGACTTTGGACGCGGTCATTAGTTTTATCAATAGCAGACATGCAGATTTAACCAGCGATTACAAAGTATTTAAAGAACAGTTTGTGGTTTGCTGGGCAGGAAACAAGAAAAAAGTCAACAACAAGACCTATTATTCAAGAGTGGATATCGAATTGATAAATGAACAGGTAAAATTATTTTATTCTGCTTTGGATGACATTACCATTACCTATGATGATCATTCATTTAGTACTTTGGAATATGTACAGTTGGGATTGGGCTCACAACAGAAGTATTTCCCTTTGGAGAAAATGGTCATTACGTTTTCTGATAATGGCAAATACACCATCAATAGCGAATTGATTTTTGAACCACCACAATACGATAAAAAAACATTGCACCATGTTCTTAACACCAATAACTCCTTGTTGCAAAAACTTGAGAAGAAAATCAAATTAAACAAAGCGGAAGAAATAGATCTTACACATCTGCCTGCAACGTCTTTGATTTGTTATTTAAACGGATTTGAAGAGGCAAAAGAACAAATGGAGCAAGCACGGTCATTATTGAAAACCGCTAATGAAAGGGTATATACTTCGCTTAAAGAATCATTGCGAATCTTAAGAAAGGTAAGGTACAACTAGGATTTTTTTAACCAGAGAATTTGATAAGGGAGTACTTCTAATAGACCACTTTTGATTGATATTTTTTTATCGGACACCAAATCTTTTGGTTCACCCTTGGTGAAATACCCAAGTTTAAGAATCCAACTTGCTTCTATAACCTGAGGTTTTTCATCAAAATTGCAAATAACCAACAAGCCTTCATTGGAGTTTCCCGTTCTTTCGAAAACTAAAATATGATCATTGCCGGTATTATGCAGAGTTAAGTTGTTACTATCCGCAAAAACAGGATTTTCTCTCCTTATAGCAATCAATTTTTGCAGTGTTTTGAATATTTTGGACTCAGGAAGCTTTTTAGTATTCAATTTTGAAATAGTTTCCCAATCTTGTTTTGGTCTATTTACCCAGCGGCTATCTTCTTTTTTAGCAGATTCCTTCAAAAAAGAATAATCGTTTAGCGCTCCTATTTCATCACCCGCATAAATCATAGGAATACCGCCATAGGCGAGAATTACACCATGGAACATTATAATTTTTGCAATAGCTTCCTTGATCAGGGCATTATCATTTTCATTCAACCCTTTTTCCAATCCTAGTAATGAGGCAGCACTGCCAGTAATTCTGCCATCTCCTGTCTTGGGATTGTACATGAACATTAAACCAACAGCATCTGACCAATCCAAACGTTGGCAATAGTAATCCAGCAAAAATTTTCGATGTTGTTGTGGATTCCAACCAATTTCCTCAATGAACTGGTTCTCATACCCTAGTCCAATATCATCATGGCATCGAATGTAATTGATCCAAGTACAGTCCTTAGGTTTTGTGGGTACATGGGTAAGGCTTTTGTAAAGTAAGACCGTTTTTTTTGTAGCTACGGAATTCCATAACAACGCCATTAAAGAGGCATTATAGGCAACCTCACATTCGTTCCCTTCCTTTTGATCTTCACCAAAATATTTAATGATTTGGGTTGGAGCAACAATAGCCTCGGCCAAGAATATGGTTCCTGGAGCTACTACTTGTATGCACATTCTGAACAAAGCGATTATGTTATGAGCTTCTGGAAGATTTTGAGAAATGGTCCCCATTTTTTTCCAAAGAAATGCCAGTGCATCAAAACGCACCAAATCAACACCCATATTGGCCAATTTCACCAAATTGGTCAACATTTCCATAAAAACCTCTGGGTTGGTATAGTTCAAATCCCATTGGTAGCTATTGAAAACGGTCATGACCCAATGATCCATTTCAGAAATGTAAGTGAAGTTCCCGGGCGAAGTTTCTGGAAAAACTTCTGGCATGGATTTTTCAAACTCTTTTGGAATCGTATCGTTTTCGAAAGTATAGTAGTATCCTTGATATTTTTTGTCACCCTTTGCAGCTTTTTTTGCCCAAGAAAACTCATTGGAGGTGTGGTTGACCACAAAATCCAACATCAAGAACATATCTTGCTTTCGGAGCTCCTTCGTTAACTCCAGTAGGTCCTTTTTAGTTCCATACTTTTTGTCCACTTGAAGATAATTGTTCACGGCATAGCCGCCATCATTTTCTCCTTTGGGACGAGTGGTAATAGGCATGAGGTGCAAAAAATTAACCCCTAATTCTTTTAGATAAGGTAGTTTCTCTTTAAGTCCGTTCAAATCTTTATTAAAATGCTCCACATATAATTGCATACCTACCATCTTCTCTGATTGGTACCAATTCCCTATCTCTAATCTTTGCAGATCCTGATGCATTAATTCTGTTGCGCGCAAAGCAAATAGCTTGGGTAGAAGGTCTAGTAATTTTGAAAAGTCACCTCTGTGTTTCTCTTCTGGATATACAGAAAAAAATAGTTGTTGAATCAGACTTAAGTTTGTGGCCAGTCTAAGTTCAAAAAGAGCTTTTGGGTTCTTTTCCTCAAATTTTGATGAAATCAGTTTATGTAAAGTAGCTTGGTTCATTTAATTTTCAAGCTGTGATTTTGTTGGGAGAGCAACGATAGCACCGTAATTGGTAGTAGTAATAGCACCAGCTTTATTAGCTTTTTTTACCATTTTTAATAGAAGCTCGAAATCTTCAAAAACGCGATTAAAATTCCCCAGATCTGCAATCTGATACAATAAACAACCAATAAAGGCGTCTCCTGCTCCGGTTGTATCCACAGGTTTTACTTTAATGCTGGGAACTATTTTTTTAGTATTATTTAAACTTAATAAAGTGCCTTCTTTCCCAAGGGTAATGGTTATGATTTTAGTACCTGCTTCATGAAAAAAATCACAAGCTTCATGAATATCTTTCTTTCCGGATAAAAGCTGAGCCTCCTCTAAACTGAACTTACACAAGTGTGATTTTTCAATAAAAGGCCTGCATTTTTTAATAAACTGCTGTTCATTTTCTTTCCACAGATCGCCTCTAAAATTTGGATCAAAACTTATGAACATTTCTTTGGTGAACGCATCAAACAAATATTTGCCATATGTTTTTTCCAAAGAACCTCCTAAAAGGGCAGTGGCAGCTCCTAAGTGCAAAAGATTACCTTGAAAGTCCTTTCTTAAGGAAGGATCATATGTCAATTCTTTATCGGCTCCTCTGCTAAATACAAAATCACGTTCTCCGTCTTCAGCTAAAGAAACAAAAGCAAGTGTAGTAAAGGTTTTGGACTGTTGCGCCAATGAAATATCAACACCTTCTTTTTTGACTACATTAAGTAAAAAGCTTCCAAATGGATCATCTCCGACACAACCAATAAAGACTCCTTTTCCGCCAAGTTTGGCTATTGCGCAGGCAACGTTTGCTGGCGCACCACCAGCCTTTTTAGTAAATTCAGTGGCTTTGGAAAGATCATTCCCTTGTTTTTCAGCAACAAAATCTATCAAGAGTTCTCCAATGCAGAATACTTTTTTCATCCCTAGTATTGAAAATTAGGTATTCCAATGTAAGGAGAAAAAAAATGCTATTCCAAAATTTTATGCCCTATAATTGTAAAATAAGTGATTGTGGCATCTGAGCATAGGCTTTCTTTGGCCTTTGCTTCTATGGTGACACCGGTTTCTATTTGTCCGGGGTCAAAAAGGAAAACAACATCTAGTTTTTGCTCTTTGGAAAGCTTGTTGGTGATACTACTTCCAGACTCTAGAATTTCAATCACCTCTACAGCGAGAATATGCTCTTTTTGTGAACCGCAGATTTCTTTACTCGTTTCTGTAGTCCCAAGAATTTTTATTTGGAGCATTATCTCGTTAGGCCCCAATAACTGTTGTTCTAAAATAGCTTCTTCATTTTGATTACTTTCTAATAGGCCGATATCTTCTTTCTGATCACACGAATTGCTCAATAAGAAAAGTGCCAACAAAATAAAAGGTTTCATAAGGGTTTAACTTTTAAGTATATACGCAATAAATCATTTAGCGGATGTTAAAAAAAAGGCGTGATTAGTTCACGCCTTTTTAATGAAGTTTTTTAAAGCTTATTTTTTAATTATTTTGAAATTTTCGTTAGTGTTTAAACCTGTGATCTTTACAAAATAAATACCAGCAGGACTGTTGGAAGCATTCCAGATAATAGGCTTGGAGCTGTTTGTTCCTTCCATTTCAAAAACTTTTTGACCTACCATATTGAAGATTTGGGCGCTCACTTTTTTGTCTTCAGTATTTTTAAGAGCAAAGTAGAATTCGTCAGTAGAAGGGTTAGGCCAAACTGCAGTAATCACCTCAGTTTCTAAGGTAGCTAGTCTTTGAGGATCTTCCTGACCTGCAATTCCAGAGGGAGCAATTTCAACAGCGGTATCTCCTGTAGAACCGTTGTCCACAGTTCCAAAAATTTGGAATATATGGTCCTCAGGGTCACCTCCAAAAACAAGGTTTGTCGGAGTCCAATCTATAGCACCGGTTCCAAACAGGTCGGCCGTATCCCTAAATAGATTGCTGTTTCCAATTAATCCTGCTTGGGTTAACCAGAACCATTGTGTCTCGTCTGGCAAGAAGTTTAGATTGGCATATACAGAGAGCCAGTATGTTCCAGCTTCCAAAACGACTTGCTCTGGAAGGTCTAGGCCCAGATTAACATTTGTAGGAGCGGAAGATGGGGCTATTGCTCCACTATCATAGACAATAGCTCCTGGTAAACCTCCATTGTCCTCATAAATTACAACAGTTGCACTAGTTAATAAAGGGCTATTATTTGCACCTCCAAAAGCTGCAATGTTGTTTATGGTCCATTGGCTTCCCTCAGGGACTATAAAATCATCTGCTGATTGCAACAATGCTCCACCAAAATCTGGAATCAACTGTGACGGGGCACTGCTAGTAGATACGTCATTTTGTTCATAAATAGGAAACTCTGTAAGGGTTACGGTAAACCCTTCAGCAACTTGTTCTCTACCCGACGTGGCAATGAGTCCAATCGCTGCAGACCCATCAGAATCTGGAGCAAATGAGAGAGAAATTACATCGCCATCCATTACCGCTGTTACCAAGTCTGGATTTGAGTTGGTCATTTCAATGGAAATAGGCCTTCCTCTTGAACTAACAAATAAATCCTTTACATTGACTTCTTTGTCTGCACTGTTTATAGGTAAAACTAAATCGGGCAATAGATAGGCAGTACTTAGGTTGGCTTCAGGAGAAGGGGACGCATAGAATTGAGCATTGTAAACTCCATTTCCATGGGCGGCTACGGCAACAAACCCATCTTCTCTTGTTCTAACTTGAGGTACAACAACGTTGCCTACAATAGCAGGCTCTCGGAACCAACGTGTGCGGTCTCCATTTAAATAGAAAGAAGCATACAGTCCAGTACTTGTACCAGCAAAATAAATATTATTGTTTC
Source organism: Allomuricauda sp. R78024 (assembly GCF_044596045.1). Lineage (NCBI taxonomy): Bacteria > Pseudomonadati > Bacteroidota > Flavobacteriia > Flavobacteriales > Flavobacteriaceae > Allomuricauda > Allomuricauda sp. R78024. Next base: position 859,809 of record NZ_CP138995.1, read on the forward strand.
CACTTATGGCAAACCACCTAACTGAAGGTCCGTTCCCGGTTCCATCCTTATTTTCCTCTAAGTTACCACTAATACTTTCCCAAGTCTCTCCCGCATTTTTACTCATAAAAATACTCTGGATATTGTAATTAGAGAAAACGGCTATAACACGATCTGAGTTCGTGGGATCAACATAAATTTGATTAATGTTTCCCTCGGGAAGTCCTTTTCCAGAAGAAATGTCCACTGGTGGTTGGTCATCAATATTTGCATTTTCTACTTTAAAAATCAAACCACTCGAAGTACCGTAATATAGTCTATTGGCCACAGGAAATTTAGAGATATCCAATCCAGAAATAATAGAACCATCTGGGGTGGCGGTCTGTGCCTGTTCGGCCCAATTTACAGAGGTAGGGGCGTTTGAGAATAAAGGAATTTCATCTAAATTATTGTTTCTCCACATGCGGTCACCCGCAGGCATGTACATTATATTATCATTGATTGGATCTAATACGAAGGGAGCTACAAAGTCAAATCCACTTGCTCCAGATGGTTGCACACGGGTGAAGGAAACAAATTCTCCAGCTTCATCAAAGTTAAAACGGAATACCACACCAAACTGAGCAGAAACATAACGAGTAAGACCGCCATCTGCTATGGCATTATATGAGCCATCACCACCAAAATCTTCTTCCCATGGATCATTTTTATTTAATGAATTGGTAAACCATGTTCCATTGTCTTGGAAACCTGCAACGATATCTCTGCTGTTTCCTTCTGGATCTATGGCAATGGCATATGGTTGGGTTGTGATGTAACTGTTGTTTAAAGATGTCCAACTAACAGGTTCGGTGTTTATGGTAATATCCTCTGTGACTTGTACGCCACCATCATTGGCCGATATGGCTTTGTTTGGGTTGGAAGGCAAGAAAACCAAATTGTGCTGATCGGGGTGGTGATTGGGATAAAGCCCAAAACTATCGCTGAAAATGGTATAACCACCTATCCATCCTTCAAAACCTGTAGGAGTGGTGAATCCCGTTGTAGACCTATAAAGGTTAGTGCCCCCTAAGAATACCAAATCTGGATTTGTAGGGTGTACCTTAATAATCATGTTATAAGCACCTTGAAGATCTAAATCACCTGCTACTCCTCCAATGCTAGTGGGAAGGTTCGCGGTTAAATCGACCCATTGCTCTTCTGGGGTTGCAGCATCTGCTTGGTATCTCCAAAGAAATGCCTCGCCAGCATTGCTTAAATCATAAGAAAAGAAAAAGACACGGTTTTCATCTGATGGATCATAAGCCATAACTGTTCTTCCAAAAGATGGAAATAAACCCTCTGGTGTTATGTTGGTCCAAGTGTCTCCATCTTGTGAGGTGTAAAAACCAGCATTTTCTGCACCAAATATATCCACGGTACCATAAAGGGTCCCGTTAGGAGTGATAATGACTTCGGTTTGACTATCAAATCCACTTGGTAGAACCTCTTCAAAAGATCGTGCACCATTTTTGGAACGGAATAGGCCGTCAAAAGTAGCTGCATAGACGTCACCATTTGCTGGGTGCACGGCAATGCTGTTGATTAAATCAAAAGAGGTAATTGAGGTTACATCGTTGTCAGAAGTATTTCGCATTCTAAACCAACTTCTCCCATTATTGTAAGATTTGTAGATTCCTGACCCTTGATAAAACGCTCCTGGCGCTCCAGCGGAGTTCCCATAACGCTCGCCCGATGCATAATACCAAATATTATGACGGTTCTTTCTTGGGTCTTGTACAATGCCCGTTATACTGGGGTTCTGCCATTTTCTGGTAACTCTTCTCCAAGTTTCTCCAGCGTTTGTAGAACGCCAAAGCCCTCCAGAAACTCCACCGGCCAAAATGGTATTTTCGTTCCTTCTATCGATGGCCAAGGCTCTGGTTCTGCCACCTACGTTGGCAGGGCCTCTACCTCTAAAATAAAAAAAACGCTTTTTAGAAGCTTCTCCACCATAGGTTTTTGACATTTCTTGCTGAATGTCAGTAGAGTCAATTTTGCCGGAGAATTCAGCAGCCCTCTCAAGAATGTTTTCCGGAATCTTTTTGGTAAATGGATCTTGTACTTGTCTAAATTCATAGGCCAATCTATCCATGGCACGGTCGCCAATTGCTTTTGGTTTTGCACCAACAGGTCCTTTTTTGCTATCATAGATTTTGGACTGTTTGTAAAGGTTGTGCCCTTTTTGAGGGGCATCATCATGTGTTTTTTTCAAATTTTGGGCCTGTGCTCCAGAAAGAAGGAGGAAAAAAACGGCGAAAAATGAAAATAGCGGTGTAGTGTGTAGTAGTTTTTTCATATAGTTGAGATTAAATGAGTTAGCCTTTCAATATAATAAAAAATAAAAGTAATGTTTAAATATTCCTACAAGTTTCGATGAAATACGCTGTTAACTAAATACCAATATGATGTTAAAAGTCATAGAGCTATAATTCATAATCTAAACTTTGTATAACTTTTTAATAACAGCATTTATTTGTTATGTATCATTGCTCAAAATTTACCATATGAGGACCTTGGTTGTAGGTGATGTCCATTCAGGATTAAAAGCATTGGAACAACTTATCATCAGAGCGAAAGTGACCCGGGAAGATCATCTCATTTTTTTGGGAGATTATGTGGATGGTTGGGGTAGCGCTGTGGAAACCATTGATTTCTTAATTAAGCTTAAAGATGATTTCAAATGCACCTTTATTAGGGGAAACCACGATGAACTTTGTAGGGAATGGCTATTGACCAAAGAAGAAAACCCACAATGGCTTGCCCACGGGGGCACAGCAACCAGAGACTCATATCTAAGGGCAGCTAGAGAAAGTTGGGACACCCACCTTGAGTTTTACGCTCAATTGGAAAACTATTATCTGGATGGTGATAATAGACTTTACCTACATGCGGGTTATACAAATTTAAAGGGAGTGACTTTTGAATATTTTGACCAATTGTTCTATTGGGATAGAACATTGTGGGAGTTGGCAAAGGCTATAGACCCAGCATTAAAACCAGAAGACAGATACTTTCCAAAAAGACTCACTCATTACAAAGAGATTTTTATTGGCCATACACCACTTTCTAAAAAAGATGTTGTTTCTCCTCAAAATGGAGCCAATGTATGGAATGTAGACACTGGTGCTGCTTTTATGGGAGCTTTGACAATGATGGACGTGGATACAAAAGAGTTTTGGCAAAGTAATCCCGTACATACTTTTTATCCTGAAGAAAGGGGAAGAAACTAACACGATAACACAGTTTATTGGATTTTAATAAGGAACTTTACCAAAAACAATAATATGTCATTAAAAAATATTCGGTTAGAGGTCATGCAAGCTATAGAGCCCAAAGTACAGGGTTTTATGGATTCGTTTCTTATACCAATTGATGAAATATGGCAGCCGAGTGATTTTTTACCAGATTCCCAGAACGATAACTTCTTTGCAGAGACGGAACAAATACGAGAAGAAGCAAAAGAGTTGGGATATGACTTTTGGGTTACTTTAGTTGCTGATACCATTACTGAGGAAGCACTGCCTACCTACGAATCTTGGTTGATGGATGTTGAAGGTATAGATCAACATAGTGGAAAAGAAAATGGTTGGAGCAAATGGGTTAGAGCTTGGACTGCTGAGGAAAATAGACATGGTGATGTGCTAAACAAGTATCTATATTTATCTGGGCGCGTAAACATGAGAGAAGTTGAAATTACGACGCAACATTTAATATCAGATGGCTTTGATATAGGAACAGATCGTGACCCATACAAGAACTTTGTTTATACTTCCTTTCAAGAATTGGCCACAAATATATCCCACAAGCGGGTGGGCAAAATGGCACGTCAAAAAGGAAACGTATTGTTAGGTAAAATGTGTTCCATAATTGCTGGTGATGAAATGAGGCACCATTTGGCCTATAGGGAATTTGTGAAAACTATTTTAGGAGAGGATCCCAATGGAATGATTGAAGCTTTTGCAGATATGATGAAAAAAAAGATTGTAATGCCTGCACATTTTTTAAGGGAATCAGGGGATAGCATTGGTACGGCATTTGAACAATTTTCAGATTGTGCTCAGCGACTTGGGGTATATACGGCACAAGATTATATTGAAATTTTAAGGAAATTAAATGATTACTGGGAGGTAGGAAATTTGAGAGGGCTTTCCGAACAAGCGGAAAAAGCTCGTGATTATTTAATGAAACTTCCAGAAAGACTTCAACGTATCTCTGAACGAATGCAATTTGGACAGGACCAGTATAAGTTTAAATGGGTCGAAGCAAATGGGATGTTATAAAACAAAAACCGGCCAATTGGCCGGTTTTTTTTATGATCAAAACTGAAATCAGAACTTGCCGGCTTTATGTTTGATTTGCCATTTGGATAAATCTTTCCATTGCCCTTCATAAGCCATTTTTGCTTGCATGGGCCATGATGCAGGATCATGGATTCTATATCTACTCCCTCCAGAGTCAAGTACTTCTTGGCATTTGATGGTAGAAGCTTCAGAAAGTGCTTTCCATGTTTTAATTCCGAAGTTATGAAATAGCCCTTCAATTTTAGGACCGATACCTTCAACTATTTTTAGATCATCCTGTTTTATTCTTTTTCCCATGGCCGCTTTTGCCGCAGCAATATCAAATGTTGCAGTTGAGGGCGCACTTGCAGTCAAATCAGCAGCAGGGGACGCAGGTTTTTCTGGGGCATCTGTAGCGGCAAGCTTTTTGTTACAGACAGCCAAATCAGCCTTTAGTTTTGTGTTTTCTGCTTCCAGTGTTTTGGTATCTGTAGAAGCATCAATAACGGAGACATCTTTGCTTTTTCCAATGAGATATCCTAGAACTCCTGAGATTATTCCCACCAATGCAGGAATGATCCAGCACCAGATATTTAGATTTTCAAAATTCATTTTCTATGGTTTTATAGTTGAGTACTTAGTTTATAGTTGAGGGCTCCTCTTCTTGTTTGGAAACGTGATATGTGATAGGCCCTAAAAGAATACCTTCATGAAAAATCATATCTTCTTTTAGCTCTCCCAAAGTATTGATTTGTGATGATGGAATACCGTTTAGCATCAAGTGATTTTTAACTGAATTGGCCCTTGCCAGTCCCAGATTTGAAAATGAAGTGTGGTTTTCTTCATTGCTTGAATAAAAGCCTGTAAGGTTGACTGTTTTCTGCTCGTTGGAATTTAGATAATCTTTAAGACTGGCAATACCATCTTTTAGTTCACCTGAAATTGGCATTAAGAAGGACGGATTGGAAATATTGAAGTTGAAGTTTTCTTTTGCTTCATAAGAATAATCGTCATCGCTCACTAAATAAGGATAAGTTGGGGATGTTGTTTTCGATTTTAGGGAGATAGCTTCTTCTTGATTACCTGCAACCCTGCATTCACTACAAAGATTCATGTAGAGAAATGTTCCAATAATGACGACAGTAAGTATCCCCAATAAATAGGTGGTCTTTTTTGTCATTGGTAAATGATTTTTAGTGATTAGTACAGCAAAGTATTAAAAAAATGCTAAAAAAAATGGTTTAACTAAAAGAATCTGAGAGGATTAGGCTCTGAAAAAGGGTGAGATCATCAAATTTTAGAAAACAGAAGATGTACAAAAAAATACCAATCATACACTTTTTAAGACCAGTGATAATATAGCAGTTAAAACGTAATAGAAATATTCGGAACTTAGATAAATATTAGGTAAGAAACCCTATTTCTCCCGACAAAGTTCCGGCACTGAAATGGGGTTTAATTTAAGTTTGAGTTAGTTAAGTTGGTTTTAAAGACCGCCAATTCTAAGTTCATCGGGAATGGCGGCCTTTTCTTTTTTACAAGTCAAATTTTATACCTTGGGCTAAAGGCAATTCAGTAGTGTAGTTGATGGTATTGGTTTGTCTACGCATATAAACTTTCCAAGCGTCTGAACCACTTTCGCGACCACCGCCTGTTTCTTTTTCTCCTCCAAAAGCACCTCCAATTTCAGCACCTGATGTTCCAATATTTACATTGGCAATACCACAGTCACTACCCCAAGCAGATAGAAAACGCTCAGCCTCACGGAGGTTGTTGGTCATAATTGCTGAGGACAGCCCTTGGACCACACCATTTTGAATGGCAATGGCATTTTCTACGTCTCCTGAATATTTTAACAAGTACAGTACTGGGGCAAAAGTCTCATGCTGTACAATTTCGAAATCGTTCTGGGCTTCAGCGATGGCGGGTTTAACATAGCAACCACTTTCATAACCTTCACCAGCTAGAACACCTCCTTCTACAATGATTTTCCCTCCTTCGGCAACTACCTTTTCCAATGCTTTTTTATACATGGAGACAGCATCTGTATCAATTAAGGGACCAACATGATTGTTTTCATCTAAAGGGTTTCCAATTCGCAACTGTTTGTAAGCAGCTACTACGGCATCTTTGACTTTATCATAGATGGAATCATGAATAATTAGCCTTCTTGTTGAGGTGCAACGTTGTCCTGCTGTTCCTACTGCACCAAAAACAGCACCAATAACAGTCATTTTAATATCTGCATTTGGAGTTACAATAATGGCATTGTTACCACCCAGTTCCAACAAAGATTTTCCTAACCGTGCTGCCACTGCTTGGGCAACAATTTTTCCCATACGAATAGAACCAGTGGCAGAAACCAAAGGAATTCTATTGTCTTGGGTCATCATTTCACCTACCTTATAATCCCCGTTTATTAGACAGGAAATACCTTCTGGCAAACCATTTGCCTTAAATACTTCAGCAGCTATATTTTGACAGGCAATACCACACATAGGGGTTTTTTCAGATGGCTTCCAAACACATACGTCACCACAAATCCAAGCCAGAGCCGTGTTCCAAGCCCATACAGCAACTGGAAAATTAAAAGCGGAAATAATACCTACTACCCCTAAAGAATGATACTGTTCGTACATTCTGTGTCCAGGACGTTCTGAATGCATAGTCAATCCGTGCAATTGTCTTGAAAGACCGACCGCAAAATCACAGATATCTATCATTTCTTGGACCTCGCCTAATCCTTCTTGGTAAGACTTCCCCATTTCATAGGAAACCAGTTTCCCCAATGGTTCTTTAAGTTCGCGTAATTTTTCACCAAACTGTCTTACAATTTCTCCTCTTTGAGGTGCAGGCATCAATCGCCATTCTTTAAAGGAGGAAGTAGCAGTTTCCATCACTTTTTCATAATCTGATGGGGATGTAGTTTTTACCTTCCCGATAAGCGCTCCATCCACAGGAGAATAGGAAGAGATAATATCGCCCGAGCCAAAGTTTTTTGACCCAGTAGATGTACCTTCATTTATTTCAGTTAACCCAAGTTGTTTTAGGGCTTCATTTATTCCAAAAGCAGTTGCAATTTTTGACATTTATAACTTTTTAAGCGTGTATTGTTATATTTTTCAAAACTACGAATAATCCTGATGTGGTCAAGCGAAGATTTTTTAAAGGAAATGATGAAGTAATAGTAGTACAATTCCCAATAGTGCAGGAAGCGCTTGTATCGTAAAAATTTTCTTAGAAACCGAATAGGCTCCGTAGATTCCAGCAACTGCGACACAACCAAGAAAAAACAAAGCAACATAAACTTGCCATGATGAATCCTGTATGAGAAGAGACCACACAAGCCCGGCTGCTAAAAAACCATTATAGAGCCCTTGATTTGCAGCCATTGATTTGGTGGGCTCAAACAAATCTTGAGGAAAATTGCGAAATACTTTTCTTGCTTTGGTAGTCCATGCGAACATTTCTAACCATAAAAAGTAAAAATGTAAAACGGCTACAATTGTGATAATAAATTTTGCGGTCAGGAGCATAATCAGTCTTTTGCTATAAATCGTTCGTCAACGGGCATAATGGTTCCACAATTATTGCAGGTACGCAAGTCTTCGGAACTATAAAAATGCTTAAAATGACTTAAAAAATCTTTTTCAATATCATGTAATGTAAAATAAGCTTCGTACAACTTGTTGTTGCAGTTATCACAAAACCACAGTAAGCCATCATCCACATTCATGTCCGCTCTTTTCCGTTCTACAACTAAACCAATAGAGCCTTCATGTCGAACAGGGGAGTGAGGTACTTTAGCAGGGTGCAAATACATGTCACCAGGACCCAGTGTCAAGGTTTTTTTTTGTCCTTCTTCTTGAATATGAACTTCTATATTTCCTTCCAGTTGATAAAAAAGCTCTTCGGTCTCGTTATAGTGATAATCTTTACGAGCATTGGGTCCAGCAACAATCATTACAATATAATCGCCTGCATCTTTATATAAATTTCTGTTCCCCACCGGGGGTTTTAGAGAGTCCCGATTTTCTTCTATCCACTTGTTCAGATTAAAAGGTGCCTGAATAGCCATTGCCAAAGATTTTACGAAAGGTATAAAAAACCTTTATTGGAACATAGGGTTTAACAAAAAAGACCCGAGCTATGCTCAGGTCTTTACCATATACAATATCTAAAACTTAATAAAATACATTATCAATCCACTTTCATGAATATCTGGGTAAAATAAGGTCTACCATCTTTATCCAATGTAACGCTCAATGTAGTATGGGTATATTCTCCCTCAATAGCTTCTTTATGAGAGGAACTTTCTAGCCAACCATTAAAAACCAATTGGGCCGTTGTATAGTATCTTGCAACATTTTCCCCTACATCTACAGCTCCTATTTCCAGTGCAATCTTTGAAGCTCTAGATTGAAAATTGTCATGACTCAGTTTGTTTTGAGTTATCATGTAATTATTATGGTCTTCCGCATGCGCATAAGATGCACTGCTGGTTTGTAGTTTACTTACTCCTATTGATGCTCTGTAATCGTTAATCAGGTCAAGAACCTCTGTTTCCATTTCCGATGGATTGATGGAAACTTTTTCGTTTTCAAGAAAAGCTTCTTCAAACTTTTCTTCCTCAGCAGAAGATGTTTTGCTGCACATACTAAGTATCACTACGGATACTACAACCAACAAAGTGTAATATAATTTTTTCATTTCCGGGGGCAATTGCTGAGATGTGTTCTACGCATCTCATGTGTTCTTAGGGCTAAACTAGAAGGGAGGAGCTCTGGAGCCATAAAATCTCCATGTGATTGCTAATTAATCCGATGACTTGTAGAATTTACCAGAATATGAGGGTTTTAGGCATATTCAACATTTCCATTTATCGGAAAAAAGATACCTTTTATATGATGAAGCTATATTAGGAAGTAAACATTGTTATCGTGAAAAGAGTGTAAGAATCAATTTTCAGTTTCATTTGATTCCATTTCTTTATCCTGTAATACAAAAGAGAAAACAAAAGCACCAATTTCTTTTACAGGTTCGTAAAAGATAGATTCCTTTTTTGTGTCTTCATTTACAAAGTTTAAAGAAGAAGTAAGTCGTTCAAAGAAGACCAGCAGTGCACCAATGATTATGGCAACTTTTAAGGCTCCAAAAACACCTCCAGCAATTTTGTTCAAAAGGCCAAGCATGGCAAAGTCAGCTATCTTGGTCAAGAACTTCCCTGCAAAATGAACCAGTAGGACAATTGCAAAAAAGGTAATTAGAAATGCCGTAATTTTTAAGTATCGTTCATTCCAATTCATGTTTTCCGCAAGGTAGTCCCCAGCGATGTAAGAAAAATGTATGGCTCCATAAATGCCAGCGATTAAAGCTACTAGAGATGCTATTTCAACAAAAAGTCCATTTTTAAGGCCTTTGTAAAGACCCCAAACCAAAAGTATCCCTATAACAATATCCAAAAAGCTCATAAATGGTTTTTAACAAATATAGGATATTGATTTGTACCTTTGAAGTTCCTAAAAGAGCAGATGTCAAGAGACGAAAAACTTAAAGAAAGATGGGAGTTGCTGGTGGAAAAATTGTCCAATCAATTTGCGGATGGAGACCCTTTGGAAATTGATGGTATGATTTATTTGGTAGGGGTCCAGGAACTGGGAAATTTTCACAGAAGCTTTAAAAAAGATGAAAAAGTCAATTTAATGCATATTGCTATTTGTAGGTTATTAGAACCATATGGTTACTATGATTTTGATTTTTTTGACGATGATGGTTGGCCACATTATAAGATTAAGGAAGAGTTGCCACCATTAAAGGCTGGAGAACAATCGGTTTTAATGAAAGAAGCTTTGGTAAATTACTTTATTGAAAAACAATACATAAATTAAAATGGAACTTCAAAAACCATATTACGCAGTAATTTTTACTAGTACTAGAACAGAGGGTGATAATGGATATGGACAGATGGCGGTTGAAATGGAAAAGCTGGCAAGGCAGCAACCTGGTTTTTTGGATGTTGAAAGCGCAAGGGACGGGCTTGGAATTACGGTTAGTTACTGGGAAAGCTTGGAAGCCATTGCCAATTGGAAAGCAAATATGGACCATAGTGTTGCGCAGAGAAAAGGAATTAAGGAGTGGTACTCCTGGTACAAGGTTAGAATTTGTTTGGTAGAACGCGAGTATGATTTTGATCGTAAAAACAAAAAGTAGCACAGTGTAGCATGCATTTTTGCATCTTTGTACAACATTAAAAACAACATGTTACTAAGGTTTTTGGTACAGGCTCAAGCTTGATTTTTTAGAACAGGAAAATGAGTATGCCAAGCAGATTTAATGTAAACTTAATTATGTCATTGATGTAAACGTTTACATTTTTATGTAATTTTGATGTTTGCCCTTAATTAATTGCTAAACATATGAAAGAGAATATTCAATTTTCAAACTTAGACAGGAAAGACACTATTCAAAAAGTTTCAGAAGAAACGTTTGATTTGGTTGTTATTGGGGGTGGAATCACCGGAGGAGGAATTGCTTTGGATGCAGCCTCTAGGGGAATGAAGGTCGTATTGTTAGAAAAGGGAGATTTTGCTTCAGGCACAAGTAGCAAATCAACCAAATTAATTCATGGAGGTCTTAGATATCTAAAACAGTTTGATTTTTGGTTAGTTAAAGAAGTAGGTTCAGAAAGAGCTATAGTGCATAAGTTAGCACCGCATCTAGTACTTCCAGAAAAAATGTTGTTACCGTTAATTGAAGGCGGTTCTTATGGCAAATGGTTGACTTCCATCGGGCTAAAAGTATATGATATTCTTGCCCAGGTTACGGGAGATGATAAAAGACAGATGTTGGAGAAAAAAGAAGCGTTGAAACTTGAACCTCTTTTGCCTAAAAAAATATTGAATGGAGCTGGATATTATGCAGAATACAGAACTGATGATGCTAGATTAACCATTGAAAATATAAAAACCAGTTTGCAATATGGAGCCGAGGCATTAAACTATGCCAAGGTCATAGATTTTATTTATGAAGAAGAAAAAGTTGCTGGGGTCAAAGTAAAAGACGAGGCTTCTGGGGATGAGTTCAGCATAAAATCAAAATATGTAATTAGTGCTGCTGGCCCTTGGGTTGATGAATTGCGCAGCATGAACAATTCTAAAAAAGGAAAACGCCTTCACTTGACCAAAGGAGTGCATTTAGTATTCCCAAGAGAAAAACTTCCAGTTAAACAATCTGTATATTTTGATGTTCCTGATGGGCGAATGATGTTTGCCATACCAAGAGGAAAAATTACCTATGTTGGAACTACGGACACCAATTTCAATCTAGATAAGGATAATATTAAGACCGACTTGGCAGATGCGATTTATTTAATTTCAGCGGTCAATAATATGTTCCCGAATATTAATTTGGAGATGGATGATATCATTTCTTCATGGGCTGGGCTGCGACCATTGATTCATGAAGAAGGAAAATCAGCATCAGAGCTTTCTAGAAAAGATGAAATCTTTACTTCAGATACAGGGTTGTTCAGTATAGCTGGGGGCAAGTTGACAGGATATCGTAAAATGGCGGAACGTGTTGTCAACAGAATTGCCAAGGAAATGGAGGAAAAATACGAAACTAATATTCCGGAATGTACCACTGATAAAATTCCACTTTGTGGTAGCGAGTTCAAAAAGTACAAGCACGTTAAAAAGTATATTGAAGAAGTTTTTGACCGTATTAAAGAAGACGGTTTTACGGAGTATGATGCGTGGTATTTGGTTACCAATTATGGTAAGCAAACGGATACTATTTTAGATAACTATGCAGCGCTTAGAAACAAAGATGTTTATGTTAGAATGATTCGTGCCGAAGTGCAATTTGCAATAGCTCATGAAATGGTTTTGAACCCGTTGGACTTCTTCATTAGGAGAACGGGGAGGTTATATTTTGATATTGACAGTATCCGAAACTATATGGAGCCCATCCAAGAAGAATTTAAAAAGGCATTTGGTTACACCACCGATCAACTTCAATCTTTTAAAGAGAAAATGGAGGAAGAACTGGAATCGCACTCCAATTTTTCATTGGAGCGCGTTTAATATTATAACCCCACCATTTCTTGTGCCCAACCAATGATTATGTTGATGGTGCCCTCATCCCATTTACCTTCTTTACCTTCAAAAGAGTTTTTTGGGTTTTCGTGTATGGTATTCCAATGGTCCAAACCTGGATACTCATGTAACAAATGATCTTGATGTCCATTTCTTTCCAAGACTTCAATAATCATTTTGTTGTCAAAAGAAGACATGATCCAATCATGAGTTCCCCTTAAAATCCTAACGGGGACTTTTACCTTCTCCCATTGTCCCGCTAAATCAATGTCTTGTAACTGTTGATAATATTGAACAGGCCTCCCATACATGTGGGCGGCGGAGTGGTAGTTATATTCTGCAAGTGCCGGATATTCGTTGACCACTTCTTGATACGTTTTCTTTTGAATCAACATTCCATAATAAAGAGGAATATAGTATTTGTTCATTTTTTCAACGATTTGAGATTCTGTATTGCCATTAAATTGAAGGATACGTCGTTCAATTTCCAACATATGCTCATACCATGTTTTAAAGAATGTGCCATCTGAGATTACTCCTGCCAATTCAAATTCATTGGCGAGCAATGGCGCCAAAGCACTTCCCATACTGGAACCATAAACAACAATTTTTGATGTATCCACATAAGGTTTAGCTTTCAAACTTTTAATGGCGGCTCTATAACCTTCCAAGTCGGTAATAAAGTCGGACTGGCCGCAATCTCCTTCGCTATCTCCAACACCGGGCTTCTCTATCCGCATAACCACCATACCTGATTTTTCAACTAGATCTTTAATGGTTTGTACCCAATTTCCTTTTCTACCGGGATATGTTTCAATACTAGAACAGCTTAATCCACCAATTAAAACTATTGCAGGCTGTTTGCCATTCTTTCTAGGCTTTGTAATAATTGTTCGTTGCGTAATTCCGTAGGTACTTGTTATCTCCTCATAAAAGGTGTCTAATCCACCATGTTTTTCTTTTTCAACAGGATTAAACTGAACCATAGCTATTACTGTATCTGCATTTCTTAACGCCTTTACCTTTGTAGGTTTATCAGCTCTAAGGCCATAAGAAACATCACTCCACACCTCCTCATCTTTTATTAAAACATCACCTACTTCTATAATAATATCATTAGGTAAAAAACCTGCTTTTGCAAGAGGACTGTTGCTATTGACCTCAACAATCTTAGCGCCAGGAAGACCGGCTTTTGGACTACTAATCTTTGCTTCCCAAGAACTTCTTCTACTAAGTGATTGGGATTTTAAACTTGGTATTGAAATAAGAACTATAAGACTAAAGAGCAACAATCTGTTTTTAAATTTCATCAACTTGGATTTAAGTTTTCTTTAAAATTAGATTGCCTATTTTTAGCTTAGGGACAATTTATACATATGCACCTGTTTTTTATGTCAACAATGGCCATACAATGATTTAATATTCATGCAATCCACAAATAGCTTTTACCTCTTTAATTCAAGAATAGCAACTCATGTTGTTTTTTGGGTTTTGTATTATCTTTTATTTGGATTAATATGGGTTGGGGAGAAAGGTTACCTGGCTTCCTTTTATTTAGAGTTTGTCTTGCTACCAATTCGGATTCTAGCGGTCTACATCACTATTTATTTTTTACTGCCCCGTTTTTTACTCAAAAGAAAATTTAAAGAATTTTTGATTGGATACGGAGTGACAATGTTGCTGGGAGGAATAATGCAACGGGTTTTCATTCACTTGTTTTACGAAGAACTGTTGTTGAATGATTCAAGTACTGGTCTGTTTAATATTATGATGTTGGTAAGGGCAATCATTTTGATCAATACAACGGCCCTGTTGGTACTTGGAATCAAGTTGTTTCAACTTTGGTCTATTGAGCATGATAAAAACAGAGGTCTAGAAAGTGAAATCTTAGAAATAAGATCTAACCGCAAAACACATCGAGTTCCCTTAAAGAACATTCTTTTTGTAGAAGGTTTAGGGAACTATGTTACTTATCATCTGGAAGATAAATCAAAAATTACAAGCTATGGTAGTATAAAAGGTACGCTCCAGCAGTTACCAGATAACTTTAGACGTGTGCACAAATCCTATATAGTGAACAAAGAGTATATAAAATCCTATGACGCCATGAGCATTGATATTCAAGACAACTCTATTCCCAGGGGAAAAAGCATTTCAGATGAGGTACTGTTAAATTGAAGCTAATCCAATTTTTCTGTCAATTTCCTGAAAACCTTTTTCGGATTTTTCTCTTGATATAGAATCTGATATACCGCATTTATGATTGGTGCTTTAGACTTCTTTTCACGCTTTTCATTCAATAAATAAGCACTTTTGGTCGCGTAATAACCTTCGGCAACCATATTCATTTCCATCATGGCACTTTTTACGGTATAGCCCTTGCCCACCATATTCCCAAACATACGGTTACGGCTAAAAGTGGAGTAGCCGGTTACCAGTAAATCTCCCAAATAAGCAGAATTATTTATGTTACGCTTCATCTTATACACTCCATCTATAAAGCTTTTCATTTCGCGAATGGCATTGCTCATCAATACACTTTGAAAATTATCACCATATCCCAAACCATGTGCAATACCTGCGGCAATGGCATAGATGTTTTTTAGCATGGCGGCGTATTCGGTGCCAATAATATCATCTGAAATTTTTGTTCTTATATAGTGACTTTTCAATTCTTCGGCCACCAATTCTGCCTTGGACGCATCGGCACAAGCAATGGTAAGGTAAGATAGGCGTTCCAAAGCTACTTCTTCGGCATGGCAAGGTCCCGTAATGACTCCAATATTTTTAAATGGAATTTGATATTGCTCATGAAAATGTTCGCCTACAATCAATCCGCTCTCAGGAACAATTCCCTTAATGGCAGAGAAAATTATTTTGTTGGTTAGCGGGATAGTCAATTTTTTAAGCTCACTTTCCAAAAATGCAGAAGGAATAGCAAAAATGAGAACATCGGAAGACTCAACAATAGTATTAATGGCATTGCTTAGTTGAAGCTTTGAAACGTCAAACTGAACAGAACTGAGATAGTTTGGATTGTTGCCCTCGTTTTTTAAGTGCTCAATGGCAGATTCACTACGCATGTACCAAGCAACGTTGTCCAAGTTTTCAGAAAGCATCTTTACAATTGCTGTTCCCCAACTGCCACCACCCAATACACCAAATCTAAGTTTGTTACCCATTAATAAAATTTAGAAGGCAAATCTAAACAATCTAATATTTAGAATATTAAACATTGATTATCAGCATTATATGGTTTTTGGCATGGTGCTTGGTTTATAAGTGTTGAACCATAAAACCAAAATTATGAAGATTGGAAAACTACTATTCGGAATTTTATTTATAGCACTTTTAGCCAGCTCTTGTTACACAGAAGTTGTATTTGAGGATGACTTCATTGAAGAATCACCTTTTAATACTGCTTTGATATTGGAGTCGTTCGATTTATGGTATGCAGATATTAATGCAACTCGAGGTAATGGAGAGGTGCCTTTTTTACAGCGTGCGTTTACCATTTCTTTTGAACGTGGAATTCTGTATGCCAACAACAACATTGTAGGAATAGGTAAAACAGGAAATGGATTAGGTATTGATGTTGGATCTTATGGAACATTAAATGGGGTTGTAGAAGTAGATCATGATATAGATGGTCTTTGGTTGCTAGATGTTTATGCGGTGAACAATAATACATTGGAACTTTATGATTCCCGTTCTGACACCTCCTATATTTTAAAGGGATATCAACAATCTAATTTTGATTATGACTTGGTCTTCTATGACAATATCAATTATTTTTTACAAGAGTACGAGGCTTGGGAAAAGACTTTTACCAGCGAAATAGGTGCAATAAATGAGTTTGATGATGAAAACTATCTTCAGTTTTTATCAGGAAATAATGGAGCATTTTTTAGATCTTCCGTAGATGGTATAGGAACACCCATTGTTAATTTGGTGTGGGATTATGAAGGGGATTATGAAGTGTTTGATGTAGCCAATGATGCCACACTTAAAACTTTAACACTGGATTATGACTTCTTGGGCAATGATTATTTTGAGCTATACGTTATTGATGATAGTACTATTGAATTGTATCATGTATCCAGTGGAACAGTATACGAATTTACGGGAAGAGGGTACAAACAATATTTGAAGTCGAGCAGTAACACTGGTAAAAAACGTTTAAAAGTTAAAAATTCCATAATGAACGTTACTCGACAAAGAAAAATGTAAGGAACAATAGTAGTGTTCGACTACGTATACAAGTTTTTTGGTTGGTTATTTAGTTAAGAATCGCCTCAAGCATCCAGCTTGGGGCGGTTCTTTTTTTAGTTGGATAGTATACAGAACACTTAATCGAATTAATACCAAGTTCCATCTACTTTTAGCTCTTTATAAGGTCTTTTCAGAGCGGTTTATCTCATAGATATTTTGTAATTTACTGGTTATGAACACCAAAGAGCAAAAATTGGAAATGGCCAATAAGGCACATGAAGAGATTCCAGGCAATCCGTCCACAGCAACCAGTAGCAGTCAAAAATTAAATGATAGATCCAATGGAAAGAAGCTCAGAGTGCTTTCAGAAGAGGATTGGGAGTTTTGGAGACATAACGGATACATCGTCATTAAAAATGCGGTTCCAATAGAACAGGCCAAAGCAACTGCAGATTTTTTATGGGAGTTTGATGAAAAAGACCCAAATGATTCTGGTACTTGGTACGTTCCACCAAGAGCAGAAATGAAAATGAAGGAACTGACAGGAACAGGAATGGTAGAAGTCTACAATCACCAACATTTATGGAGCAACAGACAGATGCCAAAAGTATATGACGCTTTTGTAGATGTTTGGGGGACAGAGAAATTATGGGTAACCATAGATAGGGCAAATTTGAATTTTCCATTGCAACCAGGTGTGGAGAAAAAAGGATTTATTCACTGGGATTATGATCCAGAGACCAAACCTCAAAATGTTCAAGGTGTGCTAGCTTTGGCAGACCAAACGGATGAAAACATGGGAGGTTTTCAATGTATACCATGGCTCTATCGCAACTATGATACTTGGAAGCTGACCCAACCCGAAGATAGAGATCGTTTTCAACCCAATTTGGATGGTTTGGAAGATAAAATTGTAAAGGTTAAAATGGAAGCAGGGGATTTACTGATTTTTAACAGCACCGAGCCTCATGGCATTAGACCCAATAAATCTGGCAACAAAGTTCGTATTGCGCAATATATATCGATGATGCCAGCTGAGGAAGACAATGAGGAGCTAAGACAATGGCGAATTAATTCATGGAAACACAAAATCGCCCCAGAAGGATATGCATTTCCAGGGGATCCAAGGAATTGGGAAAGAGACAAATACGAAACTGCAAAATTAAGCTCCCTTGGAGAGAAACTATTGGGACTAAAGAACTGGTAAGATTATCAAATCCTTAAAAATAGGCTCGCTTATGGCCTACTAGGGGAATAGTGGTACTTTTGCCCGCTTAAATCATAAGATGAAAAAATATCTTAACCTTTTCGATTTTTCCCAGAAAGTAAATTATAGAACTGAAATTTTATCGGGTTTAACCGTAGCATTGGCATTGGTTCCAGAGGCTATAGCCTTTGCGTTGATTCCAGGTTTTTCACCATTGACTGGACTATATGCTGCCTTTGTATTGACATTGGTTACTTCAATTTTAGGAGGTCGTCCAGGAATGATTTCAGGCGCTACAGGTGCGGTAGCCGTTATTTTTGTTGGATTGATCTTAGAACTAAAACGAACTTTTCCGGGTATTGAACCCACAACGATATTAAACTATGTTTTTGCAACGGTCATCATTGCAGGAGTAATTCAAATTTTGGCAGGTGTGCTTCGCCTAGGAAAGTTTATCCGTCTTGTTCCACATCCTGTAATGTTCGGATTTGTAAACGGACTGGCAATCATCATTTTCATGGCACAGTTCCCCAATTTTTATCAAAAAGGAACTGAAGAACTGTTGTCTGGGGCTTCTTTGTACACCATGTTGGGATTAACTCTTTTGACCATGCTCATTATTTGGGGCTTTCCAAAATTGACAAAAGCTATTCCTTCATCTCTTTTGGCCATTGTGGTGGTTTCAGCACTAGTTATTGGTTTTGGTATTGATACCCTTACTGTTGCTGATACCATGAAAGAAGGAACAAGTATTAAAGGTGGTTTTCCTCCCATATCCATCCCTAAAATTCCTTTTACTTTGGACACCTTTTTAATTATTGTTCCCTATGCAGGAATTGTAGCTGGAGTAGGGCTGATTGAAAGTCTGTTGACACTTAACATCATTGATGAAATAACCGAAACACGTGGTAGCGGAAATAAAGAATGTGTGGCCCAAGGGACTGCAAACATTTTATCAGGATTCTTATCAGGGATGGGTGGTTGTGCAATGATTGGGCAGAGTTTAATTAATACATCATCAGGAGCAAGAGCAAGACTCTCGGGCATTACAGCAGCAGTTATGTTGTTGGTGTTCATCATGTTTGGCAGTAGCTTAATTGAGCAATTACCAATGGCTGCATTGGTAGGCTTGATGTTTATGGTTGCAATAGGAACTTTTGAATGGGCCAGTTTTAAAACGTTTAGAAAAATGCCGAATTCTGATGTGATTGTAATGGTTTTTGTAACCCTGATTACCGCCATTACCCATAACCTAGCCGTTGCTGTTTTATTGGGTGTTATAATCTCTGCACTTGCGTATTCATGGGAAAATGCCAAACGGATACGCGCAAGAAAACATATTGATGAAAACGGCGTAAAACACTATGAAATTTATGGCCCTCTTTTCTTTGGATCCACTACTTTGTTTGCTGAAAAGTTTGATATTCAAGATGATCCAAGTGAGGTCATTATTGATTTTAAAGAAAGTCGTGTCGCCGATATGTCTGGTATTGAAGCCTTGAACAAGATTACCGAGCGATATGCTAAAGCGGGTAAAAAAGTGCATTTAAGGCATTTAAGCAAAGACTGTATCCTCCTACTGAAAAACGCTCAAGATATTATTGAAGTTAACGTTCTTGAAGATCCAACATACAAAGTTGTCGCGGATAAAATTTAATCTTAAAAGAAGACGGGTAGTATATTGTATAAGTTTACTCTCTAAGCTTACCGTTAAAAACGCTTACTTTGGGATTGATAGGATTGCCAGAAGCCCTTCGCATCATTGTGATTTGACCAGCATGATAGATACAATCCGATAACATCCCGTTGATCATGTTCCAATACGGAAATGGAGTCTGTTTTTCTCCACGCTGAAAAATAACTTTAAAACTTTCAAAATCAGCTGCGTTTTTACCAGCCATGGCTTGGCTCGCCGCCTGAAGGTTTTTTAAAGTTCCTCCACGTAAATCCTCATAAGTAAGTGCAGAAAGGTCCATAGGTCTAACATTGGGTTTGGACTCTGGGGCATTCATGATCATTTCAGACATACCATAAATATGCTGGAGTGTTTCAAAAATTGTTCTGCCCTCCTCAGAAGTTTTATAGTCCAAGTCTTTTTTCTCCAATCCCTCAGTTGCCCAATAATAACGAAAACCAAGACCATCAATCATTCTGGCGACCACATTTCCGGGGCCATAATCTTCAGGATACTCAGGAATTTCGTGATAAGGAAGTTCTTTTTGTTGTGCTTGCATATGTAACGACAAGATAAGAATAGGAAGTAATAAATATTTTTTCATAAACTAAAATTATTCAATGCACCCCTTATAAAAAGTATTAAAAGGGTAAACTACTACGTTAAAAAGTTTTTTTTGAAGAGCGATGTCTTGATGCAATATTTTTTTAGCAGCCTCCAAACTATCTGCTTTCAAAATTAGCATTCCAGTATCGCTATACCTGGAACCTAATATGATTTTCTTTTCTTTTCTCAGTTTTGATAAAAACTCGGAATGTTCTTTAAAATAAGTTTGTTCGCCTGGTTGCTTCTCTGTGTCCCAACTTTCACCCACATTATAAAGGGCAATAAAATGAGCCTCAACATGTTCGTCTTCTTGTGAAAACATAAGAAAAGGAATGCATGTAACAATTAGGAATATCAATAAGGATTTCATTTTCATCATTGTCTTAGAAGAAAAGTAAAGATAACTATTATTGATTTCGTAGACTCCAAATTTCGTACAGAGGGTCACCCTTACTACTAAACCCCGAATGATGCCAATCCCCATCTTTCACTTCAAAATCAAATTGAAGACTTGCCCCAACACGGGCGTTATCCCGTGAGAAAAATTCAATGTTCTCTGTATACTTGCCATCAATGGTAGTATAGGTACCACCACCTGTTGCCATAAATTGTTTGGTTTCGGTATTATAAGCTATCCACTGAAATTTGGTTCCCGAAAGGATTTTCATGGTTTTTCGTGGTTGATCCACATTACGGGTTTGAAATTCTCCATTACGTTTACGACCTGACATTAGCCAAGCTCCTGCCAAACCACCAGGGCTATTGTCATCAATTCGAGTCCAAACTGTATCCATCCCTTTTATTTTCAATATCTGTTCAGAAAGTTCAATCTCAAAAGAGACCTGGGAACCAACACGGCTCGGAGTTTCAGAATCGAATTCCACAGTTTCGGTAACGGTATTGCCATTTATAGACCAAGCACCTCCGTTGGTACTTATAAAAGCTCCGGAATCCATATTAAACCATGTGGATACTTGGTGTCCTTCAGAAAAGATAACTACGTTTTTAAGCTGTTGGCCATCCGCGGTAGACTTTGTATTTTCCCAGGCACCCAGTAAGGTTTGTGCTTTTACGGATAAACAAAGAATGCAAGTCAATATTGTCAAAATATATTTTTTCATCTGTTTTGTTTTTAATTGAAGTCTTCTGAATAGACTTTTTCTCCTTCCAAATTGTTTAAGCGCACAAAATCGACAGCGCCTTTTCCTGTAAATGTAAATATCAGCCCCATAATTTTGCCTCTTTCTCCTTTAAAATCTGTATCCAAAGCAAGTTCATCATTTAAATAGTACTTGAGGCGTTGGTTAGAACTGACCAACCGTATAGTTTGCCATTCGGACATATTTGTACCTAAGGCAGAAAAATCGTTTTCCATTCCTGATAATATTGTATCACCCACCTTTACATTTAAGTTACTAACACAACCCTTATCCGTTATGCCCAACCAAGAAGCATCCTTTTCATCTATGATTTTCACTTCCATATATGGGCAAACAATCCCCTGTATATCATCAAACCTGACTTTTGTCTCTAAAACAAAGCTATCTGACCTTAAACCAGAGAACTCTCTGATATTAAAATATGATACAATGAGATTTTTATTGGGGTCTATATGGGATTGCTTAAAGGCTTCGTTTTTTACCCTCATACTTCCTTCATCAACTAATTTTGATTGATTGGGATAAAAGGGAATGTTGTCCAATCTATTGGATTTAGCAGTGGCAAACCAACCATCTGTTTGAATATTGACCCGAATTTTTCTTATAATCGTATCATTAGCAATAAGATGAGCCCAATGAAAACCGGGATAATAATAGATCTCGGAAAAATTCTTTTTGGCAGGGTCAATTGCTTTTTTATGGGTTGGATTCCAAGAACGTTGGATGAAGAAACTATCAGCTTCTACTCCCTGTAGGTCGTAGGAAAAAATGACAGAATTGGGGACATTATGGGTCACTGTTTTATTGGCGGAAAACTTTACACTATCTGGGATTTGTATCGGCTTATTATCGGTGGAAATAATTTGAAACGCTATAATTGTTACAACCAACCCAAAAGCTAAAAAAAGCAAAAGTTTTATAGCCAGGGATGAGGTTTTTTTAGGGGTTTTATTCCTTGGTCCAAAAACTTTGTTTTGTTCTTGTAGAAAAGAGTTCCAATCATCATAGTCAATTAGCGAAGCCAGTGCATTTAGGGTACTTGGGTGTGGCATTTGATTAAACTCATTCTTCCATAGCCGTTTCATTGTAGAAAGGCTGATTCTTGTGCCAGAACGTTCCTCCATCAACTCCATTAAATATTCCAAATCCCGCTGTCGGAGTCTTTTTCCAGAGGAGAATTGCTCTGGAAAAAACCGCTGCTCAATTTTTTTGATGCAATCTGAAATTGAATTTCTCTCTATAGCTTGCATAAAGAGGTTTTTGAAATGGACGAAAAATAAGCCATAAATAAACGGTTTTTGATTGCGTAACTAATGTAAAGAAGGCTCAATATTGTATAAAAATAAACCTTTCAATTTTTAGCTATGACATGTCTGAATTCCATTCAAATTAAAATTTACTTGACTATAGCCTTACTAATCTCTGGTAAATTCCTGTTTGCCCAAAGTATTCCGTTGACTCCTCAAAATTGGCAAGTTGTGGATAATGAAAATAACCAAGAATTAGATTTACAAGTGACCGAATACAAAGGCAAGTCGGCAATTCATTTGGGAAGGCATGAAATTGTGAGGCTAAAGACCAATACATATGAAAACTTTGTACTTGAAATGGATATTGCCGGAAAAGCAATGCCAGGTATTGGTTTTAGAGCTAAAGATTTATGGGATTACGAATTTTTGTACTTCCGTGTTTTTTCAGGAGGTAAAGATGATGCGATTCAGTATATCCCAGTCTTTCATGGATCACATCCTTGGCAATTGTACAATGAGCCTACTTATGAAACATCTGCAGAATTTAAATCACAACAGTGGTTCCATATTAAAGTTGAAGTGTTTGGAGAAAACATGCGTGTTTTTGTTGGAGAAAAAGAACAACCCAATATGCAAGTTGAACTACTACAGAAAGAGTGTGATAGTGGCGATATTTTTTTGAAGACCAGTTTTGCGGAAGCTTATTTCAGCAATCTAAAAATACAGCCGCTTGAAAAACCTTTTACAATCGAGCAGCCGAGAACTGAATTTGGATATATTACTGAATGGGAAATTTCAGAACAACTTCAAGGCAACATCCGTTCTCAAAGACAATATTTTAAATGGATTGAAAATGCTGAAAAAAACCATAAATGGCAAAGTATTGAAGCTGATAAAACTGGGATTATAAACATGGCTCAATACTATGAGCATCCAAAAGAATCAGCTTTTGCGAAAACAACTATTCATTCTGATGTTCCCAAAACAGTGACCCTTGCATATGATTATACCCAGGTATTGCTTATTTCCCTAAATAATAAGATTATTTTCTACGGTCGCGAGTTAGATATGGATAATTTTATGAGGGTAACAGATAGAGAACAAACTATAGAGCTATCATTGAATAAAGGAGAAAACAAACTGGTTTTTTGGATTCGCTCTGATGACGAATGGCAAAATGAGGTAGGTAACCCTCCATATTTGGGCCGAAAACAAGCAATGAATTGGGGATTTATGGCAAGACTGTTACAGGAATAGTAATATATTAAATTAGATTAAAAGAAAGCTCTAACATTCCTTCTTCCTCCAAGGCATTCCATTTTGATATCAGTTCCTCAAAACTGTTATTGATTTTCTCCAAACGCTCTTGGGTTAGGATTTCGGGAAATGCCAGACCATCTTCCTTTAACATCCCTTTTAATTGATCAATAAAATCAGAACCTATGTTTTTTTGAAAATGATCAATCAACAATAAATTTGCAATATGCTCAGTTTGCAATGACTCCACAGGCAGGTTTTTGGAAATCAATGCCTGCGGGCGTTGTTCCACGGGTAGTGAAAAATCTTGGATATTATATCCCTTTGCAAGTAATCCGTAAAACGCATTGGTAAAGCCCAACTCAGTTTCTATCGCAAAATGTGCAAGGTCATGTAACTCAAAATCCACTTGTAATTTGTCCCAGGTTCTGGTTCCATCTGACCTAATACAAGTAAGTGTGCTTTGCTTATCCCTATATTTTTTAAATTGAATAATCATGATTTGATAAAATTATAGGCATAAAAAAGTGCTGTCATTACCAATTAAAAGGAATAACAGCACTTTTCTATGTTATCTCTGTAGTTAAAGTGTGCGCAGATACTCAGCAAGATCCCTTGCTTCAGCCTCGGTAAGGTTTTGATTGAGCATAATTGCATTGTTGTATTCCTTTAACAGTGCTTTTGCAATAGGGTCTTCTCGTAACATCTCATCAGGATTCAATATCATATTCATGACCCATTCTGGACTTCTACGTTCATAAACTCCCTCCATTGCCGGACCTATCATACGCTGGTCTACCATATGGCATGCCACGCATATGGCGTTGAATTTAGCCTCGCCACGAGCAGCCATTTCTGTATCTATATCATCTGGAAACTCAAGATTTTTAATCGGCCCCACTCCTTTGTTGTCCAAATCTACGGGCACACTTTCATTAGCTTGTGCTTTTTTGTCCTCAGATTTGGTACGGCTTACTTCAAAACCATCCTTTTTTTCTTCTTTTTTTCCGCCGCAGCTTGCTATAAAGGCACCTAATGCCAATAAAAGGAGTATTTTTTTCATCTTATTAATTTCAGTTGTAATTTGTTGTATTTGCAGCTACTAAGATAGTTAATTAGGGTATAACATTTTTCTCATTTTTGTTAATCCCTGCCTTGGATTAAGTATGGATCCAATTTTAGTTTGGTGTAAAAAACTCCAAAGCCCTTTTTTCAGTATATGTGATATTGTTTTTACCCCAAAACCCAACATGGCCACCGTATTTAGGAACTTCTAGGGAGAGGTTCGGATTTTTTTCTGCTTCTGAATAAGGATAGCATTCAGCGCCTAAAAAAGAATCATCTTTAGCATTGATAATTAAACTTGGAACCGTAATATTTGATAAAGCTTGAAGCGAACTACATTTTCTGTAGTAATCCATAGCATCTTTAAAACCATGTGCTCTACTGGTGTAAATGTCATCAAAATCCATAAGTGTTTTAACGGCCTTTATATCAGAATCTGGAATAAGTTCAGGAAACAAATATTGCTTCTGTTTAAGTTTGGATAAAAGGTGTTTTTTAAATCGTTTGGCATACAATATATTCTTCGGAGTCAACAATTGTTCACAGGACTTATACAAATTACAGGGGACAGAAACGGCAACGGCGGCTTTAATTTCCTTTGGAACAAGGTTTCCTTCTCCTAAATATTTGAGCAGTAAATTTCCGCCCAAACTGAAACCTTTTAGATAGATTTCTGAATAATTTCTGGTTCTTATAATATGATTTAAAACTTCATTTAGATCTTCGGTTGCGCCAGAGTGATAAGACTTGTATAATATATTGGGCTCACCACTACACCCGCGATAGTTGATTGCACAAGCATCAAATCCATTTTTATTAAAGAGTTTAGCGCTGCCGGTAATATAAGGTCGTTGCGCATCTCCCTCTAGACCATGAAGTAAAATAACTAGTTTTTGGGCAGGCACCTGTGAAAAACTCCAGTCCAGATCTAAAAAATCCCCATCTGAGAGTTTGATTCTTTCTCTCTTTTGAACAACCCCAGACACTTTTCTAATTAACCCAGCATAAATGGTAGCAAAATGTCCATTTCTAAAAAAGAAAGGAGGTTTGTAAGAGGAAGAAATTAGAGGCATTAGTATAAGATATTGTGCTGTGGTTTTATTTTTTCAGGTAAGCTTTGCTCATCAAGCATATCCCTTAAATCAATTTCTATGGTCCTGCACAAAGCCGTCATGGGGACATCGTTAATACGACCCTCAAATGGGTCTTCACTATTGCTTCCAACCTTATCCATGGTAATAAACATCCATGAGATTAAAACTGAAAAGAAAATCATTAAGACGATATACCACCAGTTATGGCCAACTTGCAATTCTAACAATTGGGTTTCAAAAACATTAAGAAGTCCAAAAGGAAGTAGTAAGATAAAAATCCAAGTGAATAAAGTGCTGAAATGCGCATATTGTCTTGGGAAAGGTGTGTTTTTTATACGTTCACATTTTCCTTGAAGATTGTACATCTCCTCTAAATTACTATGAAAGACTTGCTTATCAAATTCTGTTATTTTTCCTTCTTGCAATAATTTTTTCAAGTGCAAACCTTGTTTTTTTATGAGATGGGTTGCAACATTCTTTCTGTTTTCTAAACCGTCTACCTCTTCGGGTGACAAAAACATGTCCATTCCATTGCAAACAGGATTCCGCTCGCCATGCCTATCAAATAAGCGTTCAACCGCCCTGTTTTCCTTAATAGAAAAACTTGTTGGTTGCCTCAATTGAATTCGCAGTGCATTAATCCATGCGATATGTCTATAAATCAATGCGATTTGCGCATTTCTATCATCTTCAACAAAACTCAATACATTATTGCCCCATGTCCGTGAATAATTAACAATGCCTCCCCATATTTTTCGTCCTTCCCAAAAACGATCATAGCTTTGGCTGTTTTTAAAACCAATATAAAAAGCAACTGCAATACCGATAACCGACAGCGGTTGAAAAGGAATATCTATATGTTTCCAATCTAGGGAATGGTATAGAAAAAAAATAATCCCGGCATAGAGGGTAAAAAAGATGAGGTTTTTCCAGGCATATCTTAAAATGATACCCCAACTAATATTTCTTTTAATGTACATGGTAGTTGATTAAGTACTAAAAATACTTAAATCTTTCATATTTGTCTTTAGCTTAAAATTTGAAAGTAAAGTTTGTCGTATTTTTAAGATATGGGGCTACGTGTAAAAAAATGCGAACATCTATTGGCTATTTCTAAAGTAAAAAAAGCCACTGAATACAAATGTGAAGAATGTGTAAAAACAGGTGATACATGGGTGCATTTGCGCACCTGCCAAGAATGCGGAACAACTTTGTGTTGTGACAGCTCACCAAACAAACATGCAAGCAAACATGCCAGTTCTCATAACCACCCTGTAATCAGCTCTGCCGAACCCAACGAAAATTGGATGTGGTGTTACGTTCATGAATCAATCGCTAAATATTAAAAAATGAAAGATCCCCGTTTTCCAGAACTTACCCAAAGACAAATAACGATTCTAAAGGCCTATGGAGAAGTCGAGAATCACCCATCAGAGACAAAGATATTCACCCTTGGAGATTTACAGTATGATTTTTTTGTGGTTTTAGATGGTCAGGTTTCTATTGAAGACCCTTATAATGATAACGCGGTTATCGTAACACATCAAAAGAATGAATTTACTGGGGATAGTGGGATGCTTTCTAACCGTGGAGCACAATTTCATGCTATTACCAAAGAAGACACGAGTGTACTTCGGATTGCTCCAAAAAAGCTGAAAGAAGCTATAGCAAGACATAGTGATATTAGCGATGTATTGTTAAATGCATTTTTGCTTCGCCAAGAAACCGTGCTTACCGAGTTTACCGGTGGAATAAAGCTTGTAGGTTCCGGAAACTCAAAAGAAACGTATGCTATCAGAGATTTTATGGATAAAAATCATATCTGGTATAACTTTTTGGATGTTGATGTATCAGAATCTGCCCTTGAACTTTTAGAGAACTTTAATCTTTCTAAAGAAGATTTACCTTTTCTGATTAATAGCGAGGCTAAGGTGTGTCCAAATCCCTCACTGGAACAATTGGCGCGTTACTCGGGAGTCTTGATGGATTTTGAGGATAAGGTTTTTGACCTTTTGGTAATAGGTGCTGGACCGGCAGGGTTGGCAGGAAGTGTTTATGCCGCTTCAGAAGGGTTAAGTGTGGTCACAATTGATAGTAAAGCGCCAGGTGGGCAAGCAGGTAAGAGCTCAAAAATTGAAAATTATTTGGGGTTTCCTACAGGGATTTCTGGGAATGATTTGGCCAATAGGGCCTATGTACAGGCTCAGAAATTTGGATGCAATATTTCCATTCCTCATAAAGCAGAAAAGATAGAGCATACAGGTAGTCATTTTATTCTTCATGCAACCAATGATAAAACCATAAAGACCAAAGCCATTATGGCGGCAACGGGAGCAAATTACCGCAGTTTGCCAATTGATAATATTGAAAAATATGAAGGCAGCGGCGTATATTATTCTGCGACTGGAATGAACGCGTCAGCCTGTAAAAATGAATTGGTTGGGGTAGTTGGAGGAGGAAATTCTGCTGGTCAGGCCGCACTGTTTTTAGCAAACCATGCCAGGGAAGTACATGTAGTATTACGAGGGGATAATCTAGGTGCAAAAATGAGTGATTATTTGGTGCAACGAATCGAGGCTGCAGAAAATATATTTGTACATCTAGATACCCAGGTAACCGAGTTAACAGGTCAATATCATCTAGAGTCTTTGGTATTGGAAAATAAAGCAGGTGAAAAAACATCAAAGAACATTACTAACCTTTTCACTTTTATTGGTGCCAGACCTTGTACAGAATGGTTACAAGGATTGGTTGCCACTGATGAAAAAGGATTTATATGCACGGGTCCTGGAATAAAACAGGAAGAATTACACAAGTGTTCTATTTATACTGGCAGAGAACCTCAATCTTTGGAAACCAGTATTCCTGGATTTTTCGCTGTGGGCGATGTAAGAAAAGGTTCTGTAAAACGCGTTGCATCCGCAGTAGGCGAAGGGTCAATGTGCGTGAGCCAAGTTCATCAATTTTTGGCAGATTTAAAGAATACAACAGCTATAGAAGCTTAGTTTTTACTATTCCTTAGGATACGTTTCCAATAGTTTTGCTTGCTCCTCAATAGCTTCTTTAAATTCTGATTTTAAAGTTTCTACAAGTTCAGAAACAGGCATTACATTTTCAATGGTGGTTACCCCTTGGCCGGCAGACCAAATGGTTTTCCAAGCTTTAGCTTCGGTATCCAATTCTTTGCCAAAATCAATTTTACGGTCCTTTTTAAGATCCTCTTGTGTAATTCCTGCGGCTTGAAGACTTGGCGCTAAAAAGTTGGCATGCACCCCAGAAATAGCAGCAGTATAAACAACATCGCTTGCTCCTGCATCAATAATCATTTTTCGGTAATCATCTGGAGCTTTGCTTTCTTCCGAGTTTATAAAACGCGTTCCCATATAAGCTAAATCGGCACCCATTTGCATGGCGGAAGCTATATCCCTTCCAGTGCTTATACAACCCGATAATAGTATGATTTTCTTGAAGATTTTTTTTACTTCGGCAATTAAACTCATGGGATTGATGCTTCCAGCATGTCCTCCTGCTCCCGCAGCAACAAGAATAAGTCCATCAACACCAGCTTCTGAAGCCTTTTCAGCATGTCTTTTTTTAATGATATCATGAAAAACCAAACCACCATAACTATGAATCGCATCTACAACTTGGCTTACAGCTCCCAATGAAGTAATGACCAGCGGAACTTGATGTTTTACACAAAGCATGACATCAGCTTGTAATCTGGGGTTTGTAGGATGCACAATAAGATTGACTCCAAATGGAGCTGGCTTTTTACCAGTTTCTTCCTCAAACTGTTGTAACTCAGATTTTATTTGGATGAGCCATTCTTCAAAACCTTCACTAGTACGTTGATTAAGAGCGGGAAAAGTACCCACAATTCCATTTTTACAGCATTCTATAACTAGCTTGGGGCCAGAAATAAGAAACATTGGAGCCGCAACGGCAGGTAACGAAAGGTCTTTGATGAATTCAGCTTTTTGGCTCATGGGTTTTGTGTTAAAGTATCTTTAAAAATAAGATTATTTATAGTCTCTGATTGGAATCAGTTTTCAAAACTATGGTAATTTTACAATTATTATGCATGCATAACAAAAATAACTGACTATGTTTTTTAAAGAATTTGAAATACGCTGGAGCGACCTAGACGCGAATAGGCACTTGGCCAACTCGGCATACATCAATTT
The DNA here is from genome assembly GCF_044596045.1 of Allomuricauda sp. R78024. Lineage (NCBI taxonomy): Bacteria > Pseudomonadati > Bacteroidota > Flavobacteriia > Flavobacteriales > Flavobacteriaceae > Allomuricauda > Allomuricauda sp. R78024. The sequence goes on from NZ_CP138995.1 coordinate 889,919, forward strand.
TATGAGCCATACTAGAATGGCATATCTTGGACAACTTGGATTTAATCAAAAATCCATGGCGCAACATAGTATTGGTCCAGTAGTGTTTTTTGAACACATGTACTACTTTAAGGAAGTCTTTCCAGGAAAACCGGTAAAAGTTTCACTTGGTTTTAAGGGGATGAGTGAGGATGGAATGTTCTTTGAATTTCAACATGATTTTTACGATGCCAATGGGAAAAACTTTGCCAGTTGTGAAATGATGGGTGCATGGATGGATTTAAAAGAACGTAGTTTGACAGCTTTACCTCAAGTTTTTTTGGATGCTTTTAATAAAATGGATAAAGCGGATGATTTTAAGACGTTAACCAAAGCAGATACCCGCAAGTTTTTCAAGGTTCCTAAGGATTTGGTTTAGGTTTTTTACTAGCTAGATAAACGCCTAATAGAACTAGAACTGTTGCCATTATTTTAACCAGGGTAAGTTGGTCCTTGCCCGAAAACAGCGCAAATAAAATTCCAAATAAGGGCTGGACATAGACAAAAGCCCCTACTGTTGAAGCTTTTAATTCTGTAAGTGCAAATACATTAAAAAGGTAGGTCATAAATGTGGTGCCAATAATCACAAAGGCAATTGAACCATAAGCCCAAAGGGGAATGGTAGACCATTCTATTTCCAAGAATTCTGGCAGAGTTATTGGGAAATTAATGATTACAGCGATAGTGAATAACCACTTCATCAAAGTAAATGGATGGTATTTTTCAATTAATTTTTTAATAACAATTAAGTAGGCTCCATAGGACGTTGCATTTATAATAAAAAGAAAGTTCCCAAAGGGAATATTAGGCGCATCTTGTCTTATCTCTGTCCCAAAAAGGATTAAAGCAATAGCTCCAATAAAACCTAAAAGTATACCGAGACCCTTGTTCAAGGTAATTTTTTCACTCAGAAAAAAAGCGGATAAGATTACGACAATAATAGGAGTAATGGTTACTAAAACTGCGCTATTTATAGGTGTTGAAAGTTGTAGACCTTTGAAAAAAGCCAACATGTTGATGACCATTCCAAGAATAGCACAGACTAAAATTCGCCCCCAATCCTTTTTCTCAATTTTCTCTTTTGGCCCAAAAAAGGAGATACACCAGAACAAGATGGCCGCACCAACAACTCGTAGCATTATGAACCCAAAAGGCCCCACATAATTAGGCATAACCCCCTTGGCTATCGTATGATTAATGCCATAAATTGTTGTAGCGCCTATGGCCGCTATAATAGCTAGCGTTCTTTTACTCATTAATGTAATGCTTCTTTAGCAGCATGTACTACTTTTTTTGAATTCCCAATAAAGATTTGTCCGTCAACAATAACCACAGGTCTTTTTAGGAAAGTATAATGCTCTAGAATCAGGCTTTTATAATCATCTTCATTGAGTTGCTTTTCATGCAATCCTTTTTGACGATACAACATGGCTCTTTTACTAAATAAAGACTCATAACTCCCAGACATGTTCTTCATTTCTTCAAGTTGTTCGGCAGTCATGGGTTCCGTTTTTATTTCCTGCAATGAGACACCATCCAGAGGTTCTAATTCTTTTATAATACGTTGACAGGTAGAACAACTACACAAATGATATATTTTTTTCATACTAAAAAGTCTAAGGGCTTAAAGAATTCAAAATTCGTTTATTTCGCTTTAAGAAAGTGCAAAATCAACAGCTTTTTGAGCATGTATTTTTGTAGTGTCAAATGTAGGAGTGGCTACCTCATTGTCTGGAATCAGCATAGGTAGTTCCGTACAGCCCAAAATTATACCTTCAGCACCCTGAGCTTCCAGTTTTTTGATTATGTCCAAACAAATTTCTTTGGATTCAGACTTAAAAACACCTTTAACAAGCTCATCATAAATGATGGAGTGAAGAATGTCCATGTCTTCATTATTTGGAACCAAAATTTCCAAGTCATATTCCTCTCTAAGTATTTTGGTGTAAAAATCTTTCTCCATAGTGAACTTGGTCCCCAATAAAGCTACTTTCTTTATCCCCGTTTTCACGATTGCTTCACCCGTTGCATTGGCAATATGTAAAAAAGGCACACTTATAGCACCGGTAATGGCGTCACTTACCAGATGTATGGTATTGGTACAAAGTATTATCAAGTCTGATCCAGCTTTCTCCAATGTTTCTGAATGTAAGGCCATAATGTTTCCAATTTGGTCCCAGTTACCAGAGAAAGAGTAACGTTCAATTTCATCAAAGTCCACTGATGAGAGCAAACTTTTAGCAGAGTGTGATCCACCCAATTTTTCACGGACCATCTCATTTATATGTTGGTAATATATTTTAGAGGACTCCCAACTCATTCCTCCTATTAGACCTATAGTTTTCATTGTTTTGTTTTTTGATGATTTTACTTTGTTTTGGACATGCCTTCCGCTCCTTCTATTACAAAGGAAGTTAGGAAACTTACTATTATCTGTGCAAAAGGGGTATGAGACTTTTTTGCTCCTGCTACTTCGGTTAAACAGGTACAATCCAAATAATTTTCCATATTATTCAAATTCAAATTTCGCTAATTATCGATTTGTTAATTAAAAAAACTATAAATCAGTTTTAAGGGTTTCAATATAGGCTTTGATTATTTGCTCATTTCTTCTATAATAGGTCCATTTTCCATGCCTTGTTGGAATTACCAAATCAGCATTTTGCATGGAGTTCAAATAGGTTGAAATTGTGGATTGTGACAAGCCAGTTTTATCTTGTATAAATCCCACACAGACCCCATCGTCAAAATGGTCAATGTCTTGATGTGGGGGGAAATTTAATTCAGGTTTTTTTAGCCACTTTAGAATATTAACCCTAGTTTTATTTGATAATACTTTGCTTATCGCTACAATATCCATACAACAAATTTACTATAAATATTTACATATCTAAATAAATAGATATGTTTTAACAAAACTTTGATTTCTTCTCGCACACGAAATGGAAAAACTACTGGATATCACACTGAAAAACCGAAAAATTCTTCAAAATCACCTAAAGAATACACCTAAAGAAGACTTGTTTAAAATTCCAAAAGGGTTCAATAATAATATTTGGTGGAATATTGCCCATGTGGTTGTAACTCCACAACTACTGATTTATAATTTAAGTGGGCTGGACTTCACGGTTGAAGAAGAACTGATCAATAAATATCGTAAAGGAACTTTTCCTGATGGTGAGCCTTCTGGTGAAGAAATAGAAAAGATTTCGGAATACCTTTTTAGTACCCTTGAAAAAATTAAAGAGGACTATGAGGAGGGTAAGTTTAAAAACTATAAGGAGTACATGACCACGCCAAAAGTTGCTTTATGTAATGTAGAAGATGCCCTTTCTTTTAATGTGTTTCATGAGGGCCTGCATCTGGGAGCAATTCTTGCATTGAAAAGGGCCTTGGCTTTGGAACGCTAAGGTTTTACAATACGCTTCAGATATTTATTTACCTCTTGGTAGGGTAAAGCAAGGATTTTTGGCCCATCCGCATAAGAAGCTACCTCGTATTGGTTATAGATTAACTGAATACCATCTTCGGTATATCCAATGTTTTCTGCCAAATGAAAAATATCACGTTCAAACATAAATCCAGTTATGTTTATATTATCAATTTGTGGGATATCTTCCTGAATTCTGAATTTGGTCTCAGCAAATTTTTGAAAACCTTCCATATCCTCAAAAAGCTCCCAATTTTCAAGTTCAATGCCTTTTCTTTTGTCAAAATTCAAGAAAGTTATGGAGCCATAACCATGTGCCCCACCTGTAAACGTGTATGCATTAAAGATCAATGTCAGGATATTTTCATCTTCATAAACAATTTCACTATTAACTTCAGCTTCCCAACCTACGGTCTCATCAGGAAATTTGGTTTTTAATTCTTTAAAACTATTCGTGAAAGAAGCAATGGCATCATCTATTTTGTCAATCTCCCGTTCTTCATCAAAAGAGAGTAAGGTAATGAGTTCCTCCTCCAAAGCGCTGTTAATTGCTCTGGCAATAGCCGTTTCATCTAAAGCTCTTGGGATATTGATTTCAATTTTTGGACATTCTTTGCAACTATTGCCAGTGAGTTGAAGTGGCTCAAAAGTAAGGTTGCCTTCATTTTTGCAACAAATGGTGAGCAGCAGAATTAGGAGTAGGCTTATAGATTTTTTCATAAAGTGAGGTTTTAGGGTCTCCAAAAATAACACATCATTGATTACTCCAAAAGATAACAATACATTTGTATGCAGATTAAGACAAAATGAGCAAAAAAGACTTAAAATTCAACAGTAAAACTATTCATGGTGGCCAGCATCCAGACAAAGCTTATGGTGCGGTAATGCCTCCAATCTATCAAACTTCAACCTACGCCCAGACCACGCCGGGGGGGCATCAAGGATTTGAATATTCACGAAGTGCCAACCCTACCAGAACCGCCTTGGAAAATGCTTTGGCAAGTATTGAAAACGGTACTTATGGGCTTGCATTTGCAAGTGGACTTTCAGCAATAGATGCAGTAATAAAATTATTGAACCCTGGGGACGAGGTAGTTTCCACCAATGATTTATATGGAGGAAGTTACCGTTTGTTCAAACAAATTTTTGAAAAATATGGTATCACATTCCATTTTATAGGAATGCAAAGTATTGATACCATTGAAGAACATATAAACGATAACACCAAATTGATTTGGATTGAAACACCGACCAATCCAATGATGAATGTGATTGATATTAAAGCGGTATCCGGTCTAGCAAAAAAGCATGATCTGTTATTGGCAGTGGATAATACATTTGCGACACCCTACCTGCAGCGCCCAATAGATTTAGGAGCAGATATTGTAATGCACTCCGCCACCAAGTATTTGGGGGGACACAGTGACGTTGTCGTTGGAGCTTTGATTGTAAAGGATAAAGAGCTGGCTGACAAACTTTATTTTATTCAAAATGCCAGTGGTGCAGTTTGTGGACCAATGGATAGCTTTTTAACACTTAGAGGCATAAAGACACTTCATGTTCGCATGCAAAGGCATTGTGAAAACGGAAAAGCAATTGCTGAATATTTAGTAAACCACCCAAAAATTGAAAAAGTATACTGGCCAGGGTTTGAAACACATCCCAATCATGATGTTGCCAAAAGCCAGATGGATGACTTTGGAGGAATGATTTCTTTTGTTCCTGTTGGCAGCAATTATGCGGAAGCTATTAAAATTGTTGAAAAATTGGAGATTTTCACACTGGCTGAATCACTGGGCGGTGTAGAGAGTTTGGCTGGACACCCTGCTAGTATGACCCATGCAAGTATTCCAAAAGAAGAACGCGAAAAGAGCGGTGTTGTAGACTCCTTAATTAGGCTAAGTGTTGGAATCGAAGATGCAGATGATTTAATAGCAGACTTGGAACAAGCCATAGGATAAGTATTTTTTGCAAAATTTTTAAAAAAAGCCTATTTGAATTATGTAAATAGTATAATTTTGCCGTCAAATTCCTAATTCATTAAAAACAACGCATAGTAATCCGTTTTATGGAAGCAAAAATTAAAGCATTTATGGATGAGGTGAAGACCAGAAATGGCCACGAACCAGAATTCATCCAAGCGGTACAGGAGGTAGCAGAGACTGTTATCCCGTATATTGTAAAGCATGATATCTATCATGGAAAAAATATCCTTTTAAGAATGGTGGAGCCAGAGCGATTGATTTCTTTTCGTGTGGCTTGGGTAGATGATGACGGGGAGATTCATGTAAACCGAGGATATCGGGTTCAGATGAATTCTGCCATAGGACCTTACAAAGGGGGACTTAGGTTTCACCGAACAGTAAATGCCAGTGTTCTAAAATTTTTGGCATTTGAACAAGTTTTTAAAAATAGCTTGACAACCTTGCCTATGGGTGGAGGTAAAGGAGGTTCAGATTTTGATCCTAAAGGGAAATCTGATGATGAAGTAATGCGTTTTTGCCATGCTTTCATGTTAGAGCTGAACAGACATATTGGTCCAAACACAGATGTTCCAGCAGGGGATATAGGTGTTGGTTCTCGTGAGATCGGATTCCTTTTTGGAATGTATAAAAGGATACGAAACGAGTTTACCGGTGTATTAACGGGTAAAGGTCGTTCTTGGGGAGGGTCATTGATCCGTCCGGAAGCTACAGGATACGGGACCGTTTATTTTGCGGATAGCATGTTAAAAATAAAAGGAGAATCCTTTAAAGGTAAAAAGGTTGTGATTTCTGGTTCTGGAAACGTGGCACAATATGCTGCGGAAAAGGTTCTGCAACTAGGTGGAAAGGTATTGACATTATCAGATTCGGGTGGCTACATATACGACAAGGATGGTATAGATGCTGAAAAACTGACTTTTATAATGGATTTGAAAAACAACCGAAGAGGAAGAATTTCAGAGTATGCTGATAAATATTCATCTGCTGAATTCCATAAAGGAAAAACACCTTGGGAAGTTTCTTGTGATGTGGCACTGCCTTGTGCAACACAGAATGAGTTGAATGGAGATGATGCAGAAACATTAATTAAAAATGGCTGTATTGCAGTTGCGGAAGGCGCTAACATGCCTTCTACACCAGAAGCCATTCATGCTTTTCACGAAGCAAAAATATTATTTGCACCAGGCAAAGCCTCTAATGCTGGAGGTGTTGCCACTTCTGGTTTGGAGATGTCGCAAAACTCACTCCGTATTAGTTGGACACGTGAAGAAGTAGATGACAGACTAAAAGGGATTATGGAAGATATTCATGATTCTTGTATTGAATACGGAAAAGAGGCCGACGGATATTGCAACTACGTAAAAGGAGCCAATATTGCTGGTTTTGTAAAAGTAGCCGACGCTATGTTAGCTCAGGGAGTTATTTAGGTAACTAACTCAGAATTAGAATATAAGTGGGCGGTTGAATTACAATCGTCCACTTTTTTATTTTCAACCGAAAACAAACAATCAAGCTCACTTAGAGTCCACTAGTAACCAACAAAAAATGCAAGTAAACACTAAGGCAATAATTCTTTCTTCCTTAAAATATGGAGATACTAGCCTTATCGTTAAAGCATTTACAGAATCTGATGGGTTAAAATCGTACTTGTTAAAGGGTGTTTTGACTTCCAAAAAAGGGAAATTAAAAGCAGCATATTTTCTTCCGTTAATGCAATTAGAACTTGTGGCCACTCACAGAAACAAGGGGAGTCTAGAGAGTATTAGAGAAGTAAAGGTGAGTGTTCCCTACAAGAGTTTGCATACAGATATTATAAAAAATAGTATGGTACTTTTTTTGGCTGAAATGTTGAGCAATAGCATTCAGGAACAAGAACAGAATAAAGGGCTCTTCAACTATTTGGAATATGCTTTATATTGGTTGGATACACATAGTTCCATTTCCAATTTCCACCTCTTGTTTTTACTCAATCTCACAAAATATTTAGGGTTTTACCCAGATACCTCATTTCAAAATGGAAATTATTTCGATTTGGTAGAAGGAAGTTTTTGCGCAACCCCTAGTCTTAACCCAATTATACAAGGTGAAAATTTAACGAGCTTCAAACGTGTCTTGGGCATAAATTTTGATGCACTTCAGACAATACAAATGAACAAACCCCAAAGGCAAGAGCTTTTAAAAATGGTTATTATGTATTTTGAATTACATTTGCAGGGATTCAGAAAGCCCAAGTCCTTAGCGGTTTTAAATGCAGTTTTCGAGTAATATGCGTAGCACAGGTTTCGCCCTCCTTTTTCTATTTATTTCCTTTACTGTTTTCAGCCAAGAGATTACGGTTTTGGATGCGGATACGGGAAATCCTGTCGCCAACATCGCGATTTACAACAGAGATAAATCGAAAACAGCGGTCTCAGATTTTAATGGAAAAAGTGATTTAAGCATTTTCTCAAGAAATGAACGAATTACTTTTAGGCACATTAGTTACGAGGAATACAACACAACTAAAGCTCAGATAAGCAAAAAGGGAAATCGGGTTTACTTAAGTTTAAAGTTAGAGGAATTACAAGAAGTGGTCATGTCTGTTTCTAAATGGGAGCAGCAAAAAAAAGATATTCCTCAAAAAATAGAATCCATTGATGCGCGAACTATTTCATTTACCAACCCGCAAACTTCTGCAGATGTATTGCAGAATAGTGGAAAGGTCTTTGTGCAGAAGAGTCAATTAGGGGGAGGCAGCCCTATGATCAGGGGTTTTGCAACCAATAGGCTATTGTTGTCTGTAGATGGCGTGCGTATGAACAATGCCATTTTTAGAGGAGGAAATGTTCAAAATGTAATTTCCGTAGACCCTTTCACGATTAAGAACACAGAGGTCATTTTTGGACCGGGCTCTGTTATTTATGGCAGCGATGCCATTGGAGGCGTAATGAATTTTTTTACCAAGAAACCTAGATTGTCTTTCACTGATAGTCTTACTTTTTCTGGGAATGTAAATTATAGGTTTGCTTCTGCAAATAATGAAAACACTGCTCATGTAGATTTTAATCTAGGGCAACAAAAATGGGCATCTTATACGAGTTTTACATATAATAAGTTCGATGATTTGGTTATGGGAGGGCATGGCCCAGATGAATACTTGCGGAACAGTTTTGTGGTCAGAGAAAATGGAACGGATGTTTTAGTGGAGAATGACGACCCTAGAAAGCAGGTCACATCAGGATATGACCAAATCAATTTCCTTCAGAAGTTTACCTACAAACCCAACAATACTTGGAACTATGATTTAGGGCTATACTATTCCGAAACTTCGGACTATTCAAGATATGATAGATTGATTCGCCCAAATAGTGCTGGAGATGGGCTTCGTTCTGCCGAATGGTTTTATGGCCCACAAAAATGGTTCATGGGAAACTTTCAATTGACCAAAAAAGGAAAGAACAAGTTTTATGATGGGGTTAAGTTGACCACGGCCTATCAGTATTTTGAAGAAAGTAGAAACGACAGGGATTTCCAAGAAGTTGACCGTTTTACCACAAAAGAAAAAGTTGATGCAATATCAATGAACCTTGATTTTGAGAATAAAAAAATAGGGGATTTACGATTGTACTATGGAGCAGAGTACATTTTTAACAAAGTCCATTCGGAAGGAAGTCAGGAAAACATTGAAACAAGTGTGGTTTCTGAAGCGGCTTCTCGCTATCCAGACGGTTCCACTTGGCAAACATTTGCGGGTTATATTAATGGAGAGTATAAACTAAAGCCAAATTTCACATTGCTGTCCGGAGCACGTTATAGTCAGGTCTGGGTAGATGCACAATTTGACACAACGTTTTTTCCTTTCCCTTTTGAGGAAGCTGACTTAATAACAGGTGCCTTTACTGGGAGTGTTGGATTTAGTTGGTTCCCAAAAGCAGATTTACAAATTACTTTAAATGGCTCTACAGGGTTTAGAGCTCCCAACATTGACGATATTGGAAAAGTGTTTGATTCCGAGCCTGGCTCCGTAGTTGTGCCAAATCCAGATTTAGAACCAGAATACGCCTATAATGCGGAAATGGGAGTAAGAAAGAACTTTAAAGATAAATTGGTTTTAAAAGGAGCAGCATTTTATAGTTACTTGGTAGATGCTTTGGTAAGAAGAGATTTTGAGTTTAATGGAGAAACAGAAATTTTATACAACGGCGAATTAAGTAATGTGCAAGCAATCCAAAATGCAGCAAAAGCTTATGTATATGGTTTTGAATTTGGGCTTGAAGCCTTTTTAAATGAAAACTGGTCGCTCACCTCAAATTTAACCTTCACCGAAGGAATAGAGGAGGACGATAGTGGAACAGACTCACCCGCTAGACATGTTGCACCGACTTTTGGTGATTTTCACTTGGTCTGGCAAAATCAAAAATTAAAGGCAGATGTGTTTCTAAATTACAATGGCGAAATCAGCTATGATGATTTAGCTTTATCGGAAAGAAGCAAAGAATTTATATATGCTATTGATGAAAACGGAAACCCTTTTTCACCCTCTTGGTATACATTGAACTTTAGGTCACAATATCAAATTTCCAACGCTTTGAAAACAACTGTGAGTCTGGAAAATATAACTAACCAACGCTATAGGACCTATTCTTCAGGGATTGTTGCTCCTGGCGCTAATCTTATTCTAGGATTGGGCTATACTTTTTAAAACAAAAAAGGCTTGGAATAGTCCAAGCCCTTTTATGATAAGCTAAAAGGATATTAATGATCTAATTTTTCCTTTGTATCCTCAGCTACTTTTTTAAGATCATCTGCAGTTTCTTTGGCGGCATCTTTTACGTCCTCTCCCATTTCCTTGGCTTTGTCCATAGTTTCTTCACCTGCCTTTTTAATGCTGTCCAAGGCTTTTTCGCCGGACTCTTTCATTTCATCACCCGCTTCTTTTACAGCGTCTACAGCATCGTTTGCTGTATCTTTTAAGTTATCACCTGCCTCTTCAAGAGACTCGGCAGCTTCTTCTGTGGCCTCCTTGGCCTTGTCTGCAGCCTCTTTACATGATATCATTGTTGACATCGATAAAGACAGTGCAACGATTGCAATCAATACTTTTTTCATTATAAATATGGTTTAGTGTTAATTCGGTTAAGGTATGGATTTTGACGGGAATGGGGTATTATGGGATATCATATTTAGGTTAAGCACATTAAGGAAATTTAAATACCCCATTTGGAAGGCAATAATTCCATCTAAATTTTTAATTTTGCAAACTTGGAATTCTAGAAGAAGGAGCGATAAATATGAAGTTTGCGGAATATAAAGGATTGGATTTGCCTAAAGTGTCAGAAGAGCTTTTGGACTTTTGGAAAGACAACCAAATTTTTGAAAAAAGTGTTTCCACGAGAGAGGGGAAAGAAAGCTACGTGTTTTATGAGGGACCACCTTCTGCAAACGGGATGCCTGGAATTCATCACGTGATGGCACGCACCATTAAAGATATCTTTCCTAGATATAAAACGATGAAGGGATATCAGGTAAAGCGTAAAGCTGGATGGGATACCCACGGATTGCCCATTGAGATTGGTGTTGAGAAGGAACTGGGAATTACCAAAGAAGATATTGGCAAAAAGATTTCGGTTGAAGAATATAATGCAGCCTGCAAAAAAGCGGTCATGCGTTATACGGATGTCTGGAACGAAATGACTGAAAAAATTGGTTATTGGGTAGATATGGATGATCCATATATCACCTACAAATCAAAATATATGGAGTCTGTTTGGTGGTTGCTAAAACAGATTTATGATAAGGGCCTTATATACAAAGGATATACTATTCAACCCTATTCTCCAAAGGCAGGAACGGGATTGAGTTCTCATGAGCTGAATCAACCGGGCACGTATCAAGATGTTACGGACACAACCGTTACAGCTCAGTTTAAAGCTAAAAAGGATTCGCTTCCAGACGCTTTAAAGAATATAGATGGTGACATTTACTTTCTTGCGTGGACGACGACTCCTTGGACCTTACCGTCTAACACGGCATTGACCGTAGGGGCAAAGATTGAATATATTTTGGTAAAAACATATAACCAATACACGTTTGAACCCACTCAAGTAATATTGGCAAAAGCATTAGTGGGCAAACAGTTTTCGGGCAAGTTTTTTGCAGCGGAAAATGAAGAGGAGTTTACCACATTTAAAGAAGGCGATAAAAAAATTCCTTATCAAATAGGACAAAGCTTTACAGGGAAAGATTTAGTTGGAATTAGATATGAGCAATTAATAGATTATGCTCAACCCTATCAAAATCCAGAAAATGCCTATAGGGTCATAGCCGGCGATTTTGTCACCACAGAAGATGGTACAGGAATAGTACATACAGCACCCACCTTTGGTGCGGATGATGCTATGGTGGCAAAACAAGCAAAACCCGAAGTTCCACCAATGTTGGTGCTGGACGAAAACAACAATCCAGTTCCCTTGGTTGATTTACAAGGAAGGTTTAGACCAGAACTTAAGGAGTTTGCTGGCAAGTATGTGAAGAACGAATATTATGCAGATGATGAAGTTCCAGAAAAATCTGTGGATGTTGAAATTGCCATCAAACTAAAAGAAGAGAACAAAGCCTTTAAGGTAGAAAAGTACGTGCACAGTTACCCTAACTGCTGGCGTACGGACAAGCCTGTTTTATACTATCCACTGGATTCGTGGTTCATTAAGGTTACGGATGTTAAAGACCGTATGTTTGAGCTTAACCAGACCATTAACTGGAAACCGAAGGCTACAGGAGAGGGCCGTTTTGGAAACTGGTTGGCCAATGCCAACGATTGGAACCTTTCCCGTTCCCGTTATTGGGGAATTCCACTTCCTATCTGGCGCACCGAGGATGGAAAGGAAGAAATGATGATTGGGTCCGTGGAAGAATTAAAAGTGGAAATGACCAAGGCCGTTGAAGCCGGTATTCTGGAAAAAGACCTTTTTGAAGATTTTGTTGTAGGAGACAATAGTGAATCCAACTATGATAAAATCGATTTACATAAAAATATTGTAGATCAGATTACCTTGGTTTCCCCATCGGGAAAACCTATGAAAAGGGAGTCTGATTTGATCGATGTTTGGTTTGATAGTGGTTCTATGCCTTATGCACAATGGCACTACCCTTTTGAAAATAAGAACTTAATTGATGATGGTGTGGCTTTTCCTGCAAACTTCATTGCAGAAGGTGTAGATCAGACAAGAGGTTGGTTTTATACCCTGCATGCCATTGCCACTATGGTTTTTGATACCGTATCCTATAAAAATGTGGTTTCAAACGGTCTGGTATTGGACAAGGAAGGAAAGAAAATGTCCAAACGGTTGGGGAATGCCGTCGATCCATTTAAAGTGCTGCCAGAACATGGCGCAGATGCCACACGATGGTATATGATTTCCAACGCTAACCCGTGGGATAATTTAAAGTTTGATTTGGATGGTATTGTTGAAGTGAAACGCAAATTTTTCGGCACACTTTATAATACCTATTCTTTCATGGCATTATATGCCAATATTGATGAATTTGATTATTCAGAAGCAGACACTGCGTTAAATGAGCGGCCAGAAATAGACCAATGGATTTTATCTGAACTGCATTCACTTATTCAAAAAGTGGATGAAGCTTATGGAGATTATGAGGCTACCAAGGCAGCACGAATGATTTCCGATTATGTTCAGGAAAATTTGAGCAATTGGTATGTAAGATTAAGCAGAAGGCGGTTTTGGAAGGGAGATTATCAACAAGATAAAATCTCAGCTTATCAAACCCTGTATACATGTCTGTCCACAGTTGCTAAACTATCTGCTCCTATAGCGCCCTTCTTTATGGATCGGTTGTATATAGATTTAAATGCCACTACCCAAAAAGATGGTTTTGAAAGTGTTCATTTGGCAGAGTTTCCTGTTTCTGATGAGCGTATGATCAACAAGAAACTGGAGCGTAAAATGCAATTGGCACAAAAAGTTTCATCCTTGGTATTATCAATTCGTCAAAAGGAAAAAATTAAAGTACGTCAGCCACTTCAAAAAATAATGATTCCTATTTTAGATGATCAACAGAAAGAAGATATTGAAGCGGTTTCAGATTTGATAAAATCTGAAGTAAACGTAAAAGAAATTGAATTGCTTGATGATGCCTCTGGAATTTTAGTGAAACAAATCAAACCTAATTTTAAGGTTTTAGGCCCAAGATTTGGGAGAGATATGAAGGCCATAGCCTTCGCTGTTAATCTATTGGGACAAGAGGATATCCAAAAAATTGAACAAGAAGGCGAATTAATGCTTGCATTGGAAAATAAAAGTATTATTTTACAGTTATCTGATGTGGACATCAGCTCACAAGATATTGAGGGTTGGTTGGTGGCAAGCTCTGGTTCTTTAACGGTTGCTCTGGATGTGACCATAGATGAGAACTTAAGAAAAGAGGGCATTGCGCGGGAGTTGGTCAATCGTATTCAAAACCTTAGAAAAGAATCTGGATTTGAGGTGACCGATAGAATAGATATTAAAATATTGAAAGACGGTTTTGTGGAAAATGCGGTTTCCAGTAATGAAGATTATATTAAAACCGAAACCTTGACTGCAGAACTGAATTTTGAAGAAAAATTAGATGAAGGTATAGCTATTGCCTTTGATGAAGTAAATACAAAATTGTTTATCCAAAAACATTAGAACATGGCACAAGATTTAAAAGTAAGATACTCGGATAAAGATCTAAAAGAATTTAGAACGTTAATTGAAGAAAAAATAGATAAGGCCAATAAGCATTTGGAGTTGCTTAAAAGCTCATATATGAACGATGGCAATAACGGTACGGATGACACCTCACCAACATTCAAAGCTTTTGAGGAGGGCTCCGCTACTATGAGCAAAGAGGCCAATACGCAATTGGCAATCCGCCAGGAAAAGTTCATTAGAGATTTAAAGAACGCTTTGTTAAGAATAGAGAACAAGACCTATGGGATTTGCCGTGTAACGGGAAAACTTATTAATAAGGAACGACTAAAATTGGTTCCGCACGCTACGCTGAGCATTGAGGCAAAAAACATGCAGAAATAATAAAAACGCCGCAAGGCGTTTTTTGTTTATGAGAACTTTGTTCTTTGTTTTCAGCTTTTTTTCTTTATTGAACCTGCATGGTCAAAAATTGGTGCAGAAGGCGTTTGTAAATTCCAGAACAGCGTCCATTCAAATAAATTCCCAATACTGTTACCAAATTTACCTTGGCACGGCCAAGACAGATGAAGTTAGCGTTGAGGCTGATATTGAAGGTGAATATTCCAAAGATTTATTGATTACAATAGAAGAAAAAGGAACAACAGTTTTGATAAGCGCCGGGTTTCAGCCAAATTTTATCAATCCAAACGACAAACTTAGCGCTCACAAAGTTATTTCCATTAAACTCAATATAATCCTTCCAGAAAATAAAAACGTTTTCGTTTACGGCACTAATAGCAATGTATCTGTAGAAGGCAAGTTTGAAAATTTACAAGTGAAATTATCTGATGGAAGATGTGTTCTTGACAATGTGATTGAAAAGGTAGAGGTAACCACTCAAAAAGGGGATATTTTGCTTATAACCGCCAGCGGAAATATAATTGCTGAAAGCGCTTATGGAAAAGTTGAAAAAGAGCCTATTCCAAAAGGCTATAACCAATACATTTTGAAGAGCGTTGAAGGGAACATCAATCTAAGGAAAATGAAATAATATCCATACTTTTGCGCAACCTGTTTTAAAGACATGAATTTAAAGAAGTCCCTCATAATCATCATATTAATACTGGTAGTTGACCAGATAAGTAAAATCTACGTTAAGACTAATTTTGTCCTAGGAGAATCCTCTGCGGTATTTGACTGGTTCAAAATACTTTTTATAGAAAATGAGGGTGCAGCTTGGGGTACCAAGCTTAGTGATCTTCTTCCTATATCAGAATCTGCAGGAAAACTGGTTTTGACCATTTTTAGACTTTTTGCCATTTTTGGTATTGGTTATTGGCTGCGGGACATTATAAAAAAGGAATCCCCGAAAACCTTGATTTTGGCGGTTTCCCTAATTTTTGCAGGGGCCTTGGGTAATATTATAGATTCGGTTTTTTATGGGATGATTTTTGACAACAGTAGCAATCAGGTCGCTACTTTGTTTTCTAGTGAACCTTATGGAAAACTTTTTTACGGTAAGGTTGTGGACATGTTATATTTTCCATTAATAGATACAACTTGGCCAGAATGGGTTCCATCTGTTGGAGGTAAAAGTTTTCGATTTTTTGAGCCTGTTTTTAATATAGCGGATACGGCTATAAGCACTGGAGTTGGTATATTGATTGTATTCAACAAAAAAGCTTTCCCGAAACAGGAAAAACAAGCAGAGGATTAAAATTTGTAAACCTTTTTTGGAGTAACACAGTAATCCAGTTTAACATCGTTTTCATGGATATTGCTTATGCTATCTTCAGCTTCAAAAAATGATAATCCAATTTTTATGGTTTCTGGCCTACACTTAAGCAAAAAGGTGTCATAATAACCTTTGCCATAACCAACACGGTTTCCTTTTGCATCAAAAGCCAACAGTGGCACAAAAATTACATCTATTTGGTTTTCTGGAATTTTAATTCCATCTACAGGCTCTGGAATATGCCATTTATTTTTCTTGAAAACTGTATTATCTGTCAGCAAGTAGTTTTCCATTGAGTTTTCTCCACTAACCTTCGGGATAGCTATATTCTTATCTTTTCCTTGAAGAAGTGTAATCAAGGGAAGCGTATCAATCTCTTTATTTTCCTCGATGCTTAGAAAAATATGGAAACAAAAAAAATCCCAAATAGGGATTTGAAGTACATGATTTGCCAAGATGATACTATAATCTGAAATGACAGAGGTGTTCATTTCCTCTCTCAAATTTTTATATTTTATTCTCAGTTCATGTTTCAACATCTAGTGTTGAAAATTTAGGGGTGGAGCTTTGGGGAAACCTATTTTTTTATTCTCTGGTTGAAACAGAAAAAAAGATTTTGAAAAAAAGCATCAAAATCAAATACATTCCCAAAACAATAACATAGTTCTCCATAGAATTGTATTTATATATGGTTAAATGTAAGTAAAAGAATTGAAAATTCACCATGAAATACCTCTTTTACCGATGAAATGCATCTTTTTTAATAACGTTTTAACATATGTGGGTTTTCATTAAGATTCTATTTTGATTTTAACTATCTGAAGATAAGAGTGATAGATGTTTTTTTATTTAAAAATCGTTAAGGATCAAATCAAAAAAAAATTAAACAACGACGATTTATAACAATTTGCGGGGTTAATTTTGAGCGAAAGAGGTGTTTTTCTTACAAGTTATAGAAGGAAAGATTAAAACCATCAATTTTAACACATAGATAGCGGTCTATCAAAAAAAGTTAAGTGAAATAAGGGATAGGTGAATTTTAACAAAAAAGCACTATTATTAAAACTTACTTTTGTTTAGGAGTCAATTTTCGGAAATTTTATGCCCAACCCATCATCTATAAGTGTTCAAATAAGCGTTCTGCCAAGCGACCCAGGGGTGTATCAGTTTTATGATGCCGATGATAAGATTCTTTATGTTGGAAAGGCTAAAAACCTTAAGAAACGAGTAGCCTCATATTTCAATAAAAAACAAGAATACGGCAAGACCCGAGTTTTGGTCAAAAAGATTCATTCTGTTAAACATATTGTGGTTGCCACAGAATCTGATGCGCTCCTTTTGGAGAACAATCTCATTAAAAAACTCTTGCCCAGATATAACGTTTTGCTAAAGGATGATAAGTCCTATCCGTGGATATGCATTAAAAATGAGCGTTTTCCAAGAGTTTTTCCCACGCGTAAGTTAATAAAGGATGGTTCGGAGTATTATGGACCGTACACTAGCATGAAGACGGTGAGAACATTATTGGACCTGGTCAAGAGTTTATATCCCTTAAGAACGTGTAATTATGACCTTTCTGAAGAAAAGATCCGATCTGGAAAGTATAAGGTATGTCTAGAATATCATTTAGGCAATTGCTTGGGGCCATGTGAAGGGTTACAAGAAGAGGAAGAATATCGTAGACAGATAGAAGACATTAGAGAGATTATAAAAGGAAATTTTAAAAGTTCATTGCAATTCTTCAAATCACAGATGAAAGAATTTGCAAATAATATGGAGTTCGAAAAAGCTCAAAGAATAAAGGATAAGATAGAAATATTGGAAAACTATCAGGTCAAATCCACGGTGGTCAATCCAAAAATTAATAATGTAGACGTATTTACTATCATTTCTGATGAAACCCATGCTTATGTCAATTTTTTACAACTGTCTCATGGTTCTATTATAAGATCACATACTTTAGAAATAAAAAAGAAGTTGGAAGAGACTGATGAGGAATTGTTGCAATTGGCCATCACTGAAATCAGGCAACGGTTTAAATCCCAATCGAAGGAGGTTTATTTGCAATTTCCTGTATTAGTTGAAGAAAGCCTTAAAGTTACCTTGCCAAAACTAGGAGATAAACGAAGAATCCTTGAACTCTCTGAACGTAATGCACGTTTTTTTAGACAGGATAAGTTCAAACAAATTAAAATAACAGACCCAGATAGACATACCAAAAGAATCATGGCTCAGATGAAGGCAGATTTGAGGCTATCTGAAGAACCTACACATATAGAGTGTTTTGATAACTCTAACATTCAAGGGAGTAATCCTGTGGCGGCTTGCGTGGTCTTTAAAAATGGAAAGCCTTCAAAAAAAGACTATCGGCATTTTAATATTAAGACTGTTGAGGGTCCCGATGATTTTGCAAGTATGGAAGAGGTCGTTTTTAGAAGATATAAGAGACTTCTTGCTGAAGCTGAACCCTTGCCACAACTTATAGTAATTGATGGCGGGAAAGGCCAGCTTTCATCATCTCTTAAAAGTCTGGATGTTTTAGGGCTACGCGGAAAAATTGCCATAATAGGTATTGCCAAAAGACTGGAAGAAATTTATTTTCCAGAAGACCCCATTCCTCTTTATTTGGATAAAAAATCAGAGACTTTGAAAATAATTCAGCAACTTAGGAACGAGGCCCATAGATTTGGCATTACGCATCATAGAAATAAAAGAAGGAAGGGAGCGATTAATTCAGAATTGGAAAATATTGAAGGTATTGGTGAAAAGACTGCAGAACAACTATTGAAAAATTTCAAATCGGTAAAACGAATTAGAGAGGCAACCATTGAGAGTCTTGCAGAAACCATTGGAATGGCAAAGGCAAAAAAAATCTATAAATCCTTCCATTAGCAAAAAGTATATGAAAAACATAATAGCTGCAATAGGGGTTGTATTTTTTGGGGTTTTTGGGATAGCCCAAACAACGTCCACGGAGGAACAACCTAAGATTGGTCTAGTACTTAGTGGTGGCGGAGCTAAAGGTTTGGCACATATTGGAGCGTTAAAGGTAATCGAAGAAGCTGGCATTAAAATAGATTATGTTGGCGGCACAAGTATGGGCGCCATTGTTGGGGCACTTTATGCCTCAGGGTATTCTGCCAAAGAATTGGATTCTATTTTTAAGGTAACGGATTTCTCTAAGTTGATTCAAGATAATGTCCCTAGGGGAGCAAAGACTTTTTATGAAAAAGATGATTCTGAGCGCTATGCCTTGGGTCTTCCTTTCACAAATTTTAATGTGTCCTTTCCAGAAGCAATTTCAGGAGGGCAGAACATCTACAATGAGTTGGTAAGGCTTCTTTTTCATGTAAAGGATATTCATGATTTTAAAAGATTGCCCATTCCTTTTTTGTGTATTGCCACCAATGTAGAAACTGGAGAAGAGGTATTGTTGGATGACGGTTATCTTCCTGAAGCAATTATGGCCAGTGGAACCTTTCCCACATTGTTTGAGCCATCAGAAATTGAAGGAGAAATTTTGATAGATGGAGGAGTAGTGAACAATTATCCCTTAAATGAGGTGCGAGAAATGGGAGCCGACCTAATTATAGGTGTAGATGTTCAACATGGTTTGGCCACAAGAGAGTCCTTATCGTCAGCTACAGAAATCCTTCTTCAAATCAATAACTACAGGACCGTTAATGATATGAAGGATAAGATTGAAAAAACGGAAATCTATATAAGGCCGGATATAGATGATTTTTCTGTTATTGATTTTGACCGTTCTAAGGAAATTGTCGAAAGCGGGGAGATAGCAGCATACGCTAAAATCAAAGAACTGAATGAGATTTCCAAAAAACAAAGTTTTGTTAGCGGTAAGAAAAAAAAGATAAAGGTAAAAGATAGCCTAACGGTAAATAGATTAATAATCAAGGGAAATGATCGCTATACTAGGGGCTATATTAAGGGTAAACTCCGATTTAATCTTGCGGAGAAAATTTCATTTAATAAACTAAAACAGGGTATTAATAATTTATCTGCTTCTGGGAATTTTAAAACGATCAGATATGAATTGATATCTAATGGTTTGGGTACAGATTTAGTTTTAAAACTAAAAGAGGACCCCACAAAAATGTTCATTAAGATGTCTGCCCATTATGATGATTTGTACAAAAGTGCCGCATTGATCAACCTTACCAAAAAGAATTTTTTACTTAAGGATGATGTTGCCTCCTTTGATTTCATTCTTGGAGATCATATCAGGTATAACATGGAGTACTATCTGGATAAAGGGTTTTATTGGAGTTTTGGGGTCAATTCTAAGTTCACGGATTTTGACAATGAAATAGACTTTGGGTTGATTCGCTCAAATTTCGACGTGATTGATGACCCAAATATTCGACAAATAAATCTGGATATTACAGATTTAACAAACCAGGTCTACCTACAAACAGTTTTGAGGGAAGAATTTGCGGTGACACTGGGTGCTGAGCACAAATTGTTGCGTTACAGTACACGTACCCTTAATCAATTTGTAGATGAAAATGAAGATGCTTTCGCGCCAACATCGGATGAAAGAACATATTTTGAAAACTCAAATTATTTTAGCGCATATGGTAAAATTACTTTAGACACCTATGATGACAAATATTTTCCTACAAAAGGGGTGTTTTTTGATAGCGATTTTCATTTGTATCTATTCTCTTCAGATTTTAATGAAAATTTCAAGGAATTTTCAATAGCAAAAGCAAGACTTGGCACCGCATTTCCTTTGTTTCAAAACCTAACCCTTAATTTGGAGACAGAAGGAGGTTTTAAATTGGGAACCTCAGGGGTTACTTCTTTTGATTTTGTTCTTGGTGGTTTTGGAAACGACTTTGTAAATAATTTTGTTCCTTTTTTTGGGTATGACTTTTTAAGTCTGCCAGGAAACAGTTTTGTAAAGGCATATAGTAGGTTGGATTATCAATTCGCCCCTAAGAACCATTTACTGTTTTCAGCCAATTTTGCTAATGTTGACGATGATTTGTTTCGTACAGGAGAATGGTTTACAGAACCCACTTTTTCTGGTTATGGAATAGGGTATGGCTATGAATCGTTTTTAGGTCCCATTCAGGTTTATTATTCTTGGACGCCAGAGATAGGCAATAGTAACTTCTTTTTTAGTGTAGGGTATTGGTTCTAAACAAATGCATTTGGAAATCTCTTTTGTAAGATAAGTTTGTCAATCATTCATTTGGCAACAAATTGGAAAATCCTTCATAAGCCTTATTTTTTCTTAACAATAAGCTAAATATGCATCCCTGTTTCAAAAATTTGAAAGAAGGATAGTTAAAGTCCGTTAAAAACTTATTTTCCTACAAAACCTTGATGTATCTTTACACAACATAAGGGGTGGTTCCCTTATAACTTTAAGTATTGGTTTTTCATAATTTAAAGTTTGGTTGGTTATTTAGGAAAAGCCCAGTTTAAAGACTGGGCTTTTTTTATATATAATATTTTGGAACAAGTTTTGTTTATGTAATTGTAAACTAATCTGCTTGAAAAGGGATTTTAGTAATTTTATACTAATACACAAGACTATGAAAAAGGTTTTTATCATTTTTTCCCTCTTGCTTATAATGCCCATAACCGCGCAAAAACACCCTCCTGCGTTTAAGTCTGGGGAGTGGTTAAAATTTCGCATCCACTATGGATTTCTTAACGCCAGTTATGCAACCTTGAACCTAAGTACGGATACCATTGATAATATTCCGGTATACCATGTGGTGGGTAGAGGGAAGACCACGGGATTTGCCAGTATATTTTTTAAAGTGGATGATACCTATGAGAGTTATTTTGGCAGAACTGATGGAAAACCGTACAGGTTTATCAGAAAAATAAATGAAGGGGGATATACCAAGGATATTGAAATTGATTTTTACCACAATGAGGATCGGGCAATTTTAAAGGATAACAAGAACGGTAAGGAGTTTGATATTCCAGTACATGACAAAGTCCAAGATTTATTGTCAGCCTCTTATTATTTAAGAAATCGCTATGGACTCGAAGAATTTGAAGTTGGCCAATCCATAGATATGGATATGTTGTTTGATGATGATGGCGTTTATAAGTTTAAACTAAAATTTTTAGGAAAAGAAGTGATACGGACCAAGTTTGGGAAAGTAGAATGTCTTAAATTTAGACCCGTGGTTCAATCGGGTCGTGTTTTCAAGGAAAACGAAAGCCTTACGCTTTGGGTTTCCAATGATTTGAACAAAATTCCTGTAAGGATAAAAGCAGATCTTGCCGTTGGATCGTTAAAAGCAGATTTAGATGGCTATAATGGCCTTAGAAACCAGTTTAAAATAATAATGAGATAGTATTGAATGAAGAATGATGAGCGAATTGAGTCCCAAATCAATAAGCTTGAAGAAAAGTTTAAAAACTCTGGACAAGACTTAAGTTCTTACCTTGACGGACTCCTTTACCAACGTTACCTTACGTATTGGGACTATATTCATTTAGACACTTTACTTAGTATTCAAGTTCCAAGAACGCATTTTCCGGATGAAGAAATCTTCATCATGTACCACCAGATAACGGAGCTCTACTTCAAGCTGATTTTACATGAGCAAAAGCAAATAGTTGAAGATAAGTCCCAGGATCTAAAGTTTTTTATAGAAAAAGTCAATAGGATAAACAGTTACTTCAAAGCACTTATTTCATCTTTTAGCATTATGATCAAAGGAATGGAACGAGAGCAATTTTTGCGCTATCGCATGGCACTTCTTCCTGCAAGTGGATTTCAGTCTGCTCAATATCGTATGCTTGAGATTTATGCTACGCCCCTAGAAAATTTGGTTCATCATACGGAGCGTGAATCTTTTTCAGCAAAGGACAGTATAGAAGAACTTTTTGATCATATTTATTGGAAAAAAGGTGCGACTGATGCAGTTACTGGGGAAAAAACACTTACTCTTAAACAATTTGAGTTCCGCTATACTCCAAGATTGCTAAGAATATCTAATGAAGTTAAGACTAGTAGTATCTATCATAAGTACCTCCAACTTCCTGAAGAATCTAAAAAGAATGAAGAACTGATCAACTCATTAAAAGATTTGGATGTAAACGCTAATGTAAACTGGCCGTTGGTTCACATGGGTTCCGCCTACAGGTATTTAGCAAAAGAAAACAAAGAAGTTGATGCCACTGGAGGCACAAATTGGAAGAACTATTTACCTCCAAGCTTTCAGAAAATAATATTTTTCCCAACTTTGCACTCAGAAGATGAGAAAGATACATGGGGAAAACAATGGGTGGACCATATATTTAATCCGTCAAATAACGAAGTTTAGTAATGCAGAAATTTTTTGGGGCAATATTGACACTGCTAATCCTAGTGTCTTGTAAAGAAGAAAAAGTCTTGGTTCAGGAATTGGAACAAGAAGATCCTATTGAGAAACCAATAGTAAAACAATTTGGTTTCAATTTTGAAGAGTTTAAGGTGGTTCAAGATACCATCAGATATGGGGATAGTTTTGGTGAACTCATGCTAAAAAACAAGGTGGACTACCCTAAAATTGCAACAGTTTCCCAAAATTTTAAAGACACGTTTGACGTAAGAAAAATCATGGTTGGCAAACCATACCTAATCTTAAAATCAAGAGATACATCAGAAATAGCCGAAGTGTTTATTTATCAAAACGATAGAATCAATTATACCGTAGTTGATTTACGGGATAGTGTATCGGCCTACAAAAGCAGGAAGGAAGTAAAATATGTTGAACGTGAAGCTTCTGGGATAATAGAGACATCCTTATCCGAGGCAATTTTGGATCAAGGAATAGATTACAATGTTACATTAAACCTTTCCGAAATTTATGCGTGGACCATAGATTTCTTTAGATTGGAAAAAGGAGATAAGTTTAAGGTCATATACAAAGAAAGATATATCAATGATTCTATCTATGCTGGTGCGGAGCCAATTGAAGCTGCACTTTTTGAACATAAAGGCAAACCTATATATGCTTTTTCTTATGTTGCAGATTCACTAAAGCAAATCACCGATTATTTTGATGATGAAGCCAACAACCTTAGAAGTACATTTTTAAGAGCTCCAATAAAATTTGGGTATAGATTGTCATCCAGATACAATCTAAAACGTAGAATCGCATATTATGGCAATAGAGTAAGGCCACATAAGGGAACAGATTATGCTTCGCCTGTAGGAACCCCAATTATTGCTACAGCAGATGGAACAGTAACAGAGTCCACGAGAAGGGGAGGTAACGGGAAATATGTAAAGATCAGGCATAACGGAACCTATAGCACGCAATATTTGCATATGAAAAAGCAAAAGGTAAAAAGAGGCGAATTTGTTAGACAAGGAGACGTAATTGGCTGGGTTGGAATGACAGGAAATACAGGTGGGCCACATGTTTGCTATCGATTTTGGAAAAATGGAAGACAGGTTGACCCATTACGTGAAAAATTACCAGCAGCGGAGCCTATCGCAGACTCTTTAAGGGTAGCCTATATAGATTACATAACACCCCAAAAATGGCAATTGGATTGTATAGAGTATGTCTTGCCCACTCCCGAACCAGAAGAAAAGCTAGTAACACTTAACCCATAAAATGGCATTACCCAAAATCAACCCTACTACTACAAAAGCTTGGAGAAAACTTACAGATCATTACAATGAAATAAAGAGTGAACATTTAAGAGAAATGTTTGCTTCGGATACAGCACGTGGAAAAAAATTCACATTGCTTTGGAATGATTTTCTAGTTGATTATTCAAAAAATAGAATTACTGAAGAAACGGTATCACTGCTGTTAGAGTTAGCAGATGAAGTAGGATTAAAAGAAGCTATCTCAGCGTATTTTGGAGGTGAATTGATTAACCAAACAGAAGGAAGGGCTGTACTGCATATCGCTTTAAGAGCAAAAAAGGAAGACGAGATTTATGTCGATGGGAAGAACATTGTCACAGAAGTTTATGAAGTAAAAGAAAAGATAAAGGCCTTTTCAGATTCTGTAATTTCCGGAGATAGAAAAGGATATTCCAATAAGACCTTTACAGATGTTGTTAACATTGGAATTGGAGGGTCAGATTTAGGACCGGCAATGATCACAGAATCACTAAGATTCTATAAGAACCATTTAAAAACGCACTTTGTAAGCAATGTAGATGGTGACCATGTACATGAAATCCTAAAAGAACTAAATCCAGAAACAACTTTATTTGTTGTTGTTTCCAAAACCTTTACCACGCAAGAAACGTTAAGTAATGCCCTTACCATTAAAAAGTGGTTTTTAAATTATGGCTCAGAAAAGGATATAGCAAAACATTTTGCGGCTGTTTCTACCAATACCCAAAAAATTAAGGAGTTTGGCATTGCAGATGAGAATGTATTCCCTATGTGGGATTGGGTTGGAGGACGTTTTTCATTATGGAGCGCTGTAGGACTTTCAATTTCATTATCTGTAGGGTATAAGAATTTTGATGAGCTTTTATCCGGAGCAAATGAAATGGATGTTCATTTTAAGGAAACTCCATTTTCAGAAAACATTCCTGTTGTTTTGGCGCTACTCAGTGTTTGGTACAATAACTTTTTTGGTGCGGAAACCGAAGCTATAATTCCTTATACCCAATACCTAAATCGTTTTTCTGCGTATTTGCAGCAAGGAATTATGGAGAGTAATGGTAAAAGCATGGATAGGGCTGGGAATAGAACCAACTATGAAACAGGAACCATTATTTGGGGAGAGCCTGGAACAAATTCACAACACGCCTTTTTTCAATTGATTCATCAGGGCACTAAACTTATCCCAACAGATTTTATAGGATATAAAGAATCGCTACATGGAGAGGTCGATCATCATAATAAGTTAATGGCCAATTTCTTTGCTCAGACTGAAGCTTTAATGAACGGAAAAACTGCTAGTGAAGTAAAACACGAGCTAGAAGCACAAAATCTATCCGAAGAAGAAATAAAATCGTTGTTACCTTTCAAAATATTTGAGGGGAATAAACCCACCAATACGATTTTAATCCAAAAACTAGATCCAAAAAGCCTTGGAGCTTTGGTTGCATTGTACGAGCATAAAATCTTTGTTCAAGGGATTATTTGGAACATTTTCAGCTATGATCAATGGGGTGTTGAACTAGGTAAGCAGCTTGCCAAAAATATACTTAACGACATTGAAAGTTCAGAAATTGGCAAACATGATAGCTCAACTTTGAGCCTTTTGCATTTTTTTAAGAAATGATTTAAGATTCATAAAACTATATTCAACATCAACTTACTGTTAACCAATTGTTTGTGCTAGATTAAGAATGATTCGACATATTTTTTTTAACATTAAATTAACATAACAAACGTTAAAAAAAAAGACTTTTGCAGTGCTATTCAAATAATAAACACTGTTAAAATGAAAAAATTCTATTTATTGATTGTGGCCCTATTTGTGTCCACAATTATGTTTTCTCAAGGAACAATTACGGGTAAAGTTGTAGACGGCGAATTAGGCGGTCCGCTTCCAGGTGCTAGTGTCGTGCTTCAAGGCACTGAAAATGGAGCATCAACAGATTTTGATGGAAATTTTACTCTAGAAGTTTCTGAGAGCTCTGGTACTTTGGTTGTTTCCTACATTGGATTCATTTCCAAAAATGTATCATTTAGCACTACTGGAAGTATAGGTACAATATCCTTGGCTCCAGATGCGGAAGAACTTGAAGGTGTTATTGTAACCGGAATCTTGGATATTGCCAAGGATAGGCAGACACCTGTAGCAGTTTCAACCATTAGAGCTGCGGAGATTCAAGAAAAACTAGGGTCTCAAGAATTACCAGAAGTATTAAGGTCTACACCATCCATTTACACTACTAAAACAGGTGGTGGATATGGAGATGGAAGAATTAATGTAAGAGGTTTTGACTCTCAGAATACGGCGATTATGATCAACGGAATTCCTATTAATGATATGGAAAATGGCAGAGTATTCTGGAGTAACTGGGCTGGACTTGGTGATGTTACTACTGCAATGCAAGTACAAAGAGGACTTGGTTCTTCTAAATTGGCTATTAGCTCTGTTGGCGGAACAATAAACATCGTTACTAAAAGTACTGAGCAAGAAGAAGGTGGTAGTGTTAACTATGGTGGAGGTAATGACGGTTATATGAAAATGACTGCTTCATATAACACGGGCAAAAGCGAGAATGGATTTGCTGCTTCTATATTATTCGGAAGAACAGACGGGGACGGATACATTCAAGGAACCAAATTTGAAGCTTACAATTATTTTATAGGATTGGGATACGAACCTAATGCTAAAAATAGCTTTCAATTTGTATTAACAGGATCACCTCAGGTTCATAACCAAAGAACGTCTAGTTTCTTTAACGTGGCAACAATAGCAGACCATGTACAATATGGAGCTAGATATAACTTTAATGGGGGTACATTAAATGGAGAAGAGTTTGGATGGAGAAGAAATTTCTACCACAAACCAATTGCTTCTCTTAACTGGGAACATAAATTCAATGATAAAACTACACTTTCTACATCTGCTTACGCTTCTTATGGTAGAGGTGGCGGAACAGGAGATATAGGCTCTGGCGCTAACTTTGGTTTTGCCAGTTCTAGCAGATATAGAATACCAGAGACAGGGCAAGTAGATTACGATTTAATTTCTAGACTTAATTCTGGGGAACAAGTTACATTCTATGATGGGAATGATTATCAAATAGCACCAACAAATGGGGAGCAGATTGTTACCAGCCGTGGCGATGGAATTATAAGAAGAGCTTCTATGAACTCCCATAACTGGCTTGGTCTTATTGCAAATCTTCATACAGATATAAATGATAAGTGGAGCTGGGATGCTGGAATTGATGTAAGATCTTATAAGGGAATTCACTATAGAAGAGTAGATAATCTTTTAGGTGCCGATGGTTATTTTGATGATGATGACATCAACAATCCCGACCACACTGTTAGACAAGATGGTGTTATAACATCTGATTTTGGTTCTATTGTGAACATCTTTAAAGATATTGATGCAGAAGAAAAGATTGATTACTATAATGATGGTATAGTAAGATGGTTAGGTGCTTTTGGGCAACTAGAATATACTGATGGAGTAGTTTCTGCATTCGTACAAGGTGGAGTTTCCCAACAAGGTTTTAAAAGAATTGATTATTTTAATTATTTGGACTCTGATCCATTGCAAGAAACCGATTTTGAAAATCTATTGGGCGGAAACATTAAAGGTGGAGCTAACTTTAACTTGAATGAGGCACATAACGTTTTCTTTAATGCTGGGTACTATTCCAAGCAACCCTTGTTTGATGCGGTTTATCTTAATTTTGATAACGTATTAAACCCAGATTTGACCAATGAAAAAATACTGGGACTAGAGGCAGGATATGGTATAAACCTTGGCGATTTTAGAGCTAAAATCAATATATATAGAACTTCTTGGAAGGATAGATTTGAAACCTTGGATATTGAGACAGATCTTGGTGATGAGGGTACGGCAAACATCAATGGCGTAGAGCAAATTCACTCTGGGTTTGAATTGGAAGCAGATTATAGAGCGTCTGATATAGTACAGTTTAGGGGAATGTTGTCTTTGGGTAATTGGGAATATGGCGGTAACGCTAGTGGCGCTGCCTTGGATGATGATAGAAATGTAATTGATCCAGATGTTACTTTGTATTTGGATGATGTAAAAGTAGGAGATGCCGCTCAGTTCACTACCAATTTGGAAATGATTATTAGACCGGTTAAAAACTTAAAATTGAGTACTAACTTGTATTCTGCTTCACGATTGTTTGCGCAGATCAATGCTGAGGATTTTGATTCAGCTGATAACCAAGGTTCATTAAGATTGCCAAGCTATAGTTTGGTGGATTTTGGAGCATACTATAAGTTTAGCTTTGGTCAGAAAAAGGACTTTATAAGCATCGCTGCTAATGTAAATAACCTTTTTGATACAGAATACATTGCAGAATCTTTGACCAATAACTTTGCAGACGGGAACACGAATACTTTTAGAGGATTAGATACTAGTAACAAAGTATTCTTTGGATTTGGAAGAACTTGGAATATAAGCATGAGATACAATTTCTAGGTCCTCAACACATAATAAGATTGAAAACCCTGCCAGATGGCAGGGTTTTTTAGTTCCAAAATCCTTACTTTTAAACTTCAAACTAGTCATATGGAAATTCTACAAAACGTACACTCATATCTTGCCTATGTGGTATTGGCGATATTAATTCTTGCTGTTTTTAATGCCTTAAAGGGATGGTTGGGTAAGAAAGAGTTTACCATGGAAAAAGACCTAAGGGTAAGTCTTTTTGCCTTGATCTTGAGCCATATTCAATTGTTGATAGGGCTATTGCTATATTTTATATCGGATAATGGCTTAAAAGCGATACAGACGTTGGGTATGGGCGGTTTAAATGCTGCTGCACGCCTTTTGGCTTTAGAACATCCTTTAATGAATATAATCGCTATAGTTCTGATTACCATTGGCTGGTCTAGGCATAAGAAAAAGACAGAAGATGCTGCTAAGTTTAAAAGTATCGCCGTCTTTTACGGCTTGGGACTACTATTTATTTTAAGCCGTATTCCTTGGGGGCAGTGGTTTAATTAAAAGCCCCTTTCTTTCAGTAAAAATAAGTAGACAGGAAAGTGGTCACTATATCCTCCTAGGTAATTAGTGCCGGAATATGTTCTAAGGGGATACCCTTTAAATTTCCCTTTGATTGTCTTCATATATGGTGGTGAATAGATTCCAGATTTCCAAAAGGAATGTTCTTGCTTGCTTTCGTTTATTAAATTTGAAGTCATGAAAAATTGGTCAAAAAGATTCCATTTATCCCTATAGGCCAATGACCCATAACCTTTTTTAAAGAGCTTTTCCATAGGATTAAAAAGGCTTAAACTATCCAATTGATTTTCTTTACCAGTAGTACTCAGTATTTTTTTTAAGCTATCATCCCTTGGGTCATCATTAAAATCTCCCATACTAATGATTTTAGCATTCCAATTTAATCCTTGTATGGAATCAATAATACGTTTGTTCAATAGGGCAGCTTTAATTCTATTGGGCTTGCTTTTGGTAGCTCCACCCCTTCTGGAGGGCCAATGGTTTACAATAAAATAAAACTCTTCATTATCCAGTATCCCTCCAACTACAAGTTGGTCCCTAGTATAAATTCTTTGTGACATATCATCAAATAAAAGCAGTCTATGACTTTTAAAAGAAGTTGGTAAATAGGCAGTTTTTTTAAAGAGTAAGGCTACATCAATACCACGTCTATCTGGAGAATCAAAATGGACAATTCCATAATCTTTGTCCAATAAGTTGGGATGATGAATTAAATCTTCAACAACACTTCTTTTCTCAACTTCGCACAAACCAATAATATCGGGAGATGTTTTCGAAGTCCCCTCACCTATTTTTGAAAGGACCTTTGAGATGTTTTCAATTTTCTTTTGGTATTTGTCTTGAGTCCAGTTATAGCTGCCATTTGGAGTACGGTCGTCATCAAAAGTCAAAGAATCGTTTGTAGTGTCAAAAAGGTTTTCAACATTATAAAATGCTATGGTTCTTACCGTATAGTTTTTTTGGGAATGAGCGGTAAATGAAATACAGGTTAGGACGATTAGGGAAAATAAAAGTTGCATGTAGGTTTTGATTTTAAATCGAAAATAGTTAAGATTGTTTGTTTTTCGGACAAAAAAGAAGGACAATAACCCCAACCCTTATTAAATTAACCTACGATAGCTAGCCTATGAGAACTGCTATGTTCTTGCTGGTATTCTGCTGTGCAGCACAACTGTATAGTCAAAGTACTATTATTTCTGGAAGTCTAAAGGAAAAGGGCACAAAAGCCCCTATCCAGAATGCCATTGTTGCCATAGATGGCTTCTCCAAAGAATCTTTTACCGGGGTAAATGGTCATTTTACATTTGAGACTTCGCTAGTTGGGGAGCACATTTTAAAAATCATTGTTCCAGATTTTATTTCCAAGAGTTTTGCAATTTCTTTAGATGGACAGAACATAGATTTAGGAGAAGTTTTCCTTGAAAAAGATATAGTTCGAGAAAATACGGACAACCTCATTGTCTTGTCGGATGGTGAACTTGCTGATGACGAAGAAACTATTTCGGGTTCGTCGGGAATCTTACAATCCAGTAAAGACATATTTCTTAAAAGGGCAGCATTTGATTTTGGTCAAGCATTCTTTAAGGTAAGAGGCTACGATTCAAGCAATGGTCAAGTTTTACTTAATGGTATTCCCATGAACAAGTTTTATGATGGAAGACCACAATGGAATAACTGGGGCGGACTCAATGATGTCATTCGAAATCAGGAATTCACCAATGCATTGTCTGTTAACACATATACTTTTGGAGGGATACTAGGTAATACCAACATTAATACTAGACCCTCTGGATTAAGACCGGGAATAAGGTTATCAGGCTCTATGTCAAATCGTACATACAGAAGTCGTTTAATGGCTACCTATAATTCAGGATTAAAAAATAATGGATTGGCCTACACATTTTCTTCGTCAAGAAGATGGTCTAATACTGGTTATGTTGATGGCACTTTGTATGATGCCTATTCTTTTTTTGGCTCTTTGGAGTGTAAAATAAATGATAAAAATACTTTGGCCTTAACCTCACTTTTGGCTAGAAACAGGCGTGGGCGCTCTGCGGCCATAACGGAAGAAGTTTTTGATTTGGTAGGGAATCAATACAATCCCTATTGGGGAAATCAAGGTGGGAAAATCCGAAATTCAAGGGAACGCAATATTTTTGAACCTCTGTTTATGTTGAATCACTTTCTGCAGTCTAAAAAATTAACTTGGACATCAGGAATTGCTTATCAGTTTGGAAAAAATGCCCGAGGCAGACTAGGCTATTATAATGCCCCAAATCCTGACCCTACCTACTATAGATATTTACCAAGTTTTTATATTAATAGCCCTATAGGAGCAGATTTCAACAATGCTTCTTTGGCGAAAGAAGGGTTTTTAAAGAACCCACAAGTTCAATGGAGTCGTTTATATACTGCTAATTTATCTAGTGAAGGCAAAGCAGCTTATTTGCTTTATGATGATGTAGTTAAGAATAAGGAAATTACATTTTCAAGTGTCATGGATTACAATTTAAATGAACACGTTCAATTAGGTATTGGCGGTAATTTTAAAAAATTGTCTTCTGAAAATTTTGCTGAGATTCAAGATTTGTTGGGAGCAAGTTTTCATGAAGACATTGATTCTTTTTCTAACACATTGAATGATGTTAACGGAAGTTCATCAAAAACTGACGGAGAAAAATTCAATTACCATTATAAAATAGATGCTACTCACTTAGTTGGTTTTGGTCAAATGAGCCTAAACTTTAAACGCTGGAAGAGTTTTGTTTCTGGCTCTTTTTCAAGTTTTGGTGCTCGACGGAATGGATTGTTTCAAAATGAACGTTTTTTTGAAAACTCCTTGAGCAATAGCGAGAAAGTTTCATTTTCCAGTTTCGCGCTTAAATCTGGAGTAACGTATTTTTATTCTGGAAGGCATTGGCTGACCGTCAACGGTGCTGTCGTAAATAAGCCTCCAACACTTCAAAACATATTTATCAATCCAAGGGAAAATAACGACATAGTTCCAGAAATTCAAACCGAAAAAATTACAACAATAGATTTAAGTTATTTCATTCGGTTACCTGATTTAACAGGAAGAGTAAGTGCATTCTATACACGATTTCAGAATACTACGGACATCAATTTCTTTTTTGTTAATTCTGGTGTGGGGTCGGATTTTGTCCAGGAAGTAATCACAGCTTTGGATAAACTGCATAAAGGAATAGAGCTAGGGCTAGAATATCAGGTTTCGGCCAATGTAAAATTATCCGCGGCCGGAAACGTCGGAGAATATATTTATGCAAGTGATCCTTCAGTTCATATAAATTTTGATACAGCAGGTGCCGAAGAAGATTTAATTGACCCAGAAGGAAATATAGACTTGGGTATTGCCAAGTTAAAGGATTTAAAACTCGCTCAGGGACCGCAAACTGCTTTTGCTTTAGGGGTAGAATATAGGAGTCCAAAATATTGGTGGATTGGAGCAACTACTAATTATTTAGCGAACAACTTTATAAATATTTCCACAATTACCCGCACGCAAAGTTTTCTGTTAGATTCTGATACTGGAGAGCGTTTTCCAGAAGCTACTGATGAAAATGTGACTCGTATTTTAAAGCAGCAAAAACTAGATGACTTTTATCTATTGAATGTAGTGGGAGGAAAATCATGGATAGTCAATAAAAAATACATTAGTGCATTTGTGAGTGTGAACAATGTCTTTGATCAAGTTTTTAAATCAGGGGGCTACGAGCAGAGCAGAAACGGAAATTATGGGCAGTTAAAACAGGATAATTTGAGTGGAACTCCCTCATTTGCGCCTAAATATTGGTATGGTTACGGAAGAACCTATTTTTTGAATTTGGCAATAAGTTTTTAATTAAGAACAATGGTTAAAAAGTCGATTTATATAGTGATTGTGCTCTGTTTCACATTTCTTTCTTGCGTAAAGAATAGTGATTTTAATGACATAGTAAATGGTTGTATTGATGACTTGGAAGCCAACGCCACTTTTGAGGAAGTGGAAGCTTTATATATAGAAGAGACGGTTCAAATTAAGGAAGATTGGATAATAGAAGGATATGTTATTTCCTCGGACAAAGCTGGAAATTTTTTTGGTGTGCTTCATTTTCAGGATCATCCTACAAATCCGGCACATGGTTTTCAAATAGAAATTGATTTAAGAGATTCACATTTGTTCTTTGAAGCAGGAAGCAGGATTTTGATAAAATTAAAAGGATTGTATTTGGGAAAAAGTGGAGAAGCGTTTAAACTTGGCGGCACCTTTACAGCGTTTGGAAATATCTCCGTAGGACGACTACCGGTATTAAAAATCCCAGAACACATTTTCCTGTTATGTAATAATGCCGATGAAGTGAAACCGGTTTTGGTAGATTTCGAGAATGTGGAAGATTTAAGGACCAATACTTTGGTGAAATTTGAGAAAATGGAGATAGTGGAGGAAGAATTGGGGAATTCTTTTGCAATTGCAAAAGAAGAAACCGAACGAGCTCTTGAAAATTGTGTTGAAAAGAAGATTGTTATTGTGAATAGTGGCTTTTCGGATTTTCAAAAGGAGATTTTACCTGAAGGGAATGGAACAATCACAGGAGTTTTGATAAAAAATGGAGACGAGTTGCAACTGATTGTTCGAGATTTAGAGGATATTAATTTTACGAATGACCGTTGCCCAGAAATCATAACGGAATTCACTTCAACAGCAATTTTTATTTCGGAATTGGCAGACCCAGATAATAACACGAGCGCCCGTTTTGTGGAGCTGTACAATTCAGCATCAGAACCTTTGGATTTAAACAAATGGATATTACGTCGTTATACCAATGATAAAACAGACATTAGCTCTACTATTGATTTATCTGGATTTGTAATTAATGCAGAAAGCACGTTGGTAATATCTCCCAATGCAAACGAGTTTGAACTAATCTATGGCTTTCCTCCTGACTTAGGTGTGTCAACAAACAGTCCTGCAGATTCAAACGGAGATGATAATCTGGAATTAGTGGATCCATTTGCCACTGTGGTCGATGTATTTGGAATTATTGGTGAAGATGGGTCAAACACCAATCACGAATTTGAAGATGGTAGGGCTGTCCGTAATGCTAATATTTTAGAAGGAAACCCTAACTATACCTTTGACGAATGGATTATTCATAATGATACAGGTGATGCCGGAACAACGAACCAGCCTCAAAACGCCCCAGAGGATTTTACTCCGGGGATAAGGGATTAATCTATTTAGAATTTAAAAAGGACGATAGTTAAACTTTTGTCCACCAACAGAAGCATCTGCCATTAAACCTGCTTTTGGCAAAGCAAAAACGGCAACCCCTTCTTTGTATTTGGCATTAAAAGCGATGCCAGATTTTAGTGCTACGGCAGAAGTCTCAGCAGCAAATTGGAACTTTCCTTCTTTAAAGCGCTCTAGGTCCACTTCAGTTTCAAAAAAGATAACTTCAATAATGGCCTGTCCTCCAGCTTGTAGCCCTACATTAAGTTTTTTAAGACCGGCCATACCAACCCTCTCACCTGCTTCATAGACTACACCATTACCGGAAGCACCTCCAATAATAAAACCTCCTTTACCTACATTTGGAAATAGAACATACCCTGCAGAATTCTCAAAGAAACGTTCAAGGCCACTATCTGCACTTAAAAGTGTCTTTTGGGCTTTTTTGGCATCGTTCACTATTTTTCTATCCTTCTTGGTCTGGGCGTTCGCGCTTGCCATCATCAATAACATTCCAACTAACACAAGAGACTTAAGTACTTTCATTTTATATGTTTAAAGTATATTGAGTGTAAAAGTAAAAAAATAGGCCCCTACTGTATGAGAAGAGGCCTATTTTTAGGGATATCTTAAGAACTATACTATTTCCCTTTGGGGAAAAGTTTATTGGCCATTATCTCTTCCATTTGCTTTACATGGCGTTCTGTGTGTCCGGCCATAAAGATGACTACCTGCAACCCATCAACGGTTCCAAAAGGTAGATCACTACAATAACGATTTCTTAGGTCATCCTGCGTGGTATTTACGTATTTAATGTGCTCATCCCTTTTATCCATAAAAGCCTTAACGGTAGCCTCATGAGAACCAAACTTACCACTTGGCTCAAAAGGTTCACCCGTTTTTACTTTATTACTTCGATCCACAATTATTCCCATAAGTTGATCATCTTTAAATTTTAGAGAGTCTTTCAATGCAGGGTTTGGACCGGCAGCAACGGTTTTTTGGATTAATCCACCAAAAGCATTTTCAGAAATAGCAAGGTGCTCCGCGCATTCCGCAATGGACCAAGCTTCTTCTTCTGGTTTAAAATTCAATTGTTCCTCAGTAAGTCCTTCAAGAACTTTAGCCATGTGGTCACGTGTTTCCATTAAGTGTTTAGTGGCCATTTTACGCTCATCATCAGTAAGCTTAAAAGTATCTGTACTAAAGCTAAAAAGCAATAGCGCAATCATTGGTAAAATTAGTTTTTTCATGTGTGATAGGATTTAAAATTAATTATGGGTTTATAGTGTTCTAATGTATAGACGGTTAAAGGTATTGCAATTGGACATGTTTGAAAATTATTTTACAAAAAGATAAACAAGTGCAAATATCAAATATACAGCATATTTATGCCATCATAGGGGGCATATGTGCCAAATGGAAGCGCAATTTATGCTAAAAACACTATTTATACAGGTATTCTCAAGACATAAAGAATACCTATGTTTTAATAGTATTTTAATATGAATTGCCTATAATGGGAGCAACTGTTTTCTTAATTTTATGAAGGCTTAAAAATCATATTTAAACAACAATACTATCATGAGTAAAAATGAAACAAAATCATCAAATGGAGCAAGTGGATGCCCATTTATGGGTGGAGCTTTAAACCAAAGTGCTGGGGGTGGCACATCTAACCGTGATTGGTGGCCAAACCAGTTAAAATTGAACATTCTTCGTCAAAATTCTTCATTGTCCAACCCAATGGAAGAGGATTTCGACTATGCTGAGGAGTTTAAGACTTTGGACCTACAAGCGGTAAAACAAGATTTATATGATTTAATGACCACATCACAGGATTGGTGGCCGGCAGATTATGGTCATTATGGACCTTTCTTTATTCGTATGGCTTGGCATAGTGCTGGTACATATCGTATTCAAGATGGTCGTGGAGGTGCAGGTTCAGGTTCTCAACGTTTTGCGCCCTTAAATAGCTGGCCAGACAACGGAAACTTAGATAAGGCACGTTTATTATTATGGCCTATCAAACAGAAGTACGGAAAAAAACTTTCTTGGGCAGATTTATTGATTCTTGCGGGTAACTGTGCATTAGAATCCATGGGCTTTGAAACATTTGGTTTTGGAGGCGGTAGAGAAGACATCTGGGAGCCAGAACAAGACATATATTGGGGTTCTGAAACAGAATGGATGGGAGATGACAAACGTTACTCTGGAGATAGAGAACTAGAAAACCCTCTTGGAGCCTCTCATATGGGCCTTATCTATGTGAATCCAGAAGGTCCAGGTGGACAACCTGACCCGATTGGTTCAGGGTATGATATTAGAGAAACCTTTGGCCGAATGGCGATGAATGATGAAGAAACAGTAGCCTTGACTGCAGGGGGTCATACCTTTGGAAAAGCTCACGGTGCTGCAGACCCAAATAAATATGTAGGGGCAGAACCTGCAGGTGCTCCTATTGAAGAAATGAGTATGGGTTGGAAGAACTCTTATGGCACAGGTGTTTTAGATGATGCAATCACCAGTGGAATAGAAGGTGCATGGACACCAAACCCAATTAAATGGGATCATGACTATTTTGAAGTGTTGTTGAACTATGATTGGGAATTGACAAAAAGTCCTGCGGGAGCACATCAATGGACGCCAACAGCAGCATCAAAGGCAAAAATGGCACCGAGAGCAGGTGATGCTTCTAAGGAACAGCCCCTGATGATGACAACAGCAGACATGGCGATGAAGATGGATCCTGCATATCTAGCTATCTCCAAACGTTTTCATAAAAACCCAAAAGAGTTTGAAGATGCCTTTGCACGAGCGTGGTTTAAATTAACGCACCGTGATATGGGGCCTATCGCACGCTATTTAGGGTCAGAAGTACCTTCAGAAGAATTGATTTGGCAAGATCCAGTTCCTGTGGTTGCCCATGAATTAGTTAATGATGCCGATATCGCAGCATTGAAAGCCAATATATTAGCTTCAGGACTTTCAGTATCTGAATTGGTATCTACAGCTTGGGCGTCAGCTTCAACTTTCCGTGGATCAGACAAAAGAGGTGGAGCCAATGGCGGACGTATTCGTCTTGCACCGCAGAAAGATTGGGAAGTCAACAACCCAGAGCAATTAGCCAAAGTATTGGATACACTAGGAAGAATTCAAAAAGAATTCAATAGTACTTCTGACAAAGAAGTTTCTATTGCTGACTTGATTGTTCTAGGCGGATCT
Organism: Allomuricauda sp. R78024; assembly: GCF_044596045.1. Classification (NCBI taxonomy): domain Bacteria; kingdom Pseudomonadati; phylum Bacteroidota; class Flavobacteriia; order Flavobacteriales; family Flavobacteriaceae; genus Allomuricauda; species Allomuricauda sp. R78024. The sequence goes on from NZ_CP138995.1 coordinate 927,845, forward strand.
GCAGGTATTGAACAGGCGGCTAAAAACGCTGGCAAGGATATAACAGTTCCTTTTACTCCAGGTAGAGGAGATTCTTCTCAAGAGCAAACAGATGTAGAATCGTTTGAAGCCCTTAGACCTTTGGCTGATGGATTTAGAAACTATATTACGCCTAACCATGCCACATCTGGAGAAGAATTGTTGGTAGATAGAGCGCAATTGTTAACGCTTACAGTACCAGAAATGACTGTTCTTGTTGGAGGATTGCGAGTGATGGATGTAAATCACAATCAATCTCAACATGGTGTTTTTACTAAACGCGCTGGATCACTGACCAATGACTTTTTTATAAACGTACTTGATTTGAGCACTAAATGGGAAGCCACCTCAGAAGCGGACAATGTATTTGCTGGCCGTGATCGTGCTACCGGAGAAGTAAAATGGGCTGGTACCCGTGCCGACCTTATTTTTGGATCTAATACAGAACTAAGAGCTATAGCTGAGGTTTATGCGTCAGAAGATTCTAAAGAGCGATTCTTAAAGGATTTTGTTGCGGCATGGACCAAGGTAATGAACCTAGATCGTTTTGATTTGGCTTAGTATTGGAATAGTATTGAAAGAAAATTAGAAAAAGAAAATTAATACATAAGACTGCCATAACCACTTACGGTTGTGGCAGTTTTTTTATACCTTTCCATAGCAAATGAACAAGAAAGAAGACTTTTTCAATCAAATAAGAAATGGCAACGTTACAGCGGTTGAAGAACTGTTAGGAACCAATATGGAATTGTTGGAATCGAGAGACGAAAGAGGTTCTACCCCATTAATTCTGGCTACATACTACGAGCATGAAAAAATTACTGAACTATTGCTAAAAAAAGGAGCTAAGATTGATTCCAAAGACGGATCAGGCAATACGGCATTAATGGGTGTATGTTTCAAAGGGTTTACCAGCATAGCAAAATTATTGATTGAAGCAGGGGCCAATGTTAACCAAACCAATGCCATGGGTGCCACCTGTCTTATTTATGCTGCCACATTTAATCGAATTGAGATTGCCCAGTTGCTCTTGGAGAACGGCGTAGATACTTCAACAAAAGATACAAGGGGAAATACAGCCTTGGATCATGCCAAAATGCAGGGCATAAAACCATTAATACAATTACTTGAAACCAAAGGTTAACAAACATATTTAATGGATTCAAAAGAACAACTCAACCTTGTTAAACGAATAAAGGCTATTTCCGAAACAGGTTTGGTGTATGCCACTGATCTATATGCTAGGGAACGATATGAGGAACTAAAGCAGATCAGTCTCAAGTTAATGGCCTACATGGCAGATTCGCCGATAGAAGTTCTACAAGATTTCTTTATGCCGGAAGAAGATTATCCTACTCCCAAAGTAGACGTAAGAGGTTTTGTTTTGAACGATAGAGATGAAATTTTAATGGCCAAGGAAAGTATAGATAGTAAATGGACCATTCCCGGAGGTTGGGCAGATATAGGAAATACACCATCGGAAATCGCCAATAAAGAAATTGAAGAAGAAACGGGAATAAAAACGGAGGTAGTAAGGCTTTTGGCTGTTTATGATAAGCAGGTGCATCCGCATCCTCCAGAGCCGTATTATATCTATAAACTTATTTTCTTGTGTAGAATAACGGGTGGAGGACTAAAAGCAGGTTTTGATATGCTTGGAGCTGACTTTTTTCCTTTGGATAATCTTCCAGAGCTTTCAGAAGATAGAATCTTGGAAAGCCAATTGAAGCATTTGTTCCAATTGACCAAAGCTTCAGAATCTGAGGTATATTTTGATTGAAAAAAATGTCAGGACAACTTAAAATAGCACTTGTACAATCCCACTTACTTTGGGAAAATCCTCAAGCAAATAGAGATGCCTTCTCTGAAAAAATCGACTCCATTACAGAAGAGATAGATTTAATTGTTCTACCAGAGATGTTTTCTACAGGCTTTACCATGAGTCCTGAAAACATTGAAGCCAAGGAAAGTGAGGAGACTTTAGAATGGATGCAACAACAGGCAAAAAAGAAGAATACAGCCATTGTTGGAAGTATGGTTTTTGCAGAAAATGCCAAAAACTTTAATAGACTGTTTTTTGTCTACCCCAATGGAGAATATAAAAGCTATGATAAAAAACATACGTTTACTTTAGCAGGTGAGGATAAAGTATACAAGGCCGGAAATAAAAAATTAATTATTGAATACAAAGGGTATAAAATCTGTCCTTTAGTTTGCTATGATCTTCGGTTTCCTGTATGGGCCAGAAATGTGGAAGATTATGATGTGCTTATTTATGTTGCCAACTGGCCCAAACCACGCATTGCCGCTTGGGATACCTTGTTAAAAGCACGAGCCATAGAAAATATGTCCTATTGTATAGGGGTAAACAGAATTGGTTTGGACGGACTAGGATATGAATATTCTGGGCATTCAGCGGCCTATGATGTGTTAGGACACCAAATAGCGTACTCAGAGAAAGAAGAAATTCTATATGCAACCTTGGATAAAGATCATATACATTCCACTAGAAATAAATTAAAATTCTTGGAAGATAGGGATCAATTTAATCTGTTATGATGAAGGTCTGCTCCAACTCCCAGTTAGCACGTACATCAATAACATCCGGATAGTAACTCACCTTTTCAGGCTGAAGTTTTTTAAGATAGCTCCCGGTATCCCAAACACCATTCCCATTATCATCAAAAATAACACGAATCATATACTTTCCTGGTTCCAAATTATTAAACTCAAGAACCTTGGGCACGGTTGCCAAAAGTTCACGTTGAGTTTCTCCCTGTTCATTGGTTAATTGTGCAATCAAAGGATAACGCACATTACCACTTATATTTACACTTAAGTTTCCAAAATCAGCATAACTGCCCACAGAAAAACTATAATCCAAAGTGTCATTTACCATCCCAAAAAAATCAGTAATTGCTCCTGGGAAAAAAGCAAAACGATATCGTTGATTGGGCTCAACATCAAAATCAAAATCGAACTTGTTGTTTATAGAATCTCGAGTATAAGTATACGGAGCCAATAAAGAGTCATTGAGTACCAGGCCAACTTGGGTGGTATCTAAACGAACCAATGGGGTATTGCCAAGAACACTAAAACTTTCTTCAAAATTAAATTTGCCCCTAACGCTAGAACTAAGTGTTATGGAATCTAGCGGCAGTTTTCTTGTTTTAACAGTGAAAGTGTCAATTCTTTGAAGTTTTTCATTGCTTATTTTGAAAATAATGGAATCCAAGTCTGTTGGAGTAAGCCAATAATGCAATGTATCCTTTTCCCTGTCTTTTAATAGTACTGTTTTTACAGAATCCGGTAGATTGGTCAAAGTCTCAATTTTAATATCTCTGTGGTCTCCCTGAAATCCAAATAAAATGTGGTTTTTGGCCACATAGCTAGGAACGGAAATATTATACCCCGGTTGTTCTAGAAACAGATTCAATAAATAGATAGAATCCGTTGGTATAGTGATTGTATCCTGTAAAAAACCAATTTTATCCTGTCTTTGGTCAAAGATGTTGTTTTTATTTACATCCTTGATCCCTACCATTGCATATTGACCAGCCTTAAGGTTTTTGAGTTCAAAAAACGGAAGACTATCCAGCGTATTTGTAATATAGTTGGGAGGGCTTTTATAAATAGTAGAATCCGTATAGGCCGTGTCTAGCTCATACAGCATTACACTTATAAATTCATCCGCTTTACGGTTAAAAGCATCTTTTACTGCTCCAGATACGGTTAAGGAATCTATATAGGAACCAGTTGAAAAAACATAGGTTAAAAAACTATTGGGATTACCTTCGTTATTATCAACAATACTTTGTCCAAAATTTAGTGTGTACGTCGTATTTTCTTTTAGCGTATCCTTCAGAATAACTTCAATGTACTTACTTGCCCCGCCTAGTGGTCTAACTTCAGGAAGATTTTTTAAAGGAGGTGATACAATAAGCTGGTTTTGAACGTCTTCCAGTTTGATGAATTCATCAAAATACAAGCGTATTTTTTTAGCCTTAAAATTGGTGGAGAAATTCTCAGGCTCGGTACGTAAGAGTTCCGGTGGAGTTTTATCTTCTGGCCCTCCTGTTGGGTTTCCCCTTTTAGCACATTGCCAAAGGGCCAAACCTATTAAGGTAAGAAAGATAAAGCTCAGTAGTTTTTTCAGGTATTGCATGTTAAAAACTAGTCTGGAACAAAGAAACAACTAATTTAAAAATTGAAAACAAGCATTAATAAAATTTAACCTCATGGAACCACAGCAATACTAAGGACAGAAATATCAATATTTCCAATTTGATGAAGTTTTTTTGCACAAGCTTCTATTGTAGCACCTGTGGTGATAACATCATCAACCAATAAAATATGGCTAAAATTAAATTTGGAAGAAGCATTCAACTGAAAAACTTCTTTTGTATTCTCCCAACGTAATTGTCTATCCTTTTTTGTCTGTGTTTTGGTATTAATGATTTTAGTAAGCACATCATCCCTATATTCTGCATGGATAGATGCTGCAATGTTTTTGGCAAACAACGCTACTTGGTTATACCCTCTTTTCTTTATCTTTTTTGGGTGCAACGGTACTGGAATTACAACATCAACATTTTGTAGCACCTTCTCATCTTTTAAAAGGGCACCATACCAATCCCCAAAAAATGCTCCAATTTGCTCCTGATTTCTATATTTTAAATGATGTAAGAGGTTTTTAACAACACCATTTTTGGTAAAAAACACGAAAGAAGCTGCCTTTTTTATAGGAATTCTCCCATAAAATATAAGGTCTACGGTATTCTCATCGGCATAGTTGTAATCGGTGAGTGGTAATTCATGTCGACAAACGGTACACAAAATGCTTTCTCCTCTGGATAATTGTGCATTACAACCAAAACAGACCAATGGCAATAGGATGTTATTAATATCGTTTAGTATCTTAGCCAACCTTTTTATATTCAAATCTTATTACATATTATAGTAGTGTATTAACCCATGGATGCCCAGGATAACAATTTCAACTACAAGATTATTTTTGCAGCACTAGTTGCTGTAATTGTGGGTATTCTCATAGCCTTCTACTACAGTTATGCGCAGTCAAAAAATCAAATGTCTTTTTTAGAGCAGGGAAAATCTCTTTTGGTGAAGGATTTAACGCTCATGAAAGCAGAGGTAGATCGATTGTCTGGACTTAATGAGGTTAATGATATTGAGTTGCAAACTTCAAGATTCAAGGTACAACAATTATTGGATTCCGTAGGCCGTCTGAATTTCAGTATTACTAAATTAAAAGAGACTCGTAAAGAGCTTCGTATGCTTGAGATCAAGTTTGATAGCTTGAAACTAAAGAACAACTTTCTCAGATACAACAACAGCTTATTGGCAAGCAGGTTTGAAGAAACGCGAAAGCAGTTGGAAGATGCAAGGGGAAGAGCAAACAATATGGAACAGGCCGAGTCTTTATTGCGAGAAACCAATAAAGAACTTAGCAGAGAGCTTAAAATTAAAAGCTACTTAAAACTGCAAGATGCTGAGGGCAGTGGGTTTAGATTAAGAGCAGGAAGACCTTTGAAAACCAATAAGGCATCCACAATAGAAAAATTAAGAGGCTGCGTCACCATTTTAAGTGATGAAACTGAAGATGGCGATGTAAAAGTGCTTTATCTACAATTCTTAGGCCCTGACATGGCCGTTATAGAAGATAATGCCAGTACTATTTCGGTTAGTGGTAATACCTACAGCAAAAAAGTAGAAATCGTTTACACGGGAAAAGAGATCAGCGTTTGTGATGCTATTACAGTTCCAGAAGCGTCCTTGCAAGAAGGAATTTACACCCTTAATGTTTTTGAGGACGAAAGACTTCTTGCTTCTACAGAATTTCAGCTGAAATAAACCTCTTCTTTTGGGGTAAAATTCTATTTTTGCCCAATGGCAAATCAGGAAGACATTTTTAAGAAAGTTATCTCTCATGCAAAGGAATATGGATATGTGTTTCAATCCAGTGAGATTTACGATGGACTCAGTGCAGTGTATGACTATGCGCAGAATGGAGCTGAGCTAAAGAAGAATATTCGTGAATATTGGTGGCAGGCCATGGTGCAGCTCAATGACAATATTGTTGGGATTGATGCAGCCATTTTTATGCATCCTACCACCTGGAAGGCATCTGGGCACGTTGATGCTTTTAACGACCCACTTATAGACAACAAAGACTCCAAAAAAAGATATCGCGCAGATGTTTTGGTTGAAGATCATGTAGCCAAGATAGAAGCTAAAATAGATAAGGAAGTTGCTAAAGCGGCCAAACGTTTTGGTGAAAGTTTTGATAAGAAGCAATTTTTAGAGACCAACCAGCGAGTGGTTGACTACAAAACAAAGGGAGATGGAATTCTAAAGCGCTTGGGCAAGTCCTTGGAAAATGAAGACTTAGCTGATGTAAAAGCTCTGATTGAAGAATTGGAAATTGCCTGTCCACTTTCAGGTTCTAAAAACTGGACAGATGTTAAGCAATTTAACTTAATGTTTGGTACTAAGTTGGGGGCTTCTGCAGATAGTGCAATGGACCTTTACCTTCGCCCGGAAACAGCTCAAGGTATTTTTGTCAACTTTTTAAATGTTCAGAAGACAGGCCGAATGAAGATTCCCTTCGGTATCGCCCAAACAGGGAAAGCATTCAGGAATGAGATTGTTGCACGGCAGTTTATTTTCCGTATGAGAGAGTTTGAACAGATGGAAATGCAATTCTTCATCAAACCAGGTACGCAACAGGAATGGTATGAAAAATGGAAAGAAAAGCGAATGAACTGGCACCTATCGTTAGGTATGGGAGAAGATAATTATCGTTTTCATGACCATGAAAAACTAGCACATTATGCGGACGCTGCTGCTGATATTGAGTTTAAGTTCCCTTTCGGATTTAAAGAATTGGAAGGTATTCATTCCCGTACTGATTTTGATTTGAGCCAGCATGAAAAATTTTCAGGCAAAAAACTACAATATTTTGATCCAGAACTTAATGAAAGTTATGTTCCCTATGTCTTGGAAACTTCAATAGGGTTAGATCGTATGTTTTTAGCTGTATTCTCTAACTCTTTAAAAGAAGAAGAACTGGAAAATGGAACAACGAGGACCGTTCTTAAACTTCCAGCAGTATTGGCACCGACTAAAGCAGCAATTCTGCCTCTTCTAAAACGAGATGGCTTACCAGAAGTTGCTCATAAACTTGTTGACGAGCTCAAATGGGATTTTAATGTGGTCTATGATGAAAAAGATGCGGTGGGGCGTCGTTACCGTCGTCAAGATGCGGCTGGTACTCCATTCTGTATTACAGTGGATCATCAAACCTTAGAAGATGATACAGTTACTATCCGTCATAGAGATACTATGGAGCAACAACGTGTGTCATTATCAGAAGTAAAAGAAATTATTACAAAGGAGGTTGATATGCGATACTGGTTACAACGTATTTAATCAAGCGAGTTATCCTGTAAGCTAAAACAAGCCGGTGATTTCACCATCCTCATTAACGTCAATACCTTCAGATGAGGGGCGTGCGGGTAAGCCTGGCATTCGCATGATATCACCTGTAATTGGGACCAAAAAACCGGCACCTACAGCTATTTCAATCTCTCTAACGGTAATAATAAAGTCTTTTGGTCGTCCCAAAAGTTTAGGATTATCCGATAGCGATTTTTGGGTCTTTGCAATACAAACAGGTAAATGGTCTAAGCCCAAATCGGAAATTTTCCGCAAATGTGCTTTCGCTTTTGAAGTATAATCTACATGCTCCGCACCATAGATTTCGGTGGCAATTGTGCTAATTTTATCCATAACACTAGAAGTCCAATCATACAAAGGTTTAAAATCTGAAGCATTGGACTCCACCACATCAATGACATGTTGTGCCAACTCCTCAGCGCCTTCCCCACCTTTGGCCCAAACTTCGGCCAAGGCCACTCGAACACCTTTAGATGAAGCCAGTTCTTTGATAACCTCAATTTCGGCATCCGTATCGGTAACAAACTTGTTAATGGCAATCACAGGAACTATATTGAATTTGGCAATATTTTCCAGATGCTTTTCCAAATTGGGCAGTCCTTTTTTAAGTGCTTCCACATTGGGCTCTGTCAGCGATTTAATATCCGCTCCGCCATGATATTTAAGAGCACGTATGGTAGCAGTAAGCACCACGACTTCGGGTTTTAAACCAGCACTTTGGCATTTAATATCAAAGAATTTTTCAGCGCCTAGGTCAAAGCCAAAACCAGCTTCGGTAACCGTGTAGTCAGAATAGGACATACCCATTCGTGTGGCGATTACGGAGTTGGTTCCTTGCGCAATATTGGCAAACGGCCCTCCATGGATGATTGCAGGATTCCCTTCTATGGTTTGCACCAAATTGGGTTTGATAGCATCTTTAAGCAATGCGGTCATGGCGCCTTCGGCTTTTAAGTCTTTGGCATAAATGGGATTTTTATCAAACGTATAGCCAATAAAAATGTTTCCTAGCCGCTCTTTTAGATCACTTAGGTTTTCAGCCAAACAAAGAATGGCCATGATTTCAGATGCCGCAGTAATATCAAAACCCGTTTCCCTGGGCACACCAGATGCGGTTCCGCCCAAGCCCACAATAACATGTCGTAGAGAACGGTCGTTCATATCCATAACTCGTTTCCAGCCAATGGTCCGTGGATCTAAGCGCAAAGACCTTGTCTTACTTTGAATATTGTTATCAACTACAGCGGACAAGAGGTTATGGGCTTTTTCAATAGCGGCAAAATCACCAGTAAAGTGAAGATTAATATCTTCCATGGGGAGTACTTGCGAATACCCACCACCAGTGGCACCACCTTTTATTCCAAAGACCGGTCCCAAAGAAGGTTCCCGTAAAACCACTGTAGTCTTTTTGTTTAATCGATTTAGGCCCTCGGTCAGTCCAATGGACATAGTTGTTTTTCCTTCTCCCGCTGGTGTTGGGGAAATGGCTGAAACCAGAATAAGATGACTTTTGTCCGCACTCTTTTTGTCGATTGCCTGCAATGGGATCTTGGCCTTATACTTCCCATACATTTCAATGGTGTCCGGATCTACTCCAAATTTTTTTGCAATTGTTGAAATGGGTTGAAGTGTGATGCCTTTGGCAATTTGCAGATCGGTCATTGAAAAGATGTTTTGAGTTAATTCCGAAGGCTTAAAAAAAAACTCCGTTTTATGACATACAATATACTATAATCATGTGATTATTTAATCTCGTTTGTTTCCTCTTTTCTTTTTAAAATAGGTTTTATCCGCTATATAAATGGTTTTCTTAACCTGACAATACACTATGGTTTGATCCTGATTGGTGAGTGAGGTGGTTTTAAGAATTTCCATCTCGTTTTGGAGCGCAATCTGATTTCTAATTTTTTCCAATTCTTCCAAGGTATACGTAAAATGGGCATAGAGATTTTCCTTTGCCGGACGTTTAAAGAACACCTCTGCAGATTTGTCCCAAACCACAAAGTCGGTACCAAGCAAATTGATCAATTGTACCATAGGAATTGGATCCACCGCAGAAAACATACTACCTCCAAAAATAGAATTGACATAGTTCCTGTTCTTGTAAGTAATAGGGAGTTTTATAGTAATACTTAATAAATCTTCTGAAACATGGATTATTCTCCCCGTACTTCTACGGTACATAGGGGATAGGTTGAACCCATATTTAAAGAGCGTATGCTTTTTTATAAACTTGGCGCCTACTTCTGCTAAATTTTGATACAGTGACATACAGTTTTCTAATTAGTGGGTTGAACGCGTATAAAGCGATAATGACCAATAATCTTAAAGTCAAAAAGCATGTCTTCCATAACCTGGCCACTTCCAATATTATGGACGATCAAATTCCGTTTGTTATCGCTTGATTTTTTATTTACAACAATACCAATATGGGTAATGGCACCTCTTAGATTCCAACACACAACGTCTCCCGGAAGATAGTCCTCAGCATTGGTTGATATTGGTTTTTCTGCACCTCTGCGTTTAAAGAAGGTCATTAGATTGGGTACCCTTCTATGGTCAATGTTTTTATCCGTAGTGCCAAGGCCCCAAATTTTTGGATAAAGATTAAAATTGGCCTTCATATCCTCGTGGACCAGTTGTTGGAGGTCAACACCTACTTTTCGATAGGCTCTAATTATAACATCAGTACAGACACCTTTGTTACTTGGGACATCTCCATTGGGATAGTCAATGGAAAAATAACTTGGGTCATAGGTTACGTCCTGTTTTGTTAATTCCAGAGCACTGTCGACCAAATCAACTTCTTCAATTACGGTTTGGGACCAAACAATATTGCAGAGGAATAATAGCAGTATCAAAAGTGTTCTTTTCATAGGCCTTATAAATGCTAAGATAACAAGCAAAGTAGTAAGAGGTTACACTTTAACGTTGGGTTATGAATAGGGGATTGTTTATAAACCCCCTGGTTATGTCATCTACCAACTTGTGATAATTGGTACACCTGCTCTCCCATTCCTCAACCAAATGCTGACATTGGGCTTCATTTTTCTCAGCCATGTCAATATAGCTTTGCATGGTGCTTAATTATAATCCTAATAATGGAAGGTGTTTTATACTGTGATAGGTCAACGCTGCTTTTATGCATTGTTTTAGTTCCGCTTCTGGAAGTTTGTCATCCAACTGAAAAACGATGGCTCGGTTTTTTTCAAAAGTAAACAAGTCCTTAAACACGGTTCTGAACGAGGGCACCAATTGGCTTGTGCATTTAAAATAGAGTGCGTATTGGTTTGGCGCTTTGGATTTCCAATCCATGCGTAGGGTGCTTCCTTTTTTAGCCAAATAACTGGGCTCTCCCCATTTGAGCGTTTCTTCTAAAGACTTGATTTCACCTACTTCCGTTGCCACTTCTAAAACCAAGGCACGTAGACGTTCCATTTGCTTTTGAACGGTATCAGGATAGCGATTAAAAACTGCTTTTACCTCAGGGTTGGATTGTAGTTGTATTGTTTTCATTTTGAATTCACCAAAATACCAATAATTTGTATTGGTACGAAAAGCTACGGCTAAGAATTGCTCTTTTATGTAAAAGGTAATTCTTTTGAAAGCGCAAAATATAGGATGTGGTGACGGTTTTGTGTATGAGAATTTTCCGTAGGAAAATCACATGTGGAAAATTGCAACTATCTTTACCATAGTATTATTCATCTGTTGATATTAATTATCCCTTCGCACAACTTTAGCGAATTGCTGAGGCTTTCTTTTTTGAGCCCTTATTTTGATCAATGAAACTCTAGTGGCCAACTTAATGCCTGATTGCTAGTAAGTAACTATCTAATAGTGATTTTAATCTTACGCATTGCTCATGTCATTACTCTGCAATTCGTTTCAATTCAAAAAAAAAATGGCTTTTTTACAAATGGGAGTTATTGGAACTTCAAAAAAAGAAGATGAAAGGCGCGTGCCTATTCACCCAGAACATTTAAAAAGACTTCCGGAACATATTCGCAGACAACTTATTTTTGAGAGGGGTTATGGCTTACCTTTCAATATACAAGACCAAGAAATTAGCGACTTAACAGGTGGAATAGCTTCACGAAGTGAAATATTATCCGACATTGGTTCCGCCATTATTGCCAAACCCATTTTATCTGATTTAGAAGAGCTAAAAGATGGTGGTACTATTTGGGGGTACCCTCATTGCGCCCAACAAATGCAAATTACACAAACAGCTATAGATAAAAAGTTAACCTTGATTGCTTTTGAAGATATGTATGTGTGGCATCCTAGCGGACAAATGGGAAGGCATACTTTTTATAAAAATAATGAAATGGCCGGTTATAGTGCGGTCATACACGCACTTCAATTAAAAGGAATAGATGGTCATTATGGAAACCAACGAAAGGTGATCATTTTTAGTTTTGGTGCTGTAAGCAGAGGCGCCATTTACGCCTTAAAAGCACATGGCTTTAGAGATATTACAATCTGTATTCAAAGACCGGACCATGAGGTTAGGGAAGAAGTGCTAGATGTACATTATGCTAGGGTTAGAAAAGGAAATGAGAACGAGCCTCGATTGATTGTTGTTGAACATGATGGCACAGAACGGCCGTTATTGGATTTAATACATGAATCTGAAATAATAATTAATGGAACGTATCAGGATACAGATGCCCCAATTGATTATGTAAAAGAAGATGAAAAATCTATGCTTAAACCCGGCACACTAATTATAGATGTGAGTTGTGATGAAGGCATGGGATTTTATTTTGCAAAACCTACCACTTTTAAAAATCCTCTCATAGCAATTGATAAAATTGATTACTATGCAGTAGATCATACACCAAGTTATTTTTGGGAAAGTGCTTCCAGATCCATTTCGGCCGCATTAATTGTGCATCTACCATCTGTGATATCTGGTCGCGAAAGTTGGAATGAAAACAAGACCATTAAAAATGCCATAAATGTTGATAAAGGTGTAATCATAAAAGACACTATTCTTAGGTTCCAGAATCGTAACACGGACTATCCACATAAAGTAAATGAGCTAGTGAACTAAATAGTTTACTTGATTTTAATTTTTTATCAATCACATAAGTCGCAGGAATTACTAGATAAGATGCGACCCGTTTATGTGAAAGCAAAACCAATCTATGATCACAGATATAAATATAAACAAGCCAGAACCTATTGTGTCTGGAAAACAATTAGAACTGTTTGATGGCGCTACAGACCCTAGGCTTGCAATCGAAATATTGGAAGCTGGTAAATCGGTATTAATAGCAGCTTTTTACAACAATGGATCGTTACTTCTTAAGGAGTTGCATAGACATCTTAAAAGAAAGTTACCTAACAAGTCTTTTCAGGAGCAACGTGAGTATCGGTCAGAATATCGTAAGCTGTCAAATCTTATTTTAATAGAAATTGCAGATCATAAATTGACAGTAAAAAAGTCACCTTCTATTGGTTGGTTAGAAAAACTTTATCCAGAAACTGGCGATTTCCTATTGTCCTTTCCTAAAGTTCAAGGCCTAAATAGTTCTTGGCAATGGTACCAAAATGGGATTTCCATTCCGGTATTACGAAATAAAGTACATCCATATTACGGCACTTATTTTCCTACTCGTTTTGATCATTTGAAACTCTTCGACAATTGGTTAAAACGTTATAAAGGACCTAAAAAGTCCGCAATAGATGTTGGGATAGGGAGTGGCGTACTTTCTTTTCAAATGATAAAATATGGGTTTCAGAAGGTTTTTGGCACAGACACAAATCCTAATGCGATTGTTGGACTAACAGAGTATATGGCAGATACCAAGTTGTCTAGAAAGATAGCATTAGATTTAGGACATCTTTTTGGCAAGTGGGAAAAGCAGACCGAATTGATTGTTTTTAATCCACCTTGGTTACCAGAACTCCATCATCTGGATAGAAATGACGAGGCTATTTATTACAATAAAAATCTATTCCCTGATTTCTTTGCAGGAGCAAAAAAAAGGCTGTTGCCTGAAGGAAAACTCGTCATCGTATTCTCTAATTTAGCTCAAATAACTAATTTGACAAAAGACCATCCAATAGAGAAGGAACTAGCTGAAGGTGGGAGATTTCAATTGGAAAAATGCTTTAAAAAAACAGTGAAAGCTGCTTCTGAAAAAACAAAGCGAGATCAACACTGGCGTTCTTCTGAAGAAGTAGAGCTTTGGGTTCTGATTAATAAGTAAGTTCTTCTTATGAAAGACTAGTCATGGTTTTTTATCATCATAAAAACCATGACTAGGGCTTCTATTTCATTTTTTTAATGGGCTCTGCACCTATATCTTCCAAAACAGCATTCACCTTTGGCAAATCTTTCTTTAAAACCCCATTTAGATTGCCAAGATGTTCTTCCAATTCTGCGGAAAGTTCTTTGTAAACTTTATACGCTCCGTTGGTGGGCTTAGCATCACCACTTTCAACACTACGCCTTAAGGATGCCAGTCGGTTATTCAGTTTTATTGGGAAATTCAAAGGATCTTGACCTGACTGATTTTTAACCTGATACAATTCTTCTTCAATTGCAGTGATTTTATTCAAGAAAGGAGTAATGGTCTTTTTGAGAGCTGAACTTGAGATTTTTTCCTTGTTGGTGTTAATTTTATTTTGCATTTCACGAATATGGATAACAGCTTCATTGGCGGAACTGGTCTTCTGCATAATGTTATTGGCCAGCTCAAACTGCTCTTTTAAATCAGCTTCTGTAATCCCTTTAAGATTAGGATCCATCGAAATGGAGAAAGGATACGTTTTCTCATAATCCTTTGTTTTCATTCTGATTTTATAAGTGCCCAAAGGAACTTTGGGACCCCTTTGAGGACGAGCACTCCAAATAATCATTCCTTCAAATTCAGTAGCACCGGGATATCTCAAATCCCAGGTAAAGGTATTAATGCCCTTCGCAGTAGTGGGTTTTGATGAGCCTCCTTTTTGCCACCATGGAATGTTGGGGTCTTCTTCATATTCAGGCTTGCTTCCAGTGAACGTATTGATGAGGTTGTCATTGGCATCCAAAACTTCAAAAGTGATGGTGTCCAATTGCTCTTTAAGATAATATTGGATAGATGCATCTTGGACACCTCTAATGGCATCCGAAGGTTTAAAAAGGACGGCAGCTTGATCTTTCATGTCGTCCTTATATTGCCTCAAGGGATGAATATCATCCAAAATCCAAAATCCACGGCCATGTGAGCCCAAAACCACATCATTGTCTTTAACCACTAAATCGCGGATAGGGGTATCTGGTAACTCTAATTGTAAACTTTTCCAGACGGCACCATCGTTCATAGAAAAATAAACACCATGCTCAGTTGCTAAAAACAGGAGTCCTTGCCTTACGGGATCCTCACGAATCGCTCTAGCAAAATGACCATCTTCAATTCCGTTTATAATTTTTGTCCATGTTTTGCCATAATCATGCGTTTTAAATACATAAGGCTGTCTGTCATCCACCTGATAGCGATTGGCGGCAACAAACAAGGTTCCCGGGCGATGTTTAGATTCATCTATAATACTAACTCTGGAGAATTTTGGTAAATCCTTAGGGGTAATGTCCTGCCAATTTCCACCTCCGTCTCTTGTAATATGTATTTTTCCGTCATCTGATCCGGCCCAAATAGTATTGATGTCATGGAAGGAGGGTGCCAAGGCAAAAACGGTCGCGTAGATTTCAGGGCCGTTCATATCCATGGTGATTATTCCTCCTGTTTTTCCTAAGGTAGTGGGGTCCGCATACGTTAAATCAGGGCTGATTTTCTCCCAAGATTGTCCATCATCCGTTGTTTTCCATACATGTTGTGAACAGGTATACATTACGTTGGAGTCCTGTGGCGCAAACATAATGGGGAAGGTCCATTGCCAACGCTCCGGAAGTGCTTCAGCAGGTTCGCCAGAAAAAAACCGAGGATATACCTGAATATCTCTAGATTGTCCATTGCTACGGTCATAGCGAGTCAATAGTGCGCCTTGGCTTCCCGCATAAAAAATATCCAGATTTTCGGGATGTTGGGTAATCCATCCACTTTCGCCACCGCCAACAGCATAGAACCAGCCATGGTTGGGTCCTCTTGCTTGCATATGGTCCCATCCGTCACTGGGCATAGCCAATGTACTGTTATCTTGTTGCGCACCAGCAACATGATAAGGCACATCGTTGGTTGCCATTACATGATAAAACTGTGTGGTCACGTAATCCTGTTCTGTCCAGCTCTTTCCTCCATTGATACTGACATTTCCACCCCCGTCGTTGGAATTGATCATACGATCAGGATTGCTGGGGTCTATCCATAAATCATGGTTGTCGCCATGTGGTGTTTTTATAATAGTGTCAAAGGTCTTACCACCATCTGTTGATTTATAAAATCTGGTATTGAGACCATACACCGTTTCTTTGTCCAAAGGATCGGCATAAATTCTAGAATAATAAAAGGCACGTTGTCTCAGTTTCCGCTCATCGTTGGTCCGTTCCCAGGTCTTGCCAGCATCATCTGAACGAAAAACCCCTCCTTCATTAGCTTCTACAATGGCCCAAACTCGATTTGAATCTACAGGAGAAACCGTTACTCCAATCTTTCCTATAGGTCCAGCGGGCATTCCAGCATTACCGGTAAGGTCTGTCCAAGTATCACCACCATCTACCGACTTCCATAGCTTACAGTCGCCGCCACCGCCCCACATTTTCCATGCTTTGCGTTGTACTTCCCATGTGCTGGCGTACAAAACTTTTGGATTATTACGGTCGATGATCAAATCTACTGCACCTGCTTTTGGACTTGCATACAATACCTTTTCCCAAGTTTCACCGCCATTTGTGCTTCTAAATACACCACGTTCTTCATTGTCCCCATAAGGATGACCCAAGGCCGCAACGTAGACAATATCTGGATCTGTAGGATGAATTCTGATGCGTGACACAGCTTGTGTTTCTTTTAGGCCTAAATGACTCCATGTTTTTCCACCATCAATCGTTTTATAGACACCATCACCTTGGGTAATGCTTCCGCGCAATTGCACTTCTCCCATACCAATGTAGACGATATCTGGATTGGTTTCGGCAACCGCCACAGCACCGACAGATGAACTGGTTATTTGGCCATCAGTAACGGCTTTCCATTCGTTACCTCCATCCGTGGTTTTCCACAATCCGCCACCGGTAGCACCAAAATAGTATTCGTTGGGTCTGCTTGGACTACCAGCACATCCTAAAGATCGTCCACCGCGATTTGGCCCAAGGTTACGCCACTCCAGTCCTTCATAAAAATTTTTATCAATTGTGGTTGATTCAGCTGTTGCTGTTTTGTCCTGTGCCAAAAGGGTAAAGGCACAACTTAGAAAAGCGAAGAGAAATACAATTTTGAGGTGTTTTTTCATTTTTGAAGGTGTTTTGCGTTGGTTCTGGAGAGCAAAAAAATGTTTCATGTAACGACCTACAAGATAAGATAATCAAGTGAAAAAAGATGAGAGAAGAGACTTTGGTTTTTCCTTAAAATCAAACGGGATTCTATTAATTTTTTCGTTGTGCTTTTATATAAACATCAATAAGGTCTGGGCGGTCATTTACAAAGCGAAGCGTGGTAAGCCCGTCCTCATTTTGAGAAATTATTGCCGGAATGGAAGATGTGGTCAAAAACCAACCCGAAGGGAGCACCACCGTGTTTCTATTTCTGCCAAAACTCCTATCCCACACCAATTGATTTTTATAGACCATGTAACGATTGGCATCAGTGTAGGTTTCAGTAATGCGAAGGCGTTTGGTTTCCCCTTCTTTTAGGGGATCATACCAGATAGCAACGACTTCTGTTTCTGGAGTGATTTCTGAATTGATGGTAATACCGCGTTTTGAAATTGCCTCTCCTTTTAAGGTTTCAACCTTCAATTCTTCCCCAGTATCCAAGATAATAGCAGAGGGTTTAGATGCCTTACTACCAGGTCTAACAACATTTATGTAGCGATCCATACCAAGTCTTGTTTCGGTATAATCGTGATATAACAAAAAGGAATGGGTTTCTGGTTGCTGTAAAAAATAAACGATGTCTCTGTTTTGAAATGCACGCTCGTTAAACTGCCAACCCAAACGTGCTTTAGAGGCATCTCTTCCGCTTCCATTTGTGGGCACATAACTTTCTTCTTGGGGCAATTCTATTTTTGAAGTGAGCTTTGTTGCTTTTATTGTTAGGGGCACTGCCTGCGCACCACGATTTAAGAAACTTACCTTAATACGGGCATCAGCTGTAAGTTGTACTTGTGATGGGTAATTGCAATGTGTTAACTCATAACCCGAAGGTAAAATAATGCTATTGCGTTTGATGCCCAATGATCTTGAAAATACAATGGTATTATCTTCACTAAAATAACTGGCAGGGTCTTTATAGGTTTTGTCAATACGTATTCTTGCCTGTCCGTTGTTAGAAATTGGTCGCGCCAAGGTCACTTGAAGGTAATCGGTATCTTCAGAAGCTCTGGCCAATCCATTTTGTGCAGCGGTTTTCCCATCTACAATTTCCCAGACCAATGTTTTTCCTGAAAAGAGATCCCAAACTTTGTTTACCTTGTGTTCGCTGCCTTTTCTGAGCGTGTTCCAGTAGTATTTTGCGCCAGAAGTTGTTCCACTTACATCATACACAATACGAAAAGATTGGGTGTCTGGTGCTAAAAGTTCGTATTGGGTATAGCTATCTGTCTGCGTTTGTTGTGCCTGTAAACAGAAGGAAAACAATAAGAGAAAAACGAAGTACGCTGTGGTTGATGTCTGTTTTATGCTCATGAATGGTTTTTAGTCTGTGGTTTAATTTTTAATTCTCCAAGGCGGGTTTAACCTGTTTTCTCCAGCATGATATAAGATGATTTGGTTTCCATCAACATCTTTTAATCTTGCTTCTCGCCAAAGCCAAGGCCTATCACTGGGCGGCTCGTCAAAAACGATTTCTTTTTGTGTGAGGGCGGCTATGTATTCATCCAAATTGTCGCACTCAAAATAGACATAAATGCCATCCCCTTTGGGCAATTGCTCCACCAAATGTATAGAAAAAGTGGCATGACCGTCTGGGCACTCAAAACGGGCATAATGGGGTAGGGCCTTTACGATTAGTTTTAACCCCAATTTTTCATAAAAGGGGATTGATTTTGTTAGATTTAAGGAAGGGACGGTTATTTGGTTGAGGTTCATTGTTTGTTTTTTACTGACTCTAGTAATTCCGAGTGGATTCGGATGTAGTCGAATCCGCCGTAATTGCGGTTATACCTTGTTGACAATAGTTTTTTAATTTTCAATTGTAACTGATTCAGTCGATAAGTCAATAATTAAATTATAAATTCCGTTTTTTTGGCTGTCATCAATTTTTCTTTTCCGCTTTTTTATAGAAATCGAGTATTTCGATTCGTCAATAAATATTAGGTTTTCAAAAATCAAATAATCAACTCTTTTATTTTTTAAGTTTTTCCAAATTCTATTGGTCAAATCGTGTTTGTAAACAAGTGACTTTAGTTTTTTTAAATCTTTTTTTGTTTCCATCAGGTCTTTCCTATATTTCCATTCCGAATTTTCGAATCCGCTCTTACTATCAATCAATTCCCAAGTTGCTCTATTATGTGTTTTTACACTGTCAACCAATTTTTGATTTACTCTACAGCCTGCGACAGAAACCTTTTCAATATTCCATTTTTGATTTACGGTTTGTTCCGCAATGTCAATTTCACGATGCGTTCCGTAAGTTAATATTCTATGTTTTCCTTGTTCATTTTCACCTTGTGAAAAGCTTTGAAAATGGGTGAAGAGAATAAGTAATATGATTAAGAATGTGTTTTTCATTAAATTATTGCCAACGGTTCGGCTATGATTTCGGCCTGGGAAATCCGGCAGCATTTTTCAGACAGGAATCAGGCCGTTTTAAAGTTAATGATTTTTGTTTTTTGAAAAATGTAAGGCTGAATTATAGCCATTGTTACAAGCAGCCTTTTATTTATTCCAGTTTTTTTACAACATTGTCCAGATAATCGACTACTAGATTAAAAGTGATTTTATTGTCTGGGAATTCTTTTTGCATGTCCTCCCTAAGTTGGATGAATGGTGTCAGAGCATAGCGGTTGTTCTCAATCCCGTCAACAACAGACAAGTAAAGAATGTAATTTCCATTTTCTTTTTTAACGTAAACGTATTTAGTTACCGCTTGATCAAAATATGTTGTTTTTGTAAGTCCATCGGCAATTTCATTTATCTCCGATACCGTAATGTTATTCTTGTCGAAAGCAATTTCGTGTTTCATGATTCCATAAGTGCGGGTATCTGTCCCGAAATCCCCTGATGAGTCAAGAAAATAGGCATATCCCAAAATCGGCAGGGTAGTAACAACAAGTCCAATTAAAGATACTCCGATTACCCTCCACCAATTATGCACTTTACCTCCTGCACGGAGATGTTCCTTTATTTTGTCTCCCTGAAAATGGATTACCAAGAAGTATGCAATGCCCGTATAAACAAGAGGAATTATTTGATTAGGTATATTGATGTTTTCAGGAATGGCGAAGGCAATAATAAAAACGACTATCGTCGTCAAAACTGCATAAGTCCATGACTTTTTTACCTTATCTAAATCCTTGAAAACTTTGAAGTTCTCAGCTATGAAATAACCAGCCACCAATGGTCCGCCGATAAATGTTCCAACCCAAAAAGCTTTGTCTTTAAATATTTTTTCTTGTGGTACTTGGTTAGTTGTTTGTTCTTCCATTTAAGTTTTGGTTGCTTGTAACGGTATTGTATATGGCACGTTGCCATATTGGTAGTTTTATATTATTCAGCCGTAACTGAGGTTTATTAGTAGGGGAGAGTTTAAAGTTAGCCAAATTTTGGCAATGTGCTATATACGTTGTTAGGCAACGTTTTTTATTCGTAATAGAGATATTCATATTCTATTACTTCTTCTCTTTTCCTATTTGCAAAGCCTTTCGCGTTAGTTATTCGCGTATTGATTTTACGCATTAATAATGTGTCTTTATAAATATACTCATACGTAAATGCTAAATCGTTATTATGATAGAATAACGTCTTAATCAGTCTGCTATCATTGTAATTATGGACTTTTCTTTGAAAATCATCATTTTTTATATCATACTTTTCTATTTCTTCAATGAGTTGACCATTTTCATTGTACATAAAAGTATGAATGCCTTCGTTGAATCGTGTCTTCGTGTAATCGGAAATTAAAAGATTGTCTTCATTGTATTTCTCGACAGTTTTCGAAATCTGAAGACTGTCGATTATTGTCCAAAGTTCTTTAGTCAGATATCCTTTGTCATCTTTATAAGAACGATAGAACTTCTCTTTTTTTCTTTCTAAGTCGATCACTTTACTTAATGTGTCTGAATTTCGTAAACGTGAGTCGATATAGCTTTTTAATGAATCAGAATTGTTGATTCTGTATATCTCTTTGTATATATTACGCGTTCTGGTTTTGGGTTTCGGCACACTTACTGTATAAGTCTCACGAAGATTATTTTCGGAATCATAGTCATAAATTGTCTTATTAAGCGTATAGTTTGAATGTGCGTAATAGCTAGATGTTTTTTTATCATTTGAGTAAAATTCTGCAGTTATCCACGTCATTAAATCATTATTCCAATCCTCAATAATTTGCGTTGTTTTATTAAAAGTCAATCTTCCTTTATTGTCGTAATTTTTTAGTCCGACAATCGTATCGTTTTGAGTTTGAATTTCAGATTTCAATGTTTTGTTTTCTACATCGCAAGAAGTGAATATTAAGATAATTGGTAATAAACATATGGTTTTATGCACGATGTTTTTTTAATGTTGCCTAACGGTTTTGTGTATGGCTCGTTGCGGGAAATCAGCTATGATTTTCCGCCGTAACCGAAAGATAGCAAATTGCAATGAATTCCGACTAGGAATTCAGCCGCAATGAGCTATACACGTTGTTGTAACACGTTTTTTATTCCGTTAAATATTTTATTCAATTCAATTTCTCGTTTTTCAATTCCGCCTATTTTGTCAATTTTCTGCCCGAATATTTTACTCCAAAAATTTCTCTTCGTAAAATCATAGGTGTAGTTAAAATTCGAGTCAAATTCCGCAATGTAAAGTTTGGATTTCAAGACTTTTCCATTCTTAATAAACTGAACTTCTTTTCCTTTAAGTCCTTTTTCGAGTATTGATATAATTCCATTTCGATTCCGTTCATTAAATTCCAATGCTGGATTTCCATAAGTTTTTCCGTCATCACTAAAATCGTGCTGATAGAAATATTCTCCTTCCACATATTTATTATAACCTGGAACTGTCGGATTGAAAATTTGCAAATAAATCAATAAGCCCTCTTTTAAATATCCAACTCTAATTACAGTCAGAGAGTTTTGGTCAGTCGATTTAAATGTCTCGATTTCGGTTTGATTTATTAATTCAGAAGTTGAGTTTTCAAATTGTCCGCTGTCAATTAAAACTTGGTTAATAAACTCTTTCCAATTTCTGAATTTCTGCATTTTCTTGATTTGGTCAAATGTGTTACAACTTGTTTATAAGGATGTAAAATACATCGTTATACCCCTAAATATAGTGGATAATCGCTGTATTTTGTAAGTGATATCTGTGATTTTAAAAGAAAAGGTTATTTCTTTAAAAGCATAGGCCGGTGCCAGAAGGTTAATTTATCCGGCCGTGGGCTTTTCTGTATCCAATATAAAAGCCAATATACTTCTAACATGGATCTTTGTGGTATCAAAAACAGGAACTGTAAAATCATCTTTTCCAATCAACATCGGAATTTCTGTGCAGCCCAATATAATTCCTTCAGCGCCTCTCTCTATTAATTGTTCTGAAAATTGCATGAACTGCTTTTTAGATTTTTCGGTAACAATTCCTTTACCCAACTCTTCTTTTACAATGTGTTGAATGGTATCTATAGCCGTTTTTCCCTCTGGTATGAGAACGGCAATATTGTTTTCTTCCAGTTTTTGTCTGTAAAAATCCATTTCCATCGTGAACTTGGTTCCCAATAGCCCAACCGTACGCAGCTTATCTTTTTTTATGGCATTTGCAGTACTGGAGACAATATGGATGATCGGAACATTAATTCTGGATTGGATTTCATCTGCAAACAAATGTGCGGTATTGGCACATAATGCAATTGCATCTACCCCGCTAGAAACCAAACTTTTGCAGGCATCATAGATGAGGTCAAAAGAATTTGTCCAGCCTTTTCTCTGTATATCAGCAAAATTTAGGGAGTACAGGATACATTCTACAGATTCTAAGCCTCCCAATTTTTGGTTGACGCCCTCATTTATATATTTATAATAATCCAGGGTAGAAGTCCAACTGATTCCCCCAACCAATCCAATTTTCTTCATTCAGTGTTTTATAAGTGATATCTGTGATTTTGATTAGAAAAGATATGCTATTCTTGCACCACCATAAAAGTTTCTGTCATTACCGGGATAAAAATAGCGGGGCAGAGCACCACCAAAACTGGAGGCATTAATCAGCACTGATTGAGCGTAATTCGTATCAAACAAATTGTTTGCTCCAACATTCAATCCTAGCGAAAAATGCGAAGATAAAGTGGTCTGGTAGGCTAGCTTGGCATTAAAGATATTAAAAGATTCACTATCCAAAGTATTGGCATCTGTTAGGGGAATCTTATCCACAAATTGGTGGGTAAGGTTCAGTTGCAGGCCATTGGTATGGCGCAAATCCAGACCAGAGGCAATCCTATTCTTGGGGACACCTGTTAACGGATTCCCGGAAAAATCATTTTCACCATCCACAAAATCCACAAAACTATGGTCGCTCAAGGTATAGCTGAGGTAAGGAGAAAGTACCATCTTTGGAGAAAGCCGCAACGCATATTTGACATCCACCTCTAAACCTTGGTGGCGCGTTTCACCAGCGTTCCTGCCAATAAATTGGTCTTCGCCCACCCGTTGGGCTACCAACAGATCATTAATGTTCATCCTAAATGCCGTGAGATTAAGGGATAATTTCTTTTTTAAAAGTGCAACATAGGCACCCAGCTCATAATTGGTCCCAGTTTCTTGATCAATATCTGGATTGATGACCCCATCCGGAGTCAAGGTTTCTTCTAAACTAGGATTGGAAAAACCACGACTTATATTGGCATACAACTTTCCTTTTGCAAACAGGTATTGGAGTCCCAAACTGGGTGAAAGAATCGTATTAAAATCCCGTTCTGCAGAAGTGTTTTCATCTCCTTGATTGAACAGATCTTGGAAATTATAGTTGGTCTTGTTAAGGTTGAGCCCTATTTGCGCAGAGAACGATGGTGTAAAGGGATATGTGAAAGATCCGAACAAATTTAACTGTCTTCTAAACTCACGGTTTCTGCTCAGGCGATCTCCTTGTAAACTTCCGTTACCATTGTTATCGCGAAACAGGTTCTGAAAAGTGCCCCAGTGGTATTCATCCTTATAAAGTTCTCCTCCCAAAGTGTATTGCGCCTTGCCCAAATTTCCTTCAAATTGGCTGCGCAATCCAAAACCGTTGGTAAATTCATCTAAAATATTAAAGGGGCGTGGCTCGTAGTGGTCCAAATACGAATAAAAAACACTTGTAGTATTCCTTAGGTTCTGATTGAATTCATGAGAATATGATATTCCTGCCAGGGTATATTTGTTTGCTTCAAAACCTTGTGCGGCCAACCAATTTCCCGCAGCTCTAGTAGGGTCTTCATCAAAATCTGTTTGATTAAGGGAACTGGGAATCTGGGCAGTGTAATCTATATAGTTGATCAATAGCCCCAAGCTGCCTTTGGAGCTAATTTTAGCGTTGGTATTCAGTAAAAAACCATCACGGTCAAAGTTGTTGTTTTGTCTGTACCCATCGGTTTCAAAATGATTGTAGCTAAAGGTTAAATCAAAGTTTTGCTGCGAATGTTGAAAGGAAAGATTCTCTTTTAGCATGCCATATGATCCTATGGTAAAACTATTGGCCAGTTTGGTCTCATCAACTTGTGGGCCTTTGGTGTCCAGTAAAATAGCCCCACCCAAATTGGCTCCAAAGGAGGTGGCTTTTGGCCCTTTAATGATTTCAATGGACCCCAGGTTTTCAAAATCGAAGGCCTCAATGGTTGATGATCCCGTGCCATTGGTAACGGGAATACCATTAAAGTACAAACGAAGTTTATCCGTGCCAAAGGGTGTTCGTGCACCCACACCTCTAATGGTAATGCGGTTTGTATTTAAAGCTCCAGAGAGAATATAAACTCCAGCCACCTGATTCATGGCGGAGGCAATATCTATAGGATTGAATTTTTCAAAAGTAGTAGGACCAATAGTTGAGGCAGCTGTAATTCCTGTTGCTTTCTTGGCAATTACATCTTCTATGAGAATGATTTCATCCAATTGGGTAACGGAATCTTTCTTGATTTCCTGTGCAACAAGCTGTGCAGTAAAAAGCAAAGATATGATTGAGAAAAGACCTTTCATGTAGTTATTGAGGTGATGTTAACATAGGATTTAAAATGTAAGCTACTTTTTTAGTCGAATTGTTTTTCCTTTTTTGGCACTTTCTCTTGCTGCATCCAAGATTTCCATCACTACCATATTGTTTTCCAAAGAAGAGAGGTTGTTGGGAGGAAGCGTAATTTTGTTTTTGACCACTGCTGCAAAAACGGAAAAGGGATCGTTCATGGGCGCTTGTCTTTCTTCAAGGGTAAATTGCTCTTCGCTAAAGCCATCATAACCTTCTGCCATACGAATACGTAGAGTGTTACGGTTATCAGCATAAATGGCTCCAGTTAACCCATAGATTTCCATGTCTTTTCTGCCCATGGGCCAGTTCCAAGAAGGCTCTAAAATCGCTTGCGAGTCATCATAAGTAAGGATGATAGTGGCATCATCATCTACCTTGGGATTATTTTCTGCCTGTAGTTGTTGGGTGACCGCAGTAACAGTGTTTGGTTTTTGCCCTTTTTTAAGCCAGGTCATTAAGTTGGCGCCATAGCACCCAAAATCCATGATAGCGCCTCCTCCGTTATCTTTTGGGTCCAACAACCAATCCAAAAATTCACTATTGATTCCCAGTTTGGCGGGCCCGCGATGCCCATCTCTTACTATGACTTTTCTTAAATCCCCTACTTCCCCCTGATCTAATAGTTCTTTTGCCTTATGGTTGGTGGGGTACCATGTGGTTTCATAATTGGTGAGTAAATGAATGTTATGTTTTTCTGCAAGAGTTTTCATTTGCTTGGCATGCTGTAAACTTACTGCCAATGGTTTTTCCACCATGACATGAATACCTTTTGGAGCACAGGCTTCAACTACTTCCAAATGTGCATAGATGGTCCCAAAGGCGGTGACTGCTTCGGGTTTTGTTGCAGCAATCATTTCTTCCAAAGTATTAAAGACCAAATCCATGGAATAACCATATTGTTTTGAATAGCGTTCGGCCAAATCTCGATTAGGTTCCACCATTCCTACAATTTCGATATCGCCAATATCTTCCCGACCTAAAACCCAATGCACATGCGTATGGGTAAGACCCGCTACGCCTATTCTAAGTGGCTTTTCTTGAGCTAGGCTTTTGGGGATATTCATAAGAAGGCAAAAAATAAAAACAACTGCATATCGAAGCATAAAATGATGTTTGAGAGAGAACTATAAAAATAGCAACTAATTCTATAGTTCCTTTAAAAAGGATGCTGTATCCTTTATGGTTGCAAATTCATCTTTAAGATTGGTCAATGCAATATTGTGAATTACTTCTGCACTGTATTTTTCTCCTGCAACTCCAATTTTATTGAAAGAAGCAGTGGCATCAGAAATTAATGTGGCATTAAACCCAAGATTGGAAGCCATTCTGGTTGAGGTAGAAACGCAATGTTCAGTTGTTAGCCCAACAATGACCACATCTGTAATCTTTTTGTCTTTGAGCTGGGACTCTAGATCCGTGCCTATAAATGCACTGTTGACATTTTTCTGTATAATTGGTTCGCCATCTTTGGGTTCAACTAAAGGGTTGAAAGCATTTCCTTTTTTAGTTGGATGCAATGGAGATTCAGGATTTGTGGAACAATGTTGAATATGAAATCTTGGTAGATCTTTTGTTCTGAAGGCTTCCAAGATTTTTTGACAATTGATTTCTGCCTGAGGATTGCTGCGTTCTTCTCCATAATAGTCCACTTCCTGTAAACCCAGTTGGAGATCAATTAATAATAAGGCTGTCATCTATAAAAATTAGACCTTAAAATTAAGGATTAAAACCTGAAGCCTACGGATAAACCCGCTCGATACATAAATGTATCCTGAAAATCTTCTGGGTTGACATTTCTACCAAATCCACCATGAATTTCCAAGGTGAATTTTTGACTTCGGGTTGCCCACTTGTTCCCCAAGCCCAGACCCAATGCTACTGTGCTGTACTCGTTGTCCCTGAATGCCAAAGGATCTCCTGTTTCATCATCTTCTCCGGTATAATAAAGGCCAAAAGCTTCGGCAAAAAAACCACTACGGGGTTGGTATCCAAAATATGCCCTAAAGTTGGCGCCAATTCCAAAATCCCCATTGTAATCCGTAGCATTGTTATCAAAATAGACGGTTCCTCCAAAACTGGTATCCTCACTTAAATAATATTCGTAAGAACCTTCTATAGTACTGGTAGCTATAAAAAGCCCAGCGTTAAATTTTATCTCGTGGTTATTGCTAAATGCCGGATACGCTTGGGCAACCATAAAACAACTAGAAAGCAAAAAGCCCAAAAACAATAAATTCTTCATGATAACGATTTTAAATCCAACAGGAATAATCAATTAGCGTTCCAAAAATCAAATTTAAAACATGTCCATCAAATAGTTCAATTTTAAAGAGCCAAACACATTGGTTATTTTTAGGGAAAATTTAAGGATGAAGATAGTATCGTATAATGTAAATGGAATTAGGGCAGCTTTAAACAAAGGTTTTATAGACTGGTTGCAAGCTGTGGGTCCAGATGTAGTTTGCTTACAGGAAACCAAAGCCATGAAGGAGCAGGTAGATGTGTCTTTGTTTGAGGCTGCGGGCTATAAACATCATTATTGGTTTAGTGCCCAAAAGAAAGGGTATAGCGGTGTTGCCCTATTATGTAAAGAGGAACCAGATCATGTAGAATACGGCACCGGGATTGACTATATGGATTTTGAGGGGCGAAATATACGAGCTGATTTTGGTGATATATCCATAATGAGCATGTACTTGCCATCTGGAACCAATATGGATCGCTTGGAATTTAAGCTTACTTATATGGCAGATTTTCATAAGTACGCCAATGAACTAAGAAATGAGAGGCCTAATTTGATTGTTTGTGGCGATTATAATATTTGTCATGAAGCTATTGATATTCACGACCCGGTCCGCAACAAAAATGTATCAGGCTTTTTACCTGTAGAAAGGGAGTGGATTGGCAACTTTATGGATGGTGGCTTTATCGATAGTTTTAGACATTTCAATGAAGAGCCGCACAATTATACGTGGTGGAGTTATAGGGCAAATTCAAGGGCGAATAATAAGGGTTGGCGTTTGGACTATGGAATGGTAAGCTCATCATTAAAAGATAGACTAAAGCGCTCGGTAATTTTGTCTGATGCAAAGCATAGCGATCATTGCCCAATCCTTTTAGAAGTAGAAAAATAACGTTTGCTTTAAAAGCCAGAAGTAAGGATTAAGTACTTTTGCAAGTCTAAAAAAATAGCTAGATGAAATACACCAGACTTCCACATACCGATATTAAGGTAAGTAAAATCTGTTTGGGGACCATGACATGGGGAAGACAGAATACAGAAGATGAAGGTCATGAACAAATGGACTATGCCTTGGAACAAGGAATCAATTTCTTTGATACAGCTGAACTTTATCCCGTACCTGCCAAGAAAGAACTCTATGCAGTGACTGAAGAATTTATAGGCAACTGGTTTAAGAAAACAGGCAATAGGGACAAAGTGGTCTTGGCATCAAAAATTGCCGGAAGAGGGGATTTTACCAAATTTATTAGAACAACTGGGTTTAGTAAAGAATCCATAATAAAAGCTGTTGAAGGAAGCCTAGAAAGACTTCAAACGGATTACATAGATCTTTACCAATTGCACTGGCCAGAACGGAATACCAATTATTTTGGACAGCGTGGATATAATGCCCATGCTTTGGATGGATGGGAAGATAATATCCATCAAATTCTGGAAACCCTGCGTGATTTAATCTCTGAAGGAAAAATAAGGCAGGTCGGAATTTCCAATGAGACCCCTTGGGGAGCTATGCGTTTTTTGGAAGAAAGCAAGGTGCATAGGAGTTTACCAAGAATGCTGACTATCCAAAACCCATACAATCTCCTAAACCGACTTTTTGAGGTTGGCCTTTCTGAGGTTTCAATGCGAGAAAATATTGGTTTGCTACCATATTCTCCGCTTGGTTTTGGGGTTTTGAGCGGGAAGTATTTGGGGGGATATAAGCCTAGGAAAGGAAGAGTAACTCTTTTCCCCAATTATAACAGATACAGTGGTAGTATTGCTAATTCGGCCACCGAAAAGTATCACAAATTGGCTGAGGACAATGGATTGAGTCTTGCCCAGATGGCTTTAGCTTTTGTAAACTCCAGACCTTTTGTAACCAGTAATATTATTGGTGCTACAACAATGGAGCAGTTAAAGGAAAACATTGGGAGCATAGATGTTGAACTTTCAGATGAGGTCTTGACCGGGATTGAGGCTATTCATAACGAAATTCCAAATCCAGCGCCTTAATTCACCTTATTCTAAAGCGTACGCTCTATATTCATCACCTGAGGCAGTTCCCATTTTACCACCTCCGCATGCGATGACCAAATATTGTATGTCATCAACTTGGTATGTTGCTGGGGTTGCATAACCCCCTGCGGGCAAATCATCTTGCCATAACAATTTGCCTGTTTTCATATTGAAAGCGCGGATTTTCTCATCTTTAGTAGCGGCAATGAACAAAACGCCTCCTGCAGTTATAACGGGACCACCATAATTTTCGATTCCAGAAACAGGAACGTTAGGGTCATTTAATTTTTCTTCATGACCCAAAGGAACCTTCCAAAGGTATTCGCCAGTATTTAAGTTGATGGCATTTAGGGTTCCCCATGGCGGTTTAACTACTGGAAAACCTCTATCATCCTTAAAACGTCCAAAACCAGAAAGGGCATAAGGAACATCCAATGTTATTTTTTCTGCCCTATGGTCAGTTTCTTTTTCAAGTTTGGTTAGAAAAAAAGTTATTTCATTTATTTCTTCTTCAGTTAGGTTAGGCATTGCCGGCATGGCACCTTTCCCCTTTTTCAGTGTGGTCTTAATAGAATCGGAACCCAATCGCAGATTTACATTTTGAAGTTCAGGAATTCCAGCTAACCCTTGAAGGTCTCCACCATGGCAGCGAGCGCAATGTATTTGTGTTAATGATTGGCCTAAATTCTGACTATCTGTGTTATTAGAGTTAAGAGCTTTCATTTTTACGATCCATGCCATTTCATTTGAATTCACATACATAACACTTGTGGTAGGGTCCAAAGCTGCACCTCCCCATTCTGCACCTCCATCTGCCCCTGGGTAAAGAACTACCCCAGTTGTATCAATAGGAACAAATTGACCTTGGGATGTAATTGAGTTAAATTTTTCTAGAACAGTAGGGGAATCATCGCTTCCGGCCTTGTCTACCAAATCATCCACAAAGGCTTTTCGGTTTGGGTCATACAAATCGTTTTCTGCGAGAACTTGTCTTGCGAATGGTTTTGGCTTTAGCGGCAAGGGTTGTGTTTCAAAGGCTTGTTCTCCACTTAATTTTGATTTGGGATATGACTTTTCTTCAATAGGGAATAGTGGCTCGCCTGTTACCCGATCGAATATAAATACGTGTCCACTTTTTGTTACTTGAGCCACCGCGGGAATATCTTTACCATCTCGTTTTATAGTCAATAAGTTTGGAGGGGCAGGTAAATCTCTGTCCCACATATCATGATGCACCATTTGAAAGTGCCACATTCGCTCACCCGTTTTTGCATTAAGGGCCAACAATGAATTGGCAAAAAGATTGGCTCCACTGCGATCACCTCCATACCAATCAAACGCTGCTGATCCTGTGGGAACATAGACGATGCCTCTTTCTGTATCCATTGCCATTCCTGCCCAGCTATTGGCTCCTCCAACACTTTTATAGGCATCTTTGGGCCATGTGTCATAACCAAATTCATCAGGTTGTGGAATGGTATGAAATGTCCATTCAATTTCTCCAGATAGGATATTGTATGCTCTTATGTGCCCTGGTGAAGAACCAGGACCTTCACCAACTCTTGTTCCCTGAATCAAAAGGTTTTTATAGATGGCACCAGGTGTATTTGAAACTACAGATAATTGTTCAGGGTCTCTTCCAAGGCCTTCCCTTAAATCAATGCTGCCTTCATTTCCAAAAGAAGTGATTGGTTTGCCATTCTCAACATCTATTGCAAATAACTTGGAGCCCGAAGTGAAAAATAGACGGCTTCCCTCATTTTTTTCAGATTTCCAAAAAACCAGACCCCTATTAACTCCCAGACCAGAATTATCTTTTAACGAAGGACTAAATTTCCAGATTTCCTTACCTGTTCCAGCATGAATGGCGAAGAGTTCAATTGCAGCATTTACTCCGTAAAGTATATTGCCGACAATTAATGGATTGGTTTGAATTTGTGTAGTTCTTTCTTCTTGAACACCACCGCTTTTATACTTCCAAGCCAATCGCAATCCACTAACGTTCAAAGTATCAATTTTATCCAAGGTGGAATAATGTGACCTTTCAGGGTCTCCAAGGTAATGTTGCCAAGTGGCATAATATTCCTTGTTATTTGAATTATTGGCAGTTTTGGTACAGCTGAGAAAAAGTATACCAATCAAAAAAATACAATAGATCGAAGCTTTCACGAGGATTGTTTTCTAAATATAAAAAGATAAGATATAGAAAACTAGTTGTGGTTAGAATAGTGAGCTTACCACATCTTCAATTTTGGAAACCAACTGTATTTGAATAGAAGTGTTTTTAAGACCAATTTTGTTGCTTTTGGAAACATAAATTTGGGTAAAACCTAGTTTTTCAGCTTCCAGAATACGTTGATCTACGCGCTGTACAGGCCTTATTTCTCCTGCTAATCCCACTTCTGCAGCAAAGCAAGTTCCCTTTTCAATAGGAATGTCCGCATTGCTAGATAAAATTGCAGCCAGCACTGCCAAATCAATAGCTGGGTCATCTACTGAGATGCCGCCTGTAATATTTAAAAAAACATCTTTTGCAGCTAATTTAAATCCGGCTCTTTTTTCAAGAACTGCTAAAAGCATGTTCAAGCGCTTGGCATTGAATCCTGTTGCAGATCGTTGAGGTGTTCCATACACCGCGGTACTCACCAATGCCTGTATTTCAATCAGTAAAGGTCGCATACCTTCTACAGTAGCTGCAATTGCAGTCCCACTTAGGTCTTCTTCGTTTTTGGAAATAAGGACTTCAGATGGGTTGTTCACTTCTCTAAGTCCGCTTCCTTGCATTTCGTAGATACCCAATTCTGCAGTGGAACCAAATCTGTTTTTAAGTGAACGAAGAATTCGGTACACATAATTACGATCACCCTCAAACTGCAATACCGTATCTACCATATGTTCCAAAATTTTGGGCCCGGCTATGGAGCCGTCTTTGGTAATGTGACCAACCAGAATTACTGGGATACTACTTTCCTTGGCAAATTTGATAAGCTCTGCGGTGCTTTCCCTTATTTGTGAAATGCTTCCTGCCGCGGATTCAATATAATCCGTATGTAATGTTTGGATAGAATCGATAACCACTAAGTCTGGTTCTAAAGCAGCTATTTGCTGGAATATATTCTGTGTTTTGGTTTCTGTAAGGATGAAGCAATTTTCACTGTTAGGGTGAATACGATCTGCACGCATTTTTACCTGTTTCTGACTTTCCTCGCCAGAAACGTATAAGGTCTTATAGGCTAGCTTAAGTGCTATTTGCAACAACAAAGTACTTTTTCCAATACCTGGTTCACCTCCCAATAAAATTAGGGAGCCAGGCACAAGTCCTCCGCCTAAAACCCTATTAAATTCTTGGTCTTGAGTATCTAATCTAATTTCCTTTTCGTTGGTTATTTCAGAAACGCGTAAAGGTGTTGAAGCTTTCTTTACTGAATTGGAGTTACTTTTCCAGCTCTTTTTCTCTTCTTTTTGAACCACTTCTTCCACAATGGTGTTCCATTGTTTGCAAGAAGAACATTGTCCAGCCCATTTAGCATGCTGAGCACCACAATTTTGACAAAAGAAAGCTGTTTTGATTTTAGCCATTAACCTTTTTGGTTTTGGCTAAAGATATTGATTTTGATGGATTGTTTGTAAAACCCCTTGTGCTAAAAATTCAGCGATTTAGTAACCAAAGTCGGCTTTTAACGCATCTATTTTTTCAAGTGCCATATCCTTGGTCAAAAAGTCAATTTCTTCCATTTGAAATGCCTTTTCAAATGTTTTGAATGCTTTTTTGGGTTCTCCCAATTCCTCATAGTATTCACCCTCAAAATAGAATCCGAGCATGGTGTCTGGAAATTGTTTCTTACAGAGTTCAGCCAAAGGCTTTAATGATTCAATATCTTCTTTTTTAAGGCAGGCAGCATAGATGGCCATAATGTCATTTAGTTCTACAGGCTTTTTGAAACCCAGGAGATTTTCTATCATATTATATCTGTCTTCCAGATATTTGAAAACAGGTTCATTAGAAGCTAGAATTTCAGTTTTATATTCCTTAGGGCTTATAGGTCTGAATATTTTAAAGACATTGTCAAAAGCTTTGCTTATGCCATAGGCGGCAATGGAGACATGGTCGGCATCATTATATTCATCAAAAAAATAGTGAAGCGTTTCCTTATCTATTGATTTGATTGCATTGTTCATTTGAAGTATTCGCTGTCTATCTTCTGTTTTTTCTTTTTCTAAAATAATATTGTAGAAAATCTCTTGGTTTAAATCTGACAGACGAGAGGGAACTCGACTTTCCATTTCTGTGGCCAATACGGGTGAAATAGACAGGTAAGAGTTAAAAAGTGATTTATCCTTAAAAAGGAAATAGTTGCCAAAATTTGCGGTTATATCGTAACCAGCAAACATTTTAAAGGGAGCAATGCTATAATTAGTTTCTAGGTAGGGAATTAGTTCTGTGCCAAGGAATTCATAAAATTGAGTTCCTTTCTCTGTGGGCAAACCTGTGGTTTGTTCAAAATCACAATCTTCCCATCTAAGGTCATTTTCCGCTTGATCAATTCCTACAATAATAGCTTGTGGCATTCTATGATGCCTGCTATAAAATTTTGCATTGGCCACAACAATATCAAAAAGATACTCCGCATCCAGTACAACGATTAGTGGGTATTTTTTCTCATCAGAATAATCTTCAGGAAAATAATAGGATACCCCTCTTCTTTCCTGAAGCTTGAATGATTCAAAAATCTCTTTTTTTATCTGTGCGCCAAGATTAAAACATAGTAGGCCTATTAGGAGAAATAGACATCTTTTCATTTGGTCAAGTTTTAATGTGGTAGGGGTTTACCGATTTCTATTCAATAACGGTAAGACAATAAAGGATATTGTGCCAAAAACAACCACCATTAGCGTTTGGGCCGTCCACATGATCCAACCATAAGCATCTCCAGAGGTTTTACTTACTCCGTAAACGGATAGTGCTGCAGTAACCACTATTGGGAAAAGTCCCAATCCGCCGTTTGTGGCAGCCATGGCAAAAGCACCTGCCACAAAAGCTACAAGAAATGCACCCAATGGGAGTTCGGTGGTTTCAGGCACGGTAAATTTGATGACCCAAAACATACCAATATAACAGGCCCAAATAAAGAAGGTGTGAAAAATAAAGGCGGCTTTATTCTTCATTTTAAAAATACTAAGCACACCATCTAAAAGCCCGTTTAGAAATGTTTTGATCTTAATGGCAAAATTGGAAGTTGACTTTTTAATTATTCGTATGGCAATATATAGGCCAAGGACTCCAACCAACAAAAGCAATAGGGAGCCTACCAGTCCTATTCCATTTTCCTGAAGAATCCCCAAGATGACATCGGTTTGAAAAAGAAGCGCCGCGGCTATAACCAACAAAAGCATTATCACATCAATAATTCGTTCTGTAACAATGGTGCCAAAGCCTTTTTCAAAAGGTACGCTTTCGTAAGTATTTAATGCAGTTGCCCTTAAAAATTCACCAGACCTAAGTACTAGTGTATTAGCGAAATAGCTTATCAAGATAATAAGAACGTTATTAATAAGCTTTGGTTTGTGGCCTAAAGGGGCTAAAAGGTAGTTCCATCGAATGGCTCTAGAGATATGGCTTAGAATGCCAATAAATATGGATAAAAAGACCCATACCAAGTCTGCGTTTTGGATGGATTCAAGAATCTTTTCCCGGTCCTCTGGTGAAGTTGAAGAAAAGGAGTAAAAAACAAGCCCTGCTCCAATAAGGATGGGAATTGCTATTTTTAGAATCTTTTTGAGAGAACTGTTCAAAATTAGTTCAAAAGGTTGGTCTCTTCATTAGGGAAAACCAATGCTGGATTAAAGGCTTTTGCTTCCTCAATGTCCATCCATGCATAGGTTATAAGTATTAATACATCACCCACTGCAACTTTGCGGGCGGCGGCTCCATTCAGCGTAAGTTCACCAGATCCTCTTGGGCCAGGAATGGCATAGGTTTCTAATCGTTCGCCATTATTGTTGTTCACAATTTGAACTTTTTCCCCCCTAACAATGTTTGCTGCATCCATTACATCTTCATCAATGGTTATACTGCCTATATAATTAAGGTCTGCTCCGGTAACTTTTACCCTGTGAATTTTAGATTTTACAACTTGTACTTGCATGGCGCAAAATTAATTAATTCA
Organism: Allomuricauda sp. R78024; assembly: GCF_044596045.1. Classification (NCBI taxonomy): domain Bacteria; kingdom Pseudomonadati; phylum Bacteroidota; class Flavobacteriia; order Flavobacteriales; family Flavobacteriaceae; genus Allomuricauda; species Allomuricauda sp. R78024. Next base: position 963,273 of record NZ_CP138995.1, read on the forward strand.
ATCTTAGATTGTCTATTAAGCGAACGTCATTTGCGTAAACGGCTATAAACGCTCTGTATTTTCTATCTGCCTGCTTTTTAAGCATTGGAGTAAGTGTGTCTTCATCTGCAATTTCAAAATACTCTAATTTCAAAAAGGTATTTTGCTCAAACTGGGATTTAACCCACTCCCTAATATGATAAGCACTTTCCGTGCCAAATTTTGTCTTGGCAGTTAGTAGGGTATTGTAGACAAAACTTGCTTCTTCTCTTGTTTTTTTTGACAAACGCTCATTGCGGGAACTCATGGCCAATCCATTGGATTCTCGCTCTATAGGGCAACCGATAATATGATATGGCAGTTTCTTGGACTCCACCATTTTTCTAATAATCTGTAATTGCTGAAAATCTTTTTCCCCAAAATAGGCCCTGTCTGGGGAAACGGTTTTAAGGAACAATTCTACAATGGTTCCAACACCATCAAAATGTCCTTCTCTAAACTCGCCTTCCATTACCTTGTCCAATCCATCAAATTGGTAGGCCTGTGATTTTATACTGTTGCCATAGATTTCATCAGTAGAGGGGGTAAAAACAACAATATGCTTTGAAACGCTCTTTAATAGATTAAAATCTTGCTCTAGATTTTTTGGATATTTCTCCAAATCATCTTTTTTATCAAATTGTGTGGGGTTCACAAAAATACTTACAACTACCAAATCATTTTCTGAAAGTGCAGTTTTTACCAAAGAGATATGACCCTGGTGCAAAGCTCCCATGGTGGGAACCAAACCAATAGCATGGTTTTTGTTTCTTTCTTCTTGCAAGAAGGAATCAAGTTCCTTTTTTTGTTCAAATATGTGCATGTAGCGGTTCAAAAGCGTGCAAAAATACTATAAATACTGCTAATCGGCATAATTTTTGTATTTTTGCAGCTACGTTTTTCAGATAAGAAAAAGAAAGTGTTTATGAATGGTAAAAAGATATTGTTTGTATCTTCTGAATTAGTGCCTTACCTCCCAGAGAATCCAGTTTCCTTAATGTCTTACGAAGCGCCAAGAATGGTGAACAGTAATGGAGGACAGATACGAATTTTCATGCCAAGATATGGCAATATTAATGAAAGAAGACATCAATTACATGAAGTAATTCGTTTGTCGGGAATGAATTTGGTTATCAATGATATGGATATGCCCCTAATAATTAAGGTGGCATCTATTCCTAAAGAACGAATCCAAGTTTATTTTATTGATAACGAAGAATATTTTAAAAGAAAAGCAACTTTTGAAGACGCTGAGGGAAATTTGTTTTCGGACAACGATGAGCGCGCAATTTTCTTTGCAAAAGGAGTTGTTGAGACAGTCAAAAAACTAAATTGGTCACCAGATATCATTCATGTCCATGGATGGATGGCTTCATTACTTCCACTATACCTTCGGAAATATTATGCTGATGAACCTTTGTTTGCAGACAGCAAAATTGTGACCTCCGTTTACGGTAAAGGTTATGAAGGCGAATTGGATAATGAAATGATGAACAAAATTGCTTTTGATGGCATTCCGGAGGAAAATATTTCTTCACTCTCCGCGCCTGACTATAATAATTTGTTAAAAGTAGCAGTAGATTATTCTGATGCGATTATTTTAGCCTCGGAAGAGATTTCGGATGAACTGAAGAATCACATTGCAAATCTTTCCAAACCTGTACTGCCCTACGTTTCGCTTCAAGAGGCGGAGGACGCGTACACAAATTTCTATAAAGCAGAAGTTTTAAAATAAATTGCATGAAATTTTCTAGGATTATTAAAGTTTCAGCTTTGGTTGGGGCCTTGTTTGTAATAGCAACTTCTTGTGAAGAAGAACAGTTGGGTACTATTGGGGAAGGAGTAGTAGCGGGAGAACCATTTACAACGGGTAGAGAGGTATTTGATGTTTTTGCTTTTAATAAAGGGATAACAGCAGTACAGACCAATCGTTTGCCATTATATCAACTAGGGACTTATAATGATCCGGTTTATGGAAAAAGGAATGCAAGCATTGTATCCCAAGTTACTTTATCGGCGGTAAATCCTACATTTGGAGATTCATCTCAGGCTACTGAAGATGGTGCTGACACGGACAATATTGATAGCACAATTCCAGAAAATGAGACGGTTACAGAAGTATTCTTGTTTTTGCCGTTTCAACAGGCGGCATCTGCATTCAGAGATGCTGATGGGGACGGGGTTGATGATCAATTTGATGCTGATCCCGCTGATCCAAGTTCGGATACGGATGGAGATGGAGTAACAGATAATGATGAGCGTATTATTGGATCAAACCCTTTAGATGACTCTGAAGATGGCACTGGAGATGATTTTTTGTCCAACACTTTTCCAAGAAGATTTGATTTGGACAGTATTTATGGTTTGCAGACCCCTACTGATCTAATGGATCCTGTAATCGAAGGGTCTGTTAATTTAAGAGTTTCTCGGTCTACATTCTTTCTTAGGAATTTGGACCCCAATACAAATTTTGAAGAAGCACAAGAATATTTTTCAAATCAAGACTTTTCGGGTTTTGTGTCCGATGTGTTTTTTGATTCAGATATGGATGGCGCACTTGATTTTAGTAATCAAGAAACCATAATCCCTGTGGCAAAAGTAGATGATCCAGATACAGATGTTGATGAGACCAAACAAGTTGGAGATAGAATACCGCCTGGGCTTCGAATTCCATTGAATACTGCATTTTTTCAGGAAATTTTGGATAAAGAAGGGCAATCAGAATTACTGAGTCAAGCAAATTTTAATGACTATTTCAGGGGAATTAACATTTCAGGAGCAGATATGGAAGAATTGATGTTTCTGCTTGATTTGAGACAGGCTAATATCACCATTACCTATAATTTTCAGGATTATAACACTACAGAGGAGGAGGTAGAAACTGTGGAACGGGATTTTGTTCTAAACCTTCTTGTGGGTACTAATACTGGAGGCCTTATAGGGAATGCTGTGAATACATTAACTGATGCTGTCTTTCCAGGAGAAATATCCGCTGCTTTGGATAATGGCGAAAATGCTTCAAGAATATATGTTAAAGGTGGGCCTGGAACAATTACTGAGATAAGACTTTTTGGAGAGGACGAGGATAGTCAAGTGCGAGGGCAAAACTTTATAGATGAGATAAAGGCTAACAATTGGATTATTAATGAAGCTAATTTAGTTTTTTATGTTGATGAGGAGGCCTTTTCTGGAATAGATGCAGACGAACCCGTTAGATTATATCTCTACAATGAGGAGACAAGTCAACCTATTTACAATCCTTTTAATGAAAATCGAACAACCGATGATCGTGCCAATGAGTCTTTACGCACCTATTTGGGTTATGATGGGATACTTGAAAAGGAGAATGATAAAGGAGTAAAATATACGGTAAGAATAACAGACCATATCAACAATATTATAATTAGAGATTCTACTAACGCCAAATTGGCTTTAACCACAACCTCCAATATAAATATAGTTACCGTAACGGAAGCAATGGGAGCAGAAGGAGTAGTAAACATGCCAATTATGTCTACCGTAAATCCACTAGGAACAGTTCTTTTTGGTGGTCAAGTAGAGGACTCAAATATGGATAAAAGATTGAAACTCGAAATTCTTTATACTGAGGCCAATTAGAAATACCTTTTACAGAGTTTTTTGGTCGTACAGCATATAGAATTGCTAACTTTCCCCCATAGATTTTAACTTTGTGCTTTTAAACTTAATTTTTTAAGACGTTTTTATGTGTGGAATTGTAGGATATATAGGTCATAGGGATGCTTATCCCATCATAATGAAAGGCTTACAACGACTGGAATATCGTGGTTACGATAGTGCGGGGATTGTTTTGTATGATGGCGAGGACACACATCTCTCCAAAACAAAAGGGAAAGTAGATGACCTTAGGAAAAAATCTGAAGCTACTATTTCCACAAGCGGGAAATTAGGTCTTGGACATACTAGATGGGCGACACATGGTGTACCTAATGATATAAACTCCCACCCACACTATTCAAGTTCTGGTGATTTGGTTATCATTCATAATGGAATCATAGAGAATTATGAGTCCATAAAAAAAGCGCTCATAGCCCGTGGGTATTCTTTTGAATCTGACACGGACACTGAGGTTTTGGTAAACCTTATTGAGGAAATCAAGAAAAAAGAAGGAGTCAAACTTGGAAAAGCAGTTCAGATAGCGCTCAATCAAGTAGTTGGGGCCTATGCAATTGCTGTTTTTGATAAAAATAAACCAGACGAGATAGTAGTTGCCAAATTAGGTAGTCCATTGGCTATAGGAATTGGTGAGAATGAATATTTTATTGCTTCGGATGCTTCTCCATTTATAGAATTCACTAACAATGCTGTGTATTTGGAGGATGAAGAAATGGCCATAATCCGTATTGGAAAAGAAATTAAATTGCGTAAAATTAAAGATGATGCAATTGCCTATCCAAATATTCTTGAACTTCAAATGAATCTTGAAGAGATCGAAAAAGGTGGCTATGATCATTTTATGCTTAAGGAAATTTATGAGCAACCAAGAGCAATTTTAGATACGTATAGAGGAAGACTTTTAGCAGATCAAGGCATCGTTAAAATGGCCGGTATTGACCAAAATCTAGAAAAATTTCTGAACGCAAATAGAATCATAATTGTTGCTTGTGGTACTTCATGGCATGCTGGATTGGTTGCAGAATATATTTTTGAAGACTTGGCAAGAATTCCTGTTGAAGTTGAATACGCCTCTGAGTTTCGATACAGGAATCCTGTCATAACAGAAAACGACATTTTAATTGCAATATCCCAGTCAGGGGAGACTGCAGATACTTTGGCTGCTATAAAATTGGCAAAAGAAAAAGGAGCCTTTGTTTTTGGAGTTTGTAACGTAGTGGGATCCTCTATAGCAAGGGAAACACATGCTGGGGCATATACCCATGCAGGTCCGGAAATTGGAGTGGCATCTACCAAAGCTTTTACTACACAAATTACAGTTCTTACGCTAATTGCACTAAAATTGGCAAATGAAAAAGGCATCTTTTCTGAGTCTAAATACCATGAATTTTTAACAGAGCTGGAAAGTATTCCCGCTAAGGTGGAAAGGACATTACAATCTAACGAAATTGTAGAACAGATAGCAGAGATATATAAGGACTCTACTAATTGTCTTTATCTGGGGAGAGGATATAATTTCCCAGTGGCCTTGGAAGGAGCACTTAAGCTAAAGGAAATTAGTTATATTCATGCAGAAGGGTATCCTGCAGCAGAAATGAAACATGGTCCAATTGCATTGATAGATGAACAAATGCCCGTAATTGTTATTGCTACTAAAAAAGGACATTACGAAAAAGTAGTAAGCAATATTCAAGAGATCAAATCGAGGAGCGGTAAGATTATAGCCATAGTTACAGAAGGAGACAAATCGGTTAAAGAATTGGCGGATCATGTAATCGAGGTGCCAGAGACTTCAGAAAGTCTTACACCACTGCTTACAACAATACCACTACAGTTGCTGTCTTATCATATTGCTGTCATGAGAGGTTGTAATGTGGATCAACCCAGAAACCTGGCTAAATCGGTTACTGTTGAGTAACTTTCCAAAATGACAAAAAATCAATAAAAGCACTGATAACAGTGCTTTTTTTTGTTAAAAATGCAGCTAAACCATAGTTTTTATGGCAAAAAAGTATTATGCATGCATAATTTTTTTCAATTTTGTAGAAATCAAATGAAAAAAAATGTATCTTCCGCATCCAATACTTAACATATACTTAAATCAAAATTAACTCTAATTCAAAGCTAATGAGAAGACTAATAATCATTTCCCTCATGCTGTTTGGTGTTATCTCTTATGCGCAGACAACAGTACAGGGAAAAGTAGTTGATGAAAACAATGAGCCTATCCCGGGAGCCAATGTAGTCTTGGTAGGAAAGGCAGAAGGAACCACTACCGATTTTGATGGGAATTTCACTTTTAATACATCAGAACAACCTCCGTTTTCACTTCGTTTCACCAGTATAGGATTTTCTAATTTAATAATGCAAGTCACTTCCAATAATCAGACACTTTCTGTAACATTGAGTGAGGCATCTACGCTTTTGGACGAAATTGTAATCTCGGCTTCCAGAACTCCGGAAAGAATTTTTGAATCTCCCGTTTCAGTTGAAAGATTTGGATTGAAGGAAATCAAGAATACAACCGCTGAATCCTTTTATGGTGGTTTACAAAATTTAAAAGGTGTAGATATCAATACAAACAGTTTAACCTTCCAATCCATAAATACAAGAGGTTTTGCAGCGTTTTCCAACAATAGGTTTTTACAGCTTGTAGATGGTATGGACAACTCCGCTCCAGGTCTAAACTTTGTTTTAGGAAACTTGGTTGGTATGTCCGAACTTGAAGTGCAGAGTGTTGAGATTCTTCCGGGAGCTTCTTCTGCATTATATGGAGCAGGCGCCTTCAACGGTATTTTGTTCATGCAAAGTAAGAGTCCTTTTGATTTTCAAGGAATCAGTGCCTATGGAAAAACAGGATTGACATCGCAAGATGCCGCAGGAGATAATAACTACTATGATTTTGGTATTAGAGTGGCTCATGCATTTAGTGATAAGGTAGCAGTTAAAGCAAATTTGTCCTTTCTAAAGGGTGAGGACTGGCATGCGGTAAATACTACGGATTTAGCTAATTTAGGAGCTGATAGAACAGACCCTAATTACAATGGGCTTAATATTTATGGTGATGAAGTAACCACGCTTTTAAATTTTGATGCTGCTGCTGGATTCCCAACTGGCACAGTTGGTACAGCTAATGTTTCTAGAACTGGCTATGCAGAAAATCAATTGGTGGATTATGATGCGGAAAGTGTTAAATCTGACTTTTCTGTTTTCTATAGACCTTTTGCAGATGATTTTGAAATTATCTACAATGGAAGAGTGGGTAGAGGAAACACTATTTATCAAGGAGCTAATAGGTACTCGGTAAAAAACTTTATCCTACAACAACATAAAATTGAGTTCAGAAACAAGAATTTCTTCTTAAGAGGATATATTACTACAGAGAACTCCGGAGATTCATATGATACCCGTTTTGCGGCAATTAACGTGAATAACAGATGGAAGTCCAATACACAGTGGTTTACAGAATATGCCGGAGCTTATATACCAGCTTTCTTAGGGGGTATTCAGCAGGGAGGTCTTACTAGAGAGCAGTCATCTGTTCAAGCGCATGCAGCGGCTAGACAAGCAGCAGATACGGGAAGACTTGTTCCTGGCACACCTGAATTCCAAAGTGCATTAAATTCTGTTATTAGTGATGGAGATTTGACAACAGGAGCAAAATTTATAGATAATACTAAATTCCGTCATGTAAATGGTAATTATAACATAGCACATCTTATAGACGACTGGGCAGATATTCAAATAGGAGGTTCTTTTAGGGAATATGAATTAAACTCTGGGGGAACAATATTCACCGATCTCGATGGGCCAATTAAATATAATGAGTATGGTGCCTATGTTCAATTGCAAAAGAAGTTCATGGATGATCGAATTAAGTTCACAGGCTCTGCTCGTTATGACAAGAACGAATTCTTTGATGGCTTTTTGTCCCCAAGGCTTGGTTTATCCTATACTGCCGGGGGGAAGAGAAATCATAACATTAGAATTTCAGCTCAGCAAGGATTTAGAAACCCTACAACGCAAGACTTGTTTATTGGTTTAAATGCTGGCTCTGCTATTTTAGTTGGTTCGGCTCCTTCAAATTTGGATAGAGATGTCAGAACATTTGATGTAACTCAAAGTGGTCAAGATTTGATCGGGCAATCCACTGTGGACATTGTGGGACGTGCTGCATATGAAAATGCATACTCATTAAATTCAGTACTAGCAGGAGCGCCTGAAGTTGCAAATACTTCCATAATCAAACCAGAAGAGATTACAGCTTTTGAGGCAGGATATAGAGGGCAAATAGGAAGATTCACGGTAGATTTAAGTGGATACTATAATAGGTACAAAGATTTTATCTCCAACGTAACTGTATTGGTTCCGTTTTATGGAACTGCAGGAGATGGTGGACTTTCATTGCTTGCTTTGCAAAATGGAGATAGACAGCCATATCAAACCTATACCAATGCAGAAGTTGATATTGATTCTTGGGGAGGTACTATTGGAGTAGACACCAAGGTGATGGGCAATTTTGATTTAGGTGTTAATTATACCTATGCAGAATTTGATTTTGATAAAGCAAGGTTCCCTGATTTTGAAACCAATTTCAATACTCCAAAGCATAAAGTGAAAGCTTCTTTTGGAAACACTGCACTTTTTGAAAACTTTGGATTTAATGTAAACTATAGATGGAGTGATAGCTTCTTCTGGGAGGCCACCTTCGCAGATGGAGACGTTCCTGCATATACTGTGTTGGATGCTCAAATTAATTATTCAGTTCCAAGTATAAAATCAATTTTTAAAGCTGGTGGTTCAAACCTTCTTGGAGATGAATATTTTCAAGCTGTTGGTACTGGTAACATAGGTTCAATCTACTATGTGTCTTGGACAATTAACCCATAGCATACGACTTTAAAATACATTCAAAGGCACTGACAAAATCAGTGCCTTTTTTGTTGCTAAAAAAAGGGTTTAGAAGTTTCACTTTAAAAATGGAAAAGTATATCTTTGCAGCCGGAAAAAAAGCTGTTTTTTCTTTCGTATTCAATTAAAAATAAACACAGTAATGTCTAAAGTTACAGGTAAGGTTGCACAAATTATAGGCCCGGTCATTGACGTTGAGTTTGAGTCGGGAACAGAAATCCCAAAGATTTATGATTCTCTTGAAATCAACAAAGCTGATGGTTCCAAGTTAGTACTGGAGGTTCAATCCCATGTTGGTGAAAATACGGTTCGTACCATTTCTATGGATTCAACGGATGGTTTAAGCAGAGGAGTTGATGTCCATGCTACGGGAAGTGCAATTCAAATGCCTATTGGCGAAGATGTTTATGGACGTCTTTTCAATGTGATTGGAGACGCGATTGATGGAATGGAGAACTTACCGAAAAGTGGTGACAATGGACTTCCAATTCACAGAGAAGCTCCAAAATTTGAAGACCTTTCCACTTCTACCGAGGTACTTTTTACAGGGATCAAAGTAATCGATTTGATCGAGCCTTATGCAAAGGGTGGTAAAATTGGATTATTTGGTGGTGCTGGCGTTGGTAAAACTGTATTGATTCAGGAATTGATTAACAACATTGCAAAAGGACACGGTGGTTTATCCGTATTCGCAGGTGTTGGGGAAAGAACAAGAGAAGGAAACGATTTGCTTCGTGAGATGTTGGAATCTGGTATTATTAAATACGGAGATGATTTCTTGCACTCTATGGAAGAAGGTGGATGGGATTTATCCAAAGTAGATAAAAAAGCAATGAAAGAGTCTAAAGCGACTTTCGTTTTTGGACAGATGAATGAGCCTCCTGGAGCACGTGCTCGTGTTGCTTTATCAGGATTGACAATTGCTGAGTATTTCCGTGATGGCGCCGGAGACGGTCAAGGAAAAGATGTACTTTTCTTTGTGGATAATATCTTCCGTTTTACACAAGCGGGGTCAGAAGTATCTGCCCTTCTTGGAAGGATGCCTTCTGCAGTAGGTTACCAACCAACTTTGGCCACAGAGATGGGTGCCATGCAAGAAAGAATTACATCAACAAAAAGAGGTTCCATTACATCTGTACAAGCGGTTTACGTACCTGCGGATGATTTAACGGATCCTGCTCCTGCTACAACCTTTGCTCACTTGGATGCTACTACGGTACTTTCTCGTAAAATTGCTGAGCTAGGTATTTATCCTGCGGTGGATCCATTGGATTCTACTTCAAGAATTTTGACTGCTGAAGTTTTAGGAAAAGAGCATTACGAATGCGCGCAAAACGTAAAAGAGTTGTTACAGCGTTATAAAGAGCTTCAAGATATTATTGCCATCCTTGGTATGGAAGAACTTTCAGAAGAAGATAAACTGGCAGTTGGTAGAGCAAGAAGGGTGCAACGTTTCTTATCTCAACCTTTCCATGTTGCCGAGCAATTTACCGGTATCCCTGGGGTATTGGTGGATATTAAGGATACTATCAAAGGGTTTAACATGATTATGGATGGTGAATTAGATCACTTGCCAGAATCTGCCTTTAACCTAAAGGGAAGTATCCAAGATGCTATAGAAGCTGGAGAAAAAATGTTGGCTGAAGCTTAAGATATGTATTTAGAAATTGTATCACCAGAAGCCACTTTATTTGCAGGTGAAGTAACCTCGGTTACTGTACCAGGTATAAATGGCGAATTTCAAATGTTGCAGAATCACGCACCTATCGTTTCCTTGCTTCAAGAAGGAGATGTTAAGGTTCAGGGGGATATTACCATTGATGAAGATTTTCAAAACAAATTTTCCAAAGGTCCAAATGGAGAGACTGTTCTTTCCATTTCCAGTGGAACAATTGAGATGAAAGACAACAAAGTAATCGTCTTAGCGGATTAAGCTTCACAACAGAATATAAAGAATAAAAAAGCCGCTCATTTGAGCGGCTTTTTTATGTCAAAATAATAAGGGACCACTCTTTCCCTTCAGAACTGTATCTTTTTAGTTCAGTAAAGCCAACAGCCTCATGTGCATGTAAAGAACGTTGATTTTTAGCATCGACTTCGGTTATTATGGTGTCAAAACCCTTTGGAAGTTTTTCTTTCATGGCTTTATATAACCCCCTAGATACACCTTTGCCCCTATATTCTTTTGAAACACAAATTTGACCCATAACCATATAGTTACAGTTGTTTTGTACCACCTTGTTGATTTCATAGAACATGGGTTTTAAAACTTCAATGGAATTGGCAAACCTGGGATGCATGCTTAGCGCATAACCAACAACCTTTCGTTGATCTATGGCAATAATATGAGGACATTCATCATGCATTTCTTTTAAAAATGCTAAAGAATGTTCTACAGTTAAAAAACCTTCATGCTCTTTTTCTTTAGCAGTGAGGTTTTTAGGTAGATTTAGTTGTTGGAGTAAAAGAATTTCCTCAAGCTGCGCAAGCGTTGAAGTCTGTTCATAGACAATCATCTATTCTGTTTTAAGCCACTCTTTTCGTTTTTGCAACATTTCTGCGGAAGGTTTTTGCTCTGTATCTTCTAGTAAACGGATTGAATAGCTAGGATTAGGTTCCAGAATCAAAATAGTGGCCTTCGTATTTCCAAAGCGTGAAAAGTTAACCTCCAAGGAATCACCTATACTAAATTGGTTAAGATAATCATCAAACTGTTGCCCTTCAGAAAAGGGAATGTTATTGATGTTCATAATTACATCTCTTTTGGCCAGTTTAGCTTTGTAAGCAGGACTTCCAATTTTTGGGTTTCTTCTGATACGCCCTTCTTTACCGTCTTCGCTCATAGAAACAGAGGAACCAAAATATGGCCTGTCTTTACTTTGTTGCAGTATTACACCAACAGATTCGAAAAGTGTGGTATAATCCGGCATTCCACTTTGGTACATGTACTTATTGAAAAAGCCATCTCCAAAAGGTTTACCCGCATATTGGTTTAACACCGTATGCAAATTGTCAATGGTATATGGGACTTCTTTTTGTCCATATTGTTGCCAAACCAACTTCATAAAATCATCTAGATTCAGATCTTTTTGCCGGAGGGATAAATCCAAAGCCAACCCCAAAACACTGCCGTATGAATAATAGGATATGAATGTGTTTTCCCGATTCACAGGATCGACTGAAGTAGCAGCATCTACAAAAGGAGCTTGATAGCTCATTTCAATAGGGTTGAAAAACTGTCGTGCCGGAGAATTCCACACATAATTGAAGGTTCCCGCTATACCCTCAACATATTCTTTTGAAGAGATTAACCCAGCCCTACATAAGATTAGATTGGTATAGTAGCTTGTAAAACCTTCTGCAAACCAAAGTTCACCACTCATGTTCGCAGCTTCAAAATCAAAAGGTTCCAAAGTTTTAGGACGTATGCGTTCAACATTCCATGCATGAAAAAATTCATGGGATATCGTTCCAATATTACGTTCCATTCCACCATTTGCCAAACTACGGGTACTTGTCAATATTGTAGAGTTTCTATGCTCCATACCATCGCCGGAAGCATTAGGGATATAGCATGCTAAAAAGGTATAGGTGCCATAGTCAAAATTTGGTAGTTCACCATACACTTCTTTTTCAGCCAAAACTATTTTCTTTACTTTTTCAAAATAGATGTCAGCCTCAGCTTCTGTACCATTATGGTGCAAAGCCAGTTGAATTGTTTTTGAATCCAACTCAAAAGATTTAAGGGTAAAATTACTTAGCTCGGTAGGACTATCCATAAAATAATATAGATTTGGTGCCATATAAGTAGTACCGGATACTAAGGGCAACTGAGTGGCAATTTTCCAATTAAGGTCTTTCCTAACATTAAAAGTCACTTCAATCTTACGTTTGTTAAGTTCTGGAACATACATAAACGTTGCAGGAATGTTCAGATGCGCATGAGTCTCATCAATTTGAGAATAGGTACCGTCCCCACGGTTGGCGAATAAAATGTATTCTATATTTATGGTGCCATCATGTCCCGTAACCTTCCATTCGTAAGGGTCAGGCCTGTATACTTTTAATAAATTGCCCTTACTGTCTGTAGCTTTAAAGCCGTATACATTTTTTGCAAATTCGTGGAGGGCGTATCTTCCAGGGGAAGTCCTGCTCATTCGTAACGAAACGGTATCCATATCCAAATCTGAAAATGTCGCATTGATAGATGCTTCATGGTGAACGGCATTCTCAAATGAAATTTCGTACGTATTGGTTTGAGCCACTACGACCAGAACTGAAAGTAGCGCAAAAAAAGAAAAAAAGGTCTTCATTTTCTTATAAGTTAGTAAGTGACTAAAAATACTATTTAAAAATAGTAAATGCTAAATTTGCGCTATGGAGAAACTGCCAAAAAAGCTACAGTCAAAACTATCTGAAAGGTTGAAGGATGGCTCAATGCGTAGCTTACAGACAAGTGGTGGGTTAATTGATTTTTCTTCAAATGATTATTTAGGCTTTTCAAGCAAAAAGGCTATTCTTGATGCTACTACCGCTAAGCTTAAAGAAAGTAATCTTCAGGAGAACGGCGCTACGGGGTCTCGATTGCTTACCGGGAATCATAGCTTGTACAAGCAGCTTGAAGACTTTTTGGCAGGGTATCATAACTCAGAATCAGCTTTGGTATTTAACTCTGGATATGATGCCAATATTGGATTCTTTTCCTCAGTTCCGCAACGTGGAGATACCATTCTGTATGATGAATTGGTACATGCCAGTATTAGGGATGGAATTAAAATGAGCAATGCGAAGAGTTATAAATTCAAACATAACAATATTGATGACCTTCGTGTTCATATTGAACGTATTCAAAATAGGAACGATTCAGAAATTTACGTTGTCACCGAATCTGTTTTTTCCATGGACGGGGATTCCCCGGATTTAGAAGCACTGACAGATTTTTGCACCAAAAAAGATTGCTATTTGATAGTGGATGAAGCCCATGCAACAGGAATTTATGGAAATGGAAAGGATTTGGTCAGCCAATTGGGATTGGAAGAAAACGTTTTTGCCAGAATCATCACGTTTGGGAAGGCTCTGGGAAACCACGGAGCAGCTGTTTTGGGGAGCAATGATTTAAAGGCCTATTTGGTCAATTTCGCACGAAGCTTAATTTATACTACAGCACTTGCACCACATGCAGTGGCTTCTGTTTTGTCCGCATATCGGTATTTGGAGTCTTATGGTAAGGAAGAAGGTTCAAGACTAAAGGAAAATATCAAGTACTTTAAAGAACAGGTTCAACTTTTAAGCATGGAGGCTAGGTTTATTGAGAGTGACTCGGCAATCCATTGCTTGGTATTACCAGGAAATGAAAAAGTAAAGCAAGTATCAAAATATTTGCAAACTGAAGGCTTTGATGTAAAACCAATTCTCTCTCCTACAGTAAAAATTGGACAAGAACGATTGCGATTTTGTTTGCATTCGTACAACACAAAAGAAGAAATATCGCGAGTTTTGTCAATAATAAGAAATCTTATAAAATAATGGTGCAAGAATTTCATACACTTGGCTCTTTTGAATTCCCTGCGGATGTTCAAATCATTAAGGGAAGACTAGAAGCGGAGGGCATTCCTGTTTTTTTAAAAGACGAGAACACTATTAACTCAGACCCTTTAATTAGTGGCGCCATAGGTGGGGTGAAATTACAGGTTTATTCAACCGATAAGGAACGAGCTAAGGCTATTTATGATGCAATACGTAACTATGCTACAGACAACGAAGGGAATCCTGTTGTCTGTCCCAATTGTAAAGCAACCAAATCTGAGACATATTATTCTAGAAACAGTATATTTTACAAACTCTTTCCCTTTTTTGAGCCTAAAAAATACAAGTGCGCTCAATGTAATTTTATTACCAAACCATTATAATGAAAGTTTTTATTACAGGTATATCTACTGATGTTGGAAAGACCATTGCATCAGCGATAGTAGTTGAAGCCCTTAAAGCGGATTATTGGAAACCGGTACAAGCAGGAGATTTAGAATATTCCGATAGTCATAAGGTTGAAGAACTGATTTCAAACAACAAGACAAAAATCCACAAGAACAGCTGTGCATTGAATACCCCAATGAGCCCACATGCTGCCGCTGAGATAGATGGAATTACCATTGAGATTGATAAAATCAAAGAACCCAATACGGAAAACCATTTGGTTATTGAAGGAGCAGGTGGGTTGTTGGTGCCATTGAATGATTCTGATACCGTTTTTGATTTGATTAAGCCCGACTATAAGGTCATTGTAGTGTCCAGACATTATTTAGGGAGCATCAACCATTCACTTTTGACCATAGAAAAACTTCAAGAAAGAAACCTGAAAATCGGAATCATTTTCAGCGGAAATAAGTACCCTACAACAGAAAGTATCATTTTAAAGAAAACCGATGTTACCTTTCTTGGGCGAATTAATGAGGAGGAAGTTTTTGACAAGGAAGTTGTTAAAAAGTATGCTTTACAATTTAAATCAGCCTTGGAGTCATTATAACCTTTGGTAGATTAAACCCCTATCTATGGTTTTAATTAATTTGTAGTGTTTTTCCAGATAATCATCGATATAGGAATTAAAATCCTCTAATTTTTTATCAAAAATCTTTTTCCCCTTTCTGGCTATTATTGTTTTGGGGCGTATTTCCTCCAAAATGTAATGTAGTTCCTCAATTCCTGTCTCCCTGGGGTTTTTCATAAATGGAAAAAGTTCGTCTCTAGTTATACTACTGGGGTGTGTAGCCGCTTTTGTGGGGGGTGTTTCGTCTAAAACCCAATAACCGATATGATATTCCGTAAAAAAGATGTTCTTCGTTTCTATTTCATTTTCAACAATGTATTTTGGAACATCAATTCCTTCGCCATTATAAAAAGAGCCCTTTTCCATTTTGTTGGAAATAATGTTCACATATTCTACATAAGCTTCCACGGGAAGAAGTACGAAAAGAAAAACAATAATAACAGTGTACTTTTTCTTGATTAATGGAAGCTTGCTTATGGCTATGCCAGCCGCAATAAGAATAAAAGGATACAACTGTATAAGATAATGTCCATTTACCTTTCCAGCTTGCATGAACGAGAGCAAAATGCCAATAGTAATTACCGTTAAAAGTTGCAGTGGTTTAGATTTAAAGTCAATTACTTTTGAGGCAAACCCAGCATACAAAAGCCCAAGAATAACAAAAACGAAAGGAAGCGTTTTAATCACAGAATGCTGTTTTGAACCAGAATAGGCCAGAGGAGCTTCAAAAATGGATTGCCACCAGACAGTAATCTCTCCTTGTAAATAATATGGAACGAGTGTTAAGGCAATAAGAAATGCAAATCCAACACCCATAACAAAAAGCCTTTGGAAACAATGCCAAAATTGCTCTTCTTTAACTGCTTTCCAAACAAAATAGATTCCCAGTGCGAGTAAAGGGTAAGCCATATTCAATTTGGACATTACGGAAAGTCCAAAAAGAATCCCTGCTACAAAATACCAAACATGCTGCTGTTTTGAAAGTAAAATGTACACTCCTATCACAAAGAACATAGTGCAGATATGCTCAGACATTACCCCTTGAAGACTACCGAACATACTTTGAAAAAGAACACAAAAAACTGCACACCAAAAGCTCACTTTTTTAGAAGTGATTTTGGTTCCAATTCCGTATGTGAACAGAGCAGTTACGGCAACAAGAACAACTCCAGCTAAACGAATCGCAATAAAACTTTTCCCAAACACTGAAATAACAATAGCAAAAAATAAAAATGTAATGGGGGGTTTAAGGTCCCAAAGCTGTGTATAGGGTAAATGGCCATTAATCCATGATTGCGCCATAATAATAAATGTACTTTCATCTCGATCAATATAGTCTCTAAAAAAGAATGGGAATCGAACAAAAAAGGCAACTAAAAAAAGAATAAAAAAAACTGTTCTCCAATTTAAGTTTTGGTAGTTGAGCCTAAGAAATGAATTGGTGTTTTTAAGCACTTTAGGGATTAAATTTTTTGTGTTTTAATTGCCATCTTTGCAAGATAGATAAATTGAAGCGTTTGACTAATCCAACAGTATTGGAAAAATTATCGGATAGAGATAAAAAACACCTTTGGCATCCATTGACCCAACATAAGGTTCATTCAGAAATGTTGGCAATCTCTAAGGCAAAGGGAGCGATTCTATATGATGAAGGTGGAAAGGAATACCTAGACGGTATTTCTTCTTGGTACACGTCTATGTATGGGCATTGCAACCCTTATATACTAGAAAAAGTTGGAGCACAGATGCAACAATTAGATCAGGTTGTATTTAGCGGCTTTACACATGAACCTGCGGTAAAACTATCTGAAGAATTGATTAAGGTTCTTCCGGATAATCAAGAAAAGCTCTTCTTCTCTGACAACGGTTCCACCGCCACTGAAATTGGAATTAAGATGGCCCTGCAATACCATTTTAATAAAGGTGAAAAACGAAATGTGTTGTTGGCATTTGAGGAAGGATTTCATGGCGATACTTTTGGTGCGATGTCTGTTTCTGGCCTTTCCGTTTATAATGGTCCTTTTAAGGATTTCTTTATTGAAGTGGAACGAATTCCAGTGCCTACCACAGAAAATATTGAAAGTATTGTAAATCATTTGCAAGTCCGATTGCAAAAAAGCAATATAGCGGGATTTATCTATGAGCCGCTGGTACAAGGAGCGGCAGCTATGAAAATGCATAACGCAGAAGGACTTAACCAAATATTGACACTGTTGAAAGAGCACAAGGTGCTTACTATTGCAGATGAGGTAATGACAGGGTTTGGAAAAACAGGGAAATATTTCGCTTCTGATCATATGGAGACCAAGCCAGATATTATTTGCCTTTCCAAGGCTTTAACAGCAGGATTGGTGCCTATGGGACTTACCACCTGTACCGAAAATGTGTATAGCGCATTTTATAGTGATGACATTGCCAAAGGGTTGTTTCATGGACATACGTATACTGCAAACCCCTTAGCCTGTGCAGCAGCACTAGCTGCTTTGGAATTACTTAAGACAGATGAGATTCAGGATAATATTCAAAACATTGTTCAATGGCACAAAAAATTTGATGATGAGATTAAGAATCATCCGAAGGTTGCCTCAACGCGTCAATTAGGTGTTATTTATGCTTTGGATTTGAATGTAAAAATGGAACGCTACGGCAATCTAAGAGATAAGCTCTTTAAACATTTTATGGATAACGGGGTTTTTCTTCGTCCTTTGGGAAACACTATCTATATTCTGGCCCCATTTATCACGACAAAAACACAGATGGAGTGTATTTACGATACCATCAAGTCTGCAATAGAAATGGTGTAATTGGATTAGTATGTTGAAAGAACCAATTTCGATAACAGCAAT
Organism: Allomuricauda sp. R78024; assembly: GCF_044596045.1. NCBI lineage: Bacteria > Pseudomonadati > Bacteroidota > Flavobacteriia > Flavobacteriales > Flavobacteriaceae > Allomuricauda > Allomuricauda sp. R78024. The sequence goes on from NZ_CP138995.1 coordinate 981,246, forward strand.
ATCCTCTATTTCTTCACTTGGGAATTCTTCGGAAGAAATATGGAACTCCTATTTGGACGATAATCACTGCCTATCTGAAGTAACCATTGGCAAACAAAATGTTTGGGGATCAACCCTAACAAATAGTGTAAGTTCCGAGATTGAAAACCTTAGGCAGTCAGATACTAAATATAAGGAATTGGACAACTCCGTTCTTTTTGCCATTTATACGGCAAGAAAGGTTGTTCAAGAAGCGAGCTGGGAAAACACGATCAATTTTGGGATTAATATTGGTTCATCCCGGGGAGCCACTGCACTTTTTGAAAAATATCATGAAGAATTTTTGAAAGAAGGAAAATCTTCAACCTTATCTTCTCCAACTACAACATTGGGCAACATATCATCCTGGGTTGCCCATGATTTAAAATCTAAAGGGCCAGATATTTCACATTCCATTACTTGCTCAACCGCTTTGCATGCCCTTTTGAATGGAATAGCTTGGATTCAAAGTGGCATGACCAATAAATTTTTAATAGGAGGTAGTGAAGCTCCATTAACACCCTTTACTATTGCTCAAATGCAAGCTTTAAACATATATTCCAAAGATGCTGGGGAATTTCCATGTAGAGCTTTGGACTTGAGGAAAAAGCGAAATACTATGGTTTTGGGAGAAGGTGCAGCAATGGCATGTTTAGAAAAAGGAAAAAACCGTAATACAATTGCTTTGGTCGAAGGAATAGGGTATGCAACGGAGCCTTTAGAGCATAATGTTTCTATTTCTACCGATGCAAAATGCTTTCAAGAATCTATGAAGATGGCTTTGGGAGATCTGGATTCAGATGAGGTAGATGCAATAGTAATGCATTCTCCAGGGACGGTTAAGGGTGATTTATCTGAATTTAAAGCGATAGAAAAAGTTTTTTGTAACAAACCACCTTTTTTAACTACCAATAAATGGAAAGTAGGACATACTTTTGGAGCCTCAGGGATGTTAAGTGTTGAATTGGCAATTTTAATGTTACAACGCCAACAAGTAATAAGAGTCCCTTATATAATCTACGATACCGTACCCAATAGAATACAAAGAGTAATAGTAAATGCCGTAGGCTTCGGAGGGAATGCGGTAAGCATACTCTTAAAAGAACCGAATCTATAATTATTTAACTAGTTACTTAAAACCGAACTTCCTTGTTCTTTATTCTTGAATATGCTGTATTTTTGAAATAGATATCCATGCAGTATGAGCACAATTAGACACGATTGGACCAAAGAAGAAATTCTAGATATATATAACAAACCATTAATGGAGTTGCTTTATGATGCGGCTACGATCCATCGTAAAAATCATGACCCCAATACGGTACAGGTTTCCACATTACTTTCTATAAAAACAGGAGGTTGTCCTGAGGATTGTGGGTATTGCCCACAAGCGGCCAGATACCACACTGATATTGATGGAAACGATCTGATGACTGTTTCACATGTAAAAGCTCAGGCTTTACGGGCCAAGGAATCAGGGAGTTCCAGGGTGTGCATGGGTGCAGCATGGAGAAATGTAAAAGATGGTCCAGAATTTGATCAGGTCTTAGAAATGGTTCGTACCATTAACAAATTGGATATGGAGGTGTGCTGTACATTGGGGATGATTACTGAAAATCAAGCCAAACGTTTGGCAGAGGCAGGATTGTATGCCTATAATCATAACTTGGATACTTCAGAGGATTATTATAAAGATGTAATTTCTACCCGTGCTTTTGAGGATAGGTTAGAGACCATAGATAATGTAAGAAAGAGCAATGTGACCGTCTGTAGTGGAGGTATCATTGGAATGGGAGAGCAATTGGAGGATCGTGCTGGAATGTTAGTGGCATTGGCATCTCTTAGCCCACAACCAGAATCCGTGCCAATAAATGCATTGGTTGCTGTAGAAGGTACACCTATGGAAGATATAGAACCCGTATCTATCTGGGAAATGATTCGTATGGTTGCCACCACAAGAATTGTAATGCCAGAGACTCAGGTTAGATTATCTGCCGGGCGCACAGAAATGAGCAGGGAAGGACAAGCCATGTGCTTTTTTGCTGGAGCAAATTCTATTTTTGCAGGTGATAAATTATTGACTACTCCAAATCCTGATGTGAACGAGGACATGGAAATGTTCAAACTTTTGGGATTGAATCCACAAAAACCTTTTACTAAAATCTCACAACCAAAAACAGTCGAAGCTTCAGATTCTGAATATGAGGCGTTAGGTGAAAAACCAAAGTGGTCTCGTCCTGGACATACCATTGAGCGTAATGAAGAAGCCAAGCAAAAATCCAATTTAGTTTCCAAGGAATAAGGTTTCAAAAACCATTTGAAAACCTTTTATTAATTTAGTTGTTTCAAAATAATTGAAATTTTGGAGCTCAACCTTGAACAAATTCCTCGAGAACAAACACTTTCAAAGAAAGAGTTCATAAGTAAGTACTTTAAACTACAAAAACCTGTGGTGATAGAACGCTTTGTTGAAGAATGGCCTGCATATTCTAAGTGGAACTTGGACTATATGAAGGAAATCGCAGGAGAAAAAACCGTCCCACTCTATGACGATAGACCTGTAAAACATGATGAAGGTTTTAATGAACCCCATGCTAAAATGAAGATGCGGGATTATATTGATCTCCTAAAAAGTGAACCAACAAAATATCGTATTTTCCTTTGGAATGTTTTAAAGGAAGTCCCTCAGCTGCAAAAGGACTTTACATATCCTAACTTCGGCCTAAGGTTAATGAAAGGATTGCCCATGTTATTTTTTGGTGGCATTGATTCACATACGTTTATGCACTATGATATTGATTTGGCCAATATCTTCCATTTTCATTTTGAAGGAAAGAAACAATGTATTCTTTTTCCGCAATCAGAAACCAAATTTCTTTATAAGATTCCACATTCTTTAATTACCAGGGAGGATATAGATTTTGCAAAACCAGATTTGAAAAAATGGCCGGCATTAAAAAATGCCAAGGGATATATAGCACAATTGGAGCATGGCAATGTGCTATATATACCGGAAGGATATTGGCATCATATGAAGTATATGACCCCAGGATTTTCTTTGAGTTTAAGGGCCATAGCTAGAAAGCCCAAAAATTTTGGAAAAGCGGTATACAATATTCTTTTTATGCGTCATTTTGATAATCTAATGCGCAAACTTAGAGGCCAGGATTGGATTGATTGGAAGAATGAAAAAGCAATAAAGCGGACACATGATGTGTTATTTCAAAAATAACTGCTTGGCCTAGACCAATTCTTTTAACTTTTCATAGACCAAGTTACTTTCCCAACCTCGATAGAGCAAATAATCAGCCAATTTCTTCTTTTTCTTTTGAATGTTGGATTCATGGATTTGGGTCAACCTTTTTTTGGCAAGTTCATCAAGGGTCTTATGATAGTCCTTTTCATTTATTTCGGTCAAAGCACTCTTAATATTGAATTTTGATATCTGACGTAGCTTCAGTTCATTCACAATGCGATTTTTACCCCATTTTTTAATAATGAATTTTCCCCTAGCAAAGCTTTTGGCAAAGCGTTCTTCGTTTAGGTAGTTTTCTTGTATAAGGTGCGTGGTGATTTGATCTATTGCTTCGGGAATCATCCGCATGCCCTTTAGTTTTTCTATAACTTCTTTATGGCAACGCTCTTGATAGGCGCAATAACTTTCCAGTTTTCTAGTAGCTTCAGTAAGGCTGTATGCTTTATGGCTGATCATGTATAGGCAGGGTTACTGGTTTTTACGAGAATCAAGTTCCGCCTGCATAAGTTTGGCTTGTTTCAAATTAATGATAACTATGACTGTTGAGCCAATAGTGACTATCAAAAGAGGAAGTACAGAACTGTCATTTTTGAATATGAAGAGATATAATACCGTAAGCAATAGTAGAACAGAAGTCCCAATCAACATCCCAACTATTACTTTAATGGTTTTTATACTTTGTCTTAATTGTTCAGATGATTGTGTCTTTATTTTTTCATTCTTCATTTTAGAATATCCTGCCGGTCAATAATTTGTTTTCAATATACTAAAAACAAAAAAAGCGACCCTATTGCTAGAGTCGCTTTGTATTATCTAATTGTTTTGCCGTCTTTGTTTTTAAAACGGTATTCAAGGTATGTGTAGGCATCTCTGGGTTGAATTTTAACCCACTTCTTATATTCTAAGAACCACTTGTAACGTGGAGACGGAAATCCTTTAGTGAGATAAGCCGCAATAAAGGGATGTATGTTCAAAATAATACTATCATCCTTCTGGTTACCTTTCATGATTCTTTCTAAATCAACATTGATTCTGTCAATTAAAAGAATAGGAGCTTCTATTTCCGCTCCCGTACCATTAGGGTTTTCCTCACTTGTCTTGATATTCATCTCTGGACGAACCCTTTGTCTGGTAATTTGCACCAGACCAAATTTACTGGGGGGTAAAATCTTGTGTTTTGCCCTATCGTCCTTCATTTCATCTCTTAGATGATCAAATAATTTTCTTCTGTGATCACCTTTGATCATATCAATGAAATCGATAACAATAATTCCACCCATGTCACGAAGGCGTAGCTGTCTTGCAATTTCGGATGCTGCGGATAAATTTACTTCCAAAGCAGTATCTTCTTGGTTTTTAGCCTTATTGGAACGGTTACCACTGTTCACATCAATTACATGAAGTGCTTCAGTGTGTTCAATAACAAGATAAGCCCCTCGGCTCATAGAAGCCGTTCGGCCAAACGAAGTCTTTATTTGACGCTCAATTCCAAATTTTTCAAAAATTGGAGATGGGCCAGAATAATGTTTTACTATTGACTCCTTTTGGGGTGCGATTTCATGTAAATAATCTTTGATTTGATTATAAAGGGTCTCATCATCAACATGTATTCCTGTAAAAGAATCGTTGAATACATCTCTTAGTATGGAAGAAGCTCTGTTTAGCTCTACCAATACTTTGGATGGATGAGGTGCTTTTTGCAGTTTCCTGCACATTGTCATCCATTTGGAGGACAAATTCTGAAGATCTTTGTCTAGTTCTGCAACTTTCTTGCCTTCTGCAACGGTACGTATAATAACGCCAAATCCTTTGGGCTTGATACTTTTTACAAGTCGTATAAGCCGGTCTTTTTCTTCCTTGCTTCCTATTTTTTGTGATACGGAAACACGGTCAGAAAATGGAACCATTACCAAGTAACGCCCTGCTAGTGAAAGCTCTGAGCTAATTCTTGGTCCTTTGGTAGAAATGGGTTCTTTTACAATCTGTACCAATAATGACTGATTGGCCTTAATAACTTCGTTAATACTGCCATTCTTGTCTATATCTTTTTCAAATGGAAAATCTTTTAGGGAATAGTCTCTTAGCTTTCCCGTTCTAACTTTTTTTATGAATTGCAACATGGAGGATAATTGCGGCCCTAGGTCATGATAGTGCAGGAACGCATCTTTTTCATAACCTACATTTACGAATGCCGCATTAAGGCCGGTGACTGGCTTTCTTATCTTGGCTAGGAAAATATCCCCAACGGAAAAATCATTGTCATCCTCGTCTTTGTGTAATTCTATTAGTTTTCCATCCTTTAGTAAGGCAAAATCGACTGCATCAGGACTAGATCTAACAATTAATTCTCTATTCACCTGAATCGATTTTTATTTACCCCGTAATATATTACTGGGATAAATGATTAAACAATATATAGAATCGATTTTTTTCAAACCGATTGAAATTCTTTTCTTGAATCTCTATGTCAAAGAACGTATGTGTGTAAAATGAAAAAGTAGTTGTAACAACTACTTTTTCTTGTGTCGGTTAGCTCTCCTGCGTTTTTTACGCTTGTGGGTAGCTACCTTATGTCTTTTTCTTTTTTTACCACTCGGCATATGGCTCTTCCTTTAGTGTTAATTATATTATTTTACTTGAACGTTGCTCTTTACACCTTCAACAAACACTTTTGCTGGTTTGAAGGCAGGGATGTTGTGTGCAGGAATTTTAATAGTAGTGTTCTTAGAAATGTTTCTACCTGTTTTTTCCGCTCTTGTCTTAATGATAAAGCTTCCAAAACCTCTTAAATAAACATTATCACCGTTCTCCAAGGACGATTTAACCTCCTCCATAAACGATTCTACCGTTGCTTGTACGTCTCCTTTTTCAATACCTAGTTTTTCTGAGATTCTAGTTACAATATCTGCTTTCGTCATTTCGTATTATTATTTTCTTATTTTTTTAGGCTTGCAAATATAAAAATTTAAATTAATCTTTTGTTTAAACCCTTTAATTTTAAGTATATAAACTGCTACATTTAACCATTAGTATTTACCTACATGTCTTTTTCCCAAAAAATCTTGAAATGGTACGATCAGCATAAACGCGAACTTCCGTGGAGAGCTACTACGGATCCTTACAAGATTTGGCTTTCAGAAATTATGTTGCAGCAAACACGTGTTGCCCAAGGAACACCATATTATCATAAGTTCTTAGAAGCTTTTCCTACGGTCTTTGACCTTGCAAATGCCAAAGAAGAAAAGGTTTTAAAACTATGGCAAGGCTTAGGATACTATTCCAGAGCCAGAAACCTTCATGCCACTGCGAAAATAGTAGTGGAGAAATACGAAGGTAATTTTCCAAGAACGTATAAGGAACTTAAGGGATTAAAAGGAGTTGGTGACTATACCGCTAGTGCTATTGCTTCTATATGTTTTGATTTGCCAGAGCCTGCTGTGGACGGTAATGTATACCGTGTTCTTTCTAGGTATTTTGGAGTGGATTTACCCATCAATAGCCCCAAGGGAATTAAATATTTCAAGGAATTGGCTAGGGATGTAATGAATACGGAAAATATTAGGGATTACAATCAGGGTATTATGGAATTTGGTGCCATACAATGTGCCCCAAAGAAACCATACTGTTTGTTATGCCCTTTAAATGATAGCTGTGTGGCCTTAAAGGAAAATAGAATAGGAAGTTTGCCTGTAAAAATCAAAAATGTAAAAGTAAAAAATCGATATTTTAACTATTTGATTGTTTTGGATAAGGATAAGAACACTTTATTGGAGCAACGGCAAGGAAAAGGGATATGGCAAAACCTATATCAATTTCCTTTAATGGAATCGGGAAAAATATTGGAATTGAATGAATTAAATGAGGAAATGGTAAAACAACCTGATCTACCCAGTTCAAAAACCATAACACTGCACAATGAACAACCAGTAGTGCACAAACTATCTCACCAACACTTGCATACAAGGTTTTGGATTTTGGAAACAAAGGAGATTTTAAAAGACGGAATTTCATGGGAACAGATTCACACTTTTCCTGTTCCAGTTTTGATTGCTGACTTCATCAAAACATTTAAAATTTAGTACTTTTGACTAATTAAACAATTATGAGCGGAACATTAAATAAAGTGATGCTAATTGGGCATTTAGGAGACGAAGTAAAAATCCATTATTTTGAAGGAGGCAACTGCATTGCAAGATTTCCTTTGGCTACCAATGAAACCTACACCAATAAACAAACAGGAGAGAAAGTTACCAACACAGATTGGCATAATATTGTTGTAAGAAATAAAGCCGCTGAAATATGTGAAAAGTACCTGAGTAAAGGAGATAAGGTATATTTGGAAGGAAGGTTGAAAAACCGACAATGGCAAGGAGAAGACGGCAATACCAGATATACTACAGAAGTACATGTTCAGGATTTTACATTTTTGTCCACTAAGAAAGAAAGCATGGCAAGTACACAGCAGTCGCCTGCTGTAGCGGTACAAAACAAGCCTGTAAAGTCTGTAGAACCTGCACCGGTTGATGAATCGGAACAGGATGATGACCTACCATTCTAAAGAAATAAGTTTAAAACAATATACATTTGGATCCTGAGCCCTATTGTTTGGCGTTTTTCTTGACCACCTTTAGCGGTATCTTCACAATAAAGGTGATTGTACTTTTACTTCTTTTAGTATGCTCTGCGCTCATTTCTGGGGCTGAGGTAGCTTTGTTTGGTCTCTCGCAAACAGATTTAAACGAACTGGAAGAAACAGACACTTCTAGAAGCAAATTAATAGTTCGGCTACTAAATAAGCCTAAAAAGCTATTGGCAACCATCTTGATTACCAACAATACCATTAATATTGGAATTGTTTTGCTATTCAGCTCTATTGGCAATGTTATTTTTTCGCAGGTAAACCAAACTTTGTTCGGCGCGGTCTCAGTACGTTTTCTTTTAGAGGTGATTGTGGCCACATTTCTAATTCTGATGTTTGGCGAAATACTGCCAAAAATCTATGCAAATAGAAACAAGATTCAGTTTTCGCATTTTATGTCCATCCCCTTAAAAATTTTAAATACCTTATTTACACCTTTAAGCTCACCTATGAGTTCAGCTACTATTTTTCTTCAGGAAAAATTGGGGAAGCAGAAATCCAATTTAAGTGTGGATCATTTATCCCAAGCTCTTGAATTGGCTTCTGAAGGGGACACCACAAAAGAGGAGCAAAAGATATTAGAAGGGATAGTGACTTTTGGAAATACCGATACCAAACAGGTTATGCGACCTCGTATCGATATTTTTGCTTTGGACGAAGAAATGAAATTCCCAGAGGTAATTCAAGAAATAAAAAATAATGGCTACTCTCGGATTCCTGTTTTTTCAGAAAATATGGACAACGTTTTGGGTGTTCTTTACGTAAAGGATTTATTGCCATATATTGATAGGAAAAGTTTCAATTGGATGTCTTTGATTCGTGAACCCTATTTTGTTCCGGAGAATAAAAAACTGGACGATTTGCTGTTGGAATTCCAAGAGAAAAAGAACCATCTTGCCGTTGTAGTGGACGAGTACGGAGGAACTTCTGGGATAGTAACTTTGGAAGACATTATTGAAGAGATTGTTGGGGATATTAGTGATGAATTCGATGATGAGGATTTGGTTTTCTCTAAGTTAGATGATTATAACTATGTTTTTGACGGGAAAACTACCCTAAAGGATTTTTATCGTGTGGTAAAGATTGAAGATGAAGAAGCCTTTGAAGGACAAAAAGGAGAATCAGAAACCATTGCAGGGTTTGTTTTAGAGATTTCAGGCAGTTTTCCAAAGCGGGGAGAAAAAGTACTGTTTAAAGACTATCAATTCATTGTAGAAAGTTTGGATAAGAAGAGGTTAAAACGCATAAAAGTCACATTACCACATGAAGCATAGTTGTTTTTCAATCATAATTGTTCTTGCTCTTTTTGTAAGTTGTAAAGACGAAGTTTTACCAAAGCCCCAAGCGATGTTGCGTTTGGATTATCCAAAGGCAGAATACAAAGAATTGGATGCAAATTGCTCTTATACTTTTGACCTTAATATATTATCAACGGTAAAAGAAAACAAAAACTGTTCCTTGGTTTTGGATTACCCTATGATGAAGGGATCAATTTATATTACTTACAAACCTGTAAAGGACAATCTTAACATACTACTGACCGATGCTCAAAAACTCTCTTATGAGCATGTGGTAAAAGCTGATAATATCGTGGAACAGCCCTTTTTAAATTCCAACGATGGAGTTTACGGAATGTTTTATGAGGTCAGCGGTAATGCAGCATCCCAGTCACAGTTCTATGTTACGGATAGTATCAATCATTTTGTAACTGGGTCACTCTATTTTTATGCAAAACCTAATTATGATTCTATTCTTCCTGCAGCTTTTTATATGCAAAAAGATATTAGAAGGATAATGGAAACGTTACGCTGGAAAAAATAACACTATTCTGTAGCCAAAAGAGCTTCTGCTTTTTTAATACTGGAATTGATTTGTTCCTTAAGAGCATTCACCTTGGTCTCTTCTTCATCTAGCCACCTTTGTTTTTCTTCAGAAAGTTCTTTTCCATCTAAGATTTCATCAGAATCAAAACGGTTTCCAAATGCCATCATCCAATCCATCATTGCAGTGTTTGCCACTTGTAGGTCTTTCATAGCTGCTTCATATTGACGTCCGGTTTCGGTAGTGTCAACTTTACTTTTGAGCTCACCAACTAATTTTCCCAAGGTTCCCATTTTTGGCATTACCTCATCATGCACGGCCATTACTTGCTGCATTTGAGTTGGTCCTTCTGGTGCTTTTTTTTCTTGCTTGCATGCAGTTGCAAAAAATAAAAGCGCAATTAAAAACGTATTAAATTTCATCATTTCTTTCTTTTGTTCAAATGTATTTATTTTTCAATATATGGATTCAAACCTAAATCATACATTTTTTCAGTCATAATGCTTACAACTCGATCCGCTTTATCTGGATGACCACTTTCAAAAGGAGGCTGTGGGTCATACTCTAGGTTTAACGCTACAAATTCGGCATAGTTCCTGCCTAAAATTTGATCTACTAAAGCCAAGCTCATATCAATTCCGGCAGAAACTCCCGCACTTGTCCAGTATTTGCCATCATTAGTGTAACGTTCCTTAACAAAAGTTGCGCCATATTCGGCCAATTTTTCTTCGGCGCGGTACCAATGGGTAGTTGCATTTTTTCCTTTTAAAAGTCCTGCTGCTCCTAAAATCCAAGCACCAGTGCACACACTAACAGTATATTTACTGTTTTGGTCAATTTTACGAACCCAATCTAATAGTTCTTGATCTTTAGTGGCTTGGTATGTTTCTATAAAACCTCCAGGAATGATCAACATATCCAACTGTTCAATATCTTCAATTCCGTACTCAACCTCAATTCTTACCTTGTCACTACTGGTAATCGTTCCTTTGTTTCTTCCTATGAGTATTTTCTTAGTAGGATACATGCTGTTCAATACCGAAAGTGGCCCCATGGCATCCATGGTAAAAAATCCATCATAAAGTAAAATTCCAATGATTTCAATGGTGTCTGTAGGAACTTCATATAAGACGGCCATAGATTCTGTGTGGCCCATAGTGGCCAATTCTTCATCCGAATAGGCCGTACCATCTGATCTTAAGTTACGATCTTTTTTTTCTATTGCTATTCCTTCATTTGTATCAGTAACTGAAGACGTTTCTTTCTCTTGACATGACAGGAGCCCGATTGCCAAAATGATGATTATTGCATTTTTCATTTTCTACTTTTTTTTCGATTAAAAATTCTTGATGTTAATAGGTAAAGGCTGAATCCCGATAGGATGGTAACCAGTCCAAATAGAGCAAACACCCTAAGTAAAAGGTTGTTGAAATTATCTCGCTCTTGATAGTCCATGGTATGAAGCATCCAAAAGAAATCAAAAACACGCCATTTGTTACTTCTAAAGGTTTGTACGTTACCATATTCTGTGGAGACATATACGGTTGTGTTAGCAGGCTCATCAAAAGTAATGGCGTATGCGGGTAATGGCCTGCCCCTATACTCATGATGTTTTCCTATTTCAGTTAGATATTCCGTTGCTATTATTGGAGCATTTACAACTAGCTTTACCTTGGCTACATTTATACTTTGCTCTTTACTTAATGAGGGTAATTTTCGTCCATTTTTTGCATCAAACAGAAAAACTTTTTTACCCTCTTCTGTCTGTGCTATCAATCTATAGGTAGGTTGATTTAGACTTGAGAAAACTTCTAAAGAAACAATACTGTCATTATTCCCAAGATTCTGAGTGAACATTGATGGAGACACCAAAGTATCTGAAGCAAAAATTGGGGCGTCTTTTTTCTTTAGTGTACTGCCTCGTATTTCTTCAATGTTGGTCCAACTAAAATAGAGACCTCCAACTGTCCAAAGAAAGAATTGGACCCCTAAACTAACACCCAAATAGCGATGCCATTTTCGATTAAGTTGAATAAGTTTTCTTTTTGTCATAATGGTAAGCCCAGAAGCAATGCTTCCGGGCATTTTTAGTTAAAATCTATATGTAACTGAGCTTCCAAAAGTTAATGGCACCGCTGTCCTAACATTTCTGCTGCCAAAACTAGTATCCGCATTTCCAAAGGCCAAATAGGTTTCATCTGTGAGGTTTTGCCCCCAAATAGCCAATTGGTAATTTTTATAGTCAAAAGTGACCCGAGCGTTTAATAATGTATATGAAGGTTGTTCCAAAGTATTTTGAATATCTGTATAATAACTGCCTATACTTCTAAGTTCCGTTCTAAAAGCTCCCTTTAATTCTTTGGAAAGACCTGTTGTATATTGAGCGCCTAGAAAAAATGTATACTCTGGTGCATTGCCCAACGAGTTACCGCTTATATCTGCCCTTATCTCTTCTCCAGAAAGGAAATCTTGCCGTATTAGTTCAAAATCCTTGTACTCAGTGTCCGTAAACCCAAAACTTGTATCAAATTGCAATCCGGTTACTGGTATTACGGCAGCTTCCAACTCAACTCCAAATGATGTTGCATCGCCTACATTTTCCCTTGCAAATGTAGATGGAGCCACTAAGTTGAAAAACTGAATATCTGTCCAGTCAATATAAAAAGCTGTTGCTCCCAACCTAAAGCGATTATTAGAAGTGTTTACCTTATAACCCAACTCAAAGTTGTTTGAGTATTCTGGGTCAAAGGTCTGATCTGTCCCTTCTGGCAATCGCTGGGCATTTATGCCTCCTGCCCTAAAACCCCTAGTGTAACTTGCATATAAATTGGAATTGCTATTAGGGGTGAAAGAGATGGCAGCTTTAGGTGATATTGCTGAATAGTTTCCATTTTCAGTAATCTCTGGATTAAATTCTACGAACGTTCCATTGGAAAAGATTAAATCTCCAAATCCATTGAATGTGGCTTTGCGTTCCTCATAATCATAACGAAGACCTCCTGTAAACTGAAACTTTTGGGTAAGGTTGACACTAAATTCTCCAAAAGCAGCAAACCCTTTGTTTGATCCTTCATTTTTAGAGATAATGTTGGAACCTCTTGGAAGCCCAAAAAAATCTGCTTCGGTGTCAGTCAATTCTTGAGCTAAATTAGTGGAGGGTTCAAATGCATTTTGTGTGAAACCAAAAAACCCTCCGGTGTATTGCCATTTAGAATCTAAATTGACCGAATTGATTCTGAACTCCTGGCTCCATACCTCTTGCGGAGGAAGTTTCTCGCCAATCTGATTATCAACAAAAGAATGGAAAAAACCAGGAAAGTCTATGTCTTCAAATGCCAGAACAAGATTTTGATAGGTTGTTATGGAACTCAATGTGTGGCTTTCCCCAAAATATTTGGCAACCAAAGCTGTATTGACAATGTTTCTATTATGGCTTGCTAATCGACTTAAATATATCTTGTTAGGATTTTCAAAGGCGATTTCTTCATTCGGTTGCGAAATGAAAAACCCTGAGGCATCCGACCAATCTCTTTGTCCCTTTACATTAAGAGAAAGGCTTAGCTTTTGGCTTGCCAACCACTTTAAACTAAGATTTCCATATAAGTTATTAAAATCACCAACTGATTCTCCATTTAATGAGACATCGGGTATGGGTGCTAAAGAGGCATCGTTTTCCCAATATCCAGCCCTAGATTGAAATAGACCACTAAAACCAAAGAATAGTTTGTTCTTTACTAAAGGAGTTTTAATGCTTACTGCATGACGCTGTAAACTTAAATTTCCAAAACCAACCTCGGCAAAACCTTCAGTTTTATTTGTTGGTTGCTTAGTCAAGATATTGATAACTCCACCCATTGCGTTTCTACCAAACAGTGTGCCTTGAGGCCCTCTAAGAACCTCAATACGCTCAATATCTGTTAAGGCAAATCCGTTTGCAATAATGTCCAACTGATTTACATCATCAATATAAGTTGCCACAGCAGGATTCTCGCTAAAAACCTGTATGCCCCTAATAGATTGGATGGCTTGGAATGGCACACCAGATTCTTGATAGAGGTAATTAGGTACAACTGCTGTAAGTCCATCCAAGCCCCAAGTACGAGTGTCCTCAATAGTTTTACTGTTCAATGAAGTAATAGAGATGGGAGAAGCCACTAAAGTTTCTTCACGCTTTCTTGCTGAAACCACCACATCTCCTAAAACTGTAGTTTGTTCCAACAAGATGATAGTTAGTTCAGATTCATCAATGACATTCACAGTCTGTGCTGCAAAGCCAAGCGCAGAGATAACCACGGTTTTTACGGGAGTATTTACCTTTAGCATAAACATCCCCTCTTTATTGGTTGCTGTACCAAGGTCACTATTTAGAACCGAGATATTTGCCAAAGGGACAGGATTATCTTGAGAATCTATAACATTCCCTTTTAGAGTAATTTGAGCAGTTGCTGTTAAAAACGAACATGCAAAAATCACTAGTATTAATGCTCTTTTCATAAAATAGATCTTAGAAAGAGTATTGTGTTCCCAAAGTTAAGGTCTCCTTTATCTTCAATTGAATACCATTTAGGTCTTGGTAAAGCGGATATCCAAATTCAAACCCAAACCTTAGGTTTTTAAGTGCCCCTTTTGAAATATAGGTATTTACTCCAATGCCTGAGTTGATATAGGTTCCACCAGAGTTATTAGTATCGGCGGTAATGACCATCATTGGATTTAGGTTTGGATCCTCCCTTTCAATTTCCCCAACAATAAGCCCTTCAATTCTGGCAGATAGACTTATCCAATTACTCGTCCTAACGGCAAACCAGTTGTTTAGGCTGTATCGATTGCCGTAACGGTATTCTCTATCATTTTCTCCAAATCGGAACACCCCTCTTATTTGACTTCCCCAGGAAATAGATTCATTTTGACCTAAATAGGTCAATGCCAAGTTGGGGTCAAACGTACCACTACCCACCTGCATAGGATAAGGCAATTCTGTTTCATTTGGTGTGGAAGCTGGAGTAACATCACTCTCGGTAACACTTCCAGTTGGAATTGAGAATCCTAATTGTCCATGAAGTGTTTGCTGGTTTTTGTTGAAGAACTTATATAAAATAGCAAGTTGAATATCTCCAAAACCGCTGGATTCTGTAGTGAATGTTCCTCCCATACGGGTAATATGGTCCATTTCCATAGATAGATAATTAAACATGGCCATTAAGGTGACTTTATCACTAGGTGCAAACATGGCTCCTAGCATATGCATGTTCATGGGCATACTTGTAGGAGTTACCATATAATTGGCTAAAGCATCATCAAAAGAGGCATCATCACTGCCCTGTTTAAGTTCATCCATATTCATATACATATAGCGATAGGAAAACATCCACTCTCCCTTACCATGCATATGATCCCCCATTACTGAAATTGGGGCATGTCCATCTGGTCTGCCGGCAGACCATTTTTGAGATTCATCATTAATTTCTTGTGCATAAAATGCGATTGTGGCCATCATTAAAATGGCCGATATATATTTTTTCATCGGTTTTTATTATTGAAATGGTAGGCGATTGTTTTACAACGAATGTTATATCAAATCACTTTAAAATAAATTTATGTAAGCGTGTATACTAAGAAAGAGTGCTGGGAGGGTGAAAATTGAAAGAACAGTAAAGGAAGGTATAGCAATTGCTATAATCAAAGTCATTTTGATTTAGAACAACATTTAGCTTTTTGGAATTACAATACAACAAATCAACAAATCCAATAGGGTATTCTTCCAAAGCAATTTTAGGAAGGTTCTGTTTTTTTTCTTCGTTCTGTTCAGAAAGTCGCTGCATTAGATAACACTTACCATTACATTGCAATTCTACCTTATCCTTATTGATACAAAGAAATTCTGCTATATAATCTTCATAGATAACATACTCCAACATTGGCGCAATAGGTCGTACCATGGCCACTAGATAGAGCAATACAAAACAATATACAATTGAGTGTTTCAACTATGTTGTTTACGTATTGCAAAATTAGGTTATAAAGTGCAAAAAGTCTTAAATAAGGCGCACTTTTGCATCTTAAAATTTAAACGTGAACGAACACAAAAGAAAGTGGGTTTATCTGATAGTGCTCTCTATAATATGGGGAACATCTTACATCCTTATAAAGAAAGGGTTAGAGGGTTTTAATCCTATTCAACTGGGCTCTATTCGTATTGTTTTGGCAGCATTTTTCTTGTTCATAGTTGGATTTAAATCCTTAAGAACTATTTCTAAAAAAGAATGGTTTTGGGTAGGGGTTTCTGGAATTATAGGAAGTTTTATTCCAATGTTTTTGTTCGCCTTTGCTGAAACGGAAATTGATAGCAGCATAGCATCAATACTAAATTCATTGGTTCCCCTTTTTACTTTATTTGTTGGACTTTTCGCTTTTGGAGTTGGGTTTACTAAAAATCAATTGTTAGGTGTTGTAATTGGGCTGTTTGGAGCAGCTTTTCTCATTTTTTTTGGAACCGAGGTGAATCCAGATCAAAATTATTGGTATTCCGGGTTAGTTATCATAGCCACCATTTGTTATGCATGCAATGCGAACATTATAAAGAATAAGTTACAAGATGTATCTCCCATGAGTATTGCTGTTGGGAATTTTACTGTGATTTTGGTGCCAGGCATTGTTATTCTGCTGTTTTCTGGTTTTTGGAGGAATGAAGTAACTGAAGGCCCCAACTTTTTAAGTTCATTAGGATACATTGTAATTCTATGTATAATGGGGACTTGCGTTGCCAAAGTCATGTTCAATAAATTGGTTCAGATTTCTACGGCGGTATTTTCTGTTTCGGTAACGTATTTAATTCCCATAGTTGGTATTTTTTGGGGCGTATTGGATGGGGAAAAGTTTACAATGTGGCAACTATTGGCTGCTTTGGTAATTCTTTTTGGGGTATATATGGTAAACAAAAAAAAGACGCCGCAAAGGACGCCTTCTTTAAAAAAGTAGTTTGATATTATTCGAAATCGGAGGCTGTCACACCTTCATTGACTTTAATTTCTTTTACCACAAATTCAAAGTTTTGCGGCCCCATTACCTGCGTGAGCTTAAATGGAAACTTGATGCCTGAAATCTCCTGGTAATCATGAAACCCCAGTGTATTTGTCATTTGTTGGTCTTGTACTTCCTCTACACTGGTTTCTTGCAGTTTAAGACCTGTTTCCACATCATAAAATGAAGATTTTTTGTCCGTTATCTTAAGCTTATATGCTTTTTTATCACCTATGGATTCAATACCTTCTAAAGTAATATTGCCGGCTGTCAAATAGTTCAACTCTGGAAAAGCAGCAGATTCTTCTTTCACTCTTTCAACCTCTTCTGGGGAGAGGTCTTTCCTTTGACCTTGAGATACCATGTAGCCCTTATCACCATCCAAAACTTGTTTTTGCATGGAATTTCCCATGACTTTTACATCTTGCATGAATTGATTTCTAGTGGTTTTCTTCATTTCCAGCTCCAACTTCATTCCCTGCATCTCTGCTTCAGCCAACATTGCATATGATTCCACTCCTTCTAATTTTTCCCTTCCTCCAATCACTTCTATATACTTTTCCAAAATAGCTTCTACGGTTATTCCTTCTGGAATTGCGGAATCATAATCTGGCTTTTCTGTTTTGCTTGCATGCTTGTCATAAAATAAAACAGGAATTGTTTTATCATTAAAGGTCACTTTTTCAAGATTCTCCAAGACCTCACTTCCTTTTCCGGTCACCACGATTCTAGCATTTGAGGAGGAAAAATACTTTTGTGCTGCTTTTTGTACATCAGCTATGGTTACCGCATCAATTCGTTCCAAGTAGGTTTTATAAAAATCTTTGGACAAATCTTCGGTTTCAATGTTTAAAGCATAATTGGCAATGGTCTCAGGTTTTTCCAAAGCCATAACAAAACTCCCGGCATATTTAGCTTTTGCATTGGTAAGCTCTTCTTCCGTAACAGGTTCTTTTATAATTCTATCTATTTCACTTAGGATTTGAACTACTGAACTATCCGTAACTGTATTTCTTACTTGTGCGTATGCATTAAATCGCATTGGGCTATACTTATTGTCCCTAATACCAGAATAAGAGCCGTATGTGTATCCTTTATCTTCTCGAAGGTTCATATTCAGCCTAGCTTGTGATCCTCCTCCCAATACTCTATTGGCTAAGAGAGCATCTAAATAATCTTCATCCTTCATTTTCAATTCAGTTATATTTTGCACCACAACCTCTGATTGCACCGAATTGGGAACATCTACAAAATTAATTTGAGTGTATTGTGCATCTTTAGGTTTGGTATAACTAAAGGAAGGGGGTACTGCTTTTGACCATGGAGTAAAATAAGTTGTAACAAGCTCTTTCACATTTTCAAAGTCCACATCTCCAATAACTACCAGATAAGCATTTGCAGGCACAAAATAGGACCTGTAGTATTGTTCTACATCCATCAAAGTAACGTTATTGACAGTTTCTTCGGAAGTAATCTCTCCATAAGGATGGTTTTTTCCGTATGCCAATGCCAATTGCACTCTTGTTGCAATGGCAGAAACATCTTTTTCCTCAGATTTTATCCCTGTAATAATTTTGTCTTTTTCCTTATCAAATTCCTCTTGGGTAAAATTGGGATTTAACGCAGCATCGGTCATAAGCTCTAGAATTCTAGGGAAGTATTTGGAAAGACAGCTTGCAAAAGCACTTTGGTCACTGATATTTATTGAAGCTCCTAAAAAATCCACTTCTTCATAAAAATCATCTTTTTGAATGGACTTGGATCCTTTGCCCAATAAACTAGATGTTAAATCTGAAACACCTGCCTTGTCTCCTTGCAAAATGGGTGGGTTGTCTATGGTCAATTGAATAGAAACTCTTGGTAACTTATGATTTTCCACTACCATAACCTTGAGTCCGTTATTTAGTTCAAAGCGGGCGGGTTCTTTTAAATTTATTTCTGGAGCAGGACCAGCTTTGGGTTGTGTGCTCCTATCAATTTGTGCATACGATACCGTCATGAAAAAGGACAGTAAAGAAAAAATTATATACTTTTTCATTTTAATTGGCTTCTTTTTGTTCTGGTAAATACTCTAATTCTACCCTTTGATTCACGTTCAAATATTTTTTCGCAACTTCCATTATCTCCTCACGGGTGATGGAACGATAAATATCAATCTCTGTGTTTATGAGGTTAGTGTTATCACGTAGCATATAATTTTCTGCAAGAGAGTTTGCTATTCCCGCGATACTACTGTTGGCATTTACAAAGTTGTTTTCAAACTTGTTCTGAAGTTTCTGGTAGTCTTTTTCCGAAATCAATTCTGACTGTACTTTTACAATCTCTGCATCGATTTCATTCTTAATATCTTGAATTGAGTTTTCGCCTACGGGTAGACCACCAACTATGTACGAACTATAATCTTCAGCATCAATAGGCACTGAAAATATTTGAAGTGCTATTTTTTTCTCATCTACCAACTTTTTATACAACTTGGAACTTTCGCCATCGCTTAAATAGGTAGAGATCATGTTGATTACATAGGCATCTCTGTCGGCTTGTCCGGGAGTTCTATAGGCAAGCAAAATTGCTGGAATCTGAATATTGGGATCATGGTAATTTGCCTTTATGGTTGTTGTAATTGGGTCTTCAACAACAATATTTCTTTTTATCTCAGCGCCTCTAGGTATTGGACCAAAATAATCAGAGACCATTTTTTTTGTTTTTTCTGTATCAAAGTCCCCTGCTATGACCAAAACAGCATTGTTAGGAACATAGTAAGTTTTGTTGAAATTTTTAAAGTCATCAAGAGTTGCACTTGCTAAGTGATCTAGAGAACCGATTACTCCCCATCTGTATGGATGTTTGGTGTATAGATTTTTAAGAAGTTCATCAAAAAAGGCACCATAGGGAGAGTTATCCACTCTAAGTCTTCTTTCTTCTTGAACCACTTCTTTTTGCGTGTCCACGCCAACTTGTCCTATAATGGGGTGCATTAATCGCTCTGATTCTAACCACAATCCTGTTTCTAGACTGTTAGAAGGAAATGTTTCATAGTAATATGTGCGATCCAGAAAAGTATTGGCGTTGCCACTTCCTCCATTTGAGGAGACTATTTTATCCCATTCCCCTCTTTCTATATTTTTGGTTCCTTCAAACAATAGGTGCTCAAAAAAATGGGCAAATCCCGTTTTGCTAGGATCCTCATCTTTAGAGCCCACATGGTACATTACCGCAGTTGTAACTACAGGCGCAGTATTGTCTTGATGCAAGATTACATGGAGTCCGTTATCTAAATCATACTCCTCAAAAGCAACTTCTTGTGCTGCAAGAAAGTTCCCTGCTGAGAGTACGAAAAGCGCGGATAGTAAATGTCTTTTCATGATAATGAATTTTGTATTGGTGTAATAAATAGGATTAGTGTTGAATTTTAGATTGATGTTACACTAAATATAGGATAAAATTTAAAAGGGATATGGATTATCAAGCAAGTCTTTAACAAGAAATAATGGCATAATTCACCAACATTCAGTAAATTAAACATCCACCAATAATTTAACGAGATGAAAAATCTAACGTTGCCCATTCGTTTTGGAATTGTTACCAGTGCATGTTTGATAGCTTATTTTTTGATTTTGTCCCTTTTAGGGAAGCATACCAATGTGTTTTATAGCCTATTTAATGGGGTGGTTACTGGGTTAGGGATTTATGAGACAATCAAGTATACAAAGCTGAGACTGGGAAAAGATTTTTCATACGGTAAAGGTTTTATGGCAGGCCTTACAACCGGATTTGTGGCCACACTGCTTTTCACTGTTTTCTTCGCTCTTTATTCCACTGAGTTAAATGCCAGTTTTTTAAATGAACTCTCTGAGGCTTGGGCCAAAGATTATGCTAATTTTGAAGGAATAGTTTTCTTTACCGTTGCCATAATGGGGTTTGCAACTACTTTAGTTTTAACGTTATCTTTTATGCAGCTCTTTAAAACCTCCAATAACCTAAAAAAATAATGTTGCAAATGGTTGAAAATTACTTGTGAATTAAGGATTTAGCAGTATATTTGCACCCGCTAATTTTAATAAAGCGCAAGTAAATTAATCTAATTTAACGCATTATGTACGCAATTGTAGAGATGGCAGGGCAGCAATTTAAAGTTGCAAAAGACCAGAAAGTGTACGTTCACCGTTTACAGACAGAAGAAGGTAAGAAAGTGACTTTTGACAAAGTTCTTCTTTTGGATGACGGAGGTAACGTAACTGTTGGCGCCCCAGTCATAGAAGGTGCGGCCGTTGAGGCCAAAGTAGTAAAACACCTTAAAGGTGATAAAGTAATTGTCTTTAAAAAGAAAAGGCGTAAAGGATACCGCGTAAAGAACGGACATAGACAATCTTTAACAGAGATTGTTGTTGAAGGTATTGTTGCAAAAGGAGCTAAAAAAGCTGCTCCTGCAAAAGCCAAGGCTGAAAAACCAGCTGCTGAACCTAAAAAAGCTGTAGCAGCTAAAACTGAAGCCCCTAAGAAGGAAGCTCCAAAGAAAACTGCACCAAAAAAGGCAGTTGAAGATTTGAGTGGTAAAACAGTGGCAGAATTGAAAGAAATGGCAAAAGCAAAAGGTATTGCGGGTATTTCTTCAATGAAAAAAGCTGATTTGATAGAAGCTTTAAACAAATAGATTAAGAACTAAAAATTATATATCATGGCACATAAGAAAGGTGTAGGTAGTTCAAAAAACGGTAGAGAATCAGAATCAAAACGCTTAGGGGTTAAGATTTTTGGTGGACAAGCTGCTGTTGCTGGTAACATCATTGTTAGACAACGTGGTACTAAGCACAATCCTGGTGAGAATGTTTACTTAGGAAAAGACCATACATTACATGCCAGAGTAGATGGCGTTGTAAAATTTCAAAAGAAAGCCGGTGGAAAATCTTTTGTTTCCATTGAGCCATTTGAAGCTTAATACTTTAGGCAATAAAATTTTTAAAACCCTCGCTGCACAGTGAGGGTTTTTTGTTACCTGATTGTTAAGTCATTCTAAAACATCTTCAAAATGACGCTAAATATGACTTATTCTTAAAAATTAGCTAACCTCTTTTTTTAAGCATACTAATTTCTTTGTGGTCTAAAATCAACCACTGAGAAAATGAAAAAATATTTGCAGTTTTTTACCTTAGTTTTTATCCCTTTATCCCTTTTTGCTCAAACAGGAAATATTCAGGGAACCATATCAGATGATAATGGAATCTATGTTCCAGGGGCAAACGTCATGATTACTTCCTTATCTAAAGGAGCTATTTCAGATTTTGATGGGAGATTTACCCTTGTAGGCATTCCTGAAGGAAACCATACTATAAAAATTTCGTATTTAGGGTATGCTTCTATTGAACAAGAGGTAACAGTCACCGCCAACCAGACAATGGTCACTTCCATAACAATGAACCCAAAAAGTTTTGAGTTGAATGAAGTTCAAGTAACAGCCTATGGATTAAGCGGTCAGGCCAAGGCCTTGAATACACAGAAAACCAACTTAAATATAACGAATGTCGTTTCTACAGATCAAATTGGCAAGTTCCCAGATGCCAATATAGGGGATGCTGTAAAACGTATTCCCGGTATAACCATGCAAGTGGATCAAGGAGAAGCAAGAAATGTTATAATACGTGGTCTTGCACCACAGCTTAATTCGGTTACACTAAACGGGAGCCGTATTCCTTCTGCAGAAGGGGATAATAGAAATGTGCAGATGGACTTGATTCCTTCAGATATGATTCAAACCATAGAAGTAAACAAGGCCGTTACACCAGATATGGATGCAGATGCTTTGGGAGGTTCAGTAAACTTGATTACCCGTTCTTCCCCGCAGAGTTTTAGATTATCGGCTACTTTGGGTTCCGGTTTAAGCTTTATAAATGATGAACCTATTTACAACGGCGGATTTTTATTGGGCGACCGCTCAAAAAATGGGAAGTTTGGTTGGATGCTGGCAGCCTCTTACAATAATGTGGATTTTGGATCGGATAATGTTGAAGCCGAATGGGTAAACGAAGCAGAAAGCCCATTAACAGAAGAAGATATAGATGTAGATCCTTTTGTTGAAGAATCTGACATAAGAACATACTTGGTTCAACGTATTCGAAGAAGTTTTTCCGCTAATATGGATTATGCTTTTGATGCAAACAATACAGTTTTCCTAAAAACCATGTACAACTGGCGTGATGATAGGGAAAATAGATTTCGGTTACGATTTAGAAGCATAGAACCTGTTTTTGCAGATGGAACGGAGAACATTGTTGGTTATGAAGGAGAGATTCGTAGACAGACCAAAGGAGGGATACCAGGAGGACGTATTAAAAATACAAGATTAGAAGATCAGCGTATGCAGAACTATAGCCTTGGAGGAAATCATTTGTTTGGCAGCTTAAAAATAGATTGGATGGCTTCCTATGCAAAAGCTTTCGAAGAACGACCAAACGAGCGATATGCGGAGTATGAAATTGGAGATGCTATAGGGATTTCGGCAGACCTTACTAACCCACGTTATCCTTCTTTTAGACCAACAAATGCTTCAGATGTAGCATTGTCCAATTTTGAGCTTAAAGAATTTACCGAAGAAAATCAGTTTACCGAGGAAAAAGACTTTAATGCCTTTTTAAACTTTGAAGTTCCAGCAGATATCTTTGGAGCAGGTGAAGGATATATAAAATTCGGAGGTAGATTTAGAACAAAGAACAAAGTAAGGGAGAACAACTTTTTTGAATCAGAACCCACGAGCGATAATTTTGCCACTTTAGCAGATGTGCAAACAAGAGACCTTACCAATGCAGATTTCTTAGCAGGTAGTCAATATGCTGCGGGTCAATTTATTTCTCCGGAGTTTTTGGGGAATCTTAATTTTTCTGATGCCTCAACGTTTGAAACGAATCCAATTGAAGATGAGTTTTTGGCAGGAAACTTTGATGTAGATGAAAAAGTGTATGCTGGCTACCTTATGGCCAATCAAAAACTTTCAGAAAACGTATCTGTACTAGCTGGAATAAGAGTGGAAAATACCCAAATCAGCAGTTTGGGCAATGAAGTAATTTTTGATGAAGAAGGAGACTTTGACAGTTTTAACCAGATTAGGGATGAAAGCTCTTATACAAACGTGCTACCTGGTATACATTTAAAATATGACCCCAGCAACAGAACCGTTTTACGTTTTGCTTGGACAAATACCATTGCAAGACCCAATTATGTGGACCTTGTGCCTTTTAGAAACATAATCAATGAAGATGAGGAGGTTCAAACAGGTAACGCAGAACTAGATCCTACACGTTCCATGAATTTTGATTTTATGGCAGAGCACTACTTTGAATCTGTTGGTATCATATCAGGAGGTGTTTTTTATAAAGATATCAAAGACTTTATTTATACTTCTTTGTCCGAAGATGAGGATACCGGTTTTGATGTATTCCAACCTTTAAATGGCGATAACGCATCAATCTTTGGTGCTGAACTTGCATTCCAGAGACAGTTGGATTTTCTTCCAGGCTTTGCTAAAAATCTTAGCATCTATTTAAACTATACATTGCTTACCTCTACCACAGATGGTATTAGAAATGGTGATGAAATTAGAGAGGATATAGATTTGCCCGGCACAGCCCCAAACATGTTCAATGGTTCGTTGGGTTATGCAGATAAAAAATTCAGCTTACGTTTATCAGTCAATTTTTCAGACGCTTATATTGATGAGTTGGGAGGGAATGATTTTGAGGATCGATTTTATGACAAACAGATTTTTGCGGATCTAAACGCTTCATATACAATTAACAAAAACTTACGTGTCTACGCAGATCTAAACAATATTACAAATCAACCACTACGTTACTACCAAGGTATAGTAGAACGTACACAGCAGATTGAGTTTTATGAGAAAAGGTTGACATTTGGACTTAAATATGACCTGTTCAAAAAATAACGTTTGACATAACAGCTTCATAAACCGCTCATAAGTGGGCGGTTTTTCAATTACTTTTAATTTATCTAAATGAAGAACATATTCGCATATTTGATTTTGGGATCCCTGGCTATTTCCTGTAACCAAAGCAAACTGATTCCAATAACACCAGATGTTATTACTGAAAGAACTTTAAATGATACAGATGACCCAGCAATTTGGGTTAATCCTCAAAATGCATCAAAAAGCATTGTTTTTGGAACGGACAAGGAAACAAATGGAGCTATATATGCTTTTGATTTGGAAGGAAAAATCATTGAAGAAAAGACCATCAGAAATATTCAACGACCTAATAATGTAGATGTAGAATATGGTTTTCAACTCAATGATTCCGTTACTGTAGATGTCATAGCTTTTACTGAACGAGAAAAACAACAAATTAGATTATTCTCAGTGCCCGATATGAAACCTTTGGATGGTGGAGGTTTCCCCGTTTTTGAAGATGAAAAGGTTTTTGAGCAAAAACTACCCATGGGAATAAGTCTGTATAAATCTCCTGTAGATTCTTCAATGTATGCCATTGTCGGACGAAAAACAGGTCCAAGTGATAATTATTTGTATCAATACAAAGTGATGGCAGATAGCACTGGTGTTAAAACTGACCTAGTACGAAAGTTTGGAAAGTTCAGTGGACAAAAAGAGATAGAGGCCATTGCAGTAGATGATGAAAAAGGCTTGGTTTATTATTCAGATGAGGGTGTTTGTATAAGAAAATATTATGCAGAGCCTAATATGGGAAATGAAGAACTATCTTGTTTTGGAACAGAGCACTTTTTACAGGATATTGAAGGTATAGCGATTGCAACTTATTCAGATGGTGAAGGATACATTATTGTGTCGGATCAGCAACAAGGACAGTTTAATATCTTTTCAAGAAAAGACAATATTTTTATCAAAGCTGTGAATTTGACCACTCTTGAAACCGATGGATGCGAGGTAGTCACCGTTCCTTTAAACGATACTTTTCCCAATGGGCTTTTTGCTGCTATGAATGATGAAAAAAACTTCTACTTCTATGATTTAGGAAAGCTTATGGATTAAGGTTTCCTAAAACCTTAGTTTTCTTTTTCTTGCGGTAATTTCCCAGGATGCTATTTTTAATCCATCTTCAATTACAGATACTTCATCATGCAAATTTATTGTGGGACAAATATGGTAGGGAATACCATAAAAAACATCGCCAACCTTTAAATCACTCCAATTATCGACCTTGAGAACACCATGTTCCTCGCTTTGAGAAAGTAGCTCGTAGTTATCAATATTGAGGAATTTAACTCGTTTGTCAATAGGGTTTTCTGGTGCTACAGATTTATGGCCCAAGTCCAAGGTAACAATACCCTCAGTAGGTTTTGAGATAATTCTCGTTACTAATAAGGCAGCATATCTAAAGTTTTGTTCCGTTAACTTTTCACTATATCCCCAATCCCATAAGACACAGGTTCCAGGACTGGTGATTCGGTTTTCTTGTAAGAGGTGGGTTGTAAATGATGGGGTTCCACCGCATATCATTTGCGCTGACGGATATACTTTTTTTAACTTATTGAAATAAGCCGTCACATCTTCCAACCCAGTTTCTATTTTTTCATTTCGGGTGGTAAAATTAGCATCCCTTAAGTGTCCGTCATATACATGCAATCCTTTAAATATTAGCCCTTTACATTCGGGGATAAATGCCAAAAGCTCATCAAGACCAGGGCCTGTTTTAATTCCTGAACGATTCATACCATTGTTAATATCAATGTAAATGTTGGCACTTAGTCCTAGATTTAACGCTTTTTCATTCAAAAGTTTGGCAATCCCTATGGTGTCTATAATGGAAGAGAAATTGGTAGACGGAAAATGCTCAACCAATGCAAAAAACCGGTCTACCTTTGGTCCAACCAGCTGATGCGCAATTAAAACAGAATGGGCTCCAGCTTCAGCGGCAATTTCTGCTTCTGAAATAGTAGAAGCCTTAAAATTGGTAATCCCAGAGTCTAACAGCAATTTCAACACTTTGGGCATTTTATTGGTTTTTACATGTGGCATCAACCTATCAGTTTCGCCTTTCACCAAAGAAATCATCTCCTGTATATTATAATCCAAATGCTGTTTGTACACTGCAATGGATGGTGAATCTACCGTTTCAATATTTTGAATTTCAAACCAATGCTTTGTCATTTTTTGATTGCTTTTTGCGAAGAAACTCCTTTTTTATTTATTCTTTTAAAATATCCTTTACAATTTTTAAGTGATGCTGTGTGTGTATTTTCAAAAAACGTTTGGTTTGCCCTTTATCTATTACATTGAAATAAGGATGTTTAAAATGCGCCTTTTCATTTAAGCTTTCAATCTTTTTTAAATTCGCTTTCGCTTCTTCAATTTGAAGGTAAAGACTGTCCGTTACAATCACTTTTGGAGGAATAACAGATTTGGGAGACTTAGCAACACCACGAGGAATAATCCCCGAGGTGAAAACAAATATCCTTGACCAACTAAAATTGGATTTAAACCCGTTTGGGTCTGAACGCTCTAGTGCTTCACAAATCCTATTGATGGTTCTAAGGCTGTGATCTAAATGCCATGCCACGTTGACTTCAGATATCTTTTTGTTGAACTTGTCCCTTTTAGGGATATAGTCCACAATTTCGGAAAATTGTTCATCCAAAAAATATGGGCCCGACTCAGTATTTCTTACCAAAACCACTACTGTTAAAATGATGCTTAAAACTAGCAAAATAACCCCAACTTTTTTCATGGTATTTTTATTTGCTAGAGTTTAGAACTGAAATTTATAACCGACATCTGGAAAGAAACCGATCTGATCTATTTGGTCCACATTATTGGTAAGTCGGTTATAGCGCCTTGCAAATATATTTTCATTAGCGGTGACATTTTGCAAGTCCACAAAAAAGCGGTGGGACTGTTTCTTATTTCTACTGTTCAGCTTAATTCCAAATTTGACATCCCATCTAAAATAGTCGTCATATTGTTGGCTAAAAGCAATATCATCTTGTAGAATTTCAAAGCCAGCTTGTTGAGAAGCGGCTAAATCCACCGGTGTGTAATATCTACCTCCAGAAAAGGTTAAACGTGAATCGACGAATAGTATGTTTTTACTCTTTCCGCCTAAACTAAATTCTTTGCCCGCCAAAGCGTTGACAACATAGCCGTTGTTGAAAGGGGAATTACGTTCAATACCGTCACTGCCTTCGTATTTACTTTCATAAAACGAGCCGGTCAGAAGACCATAATAGCTGTTGCTAAAAAACTTTTCCAAGGTCAATTCAATGCCCCTATTAAAACCGGTTCCGTTATTAACCAGGGATACCTTGTCATTATCAAACTCAAAGTCGGCACCCTCTGTTAAGGAAGAATAACTTGAAGGAAAGGCATCTACCGCCGCCTTGTCTATATCTTGATTATACACTTCAATTTTTCCACGCCAATCGTTGCCAAACTTCACATCATATCCTAATACATAGTGATTACTTCTTACAAAATCTAAGTCTTTATTGGTTTGCAGAAGGCTCCCATTTACTTCCTCGTTCAAAAACAACAAAGGAAAAGAAACAGATTGGTGATGAAGTCCATAACCAAGATTTAACTTATGGTTTGGAGCCAACTGAAAATTTAGGGCTACCCTAGGCTCAAAAACAAATTGTTCATTCAAAGAGCTGTATTGTGAATGCATTCCGGCATTAAAAGTAATTTTTTCGGTTAGACGAAACTGACCTTGAACATAGGGTTGGAAAATGGCGAAGGTTTCATCAAAATCTCGTAAAGTGAATAAATCAGGGTCACCATCACCATTGGTATCTGGTTGTTTTTCACGATCTCTGTTAAAGGCATCAATTCTATAATTTTCAATCAATAAGCCTGTACGCAATGTAGCTTTGTTGCTCAACTTTGAATTGAACAAGGTTGAAAATGAAACCCGGGATTCTGAATTGTCCGCCTCTGTATATAGAATAATGCGTTCCTGCGGGGTATCCTTATCAATAAATCTATCTGCGGTAAACTTGTTTCCGGTGTAGGAGCCTGCCACTATGGTCCTTAGAAAAGAGTTTTTGCCAACGGGAATTTGATGTTTCAATCCTATAACCCCAAATTGAGAATCCACAAATGCATTTTCATCTTCTGCTGCAAAAAGATCATCCTCATCAATATCATTCCCTAAAAATTCAATATCAGAAGTGCCTATAATTCCAAATAAGGATAGCTTTCCCAGTTTCCCTTTTCCAAAATCAAAATTGAAGGAAACATCGCTATAATTAGGTGTTGCTGAGGTGCCTCCTGCGCCGCCTCCTACCAAACTGATCAAGGAATACCTAGCGGATAAAAGGAAAGAGCCATTTTTGCTGCCCATGGGACCTTCAGCCATAGCTTCTACTCCAGTAAAAACCCCAACTTGGGCAGAGAATTCAAAATCATCTATGTTCCCTTTTCTAAACCCCAAATCAAAGACCCCTCCAAGAGCATTACCATATTCTGATGGAAAGGCTGAAGTGATAAAATCTGAATTCTTTAATAGATTTGGATTTACCGCTGAAACGGGACCTCCAGTAGTGCCAAAACTGGCAAAGTGATTGGGATTGGGAATAGGGATACCTTCCAAGCGCCAAAGTAGACCAGTAGGAGAATTACCGCGCACAACAATATCATTGCGGCTATCATCTGGAGCAGAGACCCCAGCAAAGTTTGCTGCTAACCTTCCAACATCGCTTCGTCCTCCAGAGAATCGGGTCACTTCTTCAACGCCAAATTGACGAGCAGATACGGTGGCCAGTTTGTTGTTGGCCCTGTCTTTATTAGTTTCGGTGGTAACAATCACTTCATCCAACTGGTTAAAGGATTCAATTAGGGAAACGGTCAGTAAAACATCCTTCCCCGTGGTTACCTCTATATTTGGAACTGTTGTATTTTCAAAGCCAATATAACTTACGCGAACTATTTGCCTTCCTACGGGAACATCTTTAATGGTAAATCTTCCATCAATATCGGTAATTACCCCTGTATCTACTTGTTGATCTAACAATTCCACTGTCGCTCCCACCAAAGGACTTTCTGACTGTTTGTCCAACACAATACCCTTGATAATTCCAGTTTGCGAAAAGCTGATTGCGGTATAAAGAAAAGCCAATACCAAAATGATTTTTTTCATGATGCGTTTATTTGATTTTCCTCGAAGGTGAATCAATACATATCGATAGGGAAGTCATTGTTCTTGAGTTGTTTTATTACAAGTTGTGTTGGTGGTATATGCCTTGAATTGGCTGCAAAATTTATTTTCCAGAAAAAATCAGTTAAATCAGCACACGGAACGGTTCAATTTGTTTTTTGACAGTTGATACAGAGATATTGCAAAGGATATAATGTCTTGTGTATCTTTAACAAATAGCAGTGAATATGTTCAAGAAAAAAGCGGTTAAAAAGTTTTTGTTCCGATGGATGGTGGTAAATGTTGTTTACGTGCTTATTAAAACTACCGTAAACCACGAAGTTGAAGAACTAGATACCTTTTTTGCGCCTACAAGTATTTTCTATTACAGCACAGCTTTTCTTTTTTTTATGGTCACCTGGGAATTCAATGACTGGTTGATAAAAAGAGAGCGTAATTATGGAAAACTGGACCTTAAAAATAGCCTGAAGATTTTTGTCCAGACAATGGCATTACTATTGCCATTAAGTGCTGTGATTTATTATTTGGCATTGTTCCCGTTCAGAGAGACTATTGGTATTCACTGTGATGACCCCAAGGTGGAATTTATGGGCGATTTTCTAAGGGCTGGTCTAATAGGTTCAACCGTGGTATTTTTTAATCTGTTCTATTTTTCAATGAAGCAAAAGGAAGAAATGGATGAACAAATGGAAAATTTAAAGAGGGAAATGCTGGCCTCCAAGTACTCTTCTTTAAAAAGCCAGATAAGCCCTCATTTTTTGTTTAATAGTTTGAATACCTTAACGTCTTTAATGTATGAGGATCGTGACCTGGCTTCTGATTTTGTAACTAGATTGGCTTCTAGTTACCGTTATATTTTAGACAATAAAGAGGAGGATTTGGTAAGCTTGCAAAAGGAATTAAGTTTTTTGGATGCTTATGTATTTATGATGGAGGTAAGACATAAAAATGCAGTGGTCATAGAAACGGACATCAAGGTTTCTCCAGATGGGTATTGGATTCCTACATTGACTTTACAAATGCTGATAGAAAATGCTCTAAAACATAATTTGTATTCCAAGGAAAGACCTTTACAGATTTCTATTACTTCTATTGAAACTAATGCATTGGCCATTAAAAACAACCTTAGAAAACGAGAGTTGAAACAAAAGACCACCAAATTAGGTCTGGAAAATATTAAGAAAAGATATTCATACTATACCAATAAAGCAGTTTTGGTGAGAGAAGACACAGACCTTTTTGAGGTTATTATTCCATTATTGGATAAAGAAGTCAAGGAAATCAATTTAATATCTGTATCCTAAAATGAGAGCGGTAATTATCGAGGATGAAGAATTTGCCTCCAAACGATTGACGAAATTGGTAAGGGAAATAGCACCAGAAATAGAGGTTGTTGGCAGTTTAAATTCTGTGGAGAGTGGTGTAAAGTGGTTCAAAAAGAATGACCGCCCTGATTTGATTTTTTTAGACATTCAACTTAATGATGGTTATGGGTTTGATATTTTAGATGATATTACTGATCACCCGCCCGTTATATTTACTACCGCCTATAATGAATTTGCTATCAGAGGATTCAAGTATAATGGGGTCGATTATTTATTAAAACCCATTGTAAAAGCTGATTTAAAAGCAGCTCTTGAAAAATTTAAAAAAAATGTTACCAGAAATGGACATACTTCTACCGATAATCTGGAACATTTAAAACAACTTTTTCATAAGGAATACAAACATCGTTTTATGGTAAAAGTTGGAAATCAGTTTAGATCTTTTAATGTAGAAGATATAGCGTATTTTAAATCGCATGAAGGTTTAATCTGTTTACAGATCCATACTGGACAATCTTACCCCATTGAATATACTATTGATCAGTTGGAGAATATTTTAAATCCTATTCATTTTTTTAGAATCAATCGCAAGTTTATGGTTTCTGTAAAAGCGGTTGTTGAGATTCACAGTTATTTCAATAGCCGACTGCTTCTGAAGTTATTGCCTAAAGAGGAAGAACAGATCGTTGTTTCAAGGGAGCGTACTACTAATTTTAAGCGTTGGTTGGATATGTAAGCGAACATAACATTTTATGGTAGATACTATAAAATGACCATCTCCTTTTGGAATGAGTCATGCCTGTAAGCTTACCACCTTTGATTCCGAAACCCGTTGGTTTTAGCAAACTCCACAGTGGACACCAAATAATCCTCTAAATTATACTTGGGTATGGGCAGAATACTTTCTAATAAGGTAGTATCCCATTCATAAGGTTTTGAAGTTAGGTAAGGAGTTAGATGAACACCAATGGTCTCATAGTAAAATTGCTCTAAAGAGCTTTCAAACTCTGAAGCAGTATCCATTAACTCTTGGGTAAGTCTAAAGTTTTTAAAGTTGACCGTTTCTAAGATTTTGGCAATTCCGTTAAAAATGTTTGTCCCTTCTGAATTGACAATATTGAGTTGTTCAACATCAGTATCGAATACTTTGGCAATCACTTTTGCAGCATAATCTGTTGGAATGATATTAAGCTTACTGTCTATATTTGCCTGTATGCGCACTGCATCAATGGAGGTATTGCGGTAGAAGAACTTGGCAAAAAGATAGAACACCATGTACTTTGAAATAAAAAAACTTGGTTTGTCAAGGATATTTCCACCCAATACACTAGGTCTTAATATTTGAATAGGAATTTTTGATGCCGCCCCCGCTTTCATCAAAAACTTTTCTGCAGCATGTTTTGAAGCCTCATAATAATTACGGTAATCATTCTGCTCTGTAGTCACATAATTATCATTTAGAATTCCGCCTAATTTTCCAATAGAAAAAGCGGTACTGATATAGATGAATTTTGTGAGGTATGGCGTGTAGGCCTTGAATATGTTCTCTGTAAAGGTGAGGTTTTCTTTAAAAATTTCTTCCTTACTGTCTGGATCTACAGATAGGTTCACATAACCTGCTGAATGTATAAAATGGTATTTTTTATTGCTTTGTAGAAAAGTACTGGGTTCAAGTATGTCTTCTGCGGCAATCACTTGAATTTTTTCAGCTATTTCAGTTTTATGTTCACGGATAAATTCTGAAACAACATTGCTCTCAAGCATTTTGAAAATCCTGGCCTCGGGGGAAGCCAAATTTTTCTTACGAACGATTAGATATATCTTTTCCAAAGACTCAAATCTACTTTCAAGGATAGAAAAAAGTATTTGTGACCCTAATGTTCCTGTAGCCCCTGTTAAGATAATGTTCATACAGTAATCGTTGTAGTTGTAAATATCGCATCAAAAAATAAACCCTCGCACAATTGCAAGGGTTTTATTCTTGAATTTAACCTAGAAAAGGCTAATATCTATAATATTCTGGTTTATATGGGCCTTCAACAGTCACACCAATATATTCTGCTTGGTCTTTCTTAAGTTCCGTAAGTTCCGCACCTAAACGAGCCAAATGCAATTTGGCAACTTTTTCATCTAAATGTTTTGGAAGCATGTACACATCGTTCTCGTACTTGTCACTATTCTTCCATAATTCAATTTGAGCTAAAGTTTGATTGGTGAATGAATTACTCATTACAAAACTAGGATGTCCAGTTGCACAACCAAGGTTTACCAATCGGCCTTCAGCCAAAATGATAATATCTTTACCTTCAACAGTGTATTTATCTACTTGAGGCTTAATCTCATCCTTGGTATGACCATATTGACCATTCAGCCAAGCCATATCTATTTCGTTATCAAAATGTCCAATGTTACAAACTATAGCCTTGTCTTTCAAAGCGCGAAAGTGTTCTTCACGGATAATATCCTTGTTCCCAGTTGTGGTAATAACGATATCAGCTTTGCCAATAACAGTTTCAAGTAGTTTTACTTCATAACCATCCATACATGCTTGCAACGCACAGATAGGGTCAATTTCGGTAACAGTTACAATGGCCCCAGCACCTCTAAAAGAAGCAGCAGTTCCCTTTCCAACATCACCATATCCTGCAACTACGACCTTTTTTCCAGCTAACATGGTATCGGTGGCACGGCGAATAGCATCAACAGCACTTTCTTTACAACCGTACTTGTTATCAAACTTAGATTTGGTAACAGAGTCGTTTACATTAATAGCAGGCATGGGTAGCGTGCCATTTTTTACTCTTTCGTATAAACGATGTACCCCAGTGGTAGTTTCTTCAGAAAGCCCTTTGATTGCCCCAGCTAACTCAGGGTATTGATCCAAAACCATATTGGTTAAATCTCCACCATCATCCAAAATCATATTCAAAGGCTGTCTGTCTTCTCCAAAGAACAGAGTTTGCTCAATACACCAGTCAAACTCTTCTTCATTCATCCCTTTCCATGCATAAACCGGAATTCCTGCAGCGGCTATTGCAGCAGCAGCATGGTCTTGGGTAGAAAAAATATTACAAGAGCTCCAGGTAACATCTGCACCTAATTCAACTAAAGTTTCAATTAAAACTGCAGTTTGAATCGTCATGTGCAAACAACCAGCAATCCGAGTGCCTTTAAGGGGTTGTTCATCCTTGTACTCCTCGCGTAATGCCATAAGACCCGGCATTTCCGCTTCAGCAAGTTCAATTTCTTTGCGTCCCCAATCAGCTAGGGAAATATCCTTAACCTTGAATGGTATATAAGGAATTGTTTTAGTGCTCATATTTTTATTGTTAATTTACTTTTGTAGCTTCGTTTATATAGTCTGCAAAGGTACAAATAACTTAAATATTCGCCGTGCCCATTTACAAAACGATCACAGTTTCGCCTACTACTTCCGTATATCTTTGGAAGGTTACAGAGCCCGAAGATGAATTATCTGAAGGGATTGTGCTTACACCCCATTGTCAAAACCGCATGGATGGCATGAAATCTGAAGCTCATAGAAGAGCATTCTTGAGCATTCGGCATCTTTTGGCACTAACAGGATATATAGACAGCGATTTGTTTTATGACGACATGGGCAAACCGCATTTAAATGACGGTAATCATATTTCTATAACCCATTCCCGTAATTTTACAGGTATTATTGTGAGCGAGACGGACGAGGTAGGAATCGATATTGAAATGCAACGTGACAAAATTCTTCGAATTGCTCATAAGTTTACACCAATACAGGAGTATAGAACTTTGGCCAATACAGATGCAATAATTAGAAAATTGACCATGGTTTGGGGCGCCAAAGAATCTCTTTATAAGATTTATGCACAAAAAGGACTTAGTTTTTTACGGCATATAGATGTCATGGATTTTACATTTGATGATAGTAGGACGGTGGCAGAGATTTTGTATAAAGGGAAAAAATCTCATTACGATGTTGAATTTTTGGAATTCGAAGGGTTTACATGCGCGTATGCTCTCAAATTAATGGGTAATTGACAGTTTGCTTTTTACTAGCTTTGCCCTTAAAATTTGCATAACCCATGAACATATCAGTAGAACTTACATTGACTCCTCTTCAAGGTAATTTTGAACCTCCAATTATAGATTTTATCAAAAAATTGCGAGCATCAGAACTTACTATCCTGGAAAATCCATTAAGCACCCAAGTTTATGGTGAATACGATAAAGTCATGGAATTACTTCGAACTGAAGTAAGGGAAACTTTTGAAAATTTAGAACATGTGGTGTTGAGTATGAAGATTGTAAAATCGGATAGAAGCGGGTATGAGCCACATTTTTGATTGGATTTTTGCCCAATATGAAGGCGTCTCCACGCATCTAATTATATTGGAAATGGTAGGTGTGGTCTTTGGTCTTCTTAGTGTTTGGTACGCTAAACGAGAAAATATTTTGGTCTTCCCTACCGGAATAATCAGTACAGGCCTTTTTGTTTATATTCTTTTGGTTTTTGGCCTTTTGGGGGACATGCTAATCAACGCATATTACTTTGTAATGAGCATAATAGGATGGTATCTATGGACCCAAAAAGTAGATGAAACCCATTTTGTTCCTATTACCGAAACCACTTCAAAAGAAAAAATGTGGTCAGTTTTATTGTTTGTCGGGGCGATCGTTTTTGTATCAGTAGTATATTATGTGTTTAATAAATTCGATACTTGGACAGCCTATGTAGATACGCTTACTACAGCAATTTTTTTCGTTGGAATGTGGTTGATGGCAAAGAAAAAATTGGAAAATTGGGTGTATTGGATTATAGGTGACATTATCACGGTACCTTTGTATTGGTATAAAGGGCTTATTTTTAGCTCCCTGCTATATTTTTTGTTAACCCTTATTGCCATCTACGGTTATAAAGCATGGAAGAAAAATTTGGGCAAGAGCCCTCAGACCTTGTTAAAGTAGTTTTATTTGGTCCTGAATCCACAGGGAAAACGACCATTTCACAGCAATTGGCCAGACATTACAATACCGTTTGGGTGCCGGAGTATGCTCGGGAGTACTTACAGAATAAATGGAATAATGAGCGTAAGACTTGTGAGCCCCATGATTTACTTCCAATTGCGGAGGGCCAAATTCGGTTGGAAAATGAATTAACCAAAAAGGCTACAGACCTGCTTGTTTGTGATACTGATTTACTAGAAACAAAAGTATATTCAGAAGCATACTATATTGGTCATTGTGACCCAATCCTTGAAAAATATGCTTTGCAGAACACATATGACATTTACTTCCTAACTTATATAGATACTCCTTGGGAAGCTGATGATTTACGTGACAAACCCAATGAACGGGAACAAATGTTTGCTTATTTTAAAGAAACCCTGGAGAAATATGATAGGAATTTTGTTATTTTAAAGGGAGATAAGGCACAACGACTTTCAACAGCAATCCAACACATTGATAAACTCCTCTAGAACATGATCGACTTAAGTCAAAAAGATTCAGAACAACTGGAAGAAAAAGGAATTTCCAAGGAAAAAGTATTCGATCAAATTGAAACATTTAAAGAAGGAATTCCATTTGTAAAGTTGGCTAAGGCAGCTGTTGTCTCAGATGGAATTTTACGGTTTTCTGTCGCGGAACAGACCGATTTGGTACAGTATTTTGAGGACTCCCGCGGAAGATTGGAACTTTTAAAATTTGTACCCGCTTCTGGAGCTGCTTCGCGCATGTTCAAAGCCATGTTCAACTTTTTGGATGTTTATGATTCTTCAAAAGAAACACTTTCCGAATATATTGATCGGACTGGAGATAAGGCTGTAAAACAGTTTACGGAAGAGATGTCCAGTTTGCCTTTCTATGAATTAATTATGGATAGGATTACTGGAAAAGCAGCCAGCAAAGATGAGGAAGCATATTTGTTTGTGAAGGAAATGTTGGTGGAAGATGGATTAAATTATGGTTTCTACCCTAAAGGCCTATTGCCTTTTCACAAATATAGTTCTGGGGGCGCTACTCCATTTGAAGAGCACTTAAAGGAAGCGGCACTATATGCAAAAAC
This sequence comes from Allomuricauda sp. R78024, assembly GCF_044596045.1. Taxonomy (NCBI): domain Bacteria; kingdom Pseudomonadati; phylum Bacteroidota; class Flavobacteriia; order Flavobacteriales; family Flavobacteriaceae; genus Allomuricauda; species Allomuricauda sp. R78024. The sequence goes on from NZ_CP138995.1 coordinate 1,018,519, forward strand.
AGATGGGAAGGCCAATCTTCATTTTACCATATCAGAACAACATGATGAAATGTTCAAAAAAGAACATTCAAAAGTAAGTCCAAAGGTTTCTGATGCCACAGATACCGAGTTTAGGATTTCTTACTCCAATCAAAAACCATCTACAGATACTATTGCTGTAGATATGGAGAACAAGCCTTTTAAAAATAGTGATGGTTCAATTCTTTTTAGGCCTGGAGGACATGGAGCATTGATTGAAAACTTAAATGACCAGGATGCTGATGTTGTTTTCATCAAGAATATTGATAACGTTGTGGTTGATGAGAATTTAAAAACTGTTGCTAATAGTAAGAAAATGTTGGCAGGAGTATTGTTAAAAGCTCAATCCAAGGCATTTGAATATGCCAAGGCACTTGATGCCAACACCATTTCTTCCGAGCAAATAGGCGAGATAAAAGCCTTTTTAGAAAAAGAACTGAATGTACGCTTTGCAGAAAACTATGGTCAAATAGGATTTGAAGAGCAGCGTTTAATTCTAAGAGATAAAATAAATCGCCCAATTAGAGTATGTGGAATGGTTAAAAATGAAGGAGAACCTGGGGGAGGTCCATTTTGGATAAAAGATACGGAAGGAAATGTCTCGCTTCAGATTATAGAATCTGCACAAATAGATATGGGCAATGAACAACAAGCGGCAACGCTAAAGAATTCAACTCATTTCAACCCGGTCGATTTAATTTGTGGTGTAAGAAATCATAAAGGAGAAAAGTATAATCTGTTGGATTTTGTTGACCCAAAACAAGGCTTTATTACTGGTAAAACCCAGGAAGGAAAGGAGTTAAAGGCATTGGAGCTTCCAGGACTTTGGAACGGTGCTATGGCTTTTTGGAATACCATCTTTGTAGAAGTACCCTTGGTAACTTTCAATCCTGTAAAAACAGTGAACGATCTTTTAAAAGCAACACATCAAGCATAAAAACGAATAAATATACTTGTAAAAAGACCGCAATTGCGATCTTTTTTTGTTTTAAATGTGACCAAACCATTAAAAGTGTGTCTTAACAATAAGGACGAAAACAAAGAGTATGGTAAAGTCAAGATTTAAGGTTTTACAAAACGATAAGGCATATCTAGGCGTGGTTGCCTAGATTATTTTGGTTGGTTGATTTGGTTGAAGGTCGTACATAGTGCGACCTTTTTTTGTGACCTAATCTAAAAGGATGTGTCCAATTAATAGAAATGCGAAATAATGCTTTATAAAATAGTATTGGTTATAAGTATTCTATCCTTTTTGCTATCTATTTTTTTGGTGGCATCTTATTTGAATAAAGAAAATAGGGGAAAGAAAAGAAAATAATTTGGATGATGCTATGCGAACACTAACCGTGCGTTGTCCATTCCCGCCAATATCATTTTAAATCTTATCTCATAGAATGGGTTTTAGGATATTGGCAAGATTGAAAAAGGCTGCTTAGGCAGCCTTTTTTGTATAAAAAATATACATTCAGCACTACTCCTTACACATAATTACACAGCGATACTTATTTACTCTATTTTTTAATAAATTGATTATCAATAAATTAAATTGATTTTTGCACTATTTTGAATACTGGCACTAGATTTTCATATAGATAGTCAAGTTTAATTTTTAAAATAGAATACACCATGAGAAAATTGATTTTTGCAACTGTTTTATCTTTTGTTGGTTTAACAGCTATCGCCCAAGAAGAAACTGCTGAACTACAAGCAGACGAAACTACAGTAGTAAGTTCAACACAGGATTTTGAGGAAATAAGCGTATCCGACCTTCCTGAAGCTGTTGCAGCTGCTGTCGCAAAAGATTATCCAACAGCTACTGTTAATAAAGCTTATAAAAATGAATCAAATCAATTCAAATTAGAATTGTCATTGGAAGATGGTACTTCTGGGACATTGTATGCCGATGGCGAAGGGAATTGGATAGAGATTTAGTACAAATTTGATTAATCGTGTTAGGTTAGTTTGGTTAAGGAGAGGTCTGCATTGTCGGGCCTCTCCTTTTTATGATAATTTTACAATGCACTTGAAGTCCCATCCTAGTTCAGTATCGTATATTAGATACTGAGATATGCCCAAAATCTTAATCATTGAGGATGATACCGCTTTCTGTCAAATGCTCCAAAAGTTTTTGACCAAGCATCATTTTGACATTTCTACAAGTTTTACTATTCAAGAGGCCAAAGAGGAATTAAAGACCTCTTTTTTTGATGTAATACTATCAGACGTAAGATTGCCCGAGGGGGACGGCGTTGCACTGCTTTCATCAATAAAGACTGATTCTCCTAAAACCCAAGTTATACTAATGACAGGCTATGCCGAGGTAAAGACCGCGGTAAGTGCCATGAAAAAAGGGGCGTTCGATTATATTTCCAAACCCTTTACCCCAGAAAATATCTTAACGGTAATTAAAAATGCACTGAATACGGAAACGCAGAAAAAAACAGAGCTTTCGGAATCTAAAAATGAAAAAGTAGCGCACACCAACAAAAAGAAATCAAGCATTATTGCTGGAACCAGTGAGGTTTCCAGAAAGTTATTACAGTATATAGATTTGGTTGCGCCCACCAATATGTCAGTTTTAATAACTGGGGAGAGTGGAACAGGAAAAGAGGTCACGGCTAAAGCTATACATGATAAGAGTAAGCGAAATAATCAAAATTTTGTGGCGGTGGATTGCGGTGCAATACCAAAGGAGATAGCAACAAGTGAATTCTTTGGGCATCTAAAAGGAAGTTTTACAGGAGCTGTTGAAGATAAAGTGGGTCATTTTGAGGCTGCAAACGGAGGTACACTGTTTTTAGATGAGATTGGAAACCTTACCTATGAAAATCAAGTGCAATTGCTTAGGGCACTTCAAGAACGAAAAATAAAACGAGTTGGCAGCACAAAAGAGATTACTGTAGATATACGAATAATCACTGCTACAAATGAAGATTTATTGGAAGCTGTTGACAAGGGAACTTTTAGGGAGGATCTATACCATCGATTAAATGAGTTTTCCATTGAGATACCTTCGTTACAAGAACGGTGCGAAGATTTATTAATTTTTGCCAATTATTTTTTAGACAGAGCAAACGAAGAGCTCGGTAAGAATGTGTTGAGCTTTTCAGATGAGGTTAAGCATACGTTCCATAATTATTCATGGCCAGGTAATCTTAGGGAGTTAAAAAATGTAATAAAGCGAGCTGTACTGTTTTCAGATGGAGATGTAGTAATGTCAAGTTCAATCCCCAAAACATTGGGCAAGTCTTCTGAGGTGTCATCAAAGGCCAAGTTTTCTAAATCCAATTATGAGAAAGAAAAAATTCTCAGCGCTTTGAAGCAGACCAACTTTAACAAGAGTAAGGCTGCCAAGCTTTTACAGATAACAAGGAAAACCCTTTATAACAAGATCAATCAATATCAATTGGAAGTGTAGTTAAAAAAGTACTTATAGCTTCCTCTAAATTTGAAATAGAGAGTTTTAGTTTTTCAAAATCCTGAAGGTTTTTCTTATGCTTGGAATCATCTGAAATATGCTCAAATTTCTCAAGTGTCGGTATTGCGATATCCACTTTTAATTGTCGGAACATCGGAAGCATTTTATGCGAAATGGACGTTATTTCGCTATAGTTTCTATTTTCAATAGCTATAGAAAGCAAATTCATATTATTAGCTGTGTTTTCCAGAAAACTATCCAAAACCTCATATACTCCTTGAGAACTATCTAAAAAGGAAGAGATTGTTTCCGCACTGAACAATTCAGAGTTTGATTTTTGTGTGATGTTCTGCAACGGATTTCCAAAACTATATGGCTTAGAAACATTTAGAACGCTACCAATTGCATCTAACAAAATCATACGAGAAAAAGGCTTTTGCAACACTTCGGCAAACCCTGCATTAGTATAAAATTTTTTGTCCAAATCTCTTTGGCCTGTCATAGCAATTATAGGTTGATTTTTATAGTGTTCGTAATTTCCACTCTTCAAATTTTTAATCACCTCAAATCCATCAACAGCGGGCATTTGTATATCAGTTAAAACAACATCATATTGAAAGTCATCCATGCTATTAAAATCCTCAAAATTTGAAAAGGTTCTAGTAGGGATTGCGTGCATTTGGCATACTTCGGCTAACAGCCCTAATAGGGTTTCATCGTCGTCAAATATCAGGAGGGACAGATGATGACTCTCATAAGTACTCTTCAAAGGCTTCTGAACAGGAATTTCTGTATTCGAAAACTCTAGGGGCAATGAAAGTGTAAAAGTACTTCCTTGATTTTCTTTGCTATCTAAATGTAAAGTACCCTCCAGTAATTGTGTCAATTTTTTAGAAATGGTCAAGCCCAAGCCATAACCTCCATATTTTTTTTCGATGGAATCTTCTGCTTGTGTAAACTCTTTAAATATGAGTTCTTGTTTTTCTTGCTCAATACCAATACCAGTATCAATAACCATAACATCAATAAATGGTTTGCCTCCAATTTCTTTGGTAATAGCTTTTACCTTTATATAACCATTATGGGTAAACTTAAAAGCATTGCCAAGGAGGTTGGTTAGTATTTGTCTGACCCTAAATGGATCTCCAATAATTGGGATTCCCAATTCTTCGGCAATTTCTAATTTAAGTTCAATAGCTTTCTTATGATAGATTTCTTGAAAATTAGAAGCTGTTTCTACAATCAGATGAGAAAGTACATAAGGCACTTTTTCTATTTGGATTTTTCCTGCTTCCAACTTTGAAAAATCCAAAAGATCATTGACCAAATCATCAACGTATTTTGAAGCGGATTTTACATTTTTCAGATATTGCGACTGTTTATCATCTAAGCTGCTGTGTTCCATTAACTCCGTGTATCCGCTAATGGTGTTTAAAGGGGTTCTTAAATCATGGCTGACAGTAGAAATCAATTGTTCCCTGCTTTTCAAGAGGGATTCGGAGTATACCTTTTCTTTTTCCAACTGCTGACGGTATTGCTGTACTTTCCAAAAATCTTTTGTGATTAAAAACGTAAAAAGACAGACAAAAAGAAAACCCAAAACGACTGCTACTATGGTTAATTGGACACTTCTTTTTATGACCTGTTGCTTATTTAAATTGTCCATGTAGGCGCTCATGATAATTTCCTGCTCAAAAGCTGAAATCATACTTCTCAGCTTTTGCGAAAGTTCTAGGTCTGCCTTGTAAATTTGAAGCTCTTTCTCAATTAGGGAGCGCTCTATTTTTGCGTTTTTTGATTTGGCTTGCTCTAAAATGGATTTAGATAGTTGTAATACGGAATCTATATCTGTACTGGTTGCATTTTCACTCGATTCTTTTGGAATATTTTTATTAAGTATAACTACATATTCTCTAATGGATTGCTGCGTTTCAGGTGAAAGCTGTTCAAAATTGGGAACAAAGGTTTCTGGGGTAATCCTTCCCAAATCCACTTCCATTTTGTTGAACTTTTTCAGTAAAGAGTCAATTGGGGCGCTATTTTCATTCTTTACTTTTAGTTTTCGCAACTCAGCGTTGTTATAGACTTTTTGTTGCAGCAACTTTTGAACACTATCCAACTTAACAGCCTGAGTGCCATTTGTTGTTAAAAGTTTCAAACTGTCAATGGAGTTAAATATGGAGTCTACCTTTTGCGCATATGCTTTTACATCCCCTTTTTTCTTACTCTGCAAGGCCAATTTTGATAAATTCTCTGCTTCATAAATATCGGTGAGCAACGAGTTTGTCTTTAACAACTTGATGCTATCCTCTTCCTTGTTTTGAGAAGCATTGTAATTTTTGAATTCGGAATAAATAAAAACTGTGGCTAAGAGTGCCAATACGCCTAAAACTAAATAGCTGGTAATTATTTTTAAGGTAAATCTTCGTTTAGATGTGGGGTACATATAAAGTGTTATTCCTAATACATACGAAATGGGGCATTAGAAAGATTGTTGGAAAAAGTTAATTAACACGTTTTTTTTCTATGAAAAATGAATTTGAGGAACTACATTTGCCCCATCTCAAAGGGGTGCTAAGTCCTGAATTTTTTTCAGGATAAAGCTGAGATTATACCCAATGAACCTGGGCGGGTAATGCTGCCAAGGGAATGCGCATAGCGCATCTTGGAATTTCCATGTTTCTTTTGAAACAAAAACCATTTTTTAACAAGAATAATGGCCCCTTTTATTCGTAACATTTTTACGAATGAAAACTTTATTCACAACTATGGCCCTTTGCGGGCTGGCACTCAGTGGCAGTGCACAAGAAAAACCAAAAGATTCTTTAGAAGGTAAAAAAATTGTACTGGACGAAGTGTTGGTTCAAGCGATTAGGGTAACAAAAGAGTTTCCCATTACTTTTTCCAATTTGGACAAAGAAGATATTGCTCCTAGAAACTTGGGGCAAGACATCCCAATTTTGATGAATTTTTTACCTGCAGTTGTCACAACATCAGATGCTGGAGCGGGAGTTGGTTACACGGGCATCCGTGTTAGAGGTAGCGATGCAACAAGGGTAAATGTGACCATTAACGGTGTTCCTTATAACGATGCCGAGTCACAAGGAACTTTTTGGGTCAATATGCCTGACTTTGCTTCATCTACAGAAAGTCTTCAATTGCAACGGGGAGTGGGTACTTCTACAAACGGTGCCGGAGCTTTTGGCGCAAGCTTAAACTTATTGACAGATGCCTTTACTGAAGAAGCTTATGGAAGAATATCCTCATCCATTGGAAGCTTTAATACCCTAAGGAATAATCTAAAGTTTAGCACTGGTCTGCTCAACGACCATGTTGAGATTTCAGGAAGACTATCAAGAATTACCTCTGATGGATATGTGGATAGGGCAAGCTCAGAACTGGATGCATATTTTTTGCAGGGGACTTATAAAGATGATAATACGCTGATTAAAGCATTGCTTTTTGGAGGCCATGAGATTACCTACCAGTCCTGGTTTGGAATTGATGCGGAAACATTAAGAACCAATCGAACTTTTAACCCAGCCGGAATATATACGGACGAAAATGGCAACACTCAGTTTTACGATAGAGAAGTGGACAATTACAAACAAGACCATTTTCAATTACATTGGAATGAAAGTATTGGTCTTGGGTGGAGTTCCAATATCGCGTTTCATTATACAAGGGGAAGGGGTTATTTTGAGCAATTTAGAGAAGATGATGATTTTGCAACCTATGGTTTTGAGCCGTTAACCGTTAACGGAGAAGCGGTAAATACAACAGATCTGATTAGGAGAAGATGGTTGGATAATGATTTCTATGGTACGGTTTTGTCTCTAAATCACAAGAAAGAAAATTTGACCCTAATTTTTGGAGGAGGCTATAATGTGTATAAGGGGGACCACTTTGGAGAAGTTATCTGGGCCCGTTTTGCCAGCAACAGCAATATTAGAGATCGGTATTATGATGATAATTCTACCAAAACTGATTTTAACGGTTACGCAAAGGCCAACTATAAACTAAATAGTAAGTGGTCCATATTTGGAGATTTACAGTATAGAGGAGTAAGCTATGAGGCCAATGGTGAGGATACAGGGTTGGTTGATGACACTTTTAACTTTTTCAATCCAAAGACCGGGATTACTTTTAATCTGAACCCAAGCAATAATTTCTATTTTTCATATGCTGTTGCCAATAGAGAACCCAACCGAAACGACTACGAGAATGGAAATCCCAAACCAGAACGGTTAAATGATTTTGAGTTGGGATGGCGGTATGTGTCACCAGATTTTCAGCTGAATACCAACGTGTATTATATGCGCTATAAAGATCAGTTGGTGCTTACTGGAGAGTTAAATGATGTAGGCGCGCCATTACGCGCCAATGTCGGAGACAGCTATCGATTGGGATTGGAGATAGATGCAAACATCAAATTAGGAAATAAGTTTGCATTGCGACCAAATGTTGCATTAAGTGATAATAGAAATATCGATTTTCTTTTTCAAAGAGATGGAGCGCTTCAGGATTTGGGAAATACAAATATTGCTTTTTCACCTAATGTAGTAGCAGGTAATATTCTTTCATTTTTGCCAAACGAAAACTTTCAGTTATCCTTACTTTCAAAATTTGTAGGGAAACAATACATGGGTAATATCGATTCTGAAACTTCTGTTCTGGAAAGTTATTCGCAAACAGATTTTAATGTGCAGTATGTTATTGAAACAAACTCTTTTATAAAGAGTATTGTGCTTTCTGGCTTGGTCAACAATATTTTTGATGCGGACATCGTGTCAAATGGCTTTTTTTTCACCTTTGATGATGGTGATACCACAGTAGAACAAGCTGGACTTTATCCGCAGGCTGGCATCAATTTTTTATTCGGAGCCACAGTTAATTTCTAGCAAGAACCAATACTATTTTAAGGGATTCTGTATTTTTATAAAAGATGACAGAATCCCTTTCTTTTTTTAACAAATCACCCATAAGATGGGGCGTTATAGGTTGCGGAAATGTTACTGAGAAAAAAAGTGTCCCAGCCTATCAAATGACCCAAGATTTCCAGGTGAATATGGTAATGAGGCGCAACGCTGAAAAGGCAGAGGATTATGCTAAAAGACACAAAGTTCCAAATTGGACGACCAACGCAAATGAGGTTATCGAGAATCCTGACATTGATGCCGTTTATATTGCTACTCCGCCAGATACCCACAAGTTTTATGCACTTCAGGTTGCAGCAGTCGGTAAACCATGCTGTATAGAAAAACCAATGGCTCCAAATTATCAAGATAGTTTGGCCATTTATCAAGCTTTTAAAACAAAAAATCTACCGCTTTTCATTGCTTATTATCGTCGTTCCCTTCCAAGATTTAAAAAAATAAAAGAATGGTTAGATCAGAAATTAATAGGAGAGGTAAGACACATTCATTGGCAGAAAACAAAACCTCCCAGTGATATAGATTTAAGCAGGGAATACAATTGGAGAACAGACAAAGCTATTGCCCCCGGTGGTTATTTTGATGACCTGGCCAGTCATGGGTTGGATTTATTTGTGTATTTATTGGGAGATGTAAAAGAAGCTCATGGTACTGCTATAAATCAGCAAGGCTTATATTCTGCTAATGATGCCATTGCGGGAACTTGGCTTCATGATGGTGGAATTACAGGAGAGGGTAATTGGAATTTTGGAACCTACCACCGTATTGATAAAGCTGAAATATTAGGTTCTGAGGGGAAAATAAGTTTTTCCGTTTTCGATGAAGGCCCAATTGAATTGGAGAATGCTTCGGGACATCAAGTTTTAGAAATTCCACATCCTATACATATTCAGCAATTTCATGTGCAAAATATAAAAAAGCACCTTTTTGGAAAAGCAATACATCCTTCTTTGGGGGATTCTGGACTGCATACCAGTTGGGTTATGGATAAAATATTGGGGAACCACTGATGGCAACTAGTTGGAAATAGTTATGGTGTTTCCGCTTTGTGTGGCTCTATAAAAAAGCAAATCATAATAACGATTGCCGTCATTGGGCCTGTCCAATTGCTGCCCAGTAAAAAGGCTATAGGTATAATCCTCACACGAACATATCACATTTTGCCCATCAATGGTCATTGTAGAACAATTATTGGGTGCATGATTGGGGCAACTTGCTTCAAAAGCAAAAAAGGTATCTAACCCAGACTTTATTACAAAAGCACCACGAGTTCCTACACCGTTGTTTCCAACATAGACAGGGTTGCCAATGTTATTTAGCCCGCTATAAAGTGGAAGATTCAAATTGAGGTCAAATCTAAAACTTACTTCTTGAAGGAAAGGATTTCTGTTGGTACTATCAGAGTCACAAGAAATCAGAAAAATCAATAAAATACAGCTCCAGAAGTGCTTCATAGTGTGGATTTCAAAACGTTATTTGGACAAATTTGGGCAAAAAATACCTATATTTGCGTTAAATCCTCGCTAAAAACCTATGCTTGTCATAGAGGCAGTTGGGGATTTTTTGTATTTGTAGCAATAAAGTGCATTGGGAAAATAATTGTATTTTCTTCAGTGTTCTTTTGTATTAAAATATGGCGATATGAGTAAAGTATCTTATTATACAGCAGAAGGATTAAAAAAACTAAGGGAAGAAGTCAACTACTTAAAAGATGTGGAAAGACCTAAAGCTTCCCAAGCCATAGGAGAAGCAAGGGATAAAGGAGATTTATCTGAAAACGCTGAATATGACGCAGCCAAAGAAGCACAAGGTCTTTTAGAGATGAAGATTTCCAAAATGGAGGAAACTCTTGCCAATGCCAGACTAATAGACGAATCTCAATTAGATACTTCAAAAGTATTGGTTTTATCTACTGTAAAGTTGAAAAACCAAACCAATGGCATGGAAATGAAATACACCTTGGTAGCCGAGAGTGAGGCTGACCTCAAGACAGGTAAGATATCTGTTACTTCTCCTATAGGGAAAGGATTATTAGGCAAGTCGGTTGGGGATGTTGCGGAAATTACTGTGCCCAATGGAACGTTAAAATTTGATATTTTGGAGATTACCCGAGATTAGAAGATGCTATAATCCTTATATTTAATCTCGTTCCTAGCGGGATTTTTTATTCAAAACCAAACCAAACCAAGCATGCCCAGTATTTTTACCAAAATCATTAGTGGAGAGATTCCCTGTTATAAGATAGCGGAGGACTCAGACAATTTTGCTTTTCTAGATATCAATCCAAATTCAAAAGGGCATACGCTCTGCGTTCCAAAAAAAGAAGTGGATAAATTAATGGATTTAGATGAAGAAGCATATACCAAGCTCATGGTATTTTCCAGAAAAGTAGGAAAGGCCATTGAGGCAGCCATAGAATGTAAGCGAGTGGGCATGACGATTATAGGCTTGGAAGTTCCTCATGTTCATGTACACCTAATTCCGCTTCATAGTATGAAGAATGCAACTTTTGGTCACAAAGAAAGCATGGGCCCTGAAGAATTTGAATCTATTGCAGAAAAAATCAGAAGTTATCTTAAATAAGACCTTCCATATAAAAATAGACAGCCGTTCCACCTAAGCCTAGAATGAGCAACAGTATTATGAAGAAAAGTGTAGTGAACTTTACCGAGGTTCTATCAGGAGTTACCAGTTTGTTATAATACTCAAAAACCTTTTCAATATCTGGAGTCCAGTTTACAGGATAAATTAGAGAATAACATTTCTTACATTTTATCTCATGGGTAACTTGATCTGTAGTCCTATGAAAAAACGGGTTGTAAGTATGTTTCTGGTAAAAAGTGAGCTTAAGCTCCTGGTTAAAGCACTCAGGGCAGTTATTGGTAATTTCGGCTTCTTTTATTGCAATCTGTTTTTCCTTTGCCATGACTCATTAAACATTTGCTTTAAGGGAAATTTGCATGATTGTTCCTTCTTTACTTGACGAAAGTACTTTAATTTTTCCTTTATGGTACTCTTCCACAATTCTTTTTACCAATGAAAGCCCTAGCCCCCAACCTCTTTTTTTGGAGGTCACCCCTGGACTAAAAATACTTTGAAAATCACTTTTTGGAATGCCATGTCCTGTATCTGAAACCAAAATATTTACAAATTGACCTTTTTTCTCAATCTCTATCGTAATATTTCCTCTCCCTTTCATAGCATCAATTCCATTTTTTACAAGGTTTTCAATGCTCCAATTAAACAAAGGGGGATTTAAAAGAACAGGTAATTCATCAATACCAGAAGTAAAAGAAAAATGTATAAGCTTGGAACTTCTCCGTTTTAAATATTCATATGCTTTTTCAGTTTCTGAAACAATGTCATGCACTTCCAGATCTGGAATGGACCCAATTTTTGAAAAACGGTCGGTAATGGTTTCCAGCCTGGTAATATCCTTTGCAATTTCTTTGGTGATATCTGGGTTGATACTTTCAGATTTCAAAAGTTCGTTCCAACCTAAAAGCGAAGTTAGTGGAGTTCCTATTTGATGTGCAGTCTCTTTTGCCATTCCGGCCCAAAGTTTATTTTGTTCTGATGCTTTGTTTGTTTTGAAGAAAAAGAAAATGACCGTTCCAAAAAGAAAAATTATTAACAATAGGGCTAAAGGGTAATATTTCAATTTATTCAGAACTTCTGAGTTTCCATAATAAAGCGTTTCCAACAGCTCCTCTTCTTGAATAATGTGTATGGGGTCATTCTCACTTTCAAACTGCCTTATTTTTTTTTGAATGTAAATGCTGTCTGCTGCTTTTTCCTCAGAAATATTGTGTGTTTTTATGGAACCTTCCTCATTTACCAAAATCATTGGGGTAGAGGTGTTATTGCCCATAACTTTTAAAGTTAAGTTTCCCAATTCTTGGTCTACGGAAGATTGGATGAGCTCTAACTGAGCGGTTGCCCAAATTTCCATTTTTAACCGTTCCTCTTCCTTAAAATTCTTAAAGAAACTATTTGTGTTCCAAAGAATTAGGCTTACAATAACGAATGCCGAAATCAATAGGGTAATATTGGAAGCCTTCTTTTTGGGGCTAAAGTTCATTTTTTTGGTTCAATTGTGATTAAAGATAGAAGAAAATGTAAAAATATGTTGATAGTTCGTTGTTCTACATGGTTTTTATTAGGGTTCATTTTATGTATTTTTGATGCTTATTGAAAAGTAGCATAGATGGAAGTCCAAGGAAAAATTAAAATGATTGATGAAACCAAAACCTACGGTAACAATGGTTTCAGAAAAAGAGAATTGGTAATTACTACAGAGGAGCAATATCCTCAGCATATTTTGGTTGAATTTGTGCAAGATAAATGCGATTTGCTTAACAGTTACAGTGTGGGGCAAATGGTAAAAGTGAGCATCAATTTAAGAGGTAGAGAGTGGGTAAACCCACAAGGGGAGACCAAATATTTTAACTCTGTACAAGGTTGGCGAGTAGAGAACTTGCAAACGGAGGGTGCTGCAGAAAATATGCCACCGGTTCCACCAATGGAAGCTTTTGAACCCGCAGATAACCTTAAAGAGGAAGATCACGACGATTTGCCATTCTAGTCCGCTTTGGGTCTTACCAAGGTAATAGAACGTGTATTTAGAAGGTATTTACCTTCACCTTTTACCATTGCAGTACTTTTAACAGTACTGACTATTGCACTTGCTTTAATTTTTACTGAAAACACTTCGGATAAAAATCATTTTGCGGCTGTTCTTTCCTATTGGGAAAATGGAATTTGGAACAATGGTCTTTTGGTATTCGCGTACCAAATGATGCTCATTTTGGTTCTGGGTCATGTTTTGGTTTTGAGTAAACCTATGGAACGGTTAATTCTGGGAATTACCAAGCTTGTAAAAAACACTTCTAACGCCGCTGTATTGGTGGCATTGCCAACAATGTTGGTTTCCTTTTTTAATTGGGGATTAGGGCTGATTTTTGGAGCTATTTTAGCTAGAAAAGTTGGTGAATATGCACAAGCAAATAACATCCCAATCAATTATCCTTTAATAGGCGCTTCTGGGTATGTGGGCTTAATGGTTTGGCATGGGGGAATAAGTGGATCTGCTCCAATAAAGGTTTCAGAAGCAGGGCACTTAAAAAGCTTATTAGAAGGAATTTCCAACGTTGAACTCCTAGGTCAATTGCCAGAAACCATTTCTACCTCGCTTACGGTATTCAGTTATTGGAATCTTGTTCTATTTACCATTGTAACTTTGTCTATTGCCATTACGGTGTATTATCTTGGGAAAAGAGTAAGTCCCAGCAATGTTAATTTAAAAGAGTACAAATTTAAATCTGTTGAGAAGGAAAATCTGGAAGGAGCGGAAAAATTGGATTACTCAAAAATAGCAGCTACATGCTTTGGGGTTTTAATTTTAATTGCTTTTTTGCTTCAATATTTACCAGCTCTAAAGACTCTTAACATCACTCCAAACATGCTCAATTTCTTTATGTTGGGCCTGGCAATCATCCTCCACGGAAGTTTTAAGAGTTTTTTGGTTGCTGTAGAAGAAGCTATTGGGGACACTGCCGGGATTTTGATTCAATTTCCATTGTATTTTGGTATTATGGGGATAATGGGGAGCAGTGGTATGATTAATAGTATTTCGGATTTTTTTGTTTCAATAAGCACCACGGTGACGCTACCCATTTTCACTTTTTTAAGCGCTGGGCTTGTCAATATTTTTGTTCCAAGTGGGGGTGGTCAATGGGCTGTGCAGGGACCATTAGTATTAGAATCTGCTATGCAGTTGGACGTTCCATTGCCTAAGGCAATTATGGCCTTGGCCTACGGCGATCAGGTAACAAATATGTTGCAACCGTTCTGGGCTTTGCCACTTTTAGGAATTACAAAATTAAAGGCCAAAGAGATTTTACCGTACACCTTGATTTTTATGCTGATTGGGAGTTCAGTTTATATAGGCGGGCTTCTTATTTTATAAGCCTTTTTCCGTAATTTTATTAAAAATTGCACCTTGGAAAAAGACTCGAAAAACCTTCCTTTATTTTTTTTGGGAGATAGGTTGGAATTCCCCCCAGTGGAAGCTGCCAATGAAGATGGTCTTCTAGCAGTAGGAGGGGATTTATCTCCAGAGAGGCTGCTTTTGGCTTATAAAAGTGGGATTTTTCCATGGTTTAATGAGGACGCTTTGATTTTATGGTGGAGCCCTGATCCGAGAATGGTTTTATTTCCAGAGAAAATCAAAATTTCAAAAAGTATGAGAAAAGTATTGCGTGCTGATCAATTTAGATTGACGCAAAATGCATGCTTTGAAGAAGTGCTGGAAAAGTGCGCAAAAGTTGAGCGCAAAGGCCAGGAAGGAACATGGATTACTCCAAAAATGAAATTGGCTTACCTAGATCTTTTTGAGAAAGGCTTTGCCAAATCTTTTGAGGTATGGCAAGGTGATGTTTTGGTTGGAGGTCTTTATGGAGTGGATTTGGGACATGTTTTTTGTGGAGAAAGTATGTTCAGCACCAAACCAAATGCATCTAAATTTGCTTTTATAAAAATGGTTCAGGAATTTGAGAAAAAAAACTATAAACTTATTGATTGTCAAGTTTATACGGAACATCTTGAAAGTTTAGGGGCAGAAGAGATTTCAAGGGATTACTTCATGAAAATTTTAAAAGGATAGTGCACACTGGTCAAAAAGAAAAACACATTTTGAGGAAATCCGATATCTAAATCTATGGATGGTCATGCACTTCGTCATACCTAAAACAGCTTACCTCATGATCATTCACCATCCCCGTGGCCTGCATTTGGGCATAGATTACGGTACTTCCAACAAATTTAAATCCACGTTTTTTTAAATCCTTGCTAATGGTGTCTGAAAGTGGTGTATTAGCAGGCGCTTCTTTGTAGTTCTGAAGTTTGTTTTTAATGGGTTTTCCATCTACAAACTTCCAAATGTAAGTGCTAAAACTTCCAAATTCCTTTTGAACCTCCATAAAAGCTTTTGCATTTGAAATTGTAGCATTTACTTTTAGTTTATTTCTAATTATCCCAGGATTATCTAAAAGTTCGTCAATTTTGTTTTGGTCATAATTGGCAATCTTTTTGTAATCAAAATTATCAAAAGCCTTTCTGAAATTTTCTCGCTTTTTTAATACGGTAATCCAACTTAGCCCAGCTTGGAATGTTTCTAAAATTAGGAATTCAAATAGCGTTTCATCATCTTTTACGGGAACGCCCCATTCATTGTCATGGTAATCTTCGTAGAGCGAATCACCTTCGCACCAGCCACATCGGTGTTTATTCATTGATAAGATTTTATCTAAAGATAATGGAAATTGTGTTTTCCATTTGACCTTAATCTATAGAGGAATAAGCTCTTTGGCAATAATGGCTTGCTCAATATTCACATACAGCCTGCTTTGCCCTCTATAGAAATCATTTTTATCTTTTCTTTCCAAAATCACCTTTTGATCCGCATTGGTCAGTTCCAATATTCCAATAATCACCACAGTCTGGTTGATTATTTTATGTGATGGTATAATTAGTTCTACGTCTGATGTATTTTCTTTTAATGAATCATAGAGATATAGATAAGACTTATTCGCTGGCTCCCCTATTTTAAATGGGGCTCCTAGCTTTACCTCATAACTTTTATGGTAAGGTTTTGAAGGAGTTTCATCAGGTTTGCGATTTGGAAAAATAACAGGGTATTCTTTCTTTTTCATTTGTCATGGCTTTATGGTTGAAAGCATTGTATTATAAACAGGTAAAGCGGCATTCCTAAAGTAATGTTGAAAGGAAAGGTGAAAGCCAGTGCCATTGGTACATAAAGACTTGGATTGGCCTTTGGAGCAGCTATTCGCATTGCAGCCGGTACGGCAATATAGGATGCACTCGCCGCCAAAATGGCAAATAGAAAGCGATTCCCAACACTTTCGGTAATAAATTGACTGAACCAAGCTACAAAGCAACCATTGATTACTGGTAGACCAATTGAAAAGATAAGAGCAAACCAGCCCTTCTTTATAAAATCATTCAGTTTTTTTCCACTAGTAATACCCATATCCAAAAGAAATACTGCTAGAAAGCCTTTGAAAATATCTGTAGTGAATGGTTTAATGCCTTCTGCTTGATGTTCATTGGCCAAAAAGCCAATCGCCAAACTACCCAAAATCAATAGTACACTACCGTTTGTTACAGAATGATGCAAGACTTTCTTAAAGTTGCTTTTCTCTTCTTTTCCTTTTTTGAAAAAGGCCATCAACAATACTCCTACAATAATTGAAGGTGCTTCCATTAAAGCCATTACTGCGACCATATGCCCGCCAAAATCTATATTTTCAATTTCTAGGAAAGAAATTGCGGTCACAAACGTGACCGCACTTACAGAGCCATAAGCCGCCGCTATTGCGCCGGAGTTTTCAACACTGAATTTTCTTCTTAGAATAAAATAGGCGAAAACTGGAATTGAAATAGCTAAAAAAATACCGAATAACAGTGACCATACTATTTCCATGTTAAAATCACTATGGGAGAGCTCTAGCCCTCCCTTAAAACCTATTGCAAAAAGGAGGTATAGTGAAATAAACTTTGATGAATTTTGTGGAATTTCAAGGTCACTTTTTAATTGAACCGCTATGATACCAAGAAAGAAAAATAATAGAGCGGGATTGGTTAAGTTATCAATAAGAAGGTGTAGATCCATTCAGTTTTACTCTTCCAAAGAGATTTTAAGAATACCATCAATACGAAGCCTTTTTCCTTCACTTCTTAAGCTATTAATGAATTCATTCGCAATTACTTTTTCTCTTTCCAATTCGGCTATTCTTTCATCTGGATATTTGGTGTTGACATCTCTGTCCCCTTCGGACCATGATAAACGTTGAAGTTTGTGAAAATTAATTTTTTGGTCCAACAAAGATGTAATAACATCGCACGCCTCAGATGGAGTGAAGCTGCCATCAACCAATTGTATTTTTTGTTTTGTCTCGATTAAAGTTTCCATTTTTCTAGTTTTTAAATTGTTTTAGATTTTTTTTGTTTGTCTCTTTCCAATGATGTTAATGGACAATAGACCAAATATGATTGACATTGAGATGCTCAGCCATCCAAAGAATAGAAAATCATTAAGTGCAGAAAGTATTAGAATGCTACCGAACATGAAGCCCATAAGAGCGTAGTATATTGGGTAATATTTTTCTGTGTCCTTTATATTTGTTTTTTTGCCCAAGAGTTTTTGAGCGTGTGAAAGTTTGTATAGCATAATTTAAATTTTTTACAAAGGTGTAAGGTTTTAATCATATATTTTTATTTATATTTATTATACTTTATATAAATATATTTTATGAATTATACATTGCACCAGCTCAGAATATTCTCCAAAATCACTGAAAAACAAAGTATTACCAAAGCTTCAGAAGAGCTGCATTTAACGCAACCAGCGGTATCCATTCAATTAAAAAATTTTCAGAATCAATTTCCAATTCCATTGACAGAAGTTGTAGGAAGGCAATTGTTTATTACTGATTTTGGTATGGAAATATCCTTAGCGGCACAAAGGATACTGAGCGAGGTAGATAGCATAAATTATAAACTGCTAAGTTTTAAAGGAGAGTTGGCAGGACGGTTAAAAGTTTCTGTAGTATCAACAGGTAAATACGTTATGCCTTATTTTTTATCAGGTTTTATGCGTGATAACCCTGGAGTTGATTTAAACATGGATGTGACCAATAAGGCGCAGGTGGTTGAAAGCCTTGAAGAGAATCAAGTGGATTTTGCGCTTGTAAGTGTCTTGCCAGATCATTTGAACTTGAACAAAATCGATTTAATGAAAAATGTACTCTACTTGGTGGGCAATCCCAAGTATTTTGAGAAAGTTAAACTCAGTAAAAGCGCTTTCTCTAAGGATACACCACTAATTTTTAGGGAAAAAGGCTCGGCGACAAGAGCAGCAATGGAGAATTTTTTACTTCAAAAAAGTATTACCATTGCCAAAAAAATAGAACTGACATCCAATGAAGCAGTAAAACAAGCAGTGATAGCAGGTCTAGGCTGTTCCATTATGCCATTGATTGGACTTAAAAATGAGTTGAGCAATGGAGAATTAAAAATAATTCCCATAAAAAACCTGCCTATCACTACTGTGTGGAATTTAGTTTGGCTAAAAAATAAAAAGCTTTCACCAGTGGCTTTGGAGCTCCTTGATTATTTAAAGAACCAAAAGCAAGAGATAATTAATACCAATTTTGAATGGTTTGACCAGTACTAAATATTTTGGCTAACATTATCTAAGGACTATTTCAACAGTACTATGTATTTCTAGTTTTTGTCCTTTATTTCTAGCCTTTACCACCAGCTCTGTTACCTCTTTTTTTGCTTTTTTAAGAGCCTCTATTCTTTTTTGCGATTGCTCTGGGTCACTGTTTTGGGTTTCCTTCAAATTTAATGACTGAACCGTGTGAAACTTTATTTTGTAATTGAGCAATGATAAGAGCACTTCTGCCGATTCCGCAGGTTCAAACAGCCCCTCTACCAAACGAACATTAAATGCATCAACAGCACCCTTTTGAGGAATGGTTTTTTGGGGTACTAATTTGCGCTTATTGCCCTTGAGCCATTGAAAAAGCTTGCTTTCCATCAAAAAAGTAAAGGTTTTCAGTTTTTATTACATCTATGTTGTTCACAATTGCCGAATTAAGTATGTTGAGAATTTCTATTTTCTCAACATTTGCATCTGTTGATGTGGCAAAGCGACATCTCCAATGATCTGTACAGAAAGTCTCTTCAAAGCCATTGGGCCAAACCTTGACACCTCTGTTTGTAATAACTTGAAGTGCTAATTGGTTGCTTTCCAAGGACTGCAGTTGCAATGCTATCTCATTGGGATTGGAGCCTGGCCAATGAACAAAGATATCGACCCCTTTTAGCACTTTGGAAACAGGCTGTTTTCTTATCGTTCTTGGAAGATTTAGGGGTCCTGCTTGGTTATAGGAGACACTCTTTAAGGTTTTAGGGCTTTTGTTAAGATTTGAGATAACTGCCTCGGCAAATTCTTTGGTGCCAAGCTTTTGCTCACTTATTTTTTTGTCGTAAATATCATAAGTATGCATACCATCTTCCATGGTCTTGAGCCAAGCATTTTCAACTTTTTCTGCAACGGTGTTCTGGCCTAAATGGTTCAGCATCATTACAGCACCTTGTAATAGTCCAGATGGATTGGCCAGATTTTGTCCAGCCCTTCTCGGTGCAGAACCATGAATTGCCTCGAACATAGCACATTGTTCACCTATATTGGCAGATCCTGCCAGTCCCACGGATCCTGTTATTTGAGCAGCGACATCAGATAGTACATCACCGTATAAATTTGGCATAACAATCACATCAAAATTCTCAGGAGTGTCTGCGAGTTTTGCGGCACCTATGTCAATGATCCAGTGTTCGTTAACAATATCCGGGTATTCTATGGCAATTTCATTGAAGACCTGATGAAATAGGCCATCCGTCTGCTTCATTATATTATCTTTTGTAAAGCAGGTAACTTTTTTTCTATTGTATTTTTTTGCATATTCAAAAGCATATCGCACTATTTTTTCGCAACCCGGTCTGCTGATGAGCTTAAGACACTGAACCACTTCATCTGTTTGTTGATGTTCTATACCAGCGTATAAGTCTTCTTCGTTTTCCCTAATAATGACCACATCCATTTTGGGATGTTTGGTCTTTACAAAAGGATGAATGCTGCGACATGGCCTTACATTGGCGTAGAGTCCTAAGGACTTTCGAGTCGTTACGTTGAGACTTTTATAACCACCACCTTGTGGAGTGGTTATTGGTGCTTTTAAAAACACCTTGTTTTTTCTAATAATGTCCCAGGATTCTTTTGTTATTCCGGAAGTATTGCCCTTTAGATAAGCATTTTCTCCAACTTCAATTTCATCGACTTCAAGCTGTGCTCCGGCTGCTTTAAGAATTCGCAAAGTGGCATCCATAATTTCAGGGCCAATTCCATCACCTTTTGCTATAGTAATTCTATTCATGTTTTAAATATTTCATACAAAAGTGCAAATATGTTATCATATAATTTTATTTATATTAATTATGAAAAACATTAATAAAATTTATGTATAAATGATTTATTACACCGGCGGATTTAAATAACCGGATTGTAAGGTCTAGTCTTTATAATCGTTCCTTATGTCTTTTCAGTACTTGATCTAAGATCTGCACTTTGAGCTTCATCCATATAAATTATGGGCATAGCATAAATAAGAGGAAGATTTTCTGCAAACTTTTTTTTAATGCGTTTATTTATTTTGTTGAATAACAATGCTTTTGTTGTACCCATTACCAAGGTCTGTTCAAGACTTTCCTTTTGACCATTCTTTAATCGTTTATGGAGTATTTTATTTGAGACTAGTGCATTGAGCATTAATTTTTCATCGATAAGAAAATCGACTATATCATTTGCTTGCGGAGGGGAGTCGCATATAATATGAATTAAAACCATACGAAATAATTAAGCAGCCACTTACCAAATGGGCGGTCTTCATTATAAATTAGACTAGTTTATGAGCGCTTCTTTTTTCTGATGGTCATTTAATCTCATTTCGCCACTGCCAATTGCAGTTTTCAGGTCGGCTGTCAATGTTCTGTAAGCTTTAAAAAACTTTTTCCCGTCAGACCTCTTAAATGTAATTATTGGATTGCCGCTACTTGATATTTTAGTAATGGTAACAATTGAGCTTTTTAAAGTTGACATATTGGGGATACCACCACGCTTGATAATGAAATTTTTGCGAGGCACATTGATATTCTGATATGAAACACCAGTTGGCTCACCTATAACAAGTTGGTCACCAACCTTTACCAAATCAGTATGGTTTTCTTGCGCATTTAAACCATTTGCGAACAAGGAGAACATTAATAAAAACAGGATAGATTTCATAACTACATAGATTTATTGTTTTCAATTTTTTCTTTAACCAGAATGGCCTTTATGGTAGGTTTGTAACCATAAAAATTCCTTCCGTCCTCTCTTCTTAGAACAACCTGTGTACTTCCGTCAGGCATAACATTCATCTGATCTATTACCACAATATTTCCATGAAAATTCATTGTAAGTCCAAACCCTGAGGAAGAATTTAGGTGGTTGTCAACCATTACAATATCAGAATATGGAATCTCGAGTAACATCCCTTTTTCTGAATCACCTCTGCTCTCAGCAAAGTGTTTAAAATTTATATGCTGTGCTTTGTTTTGAGCCGTAACTTGTAGTCCAGAAAGTAGCATAAAACATAAATAAAATAGAACCTGTCTTTTCATAAGCTTTAGTTTTAGGACATAGTTTTAACATAAAGATAAGATTATATCAGTTATAAAAAAGCATTACTATTGTTAATAAGTAGTTAAACTATCATATGTTAATAGTAATACTGTTATATTTGTCTAAAATCTATAACGGCTTTTATTTATGGAAAGATTAATGCAATCAATTCGAATTGGAATCAATGATAAAATTTACGTAAAAGATCCCGAATCATCAGACTTAGGAAAAAGAATAATTGAACAGAGCATTTTAATGATTGATGAAATGGGCTTTGAAAGTTTCACATTTAGGAAACTGGGCGAGCGCATAAAATCCAATGAAAGTTCCATTTATAGGTATTTTGAAAACAAACATAAGCTCCTCCTTTATTTGGCTTCATGGTACTGGGGTTGGTTGGAGTATAAAATGGTCTTTGCCACAAATGGTATCACAGACCGGAGTGAAAAACTTAGAAAAGCTATTGAGATTCTTACTCAGACGGTAGAGCAAGATGTTTCTTTTTCTCATATAAACGAGGTATTGTTGAGCAAGATAGTTATTAATGAATACTCCAAATCATACCTAACGAAAGAGGTAGATCAGGAAAATAAGGATGGCTACTTTATAATATACAAAAGGCTGGTAAATCGCTTATATGAAATGATTGTATCACTTGATGGTGATTATCCTTACCCTTCTAGTTTAGCAAGTACGGTTTTAGAAGGAAGCCTGCATCAGTATTTTCTTAAGGAGCATTTTCCCATGCTAACAGATTGCAACCAAACGACCACCCCAACACAATACTTTACAGACATGGTCTTTAGGATCGTAAAACCAAAAAACAATGCCTAAAAATATTCTTACTGCTTGGCAGCGCCTAATGGGCATGCTGGCATTGGATAAGAAAGATGTGCTTCAAGTTTTTTATTATGCCATTTTTGCTGGTATAGTAAATCTTTCCTTGCCCCTTGGTATACAAGCAATTATTAACTTAATACAAGGTGCGCAAGTAAGTACATCTTGGATTGTCCTAGTCGTTTTAGTAACCTTAGGGGTTGCATTTGCAGGAGCTTTACAGTTAATGCAGATGCGTATTATTGAAAACGTACAGCAAAAGATTTTCACTAGAGCTTCTTTTGAATTTGCTTATAGATTTCCAAAGATAAAAATGAGCGAATTAAGGAACTATTATCCGCCAGAATTGGCGAATCGGTTTTTTGATACACTTACGGTACAAAAGGGTCTTTCAAAAATCTTAATAGATTTTCCGGCCGCATTGCTACAGATTGTGTTTGGGTTGCTGCTACTGTCATTTTACCATCCCTTCTTTATCATATATGGACTACTCCTATTATTGCTCATATATGTGGTTTTTAAGTTCACTGCGCAACGTGGTTTAGAAACTAGTCTGGATGAGTCAAAAAACAAGTATAAGGTGGCCCATTGGATTCAGGAAATAGCAAGATCCATAGTCAGTTTTAAACTTTCAGGTGGTACAACACACGGTATTGATAAAAATGACACTTTGGTAGCTAATTATTTAGATGCCCGCGAAGGCCATTTTAAGATTTTAGTACTTCAATTTATCCAAATGATTGGTTTTAAGGTCCTGGTAACCGCGGGACTTTTACTTATTGGAGGATTGCTCGTACTTAATCAAGAGATGAATATTGGACAGTTTGTGGCTGCAGAAATTATTATTCTTTTGGTGATTAGCTCTGTCGAAAAAATGATTTTAGGCCTCGAAACTTTTTATGACTTACTTACTTCTTTAGAAAAATTGGGGCAAGTGGTGGACAAAGAACTAGAACCACAAGATGGGGAAAAACCTTTTGCAAAAGACGAAGGATTTGTGGTTGAACTTGCGGATATTTCTTATAATGTGCCCGAAAGAGATAAGAAAATTATTGATGATGTCTCCCTGACCATTACACCTAGTTGTACCATTTTATTGCAAGGGACAAGTGGCTCGGGAAAATCAACACTCTTAAGGTTGATCGCTGGTATTTTTGAACCGGACCAGGGAAAAATATTTGTAAATGATGTTGCATTACAAGGAGTAAACCTTAATTATTACCGCTCTCATCTGGGAAAGTCATTAAGCGAGGAATCTCCATTTGAGGGGTCACTGCTTAACAACATAACATTTGGGAATAAGAATATTTCCCAAGAGGATGTGTATTGGGCATTGGAGAAAACAGGATTGACCCAATTTGTTAAAGAACAACCACAAGGATTGAAAACAGTTTTATATCCCGAGGGGAAACAATTACCGTATACCATTTCTAAGAAAATTGTTTTGGCACGTAGTATTGTTACAAAGCCTAAGCTACTTATCCTAAAAGACCCATTAGACCAATTTGCAGAAAATGAAGCTACGGAAATCATGGACTTTCTAACGGATGGCTCCAATGGATGGGCGTTGGTTATAGTAAGCGCAAACCCAAAATGGATAGAACGTTGCGGGCGCATTATTACTATGGAAAATGGAAAATTGATTAACGAAAGATAGAAAGACAATGCTAAATATATCACCAAATAAGTTAAATGAAAAGGTTGACATTAGTGGCTATAAGGCGGTTGAGAAAGTTTTCTATAGAACGCATTATAAACACTTTAATCGGTTTTTGGCTGCTTTTTTTGTAATCGCCTTCATTATCCTTTTCCTGCCTTGGACCCAAAATATTACAGGGAAAGGTTATTTAACTACATTAAGACCCGATCAACGGCCACAGACCATTCAATCACCTATTCCTGGGAGAATAGAAAAATGGTATGTTAGCGAGGGAGATTATGTAAAGAAAGGGGATACCATTCTCTTTATCTCTGAGGTAAAAAGTGAATATTTTGACCCAAATTTGGTGGAACGTACAGGACAGCAAATCAAAGCTAAGTCAATGGCGGTTACATCTTATGAGGGAAAGGTAGAAGCACTTAACATGCAGATTGGCGCAATATCCAATGAGCGTGGATTAAAATTGGAGCAGGCAAAGAACAAGTTACTTCAATCTAGATTAAAAGTTCAGAGCGACAGTATTGATTTGGAAGCTGCAAAGACCAATATTTCTATTGCGCAAAGACAATACGACCGTGTCGTTCAGCTTGAACAAGAAGGATTAAAGGCTGTTACAGATGTTGAAGAAAAACGTTTAAAGTTGCAGGAAACTCAAGCCAAACTAATCTCACAAGAAAATAAACTGTTGGCGAGCAAGAACAATGTCATAAATGCACAAGTAGAAATTAGTAGAGTACAAGCGGAGTATACGGATAAGGTTTCCAAAGCACAGAGTGATATGTATACTGCACAGTCCAATCAATTTGATTCTGAAGCACAGGTTACCAAATTAGAAAATTCATATACCAATTATGAAATGCGTAATGCCATGCTATATATTAAAGCCCCTCAGACTGGGTTTATCAATAAAGCAATACAATCGGGCATTGGTGAAACTTTTAAGGAAGGAGACAGATTAGTCGGTATTATGCCTTCCGTGTATGATATGGCCGTAGAAACCTTTGTGGAACCCATAGACTTACCGTTATTACATATAGGAGAAAAGGTCCGTATACAGTTTGATGGTTGGCCTGCTATTGTTTTTAGCGGTTGGCCCAATGTTTCCTTTGGGACTTTTGGTGGGGAGGTAGTGGCCATAGAAACTTTTATAAGTGACAATGGGAAATATAGAGTTTTACTGGCTCCAGACAAAGAAGATCAACCATGGCCCAAAGATATACGTGTGGGCTCAGGGGCCAATACCATGGCATTATTAGAAGACGTTCCTATTTGGTTTGAGCTATGGAGACAGCTAAACGGGTTCCCTCCAAATTATTATCAACCTGAAAATAAAGTGGCCGATGTTAAAAAGAAATAAGCAAGGAATCCAGATATGGATACTCTTTTTTCTATCCATTTTTTGGGTTCGGGCACAGCAAGATTCTATCGTACTCAATTTTAA
Source organism: Allomuricauda sp. R78024 (assembly GCF_044596045.1). Lineage (NCBI taxonomy): Bacteria > Pseudomonadati > Bacteroidota > Flavobacteriia > Flavobacteriales > Flavobacteriaceae > Allomuricauda > Allomuricauda sp. R78024. The sequence continues at coordinate 1,044,136 of NZ_CP138995.1, forward strand.
CGAGTACTTGGGCTATGTAAAAAAGTACCACCCCATTGCCAAACAAGCCCAGCTGAACATAGCCATAGGACAAGCTAATTTAATGAAAGCACGAGGAGGATTCGATCCAAAAATTGAAGTGGATTATGACAGAAAGGACCTTAAAGGGACAGAATATTGGGATAGATTAAACACAACGTTTAAAGTTCCTACTTGGTTTGGAATTGAGTTAAAAGGAAATTTTGAGCAAAATCAAGGGGAACACATAAACCCAGATGAAGAAGTTCCTGAAGATGGCTTGTATAGCGCTGGGGTGTCAATGTCCTTAGGAGAGGGTTTTTGGATAAATGAAAGAATGGCCACCCTTAAAAAAGCGAAATTCTTTAGAGAGCAATCAAAAGCTGATCAGGATTTGTTTGTAAACCAGGTATTGTACAAAGCTTCTTTAGCTTATTTTGATTGGCTCAGGGCTTACAAAGATGCTATGATTTTTAATGATTTTCTTCAAAATGCTGAAGTGAGATTTGAAGGAGTTAAGCAAAGTGCTCTAGCCGGGGATATTGCTATAATAGATACCGTTGAAGCTAAGATTGCTGTTCAGAATAGGGCTTTGAGCCTGGAGCAGGCCAAAGTTAGATTGATGAAAAAATCTTTGGAACTTTCCAATTTTCTATGGATTAATGATGTGCCTGTAGAATTACAACCGGAGGTAATTCCTGATGAAAATGTGGAGAGCGAGATTGATGTTACCTTAGAGATCATGGGTAAACCTTTGGATAGCTTTACGCTGGAAAATCACCCCAAGCTTAGATCTTTGGAATATAAGATTGATGGTTTGGTTGTAGATAAGCGATTAAAGGCAAATAAGTTACTGCCCATATTGGATGTTCAGTATAATTTCTTGACAGAATCTCCTGATCAAATAAACTCTTTGGACATTGACAATTTCAAAGGTGGGGTAAGTTTTCGTTTTCCCTTGTTTTTGAGGAAAGAACGAGGTGATTTAAAATTGGCAAAGTTTAAGCTACAAGATGCACAATTTGAGCGGGACAATGCACAGGTGGAAATTCAGAATAAGGTCATTGCTATTTATCGTGAATTGGATTCGTACATTACACAAAACCAATTAATTGCCAATATTGTAACAGATTACAATACCTTGCTGAATGCAGAAGAGCGGAAATTCAGTTTTGGTGAGAGTTCGCTGTTTTTGATTAATTCAAGAGAAGGAAAACTTATTGATGCGGCTCTCAAACAGAACGAGGTACAGAACAAGTTTTTTTATACAAAAGCACGATTGTTTAAGAGTCTGGCCATCAACCCAGAAATCTTATAGATACTTTAAAAAGAATCAAAAAGTGATTTAGTTTTCTTAACCATTATAAACCCACAATGAAGATACCTCCAATTTTAAAAGACCTATTTTTCATTTTAACGGGAATTTTTTCTGCAGCATTTGGTTTGGAAAGTTTCTTATTGCCAAATAGATTTATTGATGGTGGGGCAACGGGAATTTCACTATTGGTTACAGAAGTCACCTCAATTCCATTATGGATTTTGATTGTTTTGGTCAATATTCCATTTCTATTTTTAGGATATCGTGTACTTGGAAAACAATTTACCATAAAAGCGATTTTGGCAATTTTAGGATTGGCTTTGGCGTTGGTATTCATTCAATTTCCAGAAGTAACCCAAGACAAATTGTTGGTTGCCGTTTTTGGTGGATTCTTCTTGGGTGCCGGAATAGGGCTTTCAATTAGAGGGGGCAGCGTTCTTGATGGCACGGAGGTTTTAGCTATTTTTTTAAGTAGAAAGCTAGGAACAAAAATAGGGGATATCATCATTTTGATTAACATATTGATTTTTTTAGCAGCAGCCTATTTGTTATCAATTGAAGCCGCTTTGTATTCTATGCTTACCTATTTAGCTGCTTCAAGAACTCTGGATTTTGTACTTGATGGTATTGAAGAATATACAGGTGTAACCATTATATCTGAAAAAAGCGAAGAAATCAGGGTAATGATTACGGAGAAATTAGGCAGGGGATTAACCATTTATAAAGCAAGTGGCGGCTATGGAAAGAAGGGAGAGCATAATGAATATGATGTCATCTACACGGTAGTCACAAGGTTGGAGATTAGGAAATTGAACATTGAACTCAATAAAATCGATGCCAATGCTTTTGTGGTCATGAACAGTATAAATGATACCAAAGGCGGCATGGTAAAGAAAAGAGTATTGAACAAATAATATCCAAACCCATTTCCCAAAATATTGGTTTTGTAAGTTTTCAGTTAGGAATACAACCAATGATAAAAGTCAGCTCTTGTGGAGTTTTTGAGACTTAATTTTGGAAAAATTATCACATGGAAGTAATTGAAGGAAATATACAGAAAGAACGTTTAGAACTTGTTCAAAAGGGCATTTCAAACGGAATGGATTATACGGAATATAGAGATTTAGTACGTCATTTAGCCAAAAATAGACAGACTACGGGCGTTGATCAATTGGAATCACTTATCAATTACACGGAACTAAATGATCGCCGCATGAATAGATGGGACAAAACTTTAAAAGTTCCATCAGAAATTGAAGAAAAGATTTCCAAGGTAAAATCTAGACTTACCTTTTTAGTGCTAAGTGAAAGCTGGTGTGGAGATGCATCACCTAGCTTACCTGTTATGAACAAGATTACAGAACTTAATCCAAATATTGAATTTAAGATTGTACTAAGGGATGAAAACTTGGATTTAATGGATGAATTCTTGACCAATGGCAGTCGCTCCATTCCTAAATTGATTGTTTTGGATAAGGAGAAAGATGAAATAGTAAGTGAGTGGGGACCACGATCTAGTACCGCCACGGATATGGTCGAAGCCTATAAGAAAGAACATGGTACACTGACCTCAGAGTTTAAGCAAGACCTTCAGGTCTGGTACAATAAAGATAAAGGGCAGAATATTTTAAGAGACTTGGTGGAATTACTTCCTTTGGAATAAGTAAGTTATCGTTCCTATTTGGGAGGCTTTAGAATCTGAACTAAACCTTGCTTTTAATGCATAGGCAATAGCATTGTCCACCAAGCAACCATTACTTGTTCCAGAACTCTGATCGTTATAATCAGCTTCGGTAACATAGCCAGATGCGTCCACTTTTATATTAATGACCACTTTTCCGCCTTCAATACAAGTGTAAATTGGTGGTGGTAAGGAATAAGCGTTTCTTTCAATTAGAGAATATGAAATAGAAGTACGCTTGTCCTTTAAATTATTGGTAAACTCCTCTTTTTGAGCTTCGCGTTCGCCTAGCAATTGTTTTTTCTCTTGTCGTTTTTCGGCTAGTTCCTTAAGGTGTGCTGCATATTCACTGTCAGAACCAGAAAATTCGCTTTGGTCACTGTTCAAAGCGCGTTCTTCCAAAATCTCTTCAAGTGTTTTTAAAGGTTCAGGATTACCAACAGAAGGTTTAGCGGTTTCATTAAAGGCCATATGACTTTTAATAGGATCGTTATTGGCCAATTCTTCCATTCTTTCCTCTTCCTCCTTCAATAATTCTACTATATCCTCATCCGCCAAACTCATTTCAATAACATACTCTTCCTCTTGTACTCCTCCTAAATGAATGTTGAACAACAACAATATAATGAGAGACATAGAGAAAAAAGTTATTAATAACGATAACTGGTTTCTGTTTAGGTTCATGGTGATATTATAACCGCTTTTTTCTAAAATTATTTTATTCCAATGATTATGCCTAACCTATTTTTTTAAAAGTATTTAACCTTTCAATCATAGATTTTCCTTAAAAACCATAGGAGTAACAGCATTAATTACGTTGAAATCACCTATTTTGGTTCTTCTGAGCTCAGATAAATATGCTCCAGATTGTAGTGATTTTCCAAAATCATAGGCTAAAGAACGAATGTATGTTCCTTTGCTGCAGACGACTCTAAAATGGATTTTAGGCAGTTTTATTTGTGTAATTTCAAATTCAAGGATTTCTATTTTCCTAGATTTGATTTCTACTTCTATTCCTTCTCTGGCAAACTCATACAATCGCTTACCATCTTTTTTCAAAGCTGAAAACACTGGAGGTACCTGTTCAATTTCACCAAGAAACTGCTTTGTGGCAGTTTGAATAAGGTCTTCGGTAATATGATCCGTTGGAAATGTCTGGTCCACTTCGGTCTCCATATCAAAAGAAGGTGTAGTTGCCCCTAAGGTGAAGCTACCCGTATATTCCTTAACCTGCCCCTGTAGTTCAGGTATTTTTTTAGTGAATTTCCCTGTACAGATAATCAATAACCCAGTAGCTAAGGGATCCAATGTGCCAGCATGTCCTATTTTAAACTTTTTAAGGTCAAATTTTTTCCGAATGCCCCATTTTAAGGCATTAACAGCTTGAAATGAGCTCCATTCCAGTGGTTTGTCTATCAACAGGATTTGTCCGTTTAAAAAGTCCTCTTTGGTTTTCAAGCAGCGTTGAATTTAGATTAACAGGGATTTTTTGAAAGAAATCACCCCCATATGCTCCAAGCGATGGCAATAAGACCAACGATCAAGCAATAAATTGCAAAATACGTGAGCTTGCTTTGGCGTACTATTTTTAGCATCCAAGTACAAGCAGCAAGTCCTGCAATAAAGGCAGCTGCGAACCCTGCACCCATAGCAGCGGTTTCTCCACCTTCAAAATTAATATCTCCACTTAGAATGTCTTTTGCAACTTTCCCAATAATTAACGGAACGACCATTAAAAAGGAAAAACGGGCGGACTTTGATTTATCAATACCCAATAATACCGCTGTGGATATGGTGGCGCCACTGCGGGAAATACCGGGCAGCATGGCTACGGCCTGTGCCATACCAATAATAAAAGCACTTCGGTAAGAAACTCCTTTGTCCGTAGTTTTTGCCAAATCTGCCAAATACAATAAAATAGCAGTAATTATTAGCATAATACCTACAATGATAATTGCTCCATCAAAAAAGACTTCCATAAAATCCTCCAGAAAAAAACCTATCAATGCAGCAGGAATCATCGAAATGATAATCTTCAATGAAAATTGGGTCTGTTCATTCCATGTAAATTGAAAAAGCCCTTTTATAATGTCCCAAACATCTTTTCTGAAGACAACAATGGTGCTCAATGCCGTAGCAAAATGTAAAACCACGGTGAACAAAAGACTTTCCTCTGGAAGGGAGTTACTTCCCAGAATAGCTTTTCCCAATTCTAAATGTCCACTTGATGATACAGGTAAAAATTCGGTCAGTCCTTGAATTATACCAAGGATAATAGCATCTATAATATCCAAACTATTTTTTGTTTTTGTCAGGGTTCAACAAAATGGCATATACCTGAATTCCAAGCCCAATAAGAACTAAAGTAGGGGCCAAACGGATTCTTCTAAAACTGTATATGTCTGGATTAAATACATTGGGGTCGTCACTACCACCCCCGGTCATTAAAATAAACCCTAGAGCAATAAAAGCTAGCCCTATAAAAAGAAAGAGGTAGTTTCTTTTTTGGAAGATAAATTGGGAGGTTGGTTTTTGTACGTTCTTATTTTTCTTACTCATGGTGTAAAGTTAATAATAAAGATCATCTGTCCTTAAATTCAAAAAGCGCTGGGTGGCAATATGCGTGCTTGCCCAAGAAATGATGACTCCAAGCCCAAAAACCCCTACAAATAGAGCTATTAAAACAATAAAATCTTGAAACAAGTTTAGTTCTGGGAAATTTATGTTTACATAGTAAAGGACAATTGCCAAGGCTATAAGCGCAAGTGTTGCCCCCAACATTCCCAGTTTAATATTCGTCCAAATAAAGGGTCTTCGGATAAATGTTTTGGTTGCCCCCACCATCTGCATGGTTTTAATAATAAATCGCTTTGAATAAATAGAAAGTCGGATAGAACTATTGATCAGCAATACTGCTATTAAAGTAAAGGCAGCGCTGGCAAAAAGAATCCACAAACTTATTTTCCGCACATTATCATTGAGCAAGGAAATCAATGGTTTGTCATAGCTTACTTCATCTACATAAGTTTTAGCGGCAATACCACTGGCAATTTCTTCAATCTGTTCTGGTGATACAAAGTCTGCCCTCAGATTGACATCAATGGCGTTTTGAAGGGGATTATAGCCTAAAAATTCAATAAAATTCTCACCAATGTCCTCGCTATATTGTTCGGCCGCATCTTCCTTGGTAATGTAATTGGCCGACTTTGTATAGTCTGCCATGGCCAAACTTTTTTGCAATTGTTCTATTTCCACAGGCTTGGCATTGTCCTTTAAAAAGACTGAAATAGTAATTTGTTCCTTAAAATGGTCTGCCAGTTTTTTGGTATTCAGTACCAAAAGCCCAAGAGCTCCAAGTAAAAACAAAACTAATGCGATGCTCAAAACCACTGAAAAATATGAGGTAATCAGCTTTCTTCGTTGATATCGTTCAATATATTGACTCATAAAGGAAAATCAGTATGTAAAAATAGAAAAGTATGAATTAACAATTGTATAATTCTGGACTATTGCACTGTTTTATCTTTATTATGATATAATAAAATCAACGTTTGAGCGTAAAATGCCCTTTGAACAAACTGTTCCCAACTTTTACAGTGTACCAATAATCGGATGCAGGTAGAGGTCTGCTATCAAAAGTACCGTCCCAAGAATAGTCTTTCTCTTTGGATTGTGCTATAAGTCTTAAGTTTCGATCAAAGATGTTAATTTCATAGTCGTCGGTGACTTGAATTCCTTCTGGGATAAAACGTTCATTTATGCCATCACCATTTGGGGTAAAAAACCGGGGTATTACCAAATGGACGAATGGAAATCGAAGCACACCGCAAAAGTTCTTCTGTCTTATGTAAGCAACGTATGCTCCTCCCAAAAGGTTTTGAAAATTAGGACTTTCTTGATAAACGATGCCATCAAGGGAATATTCAAAATCACCCCCAATTTGGGTGAGAATGGTCAAATCTCTGTGATCAGAAACTATCCTATCCACTATGGGCTTGTCAATTTGAGAAACTTCAATCACCTTTGTGGCGCTGCAGCCGTTGCTGTCTGTTACCATTACCGTATATTCTCCTGGCAGAGTAACAGTTATTTCCTGAGTGTTTTCCATAGTGCTCCAAGAATAGAGGGAATTGGGTAAATCTGCCGATAAGACCAAGGATTCCCCTTCGCATAGAATCAACGCTTCATTTTCTAAGATGGGCAAATCATTATAAAAAATACTTACCGCCGTCCTAGAGTCGGATCTACAACCTGCTATTTCGGATACCGCTTCTGCGTAATAGGTGCCATTTATAGTAGTTTCATAAAACAGGCTACCAGTCTGTAAAAGGGTCCCCCCAACTGGGGCATCATACCAATTTGTTGTAATACCGTTTGGAGTGGAAACGGATACCCCTCCAACAACATCCTCACAAAGCGAAACCTCTCCCAAAGAAGTTGGAGGCATAGGTCTTTCTTCAATAATGACTTCAAAAACATCAGATACCGCACTACAATTTAAATTGGAAAGGTTAATAGGGTCTTCTGCTACCTTTACTCGATATAATGTTGTGCTAGAAATTAAAGGTGATGTCAGGCTTTGAGCGGTTTCACCAATAATATCGTTCCAAGTTGTACCATCTGTGCTTTCTTGCCATTGATAGGCATGAGTGCTGTAAATAGAAAAATCGGGTGTCGCGTTAAGATCAACTGATATAGGAACGTTTTCTTCGCATATGGCAATACTTGTATTATCTAAAGTATCGGCAAGGGTTATTCTATCGCCACAGGCCCTAAAAACAATGTCATCGATGGCCAGGTCATTACCGCAGCCACCTATCCCATTGTTGAGCATTTTCAAAATAACCGAAGTCTGCCCAGGTAATGTTTGAAAAACCAAGGCGTATTGTTCCCATATTGCTGTGGACGTGCTAAAAATATTTCCAGTGTCTCCAGTTGCCAATAAATTTGTGTCGGTATTGTCCCAAATCTGAAACCTTACATTTATTGGAATACCATTGCCACTGCAGCCGGCACTTGGCAGAAGGTTTATCAACCAAGATGAAAACTCATATGAAGTATTTTCGCATAGCCCGTTGATGGTTCTTCTGAAAAACTCACCGGATGTAAAACTTGCATTTACAATAAAAGCTTTGCCATTTGTGTCACCAGGAGTATGGTCATTTGTATTAAACCAATCAAAAAAATTAGTTCTGCTGGATATGGTATAATTTCCATCAACAGGTTCCAAAGGACCTCCATTTACATAGTTGTATGTAGTTGCTCCTGCCGGCAATGGAGGGCCGTCTTGTAACCCAGTCCCAAAAGTTTCCGTAAAAATTGGGTCTCCAGAATTACCACTGCAAAAACCCAATTGAGCCTTTGACTTTTGAAGAAAAAGCAATGAAAATAGTAAAGAAAAGAGTAAGTGGTTTCGCAATGGACGTAAGTAATATTGGTTTTGAATAGGCTTGCCTAATCTTTTCCGCTTTAAGGGATTAAACCTATTTTTGCCAAATTAAAGAAGTAAGATATAAAATGAACTACAATTTCCGTGAAATTGAGGCCAAATGGCAAAAGTATTGGGCAAACAACGAAACATTTAAGGCGTCCAATAATTCCAATAGACCCAAGTTCTATGCACTTTCTATGTTTCCCTATCCTTCAGGGGCCGGACTGCACGTAGGGCATCCATTGGGTTATATTGCCACGGATATCTATGCCCGCTACAAAAGACATAAGGGGTTTAATGTATTGCACCCTATGGGGTACGATTCTTTTGGTTTGCCTGCAGAGCAATACGCCATCCAGACAGGGCAACACCCTGCAATTACCACAGAAACCAATATAAAAAGATATCGAGAACAGTTAGACCAACTTGGTTTTTCGTTTGATTGGAGTCGCGAAGTGCGCACCTCTGACCCCAATTATTACAAATGGACCCAATGGGTTTTTATCCAATTGTTTAATTCATGGTACAATAAGAATACAGATAAAGCTGAGGCGATAACTGATTTGATTTCCATTTTTGAAAAAGAAGGAAACGCAATGGTAAATGCTGCTTCTGATGATGATGCCCCGATTTTTAGTGCGGAGGATTGGGCCAATTTTTCAGAAAAAACCAAGCAAGAATTATTGCTAAAATATAGATTGACGTATTTGGCCGATACTGAGGTAAACTGGTGCCCTGCATTAGGGACGGTTTTGGCCAACGATGAAATCGTCAATGGCGTTTCGGAACGGGGAGGACATCCCGTTATCCGAAAGAAAATGACACAATGGAGCATGCGCATTACCGCTTACGCCCAACGTTTGTTAGATGGTTTGGACACGATTGATTGGCCCCAGCCGCTAAAAGATTCACAGACCAATTGGATTGGTCGTTCAGAAGGAGCCTCTGCCATTTTTAATGTCATTTCGAGCGCAATCGAGAAGCATCAAATAGAAGTCTTCACCACTCGCCCAGACACTATTTTTGGAGCTAGTTTTATGACCTTGGCTCCAGAACATGAATTGGTTGCAAAAATCACTACCCCAGAACAAAAAGAAGCTGTAGAAGCTTATGTGGAAGCTACGGCAAAGCGCTCTGAGCGTGATAGAATGGCTGATGTCAAAACCATATCAGGAGCGTTTACAGGTGCTTATGCGGAACATCCATTTACAAAAGAACCTGTTCCTATTTGGATTGGGGATTATGTTTTGGCAGGATATGGAACAGGGGCAGTGATGTCAGTTCCATGTGGCGATCAACGCGATTATGATTTTGCAAAGCACTTTAATATTCCCATTCCCAATATTTTTGAAGGAGTGGATATTTCTGAAGAAGCGTTTGCTGATAAAGAAAAAACGATTATTGCCAATTCAGACTTTTTAAATGGACTGCCTTATAAGAAAGCGGTAAAATTGGCGATATATGAATTGGAAAAACTAGGCCAAGGCCAAGGAAAGATAAATTACCGTTTGCGAGATGCTGTTTTTAGTCGTCAACGGTATTGGGGAGAGCCTTTTCCTGTGTACTATGTGGACGGAATGCCGCAAATGATTGCAGATAAACATTTGCCTTTAAAATTACCAGAGGTTGAAAAATATTTGCCAACTGAAACAGGGGAACCCCCTTTAGGAAACGCTACGATTTGGGCTTGGGATGCCAAAAACAATAAAGTAGTGTCCAATGAGATGCTGAAACAAGTTCAGCATGACGAAGCTGGTCATTCCGAACTTGATTCGGAATCCCATACAGGAGTGTACCCATTGGAATTAAACACTATGCCAGGTTGGGCAGGAAGTTCCCAATACTTTAACCGTTATATGGATGCTCATAATGATGAGGCCATTTATTCACAAGACGCCATTGACTATTGGGAAGATGTGGACTTGTATATTGGAGGTAGTGAGCATGCTACTGGGCATTTGTTATACTCCCGTTTTTGGCAGAAGTTTTTGTTTGATATAGGAGTTGCTCCAAAAGATGAGTTTGCCAAAAAATTGATCAATCAGGGGATGATTACGGGGACGAGCGCTTTTATTTACAGAACTAATATTGATAATAAAATCACTTTTGTTTCCAAAGGAAGAATTAAAGAGCTGGGTAGTTATTTGGTTGAAATGATAGAAGGAAAAGAACTTGATTTGAGGCCTCAAAATTACGGGGCTTTGCAAAAAATCCATGCAGATGTTTCCTTGGTTAATGCTTCGGATGAGTTGGATATTGACGCCTTTAAAAAGTGGCAACCGGAATACAAGGACGCTGATTTCATTTTGGAAGACGGTAAATATATTGTTGGACGCGAAATCGAAAAAATGTCTAAATCCAAATACAATGTCGTCAACCCAGATGCCATTTGTGAGGAATATGGAGCAGATTCATTACGTTTATATGAAATGTTCTTGGGACCATTGGAGCAATCCAAACCTTGGAACACGGCAGGAATAACAGGGGTTCATTCTTTCCTTAAAAAATTATGGAAGTTATATGCTACGGTTGATGAAAGCATAGAACCTTCAGCAGAAAACTTAAAAACCCTGCACAAGACCATCAAAAAAGTGGAAGAGGATATTGAGCATTTCTCCTTTAATACTTCGGTATCTACTTTTATGATTTGTGTAAATGAATTAACCGCTCAAAAATGCATAAGCAAAGCGATTTTGGAGCCTTTGGCCATTTTGGTTTCCCCCTATGCGCCGCATATTGCAGAAGAACTTTGGGAGAGATTAGGGCATTCACAATCCATTGCAGAAGCACCTTTTCCAAAGTTTGAAGAAAAGTATTTGGTAGAGAGCAGCAAAGAATATCCCATATCCTTTAATGGTAAAACGCGCTTTACTATGGAACTGCCTTTAGACATGGGTAAAGATGATATTGAAGCCGCAGTTATGGCGCATGAAAAGACCCAAGCGCAGTTGCAAGGACGTACTCCTAAAAAGGTAATTGTAGTTCCTGGAAAGATTGTGAACATTGTGGGATAAAATTTTTAAAATAGTGTCATGTTGAGCCCGTTGAAGCGTATTGATTGTTAATATTGTCTATACTTCGACAAGCTCAGGATGATATCATAAAATAAAATGTCCATGAAAACCTTTGAAATTATAGGCCTTATTGCGGCCACATTGACTACATCTTCATTTATTCCGCAGGTTTATAAAGCATGGAAGTATAAATCAACAAAAGACATTTCTTTGGTTATGTACCTTATACTCTTTATAGGTAGTGTGTTATGGTTGTACTATGGACTTATGATTCAAAGTGTACCTGTAATTATGGCCAATGGTATTACAAGCACTTTGGTGGCCTTTGTGGTTATTTTAAAATTAAAACATAAGTAGTCCAATACTGGGCAGGGAAACCCATTGTTTGGAGTACATTCTCGATTAAGGTACATTTTGACAGCATAAAAGCTCCCGCCCAATAATGACGGGTTTTTTATCTTATTGTTGGCTTTATTTATACTCTTATTAAGAATTAGATATAGATAGACGTCATATTTTCGAGATACTATTCTTAAAGAACATATTTATTTTAGTAACACCCCCTATTTATTGAGGGTTAAAATATTAAAAAACATATTTTTTATCCTTTAACCCCTATTTTTTATCGATTTAATTTCTTGGTTTGTTTTTTTTGTAACACTTTTGAAGTGTAAATAGAAAAAAGTAACAAAATGATTGTAGGTGTACCTAAAGAAATCAAGAACAATGAAAGCCGAGTTGGGATGGCACCAGCTGGGGTTTTTGAATTGGTAAAGAATAACCATACCGTTTATGTGCAGTCAGGAGCAGGTGAAGGAAGCGGTTTTTTCAATCAAGATTATCAACAGGCAGGGGCCACAATTTTGGACACTATAGGTCAAGTATACGCTATGAGCGATATGATAGTGAAGGTCAAAGAGCCAATAGCAGAAGAATATAGACTTATTCAAAAAGGGCAAATTGTATTCACATATTTTCATTTTGCATCAAGTGAAGCTTTGACTAAAGCAATGATTGCAAGTAAATCTATTTGTATTGCTTATGAAACAGTTGAAGATGAAGAAGGAACACTACCACTTTTAACACCAATGTCAGAAGTTGCAGGACGTATGGCGATTCAACAAGGTGCAAAGTATTTGGAAAAGCCTGTTAAAGGAAGAGGTGTGCTCTTAGGAGGAGTTCCAGGTGTAGCGCCTGGAAGGGTTTTGGTTTTGGGAGCAGGTACCGTAGGGATTCAAGCTGCAAAAATGGCAGCAGGGTTAGGGGCGCATGTTACCATTTTGGATGTTAATATGAAACGTCTCCGTTATGTAAATGATGTAATGCCTAGCCATGTAGTCACGGAATTTTCAAGCGAATTTAATATCAGAAAACACATACAAACCCATGATTTAATTATTGGAGGTGTACTTTTAAAAGGAGCAAAAGCCCCTAACCTAATTACTAGGAATATGCTCAAAGAAATGCGCCCAGGAACTGTTATAGTGGATGTTGCTGTAGATCAGGGAGGCTGTGTAGAAACTACTAGGGCCACTACCCATGAAGACCCGGTATATATCATCGATGATGTGGTGCACTATTGTGTTGCAAATATGCCTGGGGCAGTCCCTTACACTTCTACAGTTGCCTTGACGAATGTAACACTGCCCTATGTATTAAAGTTGGCCAATATGGGATGGCGTAGTGCCTGCAATTTGGATAAATCTCTTGCAAAGGGTTTAAATATAATAGAAGGTGAAGTGGTCTACGAAGAAATTACGGAAGCGTTTAATTGGGAACCTACTCTTGTCTAACGTACAAATTGGCAGTAAAAAAGCCCTGCCCAATAATGGCGGGGTTTTTGCATTATTGTTGGTATCTTTATATGAATTAAAACACTAAAACAATGATGACATATTATATATTGATTGGCGGAATTGCGTTGATCAGTTGGTTGGTCAGCAGTCGATTAAAGAGCAAGTTCAAAAAATATTCAAAGGTTCATCTACGCAATGGGATGAGCGGTGCCGAAATTGCCCAAAAAATGTTGGATGATCATGGAATTAGAGATGTTAAAGTAATATCTACAGCAGGAATGCTAACCGATCATTATAATCCAAAGAACAAAACCGTGAATTTGAGTGAAGGTGTATACAGTCAGCGCAACGCGTCTGCGGCTGCGGTTGCAGCCCATGAAGTAGGGCATGCTGTTCAACACGCACAAGCTTACGAATGGTTAACTATGCGGTCCAAATTAGTGCCCATTGTGAGCGTTACATCTAGTATGTCAACATGGGTTGTTTTTGGGGGCTTAATGTTAGGCGCAGCAGCAGGTGTAGGTTTTGGCTTTTATATTGCAGTAGCAGGATTGATTATGATGGGATTTGCTACAATATTCAGTTTTATTACACTACCCGTGGAATATGATGCCAGTAATCGTGCTCTAGCATGGTTAAAGCAGAAAAATGTTGTGAGTCAAGAAGAATATGCTGGAGCAGAAGATGCATTAAAATGGGCCGCTAGAACCTATTTGGTGGCTGCTTTGGGTGCCTTAGCTTCTTTGGCTTATTGGGCTTTTCAAATTTTTGGAGGAAGAGATTAAACTCATTTTATTCAAAACTAAAGCAAGACCTGCTTGGAGTAATTCAAGCAGGTCTTTTTGTTGATATATACCTGTTTTGGGTAAGGTCATGCTTTTTTTGTAGTATTGCTACTAAATGTGTAGCAATATATTATGGCAATACCAAAACCTGGAATACCCGTTCGTGGATCAAAAACTGGACAACCTATAATGGCTCTGCTTGATTTATTGGGGAGAAGTTGGGCCATGGGAATCATTTGGCATTTGTACAATGGACCAAGCACCTTTAGAAAGTTACAGGAATACTGTGAATCTATTTCACCTACCACATTGAATAAGAGAATTAAAGAGCTTAAGAACTCACACCTAATAATAAAGACGGTAGATGGTTACGCTCTCTCCGAATATGGTAAGGAGTTATTTGAAATGCTTGAACCCATGGGGCTTTGGGCAAGGAATCGATGGGCAGCAAGTTTTATTGTCAATAAAAACTAAATTTTATGAGAAGAATTAAAAAACCCAATATTGGGGAATATCCTGAGTATTCCCATATTTATTTAGATTTAATGGATGATGATGATAGAGTTTTGGAACACCTTTGGAGCAATTTTCTTAAAATAAAAGAATTTATCTTTTTCCTCCCAGAAGAGAAACTGCATTATAGATATGAAGAGGAGAAATGGACGATAAAGGAAATCCTTGTGCACCTTATTGATGACGAACGAATTTTTGCCTATCGTGCATTGAGGTACGCCAGAAATGATGACACACCCTTGCACGGTTTTAATCAGGATTTTTACACCAAATACTCCAATGCGAATGAACGAAGTTTGGAAAGTATTTTTGAAGAGTATGAATGGGTGAGGAAATCAACCATAGCCCTTTTTCAGAATTTACCGGAGGAGAGTTTTATGCGGGGTGGAAAAGGGATAGATATAGACGGGAGTGTTTTAAATAAAAGAACGGTAAGAGGATTGGCATACCATATTGCGGGCCATGAATTGCGGCATTTTAATATTATTAAAGAACGATACTTGAATTAAATCGAAATCTGCCTATCTATCTGCTGGTTTAATGAAATAAAGGTTTCAGTTCTGGAAACCCCTTCTATTTGCTGAATTTTTTTGTTTAAAACCATCATCAAATGCTCATTGTCCTTGCATAAAACTTTAATAAGTATGGACCAGTTTCCAGTAGTGTAGTGGCATTCCAATACTTCCGGAATTTTTTCCAATTCTTTTACTGCTTGGGGATTGGCCATGGCCTTATCTAAAAAAATACCAATATAGGCCATCGTTGTATAGCCCAACACCTTTGGATTAATTATGAATTTTGAACCTGATAACAATCCAGAGTTTTCCAATTTCCGTAAACGTTGGTGAATGGCGGCCCCAGAAATACCTATGTTTCTGGCAATTTCTAGAATTGGTCTACGGGCATCTTCCATCAAGTACCTTAGTATTTTTTTATCGATACCATCAATTTTAACCGAATTGTTAGTGGTTTTCATGGGAATGATTCAAAATTGTAGTTAAAGATACCTAAAAGCGGTAAAACTTTAACTTCCAATAGAATCGGGGTTATAACCAAGATAGGGCACTTGGTATTCTTTAAAATTAATTCCATAAGATTTTAATTCTGAAAGAATAGGACTGTAAACTTCACTGTTTATGGGAATTTGTACTCCAGGTGTGGTAATCTTTTTGTTCAAAATTTGTAATGTAGCTATTGCAACTGGCAACCCTACAGTTTTTGACATAGCCGTATAGGTTTGATTTTCACCCAGTACAACCATATTGGCATCTATTTGTTTTTTCTTGCCGTCTAGTTCGTAACCAAACTTATGGTACATAACGATCATATCCTTTTCATCCTTGCCTAATGTCCAACTATCTTCAAGTATATATTGAAGCATTTGGGCCGGAGTAGCATTTTTAAGTGGGATTGTTTTAGAATCATCAAAAAGATTCAATTCCATTAGTTTGCCCCAGCGAATATCATCTTGGTCAATCTTAAGGTAGTGCCGTAGTTTCAATTCAACAGAATCCGTTGGAGAATAAGGTAAAAATTGATTTACAAATTGACGGTAAGACATTCCCTCAGAATTTTCAATAACATAGCTGTCATCTGTCATTCCAAGAATTACAAACATCTGCCATGCTTTAGAAAAACCTACCCGTCGCATGGTTCCACGGTATAAGGTTAAACTGTCTTGAAGGCCGTAAGCTTCTCTATATTTTAAAGAATCCCTATTGGGATAAACTTCAAAACTGCCATATCCTTCAATGTCTAAAAGTTCAGTACGGCGAAAAAGTTTTTGATAGGGTATGTATTTATAGGCGCCTTCTTGAATAAATTTAGCAGCTCCACCTTGGCCTGCAACCACAACATTTCTTGGATTCCAGGTAAACTTGTAACTCCATAGATTAGAATCATGCTCAGGGGCAACCAAACCACCTGTAAAGGATTCAAAAAGCAACATTTTTCCACCTTTAGCACGAATGCGATCGATGACCTCCATTGCGCTCATATGGTCAATGCCGGGATCAAGACCAATTTCATTCATAAAGACAAGCCCATTTTTTTTTGCATCCTTGTCCAATTCTTGAATTTCCTTACTTACATAAGAAGCGGTTACTAGATGTTTTTTAAAATGAATGCAATCTTCAGCTATTTTAATATGTAACCTTGGGGGCAACATGGAAACAACGATAGATGCAGAATCTATTGCTCTTCTTCTCTCCTCATCATTAAAAATATCCAAAGTAATAATGCTGCAGTTATGGTGCGAAGAAATATCCTGCGGGATGTTTTCAGGATGAAGATCACCTATAACCAGATGAAGATTCTCCTCTTCAGACTTTTTTAGAAGATAATCTAATAGATATGAGGTGGATTTTCCTGCTCCAAGAACCAAAATAGTGCGGACCATAGGTTTTGTTTACTTTTGATTAAAACGGATACTAAGGTATCAAATTGTTATATTTTTAAAAATATTGACCCATTAAGTTATGAACAAAACAATTTTGCTGACAGGAATCTTGTTTGGATTCTTGGCTATTCTTTTTGGTGCGTTTGGCGCACATGGGCTGGAAAAGTTAGTTGACGTAGAGGCTGTTGATACTTTTGAAACAGGGGTTAGGTATCAAATGTACCATGCCCTATTTCTTTTGGTTTTGGGGATTTGGAATGGACCCACAAAAAGACAGAAAAAAACAGTATTTATTATCATCTTGATCGGGATTGTTCTTTTTTCCTTTTCAATCTATTTGTTGGCCGTAAACAGTTTAACTACCGTAGATTTTAAAAGAATAGCGTTTTTAACTCCATTAGGAGGAACTTTTCTACTTCTGGGTTGGTTTTTTATTGGCTACTACGTTTTAACCGGAAAAGCATCGAAATAAACAATTATAAACTTTATAAAAAGCGATATTTTTCTAGCTTTGTACCAACTTTAAAAACAAAAAAATGAATGCATTTATCCCAGCAACGAAAACGATTTCGTTAAAGCATTATGGAATACTGCACAACAACGTACACTACCAACTCTCTTCTGAAGAACTTCATGATTTAACTATTGATAAGGATATGGGTAAAGAGGCTTCATCAGGAGCCTTGTCCATACATACTGGAGAGTTTACTGGAAGATCCCCAATGGATCGTTTTATTGTAAAGGATGCAATTACCGAGGGCAAAGTTTGGTGGGGAAATATAAATATTCCCTTTGATAGTGAAAAGTTTGATAAACTCTATGATAAGGTCATAACTTATTTAAATGAAAAAGAACTGTTTGTTCGGGATTGTTATGCGTGCGCGGAAGATGCCTATAAACTTAACATAAGGGTCATTAATGAATATTCATGGTCCAATATGTTTGCTTATAATATGTTTTTAAGGCCAACAGAAGAAGAGTTGGAAGCTTTTGATCCGGAGTGGACCGTGATCAATGCTCCAGGTTTTATGGCAGACGCTGCGATCGATGGTACCAGACAGCATAATTTTGCCATTCTTAATTTTTCAAAAAAGATTGCATTAATTGGAGGCACAGGATATACTGGTGAAATCAAAAAAGGTATTTTTTCAGCGCTTAACTTTATTCTTCCGGTGTTTAAAAACACATTGCCCATGCACTGTTCGGCCAATGTGGGTGAAGATGGGGATACTGCAATTTTCTTTGGTCTTTCTGGGACTGGAAAAACAACACTTTCTACTGATCCAAATCGTAAACTGATTGGGGATGATGAACATGGGTGGACTGCAGATAACACCGTTTTTAATTTTGAAGGAGGATGCTATGCAAAAGTGATAGATCTTTCAAAAGAAAATGAGCCTGAGATTTATGGAGCTATTAAGCAGGGCGCTATTCTGGAAAATGTAATTATGGATGATAAGGGTGTCGTTGACTTTTCAGATACTTCTGTTACCCAAAATACCAGGGTTAGTTATCCCATATATCACATTGATAATATTCAACAACCCTCTATAGGTAAAAATGTAAAGAACATTTTCTTTTTAACGGCTGATGCTTTTGGTGTTTTACCTCCAATATCCAAACTTACTCCTGCGCAAGCAGCATACCATTTTATTTCTGGTTATACGGCCAAGGTTGCTGGCACAGAAGCTGGGGTGGTAGAACCACAACCATCATTTTCTGCATGTTTTGGAGCTCCTTTCATGCCTTTACACCCTGCCAAATATGCGGAAATGTTAAGTAAAAAAATGAAAGAATCTGGAGTAGATGTGTGGTTGATCAATACTGGATGGACCGGAGGCCCATATGGGGTAGGAACCAGAATGAAGCTAAAGTATACTAGGGCTATGATCAGTGCTGCTTTGAATGGAGATTTGGGACTTTACAACTATGATAACTACCATATCCATTCCGTTTTTGGAGTTGCACAACCTAGGGAATGCCCTGGGGTTCCAACGGCGGTATTAAGCCCAAGAACAACATGGAACAATGATGAAGCATATTATAAAACAGCCTTTAAGCTGACAAATGCTTTTAGAGAGAACTTTAAGAAGTTTGAAGAATATGCAAGTGAGGAAATTAGGCGTGGCGGACCGCAGCGATACGCTTTTTAAAACAAAAAAGGCCCAATCATTTGATTGGGCCTTTTTTGTTTTATATCGATAACCAGGTTATTTATTTACACTGGTTATATATTTCTGAAGGGCCATGGTCATAGATGGCGTTTCAGGTGTTGGAGCTTTAATATCTATACGAAGTCCAGCATCTGCAGCAGCTTCTACCGTGCTATTTCCAAACACTGCGATTCGTGTCCCATTTTGTTCAAAATCGGGAAAGTTTTTAAGTAAAGACTCAATTCCTGAAGGGCTAAAGAATACCAAAACATCATAAGTTACTTCTCTAAGATCTGACAGGTCACTAATAACTGTTTTGTAGAAGATACCTCGTTTCCAGTCTACTTTAAGCTCATCCAAAATCTGCGGAACTGTAACTTTAAGTGTATCAGATGATGGTAATAGGAACTTTTCATCCTTATATTTTTTAATAAGCGGAACCAGTTCATTGAACATTCGTTTTCCCACGTAAATTTTCCGCTTTCTATAAACAACATACTTTTGCAAATAATAAGCAACTGCTTCAGATTGGCAAAAATATTTCATGCTGTCAGGAACTTTAAAACGCATCTCTTCTGCAATTCTAAAGAAGTGATCTACAGAATTTCTGCTTGTAAGGATAATCGCAGTAAAATTGTTTAAATCAATTTTTTGCTGTCTTACATTTTTAGCTTCTACTTCCTCTACATGAATAAAAGGTCTAAAATCCACCTTTACTTTTTCTTTTTCGATTAATCGTGAGTAGGGAGAATTTTCTATTTTGGGTTCTGGCTGGGAAACCAAAATTGTCTTTACTTTCATAAGCTTTCAATCTTTTAGATAGCTTCCAACTAACACTAAGGGTGCAATTTCGAGTGCGCAAAGGTACAAAATAAAATAGAAAAAATAGGGAATTATAGCTTTTTGATGGTTCTTCAATAGCCTTGTCAGTCCAATGACATTAATGGAAATAATTAAGATTATAGCAACAGAAAATATGATTTTTGAGTCATTTAGAATATAAATAAGAACAATGTTGCTAACGAACATTACCAAACTACTATAGTTGAGGTAGGAGAGTTTGTTGAACAGTAATTCGGAAATTAACCCTTGAGTATTGAAAACAAATCCTTGGGCAAATTGAAGTAAAATTTTGACGATTTGAAACAACAACAACCCTACTATTATTATAAAAAAAGAGGAAGGATTGTCATCATTGGGTAATGTAAAAAAGGCCTTCAGCAACAAGAAAATGAATAAAGAAAAGTTGATCAGTTGGAATATGGTCAATAGGATATGGAACCAATTAAGAAGGCGCCCCTTTTTGTTATAAAGCACAACATACCTATTATTAAAAGGTAATATCATAAAGTTTAAGAATCTATTTCTGAAAAGGTATTTTCCTAGCGCAAGCACAACCATACTAAAAAACAGAACAATCGTTATCCAATCCAAGGATTCAATAGTTTTATAAACTGGGTTCATTCTTTTAGTTTAACTGGTTTACCATTTAGTCCAGGTAGGAGGCCATTTTCAGCTATTCCAATTCTAAAATATCCATGGTTTTCCATTTTAGGTTTTGGTAGCTCAAATTGAAAAAATAAGGTGTCCTTCGATTTTAATATAATTTCACTTGATGATTCTGGTTTAACTTTTAAAGGAATCATCTCTTTCACCTGTTTGTACTTGTTAGAATAGGCAACTGTGTACTTTAGTTCTTCAAGAGGAATGTCAAATTCATAAGGGTTGTACACCTTTAGTGTATATGTGGATTTTTCATGAGGCTCTTCAACAATACATTCTAATTTGCGATAAGATTCAAAGTCATTCATGAAGACCCCATAGAAAACTGTCCCGTCAGGGTATGTGTAGGTAATATCACCACTCTTTCTATATTTTGTGACATAGACTATTTTTTTGTGCCTAACCCGCTCTTCAGAATCATCAATAGAGTACTGATTCTTTCTATACATATGGTTATTGAGAGAGAAAGTCGAGTTTCCGGAGTAAAACTCATACATAGGGGCACTACGATACGAGTTTTCAAAAATTATTGGAATATCTCCAGCTTTTGAATTTAATTCAGATACCCATTGCTTATTTCCGTGTGTTTCAAAAATTATTGGTAATAAAGGGCTGTGAACCAGCCACATCCTAGCATAGATTAGAACTATCATACTAACAATACCCATTCTATACATCCATTTTCTGCTATTGGCATTTTCAATAAGATGGTTAAAAGCCAGAATCGCCGTAGGGATAGAGATAATAATGACCCATTGCGTTTGTACTCTTCGATTAAAACTGGATATAAAAAAGAAAATTACAACTCCGTAGGTTAAATATAATAACGCCTTGGTAAATTTATTGGTAGATTTTGTTTTGATTAATGATAGGTACACCCAATAAAAAAGCAGTCCAAAAATGGCAACAAGATTTACAAAGTAACCCAGGGTAAACTTGGTAAATGAATATGCCTGATTGGGGCGCTCATAAAGATGGTATTTAATAGATACAAAATCATTTTGGTACAGCCACAGAAAATGAGGACTGTAACATACCAATGCAACGGCAACTGCTAACCAAGCATTCCTGTCTTTAATAAGTTTTAAATTGGAAAGGAACACAAATAAAATTACTAAGACCGCATGATACTTGCTGTACATTAAAGCAGCCATTACAACCCCCATGAAGATTGAGGTCCAAATTGTGGGATTGTTTAGAAAACGCTTGTAAAGCAGCAGGAACAGAGCAGTAAAAAATAGTAAAGGAGTATCAGGCAGTGTTAAAAAGCCATAAGCATTCATTAGGGTCATTGAGAATAGAAGAAGAAAAAAGTGGATTACATAATCTTTTTTCTTTGGATTATCTATTAGCTCCCATAGAATTAAATATGTGCCAACAGAAAGGACACAGCTCATAAAACGAACCCCTAACTCTCCATCAAATAAGAAACTACTTAGCTTAATTAAAAAAGCGACCATTGGAGGGTGGTCAAAATAGCCCCAATCCAAGTTCTGAGCATAATACCAATAATAAGCCTCATCGTAAATTAGTTCTGTAAAATAACCCTGTACAAGGTTGAGAATAAAAAGAACTGCCAGGAGAATAAGAAAAAGCCTGGGAAACTTTTGGGTCATTAAATGAATTTTAGATGGTTCAAAGTTACAAATATTGACCAATAATATACTTAGTAATGCATGCCACAACTTGTAAACGCAACTTATAAAACGTTATTTTTGCCATCTAATCTTATGTGAATGGCAGACGGTTTAGTTATAATACCAACCTTCAATGAAATTGAAAACATTGAAGCCATTATAAAAACGGTTTTTGACTTAAAGAAAGATTTTCATGTTCTTGTAGTAGACGATAACTCACCAGATGGTACTGCTCAAAACGTAAAGAAACTGCAAGAACAATTTCCTGAACGCTTATTTCTTGAGGTACGTAAGGAAAAATCTGGTTTAGGAACGGCTTACATTCATGGGTTTAAATGGGCTCTAGAAAGAGACTATGACTATATTTTTGAAATGGATGCTGATTTTTCGCATCGACCAGCAGATTTGTCCCGATTGCATAGAGCTTGTTTAAATGGAGCAGATGTAGCGGTAGGTTCTCGATATAAGAAAGGGGTAAATGTGGTCAATTGGCCTCTTTTTAGAATATTACTGTCTTATGGCGCATCATTTTATGTAAAAATTATCACGGGGATGCAGGTTCACGACCCAACAGCTGGTTTCGTGTGCTATAAAAGAGAGGTTTTGGAAAATATAGATTTGGATGCAGTCCGATTCATTGGTTATGCATTTCAAATTGAAATGAAGTATAGAGCTTATCTCAAAAAGTACAAAATTGAAGAAGTTTCCATCATTTTTACGGATAGGGTAAACGGAAAGTCGAAAATGAACTCAGCCATAATAAGAGAAGCTATTTTTGGTGTTTTCGCAATGAAGTTAAGAAGTATATTTTTCAAAAAGAGTTTTTAAAATGTCAAGAATCCTATTAAAAAATACCAAGGTTGTTAATGAGAATAGCATTTTTGAAACTGATGTGCTTCTGGATGGAGATTTTATAGCACGCATTGATACGGATATCACAGATGATATTGCCAAGGTTATTGATTTAAACGGAGACTATTTGTTACCCGGGGTAATTGATGATCAAGTGCATTTTAGAGAGCCAGGACTTACTCATAAAGGAACTATAGCTACTGAAAGTAGAGCTGCTCTAGCGGGTGGGATTACCACTTTTATGGAACAGCCAAACACTAATCCCCAAACTACCACTATAGAAAAACTTGAGGAGAAATTTGCGATCGCTGCAAAAGATGTCTATGCCAATTATTCCTTTCTTTTTGGAGGTACTAATGATAATCTTGAAGAGCTAAAAAAGCTGGATAAAAATGCATGCTCAGGAGTAAAACTGTTCTTAGGGTCTTCAACGGGCAATATGTTGGTTGATGATGAAGCGGTTTTGGAAAATATTTTCAGGAATACCGAAATGGTAATTTCTACGCATTGTGAAGATGAAGGAACCATACGGGCAAATATGGCCAAATATCAAAAAATGTACGGTGATGATATTCCCATAGCGCTTCACCCTATAATTCGAAGTGAAGAAGCCTGCTATCTATCTTCATCAAAAGCAATTGCATTAGCAAAGAAAACAGGAGCTAGATTACACGTATTCCATCTTTCCACAGGTATTGAGACAGATTTATTCACCAATACGATTCCTCTGGAAGAGAAGAAGATTACAGCAGAAGTGTGTATACATCATCTTTGGTTTTCAGATGAAGATTATGCAGAAAAAGGAACATTGATAAAATGGAACCCCGCTGTAAAGACCGCAACCGATAGAGAAAAGCTTTGGGAGGCACTTTTGGATGATAGAATAGATATTATAGCAACGGACCATGCCCCGCATACCATTGAAGAAAAAGATAATCCGTACACAAAAGCACCATCTGGTGGACCTTTAGTGCAGCATGCCCTATTGGCGATGCTTCAAAAAGAAAAAGAAGGGAAAATTAGTTTGGAGAAGTTAGTGGAAAAAATGTGCCACAACCCTGCCAAACTTTTTGATATTGATAAGAGAGGTTTTATACGTGAAGGATATTATGCAGATTTGGTTCAGGTAAATAGAGACTCCCAAAAGGAGGTTACAAAATCCAATATTTTTTATAAATGTGGATGGTCTCCATTTGAAGGTGTTACTTTTGGTTCCAAAGTGGTGCGCACATTTATAAATGGCCATCTAGGATATGAGAATGGAATTTTCTCTGAAGAGAAAAATGCCAAAAGGCTTACATTCAACCGATAAAAAATGAGAAAACTAGTTTTATTGTTTTCTGGAATACTTCTTTTTTCATGTGGTAAAAAGGTGATTGAAAAACCTGAAAAACTTATCCCACAAGAAAAAATGGTTGCCATTTTGCATGATTTGGCAATATTGAACTCAGCCAAGTCATCTTTTAATCATGTGATGGAGGATAAAGGGATAAAGGTTATGGAGTTCCTTTATCAAAAACATGAGATAGACAGTATTCAATTTTCCCAAAGTGATTTGTATTACGCTTCTGTTCCTCTAGAGTATCAAGCTATTTATGAAAAAGTAGAAGCGAAGTTGGAAACAAGAAGAGCGACTTTGGAAAAGACAACTAAAAAGAGAAATGATAGTATAAGAGAGGCTCAAAAAAAGAAGATAGATTCAACTATCAAGCCTAAAGTTGATAAGACCAAGTCTTAGTTCTTGAATTTTGCACAACAAAAGGTAATGGCTTCTTCTAAGTTCTCAAACTCAAAAGCAATAGCTTGTTTTATTTTTTCACTGCTGTAATTTTCCCTTTTGTACAGTCCTTTGGTCATATTTTTAGTAAGCCTTCTTCGTTTTCCTAGCAATTTGCTTCGTAACCAATCCCATCGCCAAAAAAATTCTAAAGCCAAGAAAGGGATTTTTTTAGTTGGTGTTTTAACTTCAAGTTTTGGCGCAATTTTTTGAAATAATTCTTGATATGACAAATTCTCATTTACGAGAATAAATCGTTCCCGTTCTATTTCTGAATCCATGAGTTTTACCATGGAATTTATTACATCAGCAACGGTTGCAAAACCAGTTCCTCCGGGAAGGAAAGACTTTTTGCCTTTTGAGGCATACGTAAAAAAAGTGCCGCTTCCAGATTTCCAAAATCCAGGACCTATAACCACTCCGGGGTTAACTACAACAACTGCCAGTCCTTCTTGGGAACCTCTCCAAACCTCAAGCTCGGCATCATGCTTTGTTAATCCGTAAACAGATACATGGGTATCACTCCATTCATTGTCCTCTGTTACGAGTTTATCTTTGATGCTAGAACCTATAGCGGCAATGGAACTGACATAGCAAAGCTTTTTGATATTATGTTCCAGACAAAGGTTGACAATGTTTGCAGTACCTTCAATATTGGTTTTAACTAAAGCGGGATACTTATTTGGGTCAAATGAAATGAGTGCAGCACAATGGTAAACATATTCAACATCTTGAAAAAGTTCTCGCAGAGAAACGATATCGGTGATGTCTGCTTTTACCCAAATTATTTGGTTCAGTAAGTTTGATGCATTGTCAGTATAGTACCCAAAGATTTTGGAAACAGTGTTGATAGCGTCTTCATTTCTATAACTAGCTTTCACCTTTTTTCCATTTTTAACCAAATGAAAGAGTAAGTGCGAACCTATTAAACCAGTGCCTCCGGTGACTAAAATCATTTAGTAAAAGTACCCATTTGCAGTGAATTTATTCTAGGATGTAAGAACTTCATTTTATATTTGCACCTACTCTAAAACACTATGATGGCAAAAAACTTTGTTCAAGAATTACAATGGAGAGGTATGGTGCATGATATTATGCCCGGAGCAGAAGAACATCTTATGGAGGGAATGCAGGCTGCATATGTTGGGATTGACCCAACTGCAGACTCATTACATATTGGGCATTTGGTGAGTGTAATGATGTTGAGGCATTTTCAATTGGCAGGGCACAAACCATTTGCTTTGGTTGGTGGTGCTACGGGAATGATCGGTGATCCATCTGGTAAGTCGGCAGAGCGTAATCTGTTGGATGAAAAAACCCTTCGCCATAATCAAGAGGCTCTAAAATCTCAATTAGGGAGGTTTTTAGATTTTGAAAGTGATGCGGAAAATTCAGCGGTCTTGGTGAACAACTATGATTGGATGAAAGATTTCTCTTTCCTTGATTTTATCAGGGATGTTGGGAAACATATTACGGTCAATTATATGATGGCAAAAGATTCCGTTAAGAAGAGACTTTCCTCAGAAGCTAAAGAAGGAATGTCCTTTACAGAATTTACCTATCAATTGGTACAGGGGTATGATTTTTTATACTTGTACCAGAAGCATAATTGTACCCTTCAAATGGGAGGTAGCGATCAGTGGGGAAATATTACCACAGGGACCGAACTTATAAGAAGGATTGGTGGAGGGAAAGGATTTGCCCTTACTTGTCCTTTGATTACCAAAGCAGATGGAACTAAGTTTGGTAAAACTGAAGGTGGAAATGTTTGGTTAGATGCTGAGAGAACCTCACCTTATAAGTTTTATCAGTATTGGTTGAATACTTCGGATGAAGATGCTGAGAAATATATAAAAATCTTTACTTTTTTGAGTAAAGATGAAATTGAAGATTTGGTTATCAAGCACAAAGAGGAGCCTCATCTTAGACAGCTACAAAAGCAATTGGCAGAGGAAATAACTATAAAAGTACATTCCAAGGCCGATTTGGAAAATGCCATAAAGGCGAGTAATATCCTATTTGGAAAATCTACTTCCGAAGATTTAAAGGAACTGGATGAAAAGACCTTTTTAGATATTTTTGAAGGTGTTCCCCAAGCCCAGGTTTCAATAGATGAGGTAAATGCTGGATTGGACATGATTGGTGCTTTGGCAGCAAAAACGGGTTTTCTAGCATCAAATGGAGAGGCGAGAAGAGAGTTGAAACAAAATTCTATTTCAGTAAACAAGCAGAAGGTGAAAGAAGATTTTCTTATCACCACGTCTGATTTAATCAACAACAAATTTGTACTACTTCAACGAGGTAAGAAAAACTATTTTGTTTTGGTAGTGAGTTAGTATATGTTTAAATTTTCAAGTATCACGCAACCAAAAAGTAAATTTCTGCTCTTTTTTGTATAAAACTGAATACGATGAGAATATTGGTGATACTTTTTTCTTTCTTTATGATGGTGAGTTCTTGTAACTCAAGTACTGATAGTCAAGAACAAATTCCACTCCAAAGCGAAGGTCAAAAATGGCAACTTGTAAGAATGACGGGAAGTTTTGTTAATTCTGAGACTGTCGGGGATGATATGGATTGGCAAGAATACTATGTTTTAAAACCAAACGGCATGTTTGTTAAGCATAGAGAAAGGGATGGTTCTATTACGACGGCGACAGGATCTTATGAGCTAATTACACAAGAAAATGAAAAATATTTTGAGCTCACTTACAAAACGGGGAAAGGACTTATTGCCAGTTGCCACGGTGTAGATGGAAAAGAAGTTCTAATGTATAATGGCGATATGCTCTTTGGCACTTGGAATGCTTGTGATGGTCCGGGGTTGGAATATAGCTTGGTCAAAGAATAAATTACAAGGCCATCAAATTACATCCCCTAATATCAGAATGGTCAAATCGGCCAAGGACTTCAAAGGTTCCATTTTCATAGACTTTACCTAAATCTTGGGTAGCGATAAAAGAACAAGAGTATACATTGGCTAAATCAATAATATTTATTCCACCGGTTTTACCAGAAGATTGAATGGAAAGCGGGTCTTCTGTATCTCGAGGGATTACTTTCATCCATGGCGGAGTTTTAAATAGGCCATCACCTTCGGAATATGCTTGAGATAATAACTCCGTCATTCCATACTCCGAATGAATTTTAGATGCTCCAAAAGCCTTTTTAAGAACGTCATGTAGTTCCTCACGGATTAATTCTTTTCGTCTACCTTTCATTCCTCCAGTTTCCATGATTATAGTGTGCTTTAAATTCAGAGGGAATTGTTCCGCTAAATCCAACAGAGCAAATGAAACACCAATTAACAATGTCTTTGTTTGTCTTTCTTCAAGTTGAAGAAGTTTTTGATGGAGGGTATTTAAATCATATAAATAAAAACCACTTTTTGGGTGCTTGGATCTGTCCACAAGGTCATTCACCATAAAAACCAAAGAAGAACCTTCCCTTTCCAAATAGGAAGGTAATAAAGCAACTACGCAATACGCTTCAATAGGGCCATAAAATGTATTAAAACCTTTCAGATAACTCTGTTGATATAAGTTTAAATCAGGAACATAATGTTTACTGGTGGTACTATTGGTGGTTCCGCTACTTTCAAAAATTGCTTCCGATTTTTTATAGGAAGAAACTACTTTGCGCGTCTTGAAAAATTCTATGGGAAGAAAAGGAATCTCTTCAATAAAACGAACATTAGTAGGGGATTTTCCCAAGTGCTTACAATAGCCTTGGTACACGGTATTGTTTTTAAACTGAAACTGAAAGATTTCAAGTGACAATGAATCAAATTCACCTTGGTTTGAAATTGAAAAAATTTGTTGAATTCTTGACCTATCCATTGAGCAACAAAAGTACCCAAAAATAAAAAAGCCCTTCTCTAGAGAAGGGCTTTTTCGATAGCATTTTTTTATTTTATGACCAGTTTTCTAGTCATCGTTTTTTCCTGTTCGGTTACTTGAAGCACATAGACCCCAGGAACCAACCTGGATATGTTTAAGGTGTTTGTTGATATTCTATCTGTAAGCACAATATCTCCAAAAACATCGTAAATTTTTATCTGCTTGCTTCCATTAGAAGCAGTGGTAATGTATACTTCCTCGCCATAGACGGGATTAGGGTACATTTTAAAACCCTGTAGTTCTTGCGCTTGTTCAGTATTTACACTGACCAGCTCTTGGCCGAAAGTGAAAAGGGGTAATGCCATAATGAGAATAAAGTAGATTTTCTTCATAAATGCTGATTTGGGAAATAAGCAATATAAAAGTATGCAAACCTGTTAAAAAGAGCTATAAAATGTTGTGAAACAAAGAATTATGTAGGTAAAGGTAAAAAAGATGGTATTTTGTCGATGAAAAGCCCGAAATAGGGAACTACTTAATAATCAGCTTTCTGGTAGCAACTTTGTTGTTCTCAAAAACCCTTAGAATGTATACGCCTTTGTCTAGGCTAGAAAGGTTCAATTCTCTACCAATAATGGTAGTTTGCAATACTTGGGTTCCTAAAACATCAAAAATTAAGATTTGCTTTGGAGCATTTTTGGTAGTCTCAATATGAATTTTTCCTTGGGTAACCGGGTTGGGGTACAGCTTAAACCCGTCAATATCAGCTCCAGCTTGGGCATTCTGTGCGAATCCAAGGGAGCAAACAAAAAAGAAGAAGACGAGGTAAAGGTGCTTCATAAAGTATTGGTTACAAAGGGTATGCCACAAATATAAATAATTTGAACACTGAAATAGGGGTGCTTTAAGAAAAAAGCCACACTTTTCGATGAAGTGCATAAAAAAAGCCCCGCATTTGGCAGGGCCTTCGATTGAACTGGTTAATAGTTTAGTCGTTGCCTACATAGACTTTTCTGGTACTATTTTTGCTTTTTACAATATAAATTCCATCCTTTTTAAGGTTTTGGATTATAGAATTTTCTTGTTCTACATTGTTCACTTCTCTGGAAAGAACTTTTTGTCCAGAAAAACTATAAATGGATATTTGGTATGGCTCTTCTTTTTTACCAAGTTCCAATGAGGATAAGTCGAAGGTTAAATTGTTAACATCGAGCCTATTTACTTTGAATGGGAAAACATAATGTTGTGGAGGATTTGCATAAAGTGGAGGAGGAGGGAGATAAGGTGCCTTGATTAGAAAATGAAAGTAGTATGTTTTACCTTCAAATAGTGCGAAAGCCCCAGTAGTAGGGTTAGGAGCGGCTGAAAAGTTTCTATCGAAATTTATATCGTACTCTCCATTGGCGGGGATTTGGCTAAAGTTTCCATGAAATACGTTGAACAATTGTATGGGGCCAGTACCCAATACGCTTTTGTCCGACATGTGTACATCGATTTCTCGATTTCCTTGGCCGTAATTGGTTCCACCAATGTTCTTCAGGGTAAATCTAAAAGTGGTTTTAGGATTTCCAAAGGAGGACCAATTCATTTCTATAAGAGGCGATTGATGGTTAAGTACATTCCACGTGTTCCCTGATTGACTTATTTGGGCCTTTATTAACGATACCTTGGGAATTGTTGGACAACCGTTATTGTAACTTGGACCAGCTTCGTTTGGACAATTGTCTTGGCTATCTGGAACGCCGTCACTGTCAAAATCAATAACGCAAGTAAAGCTGATAGGCGCACCTATATTGGTTCCATCAACAAATTCATCTGCATCTTGATTAGACCTGGAAGAAGCCTTAGTGATTTTGACATATTTATCAACTCCATCAATGTTTTCAATAAAATATATATTGCCAACAATTAAGGGGCTGCCGATAAAGATATTCAATTTGATTTGTTGCCCTAAGATATTGTTACAAAAATTGGTATTTGCTTGAGAAAATGTGATTCCCAAGTCGCGGACCTCATGATATTTGTAACTCTGGGCGTTTTGAACGAATGAAACAGCAAAAAACAAGATTAACAATGTAATTTTTTTCATGATTAGTAGGATTAAAAGTTCACAATAAATCTATAAGAAAAAGACTACATATATATTAAGGGTAAATAAAGAAAACGTAAATAAAAAAAGCCCCGCATTGCGGGGCTTTTTAAACTATATTAAATCTTTTAGTTGGTCGCCCAATCAAAGATGGTTACATCAACAGTTGCCGCAGCATCGTAAGCAGCATTTACATCGATGGTTACATTATCAACAGTAACATTGGTAGTGGCACCACCATCTCTAAAGTCAACATTAGTAGTGTATCCATCAAGAGAAAGACCTGTGATTGCAGCACCAGATTCTTTCTTAAACTGTAATGCAGTACCACCTTGGGTAGAAACACACGTCAAGTTTTCTAAAGTAGGCATGTTATTGTCACCATCAGCTTCAACAGCTGTGGAGAAACCGGCTTCAGTATGTAGTACGTAAGCATTGGTCAAGGTACCGTTCCACCCTTCAGTCCAGTCGATAGCATCGTCCTGGTTGTTTTCCATGTAGAAATTAGAAGCAGAAACTGTACCACCAAAGAACTCAACACCGTCATCGGCACCGTTCAAAATAGCAACGTTGCTAATGGTGGTTTCAGAGCCAACTGCATACAATGTAAGACCGTTGTATTGGGATTCAGAGTTAATCTGCGCACCAGCGTAGTTGATAATCAGGTAATTAATAGTCCCAGAGTCATCGGTATTGTTAGAACCACCATAAATAATGTTGCCAACTTCGGCCGTTGCATCGGTACCCTTGGTAGTGGTAGCATCACCAGCAATAACCAAACCACCCCAGTCACCAGCAGTTTCATTCCCGGATGTCATAACAACAGGATTGTCAGTAGTACCAAGGATATCAATCATTGCACCTTTTTGAACTACAATATAAGTACTGGTTGCACCCGCAGCCTGCACGTTGGCAGTAATAGTAGTGCCAGCAGGAATGGTCAATTTAGCTCCAGACTGAACACTTAAAGTACCTTGTAATTCATATGCTATTGAAGCGTCCAAAGTTAAATCAGAAGAAACATTACCTGTAAGGATTGTAGCAGTACCTACAGTTTGACCTGTTGCCCAAGAAAAAGAGTTGACATCTACTGTGGCGAGATTGGCATATAGCTCATTTGGATCGGAATCTTCACCTTCAATCTGTACATTGGAAACAGCACCCCCATCTCTAAAGTCCAATATAGTCTCGTAACCAGATATAGAAAGACCAGTGATAGTTGCACCAGATTCTTTTTTGAACTGTAATGCCGTACCCCCTTGGGTAGATAATACAGTCAGGTTAACTAAGCTTGGGTTACCGTTGTCTCCATCCGCTTCAACAGCAGTAGAGAAACCAGCTTCGGTATGTAGCACATAAGCATTGGTCAAAGTACCGTTCCATCCTTCAGTCCAGTCGATAGCATCGTCCTGGTTGTTTTCCAAATAAAAGTTGGAGGCGGAAACCGTACCACCAAAGAACTCAACGCCATCATCAGTACCATTCAACAAAGCTATATTACTAATGGTGGTTCCAGAACCAACGGCATAAAGTGTAAGTCCGTTGTATTGAGATTCTGGATTGATTTGTGCACCAGCGTAATTGATGATCAGATAATTAATAGTACCGGAGTTATCGGTATCGTTGGAGCCACCGTAGAGGAACTCACCGACTTCAGCACTTGCATCAGTACCTTTGGTGGTTGTGGCATCACCTAGGATAACCAAACCACCCCAATCACCGGGAACTTCACTATCAGATGTCATAACAACAGGATTAGAAGAAGTACCAAGGACATCAATGGAAGCACCTTTTTGGATAACAATATATGTACTGGTTTCGTCACCGGAAGCAGCCGAAGCTGTAATGGTAGTACCAGCAGGAATAGTTAATTTCGCACCATTTTCAACACTAACTGCACCATCAAGGATATAGGTTTCGCTAGCATCAAGTGTTAAGTCTTCTGTTATAGGGCTAAGAGTAGTCAAGTTTACAGAAGTGGTACACGCATTTGGACAAGAACCGCCGCAATCAACACCTTCCTCATCTCCATTCTGAATACCGTCATCACAGGTTGACTCAACAGGGCAAGCAGCACAAGTACCACCACAATCGACACCTGTTTCCGTACCGTTTTGAATACCATCGGAACACGTTGGGCCGTTACCACCATTATCATCACTACTACAACCCGTAAGAACGAGTGCAAATACAGCCATGGAGGCTATTGAAATTTTAAAGATTTTCGTTTTCATAATTAGGGTTTTAAATTTAGATAGTTAATATTTATAAGTTGTTAAAAATTATAAGTCACACCTAGACTAACGGTGCTGCCTAGTTTATAAGATCTTACCGTTTCGGTACGGATAATTCTTTGTGGCGCGTTAGGCCCCAAACGTTCATTTATGTCGGTTGAAAAATCTCGAATTTCATTTCGGTTATCCAAGACTCCCTGGGTTCTTTTTATTTCAGGATTTAAAAGGTTTTGGCCATTCAATGATACCTGCCAATGCTCACCAAGTTCTTTGCTTAACCTAGCATTAAGTACCACAAAACCATTTTCAACTATATTGTCGTTATAGGAATAATCGTAGATGTTAAACCCTTCTGCACTTCCCAAAACAAAAATTTTGTCAGACGCATAGTTGGCATTAAGAGATGCGCCAAAAGCATTTTTACCCGCAGTCTTAAGATTTAAATTGGTGTTCATTATAAAGTCCGATGCTCCTTGTAGACCTGTAGAACTATTGGTTCCAAATTTGAAGAAGTCCGTTGCACTGGCACCATCTGCAGTTGGAACAAGTTTCAAATCTTGTTCATGGTGCATAAGGGTGGCATTAAAAACAAAATTTAAGTCAACTCCAGAATCAATGTCATTTTCCTCATCATAAGTAGGTTTAATCAAGTTAATCTTGCTCTCTAGCTCAATTCCGTAAACCTCTGCCTTTTCTCCAGTATTTTCATAAGTCCATATACTTTCACCGCCACGCTGTACAGTTCTATTGATAGGATCTGTAATATCCTTATAGAATACTGCCAAGGAGATTAACTGATCATTCGTTGGAAAGAATTCCCATTTAATATCAAAATTGTTTGTAAAAGATGCGGTTAGGTTATCTGCATTACCAGTCACTTCTTGACCAGAAGGAGCTACGTATCTAAAGGGGGCGATTTCCTTAAATTCGGGTAATGTTATGGTTCTACTTGCGGCCAACCTTAAGGCATGCTTGTCATTAATCGTGTATTTTAAGTTCAAACTTGGATAAAAGTTAGAATAGTCTTGAGTCGTTTCTCCAACAATCCTTGAGCCGCTACCTCCTACATCATAACTAACAAATATTTCATCTTTTTGCAGTCTAACACCTGCATTTACCCCAAGTTTATTCAACTGAACATTAAAGTCGGCGTAAGCTGCTTGTGAAGTATAATCTCCAGTGTAAACATCCTTTGTTTCTCCGTTGGCATTTTCACTCAACCTAACAACTTGCAAAGAACCGTTGGCAAAATTTTGGGTATTTAATACACCATTCAAATTGTCCAAACTGTTGGTTCTTGTGCTAAATCTATCAACACTATTGGATTCTGTTACCCCAACAAATTCCGAACTAAAATCACGCTCTTTGTTTCGATAGAAAATACCTAATTCAATATCAAATTTTTTGCTGGAATCCCCTTCTTCATCTTCTTCGTTGATAACACTAATTACATCATTTACATAACCGTTATATTCAATATCTTCGATTAATTGTGCAGCTTTTCTTTGATTAAAACCACCTTGTGAGTTTAGTGCTACTGAAGTTTCCGGAGCAGCATCAAAGAATACTTGGTTTCTAATTCGATTGGGTTCATCGGCATTAAGCAAATTATAACCACCTGCCCAATTCAATTGGTTTTTTTCGGATAACCTATGTTCACCCAAAAGTTGCGTGACCAATAGTTTGGTTTGCTTGGTGTTTTGGTCTTTTACAAATTCCAATGGAATCCCAAAACTCCCAAAGGCACCTGTGTCATCACTAACTTGAGCCTCACCGTTTCTACCAAACTCTATAACTTCATCTTTCAATGTGTTGAGAAATGTGGTAGTAGATTTTATTTTATTCTTATCATTTATGTAATAGGTTAAATCAAATAATGCTGTATTTGTGATTTCAGACTCATATTTGGTATAATCTGACGCACCTACTTGAACAAAACCATACTCCAAAATTTGGTAGATACCTTCATTATGTCTAAAATTCTCATTATGCGACCCGGTTAGGATGAAAGAGAGTTTATTGTCAAAAAGTTTCCTCCCAAATGTTAGGTTTACACCATAATTCAATGGGTTTTCCCTAGTGGTAGGATCCCAAGATTGTTCAGTTAATTGTTGAACAAGTGTTCTGTTTGAATTGTAAAACCCAAAAGTGGTTTCATCATCTAAATTTGGAGAAACTAAAAAGTTGTCGTTAACCCCATCTTGGTATACAGATGTGTTCAAGCCACCAGAAACACCTATGCTTAACTCTGAACTTCCAACAAGTTCTCTTGAGGCAATATCGATATTGCCTGAAGCTTGATCGGCAGAGGTTTTTGCTGAATAGGTTTTGCTGATACTAATGTTTTGGATAACCCTTGTAGGAAATAAACCTAAGTTTATGTTTTTTCTATCTACATTATCAGATGGTATAGGTAGGCCATTTAATGTTGTTGATAGGTATCTATCACCCAGCCCTCTAACAAAAATATCACCAGAAGCTTCACTTTCTGTTACTCCTGAAATTTTGGTCGTTGCAGTTTTGGCATCAGAGATACCCAAATCACCTAATTCCTTTGCGCCGATACTTTCAACTACCGTAACTGCATTTTTTTGATCTAACAATAGTGCAACTTCAGAATCTTTTCTTGCAACTGTGGTAACAACCACCTCATCTAATGCCAGTCCAGATGATGCACTCATGGGTACATTTACACTAGTTACTTTATCAGCTACTACCTCAACATTTGGAATTTCGATAGTTTCATAACCTAGATAACTGTATTGTAAAGTATACACTCCGGGCTCAACATTAGAAATCTCGTAAAGCCCATCAAAATCTGAAGTTGTCCCTTGCGTTGTTCCTTTGATCAGAACATTGGCAAAGGCCAATGGTTCGTTATTCAATTCTTTGTCAGTCAGTTTTCCTATTATGCTCCCGGTGGTGGCTTGTGCACTCACCTGCACGACAACTAATAGGGTTAAAATCAATAAATAAAATTTCATTCTTAGCTAAATATTTGGCGCAAAGAACGCTACAGGTTGTAAAAGCGATGTTAGGGACGTGTTAAGTGTTTATTTGAAAACTGTTACAATAATGTTATGACATTAAATCAATGTTAAGCATTGATGAGGTTATAGTATTATATTTACATTTGGGCGATCAACATTAAAAATACCATCCCATGAAAACAAAGGAAATTAAGATTCTACTTGTTGATGATGAACCTGATATTCTGGAAATTGTAAGCTATAATCTTTCTTCTGAAGGGTACGAAGTTTTTACTGCTAAGAATGGAGTAGAAGGTGTGGCAAAGGCAAAAAAGAAAACCCCTCACCTAATTATTCTAGACGTTATGATGCCAGAAATGGATGGCATTGAAGCATGTGAAATTATAAGAAGTACGCCAGGCCTTGAGAATACTATAATAACATTTCTAACCGCTCGCGGAGAAGATTATTCACAAGTGGCAGGTTTTGATGCCGGTGCGGATGATTATATCACCAAACCTATTAAACCAAAAGTATTGGTGAGCAAAGTAAAAGCTTTACTCAGAAGGCTAAAAGAAGAAAAGGCCGATGTTGAGGATATCGTAAAGGTTGGTAACATTGTAATTAATAGAGAAGAGTACAAAATTGTCAATAATGGTGAAGAGATAGTGCTTCCAAGAAAAGAATTTGAACTTTTATCATTGTTGACTTCCAAGCCAAACAAGGTGTTTAAAAGAGAAGTGATTTTAGATAAGGTATGGGGAAATGAAGTGGTTGTTGGCGGCAGGACCATTGATGTCCATATTAGAAAACTACGTGAAAAAATAGGAGACGATCACTTTAAAACTGTAAAAGGTGTGGGCTATAAGTTTGTTTTGTAATGGCTATTAGAATAAGGAAATCTTATAAGTTTGCCTTAAGGTCATCCCTCCTTATTACCTTTTTTCTTGTTGGATTATTTGTAGCCTTTCTCATTTATAAAGGGCAGATGGACTGGTCGTTTATTGTTCTGTTTGCACTATCTTGTTTTGCTGTTTCATTTACGATACTCCAGATTAGGGTAGAACGATTTATCTACAGACGTGTTAAAAAGATATATGATGATGTTTCGCTATTGGAATCTTCATCATTCTCGTCAAAACCTGTTACCACAGATATGAAAACCTTGACTCAGGAAATTGAAAAATTTGCAGAGGACAGGAAGATTGAAATAGATACCTTAAAAATTCGTGAAGAATACAGAAAAGACTTCTTAGGAAATGTATCCCATGAGCTGAAGACCCCCCTTTTTACTGTCCAGGGTTACATACTCACTTTGTTGGATGGTGCCATGAATGACAAAAAAATTCGGGAAAAATATTTAGAGCGAGCCAATAAAGGGGTAGAACGCTTGATTTATATTGTTAAAGACCTGGATTTAATTACCAAGCTTGAAGTTGGCGGATTAAAACTGGAACGAGAAGATTTTGACATTATTGAGTTCATCCAAAATGTATTCGATCTTCTAGAAATGAAAGCAGCAAAAAAGGAAATCAGCCTAACTTTTGATATGGAATACAAAGATCCTATTTATGTAAACGCTGATAGAGAGAAGATACAACAGGTGGTCAGTAATCTTCTTGTAAATTCTATTAAATACGGTCATCCAAATGGAACAACAGAAGTAAGTGTTGAGAATCTTATTAAAAACAAGGTCATTATTAGGGTGACAGATAATGGGGAAGGGATACCAAAAGAGCATATCCCAAGGCTTTTTGAGCGTTTTTATCGTGTAGATCAAAGTGGTAGCCGTGCTGAAGGAGGTTCAGGATTGGGGCTTTCCATCGTAAAACACATTATGGAGGCACATGATGAAAAAATTTATGTTGAAAGTGAAGAAGATGTAGGTTCCGAGTTTTCTTTTACTTTAGAAAAAAGTAAAAACAAGCTAGCGTAGTCAATATCTGATTCAAATTGCTTTAACCCCTCAAAAGTATCCAACCTCTTCAAATCATCAAACTTAAAATCGCTTTGATTACTATAGGGAACTAGATTTTGTTTTTGCAAACGTTTTGCAAGGTATTCCTGCTCATATTGCCCCGGTGTAGGGATAAAAAATGCTTTTTTTTCTAGTTTGGCCAAATCCATTACAGTGGTATATCCAGAACGACAAAGTACTTTGGTACTTTGGTTCAAAGCAGTTTGCAATTCTTGGGATTGCATAAAATTACAAATAGTGAGGGAGCCATTCAAGGTCTCAAATTCTTCAATAAATTTTTTCTCTTCAATTTTACCTTCTACAAAAAGTATATTTCCATCATATTGTTGAAGTTCCTCCAGAAGTTTTTCCTCCAAGATGGTTCGTTGAGGCTCAGGACCAGAAAGTAGAATCATTAAATCGTATTTCTGCTCAACAATTATTTTTTCAAACCTACTTAGAGGGCCTAAATATTTAATATTGATTTTAGATTTTTTCAAATGTCCCAGCTTACCAGTAAGGTTTGGTTTTCCCTTAACATCTGGCACCCAGCAGGCATCAAACTTTTTAATGATTTTTTGATGTGCCTTAGAACTCATCCAAGTTGTATTCCCAGAAAGGACATTAAGTTGATGCGTGATAAAAACACAAGGCACTTTTTTGTAAAATACTCCCAAACGGTTGTCAGAAATAATACCATCCAATTGATGCTCTTTGACCAACTGTTTTATAGCTTTTTTTTCCTTCTTCATTGCCTTCAACACTTTTGGGGAATCCCAGATCATCTTAATTTTAAAATTCTTGGCCTTTTCAGCATAAGTTATCTTGTATGAAGGCAATTCAAAAGAAGGAAGGTCTGGAAACTCCTTCTGTAAAAGCGAAAGAGCAATACCGTCCGATGCTAAATAAGGTTGGTGACCATAAGCTAGAAGAGCATTTATAATTGGGATGCATCTTGTGGCATGACCTAATCCCCAATTTAATGGGGCAACCAAAATGCGTTTAGAGTTTTGCATCACAACAAAAAAACAAAATCAAAATTGCTTTTGGATTTCCTTAGTTTTGCCAAAACATTAAGTTTTTGCACATTAAGAGAAGTTAAGTGGGAAGTAAGAACAAACTTAAAAGATTTAAGGAAAACGAAACTTTTCCAAATGTAATCCAGCCTCAGAGAGAAAAGGTTTTAGAAGGATTCGAATTTAAAGGGAATTGGTCATCTTTTTTTAAAAATGAAAACCCTTTGGTTCTGGAATTAGGCTGCGGTAAAGGAGAGTATACAGTTGGTCTCGCACAGAAGAATTCGGATAAAAATTTTATTGGAATTGATATTAAAGGAGCCAGGTTTTGGAGAGGAGCCAAATCTGCCCAAGAAACAGAACTAAATAATGTGGCTTTCGTGCGCACACAAGTTGAACTTGTAGATCATCTTTTTGGAGAGAATGAGGTAGATGAAATTTGGATTACCTTCCCTGATCCACAAATAAAATACAAACGCACCAAACACCGTTTGACCAACCCGCTATTCCTTGAAAAATATAAACATATATTAAAACCAGATGGAATTGTAAATTTAAAGACCGATAGCGAGTTTATGCATGGATATACACTTGGTCTTTTGCAAGGATTGGGTTGTGAAATTTTGTATTCCAACCATGATGTATATAAAAATGAAGGAAGCCCGGCTGAAGTTTTAGAAATCCAAACTTTTTATGAAAATCAGTATCTTGAGAAAGGAAAACCAATCACTTACATCCAATTTCGGATCACAAACTAAATGACGCACCTGTTAACTCTTTTCTTTTTCACTTTTTTAGCGGCCTTTGGAGCTTCGGTACCGCCTGGTTTATTGAATATGAACGCAGCTAAAACTAGTGTCGAAAAAGGGAAAAGCAATGGAATTGTTTTTGGTTTAGGAGTGTCTGTAATGGTCATTTTTCAAACCTACATTGCTGTTAGAATAGCAAAGTATCTTTCAAGGAATCCAGAAGTGATAGGTATGCTATTGCAAATTGCGCTAGTGGTATTTGCGATATTGGCTATTTTTTTCTTTTTGAAAGGAAAAAAACAAAACGACCACCCGATTGATTTTGAGCAGGGCAAGAAACGCAGTAGCTTCACAAAAGGTCTTTTTTTAGCCGCTATCAACCTCTTAACAATACCTTATTACAGTGGTGTAAATTCGGTGTTTCATACACAAGGATTTATGAATTACAAAGTTATTGATGAGGTGATTTTCATCTTAGCTGCTGGTTTAGGTACTTTTTTGGTGATGTATTTGTACGCCTTTTACTTTAATAAAATGGAACGGAAAACCAATCGCTTTTCCAAAAACTCCAACTATATTTTGAGTGGTTTAATGTTGGTTTTATTGATGATTACACTAATCAAAATTTTCTACTGATAGATGGAGGAACCTAACTTTTTTGATAAGGTCTATGAGGTGGCAAAACAAATACCCTATGGCAAGGTCACTTCTTATGGAGCTATAGCAAAGTATTTGGGCGCTGCTAGAAGCGCTCGAATGGTTGGTTGGGCCATGAACAATTCAGCGGCAAAGGATGTTCCAGCTCACCGGGTTGTAAATAGAATTGGGATGCTCACGGGAAAACATCATTTTGATGGCACTAGCCTTATGCAGCAACTTTTGGAAAATGAAGGTGTAGTTGTGAGGGATAACCAAATTGTAGATTTTAAAAAGCACTTTTGGGACCCGGGAAAAGAATTTGAATCAGAATTGGGATAGCATAAACTCTGGTTATTCCACCATCTTCATTTTCAATATACAAACTTCATTATCTAACCCCCAAGCCGTATCTTTGTAATTTAGAATCAGTTTAAACGACTGCAATTAAAACAGGATTAATGAAGCTGAATAAAGCAGACATTCTCAAGGCATTAGAAAACATATCCGCCCCGGGCGAAGGACAAAATATTGTAGAAAGTGGAGCGGTGACCAATGTACAAGTATTTGGAGATGAAGTTGAGGTAGATGTTACCATAAAGAACCCTAGTCTTCAAGCTAGAAAGAAAACAGAAGTGGAGATTTTAAAAATCATCCATAGAGAAGTTTATGAAAAAGCAAAGATCAAGATTAACGTTAAGGTTGAGGCACCTTCAAAACCTAAAGTAAACCAGATTAAAGGGAATCCAATTCCCGGTATTCAAAATATAATTGCCGTAGCTTCTGGCAAAGGTGGCGTTGGAAAATCTACCGTCACGGCTAATTTGGCAGTTACGTTGGCCAAAATGGGCTTTAAGGTAGGGTTGTTGGATACAGATATTTATGGGCCATCTATGCCCATAATGTTTGATGTTGCCTTAGAAAAACCTTTGTCCATTAACGTGGATGGTAAAGCAAAAATGAAGCCTGTTGAAAATTACGGAGTTAAACTGCTTTCCATTGGTTTTTTCACACAACCAAATCAAGCCGTAATCTGGAGAGGCCCTATGGCTTCAAAAGCCTTAAATCAAATGATTTTTGATGCACATTGGGATGAACTTGACTTTCTTCTACTGGACTTGCCTCCTGGAACTGGCGATATCCACCTAAGCATTATGCAGTCGCTGCCGGTAACAGGTGCCGTAGTGGTTAGTACTCCTCAAGAAATTGCCTTAGCAGATGCTAGAAAAGGAGTTGCTATGTTCCAGCAAGAAGCTATAAGCGTTCCTGTGTTGGGTATTGTGGAAAACATGGCCTACTTTACACCAGATGAACTGCCTAGCAACAAATACCATATCTTTGGAAAGGATGGTGCCAAAAACTTGGCAACGGATTTAGATATTCCATTTTTGGGAGAGATTCCTTTGGTACAGAGCATTCGAGAAGCGGGTGATGTGGGAAGACCAGCAGCTTTGCAAACAGCTACGCCAATTGAAGAAGCATTTGAAGAATTAACAAAAAGTGTCGTTCAAGAATTGGTAAGAAGAAATACAGATTTACCACCAACGGAAGCAATAAAGATTACCACAATGGCAGGATGTGCCGCCGTTAAAAAGAAATGATTATGACGTCAGAAGAGATAAAAACAAATGTTCAAAAAGCCTTAGATGAAATTCGTCCTTTTTTACAAAGTGATGGAGGAGACATTTCATTGATTTCTATAGATAATGGAAGTTCGGTCAAAGTGAAGCTTGAGGGCAATTGCATTGGCTGCAGTGTTAACCAAATGACCTTAAAAAGTGGTGTGGAAATGACCATAAAAAAGTATGTTCCTCAGATTGAAGAAGTCATTAATGTAAGCTAGTCTGACAAAAATCATAAATCCTTCCTAGAACAAATCATAAGTTGCGCAGATATCTAAATACGATTCTGAATGATTAAA
Organism: Allomuricauda sp. R78024; assembly: GCF_044596045.1. Lineage (NCBI taxonomy): Bacteria > Pseudomonadati > Bacteroidota > Flavobacteriia > Flavobacteriales > Flavobacteriaceae > Allomuricauda > Allomuricauda sp. R78024. Next base: position 1,086,401 of record NZ_CP138995.1, read on the forward strand.
ACCGATATACTGATAATTGGAGCGGGCCCTACGGGTCTTTTTGCTGTTTTTGAGGCAGGTCTATTACAGCTAAAATGCCATTTAATAGATGCTTTGCCACAACCAGGAGGGCAATGCTCAGAAATATACCCTAAAAAACCGATTTACGATATCCCCGGTTTTCCAGAAGTTTTGGCTGGAGAACTAGTGGATAACTTGATGGAACAGATAAAGCCATTTCAACCAGGCTTTACTTTGGGAGAACGCGCTGAGAAGATTGAAAAATTAGAAGACGGTTCTTTTGTAGTCACTACAAATAAAGGAACGCAACATCACGCACCCATTATTGCCATTGCAGGAGGTTTAGGGAGCTTTGAGCCAAGAAAACCATTGCTGGACAATCTATCCAAATTTGAAGACAAAGGAGTTGCCTATATCATCAAGGAGCCAGAAATCTATCGAGATAAGAAGGTGCTAATAGCAGGAGGAGGAGATTCTGCATTGGACTGGTCTATCTTTCTTGCAGATATTGCTTCAGAGGTTACGTTGGTTCATAGACGTAATGAGTTTCGTGGAGCTTTAGACTCTGTCGAGAAAGCGCAGCAATTAAAGAATCAAGGAAAAATTAATTTGATTACACCTTCTGAAGTAGTTGGGTTACATGGTGAGGAGAGATTGGAAAAAGTTTCCATCAAAAGAACAGACACTTCTGAAGAAATTGATTTAGAAGTCGATAATTTTATTCCACTCTTTGGGCTTTCGCCTAAATTAGGGCCTATTGCGGATTGGGGCTTGGAAATTGAAAAAAATGCGATAAAGGTGGACAATACACTGGACTATCAAACCAATATTCCAGGAATTTATGCCATTGGTGATGTCAACACCTATCCTGGTAAGTTAAAATTGATTTTATGTGGTTTTCATGAGGCCACTTTAATGTGCCAAAGTGCATACCAACGCATATTTCCAGATAAAAAATATGTTATGAAGTATACCACGGTTGGTGGTGTAACTGGTTTTGATGGAAGTAAAAAAGAGGCTCCTAAAGCTGTTGTAAAATCTATTGACTAGTGAAATAGTTTGATGGTGAAGTAGTAAAAAAGTGTTGAGTTTATGACAATACAGCGTTTTGAAGATTTAAAAGTTTGGCAAAAATCTCAAGATTTGTCAGTTGAAGTATATAGAATGTTTTCAAATATTACGGATTTTGGTTTTAGGGATCAAATAAGAAGGGCTTCGGTATCTATTTCAAATAATATTGCAGAAGGTTTTGAACGAAGTTCCAACGCCGATTTTAAAAGATTTTTATATTTCTCATTGGCTTCAAACAGTGAAGTAAGATCGATGTTATATCTGTCTGAAAGATTAAACTATTTAGATCGACCAAAAGCCGAAGAATTGATTAATGAAACAAACGAGGTTTCAAAAATGCTTTACGCATTTATCAAATCAATGAAATAACTAATTCGCTTTATCACTAACCAACTAGTAAACTATAGGAGAATGTCCGACATAAAACTTAAGATTATAGATCGGGATGGAGTATTGCATGAAGTTGATGCGCCAACGGATATGAATATGAACTTGATGGAGGTTGTTCGTTCTTACGAGCTGGCCCCGGAAGGAACTATTGGAATTTGTGGAGGAATGGCCATGTGTGCTTCATGCCAATGTTATATAAAATCTGATCATTCACTTCCAGAAAAATCTGATGATGAAGAAGCCATGTTAGCTGAAGCCTTCTTTGTTCAAGACAATAGCCGCTTAGGATGCCAAATTCATATGAAGGATGATTTGGATGGTCTAGAAGTGGAACTGGCCCCAGAAGAAGCTTAAATCCTAGCCTGATACGTAAACAAGTTATAGTACCTTCCTTCGGTGGCAATCAATTCGTTATGGGTGCCTTGTTCGGCAATTCTACCATTTTCAATCACCAAAATTTGATTTGCTTTTCTAATGGTACTCAATCGGTGAGCTATTACAAAAGTGGTTCTTCCTTTGGTCAATTCAGCTAGACTTTTTTGAATCAATGCTTCGGATTCCGTATCTAGACTGGAGGTAGCCTCATCCAAAATCAGAATCTTTGGGTCCGCTAGAACAGCACGAGCAATGGCAATACGTTGTCGTTGTCCACCTGAAAGTTTTACACCGCGTTCGCCAATTAAGGTATCTAGGCCATCATCAAATCGGTCTGTAAACTCATCAACATAGGCAGCTTTTACGGCCTGTTGTAACTTTTCTTCGGAAGCATCAGGTCTTGGAAAAAGGATATTTTCCTTAATGGTACCTTCAAACAAAAAGTCATCCTGCAGGACTACTCCTAAATGCTGTCTAAAACTGTTCAGGTCAACCTTTGATAAATCTTGTCCATCAACGGTAATGGTTCCAGAATTTGGATTGAGGAAACTAGCTGCCAATCCGGCTATTGTGGATTTTCCTGATCCAGAACTACCAACTAAGGCAATAACCTCACCTGGTTTAACGTCAAAACTTATATTGTGCAATACCTCTTTGTCCTCTTCATAAGAAAAGGAGACATTGTTGAATGTTACATCTCCATGAACAGAATCAAGTTGAATTATGCGTTCTTTTTCCTGTGCTTCGGCAGTTTTGTTCATGAGCTCCTCAGTTCTGTCCAAACCTGCCAATGCCTCAGTTAATTGGCTCCCTATATTACTCATTTGCACAATGGGAGCCACCATGAGCGCCAGCAAAAAGGTAAATTCAATGTATTGACCAATTGTTAATTGGTCCGCTATTATTTTATATCCACCAAGACCCATTATTCCAGCAGTGGCCAATCCGAGTAAAAATGTGGATGAACTTGTCATAAAAGCTGTGGCAGTTAGACTTTTCTTGACATTTTCAAAAAGTTTATGCACACCGCTTTCAAAAACCTTAGCTTCTTGGACTTCTGCTCCAAATCCTTTTATTATTCTTATTCCACCCAAGGTTTCCGTCAATCTTCCTGTAACCTCTGCATTTATCTTTCCTCGGTTACGAAAAATGGGTCGTATAATTTTAAATGCTTTGAGGGCAATTAGTGCAAAAATTGCTAAAGGAACCAAAGTCAATAATGTCATGCTCACACTAATTCTAAGCAAAAGTATTAGGGATACAATCGCAGTAATTGTGCCCCCTACCAATTGCACCAATCCAGTTCCAATTAAATTTCGTACTCCTTCCACATCAGTCATAATTCTTGAAACCAAAGCACCGGATTTAGTATTGTCAAAGAAACGTATTGGTAATGAAAGCACTTGTTTTTGAACTTGCGAGCGGAGTTCTGAAATTAAAAACTGCGCTTGAACACTTAATATTTTTGTAAGCAAAAAAGAAGTCACTGCTTGCACCAGAAAACCTGCAGCCACAATTGCAACAAGAATCTTAAGATATGGGATATCTCCTTCTGGAATTATTTCATCCATAAAAATTCTTAGAGATATGGGTGCAATAAAACTGGCGGCTTTGCTAACAACTATCAATACCAATCCTATAAAAACCAAATTCCTTTTAGGCCAAATAATGGTCTTGAATGCTTTTAAAATACTAACTTTTTTATCCACCATATACTATTCTTCAAAAGAAGATGCAAGTTACTTGAAATTATACTGGCATAAAACCATAAAGACAGCTAGTCAATTCATATGAAAGAAACTGTGTAACATATTAGTATATTTAGATGTTTTTGATGATTAAAGTGTATGGTTAAAAGAGTGCTTTTTTATTTTTTACTTCTGGTTTCTTTCTTTGGTTTTGCACAACAGCAATATCCTGATTTAAAGGAAATAGTCACCGACAGCGCAAAAATATTCACAGTACAGGAATTAGAAGGACTAAAAACCAAGCTTACCAATTTCGAAGAAGAAACTACCAATCAATTGGTGGTGCTTACCATTAAAGAATTAGGTTTTGAAACCATTGAGGAATATGCCAACAAAACGTTCAATAAAAACAAATTAGGTCAAAAAGAAAAGGACAACGGTATTCTTATCCTTTTTGCTCACAACGATAGAAAGGTTCGGATTGAGGTAGGTTATGGCTTGGAGCCCTATATAACAGATGCGGTTGCTTCCAATATTATTAGAAATACTATGATTCCTCAGTTTAAGGAATCCAACTATTATGAGGGTATAAATCTAGCTGCAGATCAACTCATCGAATTTCTTAATAATCCTGAAGCGCTTGAGGAATTCAAAAAAGAAATGGACGCTAATGAAAACCAAATGGATTGGGTTGTTAAGCTTGTTATGGCTCTTTTCCTCTCTATTTTTATTGCAGCTGGTGGATTTATTTTCTTCAAAGCTTATTCTGGTTTAATAGAAATTTTTAGAGGAATGTTGATAGGCAAACTAGGTTTGCTCCAGGGTTTGTTCATGATGGTTTTTAGTTTGATTCAAATCCTTTTTTCTTCTGTTTTCATTTTGATGCCCTTGTTCTTTGCTTCAATGGTTTTTGGTGTTGTTAAGGATATAGATAATATGGATCAGGTGTTTGAACATACTCATTGGCTTTATTACATTCTTGCTAGTTTTTTAGGGATAACCATTTTAATTGCCGTTTTGAAAATCTTGCTTAAAGGGAAAGAAGATTTTAAACTTTCGCTCTACAAAAACGATAAGACTTACATGCGTAAAACCTTCTCCTCATCCGGTAGCCATTCTTTTGGTTCAAGCTCAGGTGGAAGCAGCTCTGGGGGCTTCTCCGGAGGAGGTGGTAGTTCAGGCGGTGGTGGTGCAAGTGGAAGTTGGTGATTGTATTAGTAATTCAAGGGTATTTCATTTATTTTCACTGTGTAAACAAACAATATGGATACGAAAGATAGTAATGGAAATGTTCTTGAAGATGGAGACAACGTTCATGTAGTCAAAGACTTAAAGATTAAGGGAATGTCCAAAACCCTAAAAAGGGGAAATGTGATAAAGAATATTAGACTAACCGGTAATCCACAAGAAGTAGAGTGCAGAGTTGGAAAGGCCCAAATAGTATTAAAGACCCAATTTTTGAAAAAAGCTTAAAATTTTTAGAATGAGAACAGTAGCGTTATTAGTTTTTTTAATGATGGTTTCTTGTGGAGAAAAACCACAAACAGAAGTCGAAAAATGGGAGGCCCAAGCTGAAAATATTACAATTATTAGGGATGATTTTGGGGTACCACATATTTATGGAAAAACTGATGCAGATGCTGTATTTGGACTGCTATATGCCCAATGCGAAGATGATTTTAACCGAGTAGAGCAAAACTATATTTGGGCCACAGGAAGATTGGCAGAGGTTGAAGGCGAAGATGCATTATACAGCGATTTAAGAGCCAGACTTTTTATGAGTGAAGAAGAAGCAAAGGCCAATTATGACAAAAGCCCCGAATGGCTAAAAGAACTTTGCGATGCTTTTGCAGATGGCATTAATTATTACTTGCATACCCACCCAGAAGTAAAGCCAAGATTATTGACCAAGTTTGAGCCATGGATGCCCATGTATTTTAGTGAAGGTTCCATAGGTGGAGATATAGAACGAATTTCTGTCAGAAAAATAAAAGCTTTCTATGAAAGTGGACTGGAGATTCCAGAAATGGAAGAATTGAAAATGAAAAGGGAAGAGGAAATGGCTGAACCTCAAGGATCCAATGGAATAGCTATTTCAGGGAAATTAACGGAATCTGGCAATGCTATGTTATTGATAAATCCGCACACCTCATTTTACTTTAGAGGAGAAGTACATGTTGTTTCCGAAGAAGGTTTGAATGCTTATGGTGCGGTGACTTGGGGGCAGTTTTTTGTGTACCAAGGTTTTAATGAGAAAACGGGATGGATGCATACTTCAACATATACAGATGTGATGGACGAGTTCAAGGAAACCATAGTGAAAAATGATGATAATTTGTTTTATCAATATGGAGAAGAGCTAAGACCTGTAGAAACATCAGAAGTGACCTTGAAGTATAAAGATGGTGATGGTGTCAAAGAAAAAACCTTTCCCATGCACCATACCCATCACGGACCAATAACTCATGCGGTAGATAAGCAATGGACAGCTTCTGCGATGATGTGGGAACCGGTAAAAGCATTGGAGCAATCCTATATACGAACTAAGAAAGATGGCTATAATGGATTTAGAGAAATGATGGATATCCGTACCAACTCTTCTAACAATACGGTCTATGCAGATGCCGAAGGTAATATTGCCTATTTCCATGGAAACTTTATTCCAAAAAGAGATACTATTTTCAATTACAGAGAACCGGTTGATGGAAGCAATCCTAAAACTGATTGGCAAGGTTTGCATTCAGTGGACGAGAACATTCTGGTATTGAATCCTGATAATGGTTGGATTCAGAATTGTAATTCCACACCGTATACATCTGCTTTAGAATTTAGTCCAAATAAAGAAGACTACCCAAATTACATGTCCATAGATCGAGAGAACTTTCGTGGTGTGCATGCCATTGGTTTATTAAAAGACAAAAGTGGCTACACATTAGATAGTCTTATTGAACTTGCCCATGATCCATATTTACCTGCTTTTGAAGCATTGATTCCTGGATTGATAAATGCCTACTATGCTCATCATGATAGAAATCCAAAATTACAAGGGGCTATAGATACTTTGGCGGATTGGAATTTTAAGACGTCAAAAGAATCTGTGGCAATGACCTTGGCGCATTATTATGGGACCTTAAGCTATAAAAAAGCGAATAGACCAGATGGGATGACTCCAATGCAATTAATTACATATTGGGGCAGTGAATCACCTCAAAAAGAAAAACTGACACTTTTTGAAGAGGTAGTTGACCAATTGGAAGCAGATTTTGGAACTTGGAAAATGCCTTGGGGGGAAGTTCATCGTTACCAAAGACTTAATGGAGATATTCGTCAACCATTTGATGATGCTAAACCAAGTATTCCAATAGGTTTTGCTAGTGGTCGTTGGGGCGCTTTGGCTGCCTATGGAGAACGTTACAATAACGGAACCAAGAAAATTTATGGTACTCGGGGCAACAGCTTTGTCGCTGCTGTGGAGTTTGGAGAAAAAGTAAAGGCAAAAACAATTTTGGCCGGTGGCCAAAGTGGTAATCCTGATTCACCACATTTTGACGATCAAATACAAATGTATTCTAATATGAATTGGAAGGATGCGGCATACTACAAAGAGGATGTTCTTAAAAGAGCGGTGAAAACCTATAATCCGGGGGAATAATTATTCTTCTTCCTTAATTACAATAAGACTTGCTTTTGAGCCTGTAGAAAGATTCCAGCGGTTGTTATGGATAACTTGACCTTTTTCATCCGCTATTACGACTTGAGCAGTATTAGGACCGGACGAACCTTGGTTCAGTGCTTCAAAATCAAGACGATTGAAACCTTTTATTAAATCAATATTGATTCCTTTAAAAGAACCCGAAAGCAAAATATTATGTTCTACAACCTCTCCATTAAGATATATTTTGACTCGATCTCCATCTACATATTCATGATCTCTACAAACAACTCCTATGAATTTTGCCGTAGTTTTTAAGTCACCTAAATATTGATCACCAAAATGTTCTTTGGAGCCCTTCTTTTCTTTTTCCCCAACTTTTGGGTCAATGACCATATCATGACCCGCTTGCAGCAACTCTTTATCGGGCAGCATTTTTACTCCGGGCTTATTGTTTTTTGAAGTCAAATTCTCATCAATAATCGAAGGGATACGCAAAGAGGTGCCTTGATTGGCAGGCTTTATATCCAGATTATTTCGTTCCCCAACTTTTAGAGGACGAGTAGTGGGGATATCCCCCTGAGCTTGCAGAGCGGTAATGCCCAAAACAAGACTAACAAGTAGAAAAACAAGTTTTTTCATAGCAACTTGGTCGATACATTGCTTTAAAGTTAACAAATACCTTGCCACCTTATTGGTAAAAGGAAGTTAAATCATCAATCAGTATTTGATTCGCCTTTCTTTTGTTTTAAGCCAAACAGAGGGTGTAACAAGGGAATCCGTAAGATGATTAAATCATAAATCAACCAACTAAGACCAAATGTACCAATCACCAAAATGGAAGCTTTTGCTAATAATCCCCAATCCAATTTAATTAAATAATAGCCAATTGCAACGGTAATGGTCTGGTGTAAAATATAGAAGGGATATACTGCTATATTGGCATAAGCCAATTTTTTACTGGGCCTATTTAAGTATTTTGCGGAATACGCAAAAAGCACAAGAATCCATGACCAAATATTTACTACTTTCAGCAGTGCTTCAACTGCGTGCACAACATAGCCATCTTCCAAAACAAGCCAAATAAAAACTTGACTGAAAAAAGCAATGATTCCAATACTAAGCGCTTTTGTCTTAATACTTTTTAAACTTTCCCAGAAAACCTCGCCTGTGGCAATCAATAAAAATCCATAGAAAAATAGAACTATGCTAAAGCTTATGTTGAACCAGTCATCAATAAGTGCATGTGTAACATCAAAAAAAGGTTCAACAAAGGTTTCTAACAGATATAAAGGAATTACAAAAACGTAAAGTCGAGAAGGCCTTTTAATTAAGTTTTTAATCCATTTAATGAATTTTGTATTATTCTGACGCAGGTAAACAAGAATTGGGGACAATACCAATGAAAACAGAAAAAGGTACGGCAAAAACCAAAGATGGTGCCAGCTAATATTCCCTTCAGGATAGATTCCATCAAAAGCGACTGTCGTAAAAAACTCCAAGAAAGAACCTGTAAATTGTCCGTTGGTCACACGTTCAAAATATATTTGAGGTGGAACAATGAGCAACATGCCCACTGCTAATGGAATACCCAAACGCAGATAACGTTCCAAATTAAATTTCCATATGTTTCTTTTACCCAACGCATAGTATGTTCCCATGCCCGAAATAACAAATAAAACGGGAAGTCGCCATTGGTTTAAGAACAGCATGGGCCAACGCAACCAATCATAAATAACATTGTTTTTAACATGCCAGCCCCATGGCACAAAAAACATTCCTACGTGATAGAAAATGAGCAACCCAAAAACGATTACTCGCAACCAATCTAAATCGTAACGTCTAACTTTTGTTTCCATCTTAGAATTATTTTGATCAAAGATGGAAAGTTGAGAATAAAACCTTATGTTTTTTAAACCCTGAAACGTCTTGAATTATAATTCTGGAGAAGAAAACGCGATTTAACCCGTTTTTTGTTTCATGAACATGGATGGTGATGTACTCGTATGCTTTCTGAAAGCGGTGTAAAAGGCCGATTTAGATTTGAAACCTACCGAAAGGCCAATGGCTTCAATGGTTAAATGGGAATATTTATGACTAATTAACCGATCTTTTGCAATAACGATTCTTTTTTGGTTTAGATAATCGTTAAAGTTCATTCCTGTTTCTGAATTGATTAGTTTGGAAACAAGATTTGTGTTGGAATTAAGCCTTTCCGCTAAATCCTTTAAAGACATTTTTTCGTTTAGAAAGCGGTCATCTTCGGAAATACATTTTTCAATATCATCAAATAGAATTGAGCCGGAGGTAAGTGTTTCGTATTTATCGGCAATCCAGGATTTTTCAAAAAACCTAGATTCTGAAATAATGAAAAATGAAGTTGTAAAGGTTATTATGGTTTGTAGAATTCCAATATAATGATCTCCCCCATCATCATCGTAGTTGAGGAAAATCAGAAATATAAATATTAAAAGACAACTAAAAATGACAACTGTGTTTCTTGAAAAAGCGTATTTGTCGACTTTTATATTTTTAGACGAGAACGTCTTCTTGCTCTTTGCTTTGAAAACCAGTCTAGTGGCCAGAATGATATAAAAAAGAAGACTGAATAGAATCATCCACCTAAACTCATCCTTTACCTTTTGAAAAGAATAGCTGAAGGAGTCTGGAACGGATAGATACCCTAAATTATCATAATAGGCTCCTAAATAAGCATTTAGCTTTACCTCAATAGGTGCCAAATAATAGTTGGTTTGTGATAGCCCATACAATAGTGGAAGCAAAAAATGGGGCCAATGTTTTTTAAAAGTAATCGGTTTTCTTTCAAGCAAGGCATAAATGAAGAAATAAATGGTCGGGGCAATCAAAAGGACAAAGACTTCAGTAGAATCGTTAAAATGCAGGATATATCTTATTAATCCTGTGTAGCATAAATACGTGTCCGCAAAGACTAAACACTGTATTAACAAGGCCCACCCAAAAAGAACCGTAGCAGATTCCTTTTTTGAGCGAAAAAGAATAACAAAGCTTAAAAAAATACCTTGAACGACACCAAGAAACATTAAATGAGATGCAAGGTTATGTCTGATAGGAATTTGATCAAGTATATATTGCACACTTTCCATAGTTATTTATCTATGTAATCCACCAATTTTTCAGGACCTTCCAATAATATTCTTACTATTTGAAGGGTGCCATCTGGTTTTGTGGCGATCTGCCATTTGATCAAAGAAATATTACCGCCTTCAATTTCCAGTCCGGTAATACTTCTGGGGTGTACACAGCTACCATCATTAAAAAAGGGAATCTGTCCCGGTTCAGGAAAACGAGGACGATGCGTATGTCCTGCAATTGTAATCTTTAAGTTGTTTTTTAAAATCCAACGTTTAATACGCCTTTCAATTCTAATGAGCTCTTTGTAGTTTTTTGCAGGACTTGTAGGGTCTGCAATGCCAACAACTTGTAAAGGCTTCCAAAGGACCCGAACCAAAAAACGGCCTATACGCCAGCAAACATAGTTCCACCAATCCGCTTGATGGCCATGAGTACAAAACAGTTCCTGCTGTGTTTCCTTGTGCTTGAGAATTAATGCTTCGTGGTAGGTTATTCCTTCAAAAAGTTCCTTATCCGAGTCATCTATAGGCTCAAAATAGCTTGATAAATGTTTGTCCACATAGGACTTATCCCTATAAACCATATCATGGTTACCCCATAACATATGTAATCTATTTTCGAGATGAAACTTCCGTAACAATTGAAAAACATTCTTATGTGCTTCAAATATGGACTCAAAACTGATATTTTCCCATAACTCATCCCCGTCACCGAGCTCGCAATAGCTAAAACCCTCACGATAATAATAGTTCAGTGCATGAAAATAGATGTTCCGGTTGTTGGCAAAATCATCAGCAAAGCTATTATCTCCCCTATGACAGTCACTAAAAAGTATAAACTTATCCCTGTCATCAAAAGGGATAATCTTGGCATTTTGGTAAGCGCGGTCTAACCGAGTATGGGAGGACATTCAAGAAATTTCACTAAATATCCAAAAAATGCGGACAAATCCATAAAGATTCCCTTAACAACTGTGCATTTTTTCTTTTTGTAACTTTACGGGCTAAACCTCGACTAATCCGCGTATGAAGGAGAATTACAATGCTGAAAGTCCTATGTTGCAATTTGTAAGTTTCAATAAACTATTGGAACATTATGACGAGCAATTGAAAAGCAAAGATAAATTTCTTGCTAACAGGGCGAAGTACGTTTTGGAGGCCCAAGCTCCTTTTCCAGAGTTGAGGGAGGGCTTTAATGATGTTAAGTTGTTAAAGAAACACAAGGATGTAATCAGTATCATCCTTGCTGATACTTTTGCTCCGGTTCTTACAAAAAATGAAATTAAAACGGCTTCTACCCCTTTTGAAAACTTAGTTTTCAATTCCTCAGAACGTTTTCAGGATATTCTTAAAAATGCGGGTGAAGGTTTTGAATTGGAAATCCGTAACCTTCCAATGGATATAAATTACATCATGAAATGTACCGTGGTGTTAAATTTTTACTACGGTTTTAATATGGACTTTAGGCGTCCATTATTTTATGATATTCCAGACACAAATGGTGTTATGCGCCACTATAGAATACTGTACAATGCAGATTTTATGGAAATAATACCGACTGAAAAATCAAAGGAACTTAGTCAAAGTGATGTTGATGAACTTTTAGAGAATTTTGAGAATGTTGAACTTTGGAAGGAGAAGATTCCACCAAACAGTTTTATATCCAAAGGTTTTGTAATCTCCAATATGTTTGATGTAACGGCGGAACATTCCATTTCTGAAATTAAGTCCACACTTATAGGCAGTAACAAGAGAGGGACGGAGAACTTTATGGACAGTTTTCAGGACACCTTCCGGTCATTGTTCAACCTTAAAAAGATTAAGGTAGGTTTTACTGGCTATGATAATCATGCAAATCGCTTTTTAAAGATTTATGGTAAGGGAATAGAAAGCTATATTCTCAAAGGAAAAGAGATGGAGCCCTGTGATGATATGCTTTGCGGATATTCTTATGGCAAGTTGTTTGGGGAGAACACTTATTTTGCTATTTCCAACGTTGAAAAATATTTTGAAAAATCTGGAGGGGCACAGCAACCTTACAAGAATTTACATGAACAAGGCATAAAAAGTGTAATACTTGCTCCTATAGCTGACAATGGCAATCTTTTGGGTGTATTGGAATTGGTTTCTAATACAGTAAACGAATTGAACAGCGTAAATGCAAACAAGTTAGACGATGTAATGCCTTACATTGTTTCTGCTGTGCTAAGATCAATAGAAGAAGAGGAGAACTTGGTGGATGCTATAATCCAGCATGAATGCACAACGGTACATTCTTCCGTTTACTGGAAATTCCAAGAGGAGGCAAAGCGTTTCATGGCCGATGAACTTGTGGGAAACCAACCCGTTTTTAAAGAAATCGTTTTTAAGGATGTATATCCACTTTATGGTCAGATAGATATCAAAGATTCCTCAAAGGAGCGTAACCTTTCAATTCAGAGAGACTTGATGATTCAGCTTTCTGAAATCAATGGAGTACTTCAGGAAGCTATAAAAAAATACGAGCTTCCCATATATGAGGAATTGATGTTTAGGGTTGACACCTATCTGGAAGAAGTTAAGGAAGCACTTTACACCCATACTGAACAGGCAATCTTTGATTTTGTAAAAGAAGAAATAACGCCCGTTTTCAGGCATTTAAAACGGGAAAATAAAGAACTAAAGAATTTCATTGAGAATTACGAAGCACAGATAGACCCTACCACGGAGTCTTATTACGATCATCGTCGTAATTATGACAATAGCGTAATGGAGGCCAATATGCAGTTAGCATCTTTATTGGACAAAAAACAGATAGACGCTCAAAAAATGTTTCCGCATTATTTTGAACGCTATAAAACGGATGGGGTAGAGCACAATATGTACATTGGCAGTTCTATAGCCAATGACAGAAATTTTGATCCACTTTATTTAAGCAACCTAAGATTGTGGCAGCTTCAGGTCATGTGCGATATGGAGAACAAATATTACGCATTAAAATCTAAGCTACCGGTTAAACTGGATGTAGCCTCTTTGATTTTGGTTTATAGCACTTCTTTGGCGATTCGTTTTAGAATGGATGAAAAGCGATTTGATGTAGACGGCACATATAATGCGAGATATGAAATCATTAAAAAACGTATTGACAAGTCTTATATAAAAGGCACCAACGAAAGATTGACCCAAAAAGGCAAGTTGGCCATTGTATATTCCCAAAGAAAAGATGAAAAGGAATATATGCGCTATATAAGATTCCTAAAGGCAAAAGGCTACTTCACCAATAATATAGAAGTTGTAGAACTTGAAGGCCTTCAGGGAGTTACTGGGCTTAAAGCAATTAGGGCCGAAATTTTGTACACTAAGGATACAAAATCTGAACGCACATATACCTATGAAGATTTAATGGAAGAGTTAAAGTCTTAGCTAAAAACTCATTCTATCTGGCCCAAAAAATCGAAAAGCAATTCCGAATGCCACTACGGATATTACTATGCCTATAATAAAAATAGTGTAAGTAAGTCGTAGAATTTTATATTTCCTATTAAGTACAAGACCTAAAAAATATAGGTCTTTGGTCAGTGATGAGTAAATATACTGGTTGTCCTTTACCAACTCCTGAATGGCCCATTCATAATCCTCTAGACTCATTTTATGAAAATTGCCAAAGAATAGGAGATTTACTTTTTTGTTTTTTACATCATCTTTTGTGAATTGTCCACTTGTGACATTAGGTCTTGTGGCTAAAACTGCAAGAACCATTGAGATAACACTAAACGTAATAAAAATCAAGGTAGGATAAATAAGGTAGGCATTGGATGGATTATCTAATTTTGGGATTAGGTTAGATAATGCCACCGAAATTATGATTGCATTTACTGATAATAGAATATTGGCCTTGGTGTCGGCAATATCACTTAGTGTCAAATGATTTTTTAGGGTAACCCTAAAAAGTGTCTGTATACCGCGATCGGGACTTTCACTTTTGTATTTTGCTTTCAACGCTTCCTTTTTGGCAATTTCCTTTTCAGTCTTCTTTTCCTTGACCAATTGTTTTAGGTTACGTTCTTTCGCTTCATCCCAGTTTTCTTTAGCGTAATCAGTATAATACTGATGCTCAGTTCGGAACATCTTTATATTTTCATCTCTCCATTGTTTGCTGGTATATTTAGCTATTCCAAGCTCTTGCAGTTCTTCTTTCAAATAATCTGTTGTTTCCCAGTAACTCTTTTGAGCAAAGTGTGAAGCATCGGCGTCCCTGATAATTTCCTGATGAAGATTGCTCGGCTCATGGTATCTTTTTGTTGCCATGATACAGTTGCAAATCTTTTCAATATCAGTAGCGTTATAACTATTTTCTTTAAGAAACTCAGCAGCAATTTCACAACTGGCTTCTTCATGATTTTCTATGCTTTTAGTATAGCCCGTATCGTGGAACCAAGCAGCCAGTATGAGTTTTTCACTTTCTGTTTCTCCAAGATTATAGAAATTGAGTAATTCTTTAGTACTTTTAACGACACGCTGGGTATGGCGCAAATTGTGGTATAAAAAATTTGGATCAAGTTTATTTTCCAGAATTTCAGATACAAAACGTTCAGCTTTTTCAACAATTTCCGACATATATAGTACTTTGAATTCTCCAAAATACAAAATTTTGGAATCAACTTCAGTCATATGAAAAAACATTACTTAGTTATCCTTTTATTGGCCATTGTATCTAGTTGTGCCACCTATGAGGCAAAATATACTGTCCCGTTCAATAACAGCAAAACTTTGAACGCTAAAGAAGTGGAACACACCTTTTATTTAATTGGTGATGCGGGAAAATCCCCGGTAGGCGATTTAAACCCTGCTCTTAAAATATTTAAATCTAAATTGAGAAATGCAGACAAGAACAGTACTGCTATTTTTTTAGGGGACAATATCTATCCAGCAGGATTCCCGAACAGAGAGGATGACCCTTCTGGTCACGAGTTGGCAAAAAACCATTTGGATGCCCAACTAAGTACAGTAAAAGAATTTAAAGGAAAAACTGTGTTTATTCCCGGTAATCATGATTGGTACAGTATGGGGCTTGACGGATTGGAAAGAGAGGAAAAGTACATTCAAAAAGCTTTGGACAGCAAGGAGGTATTTTTTCCGGACAATGGATGCCCCATAGAAAAGATTAAGATAAGTGATAATATAGTTGTAATAGCCATTGATACAGAATGGTATTTGACCAATTGGGACAAACATCCAACTATGAACGATGATTGTGAAATAAAGGATAGAGGAAGATTCTTTGAAGAATTGGAAGGATTGATCAAAAAGAATTTGGATAAAACCATAATCATTGCCATGCATCATCCAGCGTTTACCTATGGTTCCCATGGTGGGCAGTTTTCATTTAAAGAACATATTTTTCCTGTGGGAGGGAATGTTCCCATACCTATTTTGGGTACAATAGGTAATCTTCTTAGAAAAACTTCTGGCGCTTCAATTACAGATTTACAAAACAAAATGTATAACCACTTAAAGAATCGGTTGATCACCTTAGCGCAATATTCAGAAAAAGTCATTTTCACTTCTGGACACGAACATTCACTTCAATATATAGTAGAGGAAAATATACCTCAGATAGTTAGTGGGTCTGGAGCCAATAAAGGTTATACCCGTCTACTCAACGGAAGTAAATTTTCTTCAGGTCAAATGGGGTATGCCATTTTAAAAGTATACAAAGATGGTTCTTCAGGAGTGGATTTTTATGGCCTCGATGATAATGGAGTTGAAGGTTTACTATATAGTTCAGAAGTGTTGGCTTCAAATAAAAAGAAGATAAGCAGTGATTATAGTGATACGTTTCCTGCGGAAATGGAAGCATCGATCTATACAGATGAAGAGATAGATAGAAGTGGTTTTTACAAATGGCTTTGGGGAGATCGTTATAGAAAATACTATGCTACTAAGGTAAAGGCACCAACAGTACGCCTAGACACTTTATTTGGAGGCCTAAGCGTAGTAAGAAAGGGTGGTGGAAACCAGTCCAACTCATTAAGACTCCAACACAAAGATGGGAGGCAGTTTGTAATGCGCGCACTTAGAAAAAGTGCAGAACGATATCTACAGGCAATCGCCTTCCAGGAACAATATATTATAGGAGAATTTGAAGGTTCTTATACAGAGAAACTGCTGATGGACTTTTATACCGGTGCTCACCCATATGCGCCGTTCGCACTTGGTCCACTTTCGGACGCTGTGGGAATCTACCATACAAACCCAAAGTTGTATTACATACCCAAACAAAATACACTTGGTGACTACAATAACGATTTTGGAGATGGACTGTATATGATTGAGGAGCATGTATCTGAAGGGCATGGAGAGCTGGCGAGTTTTGGGTATTCCAATAAGATAGAAAGTACATATGACCTAATCAATAAGTTGAGGGAGGATGAAGAGTATAGCATTGATAAAAAAGCGTATGTAAAAGCTCGTTTGTTTGATATGTTGATTGGTGACTGGGATCGTCATGTAGATCAATGGCGTTGGGCAGAGTTTGAAGATGAATCTGGGAATAATGTTTTTAAGCCTTTTCCAAGAGATAGAGATCAAGCCTTTTCTATTTGGGGAGATGGTGCGTTGATGTCGTTTGCATCAAGAACGGTTCCTTCTTTACGAATTTTTGAAGGATTTAATGAAGAAATACGCAGTGTAAAAGGGTTTAATGGATCACCAAGAACGTTCGCTTTGGATATGGCATTGCTATCTGAGACTGATAGGAACTTATGGATAGAACAGGCAATGTTAATTCAGGAAAAAATAGATGAATCAGTAATTGATGATTCGTTCTCCGCTTTTCCAAAAGAAGTTAATGATGAGACTGTTTCCAATTTTAAAACGATACTATTAAAAAGAAAGCAAAATCTTGTCAATACGGCAAAAGAGTACTTTAATATAATAAATAAATATAGCGTAGTTACAGGTACGGATAAGGATGATCACTTCGTTATCAATTCATTGAAAAATGGAAGTTTGGACGTTAGAGGGTATCGAATAAAGAATGGAAAGAAAAAGGATTTATTTTTTGAAAAGAATTATGCTCCGGAATTCACTAAAGAAGTTTGGGTATATGGATTGGACGATGACGATGTTTTTGAGGTGAATACACAAACCTCTAAAATAAAAGTTAGAATAGTAGGGGGACAAAACAATGATGAATACAAAATAGCTGAGAAATCTAAAAAGGTACACGTCTATGATTTTAAAACAAAAAAGAACACCTATGATGAAGCCTTTGGAGGTGTAGTTCACGAGGTAAATGACTACGACACCAATACCTATGAGTTTCTAAAAGTAAAGGCCAGCAATAATCAATTGTTACCGTCTCTTGGGTTTAATCCAGATGATGGATTTAGAATTGGGCTTACCGACACCTATACGTTTAATGGATTTAGACAGAATCCTTTTACCCAGCAACATACATTCAATGCAGCTTATTATTTTGCTACAAATGGATTTGATTTAGCGTACAATGGAGAGTTTGCCAATGTTTTTGAAAATGTAAATTTAGAATTGAAGGCTAAGTTTACCAGTCCAAATTTTAGTATTAATTTCTTTGATTTTGGAAATGAAACCGTGAACAATGATGATGAAGAGGTTCTTGAGCTAGATTTTAATCGAGTAAAAATTAGAACCATTGCTTTTGCACCATCTCTGGTTTGGAGAGGTTATTTAGGATCAAAAGTACGTTTGGGTGTTTCTTATGAAAACTATGATGTAGAAGAAACAGAAGGGCGTTTTATCGAGGGATTCTTTACCGATGTAGGACGAGATACCCAGCAGGATTTTTTTGGAGTAGATGCGGAATACAGTTACTCCAATACGGACAATGAAGCTTTTCCGACCATGGGAATGAGCTTTTCTTTGCATGGAGGGTATAAAACGAATTTGAGTGATTCAGGTAGGGCGTTTGGATTTATAGTGCCTAGCTTGTCCCTAGATCATAAAATTTGTTCTGATGGCAGATTGGTTTTGGCCACAAAAATAAAAGGACACTTTAATATTGGAGATGATTTTGAATTTTATCAAGGAGCCAGTATTGGTGCAAATGATGGTTTAAGAGGATTCCGTTTCCAACGGTTTACAGGGAAAACGGCCTACTATCAAAATACAGATTTACGATATAGTTTTAGAAAGCGTAAAACGGGGGTGTTGCCTGTAACCCCTGGAATCTTTGGAGGGTTTGATTATGGTAGAGTTTGGTTCCCGGGAGATTCTTCGGACAAGTGGCACAATTCCTATGGTGGAGGATTTTTCCTGAATGGAGCTGATTTGCTCTCAGCAAATTTTGGATTTTTTAATAGTTCGGATGGTCCACGATTTGCTTTTGGAGTAGGCTTTGGGTTTTAATCAATCTTGTAGGAATATAAATTCCGACCTTTGGTTTTAGACTGTTCATCTGCTATTAAAAGTGTGTTATTGTCAATAAAGCAAATGGATTCTTGTTGGGTTCTGTGCTTTACATCTATGGTGCGCAGAGTACCTTTTGTAAAATCATCCGAACTAAAATCGGTAAACAACCATATAAAACCAGAGCCCAGTAATACAACCTTTTTTCCATCGGGAGAGATATCAGCTCCAGTGACGGAACAGAACTGTTGGTCCGTGCAGGCAGTGAATTCTCCTATTAATGTTGCTTCATGAGAGCCAACAACAGCAGGAATTTTATAAATAAAAGCCTTTCCCGTATAGGGCTTAGTTCTATTTTTTGTGATGAGATATAGAAAGTTGTTTTTGTAAAAGAACGCCTCACAATCAAACATCAATTTTGACTTTTTTGGCGGAAACTTCTTTTGCTCTGGGTAATGAAAGGTAATTTTTTCCGCTTTTATTTTTTTACCAGTTTCATTTTCAGGATTTGGTGTTTTATAGATTGAAAGGTTCTTTCGGTCGTTGGCGTTATTTCCAAAATTCCCTATGTAGAGATTCCCTTTTTCGTCTTTGGCCAAATCCTCCCAATCATGGTTTTTAGCATTTTCTACCTTGAATTCCTTGACTAGATTTGCTTCAAGATTTATGGCATATAAATGATCTTTATTTCCATTGTCTTCTATTGCCCAAACCGTGGTATTATTGATAGAAACAATTCCAGATATCTCACTGAGTTTTGAAGGAAGTTTCCCCAAGTACGTTAAGTCCCCATAGTAAGGTTTTTGGGCACATCCTTGAAGGAATACAAATACTAGGAAAATAGTCAGTTTATTCATTTAGATTCTTTAATTGGCATAAATATTTCTGCTTTCCATTCTAGTTCATTCCCTCCGATGCTTGGGTTATCGTAAAAAATTTCAACAGGAGTTTTCACAACTTCAATATTGTTCTTTTGAGCATAATCCAAAAGCTTATACCAAGCACGGTCAGAGGTTATGTAGTTTCCATTATAAATAGCTTTTAGAGCCTTAGTACCTTCAAAATCTTTATATTTTATCTCATTATTCACCGGCAGTGTGTCTGATTTTATTATGGGATAACAAAAATTATATTCAATACTGTCATTCTGAACGTTCCATTTGGTAATTTCAGTAAAAGGAGAACCGTTTAGTTTAAGGTTGTTTTGCTTTACAAATCCGCTTAAAAAAGGATGGTCTCGCATCATGCCAAATGCTTTTTCAGATTGGAGTCCTTTGACGGTCAAATATGCACAAAAAGTAGACTTTAACTCGTCCTCTCCAACTACACTGACCTTGAAGTTTTTAACATGATTGTTTAAAACCTGATTAAAGTTGACAAGATTTTTTTTGGAGCGTTTTTCTATGACCGTTGAGGTAAAAGGAATCATGAGTTTATTCATGAAACTATTGTTTAAATCCTTGACTCTTACCTTAATTTTTGAGGTAGAATCTGTAATAGGAATTATTTCCCAATCATATTGGACTATGGTATCATTAAATTTTAATTGCTGTTTAATATTCAATAGCCCATCCTGTTCTAATGAAACATTGGATTGCATTCGTTTATCCCAACTTTTTATAGTTTGATTAATTGCACCAGGAAAAGTATTGGCCTTAAATGTTATTAGATAATCATTGGGTTTTACAAAAAGGTACCACCCCAGAAAAGCAATAAGAATAGAAACTATTACCAAAGAAATTTTTCGTTTCATCAGTACTCAAATTAAATTTTAGGTTAAAGAATTATTGAATCATTGAATCATTGAATCATTTTAAGGTTATCCACCACAAATTTACCTAAATCACGTCCTTGTTTTACCCCAACATTTACAGCTTTACGGTAATGGATTCCACCATACATTCTACTTATGGCAGCTTCATCAGCTGCTTGCTTAAATGAAGTGAAAGAACGCACAGGTAATCCGTAAGGCACTTCGGTGTCATCGTCAAAAGCAAAATCGTCTCCAAAAATATCGGTAAGTGTAGTTGCCGCTGCGCCCGACACTACGCTATGACCACTGGTATATTCTGGAAATGGAGGTGTTTGTAGAATGGGCACCCAATTTTCATCAATATGCTCATTAATAAGGGTTTCTGGTCGTATTAGGTTACTTCTGTATTTTTCATCCCAGCAACTTATAAAAGCATCGACCATGGCAATGGATGCTTTGGTATAAGCGTAAACAGTTTTGTTTACGTCGGCATTGGATTTTCTACTTGCAATTTTTGTAATACCAATCCAATGCGCTCCAGGGGTAATTTTTTTGGTTGCGAACATTAAGTGGCCCCTAGTTACAGATACATAAGGATTGCAATCCCAAAATTGGGCAATCTCAACTTCTTCTGAATCATCCCCAGCAGAAGTTATTTGATTGCTGATGTCATAGACCTCTTTTAGCTCTTTAAAGAAATCAGAATCTTCTTCCATAGAAAATGGAGGAGGAGGAGAGGGTTTAAACTGACTGGCGGAATCTATAACGAAAGGTCTTATTTTGTTCCAATGTGGCTCAATGCCCGCCATGTATGCTGGTGGTGTAGGTTGCCATCTTGATGGATTATCGGTGTCAACGGTAAACTTTGGCATGGTTCGGGTTTGGTTGTAATTATCCCCATTCATCCATTTTGCAATATGCTCGGCAACTTCCAGTCCATAGGTCTTTGAGCTATTGAATTCTTTTGTGTTTTTGCCCTCCCAAATAGTATAAAGACTATCGCGATAGGCTTCGATTCGATCTTCAGAAAAAATAAGGCGTTTGCTTAACTCTATGTGCGCGATTAATGCAGCCAATTCATGATTGATTACTTCTCCATCTTTAGGGGTGGGAATGGCCTTTAATCCCCTAACTTGATTGGCCAACGATAGGTATTCATTTTCTTGTGAGGCCAAAATTTCGTAGGCGGCAATATTTGGATAAGCAAATATTCTACTTGCCACGGGGGGCGAAAAGATATCATGTATCATTACTTCCGTTACCTTATCAACTGAGCCGTGAAAATCTTCAGGAGTAATAGTAATGGGTTGACTTTCTTCTGTGCAAGAAAAAAGAAACATAGCGAATAGAAGTAGTAAGCCGATTTGTCCTTTCATCATTAAATAGTTTTAATTCTGTACCCTATATACTTGGGGTTTATCGTTATTAAGCGTTACTAAAAGATAAGTTACATTATTGATTGTAACTATGTTTAGGTGTCTTATTGATTTCTGGGTAAGTTCCAAGCCCAATCTATCACCCAAAATTATATCATTTTCATTAGTTATCAATGCTCCTAGAAAAGAATCGAATCTTCCCTGAAAAGGTGTAACCCCAAAGTAGTTTCCAGCTACTAATACCTCGTTTTTGGAATCGCCATCAAAATCATGGGATAAAAAGGATTTAATTGGAGAAACCTGCAGCTCTGATTTAAAGGGTACAAAAGTGAATTTATCACCCATATTCTTCAAATAGCCAGAACGCAGTTCATGAGCCTCTAAAACTTTTGCTTTGTCAAGGATTGTCTTGTCAAAAAGTTGCTCTATAGTTTTACCTGCAAACTCTTTATAGGTATTGAATTTTTTTCTGAGAAAAACAAGTTGTCCAGATAATTCATCTAGACCTAAAATAGGATAGTATTGTCCATTTTTTTGCGTGGCAACGATGGTCTCCGTACTTCCATTTTCATCAAAATCAGAGAAGAACATTTTCATCGGAGCATTTTCAGATGCGCTAAATTTTGAGTTTGAACCCCAGTTGCCAAGCAAGTAATCCATATCTCCGTCGGAATCTATATCAAAAGGTTGAATAGCTTGCCAAAGCCCTTTTAAAGAACTGTCTAAAAGGTCAACTTCACTAAAATTACCATTGGAATTTTTATAGAATCTTGGAGCCATCCACCCTCCCACTAAGATTAAATCATCCGATCCATCATTATCAAAGTCCGTCCAAACGGCATCTGTGACCATTCCGCCATTTTGGAATGGGGCATTTTCTAGTATTGAAAAACTACCACCTTCATTTATCAGTATGAATGAATTGGGAATCTCCCCGAATTTCGATGTAACGGTATTAGCACCCACAAAAAGATCTAAGTCACCATCATTATCATAATCATTTGCTTTAACTACTGAAGCATTTTCAAAGAAATCTGGCAGATTGGATTTTACAAAACCAGAATCCGTTTTAACAAAATAACTATCTGATAAAGGTTTAGCTTTTCCAGAGAAATCTGCCCCGCCTGAACCCATAAATATGTCATCCTTCCCATCTCCATTAAAATCTTTTATTAGTGCAACTACATCTTCCTTGACCGAATCTTTTTGTAGCTCAAGAAATTTTTGCTCCACAAATGATGTATCCTGTTGCACATAGATTTTGGAAGGAAAGAACTTTGATCCTCCAAAGAATACATCTTCTTTGCCATCTCCATTCAAATCTCCTACAGCGATTGCCGGACCTAAATCAGATACACGATAAGGGATAAGTTTCTCTCTATTAAAGTCGATATGATTATCCTCTATATGTGTAAAATCTATCCCTAAATTATCATCCACTTTTTTGAAAAGAGGTTTGGTTTTAGGTTTTATTGATTGATAATTAAATAGCTTTGTATTATCTGGTTTTATCTCTAAGGTTTGATTTGTGGCAATATCTCTAAGAGTTTGATATGATTTATCTGGCCAAACAATTTTTATTGAATCAACCTTTTGGGTAGTTCCGTACCCAAAGTGTATTAAAGGCTCGGAACTTGATTGAAACCCTCGACTAGTATAGAGTTCTTTATATTGTAAAATGCCTTTATGATAGGAATAAACTTTTGTTCCAATACCAAAAGGGTTCTTTGCTTTGAACTTTGGTTGAATCTTTAGGTAGTTTGCACTTGTATTGGTCTTATTAACATAAATAGTGGCTGGTGCGTTTATGTTATTGGTGACTAAATCTAAATCTCCATCGTTATCCAAATCTCCATAAGCGGTAGCTCCCGATATTAAGGTGTCTTTGGTAATCCAATTGTCAGATTTATTTTCAAACTGGAGATTTGTACTTCCCTTAAATACAACATTATTTATGGCTCCAGAAGGCATCAAATCAAGTGCTTCTTGGTCTACTAATTTAGTATTATCAAGTTTCTTTTGAATCTGTTCGTTAGAAATAAAACGGATATAATCTAAATCATTTGGACGTTTTGGAATTCCGTTGGAAACAAACAAATCTTGTTCTCCGTCTTGGTCATAATCTCCAAATAATGCGCTCCAACTCCAGTCCGTTGCAGCAATTCCACTAAGTAATGCGGTCTCTAGATAATTACCGCTGGGTTGGTTAACATAAAGCATATTTCTTGTAAACTGATAATGATACCCGTAACGCTCAATCCGAAGTCGTTGAACTTGAATATTATCATCCCCTTCTGAAGATTTTAACGGGATTTCATCTTCTGGAAGCATATCCAAAGAAATTAAATCTGGTAAGCCATCATGATTAATATCTGCAACATCACTCCCCATGGAGAACCTGCTCGTATGTCCAAAGTGTTTCCTAAGACTTTCGTTAAACGTTCCATCACCATTATTTAAATAGTAATAATCGTCTTCATGAAAGTCATTCCCAATATAAAGGTCCGGATAACCATCTAGGTTAAAGTCGGAAACAGCTATACCCAACCCATATCCATTTATTCCACCATAAATGCCTGCTTCCTCGCTAACTTCGATAAATTTTCCTCCATCGTTCCTGAGTAGTTTATCTCCTGTTTCAAAATTCCTTGTATAGCGTAGATCAACTCTGCCGAATGACTCTTGAGTATGCACTGCATGGTTTAATAAGTAAAGGTCCAAATCCCCATCAAGGTCATAGTCCAGGAAAGCAGCAGAAGAACTGTACGAGTCAAAATCCAATCCATATTTTGCAGCACTTTCTGTAAAGTTGACCTGTCCTGAGCCTGCCGAAGGGCCATTATTGATGAATAACTCGTTATGTCCTTCAAAACCATTGATTCCAACTACAGCGCATACATAAATATCCAGAAGACCATCGCCGTTTACGTCTCCCATTACTGTACCTGTATTCCATGTACTTTTCCCTTGAATACCTGCACTTTCTGAAATATCTTCAAATTTTAGTCCACCTTTGTTTAGGTACAATGCGTTTTTTACCTGATTTCCTGAAAAGAAAATATCTGGCAAGCCATCATTATTGATATCGCCAATAGCTACTCCACCACCATTATAAAAATAGAGATAGTCCAAAATGTTTAAGTCATCTGATTCCGTCAGGGTATTGGTAAAAGAAACCCCAGTATCTTCAGTAGATGGATTTGAGAAAAGCTCACCTTCTTTTTTTCCACAGCCTAAAACAAGCAGGAAGAGGAGTGATAAAGAAATACATTTATTCATTTTGAATTTTTTCTAAAAACAAAGGGGTGGAATCGTTAATGCCAACGACATAATATTCCCTTTTGTTAATCATAATTTTTTTGATGCTCCTAGCCGGACCAGGGATGTTAACTCCTACATTGTTTACCCATTGAAAACCATTTTCCCCAAAACGCAAAAGTATGCCATGTGATGCATCCATCCTACCCAGTTGAGTGCTAATTTCATAGTTATTGCCAACGGCAAGAATGTCTTTATGGCCATCCTTGTCAAAGTCATCTACAATGATGTCATTGATTGTTGAAACCTGTGCCATACTGGGCAATTTAATTTTTTTGAAGGTGATATCCCCAGTGTTTTCAAAATAACAGCTAGAAAGCTCGTAAACTTTTTTCTGCTGTGCATTTTTAAGGTTCTCAGAGCCAAAGAGATCTTCTAGTGAGGCTTTTGCAAAACTTTCATAAGAAAGGAACTTCTTGTTTAAAAAAGGCATTTGTTTTACCAGTTCATCTTTGGAGGCGAAAGGGGTTTCTTTTTCATTATAGAAATAAGTGACCAAAGGTTCTATGGAACCGTTATCATCAAAATCGTGACTGTATAGGGTAATCGGGTTTTCTACGGATGCTTTTAGTTTGCTGTTATTGCCCCAGTTCCCTGCTACCAAGTCCAAATCCCCATCATTGTCAAAATCTTCGGCAATAATGGAATTCCAAAAACCATGGGTTTTGTCCAAACCATTATTTGAAATCAATTCCATTTTTTTGCCATCATTCATAAAAATAGAGATGGGCATCCAATCACCAAGTGCAACAAGGTCTTTAAACCCATTACCATCCAAATCTGACCAAATTATATCCTTTACATTACCTATGGATTTGAAACTAGGACAAATACTAGAAGTGACATCTTCAAAAACACCCTCCCCATTATTTTTAAATAAATATTGTGTTGCGATAGTTCCAAATTGCTGAGGAACTTGATCGGAAGTAATACAGATGTCCGTATGGCCATCTCCATCAAAATCTACTGTTGTAACTTTAGAAGCATTTAACTCAACTCCTTTAAATGCTTCGGGATCTTTTAAAAATGTTCCATTTTGATTTAGGTAAAACCTTGGTTGTATTCTGTTAGAGGATTTAAATTCATTGCCCGCACTTACTACCACCAAGTCTTGAAAGTCATCGCCGTTGGCATCAAAAAACACATGTGAAACGTCCTCATTGAATGCATCTGCTGAAAAAACATCCTCTTGTTCTTCTATAAACGTGCCTTCAATAGTCTGGATATAAAGTCTAGATGCCTGTGCCTTTGCCCCTGAAATAAAAATATCTTGTAGGTCATCATTGTTTACATCAGCTACCAAGATTGAAGGGCCTTCATTTGTATTGGCAAAAGGGGCCAATGGGTCTCTGTCAAAGTCATAGGTGGGTTGCTCCTTATGAACAAAAGAAACCAGGCTGTCTCTTTGAATAAATATTGAAGGCTTAGCATTATTCCTTTCGGCATAAAAATTACCACTTGCGTTCTTTTCTTCAACTTCTAGTCTGCCTGAGTTGACAGATTCAAGTTTTTGGTATTTTCCAGTGGGCCAAATAACTGTAAGTGATGCTAAAATGGAATCTTTGCCAATTCCCAAATGGAGAGTATTGGGGACAGCAGATAAATACCCTCTGCTCACATAGTTTTCTTGAGCTAAAGTTCCGTTTGTGGTATTTGCAATAAGTTTAGCGCCTATACCAAATGTATTTTCTTTGTTTCCTTTAAAAGTTACTTGGATTGAGTTGTAATTTGGTTTTGAATCAAGAGTATTTTCAAGAATAAAAGCCTCGTCATTAACATTATTGACTACCAAATCCAAATCCCCATCATTGTCCAAATCTGCATAGACACAACCATTGCTGAATGAATTCTCTTTGTTGGACCAAGAATCAGTGACATTTTTAAATGTCAGATTGCCATTATTCTTAAAGAAATAATTGGCAACTTTTTTTTCTGGCAGTTCATTGATAAAAGCCATTTCCTTTTCTGACATTCCCTCTTCAATTTGCTTCTGAATTTTATCATTGGCTATAAAACTGATAAAGTCCATGTCATTGGTTGCGCCCTTTATTCCATTAGAAATGAATATATCTTTATGACCATCGTTATCAAAATCAGCAAAAAGAGGCCCCCAGGACCATTCCGAAGCGGAAATACCACTCAAATTAGCTATTTCACTAAAATTTGTATTCCCTAAATTAAGGTGTAGGGTGTTTTGCATGTATTGCGGGGCAAAACCGTTTTTCAAGTATTGTTGATATACCGGAAAAGCATATTCCAATCCCGAAGTTTTATAGGTCTCTAAATTCTCCGGTAGCATATCCAAAGAAATTATGTCCGTTAAACCATCATTGTTAATATCAGCAATGTCATTACCCATGGAAAAATGGGAGGTGTGCCCCAACTTGGTCTGATCTTCAGAAATAACCTCTTTAAAAGTTCCATTCTTTTGGTTGATGTAGAGGTAGTCGTTTTCAAAAAAATCGTTCCCCACATAAATATCTGGATAGCCATCATTGTTAATATCACTAACACCAAGCCCTAGACCATATCCAATGCCACCCTGAAAAATTCCAGCTTCAGCTGAAACATCAACAAAATTTCCGTTGTCATTTCTATACAAAACATCGCCTGAAAGAGAGTCTATTTGTTTTCTCTTTATTCCCTTACCGTATGATCTATTTGGATTTACGGAATGATTGAGCAGGTACATATCTAAATCCCCATCTATATCATAATCAAAAAATGCTGCTTGTGTTGAGAATCCAGAGAAATCTAGATTGTATTTAGATGCTTCTTCTTTAAAGCTGGAGATTCCGTTTTCATCAACACCTTGATTTACGTATAGTAGATTCTTTCCTTGGATTGTTTTGTAATTTCCAACCTTGCATATATAGATGTCCAATAGGCCATCGTTGTTAATGTCAACATGGGTTACACCCGTTGTCCATCCGTCACTATTGTTAATGTTGGCAGCTTCTGTGATATCTTCAAACTTAAAACCCCCTTTGTTTATATAAAGTTTATCCGCTCCTTGGTTTGATGTAAAATATAGATCAACTAAGTTGTCATTATTAAAATCACCAGCGGCAACTCCTGCACCATTATAGTAGTAGAGATAAGTAAGAATATTGAGTTCTGGGGTATCCTTGAGCTCGTTTTTGAAAGTTATACCAGTATGTGATGCAGGTTGTTTTTTAAAAAAGCTTTCTGAGCTGTTTTTAGAACAACCAACACCTAGTAAAATAGCACTAAAGAAAATCCAGTAGATTCTTCTCATTTCATCAAAATAGGGGGTAAGATAACCATTCCCTTAGTAACAAAGAAAGCCGAATTAGTTAATGTTTTATAGAAACATATGTAACATATTTTGATGATTATATGGTATCTTAAGATAGTAATTGTTGTTTTGGTAAATAATCCAATATATTTATAAACTACAAACAAACTGAACAAATCAACATGTTAGGAATATTATCTTTTCTAGGCTTTACTATTTTAGTAGGGGTCATTGCATATTTGGCTACAAGAAGTACTGATGAAAAATCATCTGATGGATATTTTTTAGGTGGAAGGAGTTTAACAGCGGGAGTGATAGCAGGATCTCTTTTGCTTACCAATTTATCTACAGAGCAAATAGTTGGTTTAAATGGAAGCGCCTATACGGATGGTTTGTCTGTTATGGCTTGGGAGACCTTGGCTGCCATTGCTATGGTTATTGCGGCCATATTCCTGTTGCCTAGATATTTAAAAGGCGGCTTAACGACTGTTCCACAGTTTTTGGCAGATAGATTCGATGTCGCCACCAAAACGATTACATCAGGGCTGTTTTTAACGGGCTATGTTGTAGTACTGTTGCCCGTAATCCTGTATTCAGGGTCCGTGGCCATTAGCGGTATGTTCAATGTGCCGGAATTGTTGAATGTTTCTGACAATACTGCCCTTGTAATATGTATTTGGGGAATTGGTGTCATTGGTTCAATTTATGCAGTATTTGGTGGATTAAAAGCGGTTGCGGTTTCGGATAGTATCAACGCCATAGGGTTGATGATTGGGGGAATTTTGATACCCATATTTGGATTGATGGCTATTGGTGATGGCAGCGTATTTGCTGGGTTGGATACATTAATGTCTACAAATCCAGAACGATTTGATTCTACAGGGCAACATGGACAAGAAGTGCCATTTGCGACTATTTTTACCGGTATGATGCTGGTTCAATTGTTTTATTGGGGGACCAATCAACAGATTATTCAGAGGGCTTTGGGAGCAAAGAGTTTGGCCGAAGGGCAAAAGGGATTGTTGTTGGCTTCATTCTTAAAAATATTGGGGCCGCTAATTTTAGTATTGCCTGGAATGATAGCATATCATTATTTTGACGGAAATCTAGAATCTAGTGATATGGCTTACCCAGCTTTGGTAGGGGCCGTATTGCCGAAATATCTGGTTGGTTTTTTTGCTGCAGTATTATTCGGTGCAATTCTAAGTTCGTTTAATAGTGTGTTGAACAGCTCAGTGACCCTTTTTGGAATAGATATTTATAAGCAGCATATCAACAAAGAAGCCTCAGAAATCAAGGTGGTTAAGTATGGAAAGGTATTTGGAGTTTGTTTGGCTTTGGCAGCAATGTTTATAGCCCCTTTAATTGCCAAGGCTGGCAGTTTGTTCAACTACTTGCAGGAAATCAATGGAATCTACAATATTCCTATACTAACGATTATAGTCGTTGGTTATTTAACGAAACGAGTACCTGCAATTGCAGCTAAAATCGCCATATTTTTAGGCTCGGGACTCTATATTATCAGCCAATTCATTATTGGGCCTGCTATGGTAGATAAGGCATTGGAAACTGCAAAGGCATCTGGAATAACGGATGAAGCAGCATTGAAACTTGTTGAAGCTGATGCGTATCCTCATTTTTTGCATGTAATGGCCATTCTATTCCTGTTAAATGCCGGGATTATGTTGATAATTGGCAAGTTCTATCCGAGAAAGGAAGCTTTTGTTCAGAAGTATACCAAACAAGTGGAAATAACACCATACAAGTATGTAAAACAAGCGGGAGCCATTGTTTGTTTTATCGTAATAGGAATCTATATTTATTTTGCTAAATAAATCTGATACGGGGTTATTTTTCCAAGGGATACCATTCAATATCCGTTAATACTTCGCGACGACCCTTTTTCTGGGGAGCGTAGTTAGTTGTAAGGTAATTGACTATAGCTTCCTCTTGATTTCCTAAATCCCATAAGTTCTGGGTTTCCTGCATCCAACGGATAGTGGCTACCCATCCTTCTTTGGTCATTCTGTTTTGCGTGACCAGTTTGGCTGAGTGACAATTGGTGCAATTTTGGATTACCTCTGTAAGTCCTGTTCCATCAATAAAACCAGTGACAACATGAATCCCGTTTTCAATCTTACCTTCAACTTCTGGAATGGTTATTATGGCAGTTTCTTCTGGTTTATTTTGTAGAACGGAAGGATTTAAAGCAACATAAATAAAAGCAAAAACAGCAATGGCAATCAAGCCAAAAGCGGCAATGAGTTTCTGGTAAAGGCTACGTACTTGTTGTTTAAATTCGTTTTCGGAGGACATGATTAAACTACCTTAATTGCAATTCTATGACAGGCATTATTTAGATATCCTTTTGGATTCCATCCGGGCAGAAGCATAGGCTGTCCAGTACCTTGAGAATCTGTGGCTCTTGCCCAAACTTCGTAATATCCTTTTTTAGGAAAGCCGCTGATTTTTGCTGAAAAATGTTGCCATGCTAACCGGTTAGCTGGTTTCTCAATTGTGCAACTATTCCAAGTGGATCCAAAATCTATAGAATACTCCATTTTAGAAACTTCCAATTCACCTGCCCAGGCATGACCTCTAATATTTAAGGATTGTCCTTCTTTAATCATAGCCCCAGACTTAGGGTAAGTAATCAATGACTTTACTGGCATAGATTCAATAATGCACATATCCTCATCGGCCACTTTTTCACCCGGAGCAACGGGTTCACATGGTACACGATAAGAAGTGCCGGTCATCTTTGCACCATCATGTTCCTTGTTTCGAATGCTAATTCTATTGACCCATTTTCCAGAAGTAGACGCAGGCCAACCACCTGAAACCAATCGTAATGGATACCCATGAGCCAATGGAATATCTTCTCCGTTCATTTTAAACGCCAACAATGTTTCATCTTGCTGTGCCTTAGCAATTGGGACGCCTCTAGAAATGGGTTCTTTCTCCGGATTTCTACTTAAATGTATGTCCGCGGCATGGTACCCAATGTACACCGCATCATTTTTGATTCCAACATCTTCCAGTACATCTCTTAGACGAATTCCGGTCCAATTTGCACAAGATACAGCACCAATGGTCCATTGATTGCCCTTTGCTGGTGGATTGAACTCTCTACGCCCGTTTCCACCACACTCTAAGGTAAGTTGATAGGTGTGTTGCTGGAACTTAGATTTTAATTCTGATAAGGAATAGGTTTTACTTTTTTGAACTGATTCACCATCAATGGTCAAAGACCAGTTATTAACATCTATGTTTTCTGGAATAAGACCATTGTTCCTAATAAACATGAACTTATTAGGTGTGATTTTATCATCTAAAAGATGGGCTTTCGCTTCAATGTTCCACGGTTTGTTGTTAAGAACCGTCATATCCGAATCCTTCTGAAATAATTTAAAAGGATCAGGGTCTTGGAGCGCCAATGGTTTATATCCTAAGGGTATTGTATTCCCAAAGACGATATCGGTTCCAAGGATAGCACTAAAAGTGCCCAAGGTCCCTTTACTAATGAAACTACGTCTTTTCATTATCTATTTTAGTGAAAAATAATATGAAGCAGAACCAATGACAATGCCATTCCAATACCAGCTTTGGCCAGCATAGGTGAAGCAGGTTCAGGCTTCAATTTGTCCTTAATAAATCCAGTTCTTGATCCTAACCAAATAATTACAAATCCAATTATGATAACCCACATGGCTCTAACAAAATAGTTCATGTCCGGGAAATACTCTAAGAAGAAGAATTGTAAAGGAACTGTGGCCGCAAACCCGAACAGCGCAACTCTGTGTTTTGGAAAAGCTAGGAATGCTGCAGCACTTATCAATACCACAATACCACAATTAATAAAGTACCTTAATTGATTGAGCGTATGTGTAAAGGCAGCGCCAGGATCTTGAAACTTTAAGTAAAGCAGGACAATTCCAATGATTGAACCTGAAATAAAAGCTAATAAAATGGCTCTTTTTCCTGACCTAACTACCTGTTGGTCCGTTGCTTTTTTATTTACATATACCTTATAAATATCTATGGACCATAAAGTGGCCAACGAGTTAAATGTGGAATCCACGGTACTCATTAATGAAGCAAACAAAGCACACAAAACAAGGCCTTTAATCCCTATAGGAAGATAAGTGTTTACCAAATATGGGAAAGCAGCGTCTGGTTCTGGCAGTCCATTTTTTCCTAGTATACCGACCAATGCAATTCCTGGTAGAATGATTATGGCGGCCATAAAATACTTCATAAGTCCTCCTACCATTAGTCCAATTTGAACATCTTTCAAACTTTTAGCAGCCAATGAACGTTGCACGACTGACTGGTTTGCACACCAATAATTAATATTTAATAAAAAAGCACCAAAAATATGTGTCCACGGTAATGTATCATGATCAGCAGGTAAATGTAAATGCATTAAATCACCTGTCTTTTCATATAGCTGGGACCACCCACCCATATGATATATCGCAATAAATAATACCACTACACCGCCAGTCAATAGAATTCCAAATTGTATAACGTCTGTACGTACCACTGCTGCCAACCCCCCAAAATAGGTGTATGTAGCTGAGAAAAGCCCTAAGAAAACAATTAGAATTGTGATTCGAATCAATCTATCTTGATGTATAAAAGAAAGGAAATCTCCAAAGACTAAATCTACCGAATAGGCACCCCAGAATAATGCGGCTCCTAATGTAATAGTAGAGAACAAGAGAATATTTGAGGCGGAATATAATAGTGCAACCGTACTACCCAACCTAGTTTTAATAAACTGGGTTATCGTAATAATTTTTTCCCTTAAATACATGGGGACAAAGATGAATGCTGCTAAAAGTAAGCCCTGTATTGCATTGATTTCAAAATTTGCCTGAGCTAACCCATACAAATAGGCAGAACCCATAAAGCCAAGGAATTGATATCCTTGAACGTTGGTAGCAATAGTTGAAAAAGCAATTGAATGCCAACGTAGATTTCTGCCGCTTAAAAAATATTCTTCCGTTGTTGCTTCTTTTGAAGTCCTTCCCGTAAGCGCAGTAACGAATACGATAATAAAATAAGCACTGACAATTAGTAAATCAATCATAGACTATGCAATTAGATGAGTTAATTCCACAGCACAAGATTCCAAATAACAATTTCGCATAATTGGTTTGGTATTAATGGTTGGTTATGGAATAATTCTTAATTATGTAATATACTATTTTGTTTCTAAAATCAGTACCTAAGAGCTTGTTAAATACGTGTTCCGGCACCTAGAGGACTCATTGGTTCTTCTTCGGATACCTTTCCTTGCGCAATTGGCATAGAAAATGTCTTCAGACGTGGCAGGACCAATTTGGCAAATCGCTCACATTCTTCTTTATGTGGATATCCGGAGAAAATAAATGCCCTGATTCCCATATCCATATAACGATTTAATTTTTCTACAATCTGGTCAGGATTTCCAACAAGTGCTGCCCCGCATCCAGAGCGTCCCCTACCTATTCCTGTCCACATATTAGGTTCTACGTAACCATCATCTTCAGCGATTTCACGCATTTCTGCTTGCCTGCTAACACCATAGGATTTTGCATCCAAGGCTCTTTCTCGCATTTCTTTTCCTTGTTCTACACCTAATTTTGAAACAATACTATCGGCATATTCCCTTGCCTCTTCTTCAGTTTCACGCACAACAACGTGCACTCTAAGTCCAAAATCTATTTTACGGCCATAACTTGCGGCTTTGGCGCTCATGTTTTCCATTAACTTTCTTAGATTTCCTTCCGTTTCTGGCCACATTAGATAAACATCACAATGCTCGGCACATAAGTCAACTGCAGCTGGGGAATAACCACCAAAATAAAGTAATGGACCTCCATTTTGATAAGGTTTAACCGGGTCGGATGAAAGTTTCATGTTATAAAATTGACCTTTGTAGTCAATCTCATCCTGGGTCCATCCTTGTTTCAAAATTTCTATAACTTCTCTTGATCGTTGATAACGGTCTTCAGAAGACATTTCTTCACCAGGTAGTGGGGAAGAGATAATATTGATAACAAATCGACCTTTTAAAATATGATCAATAGTAGCCAGCGTTCTTCCCAACATGGGGGGGTGAATTTCACCACAACGCACCGCGGCCAATAAATTGATTTGCTTTGTCATAGGACCTACTGCAGCAACAAAGGGTAATGTATCCTGTCCAACCTGATAAGAAGAAGGGCATAAAATGTTTCGGAATCCATTTTTATCTGCAGTTAGTAATATTTCAGATGCATTTTCAAATGTACTCTTGTGATCCATGCTCCGCTCACCTAAGTAACGATCATCGCCATTACAAATGGGGGCAAACCATGATACTTCAGCTCCTTCTAAATGTGGAGACCTAATTTCTATTTTGGAATTTTCCATTTCTCTTTCTTTATCTATTTTATTTAATCTATTTCTCTTCCTAAGGCAGCTTCCCAGAGCATGTACCATTCTTCATGGGTCAATGATATTTCCAAAGCTTTATGTGCAGCTTGAATACGTTCAATTTTTGAAGTTCCCAAAACAGGGATTATACCCGCAGGATGCTTTCTAAGCCACGCATAAAGAATTTGATCACTTGCGGCATTATATTTTTCTGCTAATATGGCTAAGGTTTTTTGAATACTCTTGACTTTGCTGTCCGTACTA
This sequence comes from Allomuricauda sp. R78024, assembly GCF_044596045.1. Classification (NCBI taxonomy): domain Bacteria; kingdom Pseudomonadati; phylum Bacteroidota; class Flavobacteriia; order Flavobacteriales; family Flavobacteriaceae; genus Allomuricauda; species Allomuricauda sp. R78024. The sequence continues at coordinate 1,121,432 of NZ_CP138995.1, forward strand.
TCTTTAAAAAGCAAGCCTCCACCCAACGGAGACCAAGCAGATGGAATTACTTTTAGTTTCTGGCATTGATCTAAGGTGCCATCTTCAAAAGCATTACGGTGTAAAAGTGAAATTTCAACTTGATTGGTAACTAATGGAGTCAATGAGTTTAACAAATCAAATTGCGAAGGCGAAAAATTTGAAACCCCAAAGGCCAATACTTTGCCCTCCTTTTTTAGTTTGGAAATTGCTTCAGCAATTTCGTAAGGATCAAAAAGGTAATCTGGTCTATGCAGCAGCATTACATCTATATAATCCGTTTGCAAACTTGCCAGCGATTTCTCTACGGATGCTTCTATGTGATGTACTGTTAAATCATATGATTTTATCTTGTGCTCAGGACGATTTTCTGAAACCAGCTTTATCCCACATTTAGTGGTAATCCGCATTTTTTGGCGGAGGTCTTTCCTTGATTTAAGCACATTGCCAAAATCTTCTTCCGTAGTATAGTGGCCGTAAATATCTGCATGGTCAAAATCTATAAGATTTAAATCAAGACACCCTTCAATAAATTGTTCATATTCAGATGTGGAAAGATTGCTTCCCCATGTTCCCAATCGCATAGTGCCGATCATATATGGAGAAATGCTGTCTTTTGTTAGTTTCATGTGCATTAAATGATTCGAGTTAGCACTCAAATTTAAATAAATTAATGATAAATGTAAACGTTTACATTATAAAAATTCATAATTTTACAGCATAAATGTTATGTTTAATCTCTTTTGTCATTTAAATGATTACAATTATCTCAGGATCCAATAGAAAAAACAACAAAACCTTACATTTTGCCAGGTATGTTTATGACAAACTTCGTTTGGAAACAGATAGTGAGGTAAAGTTTTTGGATTTATCAGAACTAGAAGGAAATGTTGTCTATGAGAACATGTACAAGGATTCTGACCAACCCAAAATGATTCAGCATATTCAAGACACGTATTTTATACCATCCACTAAGTTTTGGTTTTTTATCCCAGAATATAATGGTAGCTATCCTGGTATTGTAAAATTATTGTTGGATGCGATGTCTATTCGTGAATACAAACCAAGCTTTGATGATAAGAAGGCTTGTATTACGGGAATAGCATCCGGTAGGGCAGGGAATTTACGAGGCATGGATCATTTGGCTGAGGTTTTGAACCATTTAGGAATTCATGTGCACCCCAATAAAAACCCTATTTCCTCTATTTTTAAATTATTGAATTCTGAAGATAATTCCATAACTAAGGAGGCCGAAGAAACCCTTCAAAAACAGATTGCCCAGATTTTGAAATTTTAGACTTCTGTATCCAATAATTTATTTGGTGGAATCTCGTACGATTAGTTTAGGAGATAAAACGGTGGTTTCTGGTTCCATTTTTTTGTCCTGAAGATTTTTAAGTAATAAGTTGGCTGCCAATTCTCCCATTTGCGAGCATTGCTGATCTATTGTGCTAATTTTTGGCTCGGTCAAATTAGTGAAGTCAGCATTTCCAAACGCAATAAGTTTAACATTTTCCGGAACCGCAATATCCATAGTTTTGAGCAGATTTAAAGCATGTAGCCCAATTTCATCACCAAATGCAAAAATCCCGTCAATATTTGGATTAGTTTTAAACGCTTTTTGAAGAACCTCCAAATCAATTTTGACATTGGTGGTAAGCTCAAGAATAGAATGTTTGATAGTGTTATGCCTACTTTTTGAAACAGCATCAATAAATCCTTTTCGTCTTTCGTCAAAAATTGAAACTTTGGAATCACCGGCAATATGAATAATATTTTTGCAATCTTGGTTTATTAAATGTTCTGTTGCAAAAAATGCTCCTCTATAATCATCTAATGTCACCGAATTTATTTGCTTAAGGTTGGGAATCCTGTCAAAAAAGATAACAGGTACTTGACTATTGATGATTTTTTGAATTAAGGAAAAATCAGTTGTTTCTTTAGAGATAGAGATTAGAATACCCTCAACCTTCAATTTTAAAAATGAATTTAAAGCTTCATTTTCCTTTTCTTGAAATTCATGGGACTGTGAAATAATGATATTGTATCCAGAATCACTGACAATTTTCTCTATTCCATTGATAATCCCACTAAAAAAGAAATTGTTTACTTCGGGTACAATTACCCCAATGATTTTGCTTTTTCCGCTGCGTAGTGCCGCCGCCATGATATTAGGTTGGTAATCCAATTCTTCGGCCGCTTTGAGCACTTTTTCTCGTGTCTTGGGCGAGACCAGATGGCTTTCATTGAAAACCCTGGAAACAGTTGCCAATGATAGTCCAGTAATTTTGGCGATTTCTTTTATTCCGGCCATATAAATCAACCATTAAGATTGTTCATCGTCTTTTCAACAAAATGTTCAAAAGATTAGATGTAATTTAAAACATAAAGTAAGGATACAACACCTAAAACTATCCAAGTAAAAATACCAACAATTAAAATATTGAAGCCAAGTTTTTTAAGCTGGGCGATATTAATCTGCAGGCCAATTAGGAAAAGTGTGAAAATCAATGCTTTTCTGGCAATCCAAACAATATGCTCACTGAAGAGTTCTGCTGATGGGACGTAGGAATTAATGAGCATAGCTCCGATGAAACCAAAAATAAACCACGGAAAGGCAAACTTTTCCTTAGAGTTTGAGCCAAAAGAAATGATTAATACCAAAGGTATAATCCATAAAGTCCTCACTAATTTTGTGGTAGTGGCAACATTTAACGCTATTTCTCCATAAACTTGGGCTGCACCTACAACGGAACTTGTGTCATGTATGGCAATAGCGCTCCAGGTCCCAAATTGAACTTGGCTTAGTTCAAAATAATGACCTATGTATGGAAAAATGAACAAGGCTATTGCATTGAGTAAAAATACTATAGCAAGTGAAATGGAAGTTTGAGAAGAATCGGCCTTTAAACTTGGACTGACTGCTGCAATGGCACTACCTCCACAAATAGCGGTACCTGAGGCTACTAATATGGTTGTAATTCTCTCTGACTTGAGGATTTTTCCGAGCGCAAAAGCAATTATAAATGTACAGACAATAGTAATTAAAGTAATGAAAAAACTATTTGAACCTACTTCTATGGCTTGTTTCATATGAATTCCAAAACCCAGACCTACAACAGATAATTGCAGTAAGGTCTTTTGGAACTTCTTGCTGTTTTGAATGATATCTTGGTCAGCTACTTTGAAGATTCCGCAAATCATACCTATAGCTAAGGCCAAAGCAGGAGATATAAACCCAAGTAGGGTTCCGATTAGCACAAGTGCAACTAATATGTATGTGGCTGTTTTTGAAAGCATTCTGAACGAACGCAAAACTACAAATAAAAATGAAAACGTTTACATTTTATTTGGGCACATCAAACTATTGATTGTAGCTATAAATTTTTGGCTTTTCATTATTGATGCCTACAAAAAGGAACTCTTTATCATTCTTATCTTTAAAAGGAAGAAGATGCTTGATTTCGCCTCTTACATAAAAGCCGGATTCATCATATGGCAACCATTCAAAATCTCCATTTTCGTTTGATAGCAAAACACTACCATAGCTAGCGTCAAGCCTGCTGTATTGGGGTTTAAAATCGTAATTATTGCCTCCAAGTATAATATCAATCCTGCCGTCGTCATTGATATCTCTACAATTAATATCGCAAACACATGAGAATTGCGTCTCTTTGGGGAGTCGTTTTATCTCAAAATTTCCATTACCATCATTTATTGCAATTACACTTTCTGTGGTATTTGCTTCTTTGATAATGGAGTTTTTTAGAATGTCAGAATCTAGGAGTTCATCAATGCTCTTTGTGGCATAATCTGAAAATTTGAGGTTTTGTTTCTTTAGAGAAACGAGTTGGTTGGTGAGTTCTCGTTTCATTGAAATGGGAACATCTCTATTTTCAACACTTCTTGTCACTATCTGTTCAATAGTACCATTGTCATCAAAATCGTTGATGAACATTTTGGAAGGAGCTTCGTTTGTGCCATTATACACTGAATTACTTCCTTGGTTGCCGAGGATTAAATCAATATCTCCATCATTATCCAAGTCTTTAGGATAAACCGTATTCCACCAGCCAAGTAGACTATCCAGTGAATTAGCTAGAGGACTAAGCCTTCTTCCATTGTTCTTGAAAATTTTGGGCGACCCCCAATCAGCGGTTAGAACAAGGTCCTTTTTTGAATCTCCATCAATGTCTGCCCATTTGGCATCTGTAAGCATACCAACGTTTTTCAAATGGAAAGCCTTACTCTCTGTTACGTCTGAAAAATTTCCCGTGCCATCATTCTCTAAAAGCAAATGCTCAGGATTTACTCCATAAATACCCGGAACACTTCTGCTGCCAATAAACAAATCAACATCACCATCAGCGTCAAAATCATATGGCGCTATAACTGAAACATTAGTGTTAAGGCTTTTTAAGGTGTTTGGGCTTTTTGAGAAATTTCCTTTTCCGTCGTTTATATATATTCGGTTTGTGTAATTCTTGGCATCACCTGGTATATTGCCCCCAGAACCAACTACCAAATCCATATCCCCATCTCCTTCAATATCCAAGAATGTTGAAGCAGTATCTTCAAAAAGGCGGTCGGCTCTAAACACGTCTTGTACATAGTCCGGCTTGAGTACGCCATTTCCAGAATGTAAATAAATTTTTGCGGGATCTCCCTTTGCACCTCCTATAAATACATCTTCATTTCCATCGTTATTAACATCTGCTATGGCAACTGCTGGACCTTCTTGGGAAAGCATTTTTGAGATTAGACCTTCATAATCAAAGTCTATATGCTTGTCTTCTATATGTGAAGCGATTGATGAACCAATTTCACTTAAAAAGGGTTGTTTGTTTTCTGAATTATTTTGAAATATAATGTTAGCATCCGCTTGTTTAAGAATTAGAGAGGTATTTACATCAACACTTTTAAGAATTTGCGTCTTGTCATTTGGCCAGATTACCCTTAAAGAATCAATCTGTTTTTTTTGACCAAGACCTATTGTCATTTCATAAGCAACAGAAGATTGAAACCCTCTTGAGGGAATCAATTCCTGCCTAATGATTTCATTATCTGTAAAAAGTTCAACAACACTTCCTATACCGAAGGTATTGGGAACATCTCCCTTTAAGTCTATTTTAAGGTAGTTGTTTCCGTTCTTTTCAGCATTGTTTCTATATATAAAGAGTTCTTGGTTTACATTATTTACTATGATATCTAAATCTCCATCATTATCTAAATCCCCATATGCTGCTCCGTTTGAAAAACTGGGGGTGTTTAATCCCCAATCTTCAGAAGAATTTGAAAATGTTAAATCTCCATTGTTTTTAAATGCATAATTTGGAATAGGGGTAGAGGGCATTGCATTGATTACTTCATTTTTTTGATCTTTGTTTCCATAAACGGCCGTTTGTTGCCTTGTAACGTCTTCAAAAAAGTCAATAAAATCTTGATTGGTCAAATCGTGATAAATGCCGTTACATACATAAATGTCTCGATAGCCATCATTGTCCATATCAAACAATAATGCACCCCAACTCCAGTCGGTTCCAGAAACACCGCTGTAATTGGCGATTTCGGAGAAGGAACTTCCTTGGTTTAGCTGAAGTGTATTCTGCATGTATTGGTAGTAGTAATCATTTTGGAGTTTAAGTTGATGGGTATCAAAGGTTTCGAAGGTTGTTGTGTTCTTAAGGCGCTCATCTCCTTCTGGCAACATATCAGTTACAAAAATATCTGATTTTCCATCGTTGTTTATGTCTGCCATATCCGCGCCCATTGAAAAGAGACTCAAATGATTGGCCCAGTCCTTTATGCTTTCTGTAAAAGTTCCATCTTGATTGTTGATGTATAGATAATCGTGCTCAAAGAAATCGTTGGAAACGTAAATATCCGGGTATAGATCATTATTGATATCACCAATGGTAACTCCTAATCCAAATCCGACTAGGCTTCCATAGATGTTTGCTTCTTCACTTACATTAGTAAATATTCCATTGTCATTTCTAAAAAGCCTATCACCACCACCTTTTATCTCTTCAACCACATTCCAGTCTTCTGCTCGTAAATCACGTTTGTTTTCGTAGCCTAAACTTGCAACTGGTATGAAACTGTTGTTAAGCATGTAAACATCGAGGTCTCCGTCTTTATCATAATCAAAAAATGCAGCATGTGTAGTAAATCCGCTATCTGCTAAATTATATTCTTCTGCTTTCTCAGAAAAGGTGAGGTCTCCGTTATTGATGAAGAGTTCATTTTTTTGGTCATCACCTTTAATATTACCCGCATTACATACATAAATATCCAGAAGGCCATCTGCATTAAGATCAACCAATACAACTCCGGTGGACCAAGCTTTAGTTCCGTAGACACCGGCAGACTCTGTAATATCTTCAAAGGTAAAATCACCTTTATTAAGAAAGAGCTTATTCTTTTTACGATTGGCTGTTAAATAAATATCTGGAAGACCGTCGTTATTTATGTCTCCTATTGCAACGCCACCACCGTTATAAAAATTACGGTATAGAAAAATATTAAAATCCTCTTCGTTTTCTATGGTATTGATAAATGATATTCCTGTTTGGGTACTATCCAATGCAGTGAAAAGATGGTTGTGAGAATCAACATTTTCTTCTGTCTTCTTTTTTGAACAGGAAATAACGGTTAAAATGATGAGGAATAGAAAATAACGAAGAAGTCTATTTAGCATCGGATTTAGAATAAGTTTGATTGATTTAATTATTATTAGTTTACCGTTTAAAACTTACGGTTAAGAAGAAACCCAAATATATTTATGTCAATTCGAATGTAATTAATTAGCATCTATTTTCATAACAGTTGACTGAAATTAACTAAAGTGTATAATGAAAAAAGAGGGCAATTATATGCCCTCTTTTAAAATTAAATATATTGATAAACTACTAGTAACCGTCGTTTTGAATCAAATTTGGATTAGTCGCCAAAGCAGCTGCTGGAATAGGAAATTTAACCCTAAATGCATCTGTAACGTTTTTCATTTCCCAAGTGCCTGAAGCAAAGGTTCCAAAACGTAGTTGAACTGCTCTTCTACCCCCCATTACTCCTTCGGAATTCAGTTCTCTAGCGATGATATCTGGCATGTCATCTAAAGTGACACTTCCTAACGGTGCCGCACCTGCTCGCTCTCGTATGGCGTTTACATCGGCAAGAGCTGACGGCCCACCAGTACCACCTCTTAGGGTGGCTTCAGCACGCATTAAGATGGCATCTGCAAAACGTATCCAAGTAAAATCCCTAAAGGTATCTCCGGGTAGATTTCCATCTGCAGCCCGTTGAGGATTTTTAACGATTCGAATACCGTTTCGTTCATTGTTCACTTCTAAATTGGTGAGAATAACGTCCTCATATACCAGAGGATTCTCTTGTCTATCCGTAAGGTTATTGCCGCTAACGTTTCGTTGTTGCCCCCTGATATAACCGGTAGATACACCAGCTACTTCCTCACCTGGAAGTCCAAGTCGTGCATCCTGAGCTACATCATCTGTACCAAAAAGTCTAAAGGTTTCTGTAAGCGTAACAAAACCGTTCCAACCCCCTTGATTAGGGTGTAGTTGATTATACATACGGGTTCTTACGTCACCTTCAAGCATAAAAATTACTTCTTGATTGGTATTATTGGCAGGATCCCAGATATCAAAATAACTTTCATCATTATCAGGATCAGCAGCTCCGATACCGTCCAGCTGGAAGCCTAGTGCTTCTATTGCATTGATGTCTGAAATGACCTGAGTCATATCTCCTTCTGAGCCTACAAGGTGAATAGCATTTAACTGCACCCTAGCTCTTAAGAAACGCGCGAATGCCTCTCCTACCCCAGACAAAGTTCCAGCTCTATCTGCTCCTGAATCTGCAGGCCTCAAAGATACATTGGGACCATTGGAGGAAAGGTTTCCGCTGGAAATGGCTGTATTCAAATCATCCAAAATAAAGGCAAAAGCCTCTTGAGCGGATAATACTGTAGGGTCCACACCTGGACCATCATCCACGCCCCTGATTGGTACTTGGCCAAAGAAATCCAGTATAGAATATACATGAAACGCACGTATAACTTGAGCTTGAGCTAATTCACTAGGATTCGCGCTGGAACGTGAATCTATCAACTGATTTGCGCGAAATGTTGCTGCATTATGCCTATTCCAAGCTTGTAGTACGTAAAAGTGATTGGGATCCCAGGTATGGTTGTGCAACGCACGCCAAACCCCATTATCGCCCCAGTCGGCACCCCTGGTCAATACGGCGATATTTTCTGCGGATACCTCCATGAGCGCATATGAGCTTTCTTGGGAATCTTGACGGAAAAGCCCTACCCCATCACTGTCACCACTGGTATAGAGGGCCTCAAGGCTCGCTGAGGCGCTTACCACCCCAGTGAAGCTACCGCCTGATTCACTGGAAACGGAATCCTGAAAGTTGGGTTCCAGGTCTGTACACGCTTGGAAAGTCACTAAAAGTAAACCGGCACCAAGTGTTTTAATCAATTTGTTCTGTATAAAATCTTTTTTCATCATTTCTTTTTTTTAAAAACTTGCATTAACACCTAGCGAAAAAGTAGTAGGTCTTGGATAAGAGGTCAAATCAATTCCTAAGGAAGGTAAATTATTTAACGTTCTATCTGTTGAGATTTCAGGGTCTTGGCCTGAATAATCAGTAATCACAAACAAATTCTGCGCATTAAGGAACAATCTTAAACTACTAAATGCACTATCTTCTCCCACATTAAAGTTGTGGCCTAAAGTTACGTTTTGTAATCTTAAAAACGACCCATCTTCTACAAACCTTGAAGAAACCGATTGAGGATTAAAAGGATTTTCAACGCCAACCAATGGTAGTGTGTCCGCAAATACATTTCTACCTTGAGATAGGTTAGGAATAGTGGAGAATGCATTTCTGGTATTATTGTAAATGGATTGGCCAAACTGCCCGTTGAAGAACAAGCTCAAGTCCCAATTTTTAAAACTAAAATTATTGGTAAAGCCTAAAGAAAAATCAGGTAAAGCACTTTCTCCAATAAAAATCTGAGCACCTTCGCTGCCAAAAATATTACCTCCATTCTCATCCAAGCCTTGCCAATCTCTAGTAAAGAAGCTAAACAAAGGTTGGTTGTTGGCCAAACGTTGTGAAAAAGCTCTAGATAGACCAGGTCCGTTGATTTGCCCAGCATCTATTTCCGGTCCAACATAGTTCTCTAGAATATTATCCGTATACGTAATATTAAAGTTCAAATCCCAAGAAAAATCTTCGGTCTGTACTGGAATGGCATTAATAGTAAATTCTACACCTTCGTTCACAATATCCCCATCCACGTTAGCAAAAACAAAAGGCTGCGGAGCTGGCTGCGCACTATTTACTTGCAATAGGAATTGTGAAGTCGTTCTTTTGAAATAGTTTACAGATCCTGAAATCCGATTATCCAAAATACCATAATCCACACCAATACTTAATTGCTCATTTTCTTCCCATTGAAGATCAGGTTCATCGAAAGCCACATCTCCTATAGCCCCGGGATCATTCTGATTACCAACGCCAATACGTTGTCTTGACGAAAATTGGTTAGAACCTAAACCTTCTTGGTTACCGGTAACACCCCAGTTGGCACGTAGTTTGAAAGTGTCAAAAAACTCTGGGAACCATTCCTCTTGATCAAGAGCCCAAGAAGCTCCAAAGGCACCAAAAGTACCATATTGGTTGTTTTCACCAAATCGGGAAGAACCATCGATTCTTACAGTACCAGAGAAATTAAATTTATTATTCAACGAATAGTTTGTTCTAAAGAAGAACGATTGCAACTCATCCCTTTCAAGGGAAGTGTTTGCAGCAAATTGTTGTGCTCCGGCAATGTTGTTAATCATCTGAAACAAATCGATAGTTTCAAAATTGAAAGCACGGAGGGTAATGGCTTCATTTACAAACTCTTGGTAGGAATGTCCAAGCACAACATCCAACACATCGTCACCAAATTCTTTATTATAATTTAAATAGGATTCCCAGGTGGTATTGGTCAAATCAATTTCATCCAAGTTGGCTCTACCATTATCTAAAGTTCCATTGGCAGCGAAATTCCTTGATTCCGCAGAAGCGGCGGAAGATGTAGATTTATCAAGACCTACCAAGGTATTGATGGTTAAGTTATCCGTTATTCTATATTGTGCCGACACATTAATAAGAGCCCGCAATGTGCTAGAGGTTGCGCGAGTCAACTCTAAAAGTGCTAACGGATTCCTTCTTTCATTGGATGGCTGGAAGAATCCACCTATAAATCCCTGATCCCTCGTGCCCGATCCAGTCAAAGGTTGAGTGGGATCAAAACCAATGGAAGCTGAGAGTAAATCACCCCTTGCATTTGGGTTATTTGTTATTGGGGGTCTTTGGGACTCAATATTAGAAATGGTAGCTTGTGTGCTCAATTTTAACTTATTATCAAAAAAGCGTTGTGTTGCATTAAATCGAGCGGTCAACCTATCAAACGTACTGTCTTCCACTTCTCCTTCTTGATCTTGATAACCCATGGAAATCCTGTAATTTCCGTTCTCACCTCCTCCTCCATAAGCTATATTGTAGTTTTGGGTAAAAGATGTGCGAAATATTTCATCGTAAGTATCTGTATTGAACCCACCGTCAACAAAAGTACCGCCCGAGATTATATTCTGTGCATCTAAGAATTGTTCCCTTGAAAGCACTTCTGGACGATTACCAATATATCCCACTGAGAAAGTAGAAGAAAATTCCAATACATCCCGTCCTGAGGTACCGGATTTTGTGGTGATGAGAACAACTCCATTCGCACCTCTTGAACCATAAATAGCAGTTGAGGCTGCATCCTGAAGTATGTCAATACTAGCAATATCATTTGGGTTTAAGAAACTCAAAGGATCCAAAGAACCAGAGCTTCCAATATCAGAACCTCCACCAGTATTAGGATCAGAACCTCCACCAGTAGCAGCACTGGTATTGGCCCCGTTTAATGGTACACCGTCAACTACAAAAAGTGGATTGTTATTAGAACGCACTGAAGCGGTACCCCTAACCCTTACGTTAACAGCAGCACCTGGCTCACCACTAGTAGTGGAAATCTGTACACCGGCCGTTTTACCTTGTATCAATTGTTGCGGATTTACAATGACACCCTTGTTAAACTCTTCTGCTTTGACGCTTTCCACAGCACCGACAGTACTTCTTTTGGTAGTTGTACCATAACCAACAACAACAACTTCATCCAATTCATTGGCATCTTCCTGTAAAACAACATTAATTGTTGTTTGTCCATTTACAGCAATCTCTTGTGATGAGAAACCGATGTAACTAAAAACGATAGCTGCATCAGCAGCGACATCATTTATGGTATAGTTACCGTCAAAATCAGTCTGCGTACCATTGGTTGTTCCTTTGACAACAACACTAGCTCCTGGTAAGGGACCGTTTGCATCCGAAACAGTACCAGATACTGTCTGAGCCTTCGCTAAACCAAAGCACACGAATGCACCCAATAGCAAAAAGCTTTTTAGTAGCGTAATCTTCATAAATAATTAATTTTAAGTTTAGTTAATTTTAATTCAAGTGTTAAACATATATAAAAAAAGTGTTAATCTAAATTTAAGTATAGTGCAAGATCAAACGAAAACGGTTTCGTGTTGATAACTTTGAATTGTGAAAGGTTGACAAAACTAAAAGAGTTAATTTATTTAAATCACAATATATTCATCAAGAATTGATGAAATTCACAATATATGGACTAATATACTATTTTTATTTTTTAGGGAAGGTTAACTTCTTTATAAGAGTTTTTGTAAACTTTAAGGTAGTTTTTGTTAAAAAGATTCATTTGAATAACTTGCTTGTCTTTATTGAGTAATTTCCATAGCCAAATTAACTAGACTAAATCTTCAACATACTTGAAAGCAAAGATTACATTAAAGGATATCGCCAGAGAACTTGAGGTCTCTATTTCTACTGTTTCTAAGGCTTTAAAGAACAGCGAAGAGATAAGTAGGGATACAAAAGAAAAAATTCAGGCATTTGCCAAATTGTATAACTACAAACCAAACAACATCGCCATAAGTCTTAAGAACAAAAGGACTAAAAATATAGGTGTGGTTATCCCTGCAATTGTACATCACTTTTTTACTACCGTGATTAGAGGCATTGAGAAATACGCAAATGCTAAAGGCTACAATGTTATTGTATGTCTTTCAGAAGAATCCTTTGATAAAGAAGTCATTAATATGGAAATGCTTGCAAATGGCAGTATTGATGGTTTTATAATGTCTTTATCTTCTGAAACACAGCAAAAAGGGGATTATAATCATTTAAAAGAAGTTACCGAGCAGGGAATACCTGTTGTACTCTTTGATCGTATTACAAATGAAGTTAATTGCGATAAGGTAATTATTGATGATCAGCTGGGCGCATATCTGGCTACTAAAAAGCTAATAGAACAAGGAAGAAAAAAAATAGCATTGATTACCACGGATGATTATTTAAGCGTAAGCAAGGCAAGAACTGAAGGCTATAGAAAAGCCCTTTCCGAAAGCGCCCTAGATGTAGATGAATCAAGAATATTGAAACTGTCATCAATGGAAATGGATGAGAAAAGCATCGGAGATTTTTTTGATACACATGAGGTAGACGCTGTCCTTTGTGTAAATGAAATATTCACGGTCTTTAGTATGAAATTGGTCCAAGAAAAAGGACTTAACATTCCCAAAGACATATCATTTATTGGCTTTACTGATGGATTGCTTTCCAAATATGCAAACCCTAGTCTTACCGTTGTTGCCCAACATGGCGAAAAAATGGGTGAGATTTCAGCACAAATGTTAATTGATAAAGTGGAAAGCGAAAATGAAGAGGAAACGTTCCACACTAAAATTTTGGAACCTACATTGGTAATCAGGGATTCTACAATTAACTAAATTTGTCAAAACCTTTACAGGGAAAGGGGATATCTAAAATTACTCACCAAGTTTTACTTTTTTTCAATGAATCAAGATTATATAAAATCGGACCCTTGGTCCATTATAGAGGAAGGTTTTGATAAAGAACAAGTCAAATCCTCCGAAAGCCTTTTCAGTATAGGAAATGGGGCCATGGGGCAACGTGCTAATTTTGAAGAAGAATACTCGGGAGAAACTTTTCAGGGGAGCTACATAGCTGGGGTATACTATCCCGATAAGACTAGAGTGGGCTGGTGGAAAAATGGATACCCAGAATACTTTGCCAAAGTACTGAACGCTCCAAATTGGATTGGAATCAATGTTTTTATTGACGGAGTTTCTCTGGATTTGAACACTTGCGCAAGTGTTTCCAATTTCAAAAGAGAGCTTAACATGAAAGAAGGTTGGTATCAACGAAGCTTTCAAGCCAAGCTATCTAACAATATTGAAGTCGATGCAAAAATCACTCGTTTTTTAAGCTTGGATGTTGATGAAGTTGGAGCTATAAAAATGGAGTTGGCACTACTAAATTCTAACGCCAAAGTGAAGTTAGTTCCTTATTTGGATAGTGGTATCACCAATGAAGATAGCAACTGGGATGATAAGTTTTGGAATACCACTAGTGTGGACTTCGATAAAGATAGAGCTTATATAGAGGCCCATACGATGAAAACCAATTTTGCAACCTGCACCTTTATGCATGCAAATGCAGAATTCAATGGAGTTTCAATACCTGCACAATTGGGAGATAAAACAGATTCTTTCATTGGTCTTGAATTTGAAAAAAAAGTTTCCCGAGGAGAAAAAATTTCTTTGACAAAATTTGGAGGGTACACGGTTTCTAGAAATAATGAAACTTCAGAATTAATAAATGTAGCCAATACAGTCATAGATCAAGCAACGGCCATGGGCTTTGATGCACTTTTGGAAAAACAAAAAGAAGCTTGGGCCAATATTTGGGAAATGAGCGATATCACTATAGAAGGTGATGTAAAAGCACAACAAGGTATCCGTTTTAATATTTTTCAATTAAACCAGACTTACTTAGGAAAAGATTCTCGATTGAATATTGGTCCAAAGGGGTTTACAGGAGAGAAGTATGGCGGAAGCACTTATTGGGATACAGAAGCCTATTGCCTTCCTTTTTATATGGCCACCAAAAATCAAGAAGTAGCATGGAGCTTGTTGGAGTATCGCTACAATCATTTAGAAAAAGCCATTGAGAATGCTCAAAAATTAGGCTTTACCAATGGAGCGGCACTTTACCCAATGGTAACCATGAACGGAGAAGAATGCCATAACGAATGGGAAATCACCTTTGAGGAAATCCATCGGAATGGAGCTATTTCATTTGCTATCTTCAATTACCACAGATTTACGGGAGATTACAGTTACATCCCAAAAATGGGATTGGAAGTTTTGATTGGTATCGCAAGATTTTGGCAACAGAGGGTCAATTTTTCTCAGGATAAACAAAAGTATGTGATGCTGGGCATTACAGGCCCCAATGAATATGAAAACAATGTCAACAACAATTGGTACACAAACTATTTGGCCAAATGGTGTATAGATTATGCCTTGGAGCAATTGGAAGTAGTTAAGGATGAGTACCCAGAAGACTATAAAAGAATTGTTTCTAAAACAAGTCTGACTTCTTCAGAAACAGAAGGTTGGGCAAAGGTAGTCAACAACATGTACTTTCCATATTCTGAAAAGCATGAAGTGTTCTTGCAGCAAGATGGCTTTTTAGATAAAGAGTTGATTAAGGTTGAGGATTTAGATAAATCAAATAGACCGATCAACCAAAAGTGGAGTTGGGATAGGATTTTGCGGTCTCCTTATATAAAACAAGCTGATGTATTACAGGGGTTCTATTTTTTTGAAGACCATTTCAGCTCAGAAGCGCTAGAGAAACATTTTGACTTTTACGAGCCATTTACCATTCATGAGTCTTCTCTGTCACCTTGCGTGCACAGCATACAGGCAGCAAAACTGGGCAGAATGGAACAAGCCTACACTTTTTATCTAAGAACCTCAAGATTAGACTTGGATGATTATAACAAAGAAGTGGAAGAAGGTCTACATATAACATCCATGGCTGGGACATGGATGAGCATTGTAGAAGGTTTTGGTGGCATGCGAGTGTTGAACGATCAGCTTCATTTTACTCCACAGATACCAACACAATGGAAATCGTATTCTTTTAAAGTTAATTTCAGAAACCAAATAATCACCATTACAGTTTCAGAAAAACAAGCAAATTTTGAAGTAACAGGAGACAAGGATTTGACGATTCAGGTAAATGATAAACCATTGATATTGACTCCTGGAAAAAGTGTTCAGGCATGAAAAGGAATCTCTACATTGCCTTTTTGGCAATCATGGGGATATTGCATTCATGCGAACAGAAAGTTGAAAAAAAATCAGTTCAACCCACAATGAAAAAGAAAGCTGTAGTTTATCAGGTTTTTACCAGACTTTTTGGAAATACGAACAACACCAATAAACCTTGGGGTACCATTGAAGAAAATGGAGTTGGGAAGTTTGCTGATTTTACAGATAAAGCACTGTCAGAAATCAAGGATTTGGGAATAACCCATGTTTGGTATACTGGCGTTCCCCATCATGCATTGATCAATGATTATTCTGCTTACGGAATTTCAAATGATGATCCAGATGTGGTCAAAGGTCGCGCGGGATCTCCCTATGCTGTTAAAGATTATTATAATGTAAATCCAGACTTGGCTGTTGACCCTTCCAAAAGATTGGAGGAATTTAAGGTATTGATACAAAGAACGCATAAGGCAAAGATGAAGGTCATTATCGATATTGTACCCAATCATGTGGCCAGAAATTATGAAGGACTAACCAATCCCGATGGAGTCTCGGATTTTGGGGCAAACGACGATGTTTCCTTGGAGTACCATGTTAACAACAATTTCTATTATATCCCAGAAACGGAATTCAAGGTTCCAGAATGGCAAGATGCATATCTTCCACTTGGTGGAGAAGAAAATAGGCTTTCAGACGCTAAGTTTAAGGAACATCCGGCAAAATGGACCGGCAATGGTTCGCGATTAGCGCAACCTCATTTCAATGATTGGTACGAAACCGTAAAAGTAAACTATGGCATAAGACCAGATGGTACAAAGGATTTTGAAGAATTACCAGAAGGGTTTGATGCAAAGGATTACAAGGCTCATTTTGAGTTTTGGAGTACCAAAACAGTTCCCGATTCATGGAATAAGTTTAGAGATATAGCCCTGTATTGGCTGGACTTTGGAGTGGATGGTTTTCGTTTTGATATGGCCGAGATGGTGCCGGTGGAATTTTGGAGCTATTTGAATTCCAACATCAAAATGAAAAACCCTGAAGCTTTTTTATTGGCTGAGGTCTACAACCCAGACCTTTATAGGGATTATATCCATAAAGGGAAAATGGATTATTTGTACGATAAGGTTGAGCTTTACGATAGCATAAAACACATTATGAAAGGTTATGGTTGGACAGATCATATTCCGGTTGTCCAAAAAGGAATGGCAGATATAGAACATCATATGCTCCATTTTTTGGAAAACCATGATGAACAGCGTATTGCTAGTCCAGACTTTGTAGGCAGTGCGGAGCTGGCAAAACCTGCTATGGTAGTTTCTGCAACACTGAGTACGTCGCCAACCATGATTTATTTTGGTCAAGACGTAGGTGAACCTGGAGCAGAAGATGCCGGGTTTGGTAGCCCCACACGTACTTCAATTTTTGATTATATAGGAGTGCCCAACCATCAACGATGGATGAACAATAAAAAGTTTGATGGAGGTCAACTAACTGATAGTGAACAGGAACTTCGAGATTTTTACAAACGCTTGTTGAACTTCACCATTGAGAGTGATGCCTTGATGGGCGAGTATCAAGAAATCCATTTTTTTAACAAAAACCATACGGAGAATTATGACCATAGAGTACTTTCATACGTTAGATGGTCCAATGATGAAAAATTGATAATAGTATCAAACTTTGATGTTGAAAAAAGCTATGCTTTTGAATTAAAAATTCCTGAAGAGATTATCACTAAATGGAATTTGAAGAATCAAGAATATGATTTAAAAGAAGAGCTATACGGAGAAATAGATAAAGCCCTTTTCGTGAAAAATGGACAAGGAAAAGTTGAAGTCGAGCTTCAACCTCTTGAGTCTTTTATTTTTAGGGTTAATGAATAAAAAAAGCGGATTGCATAACAATCCGCTTAAGTTCAAGGTCGGTTAATTTCCTTTAAGCTTTTGGTGCAGTTTTTTGGTACACCAATCCTATCACCATTCCAATGATTCCATAGAAAACAATCTGCACAACTGCATCAACCAAAGTTCCGGTCATATCCATAAGTCCCATAACAGCATGGTTTAATATACCCATGCCAAGTCCAGTAAAGACGCCAATCCATGCACCAAACTGAAAACCTTCTTTAGCACTGTGATGCCCTCTAGCCCATTTGCTATACACTGAGCTTAATACGAAAGCCATGATTACATTACCTCCAGCAATTAACCCCATATTCATATCTTCATTCAAAAAATTCTTAAGGGTATGTGTCTCATAAAAATCGGCTAGTAAAAACTCCCAAATTCCGTATCCTAACAAAAACATTGTTACGAAAGCGGCAAGTGTCGCTAATAAATTAGATTTTGAAAACATGTTGGTTTGTTTATTGGTTAATAATGTGATAAAAGTATTAAATAAAATTTAACAAATTGATAAAAATTTATACCTTATTATGAGAATATCTCTTCTATAAAGTGTTTTTACTGATATAGTTGCATCTATTTTAACGCTGGCAATTTCAATTTCATGTTGTATTTTTAGTGGTACAAATGAATCAAAATGAAAAAAAGCTTACCCTTAGCATTGATTGCTGTTTTGTTATTTAATAGTTGTGATATGATGGATTCTAAACCTTTGGTTATTGGGCATAGGGGTGCCATGGGACATGAAACTGAAAATACCTTGGCATCAGTCCAAAAAGCAATGGATTTAGGAGTGGATATGATTGAAATAGATGTATTCCAAATCTATAGTGGGGAAACTGTTGTATTTCATGATGAACGCGTGGAAAGACTTTCAAATAGTGGCGGTAAAATAGAAGATTACAACATAGTAGACCTTAAGCAACTTATTTTAGACGGAAACCATAAAATCCCAATGCTACAGGATGTGCTAAAGCTTATAGATAATAAGGTAGCACTTAACATTGAACTTAAAGGATCTAACACTGCAGATAGAGTAAACTTTATTACCAATGTGTATATAAGAGATAGGGGATGGTCTCCTGAAAACTTCATCATTTCAAGTTTTAAATGGGATGAGCTGAGAAAAATGCGGGAGCTTAATAAGGATGTTCAAATTGCTGTTTTAACAGAAGAAGATCCTTTAGAAGCGATTACTGTAGCCAAAGAACTAAATGCTGTTGCCATAAATCCCAACTATAAAACATTGAATGAAGAAAATACAGCTAAAATTCAAGAAGAAGGATTTAGAATCTACACATGGACCGTTAATGAACCTGAAGATATTCAAAAAATGAAGGATTATGGAGTGGATGGAATTATCACAAATTATCCTGAACGGGTAAATTAATGTTTGATGTTGTTATTGTTGGAGGTGGTGCTGCCGGGTTTTATGCTGCGATTCAAGTTGCTGAACAGGCTCCACATCTAAAAGTCGCCATTTTTGAAAGGGGTAAAACCGTGCTTTCTAAGGTTAAAGTTTCTGGAGGTGGTCGATGTAACGTTACCCATGGAGAATTTTCTGCGCATGATTTGGTCACCAATTACCCTAGAGGGCAAAAAGAACTTTTGGGACCTTTCCATACCTATGCTCCCGGGGATGTAATGTCTTTTTTTGAAGAAAGGGGAGTTCCATTAAAAATAGAATCGGACGGAAGGGTTTTTCCACAAAGCAATTCTTCACAATCCATTATTGATTGTCTTGTTGGTGAAGCAGAACAGCTAGGGGTTAAGGTTCTTAAAAATAGTTCTGTAAAACAATTTGGCAAAAACGAAAATGGAGAAGGATGGCAGATAACAACAATGAACAAACATTACCAATGTAAAAAGCTGTTATTGGCTACAGGGAGCAATCCAAAAATTTGGAAACAGTTGGAAGCATTTGGACATAAAGTGATTTCTCCAGTTCCGTCTTTGTTTACTTTTAATATCAATGATGAACGAATCTCTGGAATTCAAGGAGTAAGCACCTTCGCAACTGTAGAAGTTCCGCCAAAAAAAATCTTTTCATCCAAAATTGGCGTTAAGCTAAAAAGTGTTCCAAAAGAAGAACCTGTCCTTCAAGCTGAGGGCCCTGTCTTAATAACGCATTGGGGATTGAGCGGCCCTGCCATTTTGAAGCTCTCCGCATGGGGAGCCAATATTTTGCATGATTATCATTATGTCTTTAGAGTGAATATTAATTGGACACCTGAATACACAACAGGTTCTATGGAACTTTTGTTGAGAGAAATAAAGGAGGTTGAAGCAAAAAAAACAGTTTTACGCACCAACGCTACCGATATTCCTCGAAGACTATGGGTGAATTTGGTAAAAGCTTCTGGAATTGAAGGGGATTTGAAATGGGCAGAGCTTACCAAAGAAAAACTTCAAAACCTAGCAAAACAACTAACTGCATGCTCTTTTAGAGTTGAGGGGAAAAGTACTTTTAAAGAAGAATTTGTTACAGCGGGCGGAGTAAATTTAAAGGAAATCAACTTTAAAACCTTTGAAAGCAAAATACATCCGAACCTATATTTTGCTGGAGAAATCATCAATGTGGATGCCATAACTGGAGGCTTTAATTTTCAAAATGCCTGGACTGGGGCTTACATAGCAGCTAAAGCTATTGCTTCTGGATAATTTAGTGCAAAAACATGGCAATTCCTGCAGCCAATGCAGCACCTAGTATTGGACCTACAACCGGAATCCAAGAATACCTCCAACCATTTGACCCCTTATTTTTAATAGGAACTAAAGCATGTACTATTCGAGGTCCCAAATCGCGAGCGGGATTAATAGCATAGCCAGTGGTGCCCCCTAAAGACAAACCAATTCCCCAAACAATAAGAGCAACAGGTAAAGCGCCCAAAGAACCTAAACCAATAATACTATTGTCCTTAGTTGCAACAGCATCAGTAAAGTACAGTACTGAAAACACCAGCACAAAAGTTCCTAAAATTTCTGTCAAAAGATTTAAAAAAGTATTTGGTATTGCAGGAGCGTTGCAAAAAACACCTCTTTTGCTATTTCCATCCTCTGTGGCATCAAAATGGTCTTTGTTCATTAACCAAACAAAGAAAGCTCCAAGCATAGCGCCAATAAATTGAGCTAAAATATAGTTGGGAACATCATAAATTGAAAATTCTCCTGCCAACGCCAAACCAATAGTGACTGCTGGGTTTAGATGAGCTCCGCTATGGGGTCCAGCGACTACAACACCGGTATATACTGCGAAAGCCCACCCCGTTGTAATCACAATCCAACCAGAGCCACTTCCATAGGTTTTTTGTAAAGAAACATTTGCGTTTACGCCACAACCCAATAGAATCAAAAGGAATGTGCCAATAATCTCAGCGATAAAAGGAGTCATGATAGGTTTTGGTTAAAGGTTATTAGTTTCAACTATTTTAAGATTCTCCTGTCCAAAATTCCAACGCTTTAATGGCTCTGTACCACCCTTGAATGCCTTTTTCAATGGGTTCTCTTTCTGTAGATGGATTAAAGTGTACATCTGTTTGCCATATATCTTGAATTTCCTCCGGACTTTCCCAATAACCAACTGCCAATCCAGCTAAGTATGCAGCACCCATAACGGTTGTTTCCACAATTTTAGGACGTACCGTTACGGTGTTCAAGACATCAGATTGAAATTGCATAAGCATATTGTTGACGGTCGCTCCTCCATCAACTCTTAATTCTTTAATGGAAATTCCAGAATCTGCTTCCATGGCTTTTAAAATGTCCATGGTCTGGTATGCAATGGATTCCAAGGCTGCTCGCGCAATGTGGGCATCAGTGCTTCCTCTTGTCAATCCAAAAATAGTTCCTTGGGCATATTGGTTCCAGTGTGGAGCACCTAATCCAGCAAATGCAGGGACAAAATAAACACCTTCTGAGCTATCTACTGAACTGGCCAGTTGTTCCACTTCAGAAGAAGTTTTTATAATTTTTAAACTGTCACGTAGCCACTGTACCACAGCGCCCGCTATAAAAATACTTCCTTCGAGTGCATAGGTGGTCTTCCCGTTTATTTTCCACGCTACAGTAGTGAGCAAATTGTTTTTGGAAACAATTGGTTTATCACCAATGTTCATAAGCATAAAGCAACCTGTGCCATAGGTGTTTTTTACCATACCTTGCTTGGTGCACATTTGACCAAATAAAGCAGCTTGCTGATCTCCTGCAATACCCGCTATAGGAATTTTGGCAGCAAAGAAGTTTGGACTTGTATGGCCATAAACTTCACTGGATTGTTTTACTTCCGGCAGCATACTTTTTGGAATGGTTAAAAGCTCTAAAAGTTCATCATCCCACTCCATTGTGTTGATGTTGAATATTAAAGAACGACAAGCGTTTGTAACATCGGTAATATGAAGCTTTCCTTCTGTCATCTTCCAAATAAGCCATGTATCAATAGTTCCCAGCACTAAATCACCTGCTTCTGCTTTTTCTCTGGCTCCTTCTACATTATCCAGAATCCATTTTACCTTTGTGCCAGAGAAGTAGGAATCAATGACCAAGCCAGTTTTTTCACGGATCATTTCAGATTTCCCTTGGCTTTTTAGTTCATCACAGTATTCAGAGGTTCGCTTATCTTGCCAAACAATGGCATTGTAAATAGGTTCACCGGTATTTCTGTCCCAAACAACAACAGTCTCACGCTGATTTGTAATTCCTATGGCAGCCAATTGCTCACCTTTTATACCTTTTATGCTTACGGCCTCAGCTGCCATTCCGGCTTGGGTTGCCCATATTTCATTAGCGTCATGCTCTACCCATCCTGGTTTTGGAAAAATTTGGGTGAATTCTTTTTGTGCTACAGAGATTATGGTCCCCTTTTTATCAAAAACTACGGCTCTAGAACTGGTTGTGCCTTGATCTAAGGCAAGGATATATTGATTCATTTAGATTAATTTAATGCGTTTGAATTTACTAAAATAAATCGGAGTAGTTTTATTCGTCAAGATTATAAATTATGAAAAGATACATAGCGCTCTTGAGAGGAATCAATGTAAGCGGCCAAAAGAAAATTAAAATGGCCGATTTAAAGCAGACTCTGGAAAACAGTGGACTACAAAATGTAAAAACCTATATTCAAAGTGGGAATATTGTTTTTGATAGCGAGATTATTGAAACTGATATGCTTCAAGATAAAATTCATAATGCAATTTTAAACGATTTTGCTTTTGAAGTGCCTGTATTGGTGAAAATCAGTAGTCAACTGGAAATGATTTTAACAGCGAATCCGTTTGCGGATGAAGTGGAAGAAAACAGATTATACTTTGTGTTACTTAAAAACCCTCCAGTACAGAGTTTGGTTGATGAATTCAATGAAGTAAATTTTGTTAATGAGGATTTTAGTATAACAAATGCATGTGTTTATTTATGTTGCAAAAACGGATATGGAAATGCTAAACTCAACAATAATCTTGTAGAAAGAAAGCTAAAAGTACAGGCTACAACACGCAATTTAAAGACGATGCAAAAGTTGATTGAAATGACAAAAGACTCTTAATATTGAGTTTCTTGAATCTGAAAAATTAGTTCAATTCCCAGATTTTATAATTAAGCAGAGAGGCAAAGAGAACCCAAAGCAAATAAGGAATAAGCAAAAAGGCAGCTGTTTTACTTACAACTTTAAACCACTTTATGGTTAAAATGATTAAAGTTAAAAGAAGAAGAATCACCAAAAGCGCCCATGATGGACTTTTAAATCCAAAGAAAACAATACTCCAAAGGGCATTAAAAAGAAGTTGAAAACCAAAGTGATAAAGAGCGGTTTTTACCCAGATATGATGAAAACCTTTAGACCAAACTATTCCTGCGGCGATACCCATTAATATGTATAACGATGTCCATACCGGTGCAAAAATCCAATTGGGGGGATTAAAATTTGGTTTGTTCAAAGTAAGATACCAATCATTTACCGAGCTTTGTGTAGCAAAGCTGGATAGAAAACCTATTAAAAGACAAACTGTAACGGCAATTAGGATGTAAACAACCTTTTTTTTCATGATTGGCACGATTCCCCCTAAAATAAGAATTTATTTGTACCCATATCCTTTCAAGCGCCTTGCATCTTTTATATTTGCCCAAATATTTTTCTAATGACAGAAAAAGACTTTCTACCCAATCCATATACTAATTTGCCTGCAAAAGGAAAAGTGACTTGGAAAGCACCCAGTAATATTGCTTTGGTCAAGTATTGGGGTAAAAAAGCAAATCAGATTCCGGCAAACCCTTCAATCAGTTTTACGCTGGATGCTTGTGCGACAACAACATCTGTTTCCTATACTAAAAAGGAGGATATATCACAATTGTCTTTTGATTTGTTTTTTGAAGGGAAGCCTAAAGAGGATTTTAAACCCAAAATTCTAACCTTTTTTGAACGAATTGAAGCCTATCTACCGTTTTTAAAAGCCTATCACTTTAAAATTGAAACCTCAAACTCTTTTCCGCATAGTAGTGGTATTGCTTCTTCTGCCAGTGGAATGGCAGCTTTGGCGCTATGTTTAGTAGAGATTGAAAGGACTATAAATAGAGATATTACAGATACTTTTTTCAAGAAAAAAGCATCTTTCTTAGCACGTTTGGGCTCTGGAAGTGCTTGTAGAAGTATTGAAGGTGATTTAATTCAGTGGGGAGAGTATGCAGGTATTTCTGAAAGTTCTAATCTGTATGGAATCAATTATCCATTTGAAGTGAACGCCATTTTCAAAAACTTTCATGATAGTATTTTGTTGGTACACAAGGGGCAAAAACAAGTTAGCAGCTCCCTTGGTCATGATTTAATGCACGACCACCCTTATGCGGAAAGACGTTTTACCCAGGCACATGAGAATTTGGACAAGCTTAAAAAAGTCTTTGAATCTGGTAATTTGGATGACTTTATAAAGATTGTTGAAAGTGAAGCATTGACATTGCATGCTATGATGATGACCAGTATGCCCTACTTCGTTTTGATGAAACCAGATACGTTGGAAATCATCAATAAAATTTGGGCTTTTAGGGAAGCAACCAAAGTACCCATCTGCTTTACCTTGGATGCAGGTGCAAATGTACATGTGTTATATCCAGAATCTGTAAAGGAAAAAGCAATCCAATTTATTCAGGATGAATTGGTTGTGCATTGCGAAAATGGTCATTATATCTGCGATAAGATAGGGCAGGGGGCAATGTCAAAATAAATTACAAATTTTCACTTTTCAATTTTAGAATGTCTGAGATTACCTTAACTTTCAGAGTTTTCGAATTTGTAAAATTTGAAATATAAGTAAGTAAGCCATAAATAAATAATGCAATTCCTAACATTTCAAGAAGTTCTTCCATAGTATACATTATAGCAAACTGAAGAGTATGGTATCCATGGATTTCGGCATGGTTTCCTTCAATAAGTTCAATTCCCATGGCCCCCCCGACGAATAAAATAGCGGATAGAATGAATATAAGACGTATTTTTTTTGGAAGATTTAAAAGAAATCGAATGTAAATAATTCCAAGAAAGATTATTGCAATGCCATATGGAATTACCCATGCAAAGTATAGATAACCCCCTACATTCACATATTTTTTCACAATAGATATTAGAACCTCATGAAAAGAGAGTAATTCGTCAAATCCCAAGAAGAGAAAGATTAGAGCAAGTATAAACCAGGATGTTTTTTTAGTTTTGGAATTATTAGTAAGACTTCTAGAAATATAATAAAGTAGAAATGCACAGAAAAAAATTGTCATAGAGGAATAAACAGCTGGAAGATTGCCTTCTCTATTAAAATCAAAAAACTTGGTTATATATCTACTGTCAGTATTGAATTTAATTATCAAACTAATAATATTACCCAATAACAAAATTCCTATAAGAATTAGCAACTTTTTTAAAATGGATAATGGAGTAATAATGAATTTCATTTGGCTTGATAATTAGTTTATCAAATTATATACTTTTTTTAAATTACCCATAACTTGTAAATAATTTGAGGTTTTTTTTGATAAAATAATTAATGTTAAATTTGTAAGATATTATCTATCAATGAAAGGACCTCTATTTTATTCTAAAATTCTACTTTTTGGAGAGTATGGAATTATCAAAGACTCCAAAGGTCTTTCCATTCCCTATAATTTTTTTAAAGGCGCCTTAAAGACAGATGAAAATCCATCTGATTTAGCTGAAAAGTCAAACGAAAGTTTGAAGGCTTACGTTAACTATCTTTCAAAACTGGAAAGAGAAGAACAAGGTTTGGTTTCTTTTAATTTGGAAGCATTGGAAAATGATGTCGCAAGCGGCATGTACTTTGACAGTTCTATCCCCCAAGGTTACGGTATAGGTAGCAGCGGTGCTTTGGTAGCAGCCATTTACGACAAATATGCTACAGATAAGATTACAGTTCTTGAGAATTTAACTAGAGAGAAATTACTGAAGTTAAAAGAGATTTTTGGAAAGATGGAGTCTTTCTTTCATGGAAAATCTTCTGGACTTGATCCATTGAATAGCTACTTAAGTTTACCAATTCTTATTAACTCTAAGGATAATATAGAATCTACCAGTATCCCTTCGCAAAATAAAGAAGGTAAGGGAGCGGTTTTTTTATTGGATAGTGGAATTACAGGGGAGACTGCACCTATGGTACAGATTTTCATGGAAAAAATGAAGCAAGAAGGATTTCGTAGTATGATCAAGAATCAATTCATCAAGCATACGGATGCCTGTGTTGAGGACTTTTTAAACGGAAACATGAAATCACTTTTTGGGAACCTAAAGCAACTTTCCCATGTTGTCTTTGACAATTTCAAGCCCATGATTCCATCTAAGTTCCACCAGCTTTGGCAACAAGGTATAGAGACCAACGATTACTACTTAAAGCTTTGCGGTTCAGGTGGTGGTGGTTATATTTTAGGCTTTACACAAGATTTTGATAGGGCCAAAAAAGCACTCAAGGGACACAATTTGGAAGTGGTCTACAACTTCTAAAACAATCAAATGCTTAATAGAAAAAATAAACTCCTGCTGTTTAAGCTATTGAGTTTATTTTCTGTTGTTCGAGGGTATAACATTTTGGTTATTACACTTGCTCAATATTTAGCTTCCATTTATATCTTATCTCCAAATTTACCCCTAAGAGATATGGTTTTGGATATCAATCTCTTTCTTATCGTAACGGCTTCCGCCTTGGTAATTGCCAGCGGATATATTATTAATAATTTTTACGATGCGGAAAAGGACTTGATCAATAAACCAACAAAAACCATGCTAGATAGACTGGTAAGTCAACGGTTTAAATTAACGACCTACTTCATCCTTAATTTTCTGGCGGTTTTAGCGGCAAGTTATATTTCGTTTAGGGCCGTAATGTTTTTTTCGTCCTATATTTTCGGGATTTGGCTGTATTCCCACAAACTAAAACGTGTTCCTTTTATTGGTAATCTGGTATCGGCCTCATTGGCCATCACGCCATTTTTTGTTGTTTTCGTGTATTACGGAAATTTTGAGACGGTAATTTTTGTGCATGCTCTTTTTCTGTTTTTATTGATTTTGGCTCGAGAAATGATCAAAGATTTAGAAAATATGGCCGGAGATATGGCCCAGAATTATAGAACCATACCAATAATCTATGGGGCCAAGGTTTCAAAAGTACTTATTGGTCTATTAATAGTTTTAACCCTGGTTCCTTCACTTTTATTGATCAATATTTTTGATGTGGGTTATATGTACGTGTATTTTTTGGGCTGTATTGTACTGTTAGGGCTTTTTATCATTTTGTTATGGAAAGCCACAGGGAAAAAGCATTATGTTTGGTTGCACAATATTTTAAAATTCATCATTGTTGCAGGGGTTTTTAGTATTTTATTAATTGATGTTGATTTGGTTCTAAATCGGATTTTATAATGGAAAATCTATTAAAAGTGGCAATGGCACAAATTGCCCCAGTTTGGTTGAATAAACAAGCAACTTTAGAAAAAATTGAAAATACAATACAAGAGGCAGCTAAGGAGAAAGCCGAATTGATTGTTTTTGGCGAAGCATTTTTGCCTGGATACCCTTTTTGGTTAGCTCATACTGAAGGGGCAGCATGGGACTTAAAGGTCAACAAAGAATTACACGCCCATTATACTAGAAATTCCATTCAGATTGAAGCTGGCGAATTGGATGCAATTTGCAAATTGGCCCGTGAAAATAAGATGGCAATATATTTAGGAATGATGGAGCGAGCCAAAGATCGTGGTGGTCATAGCTTATATTGCTCTTTGGTATATATAAATCAAAATGGGGAGATAAAATCTGTGCATCGCAAATTACAACCTACCTATGATGAACGCCTTACATGGGCCCCTGGAGATGGTAATGGACTACAAGTACATCCATTAAAACAATTCACGGTTGGTGGCCTCAACTGTTGGGAGAATTGGATGCCTTTACCGCGTGCTGCCTTATACGGTCAAGGAGAAAATCTACATGTGGCTGTTTGGCCGGGAGGACTTCATAATACCAAAGACATTACTAGGTTCGTAGCTCGAGAATCTAGGAGTTTTGTGATTTCGGTTTCTTCATTAATGAAGGTGTCAGATTTTCCAAAAGACACACCACATTTGGACAAAATTTTGGGAAAAGCTCCAAATATTCTTGCTGATGGGGGTTCTGCAATTGCGGGACCCGATGGGGAATGGATTATTGAACCAATTGTAGGTTCTGAAGGATTAATCTATGAGACATTGGATTTTAATCGAGTATATGAAGAAAGACAAAATTTCGACCCTGTTGGGCACTACTCAAGACCAGATGTAACCAAATTACATATAAACAGAGAAAGACAATCTACGGTAGACTTTAAAGATTAATTTTTTTGTCATCCTGAGTTTGCTGAAAGATTTTCAAGGTGAAGGCTTTTATACATTGTTGTGCGTTCGCTTTTTCCTCCGTTTAGTTTGGGGAATTTAGACCAAGTTTATTTCCTTCCGTATCTAAAAACAAAGCAAAAAATCCACTTTCATCTGCGTGAGCGGTTTTTGGGACAATGACTTTTCCTCCATTTTTTTCGACCTTATCAAGAATATGTTGAAGATTATCTCCACCATTAAGATATATGGCCACACCATTTGCTGAAGGTTCGTATCCTTCTCCTTTCATGATAACTCCTGTAACCATTTGTCCTTCGTATGGAAATATTCCCATTTCCATTCCTGGCATTTCCATTTTCTCAATGTTAATACCCAAAATTGTTTGATAAAAATTGACTGCTCGTGAAATATCCGTTGCCGGAATTTCAAAAAGGGAAATAAAACTTTTCATATCATTAGTTTTTTGCTCTTGACTAGAATCTACTTTTTGTATTTCCGGATTTGATTTATTTTGATTGTTACAAGCCATAAGGTTCAAGGCAAGTATTACAGTAGTGCTTAGTACAATTCTATTCATTTTTTCTGTTTAAAATTAAATTAATCTTGAAAGTTGAAATTGTAAAAATGCGACACTCAGTCTATTTGTAGAAAAGAGCGGAAAGCGTCATGTTTTCATTTCCTAAAAATTCCTTCGGGTTCGTCCCTGTAAACTCCTTAAAATCTTTAATGAAGTGTGCTTGGTCATAATATTCGCTTTCATAAGCAATATTAGTCAAGCTTTCCCCTTCTTTATTAAGTAACATTTTTAATGCGGTTTGTAGTCGAATGACTTTGCCTAACTGTTTTGGGCTAACTCCAATTTGTTTTTCAAACTTTCTCTCAAGCTGTCTTCTTTTGGACAAGTCATCTTTAAGAATCGCTTTTATCGGTGCGTTTCCGTTTGTAGATAAAAGGGCGTTAACGGTTGTTTTCACAATATTCTCAACAGTCGACTTGTCGTTTAACCTTTCTAGAAGAAATCCTTCTATGATTTCTATTCGTTCTTTAACATCCTTTGCTCGGATTATTTTTTGCTCTAGTTCCTTGGCGATTTTTTCTTCAAACAATAATGCTAATGGTGTTTCTTTATTAGCTAAGTTTTTAATTGGTTCAGTTACGAAATTGGCAAATCCGTAGGGGTAAAATCGGATTGCAAATGTATTCACATAACCTGTTGGTTCGATATAAAATGGTTCAATGGTTTGTCCAAGTACCATTGCACGAGGTTGTAGGATAAATTCATCTTCCGAAGTATATCGCTTTATGTCATCACCAAGAATAAAAGCCATCTCAATACAGCCATCAGGAACAATCCGCTGTTTTTGCGAATCATTATCAGCAGGAACTTCTAAAGTCCAATAACAGCTAATTAGGTATTCTAAATCTGGATGAGGCTGAAATGTTTGATAATCCATTAATAGTTTGTTTTTTTCTTAGTGACGCACAACGTTTAAGAGATGGTCAGTTTCAATTAACTATATCGGCTGATAAGTGAAGTTCGGAAATTTTATCATAAAAATCCAATCCTTTTCTCTTGTCACACTGAGCCTTTCGAAGTGGACTTAAGGAGGCAAAAAGCACTACCTTTGCAAAAAAATTAATGACTGATGGCGAAATCAGACTACAACCGCGAGCGGAAACCTTCCAACAGAGCGGCAGGAAGCGATAAAAGAAAGCAATTTTCCAAAGGAAAACCACCCAGAAAGAAAACAACACCACAAAAACCATCTAATCCGGATGAAATTCGGTTGAACAAGTATGTGGCAAATGCAGGCGTATGTTCCAGAAGGGAAGCAGATACCTATATTGCCGCTGGCAATGTCTCGGTAAACGGGAAGGTGATTTCTGAAATGGGATACAAAGTAAAACGGACAGATGATGTTCGTTTTGATGGCCGAAAACTGAACCCGGAAAAGAAAGAATACATACTGCTTAACAAGCCTAAAAACTTTATCACCACCACTAATGATGAAAAGGGTAGACGCACGGTAATGGAACTCATTTCCAGTGCTTCTAATTCACGTTTGTTACCAGTTGGTCGTTTGGATAGAAATACCACAGGCCTTTTGCTATTTACCAACGATGGCGATATGACCAAAAAGTTGACTCACCCAACACATGGGGTTCGCAAGATCTATCACGCGCATCTAGATAAAAATTTAACGCTATCAGATTTACGTAAAATAGAGGAAGGGTTAGAATTAGAGGACGGTTTGGTGAAAGTAGATGACATCAGTTATATCCAAGGATCTCCCAAAAAAGAAATAGGCATCGAAATCCATAGTGGGCGCAATCGTATTGTCCGCCGTATTTTTGAGCATTTAGGCTATACCGTAACCAAATTGGACCGCGTTATTTTTGCGGGATTAACAAAGAAAGACCTGCCACGCGGTCATTGGCGTCCTTTAACAGAACAAGAGGTCATTAATTTAGGGATGATTAAGTAACTTAGAGGTACCAAGTATTCACCTCTAAATACATGAAATGCAAAAAGTTGCTGTTGGGCTTGAAATCCTTGCCAAAGACACATTACTGCAACAACAGTTCAAAGGTAATGTCGCCTTATTGTGCCATAATGCTTCAATAGATAGTAAATGCACCCACGCTACCTTTATCTTTAAATCCATCTTTGGAGATCGTTTTAAAAAGATTTTCGGACCTCAACATGGTTTCTCTACCGACGCACAGGATAACATGATTGAGACGGATCATACCGTACATCCCTATTTCAACATTCCTGTGTATTCTTTGTATTCTGAAACCCGTGTGCCAACAGATGCAATGTTGGAAGGAATAGATCATTTTTTTGTGGACCTACAAGATGTGGGCTGCCG
This sequence comes from Allomuricauda sp. R78024, assembly GCF_044596045.1. NCBI lineage: Bacteria > Pseudomonadati > Bacteroidota > Flavobacteriia > Flavobacteriales > Flavobacteriaceae > Allomuricauda > Allomuricauda sp. R78024. The sequence continues at coordinate 1,152,374 of NZ_CP138995.1, forward strand.
TATGTATACGTATATCTATACATTGACACTTTTGTTGGAAAAATGTGCAAACAAGGACATTGAAGTAATTATTTTAGATCGCCCCAATCCAATTAATGGTGAAACACTTGAAGGGAATGTATTGGATACTGCATTTGCTTCTTTTATAGGGAGGCACCCCATACCCGTAAGGCATGGACTTACCATTGGGGAACTTGGATTAATGCACCAAAGGTTATGGGCCAATGAGAAAGCAAATGTTAGGGTGATACAAATGAAGGCCTGGGAAAGGGAGATGTATTTTGCAGATACTCGACTTCCATGGGCATTGCCCTCTCCAAATATAGCAAGGGCAGAGAGTTGCCTCGTTTTTCCTGCAACGGTAATATTTGAGGGGACTTATTTAAGTGAAGGCCGTGGTACCACCCAACCTTTGGAAATTATGGGACATCCGAAAATCAAACCCTTTTCACTTTTTGCAGATCATTTAGAAAAAACGATGATGCATTCTGGATTGAAAGGCTTTGCTGTAAGACCTATCTTATTTCTTCCTACTTTTCATAAATATGTTGATGTGGTTTGCGGTGGTTTTCAAATTCATGCTACGGACAAGGAAACTTTTCAACCCTGGCGGGTAGGACAATTGATGCTAAGGGAACTTTTTCATCACTTGGGTACTGATTTTAAATGGTTGGAACCGCCCTATGAATATATTCATCACTTAGAGCCTATTGATATTCTTAATGGAACAGATCAACTGCGACATTGGGTGGAAAAGAAAAGTTCTTTAGAAGATTTGGATGGCTTAGAGCAACTTGATGAGTATAGGGAGCAACACCAATTGATCAGTCTTTATTAAGGAAGAATTAGAATCTTAAAGAGGTGAATTCTATGGTTACACTTATCGGCCTCGTATAACCGTCAGTTACGGGTTAAATTAGCGATTATTTTCGGTTTAACACAGACTTTAGCAATTTCGAGTGGATTCGGACGCAGTCGAATCCGCCGTAATTGCGGTTATACATTGTTACCACCAGTTTTTATTCCGTTATTATTCCATTTTCAGTTGTTTCTGTCTCCGTTTTTTTATTCAATTTCCATAACCAATATAGTCCTCCTAGTGGTATGCCAAAAGTCCAAGCCGAACTTAAATATCCCATATATGAGAAACTAATTCCGAATAGTATTTGAAAAGTTAATAAACTAAAAGAAAGTCCATAAACTGCGCTATAAGATATCGCTGGAACATTCAGAAATATTACTGCAATATATTTCAACCACTTTTTCTTTAAGTCACTTTTTTTAATTTTTCTAATAATCCAAATATTGAAGATTGGTACACAAATGGCTAATACTCCAAAAAGCCAAAATATCGTCATATTCGGAATTGATTCTTTTATGTCAAGCGTTTTAATGTTGTATATTTTATTAGAATTGTCATCGAAAATTATCTCAAAAACACCAAATTCTTTGTCGTTGGAAAATTCGATTTGAGCTTTTGTGGTATTTGGTGCTGTACTTTCTCCTTCGACAGTCGAAAAAGTTTTATTAGCGGTCATAAATTTGTAGTCCAAATCAGTTCCAAAATTATTTACAATTAACTTTCTGAAATTGGATAAGCCTTTTTTTAATGTGTCAAGGTTTGTGTTTTTAAATCCATCGTGTTCGGTCGCCATATAGGTGAGGCTTTTTTCATAATCTTCTTTTATGAGAGTTTCTACAAATCCTTCTGTTGTGTCTTTGTAAGTAAAAGCGTTATTAATGAAATCACAGCTTGTAAAAATTGATATAGTGAGTATTAGAAATAAAGATTTTGTCAGTTTGTTCATTTTTTCAAATTGGTGGTAACGATAAGCTAAAAATCGTTTTAATGATTCTTTAGCAACTGATAAGTGAAGTTCGGTAATTTTAGCTTAAAAAGCTATGCAAAATTCATGGAGCTACATTATAGCTTGGCGAAAAGAGCGGATGAATTTTTTTAGGTCAGGACCTTTTCCATTTTTTTCTTGATTTCTTCTAAACACAAATTCCCCAAGCTGCCTTCGTGGACATGTTTGATATCTTTTTTGGGTTTAAAGGTTCCTGCTTCAATTTCGCCTCCCATTTTTTTATAAGCATCTCGAAAAGGCATCCCGCTATTGACTAACTCATTTAAAGTGTCTACGCTAAAAAGGTAATCGTATTTGGGGTCATCAAGGATGGCAGTATTCACTTTTATTTCCTTTAAACTAAAATGCATCAACTCTAAACATGCTTTTATATCTTGAATAGCTGGAACAATAATTTCCTTTACCAATTGCAGATCCCGGTGATAACCGCTTGGTAGGTTATTGGTAATCAAGGTCAACTGATTGGGTACCGCTTGAATCTTATTGCATTTGGCCCTAATCAATTCAAAAACATCAGGATTCTTTTTATGCGGCATTATGCTGCTTCCCGTAGTCAACTCATCCGGAAAAGAAATGAAATGAAAATTTTGGCTCATGTACAAACAAATATCCATGGCCAATTTGGACAGCGTAGCAGCCACACTTGAAATTCCGAATGCTGTAGCTTTTTCTACTTTTCCACGCCCCATTTGGGCTGCAACTACGTTAAACTTCAATGTTTCAAAACCCATTGCCGATGTGGTAAATGTTCGATCTATAGGAAAAGAACTTCCATAGCCCGCGGCACTACCCAAAGGATTTTGGTCCGCTATTTTATATGCTGCATTGACAAAGTGTAGGTCATCCACCAAACTTTCTGCATAAGCTGAAAACCAAAGTCCAAAGGAAGAAGGCATGGCAATCTGCAAATGTGTGTAGCCCGGCAGCAAAACGGCATGGTGTTTTTCAGCCAAATCAAGCAACAGATCAAACAAGGTTTTGACTTCATTTTTGATTTCGGTCAACTCATTTTTAAGGTATAGCTGCATCGCTACCAACACTTGGTCATTTCTTGATCTTGCCATATGGATTTTCTTCCCGGTATCGCCTAGTTTTTCGGTGAGCAAAAACTCAATTTTGGAATGCATGTCCTCAAAATCATCCTCAATGGTGAATAGCCCATCTTCAATGCAGTTTGCGATTTTATCCAATTCCTTTATTAAGGCATTGGACTCATCGTTGGTGATCAATCCTACTTTGCCCAACATTTTGGCATGTGCTTTTGAGGCAACTACATCATACTTTGCCAAGAGTAAATCCAATTCGCGATCAATGCCTACTGTAAAATGATCTATTTTTTTGTCGGTGCTAAAACCTTTGTCCCAGAGTTTCATTTTTTCAATTTAGTGGTGTGCGTCAATTTTAGTAAAACGTTCATGGCTCTCTTTGCATCTAGTTGGTCTACAAAGATGTGGTCATGATAATAAGCGGCAACTACATTACAACTGATTTGGTTTTCTGCCATAGCATTCGAAATTGCAGCTGTAAGCCCAACGGACTGTAAGGAAGAATGTACCATTAGTGTAATACAAGAGGCAACATAATCATAATTGAGGTCTAGATTGTCCGCATTCTCTTTTTTTAAAATAAGGGTCATTCCCTCTTTTTCTTTAAAAGTACCATGAACAATGGTTAAGTCTATTTGAAAAGACTCTGGTACACTAACAAAAACATAACTTTCTTCATGAAGAAAGGGTTTCATTTTGGATAAAAGTGCAGCTAGATTTGTTTCTCCTGACATTGAACTATAAATTAACTAGAAATCCTCTTAAAATTTTGATGTACAAATCTATTCCTTCTTCAATTTCTTGTACATAAATATATTCATTGGCAGAGTGAGATCTTGTGCTATCCCCTGGACCTAATTTTACGGACTGGCAACTTAAAGCCGCCTGATCGGAGAGTGTAGGGGAACCATAGGTTTTTCTTCCTAATGCAATACCACTTTGTACCAAATCATGTTCAGGATTTATTGCTGAAGAGTTTAACCGCAATGAACGAGGTGTCATTTTGCAAGGGGCTTCGCTCTGTAAAATCTCAGCAATTTCCTGATTAGAATAACAATCGTTCACTCGAACATCTACCACCAATTCTACTTGAGCGGGCACCACATTATGTTGATTTCCTGCTTTGATTTGTGTCACCGTCAATTTTACTTCACCCAAAGCATCTGACACCTTTTCAAACGAATAATCTTTAAACCAATCCAATACTTTAATGGTGTTGTAAATTGAATTGTCATCATTAGGGTGTGCCGCGTGAGATGGGGTGCCTTCTACCACAGCGTCAAAAACCACCAAACCTTTTTCGGCTATGGCCAAATCCATTAAGGTGGGTTCGCCTACGACCGCAACATCAATTTTGGGAAGAATAGGCAATAATGCCGTTAAGCTCTTTTCGCCAGCATCTTCTTCTTCAGCAGTTGCTGCCATGATAATGTTATGGGTCAAGTTTTCCTGTTCATAGAAATGAACAAAAGTGGCCAAAAGGGACACCAAGCACCCTCCCGCATCATTACTGCCTAAACCAAACAATTTTCCATCTTCAATATGCGGATTAAAAGGATCTTTGGTATAGGCACTGTTAGGCTTTACGGTATCATGATGTGAGTTTAAGAGCAACGTAGGCTTACTCTCATCAAAGTGCTTGTTGAAGGCATACACGTTGTTGAATTGCCTTTGGGTTTTAACACCAAAGCCGGTCAACCACTCCTCAATAGCATCTGCGGTTTTATCCTCTTCTCCCGAAAAAGAAGGGGTAGGGATCAATTGCTGAAGCAACTCAATAGCTCTTTTGGTCAATATTTCTTGATTGATGTTCATAGGGTCAAAGTGGTGAAATTTGTGGTTGTTCCTTGAAGCATTTCGCTATCTCCGATACAGACTTGTTTTACATTATTTTGAAGTGCTTGGAAGCAATTGTGCATTTTTGGAAGCATTCCGTCTGCTATTGTTCCTTTGGCTATAAGCTCTTTATAATTTTTGGAATCTATGTGTTGAATTACCGAGTTTTCATCATCAATATTTTGAAGCACACCTTTCTTTTCAAAGCAATAATACAAGGTGGTTTCAAATTCATTTGACATACCAGAGGCTAATTCAGCAGCTATGGTATCTGCGTTGGTGTTGAACAACTGCCCTTTGCCATCATGGCTCAAAGCACAAAACACAGGTGTAAATTCTGCTTTCAATAAACTAGCAATATTGTTTGAGTTTATGGAATCTACATCCCCTACAAGGCCAAAATCAATTTCTTTTACGGGTCTTTTATGCGCTATAATTGAATTTCCATCCGCACCGCTCATTCCGATTGTGTTGCAATGCAAAGCTTGAAGTTGGGCAACAATTTTTTTGTTTACCAATCCGCCATAGACCATGATTGCCACATCTAAACTTTGAGAATCCGTAATTCTGCGGCCGTTGGTCATTTTGGCTTCAACGCCTAATTTATTACCAATTTCAGTTGCTTTTTTACCACCGCCATGAACCAATATTTTATGTCCATCCATTTGGGAAAACAATTCCAACAAATGCGAAAGCCCTTGCACATCTTCAATGATGTTTCCTCCTATTTTTACAACTGACAGTTTTTGTTTCATTTTATGTGTTTAGAATTCCACCATCAATGGTCATAGCACTCCCAGTAATCCAAGAAGAATCATCTGAAAGCATAAAAAGGGCTAGTTTGGCAATGTCTTCTGGAGTGCCCAATCTTTTGAGCAAAGTTGCGTTTTTAGCATTTTCAACAGCTTCTTCAGGTTTGTCAAAAGCTTTTGCAGAATCCCATATTAGAGGGGTATCCACAGGTCCGGGGCATATTGCATTAACTCTTATTTTGGGCGCATATTCAACGGCCATTTGCTTCATTAAGGCGAGCGTTGCGCCTTTTGATGCGCAATAGGCGGGATGATTGGGAAAACTCTTAAAAGCCGCTATGGATGAATTAATCAAAATAGTACCTCCCGTACCCTCCTGTAGATGTGGGATAGCATACTTTGAGAGATAAAAAATTGAACTTAAATTGGTTTCTAAAGTGTTTTGCCAAGAAGAAATGGGAAGGTCAACAACATTACCCAATCCTAAAACCCCAGCATTCAATGACAGTGCGTCCAGTTTTCCAAAATTGTCAAGTGCTACATTTACAAGTTCTTCATTGTAAGTGGCATTGCCAACGTCACCAGGAACAAACACGGACTTTTCAAGTTTTTTGGCTAGCGCTTGCCCTCTTTTCAAATTTCGCCCAGAAAGAATAAGTTTTGCGCCCTCACTATACAGGGTTTCTGCAATAGCCTTTCCCATGCCACTAGTTGCTCCGGTAATGATACATACTTTGTCTTTCAGCTTCATACGTTTCATGTTTAAAGGACTTCTAAAATTTTCTTTAGTACAATTAAGGCGGAAAATGTCCTATTATTGGCTTGCTCAACCACTAAACTTTGGTGGCCATCCAAAACCGCATCTTCGACTACCACATTTCTTCGGACGGGGAGACAGTGCATAAATTTGGCAGCATCCAGTTTTTTTTGGGTCATCATCCAACTGGTATCTTGATGTAACACTTCTCCATAATTCATATAACCGCTCCAATTTTTCACGTAAACAAAATCAGCATTTTTTAATGCTGTCTCTTGGTCATATTCAATTTGGAAACCTTTTGTGATTTCCGGATTCAGTTCATATCCTTTTGGATGTGTAATCACAAATTCAGCATCTTGCTTTTTCATCATTTCCACAAACGAATTTGCTACGGCATGTGGCAAAGCTTTTGGATGAGGTGCCCATGACAAGACCACTTTAGGTTTTGACTTGGTTTTATGTTCACTTAGAGTAATGGCATCTGCTAAGGCTTGTAAAGGGTGGGCAACAGAACTTTCCATATTCACTATTGGAATGGATGCATGTTTTGCAAAACCCGTTAGTACTTCTTCAGCTTCATCTTTTGTTTTGTCTTCTAATTTAGCAAATGCCCTTATGGCAACAACATCACAAAACTGCGAAACTACTTGGGCAGCTTCTTTAATATGTTCAGATGTGCCCTGATTCATTATGGTGCCATCCTCATATTCCAATGCCCAACCTTCGCTTCCGAAATTCATGACCATAACTTCCATGCCCAAGTACATTGCCGCTTTTTGTGTGCTTAAGCGTGTTCTAAGACTATTGTTGAAAAATAGTAAACAGATTGTTTTTTGCTCTCCTAAATATTGAAATTGGTAGGGATTTTTTTTTAATGTAATTGCTTCATCAACCCAACTGGGAAGAGAGTCAATATCATTTATGGATAGATAGTGTTTCATGCCAATTCCTTTTTTAGGGCTTCAAAAAATAAATCAATATGTGTTTTGGTAATATTCAAGGCTGGTAAAAATCGGAGTAGTTGTTTGTTTTTTGCTCCACCTGTAAAAACACGCTGATTGTAAATCAAACTTTTTCGTAATTCAGCAACCTCAAAATCAAATTCAAGCCCCAACATTAACCCCCTCCCCTTTATTTTTTTTATCTGTGGAATTTCCATTGCCTTTTCCTTGAAATAGATTTCTAAAGACTCCGCGTTTTCAATCAAAGCTTCTTTTTCCAAAACTTCTAAAACAGCCAATGTAGCAACGCAGGCCAAGTGGTTACCACCAAAAGTGGTTCCTAAAAGGCCATAGCTTGCTTTAATGTTTTCATGGATTAAAACCCCACCAACAGGGAAACCATTCCCCATGCCTTTGGCTATGGTAATAATATCTGGTTGAATATCATGATGCTGAAATGCAAAGAACTTACCACTTCGTCCAAAACCGGATTGTACCTCGTCAGCAATTAAAATGACATTGTTTTCCTTGCATTTTTCAGTGATAAATTGATAAAACTTTGTTGTTGGTTCATCCAATCCGCCAACCCCTTGAATTGCTTCCAAAATCACTGCACAATATTCACCCGAAGTAATTGCGGTTTCAAATCCTTCAAAATCATTTAATGGAAGAAAAGTTACTTGTTGCTGTTTGTTTAATGGCGCATTTATGTTGGGATTGTCCGTTGTGGCGACTGCGGCTGAGGTTCTCCCATGAAAACTATTGTTAAACGCAATCACTTTGGATTTTCCAGTATGAAAGGAAGCCATTTTAAGTGCATTTTCATTAGCCTCAGCTCCAGAGTTGCACATGAATAGGTTATAATCCTCGCATTTGGAAAGCACACCTAATTTATCGGCAAGCTCTTGTTGCAAAGGGTTTTGAACAGAATTGCTGTAAAACCCAATGTTGCTTAATTGTTCCTTAAGTCGGTTTACATAATGCGGATGCGAATGTCCTATTGAAATTACCGCATGGCCTCCATAAAAATCGAGATATTTTTCACCCTTGTCATCCACTACCTCAATACCTTTTGCGGATACCGGTATAACATCATAAAGCGGATATACATCAAATAGTTTCATATTTTTTACCCTTTTTTGATGTGGCTAATTTTTTCAAATGAGGCTACAATTCCCCTAATCAAAGAAGAACTTAACCCTTGGTGTTCCATTTCATTTAGTCCTTCAATGGTGCAGCCCTTTGGAGTGGTAACCCTATCAATTTCTTCTTCAGGGTGACTTCCGGATTCTATTAAAAGACTGGCGGCACCATTACATGTGTGCATTGCCAATTCTTGGGCCTCTTTAGCATCAAAACCAAGTTGAATTGCCCCTTGCGTGGTTGCGCGAATCAGACGCATCCAAAAGGCAATGCCGCTGGCACAGATTACAGTGGCCGCTTGCATCTGATCCTCTGGAATCTCTAAGGTATGTCCCATTCTATTGAAGATGGCCTTGGCCAAATCGATTCGTTTTTTTCCAAGTTCATTGGTGCAAAGACAGGTCATTGAATTACCTACAGAAATTGCAGTATTGGGCATGCTTCGGATAATATATCTGTCTGAACCTATGATTTCTTCAATTTTGGAGATACTAAAACCAGTTATCGTACTTATGATAACATGATTCTCTGTTAATAAATCTTTGACCTGTTCTAAAATGGCAGCAAAATGCCCTGGTTGCACTGCAAAAATTAGAATATCTGATTTTTTTACAGCTTCTTGATTGTCAGAAGTGACGGTGACATTTCCATACTTTTCAAAATCCTTGATTTCTGTTGTATTTCTTTTAGTAAGATACATGGTGGTGGCCCCATTGCTATGCAAAACTCCTTTTGCTATTGCCAACCCTAAGTTTCCTGCTCCTATTATTGCTATTTTCATTTTGATTTTCTTTTTAAAATACTCCTGCTTTTAATTGTAGCCCTAGGCTTACATCAAAATCAAACATTAAGTTCATGTTCTGAACGGCTTGCCCAGAAGCTCCTTTTATTAAGTTGTCTATGGCAGATGTTACTAATAATTGGTCTTCATGTTTGTGTAAATGGATATGGCATTGGTTGGTGTTCACCACTTGTTTTAAATGGATGGGTTCTTCAGAAATATGGGTAAAAACAGCATCGGAATAAAAATCTTCAAACAGTTTTTTTGCTTCATCCAATGAGCTCTCAAATTTAGTATAGGCCGTAGCTAAAATACCTCTAGTAAAATTTCCTCTATTGGGCAAAAAGAACAGTTTGCCAGTTGGGTTTCCAAAGGAATCCAAGCTCTCCCCAATTTCTCCTAAATGTTGATGGGTGAAGGGCTTATACCATGAAACATTGTTATTTCGCCAGCTAAAGTGTGATGTGGCGGATAAACCTACTCCGGCACCCGTACTACCGGTTACAGCATTTACATGAACTTCATTTTTTAACAAACCTGCTTTGGCCAAGGGCAATAATGCCAATTGAATAGTAGTGGCGAAACACCCAGGATTGGCAATATTATCAGAAACTTTTATTTCTTCTTTGTTCAATTCAGGAAGTCCGTAGATAAATGATTTTTCGTTGAAGGTGCTATCTTGATGGAGTCTAAAATCATTGCTCAAATCAATGATTTTGGTATTTGCCCCAAAAGTGTTTTCTTCCAAGAATTTTGTTGAATTGCCATGCCCTAGGCACAGAAAAACAACATCTACTTTTGGGTTTATTTTTCCAGTAAATTCTAAATCTGTCAAACCCAATAAGTCTTGATGGGCGGTGCTAATGGGTTTTCCTGCTCGTGTGGTACTGTAGACAAAGTCAATATCGGTTCCTGAATGATTCAATAAAAGTCTGATCAATTCTCCACCAGTATATCCAGAACCACCTATAATTCCTGCTTTAATCATTACTTTGATTTACATGGTTCGCAATTTTCCCAGAATTGGAAAGTATTTTGATAAACCCTTTTGCATCATCAGCGGTCCAACCTTTGTTCATTTCGCCATAGCTTCCAAAAGAAGCGTTCATTAAATCATTTTTCGAGGAAATCCCATTCAGCTCAAATCGGTAAGGATGCAGTGTCACAAAAACATCGCCAGAAACATTTTTTTGAGTGTCTTCTAGAAATACTTCAATATTCCTCATGACTTCATCCAAATAATTTCCTTCATGCAATAGCATTCCATAGAAATTCCCCAGTTGTTCTTTTTGATATTGTTGCCATTTGCTCAAGGTGTGTTTTTCAAGCAAATGATGCGCTTTAATAATAATTAATGGCGCTGCAGCCTCAAAACCTACCCTTCCTTTAATTCCAATAATGGTATCACCTACATGAATGTCCCTTCCTATAGCATATTTTGTAGCTATTTCTGAGAGCTTTTCAATATTCTCAACAGGAGTTCCTGTTTCACCATCAATAGCGATAAGTTCCCCTTTTTCAAAACTAAGCTTGAGCTCTTTTGAAAACTCTTTTTCCAATTGACTTGGATATGCTGTTCCGGGTAATGGTAAATGTGAAGTCAATGTTTCATCGCCGCCAACGGAGGTACCCCATAATCCTCGGTTGATGGAGTATTTTGCTTTTTCCCATGGATAGTCCACACCATTTTTTTGTAGATAATCAATTTCAGCTTCTCTAGATAATTTGTTATCCCTGATTGGAGTGATTATTTCAATTTCCGGAGCTATAATTTGAAAAATCATGTCAAATCTTACTTGGTCATTTCCTGCTCCAGTGCTACCATGGGCGATATAATTAGCGCCAATTTTTTTAGCATGGTTGACAATTTCAATGGCTTGGACAATACGTTCTGCACTTACGGAAAGGGGATAGGTGTTGTTCTTAAGCACATTTCCAAAGATGAGATACTTCACTACTTTTTCGTAAAAATTGGAAACTGCATCTATGGAAGTATAGGATGTAGCTCCTAAATCCAGCGCTTTTTGCTGTATGCTTGTTATTTCTGCTTTGGAAAATCCCCCTGTGTTCACACTTACTGCGTGGACTTCAAAGTCTTTTTCTTTTGATAAATATTTTGCGCAGTAGGAGGTATCTAAACCTCCGCTATAGGCTAAAACTAGTTTTTTCATTTTGCTTTCTTTTTTAGAAAGAGATTTTCCTTAATTCGTTTCAATCTTTGAAACGCTTTGCCATTAAGTCTTTTTGATTCAGTTTTTGATGTGTTTGGGTTGTACAGCATTCCGGTGCATAGACACATGTTTCGCTCGGTTCTGGTAAGAATGTCAAAGTTTTTACAGGTTTGGCAACCTTTCCAAAACTCTGGGTCATCTGTTAGTTCAGAAAATGTAACAGGTTTGTAGCCTAGTTCATAATTCATTTTCATTACCGCCAAACCAGTTGTTATTCCAAAGATTTTGGCGTCAGGAAATTTTTGTTTAGAAAGTTCAAAAACCGCTTTTTTAATTTTTTTGGCCAGCCCCTGTTTTCTGTAATCAGGATGTACGATCAATCCAGAATTTGCAACAAAATTTTTGTTTCCCCAGACTTCAATGTAACAGAAACCGGCAAATTTTTCACCATCCAATGCAATTACTGCATTAGCGTTCTCTAGGCGTTTTATAATATATTCTGGTGTACGCTGGGCAATACCGGTACCACGAACTTTTGCCGATTCAGTAATGGTATCACTTATGATTTGAGCGTATTTAAAATGTGATTCGTTAGCAACTATAATTTCCATTGCTACTTTGTTTTTGAACTAATAAATAATTGAAAGCTGTCTGATGTATTGCGGAAATGGACTCACCTATTTCCAGGAATATAGTGTACCCTTACGGGCGGCGACGCGGAGAGAATGGACGTACTTGAGCAAAGATGCTCAAAGTAGATAATATGTTTTTTTGTCCTTTCATTATGGGTTAAATGTACAAATTAATTCCAGTTGGCATAGAAAAGGAGTTATTTTTTAAAGAAATGTAACTTTTTTTCCCCTTTACCTATTAATTCATAAATAAGAAACCCAAAGACCAGAATATACTCAATGGCCAATAGCCAAAGATTTTCAATATAATCTGAATTTGAATATGCATAATAGCTTAAAACCGCGGTAAAAGACCAAATCATGGCAAACTGATATCTGGTGAATATGCTTAGCACCAGCAAAAAAACTATATACCAAGGATGTACTGTGCTTGATAGAAAGTAATAGCTGGAAAGTACAATGAGCATTGAGGTAATTAGGACATTGTAATTCTGATTTTTTCTAAGAAAGGCAATTAGCAGCGTTCCAATGATTACTGAAATGGCAATGACTTTACCATAGATTTTAATTAGTTCCCAAGGTTTGGCATCAAAATAATTGACAGCAATTTTCTTAACTCCATTATAGATTCCTGCATTAAACTCAAAGTTAGAGAACCAGAGGCCTACAGTTTCTGAGTAGTTGTTGATGAAGACTTGGGAGTAAAAAGGAAGTAGCAAAATAATGCATGTAGCTCCCACTAAAATATAAAACAGGACACTTTTCTTAAAACCAAAGTATTTTAGAAAAAGAGGCAAAAATAAGATTGGCACAAGTTTTACCATTATGGACAGGGCATAAACAGGAGCTCCCCAAACCCATTTGTTGATGGCGATTAAATATAAAGACCAAACAAAGAAAAACAACATGACTCCTTCAAAATGCAGATTTCCTGTTAATTCAACCACCACCAGTGGGTTTAGAAAATACCAAAAAGCCATGTGATTGGATCTATTGAGATTTTGAAGCAACTTTCTTCCAAAATAAAGAATACCGATATCCGCTAGAATGATGGTAAGCCTCATTGTTATTATGGACCCGAGGATGCTTCCCCCTCCCAACATAGCTGCAATGGTAAATATAAGTTGATTTATTGGGGGGTAATTGCTATAGTGTTTTGCACTTAAATCTCCCATGCCAGCAAACAGTTCAGGTGCATTTGCAATAGGTAAATTTTCCTGAAGAATAAGTTGATTTGGCAAGTGTATGTATGGATTGATTCCGTTTTTGATCAATTCCCCATCCCAAATAAAGCGATAAAAATCCTGCGAGAGATTAGGTTCTACAAAGAGGAAAACCAATCGAAATAGAATCCCAGCGACCAATAAGAACTTAAAGTTCCATTTTTCAAATTGGATCAATTTATAATGGAAGAAAAAAAGGGCAGCGAACAGCCCTAGCAGTTTTGGGAAATCTTCTCGATCTAAATCAAAAGCAAAAACAGCATAGAACAACGTGCAGCCTAAAACTATAAGGATAGAATAGGCATGAAGCTTCCAAAATTTTGTGATTTGATGCGGCATGGTAAACGAACATCTCTTGTGCCTGCAAAGAATATAAAAATATATTTGATTCTAAACATTTGGGAAGGATAATAACCCGTTGTGCATTTGAAAGGTGGGATAAAGCTTTAAAGCACAACGGGTAGTCCTAGTGGGTTTTACTCCGTTGCTATGAGTATTTCAGCCTCACCGTTGGTAGGATCTAGTGCTTTCTCGCCATAAATTTCAATATCTGTGGTGTACGCTCTTTTCAAATCCGTATTCCAGATATCCATCCAAGTGTTGATTACCGCATCTTTGGTTAGGTCTCCCTTGGCAATAAATTGTGTATAGTTGGCCTCTGGAACCATTTTCACGGTCATGTCTTCGGGAATATCATCCAGATTGGATACACTACAACCAATAACTATGGTGTAAGGTTTTGTATGATCTCCTTCGTAATCCGTATAAATAGCATAAACAGTTTCATCGGTTTTACTTGGGATTCGGTTCAATGTATTTTCCGACATAAATCTTTTCCAAAGTTGTGGAATGTCTTTTTCAGCTTTTCCTTTGTTGTTAGATGTTCTGGCGGAAAGACCAACAATGGTCAATGCATCTCTTTTTGTGATAGTCATCATGATAAATTTAAGATTTGTACAAAAATATTAGCAGGCTATGACAAGGGTGTGTCAGGGGTGTTTAAAATTGGTCAATTTATCTATTGGATCTATTAATTCAACCTGGATTTTTAATAAAAAATTCGCGAACTTCACTTATCGTTGGATATAAATCATTAAAACGGATTCATATCCTTTTAGTTGGCAGCAAGTTAAAAACTAATAAATGAGAAAACTTCTTTTGACCCTTTTTACCTTTTTTCTAATTTTTTCCTGTAATCAGGAAAGGAATAATGAAAATGATAATAGTGATTTTGCAACATACGGTTTGTTGACTGAAGAACTTTATACATTAAATGTTCTTCTTAAGGAACAAATAATAAATGAATTAGACAATGGATATCTAGAAGATAATGATTTACACCATATTTATGATAGCCTAACTACCGAATACGTTGCATTATTGGATATCACATCAGAGGCTCTTCTAAATAAAGTTGATGTTGAAACTCCCACAGACTATTCAGGCGATTTTTCAAATCCCAAATATATCAACGATTATTTTTTTGATGGACAAACGTATAACTCTAAAGCTATTCAGTTTATTAAAAATACTAATACATATCGTACTGAACTTCTTAAGTTGGTAGAAAATGAAAATCTAGCTTCCAAAATTGAATTTATACTCCAAACTCACGACCCTGAAATGCGGAATGGAGAAAAAGTAAAATACCTAAATTATTATTATAAGGACATGCCATTAATTGGTGTTATAGCTTATATCAATCACAAAAAGAGTAGCATCCTGGAATTGGAACTGGAATACCTGAAAAACCTAAAAATAAAACCAGCTGCCAACAATACCTATAGCAAATAGGGCATAAAGTGCTATTTTTAAAGGCTTGGGCGTGTTTGCTGTGTCCGCCAAATCTTTTGGATTTGGCAATTAAAAAAGAAAAAATAATTACAAAACAAAAAGCTCTGGCTCGCAGACCAGACGGAAACGAAAAGTTTCCTTGCCTGCCCTACTTGCCATAGCCGAGACGATAAGTGTCATCATAAAATTCGTACTCCTATGCCGGCGAATATTTTAGTTTAAAGAGTACACACCATTATTTCCCGTCAGGGTGATTGGCACCTTGGTAATACTTATCATATGATTTATAATATTCTTCCAAGGTCATATTATGTGATTCAAAATGTTCTGATGTAGCGGTTATTTTTTGAATATGGTCTATCCTAAAAACCCTAAAAGCTTTCCTGAGCCTGCAGTATGCAATTAGCAACCAGTTTTCTTGGGTACTATACAATGCAAAAGGCTCAATAGTTCTATTGGAGTGTCTTTTGTCAATGGATATATATTCAATATTCAAAACCTCAAAATTGGTGATTGCAGACTGAATGCGCATTAAATAGTTGCTGGTCTTTTGGTTAGAATAGTTATTGCTAAAATAGATGCGCTCTGTTAGTAAACTGACTTTTTCTTTTTGAGAACCTTTTAGGAGTGCTTTAATTTTTAGAATGGCCTCGCTATAGTTTTGAACAAAAGAGGTGTCTTTGTTTTTAAGAACCAATTGTTCAGCAGTGATAAGGGCATTTGCTTCATTTTCCGTAAACATTACTGGGGGCAATTTATAACCTTCCATCATGGTATACCCCTTGCCTTCTTCTGTAATTATGGGAACTCCGGATTTTTCCAAAGTACGAATGTCCCTATAAATGGTTCTAATGCTAACCTTATGTTTATCTGCAAGCATTTTTGCTGTTACAATCCTTGAGGATTGTAATTGGGTTAGAATAGCCGTAAGTCTTGAAAGTCTTGGTTTTTCTTCCATACAGAACTATAGTTTTATTTAGGTATTTTTCAATTTGATGTTTCTAATCAGGGTCGTATAAATCTAACAATTCTGAATTGGGCCTGCCATTGATAACGACATTTGGTGAAATGAAATCACCATTTAAAATCACTTATTTTTTTGTCATTAAAAAGTACTTTGATGGTATCATTGTTTTCGTACGCTATGTAATGAACGGAGCTATTGCGTTGTGATAGTTTTTTATGCTCTAAAAGTTTAGATAAAGAATCTTGGGGCTTGAGGTTCGAGATCATCATGCCTTCTTTTTTAGGAAACTTTATATAACTGATTCTGTTTGTATGAAGATTGAAAACATTTAAAGAATAGAAATCGTTTTTAGCTAGCGTTGTGTTATAAATTATGTTGCTATTGTCAGATGACCAATTTGCCACTATGGATTCTGGCTTTGAAAAGGAATCTAGTAGGCGTATTTTTCCATTTGTAATATCTTCGGTAAACAAGGCATAGTTTACGCCATCTTTTTTTATTGAAGCAATGATTTTTCCATTTGGAGATAGAATCTTGTGTGCCTCAGCGTTTTTTTTGAAGATGTAGATGAGGGCGGTTACAGCTAAAGCCAATATCAAGATGCCCCATTTTAAATTGCTTCTTCTTTTTATGATTGGAATGGTCCGCTTTTCGATTTCAACTTTTTTCAGGGGAGCGATTAATCGATATCCTTTTCTTGGAAGTGTCTCTATAAATTGAGGATTTGCCCTCGAATCCCTAAATACTTTTCTTAATTCCGATACAGTTTTATCTAATGAATTTTCAGTTACAATGGTTCCTGGCCAGGCTTTCTCCAAAAGCTCTTTTTTCGATATTGTTTGTCCATTAGCTTTGATAAGTTCTAACAAGACTTTCGCAACTTGATTTTGCAAATGAACTTTTTCGCCTCCGTTTGTTAATTCAGAAGTAATTGGATTTAATGTCCAGTCTTTTATTTTATAGTGATACTTTTTTTTAGACATTGAAATATTGAAAATAGAATACGCCTTTATTGAATTCAGAAATAATTCAGGTTCTAACAGATTCAAATAAATACTATTGCCATATTATTGACAGATGTACATACTAACAACAAAATTTACAATGCAAAATATAAAACTAATAGCAATGATTGTTCTATTGGGGAACATTAACGTGTTTGCTCAGTCCAAAACAGTAATCATAAATTCAGAAATTCTTGGAGAGGAAAGACAGGTTCTGGTAGGATTGCCAGATTCATATGATTATGATGGGGAGACTTTCAAGTATCCTTTATTGCTGCTTACAGATGGAGAGTGGCATTTTGATATGGTTTTAAGGGCCACAAAGCTGTTGTATCAAAATGGCTTCCCAAAAATTATAGTTGCTGCCATAGTGAACACCAATAGAGGTAGAGATTTAACGCCTACCAATACCGAGGAAATTCATGCAAGCGGAGGCTCCCAAAAGTTTGATAGGTTTATTAAAGAGGAATTGTTTAAGAATTTGGAAGATAATTATAGAATATCCAATCACAGAACATTGATGGGGCATTCTCTAGGGGGTCTTTTCGCAACATATTCCTTAATCCAAGATATTGATGTTTTTAATGCAATAATAGCTGTAACACCTACCATACGGTGGAATGATTTTAAGATTTTAGAAGATTTTACACCAGATTTCATGGATAAATTGATTCAGTCCAAGAAGCCATTTTTTGTTGGTATTGGAGATGAGGTGGGGCCTGAAAGAGAAGGTGTAGTGCGATTAAAAGAACTATTTGAATCTGCCCATATTCCTAAGTTTACGTACAAAGAATACCTGGATGAATCTCATGTTACCGTTCCTTGGAAGGCTTATTTTGATGGAATAAAGATGGTTTTCAACCCTTTTCTGTTACCTGAAGAATACGATCAACAAGATTTTTCAAAAACTATTGGGTATTATGAAGGTGTGGGAAGCTCTTTTGATTATGACCAAAGGGTACCGCAACGTATTTTATTCAATAGGGGATATGGTGCTCTGGAGAGCGATAACGTAAACGAAGCAAAGGAAATATTTGAATATTACAAGCAAGCCTATCCAAATGTGCCAATTCCCTATACTGTATTGGGAGACATTAATTTTGACTTAAAGAAATATAAAGTTTCAAAAGCAAATTATGATATGGCATACAAACTCTACCCTACAGATTATATAAAGGAACGTATTAAAACTCTTGAAGAGATTCTGAATTAAACTTTCGCAGTTAGTGACTTAAAGAATACAAAGCCAAAACCTAAGAATAACATTAGATGAAAAGGAAAAAGTCCGTAATCATTTAAGGGAACCGCGCTGTACATACCAAATAGGAAATAGACCATGAGTGCAAATTCCAAAATCATATTTGGTGATAGTTTCTTTGTTAAATACTTATTGCCTTTCCAGCTGTCCGTAAGGTTGTTGATGTTAAACTTAGGCGTACGTACAAACTCACTTCGCTTGCCCATATGGCCTTCTAATACCGCAACGGAATTATGCAAGGAGAAGCCCAATGCAACGGAGAAAAAAGTAAAAAACAGTTTTATGTAATCTATAAATTTATCAAAACCACTGCCTTGTATACTTTTATAGGTGAACCAATAGCATATAAACAGAATAATGGTACTTACGATAAAGAAGCTGGTAACTTCAAAAACCCAACCCAAGTGGCCATAACTATTTTTGATGTATAGCATGGGAATACTTAAAACAGCTACTATAAAAACACAAAGGAACATAGAGCTATTAAGCAAATGCATTACGCCATGAAACTTTGTTTTGAATGGAATATTCTTGGAAGTGATAACACTCCAAACTGTTTTTCTGAAGTTTTCCGCACCACCTTTGTTCCAACGAAACTGTTGCGAACGTGCAGCACTAATAACTACAGGAAGTTCAGCTGGTGTCTCTACATCTTCCAAATATTTAAATTTCCAATTTTTCAATTGGGCACGGTAGCTTAGATCCAAATCTTCGGTCAAGGTGTCTCCTTCCCAGTTGCCTGCGTCAAAAATGCACTCTTTTCTCCAAATTCCGGCAGTACCGTTAAAATTGATGAAATGCCCTTTAGAATTTCTTCCTACCTGTTCTAGAGTAAAGTGTGCATCCAAAGCAAAAGCTTGAATTCTTGTTAGGGTAGAATAATCTCTGTTGATGTGTCCCCATCTGGTTTGGACAACACCTATCTCTTCATCCTTAAAATAAGGAACTGTCTTTTTTAACCAATCGCTTTCTGGAAGAAAATCGGCATCAAAAATGGCAACAAACTCTCCTTTGGCAATTTCCAGACCTTCTTTTAGTGCACCGGCTTTAAAACCTTGTCGGTTTTCTCTCTGAATGTGTGTTATATCCAGACCGGTTTTTTGGAGATCTTTTATTCTTTGGGCTGTTTCAATCACAGTATCGTCCGTAGAATCATCCAAAACCTGGATTTCCAACTTACTTTTTGGATATTCTATTTTGGAAATATTTTCCAACAAACGCTCCATAACATACTCCTCATTATAGATAGGAAGTTGTATGGTGACAAATGGAATTTCTTTTGGATCTAACAGGTTGAATTTTGGGGCTACTTCGTTTTTTCTTTTGTTGCCTAAATAGTTGACCAAAAGATTTAGCTGTGCCAAGCTATAGAAGAAAATTAAAACTAAGGCTGTACTATAAATAGCGATGATAATAAAAGTGATCGTAAGTCCCATATTATTTTATACTGTATTTAAAAATCCACCCTAGAATTTTTATGCCTGCAAATATAGCACCTTTTACGGTTCCTGAAACTTTTGAGACACCTATTCTCCTTTTATAACGTACTGGTACTTCGGTATATGCTAGTTTTTTGCGTAAAGCTTTCAACTGCATCTCTACTGTCCAGCCGTACGTTTTGTCCTGCATTTCCAATTCTTTGAGCTTATCGTATTTAATGGCCCTAAAAGGTCCTAAATCTGTAAATTTTGCCCTAAAAAACAAACGCATTAAAAAAGTCGCTAATTCGTTGCCGAAGATTTGAGGAAAAGTCATTGATCCCGCTTCGCGTAGTTCTTTTTTTCGTGCACCTATGACAAAATCCATGTTCTCATTTAAGATTGGGGCCACTATTTTATCCAATTCTTCTGGATAGTCAGAATAGTCTCCGTCGATAAATACGATAATATCGGGTGCTTTGGATTGTTTGTCGATGTAATCCATTCCTTTTAGACAGGCAAAACCATAGCCTCTTTGGTTTTCTGTCAATACCGTAGCGCCTGCTTTTTGCGCATTTTCAACAGTATCGTCTGTAGATCCGTTATTGACCACAATAATTTCTGAAACTGATTTTGGCAACTCTGAAACTACCTTGCCAATGGAATCTCCCTCATTTACAGCTGGGATTATGACTTTAATATCTGCCATTTACTTTAAATCAGATAGATTGTTCTCTTTCTTAAAACTCCTGAAATCATACCACTCCTTAACTTTTTTCCCGTTGTTATATTTTTGTGCAGAAGTCAATTTTTCATTTTTATATTTAAGGCAGTACCCGTTTTTTACTCCTTTTTGAAGTTGACACTTGTGGTTTACTTTTCCTTTTTCATCATAAAACAACCACCATTTAACCATTTTGCCTTTGGCATAATGTCCTTCCATCTCTAAAGTGCCATTTTTTGTATAAAAATACCAGTATCCAACGCGAAGGTTATTGTTATAATGACCTTGTTCCATGATGCGCCCATTAGAAAAATAATACTTCCAGAAGTCTACTTTAGAATCCCCTTTTCTCCAACCTTGTGCCTTTAATTGACCATCTTTATAATACTCGCGGCGATACTCTTTTTTTGAAGCATCATTGAGGGTAAAGCAAAAGAGCAGAAAACCTATAACAAGAAATCTTAACATCTTACTTTTTGTTCACCAATGTCATTAAATCAACGTCATTGCCCAACAATACTTGGTTGCTGTCTATACGACCTTGCAGAGGTCCGTTCTCCAATTTTAGAACACCTCTTGGACATACAGCAGAACAAATACCGCAGCCTACACAGCTAGAACGAACAATGTTCTCTCCTTTTTGGGCATATGCGCGAACATCAATACCCATTTCACAATACGTGGAGCAGTTACCACATGAGATACATTGCCCTCCGTTTGTGGTAATCCTGAATTTTGAAAACAGCCGTTGTTGAAAACCTAAAATAGCTGCCATTGGACAACCAAAACGACACCAAACACGGTTTCCGAAAATAGGATAGAAACCTGTGCCTATAACACCTGAGAAAATGCTTCCTATTAAAAAAGAATATGATTTACGGAGTGTTTCTGATTTGAACAAAAATACTTGGCCTTCACCACTAAAAAAATGGAAACCAATTAAAGCAAGAATAATGACCAAATAACCAGCGGCTCCATATTTTGCATCTTGTTGAAACTGGTCTCTTTTAAAAATCATCACCAAAGCAAAAACAGAAGTCAATAAAACACCTACACCTATTAAGAAAGTACTCTTGGTCAACCAATATTTACTGGTATCATTGCCCAAATATGAATAAATGACCGCTGTGGTCATTAAGGTTACAAAAACAACAACACTGTGTACTACCCAGCGCTCAATCTTCCAAGCTTTTACGGTTTTATCACTTAATTGACGGAAAGAATCTCCAGCAGTTTCGGCCAGACCACCACAACCACAAACCCAGGAACAGTACCAGCGCTTTCCATATTTGTATGTTAGAATTGGACTGATAACAAAAATAGAAAGGACGCCAAAAATCAAAAGAGCAAAACCAATATCACCTGAGCTTAAAAAACCTTTAATACGATATCCTTCAAAATTGTAATAATTCAAAGGCCACATATTTTTAAGGTCATAATAGGGTAGGCTACCACCATTTAAGACCGAACTTCCGTTCAATCTTGCCATCAATTCAGGAATAATAAAGGCAAAAGCTGTTTGAAAGAACATCACACTCATGGTGCGTATTCTTTCATATCTATTATGACGATACTTCCACATAAATTTTATACCAAATGCAAGTATTGCAACAGTATAAAGTGTTCCATAAACAAACCATTGGCTGGCCGGGTTGCCACTTAATGCTCTGCTCAATGGGTCAAATAAACCAATAACCCCTGTATTATCTCCTTTTTGAACTAGACCCAAGTATTCTGGATAGAAATAAAGAATAATGTAGAATGAGGTTAAGGAAATACCAGCAATCCATCCCCAAAAACCTTTACTTGAAATGGATTTGAACCAAACGCCATCATTCTTAATTCCTGGTTCTTTTCTAGAATACATATCCCAAGAAAACCAAATGGTTCCGCTAGTAATGGCTGCCAAAGAAATACTCAGCCAAAGCGCCTTGTTTGGAAAATCAACGTTAAAAGCAGCCAACAAAATGATCGCCAAACCAGATAAGCCGATCAGGGTCGCTATTTTTTGGTTTCTACTTAGTTCTTTTGGTGGTTGACCCGTTAGGGCCATGCTTCTGTCGTAAGTGCTCATATTTTCTTATTCAAAGTTGAATGGTAAAAGTTGTTTTAGATTTATATTGATGGCAACAACCATTAACCAATTGCAAATATTCTTTTTAAACTCTTCTTTTTCATTTTGATGGATTTTCCAAAATCAGTATTGTATTTGGAAACGACCTCAGTTTCATAATTTTTATAGAACTCTGGATCAAAATTGGCATCAATAAGATGTTCCATAACATAATCAACATCTTTTTCTTGGGTTAACCACCTGTCAAAAACCTCATGCCTCATGCGAATACCAAAAGTGTTGATTCCCAAAAACTGATTATTTTCCTTATTGAAGGCTATTGTAATGCATACCTTCTCTTGGGCATGCCTCCAATGAAAGTGCTCCTCATATTCTTTCATTCCTCTTTCAGAAAAGACCCAGCCATAGGTTTGGTATTCAATATCCAAGAATTTAGCTGAGTTGAACCAATGACCTGGTTTGTATTCAATTTGGTTGCCACAGATGGTTTGAGCTACTGTTTCGCCCATCATTCTTCCAGTATACCAAACAGCTTCAATGGGTCTTCTATTTCCAATGGCTTCATGCTGTTCTGCACAATCGCCAATGGCATAAACATCTTTGATGTTGGTTTCTAAAAATCGGTTCACCTTGACACCACGACCCAATTCAATTCCAGAATCTTTTAGAAAATCAATATTTGGGGTAACTCCTGCAGTAAGCCCAACCATATCACAAGCAAGTTCTTCTCCTGTTTCGGCAATAATTACCGATTTGACCTTGCCATTTTCATCAGCTACGATTTCCTTCAGATTTGTTCCAAGGCGTAGGTCAATATGATGCTCTAAAATGTGTTCATTTATCAATTTTGATTCTCCACTGGGAAGAACCCCGTTCCAAAAACTATCTTCTCTAACTAAAAAGGTAACAGGTATATCTCTGCTTCGCAGCATCTCTGCGAGCTCAATGCCAATTAAACCACCGCCTACAATTACAGCTCTTTTGCATACTTCTTTATTGGGAGCATTTACTTCTAAAAGGTCTAAATCTTGCTTAGAATAGAGCCCTTGTGCTCCATGCAAATCTTGACCTGGCCATCCAAATTTATTGGGTTTGGAGCCAGTTGCTATAATTAGTTTATCATAGGTGATAGCTCTGGAGCCATCAATTAACAATTGTTTTTCGTCGGGATTTACTTTGGTTACATACCCTCTTACCAATTCAATCCTATTCTTTTCCCAGAACCAATTTTCATAAGGTTGAATATGGTCAAACTTCATATGCCCCATATACACATACATTAGGGCGGTCCTTGAAAAGAAATAATCTGTTTCCCCAGAAATAATAATGATTCTCTTATCTGAAAGCTTTCGGATATGTCTTGCTGCAGAAACTCCTGCAATACCATTTCCGATAATAACAATGTTCTCCATGAGATTGTATTGGTTGTGGCTAATGTGTCGTCCCTAAATATAGGAACTTAACACGAGGTCTTAATTTAGAAAGAATTTAAATTCTAAAGGTTATCGTAAGGTTATTCCATAAATACGAACGCCTAAGTATTTGATTTATAAATTCTTAAATAAATCATAAAATGTTAAAAGTGCTGTATGTTAAAAAAAAAGGATGCGACAGAAGCTGCAGTTTAATCAACGAAAAAAATTGAAAAGATGAGATTACAGAAAATACTAACCACCTTTTTACTTGCAATTACCTTTCAAATAGGGTTTGCGCAAGACACTTCTGAGTTCTTTACTAAGACAGATACTTTTTTTAAAACCTATGTAAAAAATGGGAGAGTTGC
Organism: Allomuricauda sp. R78024; assembly: GCF_044596045.1. Lineage (NCBI taxonomy): Bacteria > Pseudomonadati > Bacteroidota > Flavobacteriia > Flavobacteriales > Flavobacteriaceae > Allomuricauda > Allomuricauda sp. R78024. The sequence goes on from NZ_CP138995.1 coordinate 1,176,549, forward strand.
CTATAAAGACATAAAAGCAAATCCAGAGAGCTTAAATGAGCTTTTAAATTTGGCCAAGGCAATTTCAATTTCAAAAAGCGATGCAAATACGTATCAAGCCTTTTGGATCAATGGATACAATTTGTCCGTTATAAAAGGAATTGTAGATAATTACCCTATAAAATCACCTTTGGATAAAGCGGGTTTCTTTGATAAGATAACGTATGATATTGGTGGAAAGAACACGACCTTAAATGATATTGAAAATAAGTTGCTGAGAGCAAATTTCCCTAAAGAAGCCAGATTTCATTTTGTACTTGTCTGTGCCGGGCTAGGCTGTCCACCAATAATAGGTAATGCTTATTTACCCAACACTTTGGATGCTCAATTACAGAAGCAGACACAATTATCCTTAAACAATTCAAATTTTGTAAGGCTTAAGGGCAAAAAGGTGAATCTCTCACAAATTTTTGAATGGTACAATAAAGATTTTACCCAAGAAGGAAAGAGCTTGGTAGATTTTGTTAACCAATACCGCAAAGAAAAATTAGACTCCAACACCAAAGTAGGATACTATCCCTATGACTGGACTTTGAACGAAACCAAATAAAAATTTTAAACAACAACAATCATGAAAAATTTTAAAAACTATATACTATTGTCAGGAATTCTTATGTGTTCTTTTATAGGATTTTCGCAAGATGATACTGATAATCAAAGCAGGAGTAATATTCAACAATATACCCCATCAAAGCTAATTGGAAAAGGACAATGGGACCTTAAATGGTTCAACAACCTTTACACCCAAACGGAGAGTACATTTTCTGATGGAACGGAACCTAGACAAACATTTTTTACCTCTACTCTAGAAGTTTATACTGGGGTTGGATCAAACAAAAGATGGAATGTTGGAGCTATTTTCGAATTTCGTTCCAACGTAGTGGCAGATCGTAGTGCTTTAGATGTATTTAAATTTGATGGTGAAACGGGAACAGCACGTTCTGGACTTACATCATTTGCTCCTTCAGTAAAATTTGTGCCATTTGCTTCAGTAAGTAATTTTTCAATCCAGAGTTCATTCTTTATTCCTTTAGTAGATAATGAAACAGAAGATTTCTTGCCTGTAAATGGTAACGGTGGCGTGTTTCTGGATCAAAATGGATATATATGGCAGAACAGGTTTTTCTATGATCACACCTTTCCTGGAGATAAATGGCAGTTATTTACAGAACTGAATACAGAATTGAGTTTTGGCGACAAGGAAGAAAGTTTTGCCAATAACAGTTTGAATCTGACACCAGGAGTATTTCTTAGTTACTTTCCAAGCTCTAAGTTTACAGTTTTGGCCTTGGCACAACATTCACAGCGTTTGGATCTAGGGAACGATTTTGCACAAGATTTCACAGCTTTAGGAGGTGGCGTTAAATATCAATTGACCCAAGCTTTAAATATTGAAGGACTATACACCAATTTTGTAAGAGGCAGCAACACGGGTCTAGGAGAAACATTTAACATAGGATTACGGGCTATTTTTTAAAGACTAAGCCTTAAAAGATTATTTTAGGAGTCTTAATTTTTTAACTATGAAAAGATTAGGGCTCCTTTGCTTATGTCTACTTCAGTTTTCATGCAATAGTCAAAATATAGAAAAAATAAACGGGGTAAGCTTTGTCGGCTCCAGAGATGAGGTTACTCAGGTTCATGTAGATCCCGTCCTAGGAGTAAATGCCAATTATGCTGCGGTAATGCCTTTTGGTTTCGCTAGGACTTTAAATTCGCCCAATATAATTTTTGATACAGACAGACAATGGTTTGGCGAAACAAAACGAGGGGCACGACAGTACATTGAACTACTGCATAAAAATGGGGTCAAGATAATGCTGAAACCTCAAATTTGGGTATGGAGAGGGGAGTTTACGGGAGATATGACAATGAAATCCGAAGAAGATTGGAAAACTTTCGAAGAATCCTATAGCAAGTTCATTTTGGCCTATGCACATCTGGCTGAAGAAACTAAAGCTGATATTTATTGTATTGGAACCGAATTGGAAGAATTTGTAAAGAATAGACCTGAGTATTGGCAAGATTTGGTTGATGAAGTGAGAAATATTTATAGCGGTAAGCTCACCTATGCCGCTAATTGGGACGAATATTCAAGAACACCTTTTTGGGAAAAGTTGGATTATATAGGAGTGGATGCGTATTTTCCATTGTCAGAGGAGCGTTACCCAACAAAGGAGGAATTGAAATCTGGATGGCAACGTTGGAAGCCCAAATTGGTGGATTTATCAGAAAGAAATGGAAAACCAATCCTTTTTACGGAGTTTGGATATCGCAGTATGGATTACACCGCCAAAAAACCATGGTTGGTAGATAGGAACAAAATGGATGTAAATCTCGAAGCACAAGCCGATGCGACCCAAGCAATTTTTGAAGAATTTTGGAAGGAAGATTGGTTTGCTGGAGGCTTTGTCTGGAAATGGTTTATTCACCATGACGTTTCAGGAGGAGAAGAGGACAATAGATTCACGCCACAGAATAAACCTGCAGAATTGGTAATTCGTAAACACTATACAACCTTGCAAGAATCTAAATTCTAATTTATTGTATAATAGACTATGATGCGTATTGCCTTTGCTTTTTTTCTTATGCTATTAGCAGGCAAGGGATATAGTCAAAGTAAAGTTGTTGATGTAAAAGTTCAAGGAAACAAAAGAACCAAAACAGCTTTTATAAAAAAAATCACAAAGCTTAAAGCGGGAATGGAATTGGATTCTTCACTTATTGAAGAAGACATATACAGGTTAAAGCGATTACCCTCTGTATCTCACGCTTACTTTCAAGTTTTTCCAGCAAATACGGAAGGTGATTACAATGTTTTTTATGGTATAGAGGAAAACTTTACACTAATTCCTTTTGCCAGCGTATATACTTCTAGTAACGATGAATTTGCATTTAGAATTGGGCTGCAGGAATTCAATGTTTTTGGAAACAACATTACGCTAGGGGGATTTTACCAAAGGGATGTTTTTAATTCTATTGGAGCCAATCTTAGAGCTCCGTATCTATTCAGTAATAAACTGGGACTGGCATTAAGCTATCAAGATCTAACAACTCAAGAACCTGTTTTTCTTGATAATGGCACTGCAGATTATAAATACAACAATGAGTCTTTTGAAGTTCTTGGACTTTATGAGATAAACTTTAAGCATAGATTAGAGTTTGGAGTTAATTTTTTTACAGAGGACTATAGATACCTTTTTGGAAGCACAGATCCAGATGTTCCGCAGGCTTTGAACGTAAATAAGCACTTGTTCAAGTTTATTTATAATTATGATGCTATTACATACTATTATCAATATTTATCTGGTTTTAAGAGCGCCCTCAATCTTCAATATGTCAATAGTGCCAATGAGCAGCTGCCAGAATTTATGATTGGCTTTAATGATTTTACTTATTTTTTTAGGGTAGGCCAAAAAGGAAATTGGGCAAATAGACTGCGTTTAGGACTTTCCAGTAATTTGGATACGCCATTTGCGCCATTTGCAGTAGACAATAACTTAAATATCCGGGGAGTTGGAAATACGATTGATAGAGGTACTGGGGCTATCGTTCTAAATACTGAATACAGACATACACTTATTGATAAAGATTGGTTTGTACTCCAGAGCAATGTTTTTATTGATGGAGGTACATGGAGAAACCCTGGAGGAGATTTTAGCGACTTTGGAGACGATCAAAATTTAAGGATTTACCCAGGAGTTGGGCTCAGATTTATTCATAAGAAGATTTTTAATGCAATTTTTAGGATAGACTATGGTCATGGCATTACCAACGAGGCTTCCAGAGGAATAGTTTTCGGAATTGGCCAGTATTTTTAATTCTTATGAATGTATTTCATCGATGATTTTTGCATTTCATCGATTTTTACCATATTTGCAAAGCATCCCTGCAACAACACATAACTATGAAACTATTACTGGCATTTGTACTCTGGATAAGTATGTCTTTTATGCTTTTTGCACAGGATAATTATTATACTGTTACTGCAGAGAAAGGGGACGGAATCTTTTCTATACTTAGAAAACAAGGGCTAGACCCCGTTAAGTACTACGAAGCATTCATCACTTTAAATACCAGGGATATTAAAGATGGAAGTATGTTGCATGTGGGCAGGGAATATAGAATTCCTAAGGCAATGGACTCTTTTAAAAATACTGGAGTGAGGGTACAAATAGCTGAAGGGACCGAAAACCCTATTTTCGATACCGAGCTTGCCACTATGTCACATAAAAGCAAGACACTTAAAGATGCTGTATATTATTTGATTGCAGAAAACCAGACCAGGGAGGAAAACAAATTTGTAAGTGATATTAGCAAGAGTCTGGCAGCAGATCTTATGGTTCATGGCGCAACGGTTTTTATTATAGAAAATAAAGATGAAAAGTTTGCCAATAGTGAGTCTTTGACGGAAGTAGAAAAAATGGGTTGGTATGTTGAAACCATTAATAAGCGCTACTTGCAAAATACCGGAAAATACCAGAGACTGCTCATCATCAGGGCAAATGGTTTAATAAAGAACGGGAACATGGACGTAGCTGTTTACCATCATAACAAAAGTGAAAAAGGGCAGCGTTTCGCTCAAAACATCCAAAATGTCTTTAAAGAAAACAGCATTTCAAACCGTTCTTATAAGGATATCAACATGATTTTTAAAGACAAGAATAGCCTCTATTTGGCTAAAAATACCTTACCCGCTGTAAGCTTATTAACTATAGATGGCAGTTCTAAAACTGTCGGGAAAGATGGAATTTCCGTGCATTCTGATAAAAAGTCTTTTGCAAGCTTGATTACCAACGGTATTCTTAAGGATTATGCTGACCTAGAAATAGAAAACTAGCATTCTATGGATTCAAGAAGTGTTTTGAATAGTATTGAAAAAGTTCATCCGGTCCAGCTCCAAAATAGCTTTTTAGGTGAATCATTGCAAAATGGAACTGCACTTTTATCCATCCTATTTCCCGGTATTTTCTGGCTGAGGTAATTACATGTTCTGGAAGAATTTTAAACGATGTCTGCTTATAGAGCCTTTGAATAAATTCCGTGTCTTCGTAGATTAGATAGTCCTCATTGAATCCCTCGGTTTTATGAAACAACTTACTTTTAATAAAAAGTGACTGATCACCACCTCTGCACAACGTATGGTTTATTCTTGATAGCCAAGCAAAAGTACGTAGGATGGGATTTTTAGTATCAAACTGCATTCTAAAACATCCAGATTGATGACCTTGCTCAATGGCATCTAGAATAAGTTTGTCAAAGTCTTTTGGCGGATAGGTATCTGCATGTAAAAAGTAAAGAATTTCTCCCGTAGCATGTTTGGCGCCGGCGTTCATTTGTCTTGCACGACCTTTTTTAGAATGAATGACCACTGCACCATGTTCTAATGCAATTTCGACGGTTTTATCTCTACTGCCACCATCAATGCAAATCACCTCCAAAACACTTTTTGTGGTGCTATTGTAATTTAAATGTTTAAGTAATTTGCCCAGATAAGCTTCCTCGTTAAGTACGGGGATGAGAATGCTGATGGTTTTGGATTTAATTTGCTTCATTTAAGCTCCAATCATAGTCCAGGTATTCAACTTTTGCATTTTTGCTTATAGGATTGTCCAAGTATATATTTATAAAGTCCAACAATGAAGTATTATTGGTGAAATCACTTTTATACCACTTAAATATTCTTGAAAGCTTTGCAGTGCCATTTTCAAACTGATTTCGTTTTTTGTCATTCACAAAATCGATGGTAGCTTTAGAAAGTAACCTTTCCATATTTTGTTCAGTGAACGCTGCATTAAGCAATTTTGGACAAGAGTAAGAAGCACAGTTTATGGCAAAATGAATTCTTGGTTCATCCATTTTGCGTAATACTTCATGTTCAATATCATTCAAGGAAGTGATGTCCCCGTTTACGGAAATCCAATTTTTCTTCCAGCGATTGGGAATGTCTTTTATGCTTTTGGTAGGATAGTTATCAACGATTAGTTTAACTGTTGCCGCATTGTATAGGTTGATGTAGAATGCCAATTTTTTATCTTTACTCCAAGAAGATGAAGGTGCATTCTGGGATAATAGTTTCAAGTATGTCTCTAAACTGCCAATATCTTTTTTAAATCCAGCATAATTCACATTGCCATCTTCATCTACATATTTTTTCAATAATTCGTTCCAGGAATCATGGTTAAATGCTAAAACCTTTGGCTTTGCTTCTTCAATTTTATTTTTTTTCTCTGTGATTGCTTTTTTTGGAAACTCAACTATTTCAAAAGTATTTTTTGCAATTTCGATGGGCTTAGACTCATTATTCTCTAATGGAATAGATTCGTTGACCGCTGCGATTTCTGCTCTTTTTTGATTTGAATCTACATCAGAATTAACTCTTCCGCTGCCACCGCATGATACAAGCAGTAGTCCAAAAATTAGATTTAGAATGATATTCATGAGTCACTTAATTTGAGGCTAATTGAAAGCACTCATAGAGAAGTCAGAAAAAATGGCCTAACCTTTCAATTTTATATAAAAATAATTTGAATTCAACCTTAGCGGCAATAACACATGTTATTTAAATAACCTTAATCAGTTCTTTAAACAATTGTATCATTTTTGGTTCTGTATTGCCTGCTATTTCAATGATTTCTTGGATATTCACTGGTTTTAGATTATCTGGGTCGCACTCATCCGTTAAAACAGAAACAGCCACAATGGGCAGTCTTAAATGATTTGCAACAATAACTTCGGGAACGGTACTCATGCCAACGGCATCTGCCCCCAATATTTTCAGCATACGATATTCTGCTTTTGTCTCCAGCTGAGGTCCTACTACAGAGGCATAAACTCCCTTTTGAAGCGAGATTCCCTCTTTCTCTGCAATAGCATTAATTTTATTCCGCATATCTAGATTGTAGGGTTCGCTCATATCCACAAAACGATCTCCAAATTCTGCAACATTTTTAAATGCCAAAGGTGACCCTCCCTGAAGATTAATATGGTCTTCTATCAACATAATATCCCCTTTTTTATAATTGAGATTAATTGCTCCAGCTGCATTGGAAACAAATAATTTTTTAATCCCAAGCTGGTGCATTACACGAATGGGATAGGTAACATCCAAGAAATCATATCCTTCATACAAATGAAATCGGCCTTGCATCACCACCACCTTTTTGTTGGCTATGGTACCATAAATTAATTTTCCGGTATGAAACTCTACAGTGGCCAGTGGGAAATATGGAATATGATTATAATGTGCTTCAATCGAATCTTCAATTTCATCTACCAACTGCCCCAATCCGGTACCAAGGACAATGCCGATTTCCGGAGCTTCAAACCCCTTCTTTTTTAAATATTCAACGGATTCTTCAAGTTGTTTTTTTGTCATTCTCTATATGTTTTAAATAAGGTTGGAAAGCTTCAATATCTTTGATGTCCTCATAAATGTCCACGTCATTTTTAGCTTCCAACAAAAAGTAATTTTCAGTTTTTAAGTCTTCTAAGGTATGCGATAATACGGTTTCTGTTCCCCATGCCTTGTTTTTGAACAGTTCCTTTTTAAAGATGGACATTCCCAAAAGATAATAGCCACCATCTTCGGCGGGGCCTATTACATAATCATGGTCTTCCAGTTTTGCAAATGCCTTTTCCAAATCCTCTTGGGAAAGGTCGTACATATCGCTTCCAATAACAATAATTTTTTCAAAGCCTGAACTAAAACCATTTAGAAAAGCATTCTGCATTCTAATACCTAAATCAGCTCCATTTTGAAGCTTTTTTTGATAGATGTTGTTGTCCCATAAATCATTCTCCCAAATAGCTTCAGAATAAAACACCTGTTTTCCTGCTTCCAGTTCCTTGGTAAAGGAGACTGTATGTGCAAGCAAAAATTCATAAATCTCCAAAGCTGTTTTATCTCCCACTTTTGCAGCCAATCTTGTCTTGCATTTTCCAAGCTCTGGATTGCGTGTAAAGATTAAAAGTAGGTTAGTGTTCTTTTTGATCAATAGTCTCTTTTTTGGGTTCATACACTCTTTCGGCGTTTGTCAATAGACTACCCCAATACTTACTAAATGCGTGTACTTTTTCGGTTTGTATGTCATGGGTATTATAAACTGGATACCCTTTGTTTTTCCATTCAAAAATTCCACCGTAAAGATTCTTGACATTGGTATAACCTGCTTGCTCTAATTCTTCACCTACATCTTCGGACCGTACTCCTATGGAACAGTATATAATCAATGGAGTATCCTTATCTGGAATTGACTCCAAAACCTCCACTATTTCAAAGCTTTCATACCCAATCCAAATAGCATTTTTCAAATGGCTAACTTCAAATTCCTCCTTTTCTCTTGCATCCAATAAAACAGTTTTTTCCATACTGCTTAACTCTTCCGTAGAAACATATTCAATGGTGTTGTTATTGAATTTTTCCAGTATTCCAGAGATATATGTTTGTGCATACGAGGTGGAAATTGAAAGAAGTAAAAATAAAAGATTTAAGGGGAATCTCATGAATAAGAAGTAAAAGTCAAAGATAGTGTTTTGTGGATTTTGATAAATAATTATTGCTATCTTAATCTTCTAATCCCAACTAGAATACCATGCAAAAAAGAGTTATGTGTTTATTTATGTTTTTGCTTCTTCTTTCTTGTAAAAGCAAGACAGAGGAAAAAGAAGTGACTCAAGAAAAAGAATCAAAAGTGTACACAGAAAAATACCGTCCACAGTTTCACTTTTCACCACCAGAAAAGTGGATGAACGACCCAAATGGGCTGGTCTACAATGAAGGAATGTATCATCTTTTTTATCAATACTATCCAGAGGATATTGTCTGGGGGCCTATGCATTGGGGGCATGCAGTAAGTAAAGATATGGTGCATTGGGAACATAAACCCATTGCTCTTTATCCAGATGAGCATGGGCTTATTTTTTCTGGAAGCGCGGTAGTGGACAAGAAAAACACTTCAGGATTTGCTAAAGATGGCGAAACACCACTTGTGGCAATTTTCACCTATCATTCCATGGAGGGAGAAAAGGCAGGTAAAAAAGATTTTCAAACTCAGGGTATTGCTTATAGTTTAGATAATGGAGAGACTTGGGTAAAGTATGAAGGCAATCCTGTAATTGGTAATAGTGGAATCAAAGATTTTAGGGATCCCAAGGTTTTTTGGCATGAAGAGTCACAAAACTGGATTTTAGCTTTAGTGGCTGGCGACCATGCGAAATTTTATAAATCCAATGATTTGAAAGAGTGGAAACACCTAAGCGACTTTGGAAAGAGACAAGGTGCCCACGGAGGTGTTTGGGAATGTCCAGATTTATTTCCTTTAAAAGTTGAAGGGTCTAATGAAGAAAAATGGGTGTTGATTATAAGTATTAATCCTGGAGCGCCAAATGGAGGAAGTGGTACGCAATATTTTATTGGAGAATTTGATGGCAAAAAATTCATCTCGGATCAAAAAGAGGCCAAATGGCTAGATTTTGGAACTGATAATTATGCGGGGGTTACGTATAACAATACTCCCAATGGCGAAAGAATTTTTATTGGGTGGATGAGCAACTGGGATTATGCCAGGGACACTCCAACCAAAAAGTGGCGAAGTGCTATGACCGTACCTCGAAAATTATCGCTCAGAAAGGTTGGGGATGATTATCTGCTAGCAAATTACCCTTTAGAACAAATGGACAAATTGGCATCAGAAGTTTTGGACAAGGGTATTAGTGTTCCGGCGGATACCTCACTAACCTTGAATGTTGATGGCTTAAATCAATCTCAGCTCAGTTTTACAACGGCTTCCAAAGATTTTAAACTGATTTTTTCCAACGATTTAAACGAAATCTTAGAGCTTACAATGGATTCCAAAAACAGTGCTTTTATGTTAGATAGAATGAACTCGGGAAAGACTAGTTTTCAGCCTGAATTTGGCAATAAGAAGCATTATATGAATACTCAAGCGCTTGGTGAAGAAGCCTATGAGGTAAAGATTTTATTGGATTGGTCATCTATAGAAGTTTTTATTGATAATGGACTTTATGTAATGACCCAACAAATCTTCCCAACTGAACCATATAATAAATTGACTATTGAAAATCTAGATGATCAATCTGTCATTGAAAACGCTCAAATAAACAAGATGCAATCTACTTGGTAAGTGCACTTAACTCCTTAACTATTTGATTGCATTTAGTGTTCTTTACAATTAATCTCTATTTGTAATGTATAGAGCGGTTTTCAGACTAATAAAATCGATAAAACAAGTAATAACTTAAGAACATTAAAATGAAGATAGGAATAAATGGAATGGGCCGTATTGGTAGAGCCGCTTTAAAGGTAATCACTGAAACCCCAGGATTAGAGGTAGTGGCGGTAAACGATATTGTTTCAATAGAAAATACCACATATTTATTAAAATATGATACGGTTTATGGAGTGTATGAAAAGGAAGTTTCCCATGGTGCAGATACGTTAACGGTTGATGGACAAAAAATACAATACACTTCTATCAGAAACCCAGAGGAATTACCTTGGAAGGAACACCAAGTAGATTTGGTAATTGAAAGTACTGGTGTTTTTACAACAGGTGAAGATGCAGAACGTCATTTAAAGGCAGGTGCAAAAACAGTTATAATCTCTGCACCAACAAAAAGTGCTGATACTCCAACAGTAGTGCATGGTGTAAACTCTAAAGATGGGAATACTAGTGTTTTCTCATGTGCCAGTTGTACTACCAATAATATAAGTCCGGTAGTGGAGGTCTTGGGGCGCAGAATAGGGATTAAAAAAGCAATTATGACTACTGTTCATGCGTACACAGCCTCGCAAGGAACGGTAGATGCTCCTTCAGAAAAAAACTTTAGAATGGGTAGAGCAGGGGCTCAAAACCTAATTCCAACTACAACAGGTGCGGCTATTGCCACCACAAAGGCACTGCCAGAATATGCTGGAAAATTCGATGGAGTTGCAATACGTGTACCAGTTCCTGTAGGATCTATCTCGGATCTAACTTTTGTAACAGAACGATCGGTTACTGCTGAAGAAGTGAATAAAATTCTAATGGAAGAGGCCAAAACGGAACGTTATGCTAATGTTTTGGATACAACCGATGAGCCTATTGTCTCTTCAGATATTATAAAAAGTCCTTATGCTTCAACGATTGATCTTGCAATGACGAGAGTTGTGGATGGCGACTTACTTAAAGTAATGACTTGGTATGATAACGAGTGGGGATTTACTAACCAAATGATACGTCAGATTTTGGAAATTAAAGGATAACTTATGATTACTTAAAAAAAATGGTCGCCAATACTTTGGCGACCATTTTTAATTTATATAATGATAGAGGCAATTAATGAATGTGCAAACGGAGCAGGTAATTACAAGGAACCAAAATAGATAGCCAACTTTTTCTTCAATAGTGTTCATTTTGAAATATGTTTGTTCTTGGTTGAGGTTTTTGATTTATACTCCGAAATTAAAGAAATAGAGGCCTCAAAGTTTTACATTTTCATCAGTTGCTGGGAAAAAGATATAATTGGTAAAAATTACTATGTGAATTGCAAAACGGGTATAAAGTGAATAAAATCCAGTAACGCTAACCTAAGAAGGCATCATACCAAAGTGCTATAAAACTGTTTGGTGTTAGTGTATTAGGTTTTTGAAGCCTAATTTTGGTATTAGATTAAGACTAATGGAATATAAAGATATTAATCAAAATATAGCGGGCAGAATGCGGAAGTGGGGAATGCCGGCTGTTCGTATTTCGTTCGCAGTTATTTTTTTTTGGTTCGGAATTTTAAAACCTTTTGGTTTATCTGCGGCTACAGAACTTTTAATGGCAACAGTAGCCTGGCTTCCTTTCGGAGAGCCGGATACATGGCTTGTGGTAATAGGATGGTGGGAAGTTGTTATTGGAATAACGTTTCTTTTTAGGAAAACAACAAAAATTGCCATTGCCCTATTACTTTTTCAAATGGTAGGTACTTTTATGCCTTTGGTGTTTTTACTTGAAGTTACATTTCAAAACGGAAACTATCTTTTACCCACACTAGAGGGTCAATACATTATTAAAAACGTAATGATTATATCTGCAGCGCTAATTGTGGGAGGGACTTTTTATAAATCCAAAAGAGATTCGTAATCCGACTCTTCTCGTTATAACAGAATGGAAACTTAAATTACACTAAAGGTGTTCCTTTCAAACGTTTTTCAATTTTACGCTTCTTCTCGGTCAGAGATTTCATGACATCCATGAGATTGGAGTCTTGAGTTTCTTTATAAATCTCATTAATAGAAAGTATAAGCTTTTTAGCTTCTCTTGAAGCTGCTACCCTGTCGCTGGTGGACATATGACTCAAAGTTCTACCTACAAACTCTTTTGCCTTTTCTAATAAGTCTTCAGTCATTTTTATTTAAAGTTAATCTAGATTGGCTAAATATAAGAGTTAGTTTGATATTTTATGCCTATATAGCTATTCGATTTTTATATTTATGAAATTATTAAGAATACTACTACATCTTAAAAAACAAAAAAACCGGCAAATTTGCCGGTTTTTTTGTGGTACCTCCAGGAATCGAACCAGGGACACACGGATTTTCAGTCCGTTGCTCTACCAACTGAGCTAAGGTACCTTCAAAAGCCTTTTGCAAAGGCGGGTGCAAATATAATTTCAAAATTAGGATATACAAACAAAAACTTAAAAAAAGGCAATGGTTTTTTTTCAATTCTCCATCTTTGTACTATGAACCTGGTGATTGACATTGGAAATACGCTGATAAAGTACGCTGTTTTTGAAAACAATAAGATTTTGTTTGATGAATACTCGGAGTCAGGATTATTTCTGTCCAAGGTCAAAGAACTTTTTGAACTATATCCAAAAATTGGTCATTCGTTAATTTCTTCAGTTGGTGCATTACAAGGAAAAGAGCAGGACATTGTATCTCTTTTTTGCAGAGTTCACGTACTTACCAGTGAGTCTAAAGTTCCTTTTAAAAATAGTTATGCTACTCCTCAAACTCTTGGTATGGATCGTATAGCAGTGGCAACTGCGGCATTTTATCTTAACCCAAGAGGGAATACCTTGGTTATAGATGCGGGTACTTGCATAACTTATGATATGGTAAATGATTCAGGTGAATATGTTGGAGGTGCCATATCTCCTGGAGTTCAAATGAGATATAAAGCAATGCACAATCAAACTGCCGGCTTACCTTTATTACGTCCTGATGAGATTTTAGATTTTATTGGGAATTCTACCGAAACCTGCATGCACAGTGGTGTAGTCAACGGCGTTTCATTAGAAATTGATGGGGTAATTAGTCAGTACCGTTCTCGCTTTCAAGATTTAACAGTTATTTTAACAGGCGGGGACTCCCATTTTTTTGCCAACCGACTAAAAAATACCATATTTGCGAATTCTAAATTTCTCTTGGAAGGGCTAAATTACTTGCTAGAATACAACAAACGCTAGATGATTAAGAAATTTTTGATTGCTTTTTTTTGCGTAGCTAGTTATGGCATTTTTGCGCAAAACGGTACAATATCACCATATTCATATTTTGGAATTGGAGATTTAAGAAATAATGGTACCGTTGAAAACCAGATGATGGGAGGGCTAGGTATGTATGCGGATAGTATTCATATAAATCTTACAAACCCTGCTGCGTATTCCAAATTAAAACTAACTACTTATACAGCAGGAATTTCACATACTGCGTTTAATTTAAAAAGTTTTACAGAAGAGGAGAAGGTTGGTGTAACAAACTTGGACTATTTAGCAATCGGTTTCCCTGTGGCCAAAAATGTTGGAGTAGGTTTTGGATTAATGCCTTTTTCATCTGTTGGGTACAACTTGACTGATGAAACCACAAATTCAGACCAAGAAACAGTAACTAATGTATTTGCAGGAGAAGGTGGCCTAAACAGGGCTTACCTTTCCGTTGGTTTTGAACCCATAAAGAACCTGAGTTTAGGAGTTACGGTTAATTTTAATTTTGGAAAACTGGAGTATCAAAGGATACAAAGCGTTGAGAATGTTCAATTTGGCACGTTGGATAGACGTGAATCCCGGATTAATGGATACGATTTTAATTATGCGGCTAATTACACCAAAACCATAAAAGATAAGTATACCTTTTACACTTCTCTTATGGTGAACACTCAAGTCAATCTAACTTCAGAGAATACAGAACGCCTTGGTTCTTTTTCTTTGGTGAATGGACAAGAAATTGAGGTAATCAATGTTGATTTGGAGGCTAACAATCTTAGAAACACAGAACTTAAGATACCAACCATAACAACTTTGGGATTAGGTTTTGGTGAAGAAAAGAAATGGTTTATTGGTGGAGAATACAGTTTTCAAAAATTCAGCGATTTCGAAAACGAATTTTTAGGATTGGAAAACGTGACCTATAATGATGCCAACAGTATGGTTCTAGGAGGTTTCTTCATACCTGATTATCGCTCGCTTTCCAGTTACTTTAAAAGGATTACCTATAGGGCAGGATTACGTTATGATGTTACAGGACTTGAGGTGAATAATAAGGAGATAAACAATCTTGGCATAACTTTTGGATTTGGGTTACCGTTGGGCAACAATTTCTCCAATCTTAATATAGGTTTTGAGGCAGGAAAAAGAGGCACGACAGATGCAAACCTTATCGAAGAAAATTATTTTAAATTCAACGTTGGCATATCTTTAAACGATAAATGGTTTGTTAAAAGAAGAATAAATTAATGGGGAATTTTTTGAAATATCAATAAATAACCATTGATATTAATTCCATTAAGATGATTTTTTCATGAAAATTTGTACATTAACCACTTTAAAATTAGTAAGATGAAGAAGAAACACTACTTAACGATGATAGCGATCCTTATGTCGATGGGATTAAGTATGGCTCAAGCACAAAATCCAGAATGCATGACCAATCTGTCTATTTACGCGGAACATGCAAAAGTTAAAAACTACGATGCGGCATATGAGCCTTGGAAAATGGTCTACGAAAGTTGCCCAGATATTAATAAGGCAAATTTCTCATATGGAGAAAAAATTCTGTCGCATAAAATCAAGAATTCCTCTGGAGCGGATAAAGATGGTTATATCCAAGATTTAATGTCATTATATGACAATAGCCTAAAATTTTTCCCTCAGAAATTCAGCAAAGCTGGTGTGGCAATTGACAAAGCTCTTTTATCATATGACAATAAAATGGCCTCTAACGATCAATTGTATGATATGTTGGGAACTGCTTTTCAAGGAGATAAGAAAAACTTCAAAAACCCCAAAGCACTTTACCTTTACTTTTCAAGTTTGGTAGATTTGCATGGAGCGGGGAAAAAAGACCTTCAAGAGGTATTTGATGTTTATGATGATGTAACGGAGAAGGTTGAAGATGAAAACAAAAAATTAACTGCTATTGTTACCAAATTACTTCCAAAAGATTCTTTGGGAACATTAACATCAAAAGAAAAAAGACAACTTAGGGCGGCTACTACAAACTCAAAATCTTATGGTAAGATTGCTGGGAGTATAGATTCTAAATTAGGTGCTCTTGCAGATTGTGGAAACTTAATTCCACTTTACCAAAAAAGTTACGAAGCTAAAAAGGGAGATGTAAAATGGGTAAAGCGTGCCGTTGGAAGAATGTTCTCCAAAGATTGTACGGATGACCCATTGTTTAGCACAATGGTAGAGCTTCAGGCAGAATTAGATCCATCTGCAGACGTATATGTATACTTAGGTACTCTTAAGACTAAGTCTGGAGATAGCAAGGGTGCAATTGCTGACTTTAATAAGGCTGTAGAATTGGAGGCAGATTCGTATAGAAAATCCAATATCCTATATAAAATTGCCACTACGGTTAGAAGAAGCAGTAAATCACAGGCAAGAAGCTATGCGCTTAAGGCCATTGATGCTAACTCTTCAAATGGTAAAGCATATTTGTTAATTGCCAATTTGTATGCAGGTAGCGCAAATGCTTGTGGAACTACAGCGTTTGAAAAAAGAGCAATATACTGGAAGGCTGCAGACATGGCTAGAAAAGCAGGTAGAGTTGACCCGTCTCTTAGTGGACGTGCAAACCAGTCAGCTGCAAGTTACGCAGCAAAGGCTCCTACGAAAGAAATGATTTTCAGCGCCGCTATGGCAGGTAAAACAGTTACTTTTAAATGTTGGGTAGGCGGTAGCGTTAAGGTGCCTAATTTATAGAGTGAAACAGACTTCAAAAAATAATTTAAAGTGTCTTGCCACGGTTTTTGCCGTGGCAATCCTTTTTATGGGCTGTAAGGATAACTATGAAAGGGTAGGTGAAGAAGCAGTCCGACCCATTTTTCCTCAAGGTGTGGCCCAAAATTTCACCCTTACCTATACGGAAACGGAAAAAGAAATGAGCACAGAAGATTTGTCTGACTCAAAGGTAATAGCCATTCTTACCAGCCCAATTACAGAAGATTTTGACAATCAAGATTTCAAGTTTCGTACCTTTCCTAAAGGACTTAAGGTGGACTTTTTTGATGATAAGAACCAAAAGAGCGTTATAACGGCCGATTATGGTATCGTTTATTCCCAAACCAATTTAATAGATTTAAAGGGGAATGTGGTTATAGATAGTCATGATGGGAAAAAGCTGGAAACTCCACAATTGTTCTTCGATAGGGCCAATAACTGGATTTTTACAGAAGAGGTCTTTACATACACAAACCCTGAAGATGGTACAGTAATGGACGGAGAGGGAATGGATTTTAATAGAGATTTTAGTTTTTTCAATGCCCACAAAACCTATGGTCTTATGACCATAAAAGAAAAAGAGTAATATGATAAAATTTTTAAAATATACGGAGTATTTGTACTTGGCTGTAGCTGTCATTTCAATCTATAAAATTGCGACATTGTGGAGTGTAGATCCAAAAGAGACCTATATTTTTATATTTTTTGCAGTGGTTTCTATTGCTATGTTTCTTTTTAGAAGAAAGTATCGTCAACGTTTTGAACAACGAAAAAAGGATAATCAACAATAGTGTTATTGGACTCCTCTATAATCATTATAATTCTCTCATTGCTATTTTCGGCATTCTTTTCAGGAATGGAAATAGCCTATATTTCTGCCAATAGGATTCATATTGAAATTGAAAAAAAACAGGAAGGCTTTTTTGCAAAGATACTGACCTGGCTCACCGAGAAACCCTCCAAGTTTATTGCAACCATGCTTATTGGGAACAACATTGCATTGGTTATTTATGGGTTTTTCATGGGCGATGTACTAATGGATTGGTTTAAAAAACTGGTTCCTACATCTTCAGATTTTTTAAATTCCCTTCTTACAGATTTCAGTCTACTTTCCCAAACGATAATTTCCACTTTAATTATCCTGGTTACCGCAGAGTTTTTACCCAAAGTACTTTTTCAAATCTATTCCAACACACTCTTAAAGGTATTCGCCATTCCGGCATACTTTTTTTATGTGCTGTTCTCGTTCATTTCTTGGTTTGTAATAAAGATTTCAGATTTTGTTCTTCGTGTTTTCTTTAAAACCAAAGGGGATGAGGTTCAATTTGCATTTACAAAACTGGAACTTGGAGATTACATTACTGAACAAATGGAAACCGTAGAAGAGGAGGATGAGGTAGACTCAGAAATTCAAATATTCCAGAATGCTTTGGAATTTTCCGCAGTAAAAGCGCGCGAAGTAATGGTGCCAAGAACGGAAATTACAGCGGTTGAAATAGATGAAACCCCTAAAAACCTTGCTAAACTGTTTTCGGAAACGGGGTATTCCAAAATATTGGTATACAAGGAAAGCATAGATGAAATCATTGGGTATGTTCATTCCTATGAACTCTTTAAAAAACCCAAAACAATCAAGAGTATTCTGTTGCCTGTTGAGCTTGTGCCAGAAACCATGTTAATTCAGGATATTCTTAATGTGCTCACCAAAAAGCATAAAAGTATAGCGGTGGTTTTAGATGAATATGGTGGGACCTCTGGAATAATAACTGTTGAAGATATTGTTGAAGAATTATTTGGGGAAATAGAGGATGAACATGATACCACAGATCTTTATGAAGAGCAGTTGAGCGAAAATGTATTTAAGTTTTCTGCACGTTTGGAAGTAGATTATATTAATGAGAATTACAAACTGGAATTGGCAGAAAGTGATGAGTATGAAACACTGGGTGGATTGATCATGAATGAGACCGGTGAAATTCCTGAACAGGACTCTGAGATAAAGGTTGATAATTTTTTATTTCATATTCTAGAAGTGTCCAATACCAAAATCGACTTGGTTACTGTGCATGTTCTTGCTGAAGATTAACAACTTCCATTCTTTTTTTGACTTTCCTAATTGAAAAGAAAATGGTATTTTCGCCCACTGAAATTATAGAAAACAAGCAGTAAAATGGCAATATTAGAGAATATTAGAAAACGAACAACAGTACTGATTTTAATAATTGGTTTGGCGTTGTTTGCATTTGTAATATCAGGAGTCTTTACCAGCAATGATTTTGCGGGAACAAAAGTAGGCTCCGCTGTGGCAGAGGTAAATGGTGATGATATATCCATTGACGATTTTAGAAAAGAGGTGGAAAACGCTTCTAGACGATTTGGCCCAAGTCTTTCCTCTACGCAATTGGTAAACAGAGTGTATGACCAAGAAGTTAGAAAAGCTATATTGGGACAACAGTTTGAAGATTTAGGGATTGATGTTGAGAGTGATCAAATTATAGAATTTGTAAAAACTTCTGGATACGCTCAAGTTCCAGATTTTCAAGATGAGAACGGAATCTTTAATGCTGAAGTTTTTAAAAGCGCAATTGCAGATTGGAAAGTAAACGATCCATTACGTTATGATGCTTGGTTACAAGATGAGAAAACCATAATTCAATCCGCCAAAGAACGTTTGTATTTTAATCTAATAAAAGGTGGTGTTGGTGCTACACTTTCAGAAGGTGCTTTCGATTATAAAATGGCCAATGAAAAGGTAGATATCCAATATGTTCGTGTTCCATATACTTCAATAGCGGATAGCACTATACAAGTTTCAAAAAGCGAGATACAAGCATACATAAACGAACACAAAGAAGATTTTAACCAAGAAAAGGCAAGAGATATTCGTTTTGTATATTTTGAAGAAAAAGCTTCTGCGGATGATGAAAATGCTATAAAAGATGCAGTTACGGCACTTTTAAACGATACTGTTGAATATTCTGAAGAAAATGACGCTACCGATACTATTTCTGGTTTTAGAAATACCAAGGATATGGCGGCTTTCTTAGATAGAAATTCAGATGCCAAGTTTGATACCATATTTAAGGCTAAAAAAGATTTACCTTCTACTGTAGCAGATACATTGCTGGCTTTAAACGTAGGTGAAATATATGGACCATACCGTGATGGCGATTTCTTCAAAGTTTCCAAAATGATGGATAGAAAACCCAACGGAACCGTAAAAGCAAGTCATATACTTTTTACATATGAAGGAGCTGAAAGGGCTAACCCAAGTATCACAAGAACTAAAGAAGAGGCAGAAGCCAAAGCCAAAGAGATTTTAGCAGAGGCCAAAAAAGAAGGAGCCGTATTCACCACATTGGCAAGAGACAATTCAGATGGACCCTCTGCACCAAGGGGAGGAGACCTAGGATATTTTCAAGAAGGTGTTATGGCAGATGAGTTCAATGATTTTTGTTTTGCTAATGAAGTTGATGCTATAGGTCTGGTAGAAACCCAATTTGGTTTCCATATAATCAAGGTTGATGATAAACAAGATATTGTTCAAGTAGCTACGCTCTCTAGGGAGATTGAACCATCTGAAGAAACAATCAATACATTGTTTACGGATGCCACTAAATTTGAAATGTCCGCTACAGATGCAGAACCTGAAAACTTTGGAGATATTGCAAAAGAAGATAACTATACCATTAGACCAGTTAATAAAGTCAAAGAGATGGATGAGAGTCTTCCTGGACTTTCAGCACAACGAGGTATTGTACAATGGGCATTTAATGATGAGACCAAAGTAGGTGACATCAAAAGGTTTAATATCAATAATGGATATGCTGTTGTGCAGCTTACAAAAAAGTATAAAGAAGGGCTTATGACTCCTGAAGATGCTTCTGCAACAGCCTTGCCAAAAATCAGAAAAGAACAAAAAGCTGCACAAATCATTAGTGCTAACCAAGGAAAAGCGATGGATGCTTTTGCCAAAGACAACAATGTAACCGTTTCCAATGCTTCTTCATTAACCATGAAGTCACCAACAATTCCTGGAGCAGGTAGAGAACCATTGGTTGTAGGTACTGCCTTTGCTTTAGCGCAAGATGCCACTTCTAAACTTGTTGAAGGTGAAACAGGTGTCTTTTTGTTAAAAGTGATTAAGAAGGAAGAAGCTCCTAAAATTGATAACTTTAGCACTTATGCAAACACCATTAAGACCAATGCTGCGAACCGAGTAAACACGGGAGTATACAACGCGTTAAAAGATGGTGCCGAAATAGAGGATAAACGGTCTACTTTCTATTAGGACTCTCTATAAAAATATTAAATAAAAAAGCCTCCCATGGGAGGCTTTTTTATTGCTACTACGGTTCTAGTTTTCCTCTTGTCTTGCTTTAACCAGCGCTCTTATGGGAATACCATCAATCAAAACATCTTTAAGGACAGCATCTCCATTTTTCAGATTGACCAAGGCATAAGTGATTTTAGTAGTGTCTCTTTGAGACTCTCTATAGGTTAGTTCCGCATCATATGCTTTGGATTCTTCCATATAAAACCTGTCAAAAGGATAATCAATTGTCAATTTTGTAGTATCAAAGGAGGTTATAAAACCAACTTCGGCTTTAACAAAATCCTCATTAGGGTCGAGTTTTTCTTTTGAAACTGCTTTTATTTTAGCGAAACCTTCATTGTCTTCTATCATAGAAACATAGATGACCTCTCCACGTATCCAATCATGTTCATCGGGAATTTCTATAGTATTCTCATCATAACTTAATACAATGTATTTTCCTCTAAAAGGATCGCTTGGGTCAATAGGGGCAGTTTTGAACTTGAATTCTTTTCCACTATGCAATACATCTTCTTTATCCCATATCATTTTAGCGGGCACATATAGTTGTGCCAAGACGACAAGAATGAATAAAGGAAACAATACTTTTTTACTGTTCATTTGTCTTTCTTTTTTTAAGCATCCAGTAATTTGTGGCAAAGAATCCTACACCTACGGATACAAATAAAATTCCTCGTACAACAAAGCTCAAATTTGTATCAAAAAACCTGCAAATGACCAAAATTGTAATTATGATGAGTCCATAGTTCAGCACACCTAAATGATTCTGTTTGGCTCCTTCCCTAATGGTCAAGATACCTAGCGCAAAAACATAAAAATTGATTAGGATTGCAGCAAATGGAAAAGATAGTCCAATAAAAAATGCCACAATAAAGAGAATAAACATTGGGGTTAATGGTTTAATATCATTCCAAGGTTTGTTTCTTTGGTGTAAATATAGAAGCACGCCCGCTAGTATTGTAATTATGGCTGAAACAAAAAATTCAGGACTTAAAAGCACTTCATTAAGTAAGAAGTATTTCCTTCTCAAATCTTCCCAAAAACCATCAAAACTTAGTATCAAGAGTAGTATAATAGATCCAAGAGACCCTATTGTCTTATAACCACTGTTCCTTGTTTTTTGTTCATTAAAAAAGGCAAGATTCCCTATCAAATAAAACAGTCCAAACAGACTAAAATAGCCTACAAACATGAACTCTTCCGCCTTATCGGCAAATATTCCAAGAACAATGGTAATTGATAGCGGAATCACCCAATTATGAAAAACCATAAAATTACTTTTTGGTTTTTTCCTGTACAGCAGATAATAAAATGGTAAGATGCCCAAAAGCAACAACCAATAGAGATATGATTCAGAAGAGGGATAAGACCAATAGTTTGTTTCGCAGGCATAGTAGGTTATACCTATTATAAAGAGCAAAGAGGTAACAGAAGACCTCATTATATATATGGCTGGAAGACAAATTAGCATCCATGTCAGTAAGAAGGAACTTAAATCTCCAGAGATATTATAAATCTGACTTACCAACGATATACAGGCTCCAACCCCAAAAAATAAAAGGGTAGTGCCACTTTCTCTCCAGGCAACACTATCTTGTTTTTTAATTAAAACATACCCACAGATAACTTGAGCAACTACCAGAGGTAAAAAAGCAAAGACTGTCTTCGTCATTTTTGAAAGCTCGTCCCAATTGTGAGCTATAATCAGGATAACCCCGAGTCCAACTAAAATTGCTCCTAATATCCCAAAAACAACAAAAAGGCGGTTGGTATATGAACTGCCTTTGTTTTCGTAATAATTTTTAATGCTGTCGGCTGTTTCTTCTGTTATGATGTCAGCCTTTACAAGATTTGGTAAATCCTTAAGAATGCTCATTTCTCTGCTTAGTTTTACCAGCTATTCCCTCTGATTAAAATTATCCAAAAGATAATATAATTGGAGTGCAAGCTTATTTAATGGAAATATAGTAAAACTGTAGAATTACTATTTTATGGATTTGATTATTATAGGATATAGATTGATGAAGCAGAGCTAGTTTTGAAATAAATTAAGTTCAAAGAACCAATTCAGAAAAAGAGAAAATGGTTTCAAATCCTTTGGACTTAAAATAACTAGGAGTCTTTTCACCTCCAGTGGCCATAATGAAATCTCCGCCCCAGGCCCCTAAACTCTTTACGGCTCCAGAATAGTCTGGAAAAAGTTTGGACTTTATGGTTTGTAAACCCAATACTTTTGATAAGATTTCTTCGTGTTCCAACATCAAGGATTCAAACACTGAAAGGGAAGAAGAAGTTGCCATTTGTTTGGTGATTACGGAAATATTTTCTAGTAGGCTGTCCGTATCAAACTTTTGTTGGCGATACGTTGCAATAGCTGCCTTGCTACTTTGTTTTTGGTTGAGATAGACAAAGTAAATAGAATTTTTAAAGGAAGGATTAAAAGGCACTTCCTCAACTTTGGGGATATTATTCTTTAGTTGATAGAAAATAGGGCTATTGTGTTGCGCACAGGCAATATCATAACCACTACCTCCAAAGGCATTGTTCAGTAATCGATAAGCATCGACTTGAGCCCATTGGGCTATGTTGTTTATAAGTGTGGAAGAACTACCCAACCCCCATAATCTAGGAAAGCTTAAATAGGTCTCAACTTTAAGCTCGTCAATATTTTTCAAAAATTCGGGATTTTGAGCTTTTGCTTCAGACAATAAAGTGATTAATGTATTTGAAATGACATCATCGGTAGAAGAGATTAGTGTTAAGGCTTCCAGGTTAAAACTTCCTCTAAACCATTCATTGTCTTTTTCATCCAAACTTGTCCATTCTAACAGTCCCACAGATGAGGTCGGAGTCACCTTTAACGATTGCCCATACTTGGTGGGCACGGCCAATCCAAGAGCACCATCCAAAATTGCATATTCTCCAGAGAGTAACAGTTTACCGTTGCTATAAAATTCTTTCTGCATTAGTTGGATTGAATCTTTTCCAAGGCCTCTTTGACCGAAGCATTGGTTACCGTATTGTCCTTGAAGTAATCCACAAGTTGTAGTTTTTCACTTTCCGAGGCGCCCATTTGATTGAGCATGTTCAACAGATGCATTTTCATATGCCCTTTTTGAATTCCTGTGGTAACCAGAGAACGAACAGCTGCAAAGTTTTGTGCCAATCCGGCAACAGCAACAATTTGCATTAATTCTTTGGCCGAAGGGTTCTGAAGGATTTCTAAAGCCAGCTTTACCAAAGGATGAAGAGAAGTCAATCCACCAACGGTTCCCAGTGCCAATGGAATTTCAATCCAAAATCTAAAGGTATCGTCTTCAATGCTAGCATGTGTTAAGCTCGAATAACTCCCCTCTCTAGCAGCATAGGCATGAACACCTGCTTCAATGGCCCTAAAGTCATTTCCTGTGGCCAATACAACAGCATCAATGCCGTTCATAATGCCTTTATTGTGCGTCACGGCTCTATAGGGTTCAACCTTTGCTATAGCGACTGCTTGCACTATTTTTTGAGCAAATTCTTTTTGAGGAATATTGTCTCCATCCAATGCGGGGATTGGGCAGCTAACTTCTGCCCGAACCAAACAATTGGGCACATAATTGGATAAGATGCCCATCACAATCTCAATAGCTTTCTCTTTTTCTGTAAAACCTGAGTAGGAACTTGCCTTTTCTTTCAAGGTTTTGGCAAATTGCTCCAGACAAGAGTTTATAAAGTTGGCACCCATAGCATCCAACGTCTCAAAAGTGCAGTGCAACTGATAATACCCTTCAATTTTATCACTTAGATCTCTAAGTTGGATATTACTGATTCCACCACCGCGTTTTTCCATGCTTTTGGTAATGGATGCAGTATTGCTATGGAGTTCGGGTTTTATCTCATTAAAAAACTGTTGTAGTTTTTCAGTTTCTCCCTTAAATATAAAATGAACCTGCCCTACTTTTTCAGTTCCTAAAATTTCCGTTTTAAAACCTCCTCGATTTAACCAAAACTTGGCAGCTTTACTTGCTGCGGCTACCACAGAACTTTCTTCAATTGCCATAGGAATAGCATATAAGCTATCATTAATTAAAAAATTGGGAGCGATTGCAAAAGGCAGGTAATAATTGGAAATAGTATTTTCTATAAACTCATCATGTAGTTTTTGAACTGTGGAATCCGTATTCCAATACCGCTCTAACAACTGTTTTGACTGTTTTGGGTTCTTGGTGTAATTAGCTGCTATCCAATCGATTTTTTCACTTTTGGAAAGTTTGGAAAATCCTTCAACAGGAGTGTTCATAGTACTTGGTTAAAGGGTTCAAATATAAGGATAATGCAACTTTTGGTTTTTTTATGGAAGTATTCTGATTTAATTCTTGTTACAATTGTAACACTAAAGTTTAGATTTTGAATAAATATTAGTAAACTTGATAGTTTTTAATCAATTTTTAACTTCAATGAGGAAATCATTTCTCCTACCCCTGCTCGTTTTCGGATTTTTAACCTTCTCGATAGCCCAAAAGAAAAAAATAACCTTAGAAGAAATTTGGGGAGGTGAATTTAGAACCGAGTACATGGATGTGCTCCGGTCCATGAAAAATGGAAAACAGTATACCATTCTAAATTTTAACCGCTCTCCTAGGTCCAGTAGCTTGGATAAATACAATTATGAAACCTTGGAAAAGGTAGAAACCATTGTTGCTTCATCAGATGAGGTGCCTTTCTTTAGCTCTTATGCATTTAGTGAGGACGAATCCAAGATAGTCCTGGCAACGGAGATTGAACCCATTTTTAGACATTCGCGGTTGGGGATCTATTACGTATATGATGTTGCCACCAAAAATATTATAAAGGTTTCTGATGCTAAGATTCAGGAACCTTTGTTGTCTCCAGACGGTTCAAAAGTGGCGTATGTATTGGAAAACAACCTTTTTGTTTTTGATATTGCTTCCAAAAGCGCAAAACAAATTACCACAGACGGTGAGAAGGGAAGCATAATCAATGGAGTAACGGATTGGGTATACGAGGAAGAATTTGCTTTTGTACGCGCATTTGAGTGGAACAGCAACGGTACCAAAATTGCTTTTCTTCGTTTTGATGAAACCAACGTTCCTCTTTATGCAATGGATGTATATGGACAAAATCTGTATCCGTTCCAATATGAATTTAAATACCCAAAAGCAGGAGAGGAAAATGCAAAAGTATCATTGCATATGTTTGATGTGGCTTCTGCCAAGACATCAAATGTAAATTTAGGTGAGGCGTATTATATTCCAAGAATCAAATGGATGAACAATCCCAATCATTTAAGTGTACAAACCATAAACCGACACCAAAACCATTTGAAATTGCATTCGGTCAATGCAACGGACAATTCAGTTTCTGTATTGCTTGAAGAAAAAGATGATGCTTATGTAGACATTACGGACAACCTGACCTTTTTGGCTGATGATAGCTTTATATGGACAAGTGAGATGGATGGTTACAACCATATTTATCTGCACAATGAAGATGGGAAATTGATGAACCAAATCACCAAGGGGGAATGGGAAGTGACCAACTATTATGGCTATGACCAAAAACAGGATAAAATCTATTATCAATCTGTGGAGAATGGTTCTATTAATAGAGATGTGTACAGTATCAGCAGCTCTGGGAAAAGTAAAAAGCGCCTGACCGAAAAAGAAGGAACCAATGCTGCGGATTTTAGTGCAGACTACACGTATTTCATCAATACATTTTCAAGTGCCATAATGCCGCATGAGTTTACATTGCATAAGGCATCAAATGGAAAAAAACTGAAAGACATCAAAAATAATTCGGTACTGGATAACAAATTAGAAGGTTATGAATTGAGTCCGAAGGAATTCTCCACGATAAACATCAATGGGAATGATTTTAACATGTACATGGTCAAACCTGCTGATTTTGACGAAAGTAAAAAGTATCCTCTTCTAATGTTCCAATATAGTGGACCAGGGTCCCAACAAGTGGCCAATCGTTGGTTTGGAAGCAATGACTATTGGCACCAAATGTTAGCATCTGAAGGATATATTATTGCCTGTATAGATGGACGTGGGACAGGATTAAAAGGACGTGATTTTAAAAAAGTCACCTATATGAATTTGGTGAAATATGAAACTGAGGACCAGATTGCCGCGGCTAAAAAATTAAGCGAACTTCCCTACATTGATGAAAACCGAACCGGAATTTGGGGGTGGAGTTACGGAGGTCATATGAGCACCAACTGTCTATTAAAGGGCAATGATACATTTGAGATGGCCATAGCAGTGGCTCCAGTAACCTCTTGGCGTTTTTACGACACAATCTATACAGAACGTTTTATGCGAACGCCTAAGGAAAACCCAGGAGGGTATGATGATAATTCACCATTCAATTATCCTGAGCTTTTAAAAGGAAAGTATTTATTGGTGCATGGCTCCGGAGATGATAATGTGCATGTACAGAATTCTATGCGCATGATTGAAGCGCTAGTGCAAGCCAACAAGGATTTTGAATGGGCCATTTATCCAGACAAAAACCATGGCATTTATGGCGGAAACACAAGACTGCATTTGTTTTCCAAAATGACCAAGTTCGTAAAAGAAAATTTGTAACCAAACTCATTAATATATATGTCAGATATTGTAAAACCAGCCAGTGAAAAGGAACTTTTTGGGCATCCCCAGGGTCTTTTCTATCTATTTTTTGCTGAATTGTGGGAGCGTTTTAGTTTTTATGGAATGCGAGCCCTGCTCACGTTGTACATGGTCAATGTTATATTTGAGGCCTTGTCCAATAGGGATTATGCGGCAGCAGCGGTTTATGCTTCTTATGGGTCACTGGTTTATGCCTCTACGGTAATAGGAGGAAAGATTTCTGATTCTATTTTGGGAATGAGAACTTCTATTTTTTTAGGAGGTATTTTAATGGCTCTTGGCCATTTTGTACTGGCTATTGAAAATAATACGGCTTTCTTTTTAGCATTGGCATTTATTATTGTGGGGAATGGTTTTTTTAAACCTAACATATCAACTTTTGTAGGTACACTTTATAAAGATGGAGACCCAAGAAAAGACTCTGGGTTTACCATTTTCTACATGGGAATCAACATTGGTGGATTTATTTCTCCATTGCTATGCGGATGGCTGGGACAGGCTTACGGATGGCATTATGGTTTTGGTTTGGCAGGAATAGGAATGCTTACCGGATTACTTTTCTTTTGGAGTGGTATAAAAAAGAACGTTTTTGGAGATGGCGGCAAACCGCCAAGTATGGAAGTCTATGAGAAAAAAGTTATGGGAGTTCCTCAAAAGCATCTAATACCCATCATTGCATTTTTATCAGCTCCACTAATAGCATTTTTATTGTATTCCTATAAGTCTTTAGGTGCTGAAGGCAGTTTTCTTGAAGACCAGAACATAGTTAACATACTGTTTAAATTGATTGCAGTTGCTATTTTGATATATATGGGAATGGTTATGATCAAATGTACCGTTGATGAACGGAAAAAGCTCTTCATGGCTTTACTGATTACATTTTTTATGACCATTTTTTGGGGTTTTCATGAACTGCATGGTAGTGTAATTACATTGTTTGCTGCCAGAAATGTGAATTTATCACTTATCAATGCAAGCCAAACCAATGCACTTAACTCCATGTTCATCTTTATTTTGGCAATTCCAATCTCCTTGGTTTGGACATATTTGGCAAAAAAGAAATTGAATCCAAGAACACCATATAAGTTTGGTTTAGGTTTGGTTTTGGCAGGTTTAAGTTTTTACGTTGTATCATTAAGTGGTGGAGCAGCGGATGAAAATGGTATGGTACCATTCTCGTATTTACTTTGGTTGTATTTTATACTATCGGTTGGTGAACTTTTCATGTCGCCCGTTGGGCTTTCAAAAATCACCGATTTATCTCCAAAACGAATTGTTGCTTTTATGATGGGGGTTTGGTTCTTGTCTTCGGCTTTTGCTTTTCAAGTTGTAGGATTTATTTCTAAACAGTTGGCTATTGAGAGTACAGACAGTAATGTGGGTGGCTTGGATACGCTTAATGTATATTTGGATGGTTTCCGTTTAATCGCAATCTATGCCTTAGTGGCCGGAGTTGTTGTGTTGATATTCGGACCGCTAATGAAACGCTTAATGGGCAATATTCACTAGTCCTCATTAAGATTAAAAGAATAATATCCCTTTTCACCGGTACTGTGGAAAGGGATTTCTTTTTTTATGCAAGTTTGCTTCCAACGTGAGACATAGCTTCTGTAGTTGCTGCCATCAGCAATAACCATTTTAGGATTTAGGGAATCTATTACTCTTTCTAAATTAATCTTTGGCGATTGTGTTAGTAATACATAATCTTGATTTTTCACCTGCGGATATATCCCTAGACTATCCATTACATACAGTTTTTTTCCACTGATATTGAAGTTGTTTTTGAACTTATGGTAGGAAATGGATTGAATCCTCTCGGATATTTTATAATCATTTACCATTGACCCAATATTATTGCTGTCCGAAGCATATAGTTTTAAACTTGTCGCTTTTTGATGTAGCAACAATGTGTTCTTGGATTTGTGTAACAATACAAGAGCCTCTTTTTTCTGCCCCTGAATTTGATTCCATATACTCCACCCTTGCAATGTTATAATTCCAGCAAGGAGCGCAATTATGTTTTTTAGTTTTGGTTTGGAGAGAAATACAACCAATGTAGCGATGATTAAATACCCCAAAACCATTTGAACAACATCAAAAGGAATATCCTTAATAATAAAACCTTCTTGTTTGGCTACCCAATCAATGGTAGAATTCATGATTTTGATTATGGCGTTGTACATGACGACCATGAAATTGGGCAGGTTGTCAAAAATGGATAAAAAGATGACCAAAATTCCCATTCCCAGAATCAATCCTAAAAAAGGAATTATTAGAAGATTAGATATAAAAAATAGCGCCGGAAATTGATGGAAATAAAAAAGACTTACTGGTAAAACACCTAATTGGGCTGCAATACTTACGGCTAACAACTGCCAAATTTTACGGATAACAATGTTTTCAGGAAACCAAAATCGTTGAAGCTTCGGGTATATCCAGATAATGGCAAAAACCGCTGCATAGCTCATTTGAAAACCCACTTGAAACAGAAACAAGGGTTTTATCAGCAAAATAAAGAACATGGATAGCGCAATAATGTTGAACGAATTGGTAGGTCTGTTCAAATACATTGCATATGCCAAAAAAGAGAACATGGTCACAGCCCTGACAATAGACGGGGAAAGTCCGGCTATAAATGCATAGGTCCACAGGAGAAATACAATTAGTATCAACTTAATACTTTTGCCTTTTGGGAGCCGCTCTAAGGGGGACAATAAAAACTGAAATAATAATAACAGAATACCAACATGAAGTCCAGAGACGGCTAAAATATGAACAGCTCCAGCGTCTTTGTAATTGTTATAAGTGCTTTCGGAGATGTCATCTCGTTTGCCCAATAAAAGTGCCTGAATTACAGCAAGCTCATCTTCTCCAAAGTTTTCATTTTTTAATTTTGAAATAATATGTTCTCTAAAGTTTGAGGTCAGACCAAAAATGGTTTTAGCAGAATTTTCTTTTAATTGTACAGCATTAAAACCTGTTCGGATTTGATGATATATCCCTTGTTTTTTGAGGTAATCCCGGTAGTTAAATTGATATGGATTCAGAGGAGGTCTAAT
The DNA here is from genome assembly GCF_044596045.1 of Allomuricauda sp. R78024. NCBI lineage: Bacteria > Pseudomonadati > Bacteroidota > Flavobacteriia > Flavobacteriales > Flavobacteriaceae > Allomuricauda > Allomuricauda sp. R78024. The sequence continues at coordinate 1,206,842 of NZ_CP138995.1, forward strand.
GGTCTCTGCATTCGAAAACAGAATGAATTCATCATCAACCTTTAGTTTATTTAGCGTAGAATCCGCAGGGAGACTTATAACTATCTTTCCAGTACTTTTTTCGTTTTCAACAGAAATGACCTTGGCCACATACCGTTGTGCGTATTGATTTGGTTTAAGTACCTCCAAAATTTTAAGTTCCCATTGTTTGACTCCATTTATCTCTTTGTTGGAATAATGATGGGAAAGTTTTTTGGATTTGGAAAGGGATACAATAAAAACACCGAGGAGTATAGTGGTAAGAACGGTAATCAACTCAAAAAAGGGAAACCCATCTCTAGATTGTTTCTTCTGGAACAGGTACAAACATGGGAGCAAGGCTAAAAGAGCAAAAAATGAAATATATAGAGCTACTTCAAAATAAAAACCTAGGATAATACCGGCAATGAGGCATATTGTCAATTTTATAGATACAAAATTGAAAAAGCGCATTACAGAATTCGCATTGCCTTAACAAAAGAGTAGTTCCAAAACCCTTCTCGTAAAGAAGATACAATAACACCTCTGGAGGTTGTGGAATGAATAAATTTTATATCATCTCCTTTTACATCAACAACCAAACCCACGTGGTTTATACGCTTTCCGCTTTTACTGGTTTTAAAAAAAAGAAGATCACCTTTTTGTACTTGGCCAACTTTAATGCGTTTGCCCTCCTCTGCCATTTGGTAGGAGACTCTTGGGAACGCAATGTCGTTTTCTTTCAGCGAAACATATAAAAGTCCAGAACAATCCATTCCTTTGTTTGTGGTGCCACCAAATTTGTAACGAGTGCCAGAAAAAGTCATTGCTGTTGCTATAACATCTTCGGTCTTAGAGTTTTTCTTTTTCTCTTTTTTAGGCTTTTCTAGTGGAATGGTTTCTTCGGAAGACCCCTCAACGGTCACGGTTCTAGGAGTACTATAGGTTCTTTTTTTCTTGGCTGTACCACAACCAAAAAGAATCAAAAAGGAAAGAAAATAGAGAGTTCTTTTTAACATCCAAGAATAGCTTTTCTTCTTGGAGGCTAAATCTAAGCATTTTCAATGATTAATTTAGCTGCCAATTGACTGGCGCCATTTCCGCCCAATTTGGCTTTAAGGGTTTTGTAGTCTTCCAAAATGCGATTTCTGTCTTTACCTTCGATAATTTTTGAAAGCTCCTCTTTAAGTTTTTTTGAAGTTAAATCACTCTGTATCAACTCTTTTACCACTTCCTTATCCATGATTAAATTGACCAGTGAAATGTAATCCAAAGTAATAATTCGCTTTGCAATTTGATAAGAAATCCAATTGCCTTTATAGCACACCACTTGAGGGATGCCAAAAAGTGCCGTTTCTAAAGTTGCTGTCCCACTGGTAACCAAAGCGGCATGGGAATGCCTTAACAATGAATAGGTTTGGTTAGATACGTACCCTACATTGTTTTCTTTTATAAAAGAACTATAGAAGTCATCCGGTAAACTTGGTGCTCCCGCAATAACAAATTGATAATCTGGAAAATCATCTCTTACGGAGAGCATTATATTCAACATTTTTTGTACTTCCTGTTTTCTGCTGCCGGGTAAAAGTGCAATGATAGGCTTTTGCGGATTTAGGCTATGTTCTTTTCTAAATGAAGCTTCTTCAACAATTTCTGTGTTCTCTATGGCATCAATCAGAGGGTGGCCAACAAAGTTAACGGGATAGTTATGCTTCTTTTCGTAAAAATCTTTTTCAAAAGGAAGAATAACGTACATATTGTCAATATCTCGTTTTATTTTTTCAATTCTACCTTCCCGTGATGCCCATATTTGTGGAGAAATATAGTAGTTGGTCTTAAAGCCATTTTTCTTGGCCCATTTGGCAATACGCAGGTTAAAACCAGAGAAATCAATAAAAATGATAAGGTCTGGATTAAACTTTTGAATGTCTTCTTTACAAAAGGTAATATTCTTAAAAATAGTGGGAATGTTCTTTATGACCTCCAAGAAACCCATAAATGCCATGTCTTTATAATGCTTGGCCAATGCTCCGCCGGCTTGTTGCATTAAGTCTCCGCCCCAACAACGAATATGTGCAGCTTCATCTTTTTTCTTGATGGCTTTTATGAGATTGGAACCATGTAGGTCTCCAGAGGCTTCACCAGCTATTATGTAGTACTTCATTAATAAAGTTCAAACTCAACTAAAAAATTTTATAATATAAAATTACCAAAGCGGTAATAAGAGTTGCAATCAAAACCCCTCTGGCCCTGTAATCTCTTTTTAAACGCAGAAATCCAAAAAAAGCTATTAGATTTAAAATAGCGCCCAAAGCCAATAAACTTCCAACATGACCTTGTTTTACAGCGGCGTTGAAGGTTTCGGATATGCTTAAATCTGAAAAAATTAAAATATATAATAATGTGCCAAAAGTGTTTGCAATGAGTCCCACTACAAGACCAATTAATACTTCCTTTCTATTTTTCATTTAGACTCCAATTATTTACTTGCGGAATTGTATGATGGGCGGTAAGGTCAAATTGCGTTGGAACCACGGAAACATAACCTTGAGCCAATGCCCATTCATCTGTATCCTCACCTTTGTCCAATAACTCAAATTCCCCGGTCAACCAATAATAATCCTTTCCGGTAGGGCTTATACGTTTATCAAATTTTTCCTTCCAATTGGCTCTTGCCTGTCTGCAAACCTTTATTCCCTTAGGTTCCTCATCCGTTTTTGGAATGTTTACATTCAGAACTATTCCCTTTGGAATTCCATGAAGCAACGCTTCGGTCACTATAGTTTTTATGGATTTGGAAGCATGGCTAAAATCAGCTTCCCATGAATAATCGCAGAGTGAAAAACCAATTGCCGGAATTCCTTCAATACCAGCTTCAATAGCAGCACTCATAGTGCCAGAATAAATCACGTTTATTGATGCATTGGAGCCATGATTGATTCCACTAACACAGATATCTGGCTTTCTGTCCAATATTTCTTGCAGTGCCAATTTTACACAATCTGCGGGGGTTCCGCTACAACTATACTCACTAGGAGCGCCTTCTTCTTGGTCTATTATTACTTTTTTGGAATATAGCGTATTATCTATGGTTATTGCATGCCCCATACCAGATTGTGGACTATCGGGAGCCACAACTATGACCTCTCCAATACCCTTCATTACCCGTATTAATTCCCTAAGTCCTGGGGCAGTTATCCCATCATCGTTGGTAACTAGGATGAGTGGTTTTTTCATTTTACATAATTATTGGCATAAAAATACGTTTTTCATAAGGATATGATGCTCTGGCCGTTTAACAAAAAATTAAAAGCCTTGCACTAAACTGGCACGGTTTTTTCAGTATCTTAGATAATTCATATCAATTGAAACGGAGGATGACGTAATTAAGGTTTGACAAAAATTGTCAAATAATTTCGCTCCTGATAAAAACCCATTTATGAAAAAGAATTTCACCTTGGCGCTTTTGGTAATTCTGGTTGCTGTAGCCTCATGTAGTTTTACAAATAAGTCTTTTGAAAATGACGATAAGGATAAGCTGTTGTTGGATTTGATAACATATGTTCTAGAACGTGGTCATTATGAACCTAAAGATTTAAATGATGATTTTTCCACTAATGTATTCGATGATTTTATAGATGTTCTTGATCCCACAAAAAGATACTTTCTGGCTAGTGATATCAGGGAATTTGAGAAATACAGATTTCAGATTGACGACGAAATCAAAAATACAGACATTACTTTCTTCAACATTGTATACCAACGTTTAATGAAACGAATGGATGAAGCTCAGGATTTATATGCCGAAGTGCTTTCACAACCATTTGATTACGCCATTGAAGAAAACATTAATATTGATTATAAAGATCAAGAATTTGCATCAAACAAAAAGCAGCTTAAAGAACGTTGGAGAAAGCAGCTTAAATACAATACACTCGGTGTTTTCGATAATAAGATTGACAACAAACTTATGGAAAGCACCAACGGAGCTATAGGTGAAGGAGGAGATATCGCTTCCACTAACATAAATTTAAATCTGAAAAATGCCAATGGAGTTTTGAAAGATGTAACCATTGAGGAGATTGAAACTGCCTCTAGGGAGAACACTAAAAACACTTTGGATGAATTTTTCGACTTTATTGATGATTTAGAACGCAAAGATTGGTTTGTACAATACATCAATACCATTGTAGATGAGTTTGATCCCCATACATTCTATTTTGCCCCAGACGACAAAGAAAAGTTTGATATTGGAATGTCAGGCAAATTTGAAGGAATTGGAGCCAGACTACAAAAGAAACCAGAAGGAGCCAGAATTATGGAAATTATTTCTGGTGGCCCAGTTTGGAAAGAACAAAGCTTAGAGGTTGGTGATGAAATATTAAAAGTTGGACAAGCAGGAGATGAGCCTATAGATATTGTTGGCATGCGTTTAGATGATGCCATTAAATTGATAAAAGGACCAAAAGGAACAATAGTTGACTTAACGGTTAGAAGAGTGGATGGTACAGTAGAAGAAGTTTCCATAAAAAGAGATGTTGTTTTGTTGGAAGAATCTTATGCAAAATCTGCTACAGTTAAAAGTGAAGAAAATAAATACGGACTTATTAATCTACCTAAGTTTTACGTTGATTTTGAGGATTACACGGAGCGCAACGCCGCAACAGACGTTGCCAAAGAAGTGGAGCGCCTAAAACAAGAAGGAGTTGAAGGTATTGTGTTAGACTTAAGAGATAATGGAGGAGGGTCTTTAAAAACGGTAGTGGAGATGGCTGGTTTGTTTATCAAAGACGGTCCAATTGTTCAAGTTCGTTCTTCAGGTCAAAGAAAAGAAGTGCATGAAGATAAAGATGAACGTATTCAGTGGGATGGGCCACTAGTTATCTTAGTGAATGAATTATCAGCTTCAGCATCTGAGATTTTGGCGGCTGCCATGCAAGACTATAAGCGAGCTGTTGTTATTGGTAGCAAACAAACATTTGGTAAAGGAACAGTTCAGAATGTAATTCCTTTGGATAATATAGTAAGAAGCAATGAGCATGGAGATTTAGGTGCCATAAAGCTTACCACCCAAAAGTTTTATAGAATCAACGGCGGTTCAACACAGTTGGAAGGTGTTAAAAGTGATATTGTAGTGCCAGACAGATATAGTTATATAGATTTAGGGGAAAGAGATCAAGAAAACCCATTAGGTTGGGATAAAATCACCCCTGCTGAATATAAGATTTGGGATGGTTATATCGATTTTGAAACGACAGTTGCCAATAGTAAAAAACGAATGGAAGGCAATCAACAAATTAAGTTGATAGAAGACAACGCCAAATGGCTTAAAGAGCAACAAGATGAAACAATTGTTTCTTTAAGTTACGATGCTTACAAAAAAAGAGAAGAACAAGCTAAAAAGCGTTCTGATCAATTCAAGAGTCTTAGAGAATATGATTCAAAATTGACATTTGAATCTTTAAAATATGAAACGGAGCTGTTTACGCAAGATTCTGTGCTGAGAGAAAAAAGAGATAGATGGCACAAGAATTTGGCAAAAGACATTTATGTAGAAGAAGCTGTAAATGTGCTAAGAGATTTGCAGTTAAATAACATTAAGAACAGCGAAAGAAAACTGGCAAGCGTAAAAGGATAAACAGTTTTCTGGTAAAAAAATTAAAGCCTACTCCATTGGAGTAGGCTTTTTTTATGGAATAACTTAAACGTTCTAAACAAACGCCAGTTTTAATGGAAATTACCTTTTCTTTCTTCGGAAACCGGGGTTTTGAGAACCTCTTTTTTTATTGCGATTTGCAAAGAACTCTTGTTTCTGGCGACGCTTTTCCTTTTCCAACTCCTTCTTTTCAGAAGCATTCATGGGCTTATCTGTCTGCGGAAATGGGTTGTCATCTACAATTTGGATTTTTTGCTTGATTAGTTTTTCAATATCCCTTATGTATGCATTTTCCTCTGGTTCGCAGATTGAAATGGAAGTGCCCTCCTCACCCGCACGTCCACAACGACCAATTCTATGCACATACGTTTCAGGCTCATTGGGTATGTCGTAATTGACTACATAACGAAGCTTGTCTATATCTATACCACGCGCTGCAATATCTGTGGCCACCAATACTCTAATCTTATCATCTTTAAATTCTTTTAGTGCCCTTTGACGCTGGTTTTGAGACTTATCACCATGGATGGCCGCGCATTCAATTTTTTGTTTTCGGAGATTGCGTACAATTCGGTCTGCCCCGTGTTTTGTTCTAGAAAAAAGTAATACCTGCTCCAGCTTGGGGTCCTCAAGAATATGCAATAGCAATTTACTTTTGTCTTCTTTATTGGTGGTGTATAAATACTGCTGAATCGTTTCCGCTGTGGAAGACACCGGATTTACAGCTACCTTCTTTGGGTTGATTAAAATTTGTTGAGACAGGCTCAAAATATTTTTGGGCATGGTTGCCGAGAAAAATAAAGACTGTCTTTGTTTGGGTAATTTGGCCAAAACCTTTTTAATGTCATGTATAAAACCCATATCCAACATACGGTCAGCCTCATCCAGTACAAAATATTTGACATCCTGTAAAGAGATATATCCTTGGTTCATCAAATCGATTAAGCGTCCAGGAGTGGCAATTAAAACATCTACGCCCTGTCTTAAGACATTGGTTTGGGATCTTTGATTGACACCTCCAAAAATGACTGTATTTGTGATAGTGGTGTATTTGCCGTAAGCGGAAAAGCTTTCTCCAATTTGTATGGCAAGTTCACGCGTAGGGGTAATCACCAGTGTTGAAATCCTTCGTTTACCATTTTGATTTTGTTGATCATTCACCAAGTGCTGAATAATAGGAATGGCGAAAGCTGCCGTTTTTCCTGTTCCAGTCTGCGCACTGCCCAATACATCTTCTTTGTTTAAAACTAGTGGGATAGATTTTTCCTGAATAGAAGTGGGCTCTGTATAGTTTTCATCCCTCAATGCTTTAAGTATGGAAGGAATCAGTTTTAGATCTTCGAATGTCATTTTGTTTTCAATGGGTTACAGTAGTTGGAGTGCAATTAGATTTGAAAAATCCTGCTGTTTTTTGATACAGTCCAAAGGTAACTGAATAGAAAGGTTTCCGCTTAAGAAATCATAGAGCAATTAATTATATGCGGTGTTGTATAACGTTTTTAGTTTTATTCTTGTCGGCTTACTAGTCTAAATTTATTTGACTCAATATTAAATACTCCATGTAGGCTATCGTTCATTCTCTTGTTGTAAAAAAAGTAGAACAGAATTTCGTTTCGCTGATTGTCCCATTTCAAACTTCTTACATCGCGGCCCGTAATTTTTGTTAAGTTCTTGCCATCCAACCCGGAAATGTATAAAAAGTGTTTTTCAAGATTATATACTTTACCAAAAACATTTGGTTCATCCTGCGTTAAACGGTAAATAATTTTTTTTGGTTTGAACTCTTTATTACTTGGAATAACCCCCATAAATCGGATAGAGCCGTTTTCAGGTAGTAATTTATTTATGATATTACAGTTCTTGTCGAGAAACAGAATATTACTGGTATATTCGACAACCATGTTAGATTGATGTATTTCGTAGTTACGTTCTAGGTCAATGTAATCTAAGTTGCCTACCATTGGAATATAAAAGTAGTCCGAATATGGAACTCTTAGCGGTTCGGATAATTTCCCATTCCACATAATGGGCGGTGTTATGTTGTAATTATATCTGGATTTATTGACTTTAGCTTTTCGTGGACTGTCCTTTTTAGAAATGACATTGTAAATCAAGAAAGTACCTATTACTCCCAAAAACACAGTCAAAAATATCAATTCCAGCCGCTTTTTAGACTTGGACTGCTCTCTAAATCTATCAATCGCCTTTTTTATTTGAAACTCTGAAAATTCCTTGAATTTTGGTTTGTCTTCTTTGTTTGATTCCGTGTATAGGACTTCTCGATTATTTCCCTTGAATTTTGCACGTTTTGAAGGCCTTAAATTCCGATTTTGCTTCATTCGATTATTCATGTCCTGAATACTGCTCATTCGAAATTGTTTTTGGTTTTAAAGAAGCTCCCAAAGGAGATTAAAAATGTTGTCAACAAATGAATATAGTTAATAACCAATATAAGAATATACAGACAATAATTATATATTTCTTAAACTTGAAAAAGAAAGCTATAGCTAAATGAAAAACAAAACCATATATACCCTACTCTTTATAGTTTGTGTGGTGGGTTTCTGGGTCTTTGAGAATTTTTATACCCCAGATACCTATTCAAACCCAAATAACAAGACAGACACTACACCTGTGGATTCGGGGTTTTTACCAAGTTCAACCACTGGAACTATTGTAGAACATGAATATTTTATGCTTTCTTACAATGAACCATATGAACAAGCAGAGTGGGTCGCCTATGAACTTAAGAAAAGTCATTTAACACAAGATGATAGAAGAAGACCTTACTTTATTGAAGACCCAAAGGTCAGGACAAAATCCGCTGATTGGAAAAATTATAGAGGCTCTGGCTATGATAGAGGTCACCTTTGTCCGGCTGGCGATAGGCGATTTTCTGAATATGCGTACAATGAAACTTTTTATACGAGCAATATAAGCCCTCAAGACCGGGAATTTAATGCTGGAGTATGGAACCGATTGGAACAACAGGTCCGCTATTGGTGCAAAAAATATGGAGACCTAGTTGTGATTACCGGAGGTGTTTTGGAAAATGGGTTGGAAGAAATAGGAGAAGAGGATGTGGATGTTCCCGACGCTTTCTACAAAGTGGTGTTCAAAAAGAATGGAGACTCTATAGACGTTCTTTCCTTTTTAATGCCAAACAAAGAAAGTAAGGCGGAGTTGGATAGTTTTTTGATTCCTATCGATGAACTAGAAAGAATAACCTCCATTGATTTTTTTGAAAATCAAGATGAAACTTGGCAACAAAAGGTGGAAGGAAAAGTAAATGCTTCCGGTTGGCGTTTTTAAATACCGTCTTTTAAACGATTGGAATCTAGCTTTAAAAAGATAAAAAGTAGCATCGTAAAGAATATCAATCCAGAACCTCCGTAACTAAAAAATGGCAAGGGAACCCCTATTGTGGGGAGTAATCCGATCACCATTCCAATATTGATAAAATAATGGATTAACAATATGGAAATCACCCCATAACCAAACATTCGGCTAAAATCATTTTTCTGTCTTTCAGCAATAAAAATCAACCGTAAAAAGAAAAAGGAAAAAAGCAGAATTACGGTAACCGTTCCCATAAAGCCCCATTCTTCTCCCACGGAGCTAAAAATGTAGTCCGTATGTTGTTCTGGAACAAAATCTCCCTTGGTTCGGGTACCTTCCAAAAATCCTTTTCCAAAGAACCCGCCAGATTCTATTGCTTTTTCAGATTGGTATGTGTTGTAACCAATAGTTTTTCTTATTTCCTCTAATTTCTTCTCGTCTTTTTCCAGACTGAGCCATAGGGCAAAACGGTCGCGGTGTCTTTGCTCAAAAACGTTTTCATAAACAAAACCAACAGATAATGAGAACAGAATAGAAATGGTAATAACTCCAGCCAATGGCAAAATGGGAATCTTTGTTGACTTCCTTTTAAAGATAAATATTAAGGTAGTCAGAATTGCCAATCCTATGGCAACCCAAACTGTTCCAAACATCAATGTGGTGGCAAATAAAACAACCATGGTCAACAAAATTCCAAGATAGTACAATGGAAAGCCTTCTCTAAAGAGCACAAAAAAGAGCGAAAAGTAGATAAGGGAACTTCCTGGATCAGGCTGTGGCAAAATTAGAAGTGCCGGCAACAAAATAATTATCAAAGCATACATCTGATGCTTCCGGGTTTTTATATCTGTCTGAATATCACTTAAATACTTGGCTAATGCCAGCGCAGTGGCAACCTTGGCCAGCTCGGAAGGCTGTAGGTTAAAGAACCCCAAATCGTACCAAGATGTGGCTCCAGCAATGGTTTTTCCAAAGACAAAAAGTCCAAGTAGCAGGACCATTGATATAATATAGAAAATGGATGCAAAGCGTTCAAAAAAATTGGTTTCAATAAAAAGGACAAGAATAATCCCGGCAAAGGCCAATCCTATAAAGAATAGTTGTTTTCCATAAAGTGTAGAAAAGTCAAAAAGTGAAGCATTTGGATCGCTTAATGTCGTAGAATAAATATTGACCCATCCAATCAAGACCAAAAATGCATAAAGAAAAACCGTAAGCCAATCTAATCTTCCAAAAAGCCCTTTACCAGACATATTCATTTATCTTGAAAGGTTCTCCACTATATGGCTTGGCATATTCGTGTTCCAATGTCTTTTCCAGCATTCGTTTTTCTAAATCTTTTCTGGTGATTTCACCTTTTATGTATTTTTCAATGAGCAGGGAAGCAATATGTCCAGCATATCGAGAACCATAATATCCGTTTTCAATATAAACGGCTAAGGCTATTTTTGGATTTTCAACTGGAGCGAAAGCTACAAAAACAGAATGATCTGTAAGTTGCATGCGTTCTCCATTAACTCTTACAAAATTTTCAACAGTACCTGTTTTTCCAGCTATTTCAATATCTGGTATTTGAACCCATCGCCCAGTTCCATATTTATATACATTGGCCATACCTTTAATAACAGGCTCAAAGTGCTCTTTATCTATGGTGGTTTGGTGGGGTTCAGTATATCTAGAGTCGATAGCACCTGTATTCCCAATATTTTTAATGATATGAGGTGTGTAAAAGTACCCCCTATTTGCAATTGCCGCTGTCATATTGGCCAGTTGTAATGGTGTAGCGGCAACCTCACCTTGACCAATGGCATTGGAGATAATTGTTGAAGAAGCCCAGCTGCCATCACCATACCATTTGTCATAGAAAGCTTTGCCTGGAATTCTACCAGGTGCCCCAGTTGGAATATCTGTGCCCAAATAACCCCCAAGGCCAAAACTCTTCATATGTTTTTCCCAAACATCCATACCTTCATCAGTAGTTGGGTATTTTTCATAGATTTTTCTGAAAGTACCTGCAAAGTAGGCGTTGCAAGATTGGTATATGCCTGAGTTCATATCGCGCACACCGCCTCCGCAATGGCACCCTTTCTTTTGACTGCCCACATAAAAACCATTGTAGCATCTAAATTTTGTGCTTGGGTCTATAACACCCTCTTGTAATGCTACCAAGGCATTCATCGTTTTAAAAGGAGAGCCTGGTGAAGGTTGGGCTAATATGGAACGATCCCAAGTGGGTTTGGAAATAGTATCATAATGTAGCTTGCTGTAATTTTTAGACCGCTGTCTGCCCACTAACAGTGCAGGGTCATAAGTTGGTCCTGATATCATGGCCAAAATTTCACCGGATTTAGGGTCAATGGCTACAATTCCACCTCTTTTGCCATTCATCAATCTTTCCCCATACTCTTGTAGCTTTTTGTCCAAGGTGATATGGATTTCCTTTCCTTGCTCAGGTAGTGTGTCCAGCTTTCCATTTTTGTAGGGGCCAATATCCCTATTAAAGCGATCTTTTTGGATGAACTTAACGCCTTTTCTTCCCCTAAGAATTTCTTCGTACTGCTTTTCAATACCTGTACGACCTTTTAGTTCTCCAGCTACATAGTAAGGATTGTTTAACAAGTCTCCTTCATTTACTTCACTAATGTAACCCAATACATTAGCGGCACTGTTTGTGGTATAAAAACGCAAAGATCTCTTCTGAATATAAAAACCAACATAGTGCCTCATTTTTTCTTGAAGTCTTGCGTAATCTTCTTTTGAAAGTTGGGGTACAAGAACGGATGGGAGTCTTGGGGAATATATTCTAGCCCTCCTCAGCTTCTCAATAAAAGCAGGTTTATCAATCCCAAGGAGATTACAGAATTCCAGAGTGTCTAATGGCTTAACTTCACGAGGTATGAACATAATGTCATAGGCAGGTTGGTTTCCCACCATAAGCTCACCGTTTCTATCGTATACATAACCTCTCTCTGGGTAATCATAAATTGCTTTAATTGCTGGGTCTTCCAAAGTTTGATCTGGAGAAAAACTAAAAAGTTGCAAATAGGAAAGCCTACCGATAAAGGTGAATCCTATCATGACAATAATGGAAGATAACAGCAGTTTTTTCATAGACAATAAAATTAGACGAGCTTAGTCTTATGTATTTCAACGAAATAGTAGTCTTTTTATTCGCTTTGTGGGCTAAAAAGTGAACTAAACAGCGTACATAAAATCAAAGTTACAACTCCAGTAGCAAAAACCTTTTTCAAAATCAGTAGGAAGTGGGATATACTTAAAATTTCCAATGAAAAGAAAACAACTTGATGTATTAATACTAATAGGCCTAAAAACGTAATGCGCTGTACTTTGGTGGTATTCTTAAAACTAAAGTTTTGAAATTCATAATTTACCCCAAAACAAAAACGCATAATCACTGGCCTTATGTAGGCTACGGTCAATGAAGCAATGGCATGCAATGCCATGGAGTCTGAAAAAATATCGATCATTAGCCCTAGAAAAAATGCAGTCAGCATAAAAACAGCTCTATTTCCTTTAATGGGAAACCAGTAAAGGAAAATAACATAGACCAAGGGGTTTATAAAGCCAAGGAAGTTCAAGGTGTTGAAAATTAATACTTGGGTCAAGACAAGTAGTATAAATCGAAAACCATTTAAGATTAAGCTGCTATTCATCTGCGGTTTTTGCCTCCAATTTTTTAATTTCCTCCTTGTTCATGTTCTTTATGAGATAGACATTCTTAATATTGGCCATATCGTTGAATAATTCAACATCAATATTATAAAAGCTTCTAGAAGCATTTAGGTCATATTTTTTGATGACACCAATAGGAATGTTTTCGGGAAAAATACTGGACATTGCTCCTGTAACAATAGTATCACCAACAACCAAAGGAACTAGTCTGGGGATGTCAATGAGCTGTACAACCTTATAATCTTGCACATCCCAAATTAATGAACCAAAATAATTCGTGTTCTTTATCTTGGCGTTAATATTGGATTTTGTATTAAGTACGCTCTGTACTGTAGCAAATTTTGAAGAAGTATTTTCAACAATTCCCAAGATTCCTTTAGTGGTAATTACACCCATATCCTGCTCTATACCATGATTTTCCCCTTTGTCTATGGTGACATAGTTTCTTGGGGAGGAAAAGCTGTTTTTTATTAGATTAGCAGTAATTACCTCATAATCTTTGAAAATACTGTCCTTCTCTTGAACGGGTTCTTTTTGAGGATTAAAAAGTAATTTTCGCAGTTGCTCATTCTCTTCAAGAAGCCTATTGTTTTCCTCACGTAGTCCAAAATAGGATGAAATATTGGAGGCTGTGCCATACACATTGCCCATTACCCATTTGGATGAATTGAAGAACTTAGATTGATGGTATGAATGGGTCCTAATGGTTAGCGCAAGGGAAATAACCATAAGAAAGCCATAGAGAAATGCATTTCTGTAACTTAGAATAAAATTGATGATGCGCTGCATGCAATCGTATCATTAGGAAAGTTAATAAACTTTCAAATGGCCATTAAACGGTATAAAAACCGAACTACTTTATTAATATACTTTTATATCGCTCTAAATTTTTAAGTGCTATACCCGTACCTCTTACAACAGCCCTTAATGGGTCTTCTGCAATATAAACGGGTAAATCAGTTTTTTGCGAAAGTCTTCTATCCAATCCTCTTAGCATAGACCCTCCACCAGCTAAGTAAATACCAGTATTGTAGATATCTGCAGCCAGCTCAGGAGGCGTTTGCGATAATGTTTCCATTACGGCATCTTCAACCCTTAAAATACTTTTGTCAAGTGCTTTGGCAATTTCTCTGTATGAAACCTGCACTTGTTTTGGTTTTCCGGTCAATAAGTCTCTTCCTTGGATTGACTTGTCATCCGGTGGAGATTTTAAATCCTCGGTTGCGGAACCAATTTCAATTTTTATAGCTTCTGCGGTACTTTCTCCAACATATAAATTGTGTTGGGTTCTCATATAATAGATAATATCATTGGTAAAAACATCACCTGCAATCTTGACTGATTTATCACAAACAATTCCACCAAGAGCAATCACCGCAATTTCTGTGGTACCACCACCTATATCCACAATCATATTTCCTTTAGGCTGCATAATATCCAATCCAATACCGATGGCTGCTGCCATAGGTTCATGTATTAAATAAACTTCCTTGCCATTTACCCTTTCAGCTGATTCTCTTACCGCTCGCATTTCTACCTCGGTAATTCCAGAAGGGATGCAGATGACCATCCTAAGGGCGGGTGGGAACCATTTTTTCTTTAAGGCAGGAATATTTTTGATGAACATATTAATCATCTTTTCCGAAGCATCAAAGTCAGCAATTACACCATCTTTTAAAGGTCGTATGGTTTTAATATTCTCATGGGTTTTCCCTTGCATCATATTGGCTTCCCTACCAACTGCTATAATCTTTCCAGAGACTCGGTCTCGGGCAACAATGGACGGGCTGTCAACTACTACTTTGTCTAAATGAATTATCAGGGTGTTTGCAGTACCAAGGTCGATGGCGATTTCCTCGGTCATGAAATCAAAAAATCCCATAAAAAGTGTCGGTTTTTTGGATTAAAAGTAAATTTTATCGGCTAAAGTACTAAAATTAATGCTTAAAATGTCTAGTGCCAGTCATTACCATTGCCAGTCCATTTTCATTGCAATAATCTATGCTCAGTTGGTCTTTTATGGAACCTCCTGGTTGTATCACACTTTTTACACCTGCTTTATCAGCAATTTCAACACAATCAGGGAAGGGGAAGAAAGCATCACTGGCCATTACAGCACCGTCTAAATCAAAATTAAAGGACTTAGCTTTATGAATGGCTTGATTTAACGCATCTACCCTTGAAGTCTGTCCTGTACCACTAGCAAAAAGCTGCTTGTTTTTTGCCAAAACAATTGTGTTGCTCTTGGTATGCTTACAAAGTTTGGAAGCGAAAATTAAATCTTCGATTTCTTCAGGAGAAGATTTTTTATCTGTTACAGATGTTAAACCGTCTGCCGTGTCCGTTTTAAAATCCTTGTCTTGAACCAAAACCCCATTGAGACAGGTTCTTACTAGGGTATCCGGTAGATCTACTTCATTTTGAATAAGTATGATTCTATTCTTTTTGCCTTTAAGGATTTCCAAAGCATCAGCAGAGTAACTTGGTGCTATCACTACTTCACAAAATAATTTATGTATCTCTTCAGCTGTAGGCGCGTCAATTTCAACATTAGAAATCAGAATACCACCAAAAGCAGAGACCGGATCACCAGCTAACGCATCAACATATGCTTGATTTATGGTATCCCTTGTTGCCAGACCACAAGCATTGTTATGTTTTAAAATAGCGAAAGTGGGCGCATCATTTTTAAACTCTCCCATTAAGTTTACGGCGGCATCTACATCTAAAAGATTATTGTAGGATAGTTCTTTGCCATGCAGTTTGGTAAAGATTGCCTCAAAATCTCCAAAGAAAAGCCCTTTTTGGTGTGGGTTTTCCCCATAGCGAAGTACTTGTCCATTTTGTTCGCTTATCTTCAATACAGCTTCATCATGATTTTGATTGAAGTAATTAAAGATAGCAGTATCATAATGAGAGGAGACATTGAATGCTTTGGAAGCAAAGCGTTTGCGATCTTCAAGTGTGGTTATACCATCACTTTCAGAAATAACATTAAGGAAATCTTCATAATCCTCCATTGATGAAACACACAGCACATCTTTAAAGTTTTTAGCCGCAGCACGTATCAATGATATGCCACCTATGTCTATCTTCTCAATAATTTCTTGTTCGGGTGCCCCACTGGCAACGGTTTTTTCAAAAGGATATAAATCTACAATGACAATGTCCAGTTGAGGTATTTCAAATTCCTCCATTTGGGCAACATCGCTTTCATTGTCCTGTCTATTTAAGATTCCACCAAAAACCTTGGGATGCAATGTCTTTACACGTCCACCTAAAATAGAAGGGTAACTGGTGACATCTTCAACGGGGACTACATTTATTCCCAAATCCCGAATAAATTTTTCTGTTCCACCTGTAGAATATAGGGTTACCCCAAGTTCATCAAGTTTTTTAACAATAGGTTCTAATCCATCTTTGTGAAAAACGGAAATAAGTGCAGCAGAAGCTTTTTTGGCAGTGTTCATTTTGTGTGTTAAAAATCAATTTATTAAGCACACAAAAGTAATTTTTTTGTTACTAAAAAGTTGGAGGGGTTATCAACAAAATGGCACTAGTTTTAAAGAATTTCAGCTACTTTTTCATTAACAAATTCTAAAAAGCGTTCATCTTCTTCAGTAAATGGATCTGGAGTATTGGAATCTATATCGATTTGCCCAATGTTTTTCCCATTTTTAAATAACGGAACAACGATTTCTGCTTTAACCGTAATACTACAAGCAATGTAATTGTCCTGAGCAGCAACATCTGGTACAACAAAGTTCTCATTGCTCACTGCTACTTGGCCACAAATACCTTTTCCAAATGGAATAATGGTATGGTCTGTAGGTTCACCTACATATGGACCAAGTTTCAATTCGTCCTTATCACCATTTTTAAAATAGAACCCTACCCAGTTATAGTATGCTATTGAATCTTTCAACAATTCGCAAACCTCGGTTAAACGATTTTCTACGCTTTTTTCTTTTTCCGCTAGGATGGAAGTTATTTTGGGTTTTAGGGACGATAACATGAAATTGTTTTTTGCAAATTTATTTTAATTTAAAGTTTTTTGTCTGTTTAAAAGACTAAAAATTACACAATAAGATAGCCTAAAGTTTAGTTAATGAAAAGAGGTTAAAATCCCTTAAAGTGAAATAAATCGTAATTTTGCTCTTGTGAAAACAGTTTTTCATCATATCACTTCAGTACTGCTTGCCATTATGGTATTGCTTTCCACCGTTTCTTGGACTGTGGACAAGCATTTTTGTATGGGTAGGGTAATGGATATTTCACTGTTTGTTGATGCGGAAGAATGCGGTATGGAAGTGGCCATGGCCACAATGGGAGATAAAGTGATGGAAAATCATTGTTGTGATGATGAGTCCTTTACTTTTACTGGGCAGGATGATTTGAAACTTTCATGGTATGATCTAGAAATAGAACACCAGGACTTTCTGGTGGCTTTCACGTATTCATATTTAAATTTATTTGTTCCGGTTGATAAGCTTCCGGTTGCTAACGAAAAATACCCACCCCCTCTTTTGGTCAAGGACATAACTGTTTTGGACCAAGTCTTTTTGATTTGATGTTTTTGAATTTTTAAAATGAAGTCCTCAATGGACTACAAAGGACACATCTTATAGTGTCAAGTAGAAATTCAATACATATAAATGAAAAATATTTTAATAGTACTTTTTTGTCTTCCAATGCTCGTGGGCGCCCAAAAGAAAATTCAGGGCATGGTCATGGAGGCCAATATAGAAAACAAACATATAGGGCTTGCTGGGGCTAATGTATACTGGTTAAATTCTCAAACTGGAACCATTACTAAAAATGATGGAACTTTCAGTATACCTTACCTTAAAGAGCACAACAAACTGGTAATAAGTTTTGTTGGTTTTAGAACAGATACCTTGACTATTGATGAACCCAAAATGGTACATCACTGGTTACAATCTTCCAATCAATTGGATGAGGTGGTAGTGCAAAAGGAGAGAGATGCCGTACAAAAGACGTTTTTTTCCACTCAAAATGTAATTACAGTAAATAGCGCGGAGCTCTTAAAGGCAGCCTGTTGTAATCTATCCGAAAGTTTTGAAACCAATCCGGCAATCGATGTCAATTTTAATGATGCGCTTACTGGCACAAAACAGATTCAGATGTTGGGGCTTACCAGTCCATATTTACTGATTACCCAAGAAAATATTCCAATGGTTAGAGGGGCCTCTCAAACATATGGTCTCACCTTTACGCCAGGTACGTGGGTAGAAAGTATTCAGATCACCAAAGGTGCAGGTAGTGTTGTAAATGGTTATGAAAGTATTTCGGGCCAAATCAATACTGAACTGCAAAAACCATTAACGGATAGCCCTGTGTTTGTTAATGGTTATGCCAATTTAAATGGCCGCTTGGAATTGAACACACATCTAAATACCAAATTGTCTGATAAATGGAGCACTGGATTATTTATTCATGGAAATAGAAGGGATATTGAAGTGGATAACAATGATGATGGATTTTTAGATACTCCCCTGGCCAATCAAATCAATATTATGAACCGTTGGCAGTACCAAGACCCGGAGAAAGGATGGGTAAGTTTCTTTAATGTCAGATTCTTAAATGATGAAAAACAGGTAGGCGAGACTAATTTTAACCCAGATACAGATAAATTCACTACAAATGCTTGGGGTAGCGAGATTGACACAAAAAGGGTTGATGGCTCAGTAAAATTAGGATACGTTTTCCCTGAATTGCCATTTCAAAGTTTTGGTTTTCAAGCCTCCTATAGCAGTCATCAACAGGATTCTTACTACGGTTTCAATGTGTACGATATTGACCATGAAAGTATTTATTCAAACTTTTTATTCAATTCAATCATTGGAAATACAAAGAACAAATTTAAAACTGGTTTAACCTTTGCTTATGATGGCTATGACGAACTCGTAAATAATCAACAATTTGAACGTGTTGATAGATCTGCAGGTGCTTTTTTTGAATATAGTTATGCTAATTTGGAAAAATTAAGCTTTACCGCTGGTCTGCGATTGGATTCACATAACAGATTGGGAACTTTTTTTACACCTAGGTTCCATATCCGATACACACCATGGGAGAAGGCCAGCATAAGAGGGTCTTTTGGTTTGGGAAGAAGAGCTGCAAATATTTTTGCTGAGAATCAAAGGTTGTTTGCTTCTGCAAGAACTATTCAACTTAATGGAAACGGAGGTGATGTTTATGGTTTTGATGCGGAAAAGGCAATGAATTATGGTATAAGTTTTTTACAAGGGTTTACATTGTTTGATAGGCCAGGTAACTTTTCGATGGATTTTTACAGAACGGATTTTGACAATCAAATTGTGGTTGATTGGGAAAATCCCCGAGAGGTTAGATTTTCAAATTTGGAAGGAAAGAGTTTCGCCAATAGTTTACAGGTTGAGTTGAACCATGAAGTACTGCCCAATTTGGAAGTGAGAACTGCATACAAGTTTTATGATGTAAAAACGGATTTTCAGACAGGACTTCAACAAAAACCATTACAAGCTAGACATAGATATTTTGCCAATATTGGGTATAATACACCGGTAAAAGATAACGGAGCTCAATGGCGATTTGATTATACTGTGCATGCATTGGGAGAACAGCGTTTGCCAAATACTTCTTCAAATCCAGTAGATTTTCAACTAGGTGATTTTGCAGAAGGTTATAGCCTAATGAATGCCCAGATGACAAAAGTGTTTTCAAAAAAGTTTGAGGTATATGTTGGAGGTGAGAATTTAACTAATTTTAGACAAAGTAACCCAGTTTTGGGCGCTGAAGACCCTTTTGGTACAAATTTTGACACAACAATCATATACGCTCCCATTTTTGGAAGAATGCTCTATGCGGGCTTTAGATTTAAATCATAACACCTAAAAATAGATAAAAATGAGAAACATAGTATTGACCATAACGTGCATATTGATTTCGGCAATTGGTTTTGCACAGGACAAAAATAAAAAGGTCGCTTTTGAGGTAGATGGCAAATGCGAAATGTGTAAAATGCGGATAGAAAAAGCTGCCTTGGATGTAACAGGGGTCAAATATGCCACTTGGGATATTCCATCACACCAGTTGTCTTTAGTGGTAGATGAAAGAAAAACCGATCCTATGAAGATTAAGACTGCATTGGTTGCAGCTGGGCATGATACCAAAGAGCTTAAAGCAACCAAAGAAGCCTATGACAAAATTCATCCTTGTTGTAAATACCGTGAGGATAATTCAGACGACAGTGATAAGCATTAAATGGAACAAACGTATTCAATCATAGGAATGACCTGTGAAGGTTGTGTTGCTTCGGTTTCAAATAAGCTTTCTAAAACAAAGGGAGTTAAAGGTGTTAAGGTAAGCTTAGAAGATGCGCAGGCAAGGATTGTATCAAGACACCATCTTTCAACCAGTGCTTTGCAGGCTGCTTTGGGAGGCAAATATGCTATAGAGGAAGAACATTCTGTTATACCTATGGTAGCAGTTGAGGAAAAGTCGAAATGGGTGCAATTGAAGCCTTTGTTCTTGATTTTTGCTTATCTATTTGGAGCCTCCACTCTATTGCATTTTAAAGACTGGAATACAGGTGAAGCAATGCTGGATTTTATGGGCTTGTTCTATATAGTCTTTAGCTTTTTTAAATTCTTGGATTTGACAGGTTTTCCTGAAAGTTTTGCAATGTATGATCCTTTGGCAAAACTGATTCCAGCTTATGGTTGGCTATATCCTTTTATAGAGTTGGGATTGGGACTACTTTTCTTAATGCGATTGAAAATAACCTTTGCATTAATTGTAACCGTTGTTGTTCTGGGTATTACAACCATCGGAGTTACTAAAACCTTATTGGATAAAAAAAGTATCCGTTGCGCTTGTTTGGGAACTGCTTTAAAACTCCCAATGACAGAGGCAACTTTTATAGAGAATGCAATAATGCTGGTTATGGCTGGTTGGATGCTTGCAGGCTAAATAAAAATGGAGTTAACCCTTTTTCATGTTCTTTGTTTTAAGTCTTGAAAAAGGGTTTCCCGTTTTATTTCAATTTTATCACAAAAGCATTTGTGTCCAAAAGTTTTGGTTTTAGGTCATCAGGTATTTTAATGGTCAATCCACCCTTGGATGATGTGCATTTTAGTTTTGTATTAAAACCAAGAATTCTTGCTCTAACATTTTTTTGAGGAACGTATCCTGAAAACTTTATCTCAGAAGGCAGGTCGTTCTGATCTTTTTCTGTGAGGTAGATAAGATAAATGGAACCATCGGGTTTAGACGTAATACAGATGTTATCAAACTTATAAGGTGCCATGGACCTAGTGCCATATATGGCTTCGTTGTTTACATCCATCCAACCTCCTATTTCTTCAAGCAATTTATAGGCATCCTTGTCCCATTCCCCT
Organism: Allomuricauda sp. R78024; assembly: GCF_044596045.1. Lineage (NCBI taxonomy): Bacteria > Pseudomonadati > Bacteroidota > Flavobacteriia > Flavobacteriales > Flavobacteriaceae > Allomuricauda > Allomuricauda sp. R78024. The sequence goes on from NZ_CP138995.1 coordinate 1,227,929, forward strand.
TCTGGGCTTGGAGCAATGTTCAATAATAAATTGCCGCCTTTTGCGACAATATCCACCAGCGTATGTATTGCTTCACGACCAGACATATACTTGGCGTTAAACGAATATGACCATGAGCCTCCAGCAATAATACATGACTCCCATGGATAAGGCAATGGCTTTTCCGGAATTCTATTCTCAGGGGTCAAATAATTTTGATTGATACCGTGAACAGCGCGGTCCACAACAATTAGTCCAGGTTGTTTGATTCTGGCCTTTTTGACCAATGCATCCATTTTAATGTCTTGGTTGATGATTCTATGTTTTAGATAACCATTTTTGTTATCTTTCAATTGCTGATCGTACCAGCTGGTTATTGAAGATTTAGGGGTTTTAGCAACCCAACCGCCATCCAGCCAAAGAATATCCACTTTACCATAGTCTGTAAGTAATTCTAAAATTTGGTTATGGGTGAAATCAACAAATTCTTGCCACTTTTCTGGATTGGCCTCAGGCTCATAATTTACATTACGATCACGAGGAGGGTAATAAGGGTCCCAATAGGATGGCTCATGCCAGTCTGGTTTTGAAAAATACGCTCCAGCCCAAAACCCTTGTGATCTAAAAGAATTAAAAATCTCTTTGGTTATGTTGGCTTTTGGATGCGTAGAAAAAGGAGTTTCAGAATCTGTCACCTTATAGTCGGTATATTTTGAATCAAACATGGAAAAACCATCATGGTGCTTTGTTGTAAATACCACATATTTCATTCCTGCATTCTTTGCTGCGTTTGCCCATTTATCTGGATTGAATTTAGTTGGATTAAATGTTTTCTTTAAACCTTCGTATTCCTTCTTGTAGGTATAATAATCCATGGGATTTGATCCCTTAGTGCGTTCACACCATCCATATTCTTCTGGACAAAGTGACCAAGACTCTACAATGCCCCATTGGCTATAAGTGCCCCAATGCATTAATAATCCAAATTTCAGATCTTGCCATTGTTCCAACTTTTTCAGCACTAATGGGTCTGTTTCAGGAACATAACGTTCTTCCTCATAAATTGCTTGAGAGAAACTGCTTTGAGGTATTAAAATCAAGAATGTTATTAGAGATATAAAGAATGATAAATTGAAACTCCTTTTCATTGTTGAATTTTTTAATTAATAATAATTTCATCGGCAAAAACCCAAGAAGGTAACCCAGCAGCGTGGTGCCAATATGGGGTTTCGGTATTTTTTGCACTTACTTTAAGATATCGAATTTTTCTGGGCTTAAAATCCAAATCAAAATGGTGGATATCATTTACTTTACTTGTTTTTTCTAAAGGATCTGGGTTCTTTAGTGTCCCCAACTGTGTAAAATTTGAGTTGTCCATAGATCCAGAATAGCTTACTGAAGAAGGAAAGAACACCACATGATTGGTTACTTGCAAAAATGCCAGGGATATGGTGTTTATGGTTTTCGGTTCCCCTAAATCGACCACCACTTCCATGTCATTGCCTTCATATCCGAGCCAGTTTGCGTAAAAACTACTGCCACCCAATGCACCATCTGTTAATACTAAAGGGTCTTCATTAGCATATTTCTTAGGTTTCGTCAACGTAACAACTGTTTTGCCTTTTGCCTTATTTGGTTTTTGGGCAATTTTTAGTGCCGACATATAATTGGATGCGTACTCATTAACCGTAAAACCCATTTCATTCATCAAAGTGATGTTGTTTTTTCTGGAAGTATTTATAAAGTTGTCCAGTAAGGAAACAACCATTGGATTGATTGTTTTGTTGAGGTTTTGATCTTCGATCAATAAGCTATAGTTTTCAGTGATATTTTTTCTACAAGCTTCCAAAACTGCGTAATCTACACCCAAACGGGCCATTTTAACCCTTTCCACTACTTCTTGTTTGTGTGCAACTGCCTTTTCGGCCTCATCAAACAGTTGTGTATATTCCTGTAGCAATTCTGGTTTCAGATATGATGAAAATGCTTCTGACGGATCGCCATATAAGAAGAGGAAAAAATCATTGTCCTCTTTAATTTTAGAATGAATTAAGTAGACGTATTTCTTTATAAAAGGACCGGCTTCATGATAATATCCGTTAGTAAATTCTTCTAACAGTTTTTCAATATCTAAATCAGGGTTCCAGAGTAATTTAGCAGTAACATACGAGCGTAGTTCAAAGAGTTCACTTGGATTATGACTATGTTGCTCAAAAATCCATTTGGCATTGTTGTCCCTAAACAATTGTATGTTAGGCTGCAATGTGAAAATATTGGGGAATGGAGCCAGGAAATTGGTAAACTGTGTGGTGTAGTCCCAAATACGAATATTATTGGTCAGTTTTCCCCAACCAATAAGATCACTTGCAAAATCTGTGCACTTTTCTGCTATGGGGGCACTGCGGTCACATTCTATGGAGCATAGAGTGATCAATACATTTGGCTCTGGACGGGTTTTTGGTGGTTTTCGGGTATATTGATAAGCCAAAGTAGAAATGGTCTTATCTGGAAAAGCTTTTGCCACTTGGTTTACAAAATGAATCATTGTGCCGGCAGGGCTTCCTTCTGTTTCATCAATTTTGCTGCAATTATTACATTGACAATGTTGTTGGTTGTCATCCTGGCTTACTGAAATTACTGAAGCTGTCGGATTTCTTTTGAAAAGTGAAGCAACAGAATCCTTTACTATTTCCAAAACTTTTTCATTTGTAAGACAGAGTTGGGTAGGTAGCCTTTTTTCACCTCTTAATGCATAATACTCAGGATGTGATTCGTAGAATTTCTCTTCGGGGATAAACCTATGAAAGGTGTGCACCTTGGCCTCGGGGACATATTTTGGAAATGCTTCATAGGTGACTTTCTGTTGGTCCGCGAATTCATGGTTTTCATAGAACAACTTCGAATGTACTGTTCTTGTTGTTATTTCTGGAATGTGCCTATAATCAATGGGATTAAGAGCAATGGTTTTGGATAGTGGTATCTCTTCGACCCCTGGGGCATACCATCTGCAGTTTAAATAGTTGTTCAAAAACTCAAAGACCGCATTGGTGACGGCCTCGTCAGAGCCTCCAGAAATGAATACATTTTCATTTTCTGTTTTAATTTTTATTTCATACGGTTGTAAATCCTCTTCTTTGATATTTCCAACGTAAATCTTTTTCTTATCAATAGTTTGTGAACTCTCATCTACAATAATCAACTGAACACCGCTTATTTTGTACAGATATTCTTGTAGGTGCTCTGCTGCTGTGTATTGATCCTTGGAAGCATTGTCCATGAAGACGATTTCATAATCTGATTTTCCATTTTCAGCTAATATGACCTGGTCGCTAGAACACGAAACAAAGAGCAAAGCTAAACTCAGCAGTAAGACAAGTAGATTATTTTTCATGGATAGATAGATGATTAATGGGTCAATTTTTTATTGAAGCATCGTACATGGCTTTTAAAAGACTGTTGGCATCTTTGGTATCGTTTCCTAGTTGCCAGAACATTATACCGCCCAATTTCTTTTTTAATGCATACTCAGTTTTTAGCCTAACAGAGACCGTATCATCATAACTTATAAAAATGCTGTCCTTTGCGCTATAGAGGTAGGGTGCTTTTGCAATGGAATCCCAATATCTTTTGTAATTTTTGTCAGCCTCAAATTCTTTCCTAATTTGACTATAACCACTCCAGCCTATGTGCGCGCCTGTGTTTGATTGGTAAAGTCCGTTATTCACAGGAGGGACTCCTTTCCATGCTCTGCCATAAAAAGCCGAACCTATTACAAGTTGTTCAGGTTTGACTCCATTTTCAATACAAAAAGCGATAATTTTTTGTGCTGATCTTGGTCCGTAATCACCGCTACCATCTTTCTGGGATTTCCTATAATTCTCAATAAATTCAGCTGCGGGAGTATCTTTAATGTCTTCTTCTTTAATATATCCCAAAGGGGTATGGTGCCCCGTAAAAGGTGAGTTTCCACCTACCTGATCGTAAGTCATCACATTCATAAAGTCAACATGTTTCATAACTTCCGTAATCTCAATGTTATTGTAATAGCGCTTCCATCCTGCAGATGCAAACGTCAGTATCTGCTCTCTTTCTAAGGTATTTAGAGCTTCGCGCAATTCTTTCATCAACAAGGTGAAGTTCTGTTTGTCTTCTGGTCTTGCTCCTGTATTTGCAGCTGGTATGGCAGGATATTCCCAATCAACATCAAGTCCATCAAGTTGGTATTCTCTATTGAAATTGACTACACTTTCCACGAATTTTTTTCGGTTCTCTGCTGTATGGGACATATCTGAAAAGCCATCAGCGCCCCATCCGCCACAGGCTATCATTACCTTTAAATGCGGGTGTTTTTTACGTTGGGCAACTAATTCGTGAAGTTTTTTGCCATTTTCGGCATGTTTAAACTTCATCTCGCCATCAATTACATTGGTGAAAGAAAATATGATATGCGTTAATTGTTCTAAGGGAAGTTGATCTGGGCTATAATTTTTTTCTGGAACATAATACCCCATTACCACAATTGAATCGTCTTTTTGTTTTTTGCTATTTACAAAAGAAACGACCAGGAATACAACAAGAAAGGCAGTGAAGAGTTTAATGTATTTCATGAGAAAGGGATTTTGTAATCAAAAATTAATCAATTAACTCCCTTTGCTCTAAACTATTAGACAGAAAACATTTGAGAAAGTATGGACGACCGATTTAGAGCTAAAAAATCGCTCAGAAGCTCTACTTCAAATTATTTCAATAAAAAAACCGCTCCAAATTTTGGAGCGGTTTTTTTAAAATATTTATTGGTCCCTAAAGGGATTACATCATACCTGGCATTCCACCGCCGCCGCCCATTGGAGGCATAGCTGGAACATCTTCTTTAATATCTGTCAATGCACATTCTGTGGTCAATATCATTCCAGCAACAGAAGCTGCATTTTCCAAAGCAACGCGAGTTACTTTAGTAGGATCTATGATACCCGCTTTCATCATTTCAACATATTTGTCAGATTTGGCATCAAAACCAAAGTCCCCTTTGCCTTCCATAACTTTAGCGACAACAACAGAACCTTCACCACCTGCGTTTTCAACTATGGTGCGCAATGGAGACTCAATAGCTCTGGCAACAATTTGCAATCCAGTTTCTTCATCAGCGTTTATTGCATCTACTTTAGAAAGAACAGATTTTGCTCTTACCAATGCCACACCACCACCAGCAACGATACCTTCTTCAACAGCAGCTCTTGTAGCATGCAAAGCATCATCTACGCGGTCTTTCTTTTCCTTCATTTCCACTTCAGAAGCGGCACCAACATAAAGTACGGCAACACCGCCAGCCAATTTTGCTAAACGTTCTTGCAGTTTTTCCTTATCGTAATCTGATGTGGTAGTCTCGATTTGAGCCTTGATTTGATTAACACGGGTTTTAATGTTTTTTGCAACACCAGCACCATTGACAATTGTAGTATTGTCTTTATCAATAGTTACTCTTTCCGTAGTACCTAACATATCTATAGTTGCAGTCTCTAAAGAGAAGCCTCTTTCTTCAGAAATAACAGTTCCGTTAGTTAGAATAGCAATGTCTTCTAACATGGCTTTTCTTCTATCACCAAAACCTGGAGCTTTTACCGCTGCTATTTTTAATGAACCTCTTAGTTTGTTCACCACCAAAGTAGCCAAAGCTTCACCGTCAACATCTTCAGATATGATCAACAAAGGTTTTCCAGATTGAGCTACAGGCTCCAATACTGGCAATAAATCCTTCATTGAAGAGATTTTCTTGTCGAACAAAAGGATGTACGGATTGTCTAAATCAACAATCATTTTTTCAGAATCGGTAACAAAATATGGAGAAAGATACCCTCTATCAAACTGCATTCCTTCAACAACATCAACGTAAGTATCCGTTCCTTTTGCTTCTTCTACCGTGATAACACCTTCTTTTCCAACTTTTCCAAAAGCTTGGGCAATCAAATCGCCAATAGTTCCGTCGTTGTTTGCAGAAATAGCGGCTACTTGCTTAATTTTTTCTGATGAATCTCCAACTTTTTTGGATTGCTTTGATAGATTTTCAACAATAGCCTCTACAGCCTTGTCAATACCTCTTTTCAAATCCATTGGATTAGCACCTGCTGCAACATTTTTAAGGCCTTCTTTTACAATTGACTGAGCAAGAACGGTTGCAGTAGTGGTCCCATCACCAGCCAAATCGTTGGTTTTAGAAGCAACTTCTTTTACCATTTGAGCACCCATATTTTCAAGAGGATTCTCTAATTCAATTTCTTTTGCCACAGTAACACCATCTTTGGTTACTTGTGGAGCACCAAATGATTTACTTATGATAACGTTTCTTCCCTTAGGGCCTAAGGTAACTTTTACAGCATTGGCCAAGGCATCTACACCTTTTTTTAGGCCGTCACGTGCATCTATATCAAACTTAATATCTTTTGCCATTTTTCTTTAGTTGATTTTTAATTAAACAATTGCTAAAATGTCGCTTTCACGCATCATCAAATAATCTGAGCCATCTAATTTTAACTCCGTACCAGCATACTTGCCATAAAGAACAGTGTCTCCTACCTTAACCGTGATTGCTTCATCTTTAGTTCCTGGGCCAACAGCTACTACTTTGCCTTTTTGTGGTTTCTCTTTTGCAGTATCTGGAATTATGATACCAGAAGCCGTTTTGGTTTCAGCTTCAACAGGTTCTATAAGAACTCTGTCCGCCAATGGTTTGATGTTAACTTTAGCCATATTATTACTTTTTAGGTATTTGTTTTAAAAATTCTGGAAATGATGGACAGAAATTATGCCATTGCAAAAAAACTGACATTATTAGAAAACAAAAATGCCAGCTTGTCATTCAAGCTGGCATTTTGTATTTGTTTTGTCATTAACACTAGTTAATAGTATCTGCTGGAGTGCTATTGTCAGTTGCAGGAACCTGTTCTGGAACTTCCTCCGGAACCGTTTCAGGAACTGTAGTCTCAATATCATCTCCCTGTAATAACTTGGAATCTGCCTGACTGTAATTTCCTTTAAGGGAAACATTGGAAAGTAGAATCAGTACAATTAATAGCGAAGCAAGGGTCCAAGTACTTTTATCTAAAAAGTCTCCTGTTTTCTTTACTCCACCTACTACTTGGTTTCCACTGCCGCCAAAAGAGGAAGATAATCCGCCTCCTTTTGGATTTTGAACCATAATGACCAAAATCAACAAAAGGCAAACAACAATAATTAATATTAAAAAAATCGCAAACGTACTCATTGTCTCTGTCTTAATCGTTTTCTTTCTGAAGCTTCTTCACCGCCCGAATTTGGTCTGCAAAGAAACCATTTTTTTCTGGATATTTCAAACTCAATATTTTAAAGGCTTGAATCGCTTTTTTATACTTTTTTTGCTCCAAATATACTTTGGCCAAAGTCTCTGTCATCAACTCATTTTTATCCATTTTTGTGGATTCTTTTATGTTGACTTTAGCCTTTAAATCTTCGTTTGGGGTAATTTTGGGTTTATTCTCGATAAACTTGTCCAAAAGGTCAAATTTTTTCTTTTTTTCCAGATTTTTATCTACTGTATTCGGGGTTTCCTCATCAGCGTTTTTGGAAGCCAGTTGCAACCACTCTGTAAAAGAATGTTTTTCTTTTTTGGTAAAAGGAATCGGTTTTCCTAGCTCCAAGTCAATTTCAGGAACCGACTCTTTGGCTTTTTCAACTGAAGAAATTTCAACTTCTTCTTTTTTTGATTTGAAAAGTGCTGGATTCAATATTTGTTCAGCATCTTGAATATTCTGAGGTAAGGCAACCTCTTCGGATTCTACTAAAATGGTTTCAATATCTGGATTAGGCTCAATCTCTTCGGATACTGCTGTTTTATCTTCAAGCTTTGTTGTTCTTCCTGCAATGGTATCCGCAATGTTATTTTGGATAAATTCTTTGGAGGTGACAAAATCAAAGAGAACATCTCTATCCGCAGTATGGGCGGCCGTCACTTTTAACGCGTTGTTGTATTTATAACTGTCCAGATTTTTAAGCCCTTTCAAATGCAACGCCCTAGCTGCTTGAAAATAGGGGTATTCTTCAATAATATCTTCCAGTGCCCGTGTTTGTTTTGGGGATAGGATGGTATTAGATTTTTGAAGAATTTGTATGAAATCCGATACATTCATATTTACTACCAATTGCCTAAAGATGCATTAAAAATATCTTGTGTAATACGTTCAAAAATTTCTTCGTGCGCAGCACTTTGTATGGAATTTAAAGCGGCAGCGGCATCAAAATCAAAAAAGAATGAGAAGCGACGTTCAAAATCCGCATCTTCTTTTGTGGTGTTGTAGAACCTGACATTTACACTCATGGTAAGTCGGTTCTGTGCAGTCAATTGATCTGCTGTTGCCGTCATAGGCGTAACTCTGTACTCCACAATTTCTCCTTCGTACAGCAAATCTCCATTGCTGCCTGTAAGTGATAAGCTGGTAAGGTTATTGATCAAATCCTGAAGTGCCAAGGTGAAATCTCTATCTAATCCAGGCTCAATTGTAGATCCTGGACTTTGGTCTGCATAATTTTGGAAGAAATTCACTTGAAAGCTTTGGGCCGTGCCAATATCCGCTCCGGAAAAATTATAAGCTCCGCAACCATAAAAACTAAGTATTAAAGCAAAAAGTCCAATCTTCACACCACTTTTCTTTATCAAAATATTCAAATGCTTAAATCCCATAATCTATAAATCGTACTGCTTAATTTTTCTGTATAACGTTCGTTCTGAAATCCCTAATTCTGAAGCAGCGGCTTTTCGCTTGCCACGATTGCGCTCCAATGACTTTTTTATCAGTTCAATTTCCTTCTCCTGTAAAGATAAAGTTTCTTCCTCTTGAATTTCTTCAGCAAAATGATAACGATCCTCTTGTGGTTGGGCAACTGTTGCAGTTGCTTCGGGTATTGGCTCAGGTAAATGTAAAACTTCTGCTACATTGTTTTCTTGCTCCTGAGGCTGCTCTTCTTTATTTCCATAAATTTTACGGATCAAGGTCTCGTTTTCTTCTTGTACTTTTTCAGAGTCGTTATTTTTCAATAACTCTAAAGTAAGTTTTTTAAGGTCGTTAAGGTCTCCTTTCATATCGAACAAGACTTTATAAAGAATTTCCCGTTCATTGCTAAAATCGCCTTCCTTTTTTGTTTGACCTATAACCGCGGGCAGATTGGTTTTGCTGGAATTTGGCAAATAGCCATTCAATGTTATGCCCGAAATGGTTCTGTTTTCTTCTAAAACAGATATCTGCTCCGCAATATTTCTTAATTGTCTAATGTTTCCCGGCCATCTATATTTTACAAGTAATTGAATTGCTTGTTCTTCTAACCGAATTGTTGGCATTTTATATTTCTGACCAAAATCTGAGGCAAATTTTCTGAACAACAAGTGAATATCTTCCTGGCGTTCACGTAGTGGGGGAATGTTGATTTCTACAGTACTCAATCTATAGTATAAATCTTCCCTGAACTTCTCTTTTTCAATAGCCTCAAACATGCTGATGTTAGTAGCTGCTACAATCCTGACATCCGTTTTTTGTACTTGCGAAGAACCAACTTTTAAGAATTCTCCGTTTTCTAAAACCCTAAGCAATCTCACTTGGGTCGTTAATGGCAATTCTCCTACTTCATCTAAAAAAATGGTTCCACCATCTGCGACCTCAAAATACCCACTACGGGTCTGTGTGGCACCGGTAAAGGCTCCTTTTTCATGCCCAAAAAGTTCACTGTCAATAGTTCCTTCTGGAATAGCACCACAGTTTACCGCAATATATTTGGCATGTTTACGGTGTGATAGGGAATGTATAATTTTGGGAATAGCCTCTTTACCTACACCACTTTCTCCAGTTACCAAAACCGAAATATCTGTAGGGGCTACCTGTATAGCTTTTTCAATAGCACGATTTAACTTTTTATCGTTGCCAATAAGCTCAAAACGTTGTTTTATGGATTGAACACCTTCCATACTCTAATTATTCTTTGAATATTCAACAGCTTCACCAATAAGTGTCGCTGAGGTACATTCATTTATTTTTACGTGAACAAAATCGCCCACTTTATAATTTTCTTTTGGAAAAACCACAACTGTATTTTGTGAATTTCGGCCCATCCAATGAGCATCTGATTTTTTTGAAAAACCTTCAATCAGAACTTCTTCAATTTTTCCGACATGCCGTTGAGTTCTATAGAAGCTGTGTTTTCGTTGCATTTCGATGATTTCTTGCAGACGCCTCTTTTTTATCTGTTCTGGAATATCATCATCCAATTTTCTTTCAGCTAAAGTGCCAGGCCTTTCGGAATAAGCGAACATAAAACCAAAATCATATTTCACATATTCCATTAAACTAAGAGTGTCTTGGTGGTCTTCTTCTGTTTCAGTAGGAAAACCAGCAATCATATCTTGACTTATACCACAGTCGGGAATAATTTTTCGAATATTATCAATCAATTCAAAATATTCTTCTCTTGTGTGCAGACGGTTCATTGCTTTTAAAATACGATTACTTCCACTTTGCACGGGTAAATGGATAGAGTTGCAGATGTTCTCGTATTTTGCCATTGATTCAATAACATCCAGAGTCATATCCTGCGGATTTGAAGTAGAAAAACGAATCCTCATTTTGGGTTGTACTTTTGCTACCAGCTCCAAAAGATTGGCAAAATTTACAGAAGTAGCCTTTTGCATTTCCGTAGCTTTTTCATAATCCTTTTTCATCCCCCCACCATACCAGAGGTAACTATCTACATTTTGTCCTAAAAGGGTAATTTCTTTAAACCCTCTTTCCCAAAGATCATTAACTTCTTCAAGAATGGATTGTGGGTTGCGGCTTCGTTCACGACCGCGAGTAAAGGGAACCACACAAAACGTACACATATTATCACAGCCGCGGGTTATGGAGACTAAAGCGGTAACTCCATTGGAATTTAGACGAACCGGTGCAACATCACCATAGGTTTCATCTTTTGAAAGAATAACGTTTACAGCGCTTCTGCCTTCATCAATTTCTTGAATAAGGTTGGGCAAATCTTTGTAAGCATCTGGGCCTACCACCATATCCACAATCTTTTCCTCTTCTAAAAATTTGTTTTTTAAACGTTCTGCCATACAGCCCAATACCCCTACTTTCATTCCGGGATTGGTCTTCTTTACTGCATTGAATTTTTCCAAACGTTTTCTAACGGTCAACTCAGCTTTCTCTCTAATAGAGCATGTGTTCACCAAAACTAAATCTGCTTCTTCCAGTTTTTGTGTAGTGTTAAACCCTTCTTTTGCCAAGATTGAGGCGACAATCTCACTATCGGAAAAATTCATGTGACAACCGTAACTTTCTATATAAAGTTTTCTATTGTTCTTTTCGTTTTTCTCCAAAGTCAGAGAACTACCTTGTTGGCTTTCATCAATAATCTTTTCTATGCCTTCGTTTTTGATCATTTCTCCTAGAATGGGCTGCAAAGATAATGCTTATTCCATTTTAGTGACAATTTGGCAGTTAAATTTTATGCAAAAGAAAACGCAACTTTGTTTAAGACTTTCTATCTAAAGGGTGTTATTCTATCCAAAAAACTTAAACAATAATGAAAAAGAAAGTGCTATTAATTTTGTCTTTGGCCACACTTATTTTTGTGTCCTGCGACAGTAACGATGATAATGATGGTTATGCCGATTATTTGGTTGCCAGACCATTGATTATGAGCAAAGCCGAGTTTGCCAATGGTGTAGATATAATTGCACCACGCCCCATTGATGAATCAGGTAAGGTTTACACTTACGAGGATTACATTTTTATCAATGATAAATACCAAGGTGTTCATGTCATAGATAATAGTAATCCACAGCAACCACAAAAAGTTTCGTTTATCAAAATTCCTGGAAATGTTGATATTTCTGTAAAAGATGATTTCCTGTATGCCGATAGTTTAATGGATTTGGTAGTTATTGATATATCAGATTTAAATAATCTAAACACTGTGAATAGGTTGGAAAATGTACTTTATAACAATATTTTTTTTCCATTTGAAGCTGATATTGTAGAATATGATACATATGATTATGATACTGAAATTCTAGTAGGTTGGGAGACTGTTACCGAAAGTAGGTTGACAGCAGAGGTTGAGCAAAATAGAGGTATAGGTATTTTTGACGATGTCGCCTTAAATGAAGCTTCAGATGGAGGAACTGGACAAGGAGGCTCCCTAGCACGGTTTAAAATAGTAGATGACTATTTATACGCTGTGGATAGTCATAACATTAATGTATTTGATATTTCAGATTTAGAGAATCCTGAAGATTTGGAGGATGTTTATGCAGGGTTTGATATTGAAACGATTTTTAATCGTGGCAATCATTTGTTTTTGGGAAGTATGCGCGGTATGTATATATATGACATTTCTTCCCCAGCTACACCAACCTTTGTATCAGAATTTCAACATGGTACCGCTTGTGACCCAGTTGTCGTAGATGGAGATTATGCATACGTAACCCTGAGGGGCGGGAATGAATGTGGTGCTTTGGAAAGCGGTTTGTTCATTGTAGATATTTCTGATATAACTGACCCAAAATTGGCTGTTGATTATCCTATGGATGAGCCTTATGGATTAGGGATAAAAGATGAAAAACTATTTGTTTGTGATGGAAGCTCGGGCCTAAAAGTGTATGACAAAACAGATGTTGAGGATATAAAAATGTTAAACCATTTTAAAGATATTGTTACGTTTGATGTTATTCCGTTAGAAAGTCATTTAATAATGGTTGGCGACGAAGTTTTGTACCAATATGAATATTTAGATGATGAAATAAAGCTCATAAGCCAAATAGGACTCAATTAATATGTGCAGTAATATATATAAAGGTATTATCTGTATTGTGTTACTGTCAGTACATCTAAGCTCCTGTTCTAACGATGATGACAATGAAATACCATCGGCCTGTCAGCTAGAACCGGATCCAGGCGAATGTTTAGCTGCAATTCCCAGATACTATTTTGACAAAGAAGAGCAAAAATGCAAGGAATTCACATGGGGAGGATGTAATGGAATAGTTCCTTTTGAAACTATAGAGGAATGTTTGGAATGCGAAAGAAATTAAATACTATAACATTGAATTTATAGAAAGGTGCTAGGACGAAACCTAACAACCTGAATAAATCTTTTAACTTGGATCATACAATATTGAGGAGCCTTAGAATTTTTGTAGGCGAATCAGGCATGAAGTTTATATGAAATATCCTGTTTTTAACAGGATATTTTTTTGTCAAGTATTTTTCAAAAAATCTAAAATCGAAAAATTCATATACTTTTGTTACCCAAAACTAATTGCATGCCAAAGAATTTAGTTATTGTTGAGTCCCCAGCAAAAGCAAAAACCATAGAACGTTTTTTAGGAAAAGACTACCAAGTAGAATCAAGTTTTGGACATATTGCGGATCTCCCATCCAAAGAGCTTGGTGTAGATGTCGAAAACGATTTTAAGCCAAAATATACAGTAGATAAGGAGAAGAAAGCCTTGGTCAAAAAATTAAAAGATTTGGCTAAAAAAGCAGATACTATATGGTTGGCCAGTGATGAGGACCGAGAAGGAGAAGCCATTTCTTGGCATTTAGCTGAAGAATTGGGCTTAGAGAAAAGCAGAACTAAGCGAATTGTTTTCAACTCTATTACCAAATCTGCAATCCAGAAAGCTATTGAGAACCCTAGGGAAATCAATTACAATTTGGTAAATGCGCAACAGGCAAGAAGAGTTTTGGATAGATTGGTCGGGTATGAGTTATCACCAGTCCTTTGGAAAAAAATAAAACCAGGTCTATCTGCTGGTAGAGTACAATCTGTAGCGGTAAGGTTAATAGTAGAAAGGGAAAGAGAGATTGAGGCTTTTAAACCAGAAGCATCTTTTAGAATAAAAGCAGAATTTAAAACATCTAACGGAAATGTTTTTTCTGCTAAACTAAATAAGACTTTTGTATCAAAAGAAGCAGCAGAAGTATTTTTAAAGCAGAACATTGGTTCGGATTTTTCCGTTGCCAATCTTGATAAAAAACCAGCAAAAAAATCTCCTGCAGCACCTTTTACAACGTCAACCTTGCAACAAGAAGCTTCCAGAAAGCTATATTTTTCTGTTGGTAGAACTATGCAGGTTGCACAACGCTTGTATGAAGCTGGTCTTATTACTTATATGAGAACGGACAGTGTTAACCTGTCTAAAGAAGCATTGGATGCGGCCAAAGATGCCATCGTACAAAATTATGGGGAATCCTACAGTAAAGTGAGAAACTTTACAGGAAAATCCAAAGGTGCTCAAGAAGCACACGAAGCAGTTCGTCCTACGGATATGAAATTGCAATCTCCGCAAATAGAACGTGACCAAGCAAAACTTTATGAATTGATATGGAAGCGAACTCTAGCTTCACAGATGAGTGATGCTGAGTTGGAAAGAACCAATGTGAAAATTAAGGCAAGTTCTCACAAAGAAGAGTTCACCGCAAATGGAGAAGTGGTGAAGTTTGATGGTTTCCTTAAAGTTTATTTGGAAGGTACAGATGAAGAGGATAAGGCAGAAGAACAAGAAGGAATGTTGCCGGCAATGAGTGTTGGTGAAGCTTTGCAAAATAATTTTATTACAGCAACGGAACGTTTTTCAAGACCACCATATCGTTATACTGAAGCTTCCTTGGTTAAAAAGTTGGAAGAACTTGGTATAGGAAGACCATCAACATATGCCCCTACAATTTCCACTATACAGAACAGAGGTTATGCGGAAAAGGGAAGTGTGGACGGAACAGAAAGAAATTATGTGCAGTTGGTTTTGGAATCTGGTCAATTTACTGAAAAGAATTTATCTGAAATGGTAGGTTCAGACAAAGGGAAATTGGTTCCTACAGATATTGGAATGATTGTGAATGATTTCCTGGTCAGTAATTTCACAACTATTCTAGATTACAATTTTACAGCCAAGGTCGAGGAGAATTTTGATGAAATTGCCTCTGGAGAAGAAGATTGGCAAAAGATGATGAAAGATTTTTATAAAGATTTTCATCCCAAAGTTTTAGATGTTGAAGAAAACGCGGAACGTGCAAGTGGAGAACGCATATTGGGTACTGATCCAAAATCTGGAAGACAGGTCGCCGCAAGGTTGGGGCGTTTTGGACCAATGGTGCAGATAGGTACCGTGGATGAGGAAGAAAAACCACTCTTTGCAAGTTTGTTGCCTGAACAATCTATTACAACCATAACTTTTGAAGAGGCCATGGAGCTTTTTCAGCTGCCAAGAAAGTTAGGAACATATGCAGGAGAAGAAGTTGAGGCTAGCGTAGGAAGATTTGGTCCATATGTTAGGTTTGGCAAAAAGTTTATTTCCTTGGCGCAAGGCGAAAGTGCTTTTGATGTAGATATGGAACGTGCCATAGAATTGATAAAAGAAAAAGAGAAAGCAGACGCTCCTATTGCACATTACGAGGATAAAGAGGTTACCAAAGGTAAAGGTAGGTTCGGACCATTCATAAAATGGGATGGGATGTTTATCAACGTAAACAAGAAATACGATTTTGATAATCTTTCCCAAGCTGATATCATTGAACTTATAGAGGCAAAGAAAATTAAGGAAATTGAAAAGTTGATTCAAGAATGGCCAGCGGAGAAAATCCGAATTGAAAAAGCAAGATGGGGAAGGCATAATATTATAAAAGGAAAAATTAAGGTTGAGTTGTCTAAAGATGTGGATGCAACTAAAATTTCTTTAGAAGAAGCACAAGCCTTAATAGAGAAGAAAGCACCTAAGAAAAAAACCAAAGCAAAGGCTAAGAAGTAGTATGGCATTCGATTTTTTGGTTCCTATTAAAGATAGGGTCCTAGCATTTTCAGAGTTATTGCCTCCACAGGCATTGGGTAAAAACATCTTCAAGCATACCGAGAAAAAAGGATTACCTGTTTTCGCAAACGCAACTGTCGCTATTTTTGGGGTTCTGGAATCCAGAAATGGATTCGAAAAGAAACCGGAGCGATTGAATATTGATGAAATACGTATTCAGTTGTATCGCCTAATGGCCGGTAATTGGAATTCCACAATATTGGATATTGGAGATATAGAAGAAGGCAATACGGTAGAGGATACTTATTTTGTGGTCAAAGAAATTGTGGCAGGCCTGTTAGAAGAAAACATTATACCTATTGTAATAGGTGCAACACAAGATATTACATTCCCCACGTACAGAGCTTTTGATAACATTAGGGACATGGTCAATCTGGTATCCATAGATAGCCGTTTTGATTTTGGGGAAGACGAAGAACTTATTTCTTCGCATTCCTACATGAGTAAAATTATCACGGACAAACCCAACAATCTATTTAATTTTTCCAATATAGGTTACCAAAGTTATTTTAATGCTCAAGAAGAGATTGATTTAATGGAGCGACTTTTCTTTGATGCCTATAGGTTGGGAGAAATAGCTGCTAACCTAGAATTGGCAGAACCGGTATTAAGAAGTTCTCATATTGTTAGTCTGGATTTACGTGCAATTCGCGCGAGCGAAATGGGCTCTTTTAAAAACTTTTCTCCCAATGGTTTTACAGGTAGGGAGATTTGTGCCATTGCAAGATATGCTGGTATTAGTGATAAAGTATCATTGTTTGGCATATACGAAGGGGAGAATTCTCCACAAGCATTTCAAATGATAGCCCAAATTATTTGGTACTTCATAGAAGGTATTAGTTTTAGAATAAAAGAATTCCCAAGTTCCAAAAGTGAAGATTTTACAAAGTTCACAGTCCCTACAGATACAGAGGAACTAGTATTCTACAAGAGCCATGTAACAGAACGTTGGTGGGTAGAGGTTCCATCAATTTTGCCCGAACATACTAAAACAAATTCGGCGGCGTTATTACCTTGCACCGAGGAAGACTATCTGGATGCTTGCAACCAGAAGATTCCAGAAAGGTGGTTCAAGGCCTATAGAAAGGGCTTTAACTAACAAATTAAATTTTAAGCATTAATTGTTTTTGCACAATAATTTATTCAAAAAACAGTTTTGAGAATAATGAATTTGTGTTACACAGTTTATAATCTTAAATCGAAAATTTAACCTAAAGTATGAGAAAGCTATTCTTTTCATCTCTAGCACTTGTTTTTTTACTGAGCAGTTGCGGTTCAAAATCAAAGTCAAAAGGTGAACTAGTTGGAGCCCAAGGAAAAAAGTGGTATCCAGAGAAACCCTACGGAATGGAACTGATTCCCCGCGGCTCCTATGTAATGGGTAAAGCTGAAGAGGACCAGGCGAAAGTATTGAACGCTCCCACCAGAACAGTTACTGTACGTTCCTTTTATATGGACGATACGGAAATCACAAATAGTGAGTACCGACAGTTTGTGGAGTGGGTAAAAGATTCCATTACCAGAACCAAATTGGCCATTCTTGCTGATGAACTGGGTATTGGCCCAGAAGATGAAGGTATTGGAGAGTATGCTTTTAAGGATACGGACACTACCAAAATTTCAGTTTACGATAAATATATGCTTGATAACTATGCTGGTTTAGGTGAAACCGGTTATGAAGGAAGAGCATTAAATACCGATGTTGATTTGGTATGGGATACATCAGAATACCCAGATGAATATTATTCTGAGGTAATGGATTCATTGTATATTCCGGAAGAGGAAAGCTATAATGGATTAAGAACCGTTGATGTAACCCAATTAAAATATAAGTACAATTGGATGGATATTGAAGCTGCTGCCCGTGCTAAAAGTGGTAGAAGAAAAGATTTCATCAAAAAAGAGGAATTGGAAATTTATCCGGATACCACAGTTTGGATTCGTGATTTTGAATATTCCTATAATGAACCTATGCACAATGACTATTTTTGGCATGATGCTTATAGCGATTACCCCGTTGTTGGAGTAAACTGGCAACAGGCAAAAGCATTTTGTTCTTGGAGAAGCAAGTTTAAAAACGATGACCAAAAAAGTCGTGGAAAGCAGTTTGTAAACCAATTTAGATTACCAACCGAAGCCGAATGGGAATATGCTGCTAGAGGTGGTATTGATGGAGGTACGTACCCTTGGGGTGGACCTTATGTAATCAGTGATACAGGTTGTTTTATGGCCAATTTTAAGCCTCAACGTGGAGATTATGCCGCAGATGCCGCATTGTACACTGTTGAAGCAAAATCTTACGAGCCAAACGAATATAACCTTTATAACATGGCGGGTAACGTATCTGAGTGGACTAGTTCCAGTTTTGATCCAGGCGCCTATGAATATCTGTCAACTATGAATCCAAACATTGGATCAGGACAGAATAAGAGAAAAGTAATCCGTGGTGGATCTTGGAAAGATGTTGCTTACTTCTTGCAAGTAAGTACTAGAGACTATGAATACCAAGATTCAGCAAGAAGTTACATAGGTTTCCGAACTGTTCAAGATTATATGGGCGAAGAGGATTCTACAAAGGGGCAAGGGCTTCCAAACTAAATACAATAAATTAAACGAGAGAACATTATATAAACCAGTAACCAAATACTTATTTATATAACTTAATTAAAACTAGAATTATGGCACAGTCAAAATCAACAAAAAAACTGTTTAACATGGCCTACGGGCTTGGAGCATCGGTAGTAATTATTGGTGCATTATTTAAAATCCTTCACTGGGAATTTGGACCACTGAACGGTGGGATATTACTTGCTATTGGACTTATTACTGAAGCATTAATTTTTGCAATCAGTGCATTTGAACCAGTAGATGACGAATTAGATTGGTCTTTAGTGTATCCAGAATTGAACAATGGTCAAGCTAAAGGAAATAAAAACGACGCTAAGCAAGCTCAAGAAGCTGAAGGTCTTCTTTCAAGAAAATTGGATGATCTTTTAAAAGATGCTAATATTGATTCTGAGCTTTTCACAAGTTTAGGTGATAGCATCAAGAACTTTGAAGGTGCCGCTAAAGGTATTGCTCCAACTACGGACGCTATTCAGCACACCAAGAAATATTCTGAGGAATTATCTCATGCTGCAGCTCAAATGGAATCTTTGAACAGTTTGTACAAAGTACAATTGGAAAGTGCAAGCAGACAAGCTTCTATTAACGAGGAAGTAGTACAAAATGCTGGTGCATTAAAAGATCAAATGGAATCTTTGGCAACCAACCTGTCTTCATTAAATGGAGTATATGGTGGTATGTTAACCGCTATGGCAAAGAACTAATTAGGGATTTGATTGATATACCAAACCCAGATCAAATTAATTATTAATTCTAATTAGATAAAAACATGGCATCAGGAAAAGAAACCCCACGTCAGAAGATGATCAACCTTATGTATTTGATCTTCATCGCGATGTTAGCCTTAAATATGAGCAAGGAAGTTCTTGCAGCGTTCGGTATTATGAACGAAAAGCTAGAGACTTCCAATATCAAGACTTCAGAAAGTAATGACAATTTCTTGGCTAGTCTTGAAACGAAAGCGTCGGAAGACGAAAAGAAGTACGGCGAATTATATCAAAATGCACAAAAGATAAAAAGCTTATCTCAAGAGTACTTTGATTATTTAGAGACCCTTAAGAAAGGTATGACCGAAAAACTTGAGGATCCTAAGGATTACGCAAGAATGGACAACTCTGATTATTTAGATCAGAAGCTTTTCCAAGGAGATAACCTGTCTAAGGACGGTAAGGAATTCATGAAAAGAATTACCGACTATAGAACTCAAGTATCTGCTATTGCACCTGCAGCTTTGAAAGAAGCCGTAAAAACAAGGTTTGCTATCGGAGATGGCAAAAAAGATGATGGTAAAGTTGAAAAGAGAGATGGTACCCGCCAAGATTGGATCAACTATCATTATGAAGGGTATCCTTTAGTGGCTTCTTTGGCTAAATTAACAGCGCTACAAGCAGATGTTAAGGCAACTGAAGAAGATGCTTTGAAATCAATGTTGGAAGGTGAGCTTACAAATCAAGTTTCACTGACAAACTTTGCTACTTCATTGCATGCATCTAAATCTGCTTTCTATAATGGAGATAAGTATGATGGTAAGATTATTATCAGTAAAACAGATAAAACATCTACACCAGTAAAAGCTGAGTTGACTTTAGACGGTAGAAAACTAACAGAAGGGAAAGACTATAAGTTAGAAGCAGGAGGTGTTCAAATGTTGATTGGTGCCGGTAATCCTGGTGACCATGAGATTGTTGGAACAATGTTCTTTATGCAAGACGGAGAAGAAATTCCTGTTGAGGTTAAGAACTCTTTTGCTACAATTTCTAAGCCTAATGCTGCAGTAATTGCTGCTGACAAGATGAACGTGGTATACCGTGGGGTTGCTAACCCTATGACCATATCTATTCCTGGTATTCCTGATAACAAAGTTTCTGCATCTGCTCCTGGACTTTCCAAGAGAAGTGGAAGCAAGTATGTTATGAATCCTGGTACAGGTAGAGAAGTGACTATTAGTGCTTCTGGTATTTTGCCTGACGGTCAAAGAATCAGTACACCTGCAACTTTCCGTATCAAGGATATTCCAAGACCAGGAGGTACTGTTCGTGGAGAAGCAGGAAGTGCTAAAATGCCTAGAAAAAATCTAGAAATATCTACTGTTGGAGCTATGTTGGAAGATTTTGATTTTGACTTAAACCTTGCTGTAAGCGGATTTAAATTCAAAGTGCCAGGTCAACCTACAATAGTGGTAAACGGAAACAAATTGAATACTAGAGCTAAATCTGCTTTGAGAAGAGCTAAAAGAGGTGAAGCTGTTCAGATATTCGATATTAAAGCATTCATTACAAATAACAAGAGTTACAAGTTGAAGAAAGTTTCTCCTGTTGTAGTGGAGCTTACAAACTAAAAAGTATACATACAGATAATCATGAATTGGAAAAATGCATTTTTAATTGGAGCTTTAAGCTTACTGCCCATTTCAATAATGGCACAGGCAAACATTTTGAATGCCAAGCTGCCAGAAGAAATAGGAGTAAAGACTGAAGCTCAAATAGAGCAGGACAATGATGCCCCATTGGAATACGGATATACAGATGATAGAGATATCCTTTGGTCCAAAACTATATGGGAGGTAATTGACCTAGACGAGCGTGTTAACTTTCCATTGTACTACCCAACCGATACTATTGGTATTGGAGCGGACAGAAGGTCTTTGTACCATGTTTTGATGAAGAACATCAAAAATGGAACTTTGACTGAAGTATATACGGACTCTTACTTTACTGAAAAGCGAAAGTTTGAGGATTTAACCGCTACATTGAGTAAAGTGGATACCACGGACCTTGGATACGAACAAATCAATGCAGGAGAAGAGCTTTCTGCTGAATTTATCAACCAGAGAGATTTGAATGCTGCTGATATTGAAGAGTATCGTATAAAAGGGATATGGTATTTTGATAAGCGTCAAGGAGAGCTGAAATACCGCTTATTGGGTATTGCACCAGTAGCTCCAGATGTAAACTTTGTAGATGATGAGTCTGTAGACCCAGGTGAGAATAAAGTTGAGTTGTTTTGGGTATGGTACCCCGCAGCAAGACAAGTTCTGCACGAAGCCAAAGTCTATAATCAGCGTAATTCTGCACGCCCCATAACTTATGATATGCTGTTGAACGCAAGACGTTTTAATGCAGTGATCTATAAGGAGGACAACGTCCATGGAGATCGTGAAATTGACGATTACGTTTTTGACAATGCACTGTTCCAGTTATTGGAGTCCAAAAGGATTAAAGAAGTTATCCGAGACAGGGAGCAGGATATGTGGGCTTACTAAGCCTTAGAGATTAAATTTTCCAATTCAATATTCATATAGACGCCGCACATTTGTGCGGCGTTTTTTATTTGCCTTTGTTGCTATTGCCTAGAAGAACATGCTAAGTTTGTCAATGAAGTTTTTACATATCTTGGAAGTACAATTAGTATTTAGATTGTCATACTGAGCTTGTCGAAGTATGTTTTTGCTGAGTATATGAAAATTTTCAGGCTCAAGATATCTATTTTTGTAGCATGCTGGATTATATAGTCGTAGGCCTTGGTTTGGCCGGAATCTCATTTTGTGAAATTCTGGAAAAAAAAGGTAAGTCCTTTAAGGTAATTTCAGATGATTCTCAACAGGCCTCCCTAGTAGCTGGCGGACTCTATAATCCGGTTATTTTAAAAAGGTTTACTATGGCTTGGAATGCCAAGGAACAAATGGATTTGGCGCTACCTTTTTATACAAGCTTAGAACAAAAACTACATGTAAAACTGGATTATACCATTCCAGTACTCCGCAGATTTGCATCAATTGAAGAACAAAACGTCTGGTTTGAGGCAGCAGATCGCCCAGGGCTTGATTATTTTTTGTCTACTACCATCATAGAAAATGAAAACCCAAGTATAGATGCCCCATTTGGTTTTGGTGAAGTAAAACATACAGGACGAATAGATACCAAGACATTACTTACTTCCTATTCAGAATATTTGGAACAGCAAGGGCTTTTAGACAAAGAATCCTTCGATTTTTCATGTTTACAGACGTCTGAAGGACATATTTCTTATAAAGCAACTAAGGCAAAGCAGATTATTTTTGCCTGCGGTTATGGACTTAAAAACAATCCTTTTTTCAATTATCTGCCATTAAATGGTACCAAAGGGGAGCTATTGACTATCAAAGCACCAGAATACAAAGAGAAGAATGTTATTAAATCTTCAGTTTTTACAATTCCTCTAGGAGATGATTTGTATTGTATAGGGGCAACTTATAAATGGAAAGATAAAACCAATGAACCTACAGAAGATTCCAAAAATGAACTTTTAGAAAAACTGAAGACTTTTTTAAACTGTGATTTTGAAATTGTTAAACATGTTGCAGGAATTAGACCAACGGTAGTAGACAGAAGACCTTTGGTTGGCCAACATCCCGAACACAAAAGTTTATATGTGTTAAATGGTTTTGGATCTAGAGGCGTGCTTATAGCCCCAGATGTTTCAAAACAGCTGTTCAATAAAATTGAAAATAGAATAGCGCTTGATCCAGAAATCAATATTCACAGATTCACGAAAAAATATTACTCTAACTGACGCTTTACGGACTTGGGTTCATACTTAACAAAAAGGTTGATCCATATATTTCGAGATAAACGTATGATAAAGGGCATAAAAACAACCATAGTAATTACTATTGCAATAAAGGTGTTTACAAGAGAGGTTCCTATAAGAAGAAATGCGATTACAAAAGTTGCTACAGCAAAGGCAATACCCACACCATAGCTTACGTACATGGATCCATAAAAGAACGAAGGTTCAATTTTATATTTAGTGCCGCAATGGGAACAACGCTCATGCATTTTAAAGATTTGGGAAATTGCATATGGATTATTGTTGAGATACATGCTCTCTTCATGACATTTGGGACAACTTCCTGTTAAAATACTGTAGAGTTTGTTTCCTTTTTTTAACATTTGCAGCAATTTTGCATAAAAATACGGATTCACCCGTATTTGTTTTGTAATTCAGGTCACATAAAATGCTAAACATTCATAACCTTTCTGTCGCTTTTGGAGGCGAATATCTTTTTGAGGAAATCGCCTTTCGTTTAAACGGAGGGGACAGGGTTGGCCTGATTGGAAAAAACGGAGCGGGAAAATCCACTTTGTTGAAATTACTCTCTAAAGAAATGGCTCCAGATTCAGGAACCATAGCTATGGAGAAAGATATCAAAATTGGGTTTTTAAAGCAGGATATCGATTTTGAACAAGGTAGAACGGTATTAGAAGAATCATACCAGGCATTTTTTGAGCTTAAATCTTTGGAAGTAAAACTTGATGAAATAAATCAAGGACTCGCAGAAAGAACTGATTATGAAAGTGAGGCCTATAATCAGTTGATGATTGATCTGACTGATGTTACCCACCGATATGAGATTCTGGGAGGCTATAACTATCAAGGTGAGACCGAAAAAGTTTTATTGGGATTAGGGTTCAAGAGGGATGATTTTGACAAAGCTACCGATACCTTTTCTGGTGGCTGGCGTATGCGAATTGAGTTGGCAAAACTGTTGCTCCAGAGCAATGATGTCTTGCTTTTGGATGAGCCTACCAACCATTTGGATATAGAATCCATTATTTGGTTGGAGCAATTTCTCAACAATTACCCAGGAGCTGTGGTAATCGTTTCGCATGATAAAATGTTTTTGGATAACGTCACGAACAGAACCATAGAGATTTCTCTTGGGAGAATTTATGATTACAACAAGCCCTACTCTAAATTTCTGATACTTAGAAAAGAAATCAAAGAACAACAATTAAGTGCCCAAAAGAACCAAGAGAAACAAATACAACAGACTGAAAAACTAATTGAAAAGTTTAGAGCCAAGGCAAGTAAAGCTTCTATGGCCCAATCTCTAATAAAAAAGCTGGATAAGATTGATCGCATTGAAGTAGATGAGGACGATAACAGTGCTATGAATGTAAAATTTCCAGTGTCAATAACTCCTGGCAAAGTCATAGCCGAACTTGAGGGTCTATCTAAGAATTATGGAGAAAAGCAGGTTTTAGAGGGTATTGACCTTTTGGTGGAACGGAGCAGCAAAACGGCTTTTGTTGGTCAAAATGGACAGGGAAAAACTACATTGGCCAAGATAATGGTTGGTGAACTGGAGTATACAGGCGGGCTTAAAATCGGACATAACGTGCAGATTGGTTATTTCGCGCAAAACCAGGCCGAATATCTAGATGGCAAAAAAACGGTCTTAGATACAATGATAGATGCTGCAAATGAAAGTAACCGCAGCAAAGTAAGAGATATTTTAGGTTCTTTTTTATTCCGAGGGGATGAAGTGGAGAAATACGTTAAGGTTTTGTCTGGGGGAGAACGTAACCGTTTGGCATTGGCCAAATTGCTGTTACAGCCCTTTAATGTATTGATTATGGATGAGCCTACTAACCATTTGGATATAAAATCTAAAAACGTACTTAAAAAGGCTTTGCAAAATTTTGAAGGAACATTGATTTTGGTTTCTCATGACCGTGACTTTCTTCAAGGATTAACAGATAGGGTTTATGAGTTTAAGGATGGTAATATCAAGGAGTATTTAGGGGATATTGATTTTTACTTGGAACAACGAAAAGCTGAAGACTTTAGGAAGATTGAAAAAGGTGAAAAGAAAATTAAGGTTGAAAAGGCACAGCCCAAGGAGAATGACTATCAAACCCAAAAGAAACTAAAATCCTTAAAGAATAAATTAAGTAATGTAGAAAGCAAAATTTCACAATTGGAAAAAGACATTGCCGAAATAGACCACAATATGTTATTGGACTATGATACCACCATAGCTGCTCCAGGATTTTTTGATGACTACCAAGGAAAAAAGAACATTTTGGAATCCTTGATGGTGGACTGGGAAAAACTGTCCAATGAACTCGAAATATTGAGTTAACTGCTTTTATAATAATTGCTCACCACGCTTTTTGCTTCGTTTACAACATATTTCCCCTGATTCACCTATTTAATTTGTAGGTATTTTCCTTCTATTCGTAATTTGTAGGTAAATTCTTATGAATTGACTTATTTATAATGACTAGACTAACCATTTTCTGCTTAATACTATTTTCTGCTACAAGTCAGGTTTTTTCCAGTGTGGAAATTTCACAAAAGGAGAAAAGTGCGCTTATTGATCTGTTTAACAATACAAATGGTGAAAAATGGAGTGCAACATGGGATTTAAGCAAACCGGTACATACATGGAAGGGGATTGAGCTGAAGGATAATCATGTGGTTGGAATAAATCTATTTAGAAATAATTTAGAAGGCGTTCTTCCGGAGAGTCTTGGGAAATTAAAATATCTAACCCATTTAAACCTTGCTTTTAATAGCATTACTGGGGTCTTGCCAAAAGATATTGTCAAGCTTAAAAATCTAAAAGTACTTCGATTAGAGATGAATCGAATAAAAGGCTCATTACCACTTGGAATAGGACAGCTTCAAGAACTGAGGGTATTTTCTATGTTCAATAACTTTTTGAGTGGATCTATACCATCAACCTTTGGGGAGTTAAAAAACTTGAGGGAACTTAACTTATCTAGCAATAACCTTAAAGGTCTAATTCCTAATTCAATAGGAAATTTGACAAAATTAGAGGCATTGGGGCTTTTTGAAAATAATTTGGAAGGATCAATTCCAGAAGAAATGGGGAAACTAGGTGAACTGCGGGAATTGGTACTTGCCAATAACCAACTGGGCGGAGAAATTCCTTCAGAATTTGGACAATTGGCCAGCCTAAAAATATTACAGTTACAGAACAATAGATTCAATTCCTATAAAGGCCTAAGAGAGATGGATACAAAACAGTTTCTGGTCTTTGATACCGATGAGAAAACATTAAATCCAAAATTCAACGAAATACAATTGCAACGCACACGAATGGCGGATACAAAATTTGAAGATGTTGACGAGAATGAGTAGTTAGTTATACTTTAGTTTGTTTGGTTTGGGGATGCAGGCGTGTATCCCCTTTTTTTGTTTAGAAAAACAAAACATTCCCTAAGCAATTTATGAAATATTTAACCCTACAACGATAAGGAAGCGAATAGTTTTGCAAAAGACTAATCCATCCTACGCATGCGCAAGCTAATTATCTCCGCCGTTGTTGGCGGACTCATTATTTTTGGATCTTTATATTTTGCAGGATTAATTGCAGAAAGTAAGGACAGTAGAAGGCCAAAACTGCAGAAAGTTGTTAAAACTGTTTTTGTTGATACGGTTAAAAATAGTATCATTCCAATTGTAGTTCCCGCTAATGGAAACCTAAAGGCCAAGAGAAGAGTTGAACTGTTTTCTGAAGTGCAGGGCGTTTTTAGGTCTGGAAGTAAATTATTCAGAACAGGACAAGAATACAATGCCGGGCAGACATTGATTCGTATTGATGCAAGTGAGTACTACGCCAGTGTACAATCTGCAAAAAGCAATTTGTACAATCTGCTTACCTCTATAATGCCAGATTTACGGTTAGATTATCCTGAAATATATCCAAAATGGCAAGAATACTTAAATGGTTTTGACCTTAACAGTACGACGCCAATGTTACCTGAAATGGAATCGGAGAAGGAAAAGTTCTTTATTTCCGGTAGAGGAATAATATCCAATTATTACAATGTAAAGAATTTAGAACAACGACTTTCTAAATACAATATTTCAGCGCCTTTTAAAGGTGTGCTAACTGATGCACTGGTAACAGAAGGAACTTTGGTGCGGGTAGGTCAGAAATTAGGGGAATACATTAATATAGGAGTTTATGAACTAGAGGTTTCAATAAGTAAAACCTATGGAGATTTCTTAAAAGTTGGAAAAAAGGTAGCGCTCTCCAATTTGGATAAGACCCAAGAATATATGGGAGAGGTTAGCCGAGTAAACGGACGGGTTGATCAGAACTCCCAGACGATAACAGTTTTTATTGAGGTCAGTGGAGATAACTTAAAAGAAGGTCAATATCTAGAAGCCAATTTGCAGGCCAAAGAAGAGTCAAATGCTATTGAAATAGATCGTTCGTTATTATTGGAAAACAATCAAATCTTTGTGGTCAGAGACTCTATCCTAGACCTTATTGATGTGATCCCAGTTTACTTTACAGATAAGAAGGTGGTATTGAAAAATGTTCCAGATAGTGAGGTTATCATTGCCAAAGCACTGACTGGAGCTTATTCAGGAATGCTGGTGAAAGTATTTGATGCGGACAAACCAAAAAAGGCCAAATCGTGAGGAAAGTAATATCTTATTTTATTAAGTACCATGTTGCGGTAAATGTAATAATTATTGCATTTTTTATTTTCGGTATTGTTGGTGCATTCTCATTAAAATCCTCATTTTTTCCGCTAACGGAATCCAAAAATGTTTTAATCACAATAGCCTATCCAGGAGCTTCTCCACAAGAAGTTGAAGAAGGAATCGTGTTGAAAATTGAGGATAACCTCAAGGGACTTCAGGGAGTGGAAAGAGTTACCTCTACGTCTAGGGAAAATAGCGGAACGATCAATGTGGAGATAGAGAAGGGCAGGGATATTGATTTTATGCTGTTGGAAGTCAAAAATGCAGTAGATCGTGTTCCTACATTTCCAACAGGTATGGAACCATTAGTAGTTTCTAAATTAGAGCCGGTTAGGCCTACGATAAGTTTTGCTGTAAGTGGACAGAATATTTCATTGACGACCTTAAAACAAATAGGAAGGCAAATAGAAAATGATTTAAGGGCTATTGATGGCATTTCTCAAATCACTATTTCTGGTTACCCAGACGAGGAGATTGAAATAGCAGTAGACGAAAATAGACTACTGGCCTATAACCTCTCCTTTAATGATGTTGCACAAGCCGTTTCCAATGCCAATATTTTGGTTACCGGGGGTAATATTAAGACCAATACAGAGGAATACTTGATTCGGGCAAATAATCGCTCGTACTATGGAGATGAACTTTCCAATGTTATGGTACGCGCAGATGCATCAGGTCGTGCTATACGGCTAAAGGATGTTGCAACCATCAGGGACCGTTTTTCAGAAACGCCCAATGCAGCATATTACAACGGGGATTTATCAGTTAATGTTACCGTTACAAGTACCAATACTGAAGATTTAATAGGTTCCGCAGAAAAAGTAAAAGAGTACATTGTCGATTTCAATCAGAAATACACCAATGTTCAATTGGATGTTGTTCGGGA
Organism: Allomuricauda sp. R78024; assembly: GCF_044596045.1. NCBI lineage: Bacteria > Pseudomonadati > Bacteroidota > Flavobacteriia > Flavobacteriales > Flavobacteriaceae > Allomuricauda > Allomuricauda sp. R78024. Next base: position 1,256,590 of record NZ_CP138995.1, read on the forward strand.
TTTATCCAAAACCTTGACGCAACGAACTGATCTACTTACCGAGAATGCCATAATAGGAATGATTTTGGTGCTTATTTTCCTCTCTCTATTTTTAAATACAAGATTGGCTTTTTGGGTGGCCTTTGGTTTACCGGTTGCATTTTTAGGAATGTTTGTTTTTGCACCAATGCTTAATGTAACCATCAACGTACTGTCTCTTTTTGGGATGATTATCGTAATCGGTATTTTGGTAGATGATGGTATTGTAATAGCAGAAAATATCTATCAACATCATGAAAAAGGAAAAACCCCTGTCCAAGCTGCAATAGATGGAACTATGGAGGTTATTCCGCCCATTCTTTCAGCAATTATCACTACGATATTGGCTTTTTCCATTTTCCTGTTTTTAGATGGTCGAGTGGGGGATTTCTTTAGCGAAGTTTCTGTAGTTGTAATTCTAACTCTGGTAGTTTCATTGGTTGAAGCACTAATTATTCTACCTGCTCATTTAGCACATTCAAAAGCACTTCAGCCCCAAAAGAAAGGCCCTAAAACAGGCATGGCAAAAGTGTTCTCCAAACTAAGAATCATAAATAAATTAGGAGATGATGCAATGGTATGGATGCGAGATAAAATGTATAGTCCGGCTTTACGTTTTGCCATGGATTACAAACTATTGACTTTTGCATTATTTTTTATGGCGTTGGTTTTAACCTTTGGATCTATAGGAGGTGGTATTATTAGAACTTCATTCTTCCCCAGAATTGCAAGTGACAGAATTGCGGTTGAATTGCTTATGCCCAATGGTGCCAATGAAAAGGTTACCGATTCAATAATTAGTATGATTCAGGATAAAGCTCAAATTGTAAACGAAGAGCTTACGGATAAATATTTACAGGGCTCTGATAAGATGCTTTTTGAAAATATGCTTAAAAATGTTGGGCCTGGCTCTTCTTCAGCTACATTGGTCATCAATTTACTGCCAGGAGAAGAGCGTCCAGATGCAATTAGGGCAGATATGGTCACTAGTAGACTAACAGAATTGGTAGGGCCCGTTATTGGTGCAGAGAGTCTTATTTATGGTTCAGGAGGTAATTTTGGAGGAGATCCAGTTTCAGTTTCCCTGCTAGGGAATAACATTCAAGAGCTTAAGGCGGCCAAATCTGAATTAAAAACGGCCTTGTTGAACAATGCACTCTTAAAAGATGTGGCGGACAACGACCCAGCAGGAATCAAGGAAATACGATTGGAACTGAAGGAAAATGCATATTTATTGGGCTTAGACCTACGTACTGTAATGAATCAGGTTAGAGCTGGCTTTTTTGGTGCTCAAGCACAGCGTTTTCAAAGAGGACAGGATGAGATTCGCGTATGGGTACGCTATGATCGAGAAAATAGATCATCTATTGCAGATTTGGATGAAATGCGGATTGCGGCTCCCAGTGGAGAGCGAATTCCTTTGTCAGAAATTGCAACGTACACGATTGAAAGAGGAGATGTTGCAATAAACCATTTAGATGGTCAGCGGGAAATCCAAGTTTCATCAGATATTAAGGATTTGCAAACAACAAGTGGTACAGATGCCATGACATGGGTGCGAACGGAAGTTATGCCAGATATCCTATCCAAATACCCTTCCATTACTCCTTCCTACGAAGGGCAGAATAGAGAGGCGAATAAATTACTTGATTCATTGACTTTTGTGGGCCTAACGGTCCTCTTCCTAATTTTTGTAACGATTGCATTTACCTTTAGAAGTTTCAGTCAACCGCTTTTGCTTATACTTTTGGTGCCATTTAGTTTAACAGCTGTAGCTTGGGGACATTGGATACATGGTTTCCCTATTAATATTCTCTCGATGCTGGGAATTATAGCATTGATAGGCATTATGGTCAATGACGGTCTTGTGTTAATTGGAAAGTTTAATATCAACCTAAGGAATGGACTTAATTTCAATGATGCGTTATACGAAGCTGGACGCTCAAGGTTTAGGGCCATATTCCTAACATCCATTACTACTATAGCCGGTTTGGCTCCACTACTATTGGAAAAGAGCAGACAAGCTCAATTCTTAAAACCTATGGCCATTGCCATTGCTTATGGTATTGGTTTTGCTACGGTTCTTACATTGTTAATGTTGCCTTTGTTTCTCTCTTTTGGAAATAATGTAAAAGTACTGGCCAAAAGATTATGGACAGGCGAAAAAATTTCAAGAGAAGAAGTAGAGCGGGCAATTAAAGAACAGAAAGAAGAGCAACATATGTTGGAAGAAGGAATGCAGCAGCTCAATGGAACTACAAACCACACCGAACCTAAAGAAAATGCTTCAAAAGTTTTAGAAGGAACAACATGATTAAAAGTATATTTTATACACTCCCCATTTTTTTATTGGTTTTTATAAGTACAGCGGAAGCTCAAGAGAAAGTACTTTCCAAAGAAGAAGCCATTGATTTAACATTGGAAAACAACTTGGGTATTCAAGTTGCGCGAAATACCAGAAAAATTGATGACAACAATGCCAATATATTAAATTCTGGCTATTTGCCCACGGTAACCGGCAATGCAGGGGGAAGTATTGATAAGCAAAATACAGAAGGCCAATTGGCAAGCGGAGATATACGTACTGCAGATGGTGCGGAAACAAGGCGCTACAATGCCTCTGTAGATGTAAACTACACCTTGTTTGATGGATTGAACAGATACTACAGCTATAAGAGCTTTAAAGAGCGTTCCCAGCAATCAGAATTAGAAGTAAGGCAGACTATTGAGAATACCGTTTTACAGCTTTTTACCGTGTATTATGAAGTGGCTCGTCTAACGGAGAATACCAAAAACTTGGAACAGGCCTTGGGAATTTCAAAAGACAGGCTAAAACGAGCACGGTATCAATTTGAATATGGACAGAATACCGGGCTGGATGTGTTGAATGCTGAGGTGGATATTAATACAGACAGCATTAATTTGTTAAATTCCAGACAGCAATTACGTAACACAATGCGTGACCTAAACCTTGTATTGAATCAAGATCTTTCCTCACAATTCCTTGCAGATACTACTGTTAATTTTGTACCTGGTCTTCAAATGGAGGAAATGCACAATGAAGCAAAATCGAATAACATCCGACTTCAATTGGTGGAAAAGGACATGAACATTACCATGTACAATGTAAAAGCGGCGAAGAGTGTTTTTCTACCTACAATTGGTTTAACAGGGACCTATGGATGGAATGAATCAACCAATAATAGCCCACTTGCATTTTTAATTCAAAATACATCAACTGGTGTAACCGGTGCTGTTAATCTATCATGGAATCTTTTTGATGGAGGAAGAGGGATTACTGGTATCAAGAATGTAAAAATTGGTTATGAAAATCAAGAATTGCTCAAAAAGCAGATAGAGTTAGAGGTAGAGCGCGATATCCGAAATGCCTGGGACAGTTATACCAATGCGTTGTATGTATTGGAAGTACAGGAAAAGAATTTGCAGACCAATCAAAACAACTTCAATCGCACAGATGAACGCTATAAATTAGGACAGGTTACTTCTATAGAATTTAGACAGGCACAATTGAATCTATTGAATGCGGAATTGGCACAAAGTCAAGCAAAATACAGTGCTAAATTGGCCGAACTGCTAATGCTCCAAATAAGTGGTCAATTGCTGAACATAGATTTTTAATTGGCGAATTCATATATCGAGTCATATCGAGCGCAGTCGAGATATTGGGCTCTTTAGAGTTGTTTTTTGAATAAGGTATGCACGAACATTTCTTTCAATGCCCATATTGTTGGGAAGAGATTTCTTTTCTTTTAGATACTTCTGTGTCAAACCAAACCTATATTGAAGATTGTGAGGTATGTTGCAATCCCATTGAAGCAAATACAACCTTTGAAAATCAAGAATTGATACATTTTGAAGCTAGAGAATTGGGACAATAATTTGTTTACCTTTAAATACAACCGATTCCAGTTTTACTTATGAAGCTTTCAAAGCTGATAGCACCCAAAATTTTCCCGATTTTACTAGTAAATTTTATCGGTATTTTAGGATATAGTATAGTAATTCCAATTCTCATTTTCATAGTGACGGATATGGGAGGGAATGGTTTTATATATGGAATTTTAGGAGCTACATATCCCTTTTTTCAATTCATTGGAGCTCCCATATTAGGAAGGCTTTCAGATAAAATTGGCAGAAAAAAAGTGCTTGTCATTAGCCAGCTAGGTACGTTCATTGCATGGACACTCTTTTTATTGGCCTTTATCCTTCCAGAAACAAAGCTTTGGACTCAAAACACAACGCTTACTGGGAATTACGCAATGACGTTGCCTTTGATCATTATTTTTTTAGCTCGAATTTTTGATGGTTTTACTGGGGGCAATATATCTGTGGCCAATGCATATTTATCAGATATATCCACAGATGAGGATAGAAATTCAAACTTTGGAAAGATGGGGGCTTCTACAAGTTTAGGATTTGTATTGGGTCCAGCTTTTGCTGGGGTTTTGGCTTCTACCATCCTTGGAGAAGTATTGCCTCTAATATTGGCCGCATTAATTTCTCTTGTAGCCATTTTTGTTATAAATACACAACTAAAGGAGAGTGTGCCTTGTGTAGTAAATACAGGAAAGGTCCGCCTGCGGTCTTTACGAAGGTTTTTTCAAGTAGAACATAAGAATTGTTATCAAGAAGGAGAATTACAAGCCAATCCTGAAAAAACAGGATTAAAAAGAATTTTGAGAGAACCTGGTATTCCGCTTTTATACATGGTTTACTTTTTAACTTTTTTGGGCTTTAGTCTCTTTTATGCTGGCCTACCCATATATGCCAATACCATCTTAGATTGGTCATCAACAGAACTGGGTATTTTTCTTGCTTATTCCAGTCTTATTATGATTGTAGTTCAGGGACCTGTTTTGACCAGGTTACAAGGGAAAATAACCAATGAAAGGTTAATACTTGTTGGATCTTTCATACTAGCCTCTTCATTTTTGCTTTTGTCCTTTAAAAGTTTGATAATCATTTATTTGGCCAATACCCTATTATCCATAGGGAACGGTTTAATGTGGCCAAGTTTTATGGCATTGCTATCTAGAACTGGAAGCTCTAAAATGCAGGGAGCCATACAAGGGTATGGTAATAGTATGGGGAGTATTGCCAGTATGTTTGGTCTTATTTTAGGTGGTGTTTTGTTTGAATTCTTGTCAACTACTGTTTTCGCTATTGGAGGAATAATCTTTTTGATTATCACTGCGTTGATGAGTTTCAATTTTATGCAAGGAAAGAAACAGGTACAGCTGAGTACTTAAGGCTGTTAAAACGTGGTTTAAAAGTTAGAAAAATGTGCATTTGATTCATGCCAAATAGTAGATTTGACTTCTTGGCTTTAATCACAAAAGGAGGTAAATCAAATTATAAAAAAGGTTAGATAGGAATTTTTGTATGCTTATCTTTAATTTGAGAAAATTGCCATATTCAATTGTTGAAATAGTACCTTCTTAATCTAATTTTTTAATGACTCTAAACCTTGTAATAATCCTATTTTTAGTGGGTCTTGCCAATGGTTTTTATTCAGGATTAATGGGAACAGGAGGTAATGTTATTCTTATTCCTGCATTAGATTTGGTTTTGGCACCATTGGGCATTTCAGAGCCTGAATTGGTAAAATTTATAATCGCCCATTCTCTTTTTATAACCATATTTAATGGATTTGCTGTGAGCTATAAGCAATATAGAATAGGCAATTTTTATCTTAAGGAAGTTCTGCTCATTGGTATTCCGGCAGTTTTGGCCGGTTTTATGATGTCTGAAATAGTTAAGACCTCTGATTGGTACGATAAAATCTATTTTGACATACTCTTTTTAATTATGGTTTCTCTTGTGGCAATTAGGTTTTTACTCTTTCGCACAAAAAGTGCGGTTTCTAATAGACAAGAAAAACTCCAAAATGGGAAACTAATGTACTATGTACTTGGCTTGTTTACGGGAGTGACCACAGCACTTTCTGGTTTTGGTGGTGGCATTGTTGTAATCCCCAGTCTAACAGATGTTTTTGGAGTCCAAATACGCAAAGCAAGTTCTATTTCTATTGGAGTGGTAATGTTATTGGCAATTGGGGTAACTGCCAGCTATATAAGTTTTGATACCTCTGAACAAATACAACAAGTACTGCCTAATCAGTTTGGCTACATCTCCATGAGTTTGGTATTGCCTATATTGTTGGGTGTGTTTTTGGCAGCACCGTTTGGTGTAAAAATGGCCCATAGAACCAAACCTGCACTATTACGACTGATTTTTGGTGGAGTAATGGTTTTAATAATAGCCAAAACAGTTGTCGGTTTTATTTGATTTTTATGCAATCTAGCTGTCTATTTATCAGTAAACTCAAGTTTAGCAAGCACAGGAAGGTGGTCAGAAGGGTATCTGCAATTTTTGGAATCACTTAAAATGCCGCTTTTAAGTACCTTGAACGTATTCCCGGAAACAAATACATAATCTATTCTACGGGTAACAGGTTGTGTAAAATTAAAGCCATTGAAGGTGCCTTCAGGGCCAAAGGCATTATCGCCAGCCAAAATATGTGCATCGTTAAAAACTTCTTCAAGTAATTTAATGCCTTTTGCATCGCTTTCCAAATTAAAATCACCCATAACAATTACAGGAAGTTTCTTTTTATTCAGCTCCTTAATTATATTCAGGATTAATTGTGAGCTGTTGGTTTTGGCCTCTTTTCCAACATGATCAAAATGCGCGTTGAAAACATAAAATTGTTTCTCTGTTCCATTTATTTTGAACAAGCCGTAGGTGCATATTCTAGGCAATGCTGCATCCCATCCTTTTGAAGGTTTTTCTGGAGTTGTGGATAACCAAAAGGTGTTCTCCTCCAATAAAGTGTATATTTTTTTATTATAGAAAATTGCTGTAAACTCACCCTTTTCATCCCCATTGTCCCTACCAATTCCAAAAAATGAATAATCAGTTAAACCCTCATCAATATCCTTTAATTGATGGATTAAACCCTCTTGGGTTCCAAAAATCCCCGGGGCATAAAAGTTAAGTTGCGAAATAAGAAAGTCCTTTCGGTGTTCCCAACTGTTTAGACTATCCTTGGGATTATCATATCTTATATTATAGGACATAACATCCAACGTTTGTGCGTATATGAATGAAGTGCCAAGCGTAAGAATAGCAAATAGAATCTTTTTTTTCATTTGATAGGGATGCCTCTTAATTTTTTAAAAGCTTTGTTGGCAACATCAACTTCTGCTTTTGTTGTGGTTTCAAATTCCTTTTCGGTTACTAAATAGTGCTCTTGTAAGCTGTCCAACTTCCGGTGCATTTTGGTGATTATGTCTTTGTACCCTCCATTATCAATAGCATTGTACAGCTCTTTTGGGTCTTTTTCCAAATCATAAAATTCCCAAGCATCAATATCGTCATAAAAATGGATTAATTTATAGCGTTTGGTGCGTATTCCGTATTGTTTTTTTACCATATGAAAAGCTGGATAATCATAATAGTGATAATAAATCGATTCTTTAAAATCAACCTCTGTTCCATCCAACAATGCTTTGAATGATTTGCCTTGCATCTTTTTGGTGTACTGAATTCCTCCGGCTAGATCCAACAGAGTAGGAGCAAAATCCAAATTTTGAACCATAGCATCTGTTATTGTTCCCCGTTTTATTCTTCTTGGTAGTTGCGCTAATAAGGGCATCCTTAGGGATTCTTCGTGCATGAAACGTTTATCAAACCAACCGCGTTCACCCAAATAAAAACCTTAATCGGAAGTATAAATCATGAGGTTTTCTTTGGTTGAACTGTATTAAGAGTGCCCTTTCAAATCCAAAATTGTAATCTGTTCCTTTTCTAAGAAAATTTCCGAACTCTTAATGATATTTTTGCAATAGTTTCATAATAAGGAACCCAATCTCTTATGGAGATGGAATTTGATATTAATAAGATTATCGCATCAGGAATTCAAAACAAGCTGAATCCTAATGTATCCCAGAAATAAATAGAAGAAAAACGATCAGGCAGAATTAAGGGCCGAAAAAGAAAGGCCATTGATTCGTCAACGCCTGATAAAAAGTTTAAAACGCTTCAAAAGTATTTGAAAACTAGATTGGTAGTGATCAATACTGATAATTCGAATTGTCAATTGAATGGGAATACATGCTTTACAAAGTTCATATAAACCTGGGAATAAGCAGACTAAACATAAAAGTTTCTTGAAACTTGTTAAATTGTGCAGCATATTTTTAATGTGTTGATTAACTCAACAAATCCCCGCAAAGCTTTACCTTAAGTTTTACAGCTCCAGGAAGATAGGCTAGGGGTATTACTTCTTTTGCCAGTATATTGATGCTATCTTCTAGGGCCCCGTTTTTCAACAACTCTTGTTTTACCTTTTCAAGTAGTTGCTCCAAAGCTGTATTTTCATCATTCTGTAGAGTGTTAATCACCATTTCTTCCTCACAGCCAATTTGAGCAATGCAAGCACCGAATGCGTTGGCCACTTCCAAGTGTTCTGGAAAAATTACGCTAGAAGCACCGTTGATTTCTTTCGGCAACAAGAATGATCCGCCACCACAGGCAACAACAGGAATTTCTCTCGAATCTGTTTTTAGCTTGTCCACTAACTTTTCAATAGTTATTTGAATCTGATGTTTTACTTCGGAAAGAGCTTCTGGAAATGTTTTTTCCGTAATTTTTTCTATCATTTTAATCAGGTTCAACGATTCTTCAGCATGTTCTATTTCCAATTCATTATTAGCCAAAAAGAAATCGGAAAGGGTTAATGTATCACCTTCAAATGCTATGGCTTTTTCCTTAAGTCGATACCCAACCGAATCTGGGCCAAGGTGACATTTGTTGCCAGAAAACCGCACAATGGTACCCCCACCAATTCCAACTGCTACAACATCTGGCATTCTAAAATTTGTAAGAACACCGCCTATTTGAGCTGCTTGGGTACTTTCCCTAGGAAAAAAGTTGACTAGGACGCCTCCATCCGAGGTTGTGCCACCCACGTCAATAACAATTCCATTTTTCACTTTTGACAATGCCCCTGCTCCGCGAATACTGTTTGTAGGGCCAGAAGAAATGGTAAGCACTGGATAATCCTGCACCTGTTCTAATGACATTAAGGTTCCATCATTTTGACCGATGAACATTTGGGACGAAAGACCCAATCCATGTACGGTATCTTTAAAGGCATTCACCATTTTAGAAGCTACTTTTTGTAAAGCTGCATTTAAAATTGCGGCATTTTCACGCTCTAGCAATCCAAGCCCACCAAGTTGATGAGAACAGCTTGTTCTTACATCACTTCCCAAAATTTCCTTGGCCCAAGCAGCTACCTGCAATTCCTGATCTGGCAGTGTTTTGGAAAAAATGCCGGTAATGGCCAAAGATTCCACCTGTCCCTTCATGGAATGAAGATGTCTTTTTACTTCTTTTTCTTTCAACGGACTTATCAATCGACCATCAAATTCATAACCACCGTGTACCATATAAGTATGTTCCCCCAGAAGGACTTTCAATTCTTCAGGGAAATCTGCCATAGTTGGTATGGAACTGCTTGCTGGAAGACCAATTCTGATAGCACCGATTTTGTTTAGTTCTTTTCGTTCCACCAGAGCGTTGGTGCAATGCGTTGTACCCAACATGATATATTTGATATCCTCTTTGGGAATATTTACTTTGGAAATGACAGCGCCAATAGCATTTTTGATACCAGTACTCACATCTAGCGTTGTGGTCTGCTTGGTTTTGGCCAAAATTGTATTGGTATGTGATACCAATACAGCATCCGTATTGGTGCCTCCAACATCAACACCTATTTTGTAATACATACTTTTAATTTTTGTTCAATTCCTCGATGGGAACAAATTTTTCTTCATAACCGAATTTTTGGGGCCCTCCGAGAACGATTCCCTTAGGGGTTCTCCATTGCTTATCGGCCTTCATGCCCAAAACTGCTACCCTAGTGCCATATTGAACTGATTCTGCAGTAATGGGCTGTGCATTTTCTGCATCTATGAGTACAATCAAATCCGGAGTAATAGCGACAGGTTGCCCATCTTTTTTTGCCATTAAAAACTCATTTTGGAAACCCAATTCCATGAAAGACCCTTGATTTTCATCAAGTCCCATGATCTGACAAATACCTTTATTCCAACGACCTTCTGTTTTGATGGTAACATTGCTGATTTTTCCAGTAAAAAGTTTGATGGCAGATGCTTCTTTAATTAAAGAATTCAGCGGACTTAGGCTTTTCTCTTTTGCATCTATAATAGCTTTTCCAAGTTTTTGGGCATACGAGACAATACCATGCACGGCAGCTTTCTTAACTTGTTCACCGCTCATTGGATAGCATCCAATAGCACAACTGCCCCCCATTTGAATTGTTGTGGCCCCGACAAGGGTTTCTCCCCATACATTATCAATAGTATGGTATATATTTCTGTTTCCTTTTTCATCTGCTTGAGCTATAGGAGAAACGGGAATATCATGTAACGTAAAGGTGACCATTTCCAAGCGTGGAAACGCCCTTCCCATACCATCCGCATCCACTATGGGAATATTTTTTTGTGCGGCAACAGCAAACGGGATTACGCCATTGAGTCCACCAGCTTCGGCGGGCATAATGGCATCTATTTTTTTACCCAAATATTCTTCCATCATCTCAAAGGCCTTGATGAATTCATTTCCCGAAAAAAGCTTTTCCACAAGTATCATGGGCGCTCCAAAAGCTGCAATGGGAACTATCAGTGCGTCATCTTCCAATTCTTCAGCTTTGACAAGGGTCACTTCGCCATAGGTATCTATAGCTTGCTTCACCAAAAGCTTTCCAATATAGGGGTCACCTCCTCCTCCCGTACCTAGAACGGTTGATCCCATGGCTATATATTCAATGTCTGATTTGCCGATTTTTCGCATACTTACTTCATGATTTTTTTAAGGATATAATAAACCAATGCACCAACCACAATCCCTAATATGTTTTTGATAGGGGAGTCCATAAGCAACATCAGTGTTACCCCGGCCCCCCAAGAGAATATTCCTATCCAATTTATTTTCTGAGCTTTTTGTTGATAGGTTTTGGCGATATAATAATCTGAGATCATTACTCCTGCTATTGGTGTTATGGTAATGGTGAGAAGGGTAATAAAACTCATGAAATGGGATAGTATTCCAATAGCGGCAAGTAGTATCCCAACAATTCCGACCATTAAAGTGGTTTTGGAGCGAGAAGTATCACTTAGTTTAAAAAGATCATTGAAGGCCAATCCAGAGGAATAGATGTTCATAACATTGGATGTCCATGTAGCCAGTATAAGAATTGACATTGCAAAAAATGGAAAACCTAAGCTGGAAAATATTTCAACGATATCATAAGTTCCCTGTGTAATTGCTAAAATTGCACCAATGGCGAGCAAACATAATGCAGAAGGGATGATTCCAAAGATTGAACCCAAAACCGCATCCCGTTTCGTTGCTGCAAAACGATTGTAATCAGGTGAAATTACTCCTCCAACCGAAATAAAGCCGATGGTGAGCCCAATAGCTTGTAAAAAGGGCATTGGGCTTTCAGGCTTAAAATCCAGTACTTCTTGAAAACTATGAGTTTGAAAGGTGATAACAAGTCCGTAAATCAATAGCAAAACGATAGCAGGTACCGCGATATAATTAAGCCATTTTAGATATTTGAATCCAAAAACTGCTGTGAGTACCATAATAATGCCCCAAAAGACTGACGTGACCCATACAGGAATATCAGGCCCACCCATTTCTAAGAGTATTTTCGAAAAGGAAGCCCCCGCAATATTACTTTGGATTCCAAACCACCCTAAGGTAGATAAGCCAATGACCAACGCAACGATTATCTTGGCACCATTCTCACCAAAACTGCTCGAAGCCAACGCAACAGTCGCTTTTCTTTTTTCAACTGCTGCCATGCTCAAGAAAGACATGAAGAGTACTACAAAGCTAAAACCAATAAGACCAGCCAAAATCGATGTATTGAAACTTAAGGCAGCTATTAAAGTACTGCCAATAAGTAATGCGGGTACGCTTACGATGCCTCCGAACCAAATACCAGCAAGACTATACCATTTTGTGTTAGTTTGATTGTTTTCCATTTTATTATGTCTTGATTAGCATATAAAGGAGTTTTGTGTCCTCCAGAATGTTTCCTGCTTGGGCCTCGAAAGCTTCCAGATAAACGACATCCCCTGACTTTAGGCAACCCTTAATTGAACCATCTTCATTGAGCATTTCAATATTTCCCTGTTGAATAATCGAAATTTCATGGCTTGGATGTCTTGTAAAACCTACTTCCGGAATTCTGGTTCCCTTTTTTAGAAATACTGTACCAAATTGAAACTCCACCTGCTCTTTCTGAATATGAAAAAGAGATTTGTTGTAATGTTCATCGGGCAGTGGGTATGTAATTTTTTTTATCTCCATTAGCTCACGATGATTCTATTACCAAATTGATAGTCATCCGAAAACAGTCCAAATTGTGCAATGTCCTGTTCTGATGGAGGTTCACAGCTCCATTTTCTTGAGGGCTTCCACCCGTATTGTTTTTTTAAAATGGCCGCTTGTTCTGCCTGTTTCAAAGCTGCAAGAGAAGGGTCTATAACAGGCACGCTAAGCTTTTCCTGAATCTCTTTAAAGAAACCAAATTCGCAAGTACAGCCTAATATGACAGACTCTGCGAAATCCTCTTTAACAGCTTTTTCCGCAGCTCTAAACAAATTATTAGCTGTAATATCATGGTCTTTTTGAAACTCACAGACATTCATACCAACATCTCTAAAGGATGCTAAATGTTCCCCATAACCATATTCCTTTATGGTCGAGTGCATTTCATGTTCCCATTTTTTTTGACCGATGATTACGGAAAACTTATTGGATAGTTTTAAGGCAATTTCGATTGAAGATTGACAAGGAGCGACGACTACCATATCACCAGAAATTTCTCTAGCATCCAATAAATAAGGGTCGTAAAAACAACCAATAATCAGAGCATCAAAACCTTCCGCTGAAGCTTGGCGCGTGGCCTTAATCAAATCAGAGGCAATGAGTGCGTTGTAGGTTCTATACTCTAGGTTATCCATTTGACCTACGGTTGGGTTCAAAGAGGTGACATGTACTTCAGTGTTTGAATACTTATTTTCTTTGATCATTTCGGCAAAAAATGCATCATATGCGTCAAAGCCGACTGGGTTCAGATACATGATTTTTATGACATCTTCCATATTAAATATTGTAGAATTCTTTTGCTTCTTTTTTGCTTATGTATCCGTTTTTCACATCTAAGAGAACATTTTCCTTTGGTCGATTTTTAGGGTCTCCATAACCACCTCCGGTGGCGGTAACACATCTTACGATATCTCCTTTTTCCAAAGCAATGTTGGTCCCCAAACTATGTCTTTCTTCCGTCCCATCTTTTCGAATAAGCAAGAAGTAATTATAGGATCCATCATGACCACCATTCATACCCCAGGTTTTTGTTTTTTCACCCAAAAATGCAGCTGTGACATGAGCTCCATCGGAAACAATTTTGTAATCTACATACTGCCCATTTCCTCCTTGAAATTCGCCATATCCACCACCTTCATTGTGAAGGGCATATTGTTCTACCTGGATACCATAGCGCATTTCTCGGATTTCAATTGGAATGTTGTAGGATTCACCACTACCACAGGAGAGTTGCCCACGGTTTCCGTCATGTGATGAGGAAGCTCCCCATCCACCTGCCAAAGGTTCGGCCTGAATATAAAATTGTCCGGTGTCCGGATGCATACCTGAAATGAACGTAGCACAGACAGAACGTAAATGCCCAGCTGGTAACTTATCCGGAATCATTGGCGCCAATATCTTCCAAATTAAATCGATGGACGTGATTAAAACTTCATAGTAAACCGATACTGCCGAAGGGGCTTCCGCGCTAACAATGGTTCCCGGTTCACAGATAACTTTCATTGGCCTGAACGCGCCTCCGTTGGCATCCATTCGTGGTGTAGTTATGGCCTTAAAAAGACTTCGGCAACCTGTGACCAAGCCACTAAAAGCCAGATTGGTAGCACCTTTTACTTGTGGATGAGAACCATTAAAATCAGCTATAAATTCATTATCTGTCACTGTTATTTTAGCCTTGATAGGAAAGGGTCCTTCACCAAAACCATTGTCCTCAATTTCGGTTGTTCCTTCATACACTCCATTTGGAATCTGCTTAAGGGCTTCAATACACATGCGCTCCCCATAATCGAGGAAATCTTCTTTGGCTTTGACAAATGTTTCCAAACCATATTTTTCAATAATTGAAATCACCCTTCGGGCACCTATCTCTGCTGCCGCTATTCCGGCATAGAGATCACCAAGAGTGCTATCCGGTAATCGTACGTTGGATTTGATGAGGTCAACAATAGCCTCATTGATTTTACCTTTTGCTCGTACTTTTATGAATGGGAAATGCAATCCTTCCTGATAAATTTCTGTGGCTACCGTAGAGACAGAACCTGGGAACGTCCCCCCTAATTCTGTCCAATGTGCTTTGTTGACTGTAAATGCGACCAGTTCATTTTTATAAAAAACTGGATATATCACCGATACATCTGATAGGTGGGTTCCCCCACCCGCATAGGGTGTATTGGCAATGACAACATCTCCTTCTTCCAATGTGTTTTCTCCATTGAATTTTTCTAAAGTTGCCCTTACAACAGAATCTAAAGCGGCCAAAAATGCGGTTACTCCGTTACCTTGGGCCAATAGTTCTCCTTTGGAATCTGTAATACCTACCGCATAGTCGAGTGATTCGTAGATGATAGGGCTCATGCTGGTGCGCTGCAAAGTCTGAAACATTTCATCGCCAGCAGCAACCAATGCATCCTGTATGATTTCTAAGGTAAATTTTTCCATTGCTAGACTTTTTGTAAGGTTAGAATTAGGTTTCCATACTCATCAACATGTACAATATGCAAAGGAGTAACCAGTGTGGTCGTGGCTTTTTCGGCAATTACAGCTGGACCCTTAATACTCATTTTTGGTTCTAACAAATTTCTGTGGTAAAATGCGGTTTGCTGAATTCCCAAATCGTCAAAATCAACCTCTCTGGTATCAAATTGTGCATCTTCTACTTTTTTGCCAAGGGTATCCAATTTTGGAAAGTCTGGTTTGTCAACCACCACTTCCGCTACTAAATGGAAATTTACCAATTCAACAACGGCATCCAGCTCAAAAGAATAGTGCTTTTTGTGTTCTTTGTGGAAATACTGGATTATGGTATCCAGCGGCGTATGGTCATCAAAGTTGGACAACAGTACTTTTACATAGTGTTCTTGACCGGCATAACGCAAATCGGTATAATAGGTAAACTTGATGTCGTCGTTTGTATAATCATCCAATTTGAAGTTTTTGATAGCCTCATTTTCCATTTCCGCGAAGGTTGATTGGATAATGGCTCTTTTTTCGGACTCTAGGGTTATCACATTGGTCCTGATAAAATCTCTTCGTATATCAGACATGAGCATCCCGAAAGCAGAAAATACTCCTGCATGCGGTGGGACAATCAATTCTGATACCTGAAGCTCTCTAGCCAAATCTGCCCCATGCATTGAGCCCCCACCTCCAATGACAACCATGGTGAAATCCCTAGGGTCATGTCCTTTGTTTACGGAAATGAGTTTCAAAGCATTGACCATGTTGGAATTGGCAATTCTTAAAATGCCTTTGGCAATGTCTTCTTTTGATGCATTCAATGATTCGCATAAAGGTTGGGCGGCTTTTTCAATACTTGGGTAATCAGGTTGCAGCTCACCTCCCAAAAAATAATCCGGATGTATACGTCCGGTGATAATATTGGCATCTGTAGTGGTAAGATTTTTTCCTCCACGACCGTAAGCAGCAGGTCCAGGCATTGCACCTGCACTTTTGGGTCCAACATGCATTTTTCCTCCCTTATCTATCCAGGCAATACTTCCTCCTCCGTTTCCGATCTCAACAATATCGATTACAGGGGTTTGAATGGGATAACCAGCTTCTGTCCTTGAATGTTCTATTTTATAGTTGGTGGTAATTTTTACCTGACCATTTTCAACTAAGGCGCATTTGGCAGTGGTTCCACCAATATCCAAAACAATCAGGTTTTTTTTGCCAATGACCTTTCCTAAGGCGATAGCTCCAAAAACACCACTTGCAGGGCCAGATTCTACCATGGTAATCGGATTGCTCTTTACATCATTCAAGGTGGTTATTCCTCCATTTGATTGCATGATGTAAGGGGAATCACGTAGTCCTCTATGTTTTAACTTTTCTTTGAGCTGGTTCAAGTACTTTTTGGCAATGGGCAAAACATAGCCGGATAAAACTGTTGAACTTGTTCGTTCATATTCTCGCCATTCCCTAGTCACCTGATAAGAGGCGATTATTTCGATGCTATCGACGAGTTTGGACATTTCTTGAACAAGCTGTATTTCGTGCTCTGGGTTTTTATAAGCATGCAAAAGACAAACCGCAATGGCCTCAACTTTTTCTTCCTTGCAGGTTTTTAGAATGGCCTTTAGAGTCGCCATATTCAACTCTTTGATGACCTCACCTTTGTAATTCATTCGTTCCTCTACCTCAAACCTTAAATATCTGGGCACAAAAGGTGGCTGTTTTACAAAGTTGAAATTGAACAGGTCAGGTCGATTACAACGTGCTATTTCCAGTACATCCCGAAACCCCTTTGTAGTTATCAAGGCCGTTTTCGCGCCTTTACGTTCGGTAAGTGCATTAATGACCACAGTGGTGCCATGTGCGAAGAATTCTACCTCCTTTAAATCTACATTTCCTTTTTCTATGGTATCTAATATACCCTCTTCAAAATTGGAAGGTGTAGTATCTGATTTTGCAACTTTTACTCCTGTTGGTCTGCCTGTTTTTTTGTCAAATTCCAAACATACCAAGTCTGTAAAAGTCCCTCCTATATCTGTTGCGACTCTCATGGTTATCTTAATAAATTTTAAAGAAAGCCACTAATGAGTTTTAGTGGCTTTGCATTTGCAATGGATCACTTAAACTAACTCAAATATTAAATTTGCCCACAGGAGTTAGAACTTGTAGGCTATACTAGCACCATAGGTGGCAGGTTGACCAAGCCACGCTAGGTCAGAACCACCATTAGAGAATGTTTGCGCAAAAAATTCGGTAATGTATTCCGTATCGGTTAGGTTGGTCCCCCAAAGATTTATTGAAAAATTATCAAAAGTAAGACCCAATCTGGCGTTCAAAAGATTGTATCCTGAAGACACTGCGACATTGTCTTCGTGCCAATAAATTTCTCCTGTTCCTTCCAAGTTTACATTCCCATTAAATGAAACATTCTTTGAAATGTCAAAGTTGGATTCCAAACCAAAACTATAGCTGTCTTGTGGTACTAGGGGAGTATTGTTTCCAGAGACATTTATGGTTTCATTGGCACCGGTGCTCACGGTTGATGTACCTTCAGTTATTCTGGCCTTACTTACGCCGTAACTACCGAGGATATCCAGCCAGTTTGTTGCTCTCAGCTTTAGTTCTGCTTCAAACCCTACTGACTCACTTTCCGGAACATTGAAATTACCGATGAGAATATTTCCGTTCCCACCATCAAGTACAAGGGCGTACAGCTGTTGGTTACTGAAATCAATGTAGTATCCAGAGAGATTCAGTATGAAACGACCATTCCACAAGGTGTTCTTCATTCCGATTTCATAGTTGTCAGTGGTTTCTGCTTCAAAATCTGAATTATATCGAACCGTATTACCTTGGTTAAAACCTCCGGTTCTGTATCCCCGCCCATAGTTGGCATATAGTAACATATCCTCAGTTGCCTTTAGTGCTACTGAGAGCTTGGGTTGCAGTTGTGTATCCGTTTTTTCGGGATTGGTGTTTTCAGTGACATTGTCTTGTTGAATATTATCTCGGTCAAATCGAAGCCCTGCCGATAAAGTCAACCGATTGGTAACTTGGAAATCCAAAAATCCGAACGCCGCAATGGTGTTATAGGTATTTGTAAAGTTCCCAATGGCTAATCTGGATTGCGTTCCTGTGGGTTGAAAGGGCGCTGCGAAAAAACCAAAATCAGCAGTGGCATCGGTAATTAGTTGTTTATCCAATTTTTGATAAAAAGCACCTAGATCCCAATTGAATTTGCTATCAGTTGCCGTGGAACTCAATCGAAATTCCTGATTAATGGTTTCTGTGTTACTATCTTGAATTTGTCGTAAAACGTCGGCGGCGGTGAAATCTAAATCCCCTATGTGGTTACGCTCTCCCTTGTTATAGGAAGAAGAGGAAGTAAGTCTAACACTGCCAAGATTAAAATCGAACTTCAGGTTTCCGTAGATGGCGTCAAGGGTAGAACGCCCGAATTGATCTCCTTGAATGGCAAGATTGTCAAAATCATCTGGATCAATGGTGGGGTTACCCGTAGTTGGAGATGCATAATACACTGCACCAGCTTCAGCATCAATAAACTGACCTGTAAGTGTAGCCGTGGTATTGGAAGATAAAACGGCTTTTAACTGTCCCCTAATGGACAAATCCTCAACAAAATCAGGTTCGGTGTTTAATGTAACGTTGTTCAATAAACCATCGCCCTTTTTATAAGAACCTGAGACCCTATAGAAAAGTTTATCTTTTATCAATGGCCCGGTTGATGATAGTTGCGCCTGTAAAAGGTTTCCGTTAGCATACCCAAATTGAATTTTATTTCGTGATGTATTGGTGGGTTCATTGGTAACAATATTGATTGCCCCAGCAATGGCATTTCTACCATAAAGTGCACCTTGAGGTCCTTTGACAATTTCAATCAGTGCCAAATCAAACAATTCTTGGTTGATCAAATTAGCATCAGGTAGCGTAACCCCATCAATTACAAAAGCAATGGGAGACTCACCATTACGGATATGTGAAATTCCCCGAACGGTAATGAAATTGTTTCCAATGTTCTGTGAAGTCGTAAAATTTACGTTTGGAATCTGATCGGCAAAGGTTTGTATATTATTTACACCTTTTGTTTCTATTGCCTGTGCGGTGAATGTAACAACAGACTCCGGAATAGATTGCACGGACTCGGCACGTCTTCTTGCTCTACCAACTACGTTATCAAATCCTTTTACAACAACTTCTTCAAGTTGGGAAGCATCTTCCTCCAAGGTTACATTTAAAGAATTGCCGTTTACTGTAATTTCTTGGGTTTTAAATCCAAGATAGGAAAACACAAGTGTAGCTTTGGAATTGGCTCTTATGGCATAATTTCCTTTAAAATCTGTAGTGGTGCCATTTGTTGTCCCTTGCTCAATTACCGAAACCCCAAAAAGAGGGCCTTCCGCAGACTGAACATTACCGCTAACCTCAATGTTCTGGGAGAAAGAACAAAATGGTAAAAGTAGTATAAGCAATAAAACTGATCGTAGCATGGGTTATCTGATTATAAATTAGTTGGCTAAATATAGACATGTCAATTTTCCTAAGTTTTTTTTCCGAATTATAAATTATATTTTAGTAATTCCATTTAATTAAACTGGAAAATAATGGAAAATATTTTGGAAAGGCATGATAGCGAAACATTACTCCTAACGAAGCAGGTATTTACCGTGCTCCTAAATAAAGTGATAACACATTTTAAAGAATCTCATAAAATAGAAGGGAAATACAAAGATTCCCAGCTGTATGGTTTTGGAAACTATGATACGGAAAAGGCCAATCTAAAGAACGATTTGGAATTAGTTCTTCGAGGGTATGTAAACGGAAAGTACTTGTACAACAAGCTTAGGGAATCATCTTCGGGTAAACCAGTTATTAAGATTAGTAGAGAATATAGGTCTCTATTTTTTAATTATTTGGGATACAGAGATGTCATCGAGTTTATTAAAAGTGATTTGTTCTCACCAAAGCAGCGGGATAAACAATTTGATCTACTCAATAAAAGGGGTAGTTTGATTGACCACTATTATGTGTGCTACTATTTTGGCGAAGACAACAAGATGAATAAAGGTCAGGTAATTATTTACAATGATTGGAAAACGGTGGAAATGATATATGTATATGTTGATGAAAATGGATCTAGGGGCGTGTACATCTTTTACGGAACCATTAATCAAAGTGAGGATTTTGCCCATTTTGACACAAAATATTTTGTAGGAAACAAGAAGAGTGAAGGAGCAAAGTTCATTTTTTTCATTGGTAAGTCATCTCCCAATGAAAGACATTATCTAATCGGAACATATTCAGGATTTGACAAATACGACAGGGCGATAGCGGGAAAAATGATTTTAAAAAAATTCGATACCAAAGCAGAGATTGAGGAGGAAGTAAATGATAAGTTGTTTGACCCCATTATTTGCCAAGAGTTAAATAAAGTTAGGCTAGTTGTGGAAAGCAACATTAGAAAAAACCCTCTTAGATTTTCCAAGAAAAGCCCATATGCCCAAGTCTTAACTAAGTCGGCGGGAGATTATGTTTTTGATTTCAAAATAGAAGGAAAAAGTTATAGTATAAATCTTAAAATTGAAAAACACCATTATAATATTGTGAGTTTGAATGATTCCGTAATTATAGAAGATGACAGAGTTCTTGCACTAAACAAAGGGCAGATACTTAACTTGGATTTTTCGGTTTCCGGAATGTTCCATCTTCAAAAAACATCCGTTTACATCAATGCCATAGATTTCATTAATAAAAATAGGGGTGTAGAAGGACAGTTTAATGGCGTGGATATAAACAATAATATTGTTTCTGGCATTGTCTATATTTCAAAGTTTAATGTAATTAAATGATGGCATTGACTTAAGTATATCTGACGAATTTTGACACCAATAATTTTACTTGAGTTTACCGATTAAATACTATTAATATATCGTGAATTAAGTAACTCTTTTATATGTCAAACAGATCCGTTTTGGTCATCATCTAAACTCTTCCATTCCTCCAGTGTTCAAATAAGAATGAGCAAAAACCACCATGACCATAAAACCGCCAATTGAAAGAACGAATGAAGAAAGCTGTTGAAGTCCTGAAAAAATTCGTTTTATTAAACTTTTGAAAAACCAGCAAAACGCTTCAAAGTAATGCATTAGCGGAAAGCATTTATAATCTTGGGATTTTCTACTTTGAGAAATGATTCGAAAGAAATCAACTTTTTAAAAGCGTTTATTGTTAAACTCTACATATTCATTTCTAATATTCTTATAAAGAATACCCAATCTTTGGTGAAAATCCTCGGTCATGGTTATCTGAAATTGTTTTATACCAATTTGTAGGTGCATTTGTTCGTCGATTTGACCATGTAAGAAATCATAATCATAGGCCAATCCATAACAGGTTTCAGTAGGTTGGGCTGCAAAGAACAGTTTTTTTGAACCCTCGTTGGAGCATGAATAATGGACTATAAAGGAAATACTCTTATAATGTCTAACATATTCATTTATCTTTAAAGGACCATTTTCCATACCCATGGTTTTTTCATTGATTATTGGCTTTGTATTGCGAGTAATCTGTTTGTAACACTATTTAATTTATACTATAGTCTCAGATTTTTGATTCTTAATCGCTAAGAATTGATTTTTATGGGATTATTGGTTATTGTTGCCCGAACAGGAAAGATTCCAAAACTCAGAACTATTCTGCGTCCAAACTTGTTAATATCTCCAATGGAAAACAGATACTTAATCAACGATAAATTCGTCCTTCGTCCTGAATTTTGAAGTATTACAGTTAATCTTGAACATCAGAAAGCAATCCATCTTCAATCAAAGGAATCCTAAATCGTTCTATCTCCGCGTCGACATGTTCATCCTTAAAAATGTTGGCTGCTTTTTCAATGATTTCTGGATGTTGGTGGGCAATATTGTTCAATTCTTCAGGATCTATGCTAAGATCGTATAGTTCTAAAGTTGGTTCTTTTTTTGGATTCTTGAGATTTTGCCTGATTACTTTCCAATCCCCTATTCTTATAGCAACTTGTCCTCCGTATTCAGGATACTCCCAAAACAAAAAATCATGTTCAGATTGATTTTCTTGCCCCAACAAGGTGGGTAAAAAACTAATACCATCGGTTTTATCAGGATTTTCAATATTGTTAAGGTCCAATAAGGTTGCCATTAAGTCATATTGAGCAGAAATATGATTGGTTGTGCTGCCAGGCTTAATGTGATTTGGCCATGAAGCAATCATTGGAACACGAATTCCACCTTCGTACACAAAACCTTTACCTCTTCCATATTCTTCGCCAAAAATACCTGAACTGTCAAAAAATTCACCATCCGTACCGCCAGAATAGGTTACTCCATTATCCGAAGTGAACATGATAATGGTATTTTCATAGAGCCCATTTTTTTTAAGGTGTTCAACAAGCTTCCCTACATTTTCATCTAAATAAGAAATCATGGCGGCATATCCTGCTCTTGGATTTTGATGTGGATAATAACCTATTTCTCCTAAATATGGTTCCTCTTTCCCGAACTTTTCTTTATAATAATCCACCCATTTTTGGGGAGCTTGGATTGGATTGTGGGGTATAGGCGTTGCCCAATAGAAAAAGAAAGGATTTTCTTTGTTTTCAGAGATGAAACCCAACATTTCATCAAACATTAAATCAGGGGTATAATCGTTTAGGTTGTAATCTTTGTAATTTGATGGGTCATTAGGGTCTGCGCCTTCAGCTAACTTTTTACTTGGTGGAATGGTATCGTTGTTAAGGTGGACTCTGTTTTCATTCTTATATAGATGTACAGGGTAATAGGTATGTGCTTGTCTTTGGCAATTGTATCCATAGAAAAAATCAAAACCCATCTTGGTTGGAATTGCATCGGTATGAGGCGCTCCTAGTCCCCATTTCCCTACCATTCCCGTTGTATATCCATTTTCTTTTAACAATTTTGGAAACAATACCGTAGATGAAGGAATTGGTCTTTGACCCTCTAAAGTAGAGTCTAGAACGACAGCTTTGTAATTCCAAACATTTCCTCTTTCATTCCATTCATCATTGCCTCTTATGTAGGCATGTCCAGAATGTTTACCTGTCATTAGCATGTATCTTGCGGGAGCGCAAACAGGAGCTCCGGTATAATGTTGTGTAAATAGCATCCCGTTCTTGGCCAGAGCATCAATGTGTGGAGTTTCAATCTTTTCTTGACCATAAGTGCCCAATTCACCATATCCCAAATCGTCGGCAAGGATGTAAATGATATTTGGTTTTTCCGTTTTGACCTCTGCTTCTGTATTGTCTTTACACGAACTCATCATAAGGCCAAAAAAGAGAGCTGGCAACAAGAGCATGATTGTATTGATAGATTTGAAATAGATCGAATCTGTTGAGAAAGAATGGAATTTCATGTTCATTTTTTTAAAGAAATATTATTATTCCGAAATGATATCGATTTCGTTTAAGATAAGATTTTCCTCTGTTCCGGAGGGAATGTATACCTGACTTATCAAAATTCTTAAATATTGTGAACTAACACTGTTGTCTAAGTTGATTTTAGCTTCTGTCAAACCATTGGATAGAGACATTTCTTTAACCGTTGTGAAACTTATACCATCATTGCTTGTTTGAATGACTACATTCTTTGGTCTATAATTGGTCCCCGCTCTGTCTGAAAACAGGTAAACTCCGCTAAAAGTCATTGAGTTTGCCATGTCGATGGTAATCTCATGAGGTCCACTATCTGCTATATTATAAGGATAGTTTGAATGCCAGTAAGATGATAAATCACTATCTAGCATAGTAGTGGCAACACGGTCGGGATTTGGACTTGTTGTATTGGCTAATATAGTCCAGTTACTTCTATCACGTAACACAAATGGGGTATATGCGGCAATAACGTCATCATTGGGGATTTTTGTTGTTAAATCTATGGTATAGGCATAACCTCCTATTTTTTGCCTGTTGCCATTTTTTGCAATAGCGTTGAATGTGAGCTGTATATCATTTTTCGTCTCATCCTTATATTCATTAAAAAGGTCGCTGTACGGAATCCGCAGACTGAAATTGTATTCATTTATGTTTCCAGTGGGTTCAAGTACTGTCGTAAAGGTTATGTCATCGTAATTATCACCCCCGCCTGCAGGAAAACCGTCATGTCCAACATAGATATGATTTAATACCGCAGGAGATGTAACAGTACCTTGTACCATCAAGGAGTTGTTAGTTTCATCTTTCTCTACCGTATATCCCAAAAATTCGGCACTAACATCAGTGGCATAATATGGAATATTGTCTTTTGTATTAAAAGCTTCACATACATTTAGGATAGCCGAACTCGATGCGGTTAGAAAAACACGTTCAGAACCATCATTTTGATAAGTGTGATTTCCAAATGACATTAAAGAAACTTTCGGCAAATCTGAACCCTTATGTGCGCAATGTGGCAGATTGAGACCATGCCCTAGTTCATGCATGATACCGCCCAATCGGTCACAGTTCATAAGTTGAAAATCACCAATGGATTTTCCAGTCGGGACTAGTTTAAAATCATCTGTATTGGCAAAAGCTATTTTATTGATTCCGTAAAAAGGAACGCCACTATCCCTAAAACCTAGAACAAATGTATGGGTTCCTTGTTTGGTGTTTGGGTTGGCAGCAAAATACTGGTCAATTTCGTTAAGGATTTCGTTATGTCCTTGGTAAGATGTGGATGCAAGCCTGCCTTGTACTAAATGAATTCTTGCCTTGCCTTGTTGATTTGTAACCAAACCAAAGGTTTTTTTGCCATATCCGTTGAGCTCCATTTGAAGTTCAAACCACTGTTGCACATAGACCATCATATTTCCGACTTCATTCAATAATCCCTCATTTACTGTATAATCTGTAGGATTAAAGAAGACCACATTTAAAGCGTATTGATTATTTGGGCTAACATTCCAAATGTCCTCCTCTGAAGTTTCGGGTTCTTTGGATTCTTTTGGTTTTTCACTACTAGTTGGCGGAGTGTTGGTTTCAACACTATCTGATGAGCAAGAGCCAAAGAAAAATGCCAAAGAAAACAACAAATGATATATTGATTTCATCGAATTTATATTCATGACCTTTTTATGATTGGTTCTTGATATGCGTCATTGATTTCATGTGGTATCGGCGCGTTGGTGTCGGCTCTCCATATTTCCAATAACTCTAATAATTCCTCAGCTTTTTCCGGCAAGGCTTTGGCTAAATTGTTTCTTTCTCCCAGGTCATCTTCTAAATTGTAAAGTTCCAAGGCGTTGTCTTCAAAATAATGGTGCAGTTTCCATTTACCATATTGGACCACCGATCCTGGACGTGTTCTAAACTTTGGATCACGATTCTCATTTTCCTTTGTGATGGCCTGTAAATAAACAGGAAAGTGCCAGAATAGGGG
Organism: Allomuricauda sp. R78024; assembly: GCF_044596045.1. Classification (NCBI taxonomy): domain Bacteria; kingdom Pseudomonadati; phylum Bacteroidota; class Flavobacteriia; order Flavobacteriales; family Flavobacteriaceae; genus Allomuricauda; species Allomuricauda sp. R78024. The sequence goes on from NZ_CP138995.1 coordinate 1,281,945, forward strand.
TCGTGTTTCCAAAACTTCATTTTTTAATAGGATAGGATATAAGCTCTTTCCATCCAATCTTAAATTGCCAGGTGAATCAATATCAGCAATCTCCAACAAGGTGGGGTAGATATCTAGATGGGAAATAGGGGTCTTATCTACTTTACCCTTATCTATTTTGCTTTCCCAAATAATGAAAAAGGGTACTCTAATACCTCCTTCATAGTAACTCCCTTTACCTGATCTTAGGGGGTGTTGGTTACTAACAAAGAACAACCCTCCGTTGTCCGAGGTAAATATGATAATTGTGTTCTTAAAACGATCTGTTTGTTTTAAGAATGAAATTAATTTTCCGATATTGGTATCCACATCCTCAATCATGGTCGCATATTTGGGATTGCTTCTTCCTTCAATTTTCTCTTTGGTCTGATATTTTTCCAATAAGGAATCTATGGGTTGAATAGGGGTATGCACGGCATAGGGAGCATAATTAACAAAGAATGGTTTATCCTTGTTTTCAATAGAGTCAATAAGTCTATCCATAATGACCCCGGTTAAGCGTTCACCCTTCGGAGCTTTGATATCTAGATTTTTATAAGGAGCGTAGTAACTTGATGGGTGTCCGGCATGACTTCCACCTATATTCGTGTCGAATCCATTTTGCAAGGGGTTGTCGGACAAGTGCCATTTCCCGGCATGAATGGTATGGTAGCCATTTTTTTTAAGCAATTCAGGAATCAATAAAAACTTTTCGGATATATTCGTCTTATTAACTGTTGGAATTAATTTTCGATCCTTGGATTTTCCTCTTTCGGAACTTCCAACCGTAAAAATACCATGTCGTTGGGTCCATTTTCCGGTCATTAAACTTGCCCTGCTCGGTGCACAATTAGCCGCCGCCGCGTAGGCATTGGTAAATATAGTTCCTTGCTTAGATAGGGCATCTATTGTGGGAGTTTCATAAAAATTACCATCCATATATGAAGGTTCTCCCCACCCCATATCATCTATATTTATTATTATGATATTGGGTTTGGTTTGGGCAGAGGTATTTGACGGCTGACTTGTTTGACATCCCACCAAACCAAAAAAGATACTTACAAATATTACAATCTTAATTCTCATGAAATTATGCCTAATGGTATCACATGGTGGGTTAAATCCCTTAAAAGAAAGAATGCCCGAACAACCAACCTGTTAGGGGAACGTTTTCGGGCATCTTTACAAAAGAACTAACTCAAACTAAACTATTTTTACTTAATCTCACTTAAGATTCTAACTTCATCAGATGTTAATACAGTATCAAAAATTCGAACATCGTCTATTGCGCCCTGAAATATTGAACCTCCCAATTGAGATCCAATATTAATGTCAGTCTCTCCGGTGTTACCAGTGTTGAGTACTGTAATTCCAGATATGGTAAAATCTTCAACACCATCAACGTATAACTTTATGGTGTCTCCATCATAGGTATATGCCACGTGGTGCCACTCACCATCATTAACTGTTGTATTGCCGTTATGACCACCTCCTTGGTATTCGAACCTAATTACTCCACTGCTTTGATATTTAAAAGAAGAACGACTGAATGTTCCTGTATTTCCCCAATGTACTAGTGCTGAAGTAGACCCATGAGTTGTTTTTACCCACAAAGCAACAGATCTACTACCTGCTCCATTAATTCCTGTATATCCTGGTACGGTAAGGGCATTTGAGCCTGTAAAAACATATGAACCACCACCTCCCGGTCGTATGTCATATGTCTCAGCTCCAGCAGATGTAGCTGTAATATCTTGCAAGCCTTTATCCAAATCGCTATTAAGGTTATCTTCAAAAGTGTACCTTATCTGGGCTTTGATATCGATATCTATTATAGGAGGGGCGGTGATTTCAATATGTCCTTCCATAAAGACTTCTCCACCGCCAATGGAATTTCGTACCCTTAACGTAACATCATATACACCTGATGATTCATAGAGTACGGTCGGACTTGCTTCATTTGTATAACTTGGCGTTGCACCTGGTAAAACCCAAGTATAAAGACTTGGAGAATTAATTGAAGTATTGGTGAATGTTACCGTACTTCCTGCTTCAACTGATGTGGCAGATGCTGAGAATGATGCTTGGGGTAACAGCGCAGAATCAACATTGGATTCTTCCGGATAGCCATCATCATTACGCGCACATGAGCCTAAAGTCAATAGAAATATTGTCAGAAGACCAAAACTTCTTACTATTAAAACTATATTATTACTTTTCATGTTTTGTCGATTTTTAGTTTGGTTTACCACCCAGGGTTTTGTTCAAGATTTGGGTTTAGGACCAATTGGTCCGCCGGTAGTGGAAATAAGTAGTAATAATCGGGGAAAGCTGGGGGTGCAATGGGAATCAATTGTACATAACCTTCTGCTGCATTGTCCTGAATTGGTATCGTTTGGGTGTAATCCGATTGTCGTATCCACCTTCCCAATTTTACTTCCGTGGCGTAATCCATTTTTTTCCATCTTCGTAAATCGTCCCTTCGGACGCCTTCCCCCATCATTTCAACAGCTCGTTCGCGTCTTATCTCAAATAAAACAGGATCAACATCAGGATCTCTGGTTGGGTCAAAATCGGCTACAATTTCAGAAACAACCATAGGAGCCACTCCGCCACGTTCCCTTAATCTGTTTATGGTGGCATCCGCTATGCCCTGATTAAATTGACCCATTTCAAACATAGCCTCGGCCTGTATCAGTAATATTTCGCCCATTCTAAAAGTAGGGTTATCGTTTAGGTCTTGTCCAGAGTTACCATCGTTATGATCGTTCCAAATCTTCCAAAAACGATACCCATTTCCAGTTTGTGTAGGAACTAACCTGTCAAAATTGGGAACTTCGCCGGTAACTCTTTTGGACCAGTTTCTGTCTGGTAATTCTTTGAAAGGAAAGCCACCCGTTATAGTCGCAAGAATTGGAAAATATTCCTCATCGGCGGCATTACCTGTGGGAGTCCAGTTCTGGGTTCCATCTCCATTTACCCTATACGGCGGCGGACTCATAAGAAGTAAACGGTCATCCCGATCTCTGAACTCTGCATAAAAGTCCCGGTCTCCTTGAAATTGAGTATTGGTCGGGTTGGTAACAGGCAACCCATTTTTTGTCAAAAACTTATCAATTCCTTTTCTTGTAATATCATATTTATTATTGGTAGACCTAGTATTGGTGGATATTGTATGGGTCAATTGATCAATGACATAATGCTTGTATAATATGATACCTGGAATTTCTGCAAGATCGATACTGTTGAAGACCTGATCATAACTTGAATGCAAAACTGGATATTTGCCCATAAGGGTTTCAGAAACTTCTGCAGCTATTGTTAAGAATTTATCAGAATCTCCCAGACTGTGGTACTTACGCCATGTTCCTTCAAAAAGAGCAAAACGTGCCAATAGGGCTCTGGCTACATCCGGATTTACAGTATTTGGGCCATCACCATCTTCCTTAATGATGTTAATCGCTTCTTGTAGATCCCTTAAAATATTGTTTGCCACAAGATCTCTGGAATCTCTAGGAGCATACAAAATATCTGTATCCGAGTCGGTAATCTCGTTTTCCAGCCAAGTTACTCCGCCATAGGTTCTTAAAAGTTCAAAAAATTCATGGGCCCTAAAGAACAATCCTACTCCTCTCCAATGAGCAATATCCCTTTCTTCCATTTCAGATCCATCAATGTTGCCCAACATGATGTTTACCCGGCGAATATTTTCATAGGAATCTCCGTAAATGGTTTCAAAACTATTTGCAGGAATATCAATATTCTGCGCAATATAAGGTCTAGAGATACTGCTACCACCATTTTGCATTAAGTCACCATCCAAATCCCGCGTGGCCGCCCAGACGAGGTTTCTGGGAAAGGTGTCAAAGAATTCATAGAAACTCCACGCATAGGTTCGTACATTGTTGTACGTACTAAAAATAGTCGCTTCCGATAGCTCATCTTGCGGGACAAGATCCAATTCACTATCACAACTTATGGTCAAAAGCAGCATTAAGCTCCCTAAACAAAAACGATTTATTAAATTTTTCATTTCAATTTTTTTTAGAATGATACATTAAGACCTACGGAATACTGTGCCAATATGGGATATCTGGTTCGTACACCAGCGCCTGTCAACGATTGATCTGGATCTAGACCCCTTTGCAATCTATCAAAGGTAAAAGGGTTGTTGGCTGCCACAAAAACCCTTAGTTTGTTGACATTTAAACGATCAAGAACATTAGAATCAAATGAGTACCCGAAAGTGATGTTTTGAATTCGAATATAACTCTCATCGCTTAGGTATTTGGTCTGCACAAATCGGCTTGTTCCATAATTGCTATCATTGTTGCCCGTACTTGCATCCCCATAAATTCTTGGATAGAAAGCATCCTGATTATCTGGGGTCCAATAATCCAATTGGTGGGCATAAATATGATCAAAAACCGAAATATAAGGGAAAATCAAATCCAGATCTTGTTGCCTATCTTCCCCATCCACGGTTGTAAAACCCCTCCAACGATCTCTTTTACCCACACCATTTAAAACAAAGGATAAATCGAAGCCTTTATAGGCCATATTGCCATTGATTCCAAATTGATACCTTCTTGTGTTATTACCAATGCGTTTGCGATCACCAGGACCAGTATCCGCAATCATGTTTCCGTTGTCATCAAACTGCGGAGCTGTCGTACCGTTTCCATTGGTGATTATACCATCACCATTAAGATCTTTGTACTTTACATCGCCAGGGTACGGAACAGGAGTATTTTCCGGAAAAGGAACGCCATCGAGCAACTGTCTGTTTGGGCCAGATAAATCGGCGTCCAAAGTTCCGGACACAAAATCATCAGCGGTATAGTAACCATCGGTAACATAGCCCCAAATCTCACCTACTTCATGACCTTCATAAAATTGACCAATTAATTTTTCGGATGCTTCAAAACGAGTTATTTTAGATTGGCTATCAAAAACATTGACGTTTATACCATAGGTAAAGTCACCAATTTTATCTTGCCAGCCTACTTGTAATTCCCATCCAGTGGTTTCTAGATCGGCGTCGTTCTGTAAAGGCGCTTCTGTTCCTAAAATTGCTGGTAACGGAAGGGCAGCCTTGAGCATACCATTGGTCTCACGTACATAAATATCAAAAGAAGTATTCAATCGATTGTTGAAAAAATTAGCATCCAACCCCAAGTTTTTGGTAACCACCTCTTCCCACGTAAAAGTATCACTAACCAACTGTGCCGGGTTAAAACTTATAAAACGTTGGTCCGCGCTGAGGTCTATCCATTCCGCCAAAAAGCTTTCATATCCTGGGATGGAAGGGTAATATTCTTGTTGGTTATTGTCTGGCCTTCTATACTCTTGGTTTCCTATTTTACCCCAGGAAGCCCTTGGCTTTAATAGGGTTACAAAGTCCGCATTTTTCATAAAAGGTTCCTCGCTAATGTCCCAACCTACAGAGAATGAAGGTAACAGGGCATATCTACTGCCCGAAGCAAATCGGGAAGAGCCGTCATAACGAAGGTTGGCCTCTAAAAAATAACGATCTAGAAGATTGTAATTCAATCGACTAAAATATCCCACAACAGCCCATTCATAAAAGGAATCGGAAATTCGGAAATTCTCTCCTTGTGCTAAATTGAAGGTTGGAGTTTCTGGGTCGATAAGGTCATTTCTGAATGCTGTAAAAACATCTCGCTTTTCATCTTCTTTATTAAAGCCCACAAGAAAATTGAAATTATGGTCGCCCAAGGTCAAATCGTATTTTCCGTAAATGTTCAAACCATTGTAAATCCTGTTGGTTTGTGCTTTTTGAAGACTTGAATTACGCAGCGCATCTTCTTCGGGAACGGTTGGGTTGAACCTAAAGGTGCTATGAAATCTTTGGCCATTATTGACCTCAACTCTATTTATAAAGTTCTTTTCATAGGTATATTCTCCCGTAATTGAAAAATTCTTAAAGGCTTTCCATTCCAAACGTTGGAACAAACGTAAATTGTCATCATCTCTTTTATCAGGAACAGTAAAACGCACCCTATTGCCAGGACTGTCAAAAGGTAGGGTCACAGTTCCATCGTCAAAAAAACCTGTGGGATCGTACATACGTTGTTGAATCGCATTGTTGTATCTAGCATCTGGTATGGACTGGATACTGGAACGGAACAAAACGTTGGAGGAAGATGTAAGGGATGGAGTAATATCGGCATCTATTTGGGCATTAATATTGTATTTTTTGAACGAATCTTTACTCGTGACCATAACACCATCTTCAAAAGCGTAACCGGTACTTAAGCGGTAACCAATCTTCTCACCACCACCCGATACTGAAAAATTATGGATGGTGGAGTACCCAAAATTATTGATAAAATCTTCTATGATATCTGAATCTGCCAGGGGATATAGTTGTCCGCCATCATCGTGTATAGGATAGGTTCTGTTACTGATTGGGTCTGTGACCAAATTAAGTTCATTGGAATTGGCATCGTACAAATCCAATAGTTCTTTCCAACGATCCACATTCTGGCCTGCAAAATAGGCATTCACGCCAAAATCATCGAGGGCCTCCACAAATTGTCTGGTGGCAGCTTTTTCAGGAAGATCTACAGCCCGTGAAATACTTGTGGTCACATCATAACTAAAACTCACTTTTTTATTACGATTGGCAGCTTTTGTGGTAATGAGTACCACCCCAAAAGCTGCCCTTGCACCATAAATGGATGAGGCCGCGGCATCTTTAAGCACCGATATGGACTCAATATCCCTTGGGTTAAGGTCTTCAATATCACCTGGGACATTATTGATGAGAATCAAAGGAGATCCTCCATTGATTGAGGTAAAACCCCTAATGTTTATTGAAGTGGTATTGTTACCGGGTTGTCCTGAATTTTGTACAACCTGTAATCCAGCAGCGACACCTTGTAAGGCTTGTGTGGCATCTACTATAGGACGATCATTAATAATTTCATCAAGTTGAACATAAGAGGTAGCCCCTGTAACGTTTTCCCTCTTTTGCGTGCCAAAACCAACTACAACTACCTCGTCCAATTGAGATACATCGGGAGATAGAGAAACATTTATTGTGGTTTGTCCATTTACAAGTATGGTTTGAGAAATAAAACCAATTGAACTTATAATCAATGACGCATCTGATGGTACATTTATTTCATAATTTCCATCAAAATCTGAGGCAACGCCGTTTGTCGTATTCTGTTCTATGACACTAACACCTGGAATAGGCATTCCGGTTTCAACATCTGTTACATTTCCTGTCACCTTGATATTTTGGGCGGATAGCATGCCACAAAAAACAAGAGTCGTTAGAAATACGAATTTAGTTTTCAGTTTTTGCATTAATCATTTGATTTTAGTTAGTAATCTTAGGTTATCTAGTTTGCTTGCGTTTAAATTTTAATAAGAATCCTTAATCCAATTGTAGGGTTTTCTTTTTATCCAATTTCCACGAGTGAAGTCTGGAAAATCCTGTGGTTCACCATTATTGGCAATGGAAAGTTCAGAAAGTGGAGTAATAGCACTCCAAGCTGCGGCGTCGTAGGCATCCATAGGAGGCGCAATATTTTGCTTAGCTGATTGTACAAAGGCATTGATTACAAAGAAATCCATTCCGCCATGACCCGCTCCTTTGGCGTAGGTTCCGTATTTTTTCCATAGGGGGTGATCATATTTTTCCAACCATTGATTGGCTTCATCCCAGCGATGTGGTTTTGATTTCCCTTCAACGTAAATACGGTTTCCATCTACTTCCCATAAGCCTTTGGCGCCTTGTACACGGAATCCTAGGGAATATGGTCTAGGTAGATTACAGTCATTGGTTATGATGATTGTTTCTCCATTTGAGGTTTCAATGGTATTTGTTACTACATCACCTTGCTTCCATTTTAATGCCGCATTGGGATGGTCTTTTCCGCCTAGTTCAGTAATATAGTTTTTAAAGCCAACTGCATTGGTAGCATGTGAGGTTATCGTTAAAAATCGATTTCCACGATTTATATCGGCCATTGGAGCTATGGGTCCTATTCCATGAGTGGGGTAAAAGTCTCCATTTCGTAATAGTGAATGTTGTGTACGCCACTTGGATTCTGAGATTCCCTTTTCACCAAATTCCGCACCTTTGCCATAGGCAGTTTTTCCGTCATTAAAGAGTACTCCTCTAAGATCATGTTGGTAGCCACATCTATAGTGTACCATTTCTCCGAAGACATTTTGTTTTACCATGTTGAGCACAGCCAATACATCTCTTCTGTAATTGACATTTTCCAAAATCATTAAATGTGTTCCGGTTTGTTCATGGGTATTAACCAAGTCCCAGCACTCTTCAAGGGTATTAGCGGCCGAAACTTCCAAACCTGTATACTTTCCGGCGAGCATTGAATCTTTTGCCATTCGGGTATGCCACAACCATGGAGTGGCTATTATTACTGCATCCAACTCGTCCAGTTCAAGTAAGTTTTTGTAGTCATATTCATTTTTCCCAAATACTTTTGGTTTGGCCGCACCCTTTTTGGAGATAATATCCAAACCTAATTGTATCCTTGCATCATCTACATCACAAATGGCGACTACATTTACATCATCTCTAAGCAGTAGGTTGTTTAAATGATTTGTTCCTCGCAAGCCAACTCCAATAACTCCAATATTTAATTTGGCTGCGTTGGATCCTTTTGTAATACCAAAGGAAATACTAGGAGCAAGGGCCAATCCGGTACTGGCCAATGCAGATTTTTTGACAAAATTTCTTCTTGAATTCATATTGATATCTAGAGGTATCTTTAATTAATATTGTTACTAATTTGTTCCTCTTCAAATATTGGTATAACTGTCCAGGTAAAGGGTATACATTTTAGTCTAAGACCACCTATTTTTTCTGCTTTCAGTCCTTTTTCCCTTTCAAAATGGTTCATTTTGGAAGATAAGGATGTCAAAGTTTCATAAATTAATGTGTACGATAACATTTTAAAATGTTATCGTACACATTAATTGTACTTTTTTGATTTTAAAATGCTCATGTTTAAAGAAAAAAAATGTAATTTGGGTAAGGTTTATCGATTGATTATGGAAATGTATTGATTGATAGCATCTAAAATAGCTGTCGAAATGGGAGATGAAAGAATGGCAATCGGATTAATTACAGACACTGGAGGTTTTTTTAAATGCTTTGTAACAAAGTTTAAGGAAGGGTTTGGTTTCAACCGAGGCTTATGTTGCTTTTTGAGTCTATTTTTTCTTCAATTAGCGCAAAGTCAGGAACTCAATAATTTTATTCACTTTGAAAGGGTATTTCAGGCCTCTTCATCAATAGAAAATGACAGTTTAGGTAACATCCTTATTACTTCCTTTGATGGTATTTATAAGTATAATGGATATGATTTTACCTTTACATCCTATTCTAAAATTTTTGGATACGAATTTGCGAATAAAAGAAGGGTATTCTTTAAAAAGGATAAAAAGAGCAACTTTTGGCTGGCCACCTATAATGGTGAACTTACCCAGTTTGGAAAGAATGGCAGATATGTTCATTTTAGAGACAGTTTATCCATTGAAGGGAAACCGGTAAGAATCAATACCATAATCCCTTTTGATAATAAGGTTTGGTTTGGTTCAACAGAGGGAGCTCTTTACGAATATGCCTATTGCGATTCAAAATTGTCACGAATAGCCACCCTGCCCTATATTGAAAATAGACCCCAAACAATAACCACTATTGCCGCCACAGATTCCAATCAAATATGGATTGGTACAGCTGATGGTAAGGTCTATGGTTACAAGGTCACTATTAAACAGCTTCAAGAAGTAAAAATGCCCTTTGATGACAAAACCCCCCATATGGTGCGTTTGGTTTCTGATAAGAAAAGCAGAATATGGATTGTTTCTGAACTTTATGGACTCTATAGGTACGAACCTGATTCCCAAAATTTGAAAGCGTTTCCTATTTCAGGTTCGGGGGAGACATCCCCAGAGAACTCTCCTCAGTTTTATTCCCTTTATTGCGACGCTCAAGGGAATATTTGGGCAGGAACAGATGGAGAAGGATTGTATAAAATTGATAAGGACAGTAATAGTATTTCCCATTTTAAACATGACGACAACAATAAATTCTCTATTGCAAACAATAGCATAACCAATATCTCTGAAGATGTACACGGAAATCTTTGGGTAGTTTACAAAAGAGGTTTTATAGATATCTTACCAAACTATAGTAGCAGTATACAATACTATACTGGATCGGATGAAAATGTCCCATCTACAGTCCTTAGTGTACTTAAAACCTCTGATAATTCACTTTGGATTGGAACAGATGGAAAAGGGTTGAATAGAGTATTTCCAGATGGAACAAGCGTTCAATATGGCAATAAGACAAATGATTCCCCAATTTTTGGAGGAAGATATATTCAGCGAATTGTAGAGGATTCAAATAAAAAAGTATGGATAGCCACCTATAAAAATGGCCTTTCCGTTTACAATCCTAAGCAAAATGTGTTTAGTAAGGTTAAGATGCCCGGGATTTCAGAAAAAGGAAGTGCTGATGTTCGTTTTCTTTATCAAGATTCAAAAAATCGCATTTGGGCATCCACAAGTGAAGGAGTCCTTCTTTTTAACGAAAGTAAACAAGTGTTGGCTCATTTTAGCTATCGGTCACATGGGTTGTCTGGAACCATATCAGAAAGTATTTGCGAGGCGCAAGATGGTTCCATATGGATAGGTATGAACAGGGGGGGCTTATTCAAGTTTGAGGAAAACAGCGATAATCTTCAGAACTCCCTATTCAGAAAAATTAAGTACTATCAAAAAACGCATATAGAGGATACAAATAACTATGATCCCTCATTTATGATAGCCGATGCGGACAATAATCTTTGGATACGGTCCCTTTCAGGGTCTCTTTTACGCTTTAACACCCAAGATCATTCCTATAAATCATTCATAACGCATAACAGCATAAAGGACTTGGAGATAAGTGCAATGTTATTTGATGATAATGGAAAACTTTGGATGAGTAGTAGAAACGGACTTCATCATTATGACGTAAAAAAGGATTCGCTCGATTCTTATTACAGAGTAAACGGTCTACAAGGAGACAATTTTATAAGGAAAAGTGCTTTTAAAGGCGAAGATGGTATGTTATATTTTGGAGGCGATGATGGGGTGAGTGCCTTCTATCCCCATTTGATGAAAAAAAATAAACCGCAATCACATTTAGGCATTAGCCAAATAGATATTTTGAACAAACCGGCAATTGACTTGGTGCCTGATCAAGTTGAACAAGGAATTGAAAATGTGGAATACTTGAATTTAAAGTATGATCAGTCGTCCTTTTCATTCCAATTTGCAGCTATTGGGGATGTTCTTAATCCAGAATATAATTATGCCTACAGATTAAACGGTTTTGATAAGGAATGGATCGCTCCAAGAGGGGAGCGCGTGGCAACCTATACCAACATTCCGCCGGGCGAATATATTTTTGAAGTAAAAGCAGGAACCAAAAAAGGCGTCTGGAATATTCCAACAAAGCAAATAGCTATTTCTATTAAATCTCCTTGGTGGTCAAACGGTATTGCGTATTTGGTATATTCCTTAATTGTTGGATTACTTTTTCTTGGGATTGTTTTTTGGGTAAGGCTTAGAAATAAATTGCACAGAGAAGAATTTCAATTTAATAAAGAAAAAGAACTGTATGCCCTAAAAATGAATTTCTTTGCGAAAATGTCCCATGAGATTCAGACCCCGTTGACGTTGATTACCGGTCCGATTGATGATATGTTACAAAGGGCAATCTCCAACGGCAATCAATTATTGAGGCAACGTCTTTCTTTAATTAAAAACAATGCGCAAAGACTCTCCAGAATTTCAAAAGGATTGATGACAGTAAGAGATAGGGAGTTGGATAAACTGCGAGTTTACGCTTTAAGGAAAAATATCATATACGATCTAAGAAAAATAGCAGATTCATTTTCGGAACAAGCCAGATTTAAAAATATTGATTTCGTCCAAGACTATCCAAAAGAAGAAGTATTTCTTTGGTATGATGCAGAAAAGTTAGAGCATATTTTTTATAATCTCTTATCCAATGCCTTCAAGTTTACTCCCCGCAATGGAAGGATTATTTTAAAGGTAAAAGAAGGAAGAAAAAGGCTCAAAATTTGTGTGATAGACTCGGGGCCAGGTATCCCATTGGAGGAGCGAGAGGATATTTTTGAGATGTTCTATCAATCAGAAATAGGAAAGAACGTAAAAGGATTGGGGATTGGGCTGGCGCTTACCAAAGAGTTGGTTGATCTTCACCATGGCAAAATAAAAGTTTCCTCTTCAGATGAGGGAACCTGTTTTACTGTAGGGTTAAAAACCGGTGATATTTTTTCAAACGAAGAAAAGGGGATTGGTATGGATATAAGCCCACAATATACACTGTCAGCCACACAAATGGATTTGCTCAAGGAATTGGATATTACTTATGAAGACAAGATTGATAGGGAGGCTACCATACTGATTGTAGAAGACAATGTGGACATGCAAATTTTTCTACGTGATCTGTTTTATGAAAAGTATCATGTGTTCATTGCGGACAATGGGCAAGAAGGATTAAAATTGGCAAGAAAAAAAATACCCGACCTTATTGTCAGTGATATAATGATGCCTACAATGGATGGAATAACCATGAGTAAAATCCTTATTAAATCAAAAGCTACATCACATATTCCAATCGTATTGCTTACTGCCAAAGATGCCGCTAAAACCAAATTGGCGGGCTTGCAAACTGGAGCATTGGCCTTTATTCAAAAGCCCTTTAACCCTAATGAACTATTGGTAAAGGTGGATAACATTCTTGATAATAGAGAGAAAACAATTATCAAGCACAGGGTAGATTTAATCAACAATCCTCAAATGGAGAGGGTTAAATCCAAGGAAGATCTGTTTATGGAAAGATTGGTGAATGAGCTGAATAATCAGCTGGAATGCTCAGAATTTAAGTTGGAGGATTTATCAGATATTATGAATATGAGCTATTCGGTGATTTACCGGAAATGTCAAGATATTACTGGCAAAACGCTAATTGATTTTTACAAAACCTTAAGGTTGAAACATGCGGCCTTACTTTTTTTGGAAAATGGATATAATATTTCGGAAGCCGGATATATGGTGGGGTATAAGAACTCCAAATACTTCACCAAATGTTTTAAAGATGAATTTGGAAAGCCTCCAATGGCCATTAAAAATGAGAGCAAGGAAATTGGAATAGCAAAGTTGATAGAAAAATATAATATTGTTGTGTTGCAATCAATGGAATCATAAACAATACCTTTTGTTCAAATTTTTAACGAGTTGTTTTAGTAATTGGCAATATCCCAACTCTTAAAACTTCATTTTTGAAGAGGCTTTTTTTTAATCTCCTTAAGTAAATTGATTCTTATGGTTTTAGTTTGCTTTTCACTCGCTTTCAGGTTGAAATATTTTTTTTCAAAATCAAGGTCCGGTATAGCCACTTCAATCATGTATGTACCTTCATTAAAAACCTTTGGACTATAATTGCTATTCTCAGGTCTTATAGCATAAACTAGTTGCCCTTTATTATCAAATACTTTTAGTACTGGCTTGTAATTTCCTTTCCATTGTATTTTTGGGAGCCATGCAACGGCTTTTCTTGGATAGTTGTCTTCCTGTGTTATGATAATTGGCCATCCTGGATATTGACTGTTAGGTATGGTGGGGTCAATAAATCTGGGCCAACATTCGGTTTTAATAGTTCGCTGCCTTTTATTAAAGGTAACCAAGCCATAACCTACCGCTCTATTATGCAAAATTTTGGGTTCTTTACCCGTATTCTGAGGATTTGCAACAGCAAATACCGTCATTTTATTGCCAAAACCGTCCAAGTGCTCACCCAAATAGGCAGGATTATCATATGTGTGCTTGCTGCTATCCACATCTGGCCAAAATCTACGGGGCCATATGTTATTTAAGGCTGGTCCTGCGAAGGCATATCCACTGTCACCATGTTCTCCTAAACCATATTGAATAAAACTCGCCAAATGTTGATCCCCGGCAATATGGAAAGCAAAAGCTTTTCGAATAGTTTTAACTGCCAGATCGCGACCTAAGGCTGGCCAACCGTTGGAATCCATATCTACCGTAGGGCGGTCTCCTTTTATATATTCACCTCTTTTTGGAATAGGTAGAGAGGGAATTACGGCCCCTGTCTTTGCGCCTTCGGGAAGTGTGGCCAAAGTCGCAAAATTAGTTTGGGAAAGAACCACCTTCATTTGGGCGTTGTTGCTCCAATCTAGAGCCCATTCATCAAGAAATGTATGTTGTCGATCACCAAGAAGATCTGCTTCAATATGCCGATACTGTTTGATGTCAAAATCATCGCTCATAATCCAGCCATTGTTAACTTCCGCACTTTCCGGAAGAACATTCTTGGGGGCTGATTTAAACTTTCGATCTTCTAGTATGGCAAAACTTATACCTGCGTAATTCCAATGTGTATAGTATACGCCTATCCCTTGTTTTACAGGTGATGGGTCAAATGCGTCAGGTAAATGGCCAGTTTGTGTGCGCTGTACCATATTTACCCATTTGGCGGGCATTTTATACCCTCCACTGTCTTGGGCAGAAGCACCAAACCCTTTGGATGTGTCCGCCTTTTCACCTTCCTCTCCCCAAATATTACCATGGTAAACATCATGGTCATCAGGAATGATGGCACACGGTCGATGCCTAAATAAATCCCGATAAGACCAACCGAACATATACCATTTTCGCAAGTAATCCAGACACATTTTATCATAATCTCCTTGGAACATGGCCCCAAAACCTCCAGTTGCTTCATAAAACTGATCTCCAAGGAATAAGATGATGTCCGGGTTTAACTTTGATACATTTTTTGGAATGTCGGCATCTGGAAAACCATAGTGGAAATTACAGCTAAAAACAGCTGTTCTAATTTCATCTTTACTATGCGGCTCAGCGGATATGGTACCTTCGTAATGATAGGTTTCAGTTTTATTTAGTAAAGGAATGTCAGCAACGATTCTGTAGGGAACATCCTTTTCCTTTTCAAAATTGATAAATGAAAATTGGACGGATCGGCCTTCTGACTCTAGGGACTTTGACTTAAGTGTCGTCCATTTATTCTCATCGTTTTTTACTTGAAAATGAACTGAAAGCCCTTGTATTTCTTCTAAAGGAGCCATTTGTGCGGTAAGCTTTAGCTTTCCTTTGTTCAACGTATATTGTGCAAAACAGATGGGTCCAAAAAAGTTGTTTTCCTCTAAGGTTAAATCCTGTGAGGCAATGTGCCAATTGGAGAAGGCGGCACTTGGCTCTATTTTTTGCTTTTGCTTTTGCTTTTTTTTGAGCTTAAAATCGGACAATAAAGCAAAATTACCAGTGAGCTGGGTATTGGATAATTCCATCCCTTCTTTTTTGTAAAGCAAAAGGTCATTTTGTGGATTAGTCACAGAAACTGTAACCGCATACGAATTATGGTTGGGAACCGCTTCCACCACAAGCCCGAAATGGTCGGGAATAAAATCCAAAGTAGTCTCAAAAATTTGATCGCCGATTTTGAGGTTACCATTTGGTGTTAATCCAATATGGGTTCCTTTCCCAAACACGGCGGCCGATCTGTAATCTTCAATTGGCCCTCTAACCCCAAATTGAACCCCTAAACACCCTTCATCAATGTTCTGCAATTTATGGTTCAATACATCAATTACAATAGAGGTGATAAAACCAACCATTTTTTCAGGCTTTTGAATAGGGAGTAGATGAAGGCTTCTATTTTTATCGGTAACGTCACATATAACCTTACCATCTTTAATAAGCCAATCCTGCAATCTGTTGCCCCAATATTCTGGCCCTGTCCACTTCATATTTGGCCAGTTGTGCCAATTACTATTGAAACTCAAACCTTTTGGATAAGGCCAAGACTTAAAAGTGCTATTGGCAAGCACTGAAGGGGAAATACAGGGAGCGATGGTCCCCATTAACAAGGTTTTCAAATAATTTCTTCTTTTCATCGATTTCTTCTCAAATCAGGTAACTTTCAACGTTTTCTGAGTTTACAATATCAATAGGAAGCAGACGCTTCTTGGGAATTTCCTTTTCAAAGATTAGCTTCTCAATTAATCCTCTCAGCCCTAAAGATGCTTGAATTTTAGGGCTTTGATGTATAAGAAAATCAATTTCACCTTTTTTTAAGCATTCAACATTTCTTAATAACAAATCATATCCGATCATTTTAGATTTTGTTCCCTGACTTTTTAATGCTTCTGCAACCTCATACGCCTTGGAAGTTGTTACAAAAAAGGCATCTATGGGATTGAACTGCTCCACAAAATCAGGAAACTTGCTTTGGAATTCGTTACTATTTAGAGTTAGTTTTTTTATTTCAAAAGAGCTGTATTCCTTAAAAAAGGAAATAAAACCTTGTTCTTTTTGTTTCATATGAATTGCATTATTAAAAGCCTCATCAATATGGATAATTGCAATTCTTGAGTGTGGTTTTATTAAATCATAAATGAGTTTTGCCGCTACGCGTCCACTCGAATATAGATCTTGCCCAGTATGTTGGTCTACAAGGTTGTTGGAAAGACTACTGTTAAAAGTCCCGGATAGAATTTGTCTTGTATTAAGTTTTTTTAAAAGCGTATTGCTTTCTTTTTCAAATAGTGGAACAAATAGTAAAGCATCCAGATTTTCAGTTTGAATCAATTGCTCTCCAATTTTTGAGAATGATTTGGGTTTGGAAGGATCATAACAATAGATTTTAATTTCAAAATCAAAAGCACCAAACTCTTGAATTATTTCGTTTATACCATCCATGCAACGTTTCCAATAAGGATCTTTTTTAGGGTCAGGGAGCAGCACTTTTATGGAGTAGATAGTGTTGTTTTTTAAAGTTCTGGCAATTGGATTAGGTTTGTAATCAAGTTCATTAAGAGCCTTGGTTACCATTTCCATGGATTTCTTGGATACTTTTCCTCTTTTATGAATTACTCTATCTACCGTACCTATTGATACTCCAGCTGCTTGGGCTATATCTTTTATGGTTTGTTTTTTCTTCATTCAATCAGCAAGATATAAAAAGATGCAGAGATAATGTGTACGATAACATTTTTTATACTATCGTACGCATTATCTTTTTTTATTTCCATTTTGGAAGAGGTGACTAAGACCCTATACCAACCATACAGAACCTATGTCAACAAGATTAGAAGCCCTTAAAATGGAAGAAAAGCTAGCTATGGAATTAAGAAGACAACGATATGCGGTGTGGTTCAATTGATACTAAAGAAGGTTAGACCAATCTTAAAAAATTAAAAAATATAAATAAACGATGCGCACCCAGCTGAGAATAGATGAGGAATTTATTTCAATTTGTCAACAGATTTTGAAGGAAGACCTTGACTTAGAATCGTGGGCATTAATTGAAAGTTCTGATCAGTTTCAAACCGACAATTACTGTGGTGGGTTTGATAGTGTAGAAAATGAATTTACCTTTAGTTACTATGACAAAAACGGAACAGAATTTTGGTTTCAACTTCCACTAAGTGATGTCAATAAGGTTATAACGGGAAGTATTACTGAGATAGAAATTCGCGAAGCAGAATACTAAAGTTCAAATAAAAGATTCAAAATTTAAATAGCACAAATCTCATAATCTGGATATTAGATATATTGAAGCTCTTAATTTTATTCGGGGTTTTCTGCTATGTTCATAAGACCTAAGTCATAACCAGAATTGAGCATCAATCCATTGTTGAATTCATACCCTATTTATATATAACCTTTAGTAGGCCTTTGAAACTGGGCGTTTCAAGAAAAAGTTCGGCTCTCGTCCAGCCCGCAATAAAAAAGCTTCACAATTGTGAAGCTTTTTTATTTTGATAGTTGTGTCGTTGATACGTTGTACTGCTTAAGGCGGCGGTGCTATCCACTTTTTACTAGCAAAAATGACGGCGCTTGAGCCGAAAAAGAATTCTTATTCAGCTCAAAAACAATAAAAAATATGAGTTGAGTAAAATTACTGTTCGGCTCAATCTTCTATTGATCAGTCTATCTATCATCAAAACTTGTGATGACATTTTCTTTTTTAAACGATATCCAATAAACAAACCATACTATTATGAAAACAGCTTTTTTCACCTTTTTCCTAAGCCTTATGCTCTTTAATTCATGCATTACAATTAATAAAAGTCCTGAGGATGAAAATGAGAGTCATTATGAAGAAGAGGATATAGCTTATGAAAATGAGGCTTTTGAAGAACCAAGTTTTGAAAATGAAGAGGGTTTCGATACAGAGATACTCCAACATAATTCCAAAAAAGATGGCTTCTTTGACAACTTTGGAGAAAGAGGCATGAAAATACATGAATTCCGTGATGCCAGAACAGGACTTGTTGTTAATAGCACCGAATATCCTGCCTCATGGAAAGTAATTTCCAAACCAACGTATATCATCGATCAAAAACTTCCGGTTTTTCTGATTCAGACAACTGGTCCTAATAATCTTAAATCGTTCAACACGCCTATAAAGGTTCATATCTCCTACCAAAATCCGCAGACCTACCATTTCATGGAGAATAGCAGTATTCGCAATATGCACAGAGCCATGGTAGCCAACCAATACATCTTAGAAGAAGAAGTGGCACCAAGAATGGAAAAAAGCGGATTCAAGTTTGTAAAAAACATAAGGCTTTACAAAACTGAGAATTACCTCAAAGGAAAAATTAGAAATGAAAGCAATGGCCAAGTACAAGTGGATCTTCTTGCTACCGTTTGGGAAAACAACAAAGGCCAAAAAGCATTAGTGTCTGTAGGCAAAATTTACATGCAGCAACCACTAAGCTTTATTGACACCATGACCATGTGGATGTATAGTACTGATTACACTTTTATTGATGCTGGTCATTTTGATGAAACCATTGCCGCTTTTGAAAATGCGCTGATAAATTCAAAGGAAAATCCCAAATGGAAACAATACGTTGCCCAACTATCACAACAACGTGCCCAAATTGCAGCACAGAAAGCTCGGACAGGAAGAATTAACAGAGAGCGTGCATTTGCCGCACACCAGCGTAAAATGAAAGGGATATGGGCAGCACAAGATGCTAACCACGCTTCATTTATGAACCGAAATTTTGGTTCTGGAAGTAGTACTTCACAACGCAATTTTGTCAATATGATAAATGAAGAAGAAACCGTATACAACCCATTAAGTGGCACAAACTACCAAGTGAATGCTTTTTCAACACAAAATTGGATGGATAGTGATGGAAACCTTATTCAAAATGATGATTTGTTCTATACCCCTAATGGCGATATTAATATAAATAATAGGGAGTGGGTAAACGTAAATGGCAATTAATGATGACATTTTTTAACCATCTCGATATTCTATAAAATCAATTTTACAATCTAAAAAGAAACAATTATGAAAACCTCATTGAAATTTTTAATACTAATAGCTGTAACGGCCCTTTTTATCTGGGCCTGTAGCTCCAAAGATGATTCCCCTTTAATGATGGATGATGATGTCTCGGTAAGCGATGATGTTGATCCAACCGATGATGACCCCACAGGAACTACCGATGGATTCATGGAGGTAGATGTTCAAGTAATCTTGCCACAGGGTTCAACAGTAGATCTTGGGGTTACTAGTCTTGTTTCCATATCTGAAGAATTCTCTGTTTCCGGAAACGGAAACTCCAAGGTTGCCCTTAACAAAAATGGGAGGAGTCTTGCCCTACTTATAGATACAGATCAGAACATTTTGTTAATGGGGTTCATTGATGAAGATCAGAGAGAGATTTCGGTACGTAGCACAGCGATAGCGTCTCTTTATAATGCCTTGGGAACGGTTTTTTTACCCGAAGACGTTCGTCAACGATTCTTTGATGAGATTGATGACTTTCCTGGATTGAATGAGCTTGTGGAAGCTGCGACAACAGCTTTTTCCAGTGACGAAAATTACTTTGGCACCGAGGCCTTTGCCGCAATGATAGGAGAAAGAATTTCGACACTGGATGATGCCAAAACCAATGTGGACACTACCAGCAGAATAAATGCTGATGGAAGCGATATACGAAGCGGTATTCAACTTCGGGAAGATGACTCTTTTTCCTTCTCATTGATCAATAGTTTTAGAAGGCGGGCACATGCCTTTGTTTATCGAAAAGAGGTGACTTTCGAAAATGGAGGAGTTGAGCAGCTGATCAGCGATTTTAATGCTGAAAACCCAACTCCAAACAATGATGAAAAAATCTCATCGCCTACTGCTATTAGAGAAGTATTTGGAGTGATCTCAGATTATGGTGCGGGCACAGGAATAGGGTTTGCCATAACCGAGGCAGGCCCCATTTCTCTAGAAGTTGAAGAAGGAGAACAAGAGGTTCTATACAGTTGTCGAGTTGTGGGGACTGCTCTTGGTGAGATAGATACAAATCAAATGACCACAATCGAGGAGGAAAAACTCTATGATCTTATCTACGAAACCTTTGCCTTTGAATTGGTACTTCCAATCCTGTTGGATGTTGCTGGTCACTCTAAATTATTAAAGGGATTAGATGAGACAAAGTATGAGCTTTTTGTGAACCAACTGCAAATTATTGCCTCTTCTGTTCCGGCAGTTGATGAGCCTCTGAAAAAAGGAGAATATCAGACTGCCTTGAACGAATTCTTGAAGGCCTATTACAACAATGCCTTGGGAGCCAATGCAACAGATTTGATTGAGGCACTGTTCGAAGGAGTTGTTGCAGGAGGTGTTAAAGTAGATCCCGACTATTTTGTGCAAAATTCTGCCAGGGCTGGGGAATTGGTGCAAGGAATTGGAAAATACCTGGAGCGAGCAGATATCTTCCTAAAACTTGTTGATTATAGCAGAATTTTATATGCGAACTCAGTATCTAATCATTTGGAAGAATGGGATGTGGTAGCTAGCAAAAACGACGTAACAATAATACCAGAAGAAACCATCGCAATTCAAGGTGAAGAAAAAACATTTAAGGCCATTATTAAGGATGGAAATCTAAGTGCGGGACAATCCTATGAGTACAGATGGGCTACAAGCGGACTTTATGGCGTTATACGTGATGAATTGGGAAAAGAAGGAACTTCTTTTACAAGCTCTAGAAGCGAGATACAATATTTCAGTAGTAATGTAGTGGATTTACCAGATGAGGCATTTGACGAAATCACCGTTGAAGTATTTTTAAAAGAAGGGCAAAATAGTACTCGAATCAATGACGCCAAGGCCGTTGTAGAAGTTAAAGAACTAGGTTTTGAAATAACCCCGGAGAATCCTACAGTAAATGGGGGTACGCGAATCACTTTAAAAGTCAGAAATACCGATCGCACCGATATTACTGATAATTCAACCCAAGATTATCGCATTGTATGGGATGGTGCATCAGGCTTTGGACTTTTCAATGGAAATCAAAATACAGTTTCCAAAGTAAACGATCCACGAGTGATTTATGAAGCAGTTGAAAAGGAAAAGGAAGGAACCGAAACCATCACCGCAGCTATTTACGCAAGAAGAAAAGATTCTGGAGATGCGTACCGATTTATAGACAAATTGGAAACTACAATTAATATTGAAAACGATGAGAATGTGAAATACCTGTACCCAAGGGTAGGACATCTTCTTTATGATGACCCTAATGGCCCTGAAGGCGCATATGGGTATTTTGTATTCTTCGAATTTGACCCAGAGGTGAACGCAGAAAGTTATTCTTTGAGAGTCAAAGAACTCAAATTCGGAAATAATACTACAAGTTTTGTAAATCAAGGTGACAACTGGACAGCTGGGAATCCAGACGACTTGGTTAATGGAAAATATCGATTTATTACTTATACAGGAAGTGGCCCTGGTTCAGCGAGAGCAGATGCCGCGGCAGCACTCGCCACACTGCAAGGATATGCACAGGTACGTGTGGTATTAAAATCAGAGTAAGAACTCATAAACAACGGATTTTGAAGCCGAATAACTGATACTGTTATATAAACTGATTGAAAATCTTTAAATTCCCCGTACTTTCAAAAAGGTATGGGGAATACATTACAGGAGACCAACTACCAACTGACCACCGCTTTTAAAAACAATGATCAAAAAGTGATGCAAATGGTGTATCAAAACACATTCCCTAAATTCAGAAACCATGTATTGAAAAACAGTGGAGATGAAACACAAGCAAAAGATGTGTTTCAAGAAGCATTTATTGCCTGTTGGAAAAACATCAAGGATAATAAGCTGCAAAAAAACAGTAATGTAGCGGGATATCTGTTTACCATTGCCAAGAACAAATGGACTGACCATTTACGTTCATCAACATTTAAAAATACCGTGGCATCGAGCACCATTCCCCATTTAAAGGTGGCGTATGAAGAAAACGATACTGATGCAGAAGTCGTAGAAAAACAGCACGATATCTTACAAAGTGCCCTGCAAAAATTAGGAAACAACTGTAAAAAACTGCTGCATCTTTTCTATTTTGAACGGAAGTCGATGGATTCAATTTCTATGGAATTACAATTGACTCCTGCTTCGACCAGAAATCAAAAGTACCGTTGTATGGAAAAACTACGCGCATTGAGCCATGAATTAAAAAACAATGGATAAGAACCTCAAATACATATCTCCTGAACAGCAAGAAGAATTTGAACATTTTCTTTTGGGCAATATGACCTACAATCAAGAGGCTGATTTCAAAGAACAACTAAATGAAAATGTTGAACTAAGAGTCCAATTTGACGAATTCAAAAGCCTATTTCATGCAGTAGAAGAAGAAGGGATGCGCACTGCGCTTAATGTCTTTCATCAAAAATTTGAATCGAACCATGGCACCAAGTCCTCTGACAAAAAACGCAAAGTTTTTTTAATTGCGGCCTCTATAACTGCTTTTGTTGCTTTGGGAGTTTCACTCTTTTTGAATCAACCTACGCAGGGTGAAAAACTATTTAAGGAATATTTTAGCCCAGATCCAGGATTACCTACTGTAATGGGCTCTAACGACAATTATGATTTTTACGAAGCCATGGTTGATTACAAGCAAGGGCATTATGATGTAGCTATTCAAAAGTGGGAGAAATTGTTAGTGCAAAAACCCGAAAATGATACGCTTAATTATTTTTTGGGTGCCGCCTATTTAGCAAACGACAACACCAAAGAAGGGTTGGTCTTTTTAAAAACTACACTAGAGTCTTCACCGCAGTCAGTATTTAATAAAGAGGCTCTGTACTTCATAGCTTTAGGGCAATTGAAAAATGGAAATGAAAAAGAAGCCATCGAAAACTTAAAAAAGATTTCAGACGAAAAAAGTGAAGCACTACTCAAAAATATTAAAGAATGAAATTTCAAGGGTTTTTTCTTGGATCAAATTCACTGGTTTCCATAGTCTGTATTTTCTTTTCATTTTATATAAATGCCCAGAGAAATAATACTTTAAAAGAAATAGATAGCCTCATTGCTTTAAATGAGTTTGTAGAAGCACAAAAAATAATTCAAGAAGAGATTCATAATAATGATAATACGATTTTGGGTCATTTGGTATATCCTACGGGCAAAATCGAGTTTTTACAAAATCCTGAAACAAAATTTGAGAAGGCCTTAAAATTATTTTCTCAAATAGATTCTGCCAAATCAAGTGATTCTGTTCTATATCAAGCGAATTTGGGAATGGGCTTGCTTTACATAGACCAGGGCACTGTTTCAAATGCCCAAGAATATCTGGAAACAGCAAACGCTTTAGCCAAAAGATTGAGTGATATTACTCGAATGGTTGAATCTGAGTACCATTTAAGTGAGCTAGGTTTAAAATTGGGTGATTTTGGGGAATTGGTAACACGTACGGATAAGGCCATCAAATTAATTCGTAAGAACAAAAACATCGATTTTAAGTTGGCACCTAGGATTTATAATTACAAAGGTGCTCTCATGCACTTTAGTGCTCTACCGGATAGTGCAAATTATTTTTTTGAAAAGGCAATTAAGGCTGTGGATAATACCAATCCAGATCCCGAGCAGACTGATTATCTCCCTGGCACCATATATGGAAATTGGTTTCTGGTCAAACAATCTGCAGGAATGTTTGATGATGCGATGAAGTTTACGTTAAAATCAATCAATCATTATAATTCATTTTTGAAGAAAACGAACAACCATCCCCTTACAGAAAAAGTTCATGGCAACTTGACTATTTCTTATAGAAATTTAGGAAGTCTATATTATGATTTAGGGCAAAAAGAGAAGGCAAAGCAAATTGCATTGCTTGGATATAAACATGCAAAAAAACACTTTTTAAAGAACACCATACAATATTTTGGAGCGGCTTTGATGGTTGGTGAATCTTTGTTGTACAATACCGATTTAAATGAAGCGGAGAAGTTTTTAGAAGAGGCAAGGGCTTCTTTAAATTCAATTCCAGGAAATAATTATTCTTATAAAGCTAATCTTTATGGAGTTTTAGGAGATTTAGCCTACCGAAAAGGCACCTATTCTGAGGCCGTAACAAACTTTAAACGTACCATTGACGCCTATAGAAACAGTAATGAACATGGCTTTTCTCAAAATGAGGTTTACGCTACTATCAATCTTGCAAAATCGTATGCATATCTTGAAAATTACGATACGGCTGAAAGTACCATCAACGCTACGTTATCAAAAGTGATTACATTCTATGGTGATGACAGTTATTTGGCCAATGAGGTAAGAATAGCCAAAGTGAAAATAGTATTTGATAAAAAAGATTACAAAGGCACTATTAAACTGAGCAATCAAATCTTGGATTCATACGAATCTGTAACTTTTAACAATGCAATCTCCAAAGAATTTTTTAGTCCAAACCAACTTAAACTATTGCTCTATCTTATAAAAGCTAAATATGAAACAGATTCGGTTAAATCAGCCAAAAGTTTGAACAGCACAATTTCTTTAGTGAATAGGGCTCTCCAAAGCATTGAAAAAAGAAAATCCTTGGTCACTAGCGATGAAGATGCAAACGTGCTTTTAGAAAATAGTCAGGAACTATTCGATTTTGGAAAGGAATTATATTACCGTCTTTATGACAAAACAAAGGATGAAAAATACCTTAACAAGCTCATTGAGTTGCACGAATCAGCAATTTATCACCGAATTCGCACAAGACTAAACCTGTCCAAGAATCAGTTAGCACCTGAAAGTATTCGACAAGAAGAAAACCAAAATAGAGAGGCGTTAAACTCATTTTTCAACCTAGATGAAGAAACCCAATTCGATGTTGATGAATGGGAAAATACGTTGGCCGCTTGGCAAAAGTATCTCTCCAAGATAAAAGAGAAATATCCTAGATACTATGAAATGAGATACCAATCTGTTGTGACTCCCTTGAGTGACTTACAGCATAACATTGCCCATAATACAACACTAGTTCGGTATTTGTTTTTAGAGAACAATCTTATAGCATTTATAATTACAAATGACACCATGAAAATTGTTCCAATTTCTATGGACTTCTCCTTTAATTGCATCAATATCGTGTCCAACTATCAAAAAAACATTCACGATGTTTCCGAATGCCTCCATAAATTGTACTTACAGCTTTGGAAACCAATTGAAAATAATATCAATACAAAAAACATTATCATTTTTCCAGATCGGGAATTGTTCAATTTAAGTTTT
This sequence comes from Allomuricauda sp. R78024, assembly GCF_044596045.1. Taxonomy (NCBI): domain Bacteria; kingdom Pseudomonadati; phylum Bacteroidota; class Flavobacteriia; order Flavobacteriales; family Flavobacteriaceae; genus Allomuricauda; species Allomuricauda sp. R78024. Next base: position 1,307,623 of record NZ_CP138995.1, read on the forward strand.
GAACTTTTGACACCTAAAAAAATCAACTCTTTTGGAGAATTGGCCAACAATAGTCTTTTAAACAAACATAATATTGCCTACAATTATAGCCTTTTATTACTTGAAAAGAATCATCGCACATTTGAATTTGAAGATAATTTTGTTGCCTATTCCCCTACTTTTAATGAAAGCATGAAGGAAGAATATCAGCTAGCCATTAACGATTCAATCCATCTAGACAAAACCTACCTAACCTTATTACCACAACCATTTAGTACCGATATTGCAAAAAGATTATCAAAACGGTTTGGTGGAGAGTCATTTTTAAATGAAAATGCCTCAAAAACTGTATTTAGCCGCACTGCAAACGAACATAAAATCATTCACATTGGAACCCATGCAGAATCAAACAATAGAAGTCCTGAGCTTTCGCGGTTAGTATTCGCAAAAAATGTTTCTGATTCAACCAATATTAATGATAATTACCTGTATGCCTATGAGATATATAATCAAAACCTGAACTCTAATTTGGCTATTCTAACCGCCTGCGATACAGGAAAACCCGCCTATCAACCAGGGGAGGGTATGATTTCTCTAGCACACGCCTTTAATTATGCAGGTAGTGAAAGTATCTTGACCAGTTTGTGGCAGATTGATGAGCAATCAAGCACTCAAATTCTAGGTTTCTTTTATAGCTATCTCGAAAACGGACAACCCAAAGATGAGGCACTGCGACTTGCCAAATTAGACTACTTGAAAACCGCTGAAGGCAGAACACTTCATCCACAATATTGGGCGGGTCTTGTTTTAATGGGAAATACATCTCCTATTGAAATATCTCAACCCTTTCCATGGTTATGGGTTATTGGAGGGATCATTCTTATCCTTCTTTTAACAATGTTTTTAAAAAGAAAAGCCTTCAATAAAAATTAAAGACCTTTATAGAGTGATTTAACATAAATCAATTTTACATACCATCCTTCAAATTAATGAGTAAAGTTCAAATAAAGGATTTTAATCTGCTAAAAGTGTAAATATGAAAACCCATGTTGAGTGCAATCAGTGCAAAAAACCATTTTCCTATTCTGAGGGGATATATCGGATTGAAAATCCTGGTGCTGAAGAAATTAGGCCCATTAAATGTCCATACTGCGGTAACTTAATTTCAGAAAAGGCAACAACGACATGGTGGAATATTGACAAGTGGTCCGATGAGGCTATCGAAAAATACAACAAAGAAAAGTTCAAATAAGGGATGAAAGTTAAAGTAGTCAAGGAATTTGAAGCAAAGATATTTGAGGTTTCTCAATTAGAGGAACATTCTATTCCAGGAACTTACCAAAAACCTTATTTCATAGTTGTAGAATCAAGGGAAGATATCAGGGTGCCGTTTCAATTTCATGCACGGAAAGAAATTCTTAGAAAAAGCGGAAAAACGAAATATTTTGATAGTACTTTGATTAACGCACAGGAATATGAAAGTTTTTCTCATGCCCTTGCGGTCGCGAATAAATTTAAAAAGTATGATTTTAGCCCAGGACAACAATTTTATGTGGTTGGTGTGGAACAAGCAAGAATTATCCAAATGAAAAATGAAGAAGAAAACAAGAAAATGATTAAGGCATTTGAAAGGCTAAAGTCTAAATAAACGATTGATGAAATACAAGGGTTTCAGCGTTGTCCAGTTTTCCGATAGTCTCGTAAAATCAAAAGGGTTAGTAAAAATAGCCATTGATTCTGTCAACTGGTGGACTTTTTACAAAAACAAAGAAGCGAATTGGATAGAGTTTTATCCGTTCAGCGAATATCATGGTGGAGGGCCCCCTTATATAATTAATATTAGTTCTTCAGACTTTGAACCTTGGATAGAGGACAACAAAGATTTTGTGAATTCTGTTAGAGAGTTAATCAAAGCTAAAGTGTAATAAAAGGATTCATTGCTAAAATGGAATTTATAACTGAAAAAATTGGCAAGGCATATTACTCAGAAGGAAAAGAGAGTGAAATCATCGACTTTCAATGGACCGTTTTTGGGTTAAAAGTGACAATCTCAACATGGTTAAGTCTAGAACATCAAATTGGTGTTGAATATGAATTCAAATCGTTCAATGGGTTCCGATATTTAGACGAAGGTGACTTTTTAGGTTATTGGAGCTCTTCAGAATTTAACAATGAATCTCACCTATTTCGAATATTAAAAGGAGGTTGGAAAACGGGAGAAGTTACTCAAAGTGGCTTATTGGATGTAAGCCGCGCAATAGATGAATTGAATGAATATTTTATTGCAACCACAAATGGATGCTTGACGGTATTGGCATTTGAAATGCCTAAAATAACTGAAGTTGAATTAAAGGAAAGTTAGAAAAGTTCAAATAAACGATAATCAGTACATGTACATCAATTGTAAATCATTTGAAATGAAAACTATTTTCTTGTCAATATCTCTTGTAGTATGCTTCGCAGCTTCTGGTCAGAATTTGGACTGCGCAAAATTCAGAACAGGCTCATTTACAATGCAGGACCCACAAACTGGGATAAACTACGTTTCAAGAAATGATTCTACACAGGTCGAATATTTACCAAAATTTGGTGTGAAAGTGTTATTAAATGCTAAATGGATTGACAATTGCACCCTTAAACTCAGCTTAAAAGAGGTACTTGAAAATCCAAACAATGTCCCAATTCAAGAATTCATTCTAATTTCTGAAATCATAGAAACTCAGAAGGACTTTTACATTATGAAGTCAAAAGCGATAGATATGGATTTGACTATGATAAGAAAGTTTTCTATAGTAAATTAAACAGATTATAGCCATATTTATAAGTTCAACATGAAGTTTGAAAACAACTGGCGGGAGAAAACTTTAGAAATTTTGGAAAGAGAACAATGGCGAGAGCCCTCTTTTGATAGCCATCTTGTAAAAACTTGCCATGCCTTAAGAAAAAAACCGCTAAGAGAATTTGACAATGAAGATTTGAGAATAATGATAGGACAAAATGAAAGTTTGAATTATTTAATGCCATTAGCAATTGATAGTTTGAAACAAAATATTCTTTCTGCAGGAAATTTTTATGAAGGAGACTTACTGGAACGAGTCTTAAAATCTGATAATCAATATTGGCAAAGAGAAAAGGACAATTGGAGTATCATTTGTGATTTGTTTAGTCGAAATGAAAAATTAATTATGGACTCTGATTTATCTGATTCACTAAAGAAAACATTGGTCGAATCTTTTTCAAGATTTAAAAAAGTAAATTGAAGGAGTTTTTATTAAAGTTCAAATAAAGGATTCAACTAGGTTCAAATAATTAGTTAACATGGGAATTAAATTGTTAATCATTCTTCTTTTCAGCAGTTTCTTTATATACGGTCAAAATGAGCAATTTTTAGAAGGAGAAATAATTAAAAGAAACGGTGATACCCTTGAAGTAAAAATCAAGATGTTAAATCGATTTAAAAGCTTCAATAGAATAATTTACCTAAATGATAAAGGTATTGAGAAAAGAATGCCTGTTGATAGCATTAGGGCCTATAGAAGAGGGAATGAAATCTATGAAAATTTGATTTTAAATTCTGAGGTTTTCGTTTTGGCTAAAAAAGTAATTCAAGGCCCGGAAATGAGTTTATATATTTGGGATGAAAGAGAAACATTAGAGAAAAGGATATTCAACGAAGCTATAGGTAAAAAAATGCCGAAGGTTTTCCAACACAAGTACCTTAAGGATAAAAACAACAATGTCCTAAACGTTACTAACCCATTCAAGAGGAAAGTAAAAAGGTTTTTAACCAATTATCCTGAAGTTGTAGCCAAAATTGAAAATAAAGAGCTAACTAAGGTGGAAGAAATTGTTGTAGAATGCAATAATGGTAGTTATTAAAGTTCAAATAAACGATTACAACCAAACAAAACTATAAGTGAAAAGAAGCAAAATAGTATTGGTACATGTTGGTTTATTTATTGCGCTATCAATTCTATTGGTCTTTTTGGCAGAATCTATCTTGAATGTCATAGCGCCAGGGTTTCATAATGTGGAAATGTGGATTGCTCTAATTGTATTTGGAATACTGGGAATTTTTATAATTCTTTTGATTTCATGTATAGTGTTCATTATGAAAAAGAAAAAACAAGTTCAATAAAACGATGCATGATATCACCTTTATAAGCACGATCCATAAGGAAATTGGAAAATGTAACGCTAAAGAGTTATATAAGATTATCAAGAAATTAAGCCCAGAGGTGATTTTTTTGGAGGCAATTGAGGAAACTTATTCAGAATATGAAAACTATTTGTTTTCGACATATGGGATATTTCATAATAAATTGGAAATATCCGCGATTCAGAGATATAACTACGATACTTCCTTTCAATATGTACCCGTATGCGAAAATGGACTATCAGATGCTTTTCACAAAAAAATCAAATTAGTTAGTCAAAATAGAGAACTACAAAAATTGATTGATAATTTTAATTATTTAGCGGCTGAGAATGGATTTGAATTTCTGAATAGTTTAGAATGTATAAATCTTCAAGAAGAGATGCGAGAGTTGGAGAGCAGGATTTTAAATAATAATGAGATGGATAAAACAGTTAAGGCAGACATTGAAGACTATGAAAAACCAATGATTCAGAATATATATTCATATTGTAACAACAACCATTTCAGTTCAGCAATTTTTTTGTGTGGTGCCGCACATAGAAAATCAATTATTGAAAAAATAGAGAAATCTAAGCCCCAGGAGCAAGGGAATCTGTCATGGGCTATTTTTGAAAATTGAACCAGGTCTCAAATAACTTCGCACAGTAATGTTCCTATGAATTACAATAACTAAGTATCACAAAGTTCAAAAAAACGATGAAAAAGTAACCCCATAACAAAACTTACATGCTTCACGAGATTTCTTACCTCAAGATTCTCAGGTCAGAAATGAGCCTTACTTCATCGTTTCTCTAATTAGCCCCCTTCTTTCCTAAGCACTTCCAATGGAGGACTTTGCAGCACACTTTTGCTGTTTAACAAACCAATCAAAAGTACCAAAGCCATAATACTCGGTAAAACAACTAGAAAAGGAACTGCGGAAGGCACAAAGCTAACTTCAAAAACAAATCGTGCCAACAAGAGACTGCCTAATAATGACAATATAATACCGATACTTCCGCCCAATAGCCCTAAATAGAGATATTCAAGTGCTGTAATGCGAAGAATTTGTTTGCTTTTGGCCCCTAAGGTGCGTAACAACACATTTTCCTTTATCCTTTGGTATTTGCTCGTTCGTACCGATCCAATGAGCACAATGATCCCAGTAAGAATACTGAAGAAAGCCATAAAGTTGATTGCCCAAGCTATTTTGTTCAGAATCTCTTCTATAACCAGAAGTATCTGTCGTAAATCGATAATGGACACTGTTGGAAATTTTCGAACGAGGTCACGTTGCAATGCGGCCGATTTGGCCGCATCTGGGGCTTTGGTGGTCAACACATGGAACTGAGGCGCTTCTTCTAATACTCCAGAAGGGAACAGAATCGAAAAGTTAATCTGCATTCGAGCCCAATCCACCTCACGAAGATGGGCCACTTTGGTTTCCATTAATACACCCTGCACATTAAACACAAGTGTGTCTCCAACTTTGACCTGGGCATCGGCTGCAACATTGTTAGACATCGAAATAGGAATCATACCGTTGCCTTTGCGTTCAAGTGGCCAGGTGCCTTCTACTGTTCGTTCTGAGGCCACCAAGGAATCGCGATAGGTAACTCTAAATTCATGGAACAAAACCCATCGATTTTGGGTCGCAGTGGAATCAAGAATAAGTTCACGTACAGGCCGATTTTTGATTTGATTCATCCGCATGGTGATGATGGGAATATTGTTCAATACATCAAATCCCGACGCTTCGATGCTATTGGCCGCAGCAAGTTTTTCATCAGTTTGGACATCCATCAAAATAAGATTTGGGGTGTCCTCCGAAGCTTCCAAGGAAACCTGAGCCAATAAAATATCTTTGGTGAAATAGAGCGTACTTATTAAAAAGGTGCCCACACCTATGGCCAAAATTAAGACCGTGGTCTGGTTATTGGGACGGTAGAGATTCAAGAGACTCTGTCGCGAAGTAAACCCCCAAGACGTTGGAAAATATTTCTTGATGGCTCGCATAAAAAAAGTGGCTACACCTCCCAAAAGCGCAAAGACCACCAAGATGCCGAGAACGAAATAGAGGGCATAGCGAATACTTCCCAATAACCAAAAGGAGAAGGAAAAAATAAATAGAACAATACCCAATACTACCCACAACTGGGCTTTTCGTGATTTTTGATATCCGCTCTCCTCGACCCGCAACACCTGTAAAGGTGAAACAAACCATGTGTTCAATAAAGGCATTAAGGCAAATAATACTGACAACAATACACCCAATATCAGTCCTGACCAAAGCGCATTGGGTACTAGGGAAATCTGAACTTCAAACGGCAAGAATCCTTCCAACAGCAAAGGAAAGGATTGCTGTAGGAGCAATCCACTCAACACTCCAAGAATGCCTCCGAGTAGACCCATACCTGCAATCTGTAGTAGATAGATTAAAAAACTTTGTCTTCGGGTAGCTCCTATGCATTTCAATAGGGCTACCGAACGTAATTTCTCCTTGATATAGATATGTACTGAACTGGCAACGCCTACACAACCCAACAGCAGCGCTATAAAAGCAATAAGGTTAAGAAACTTCCCGAAATTATCATAACTTCTGCCAAGCCGTTTAGCGGTACTGATGTGCGTATCGAGGTCCGCGTTTTCAACATCGAGTTGAGGGTCAACCTTCTCATCCAATGCTGCCAGATCTTGCTCAGGTTCGGCGACAAAATAATAGTCATATCCGATTCGACTTCCCACTTGTATGAGTCCTGTGCCTTCCACTGCATCGTAGGGAATAATTACAGGTGGAGCCACAGAAGCCCCTATTCCCGATGTTCCGGGAGCGGAAATCAAAGTGCCCATAATAGGAAACACTGTATTGCCTAATTTGATAGAATCACCTGTTTGCACTCCATATTGCAACATGAGTGTTGCATCTACCAGAGCACCGCCGGACTTTTGGTAGGTCTGCGCTGCAGTTTCTGGCTTGGTTTCCAGTTCGCCGTAGAATGGATATCCACCTTCAATACCGCGTACTCCAACCAATTTGGCATCTCCGCTTTTTGGAAAAACCGCCATTGAAGGAAACCCTACGGAACGTCCATCAGCCCCTCCGAGGGAATCGATAATGGCCAATACCTTTTCATTAGGGGGTTGGTTACTATCAATGACAAAATCGGCACCCATCAAGGTCTTGGATTGAATGGCAATATTTTCTTCCAGGTTCTGGCTAAAAGACTGGATGGAAACTACCGCAGCTATGCCCAAAATAATGGAAGCCATAAACAGTAGGAGACGACCGCCACTAGCCTTGCTGTCTCGCCAAGCCATTTTTAACAGCCATTTCCATCCGGCTCCGGATTGCTTTGTTGGAGAATTTATCACGATTCAATCAATACTTCATTCGATACCACTTTCCCACCTCGTAATCGCAATAAACGATTGCATTTTTGTGCCAATTCCAAATCGTGGGAGACAATGACCAAAGTGGTGCCCGCCTCCTGATTAAGTTCGAACAATAGTTGGACGACACGGTCGCCTGTATCTTGGTCGAGATTGCCCGTAGGTTCATCAGCAAATAAAATAGATGGGCTATTTGAAAAAGCACGGGCCAGAGCCACGCGTTGCTGCTCTCCACCAGAAAGTTGGGAAGGATAATGCTGGAGACGGCCACCCAGACCAACCTTACTCAATAGTTCCCTACCGATTATTGCAGGATTTTTTGCTCCCTGAAGCTCCAAAGGGACAATTACGTTTTCGAGAGCTGTCAGGGTGGGGAGCAACTGAAAATTCTGAAAGATAAAACCCACCTTTTCGTTGCGCAATCGGGCACGCTCATCCTCGTTCAAATTTGCTAAATTGGCACCACTCAGTTCCACTACACCGGTATCGGGATAATCAAGTCCAGCGCAGAGACCCAATAGAGTTGTCTTTCCACTCCCTGAAGGTCCTACGATTGCAAAGGTCTCTCCTGCTTCAATACTGAAATTGATGTCATCCAATACCGTTAATTGTTTGGAGCCACTCGTATAGGTCTTCCCTAGGTGCTCAACGTTTAATATCTTTGGCATAACACTTTTGCTTCCTTTTTTCTCAAACTAGGAAAATAGGCAAATGATTTTGATTTTAAGGCCCGTAACCTATGCAAGACCTCTTAAAGTTTCGTTATTTTTTTCTGATTTTATACCTAATTTCCTGTCGTGATGCCCCCAAAAAAGCCTCAGATGTATCAGATGGCAATAGTAATACAGAAAATGTCGTTGCCGAAGAAACCTCCGAAAAAGTGATTTTATTCTTTGGGGATAGTCTTACCGCAGGTTACGGTTTGGAACTGGAAGAGGCTTTTCCAGCGCTTATCCAAAACCGTTTGGATTCGTTAGGTCTCGATTATACCGTAATCAATTCAGGGCTAAGTGGGGAGACCACTTCTGGCGGACGTAACCGTTTGAATTGGGTATTGAACCAAAAGGTCGATGTTTTTGTGTTGGAACTAGGTGCGAACGATGGACTTCGCGGTATTCCCATATCTGAAACCCACAAGAATTTGCAAGCAATGATTGATTTAGTAAGAAAAAAGAATGCTGATACCCAAATTGTACTGGCAGGCATGCAAATTCCACCCAATATGGGCCCAGAATATACTACGGAGTTTCGCAAAACCTTTCCCAAGTTGGCCGAAGCAAATCAAATCGCTTTGATTCCTTTTTTGTTGGATGGGGTTGCAGGTATTCCTGAGCTGAATTTGGAAGACGGGATACACCCTACCCCGAAGGGACATCAAATCGTAAGGGACAATGTTTGGGCGGTGTTACAACAGCTGTTGCAATAGACCACTATTTTTCGAATTATGTAGTTTCTTATTCTTTTAATGAAAAAGATGAATTAAAGTTCAAATAAAGGATGAGGAAACGATTGTCAAATCTTTCCAGGATCATTACAAATAATGTCCAAATATGTCTTATATGGACATTATTTGTTATATTAGTTGTAAATTTAGTAGGACATGAACATTAGTTTCACCAAAAAACAGCAGGAGTATATAAGCGAGCAGGTTGCTTCTGGGGAGTATCAAAATAATAGTGAAGTAATCAGGGATGCTCTTCGGTTGCACGGAATTTATAGAGAAAAAGTTATCCAAGACCTTCGAAGGGAAATCGAGAAAGGGTGGGATGGCCCAGACAGCAAACTATCTATGAATCAAATAATAGCGTCCAAGAAAAACGTATGACATATACTTACGTTCTCTCTGAAGAGGCCGCTGCTGATATAAATGAAATCTTTGAGTTTGGCGAACATAAATTTGGTAACACCCAGGCTATCAAATACCTGATTGGTTTAGAAGAACACTTTGATCAATTAAGTGATAACCCTGATATCGGTCGAGAGAGGGGCGACATCAAAAAAGGCCTATATAGCCTGCCTTACATTTCACATATTATTTTTTATAGAAAACTAAAAGGCAAACTTCGTATTGTAAGGGTTTTGTATGGTGGGCGAGATTTGATTAGGTTCTTGGAATAAAGTTCAAATAAACGATAAATGACTACTGGAGAAATCAGAACGAGTTTTGAAAAATATGTGGGAAATGATAAATATAATCACTTCATTCTGACTCTTTATGAAGCATTCCCATTAAGAAATAGACTTTTCTTCTGGCAAGAACAATTATTGAAGGAATTTACAAATGAATATGACCTGGAGCCAATAGAATTGAGACAAGCTCACAAGATATTCAACCATTGTCCTGTTCATAATTATGAACTAAAGAATGACAATGTTCCAATTGTAGATGGGAATTCAATAAGCTCCAATTTTTCCAATGAAAAGGAAAAAGAATTTTTCCCAATGGCGAATGTAAATGCTCCAAGGGATTTAGAAAGGTTTAGCTATCCCAAAAATGTTGATGTAATTTATTGTGATAAATGCAGGGAATTTTTAAAGCAATGAATATATAAGTTTGAATAAACGATGCATAACACAGATTTAGATAATGTATATTAGAAAAATTCTAAAAAACTAAAATACAAGATGAAAATTGGTTTGACGGCGAGTAAAATTATGCATGTAATTGTAGAGGCTTTGACCAATGAGGAAGCTTTTGAGGCCATATTGATACTAAAACCACCAGTAGAGTACCTAAGACATTATGCTACTATTGATTGATACATATCAATCAATATTTATATAGCAAAGATTTTCAGGGGAATACTGTATATAAAATTAGTTTTAGGTAGAAATTAAAAAAGGCTTCCGAGAAATCAGAAGCCTTTTCTTTTGTAGTAGCGGGGACTGGACTCGAACCAGCGACCTTCGGGTTATGAGCCCGCCGATATTATCACTTATTAATTTAACTATCTGATAAACAGATATTTGAAATATATATAAAGATAGTCCTGTAAACCCGAACAGCTTTAAAGGAATTTTTACCAACTTAAAAAGGTAACCTGTGTCCTATGCTGGGAGAATTATCGAATACTTAGTTATACTTTTGGAAATGGTTTAATGGAATTGAACTTACTGATTATGGAAACTGAATTCGATTTGAACAAGGCTCTTCTTCCTGGAGGAATCCGGAATGAGCTTGATCTTGAAAGGGCTTTTATTGAGGATAGGCTGTTACGGGTAATGGCCAAGAACAACTTCAGAAAAAAACTTCAAAACTGGCTGAATCGACCTATTCAGCCATATCAAATAACAATAACATATACTGCATTGAATTCTTGGCACCAGGGTATAATATGAGTTGCATAAGTGCAAAGATTTTCTATAAATAACACAAGGCTTAAAGAGTTGATAATCTTTGATTTTGGAGGTGCACTATACATAAGTTGACCATATACCTGATGTTGAACCCAAATGTATTCTCAGCGGAAACTTATTTCACTTATCCCAAGTATTAGACGTTTAGTCCTCAATTTAACATGAATTGACACTTTAATTCTACGAATCAACGAACTAGGACTAACCTTTGTCATCTATTAAATGGAAAAAAATGCGAAAATTATGGCATGTTTCTGCGATTTTTTGGATTACAATAAGCGTATCTGGTTATGGACAATCACAAACAGGAGCCAATATCAGTGAGGTAATGGGCGATTTTTCCCAATATAGTGTGAGCTTGTCAGATGACCGTACAACTATGGCAATTGGGGCGCATCACAACAATGGCAACGGCCTTGAATCGGGTCATGTAAATGTTTATAAAAACAACTCTGGGGATTGGCGCCAAATAGGCCAGGACATCAAAGGGGAGGAAGCCGGAGATTGGTCCGGCTATAGTGTAAGCTTATCAAGTGACGGTTCTACGGTTGCCTTAGGGGCTGTTCTCAATGAAGGCAATGGTAAAAACTCGGGGCATGTGCGTGTTTATGAGTATGCGGCCAGCACATGGAACCAAGTAGGTTCCGATATCGATGGAGAAGCTGCAGGGGACTGGTCGGGCTATAGTGTGAGCTTATCTGGTGACGGTACTACTGTGGCTGTAGGCGCTATTTTCAACAATGGTAACGGTAAAAACTCTGGGCATACCCGTGTTTATAAAAATTATAAAGGAGTTTGGAGCCAGATAGGTGACGACATTGATGGCCGGAGGACAAAAGATTTTTTTGGGACAAGTGTAAGTTTATCCGGTGATGGTGACATGGTTGCCATAGGAGCTCACCGAGCAGGACGGCCTGGTTATGTACGCGTATATAAAAATATTTCCGGAAACTGGGTGCAGGTTGGTGATGATATCGATGGTAAGGCAATAGGTGATTTTTTAGGGTGGAGTGTGGGTTTGTCCTATGATGGTGCTATTGTGGCCATAGGAGCTTACGTAAACAACAATAATGGAGAAAGACGGGGCTGTGTGCGTGTTTATCAAAATGATTCTGGGAACTGGGTCCAGATAGGGTCTGATATTGATGGTAAGGAAACCAATGATGATTTATCGGGATTAAGTGTGGATGTATCCAGAAATGATTCCATTGTGGTTGTAGGAGCCTATGAGAAAAATAGTAATGATGATACAGGGCAAACGGTGGGAATCGGTCATGTACGCATTTATGAAAATGATAAAACAAATTCTTGGAATTGGACACGGATAAGTGCTGACGTGCATAAAGGGAGTAGTAGAGGTTTGTAGTCTGGAGTTCTTATATGTCTATGCTTAAGCCTTAGTAAAACAATTAAGTCATGAAAGAATGAATAATGCAATGGTCCCTGCGTGCAGTCATTTAAATAAGCTTTTTGGTTGTGTGGTATAAAAAAGGAGTCTGTCAAGCCCATGATAAATGACAGACACGGAAGTGGTTCCTTTCGTTTTAACAGTAGATGGGTAAAGAAAAACATTAGAGCGGTATGGATATGGAAGAATCATCCATGGCAAATAGAAAATCATCTATGTATCGGCTTGGGTAATGAAAATAGTTTTGTTGATGAATAATTAAGCTATGCATTTATTCAAGAATGATATGGAAAATTAAAATATAAGCTGTTTTGGAAAATTATATAGCTGCTTTATTGGTATATATCGGGCTGTGGATCATTTCAACAGTACGCACCAAGAAATTAAAAAAAAAGGAAGAAGTGGGATATGGGGATATTGGAGCTGTCAAAAAAGATCATGAGCCTTTATGAAAGAAAGAGTGGCAATTTTAACTAGAAAAAGAGAGGAGTGTATCGCGTTGTTGGACGATTTGCGAATTAACGGAGTACATAGACATAAGGTTTTTTTATGCTGGAAAGAAATGTGGTTGTCGGAACAGGAGAGTGAATATGATTTTATTCTGATTGATTATTTTTTTTTCGCCACACTTAGAAATGATATTGTCTGCTATCACTTATTTCATAGATATAAATCCAAGATTAGCTTCTACAGTAGTATTTCGCAAAACATCGAAACTCAAAATGGAAGTAAGGCAGTCAATCTATATCGAATTTTTTTTCGCCCTTTTATGGATTTTAATGACCTGACCGAAAGCAATAACGATGATAATTTTCTGAGGAGCTCCAAAAATATTGTTATGGATATAGATTTGGAAAGAAAGCATGAACTGGGCCATACGGATGGTTTTTTTTTAAAAGAAGGATATTCGCTCATCAAATTTCATTTATGTGAAATCCTATGTTTGGAAAGTGATCGGAATTATATCACCGTGTATTTATCCGACAGAAAACATTTGATCAGACAGACATTACAAGCTGCACTGGAAGTGTTACCAAAGCAATTTTATAGGATAAACAGATCTGTTGTTATCAATATCAACAAGGTTGATAGAATAGTTGGCAATAGTGTCCATATTAAAGGTTTGAACAAATTTCGACCCTTGATGTCAAATAGGTACAAACCTGACATTTTAAATGCCGTGCCATTGTTTAATGAAATGATACAGTAGTGTGCTGAGAAATACGTAAAACCATGAATTATTTATTTATTAACGATAACAAAGTCCAATTGATGGTATTGAAAAGGGCACTTGGTCAATTTGGCCAAGGCCATGAAATCAGGGTTTTAGACGACCCAATGATAGCAATTGACTTGATTCGTTCCAGAGTTTTTTTGCCGGATGTGATTGTCGTGGACTTTAATATGCCCGAGATGGATGGTTTGGATTTCATCAAAGAAGTGAAGTATAAGCTTTACAATGATTGGTTCAGCCATATCCCCATAGTGGTGTTGACTACCGTGGAATGTGTGGAAACTGCCATGGAATGCTATAGAAGCGGCGCTGCGGGCTATATGGTCAAGCCGAACGATTATAAGGTACTTACCCATATGTTGAAGGTATTGATTCAATATTGGGAAGCAAACCTGACCCCCCTTTTACCAGTATTGACAGTTGTTAAACCCATAAAGAACTAATTATTATGAATCAGGATAGTTCAGCTTTAGATAAATTAATGTTACGCTTAACGGACAAGAGCGAAACGAGTATTTTCCAAACGCTACCCAAAGGTTACTTAGTTTTAAATCTTACGGGAGGGATTCTGGGATACAACTCCAAGTGTATGGAATTGATGGGGCTTGGAAATAATAAGGAGAAAACATTAAACGTAGATGATTTTTTATCGGATTACAATAAAAAAAGGTTTATGATCATGCTCGAGCTTGCGGAGCTGAAGGGCCATATTGATGATTTTGAGTTGGAAATCACAAAGCCAAGTGGGCAGATAAAGATTGTTTGGATCAGCACTTCGGCCATATATGACTCCAACAAAAGAGCAATTGCTTTTCATTGCATTATATCCGATATGACCAAGGAACAAATGTTTTTGGACCAAATCAAGGAAGAATTGCTAACCTCCTCACGACGGCTAAGAAAGTGATTGGTGCAAAAGCTGTAAAGTATCGGAACTTTCCCATGGTTCCCAGAGTAGTGTTCGGAAAAGATAGTTTTAATCAATTGAGTGATATTTTGTTGCCCAAAAGAAAGCATCAGGGCGCTCCATTTATTTTTTTGGTGGATGATGTTTTCAAAGAATCAGAGATAGCAACAAAAATTCCATTAGTATGCAATGATCAAATCATTTTCGTTTCTACAAATGAGGAACCAAAGACAGTACAAGTCGATGCATTGGTTCAAAAAATCCAAAGGAAATTCTCAATACTTCCGTCGGGCGTTATCGGTATAGGAGGAGGCACTTTATTGGATTTGGCAAAAGCAGTGTCGGTTGCGTTGACAAACGAGGGCAGTTCAGCTGACTATCAGGGGTGGGACTTGGTCAAAAAACCTTCCATATACCATGTTGGCATTCCCACCATTAGCGGTACCGGCGCGGAAGTATCCAGAACGGCCGTGTTGACAGGGCCTGCAAAAAAATTGGGAATTAATTCCGACCATACGACCTTTGATCAGGTAATTCTGGATCCCAATCTTACGCGAGGTGTTTGCAAGGAGCAATGGTTCTATACAGGAATGGACTGTTTTATACATTGTATAGAATCCCTTAATGGAACCTATTTAAACGCTTTTAGCCAAAGCTATGGTGAGAAGGCACTTGAGCTTTGTAAAGACGTGTTTCTTGGCAAACCGACCCCTGAAGAATCCAGGGATAAATTAATGATGGCTTCGTGGCATGGGGGAATGAGCATAGCATATTCCCAGGTGGGGGCGGCACATGCCATGAGTTATGGTTTGGGGTATTTGCTAGGGGTTAAACACGGTATCGGAAATTGTCTGGTTTTTCAGCACCTTGATGAGTTTTATCCCTTAGGTGTCAGGCTCTTCAACCAAATGCAAGAAAAACGGGGTATTGTTATGCCGCAGGGCATTTGTGCAGGACTAAGTGATGAAGACTTTGATACCATGATCGGAGTGGCCATGGCAATGCAACCTCTTTGGGAAAATGCCTTGGGCAAGGATTGGAGAAATTATATAGACCGAGAAAAACTAAGATCTATTTACGAAAAAATATGAGGTGGACCGTGGAAACATGAAACCATCTGGCCATGGATCTCGTTCCATACCCAACATCAAAATAATAGCGCCTGCTATAGATCGAATATTCGATCATTAAATGGTTTTAAAACAAACAATTTAGAATACGCTTAAAAAACTATTTCAATAATTAATCAAAGTCTGGAATGCCTAAATCCTATTTGGAAGAAAATGTCCATATCGCTGCCAAAAAGCGTATGATAGATATATTTAACACCTTCCCAAAGATATATGTGGCATTTAGTGGGGGTAAAGACAGCACTGTTATGCTACATCTGGCCTTAGAAATAGCCAAATCCGAAAATCGCTTACCTCTTGATGTCCTATTTGTTGATTTGGAAGGACAATATAATACCACTCTTGAGCATATTGAAGAGGTGGCGTTAAATTCAGAAGAAATCAACCTACATTGGGTGTGTCTGCCTTTAAATCTGAGAAATTCAGTGAGTGTTTTTCAGCCCCATTGGCGCTGTTGGGACCCTGAACAATCCAAGGATTGGATTCGTCCCATGCCACAGCATCCCCAAGTAATATCAGACCAGGACTATTATCCCTTTTTTCGTTTTGGAATGGAATTCGAAGATTTTGTATACCAATGGGGCAATTGGTTTTCAAATGGCGAGTCCTCCACATGCTTATTGGGAATTCGATCGGACGAAAGTTTAAACAGGTTCTTTTCGGTAACCACCAACGGTTGGCGCGGAAGAAACTGGATGAGTAAAGCGTCGGAAAGCTTGGTGTTTTCATACCCTATTTACGATTGGCGAACCGAGGATATCTGGCGTTATGTGGGCAAGAAAAAAATAAAGTACAATAAACTCTACGACTATTTTTATTTATGCGGAATCTCCATCCATAAAATGCGTATTTGCCAACCCTATGGCGATGATCAGCGTCAAAGTTTGGCCTACTACCACCAAATCGAACCAGAAACGTGGAATAAGGTGGTAAGACGTGTACATGGCGTTAATTTTGGTGCGTATTACAGTAAAACTGCTGTTCTTGGAAGGATTAAAGTAGTACTTCCCGAAGGCCTGACATGGAAAAGGTACACCTATCTTTTACTACAGTCCATGCCAGAAATCACCAGAAACCATTATGCAGGTAAAATAAAAACCTTTCTCAGGTGGTGGGAGAACAATGGATTTTCTTTAGAGCTCGTCCCGGACCAGGGCAACTTAAAATTGGAGAATTCGGGAAAGCTACCATCTTGGAGAAGAATATGTAAATGTATCATCAAAAACGACTGGTGGTGCCGTAGCCTGGGTTTTACCCAAACCAAAAAAACATATGAAACCCTGTATGCTAAAAGATAGCCTAATGGACAAAAACATAAAGCAAGATATCCTAGATATTTTAAAAAAAAGTCAAGAGATTACAAAAGAAGGGAAAACAGTACTCATCGATCAGATCTCTGAAATCTTTGATCAGTACAAAGAACCCGTTTCAAAACTGCTGTGGGTACCCATAAATACCATTTTACCAAATGGCTATAATCCCAATAAAATGGCCACTCCAGAAAAGCATTTGTTACTCCGTTCTATGCTGGACCATGGCATCACTTTGCCCTTGGTGGTATCAGCTAAACAACAACAACACTATATGTTAATTGATGGATACCACCGTTGGAACCTTATTAAAAAAAGTAAAGTATTGCAGCATAGATTGGACCATAAAGTACCAGTAGTGATATTAGATCTTCCCAAAACAGAACGAATAGTGGCCACCATACAGCATAATAGAGCTAGGGGAAAACATCAAATAGGAGAAATAGGTAAGGTGGTAAAAACGTTATCGGCCAATGGTTGGTCGTCTTCAAAAATTATGGAAGCCTTGGGAATGGATGCGGATGAGGTACTAAGGCTCAAACAATTCAAAGGTCTTGGAGAATTATATAAAGACGGTGATTATTCTCAATCATGGCGTTGAGTTGCCATCTTATAACTGAACAAAATACTATGAACACAAAAGAAAACACATCGGAAGAAATAGATTTAGGACAACTATTCAAACTTATAGGAAACGCAATTAATACGTTTTGTAACCGTATTTATAATAGTTTAAAAGCCTTATATGACCTTTTTATTTCATGTATCCTCTTCCTTAGATTTCATTTTTTTAAGTTTTGTTTGGCGGCTATATTAGGCATGGGGCTTGGTGGTTACTTAGATTATAATACATTGCGTGTATACAAATCTTCTATGATTGTACAGCCTAATTTTAACAGTGTACGGCAACTATATAATAACATTGAATTTTACGATCAATTGGCAAAGGAAGGAGGAATTGAAGAGTTGGCAAAAGTATTGCGTATTTCCCAGTTGGCAGCAAAGAGTATAACAAATATTGAAATAACCGCATTAACGGATAGAGTACAAAAGATTAAACAGTTTGATGAGTTTATTAAAGATTTGGATTCTATTACACGAAAGAACATAAATTATCAGGATTACTTAAAGAACTTTAATGAAATTAATGCAGAGTTTCACAAAATTCAAATAGAAGCGACGGCACCTGAAACTGCAAAGCAATGCCAAAAGGTGATAGTAACCTCTATAAAAAATAATGAATATTTCAAGCTTCAGAAAAAGGTTAATGATGATAATTTGACAGTTAGGGATACTATGGTAAGTAAGCAGCTAGAGGAAATCGATAAATTACAATCGCTTTACAAGGAAATAAGAGTTTTAGAAGCGCAACAAACGGAAGGAACAACGAATATTAATTTGGCAGATAACAGTAAAATAGAGAAAATCCCAGAATTAGAGCTGTTCAAAGAAATAAACAAATTAAAAGAAGAGAAAACTGAGGTAAACATAGAGAAGGCAAATACAAAAAATATCATTAATACAATTTCTGATTTCCCCAATAGGGGAGTATTAATAAATGACTTACGGTATAAAAAAATAATACAAATACCTACATTATTTATGGGTATTCTACTTTCAATATTAGCAATACTCACCTTTAATAAATACCTGGCCAATTATAAAAAATAGCACAATTGATTAAATGGCGTAAACCTTGGTTGAATTGTCATTCGGAGCATTCCGGTAATTTTATGCCAAAGTGTTTACACTTGTTTTCATTTGTGTAAAATAGTCCATGTATTAGTTACAGGTATCCATTCCAGGATTTTCCCTTTTACAGCAAATTTGCACCGTAACAAAACATTAAAAAACATGAAAACAAGAACTCCTTTTAAACTGGCAATCTTTGTATTGCTTCTAGGGTTTTCAATTCAACTATTTCCTAAAACCAAAAACAGTAGTATTATGACAAACACAAAAAAAGAAACCATTGGACTATTAGTTACCATGAAAGCCAAAGCAGGTAAAGCTGAAGCTGTTAAAGACTTTCTATTCAGTGGATTACCGCTAGTACTTCAAGAGCCTGAAACAGTATCTTGGTTTGCCTTTCAAATAGATAAAAATACTTTTGGAATATATGACACATTTGAAGTAGAAGCCGGCAGGCAAGCCCATTTAAAAGGTGAGGTTGCCAAAGCTTTATTGGCCAATGCTGACAGTCTACTGGAAAACTTTGATGTAAACGTGGGCATTGAACCCGTTAATATGATTGCCTCTAACCATAAGCCTGGAACACAAAATAAAGGTCTGTTGGTTATTATGAACGCTAAAGCAGGAAACTCTGAAGCTGTAGAACGTTTTCTAAAGGTAGGGAAGCAATTGGTAGATGATGAGCCGGAAACATTATCATGGTATGCTTTTAAATTAGACGATACAACATACGCTATATTCGACACTTTTGCCGAAGACTCTGGAAGGGATGCACACCTAAAGGGTAAAGTAGCAGCTGCCCTTATGGAAAACGCTCCTGTTATTCTGAAAGATTTCGAAGCTACGGCTATTCAAAAGATAGATATTCTTGCTTCTAAATAATTGTAACAACCTTGAAAAAGAAAACGAAAGGAGCGTCTCAATTGATGCTCCTTTTTTTAAGATCTGCTTATAGTTTTTCTTGTTTGGCAAAGCCTACCGTTTTTCTATAGGTATTGGGCGACACTCCGACTTTCTTTTTAAAGAATCGACTAAAATAAAATTCATCTTCATAGCCTAATGTTGCTGCTATCTGTTTTACAGGTTTTGATGTTAAATAAAGTTCTCTTTTGGCCGCTATAATAATTCTATTGGTAATTAAAGATGTTAGTGTTTGATTTAAATATTTTTTTACTATCCCTGCCAAGGTTTTAGAACTTGTACATAGAATATCCGCATATTCTTGCGGTGCATGCAGCTTGGTGTAATTACCTTCAATAGCATCTACAAGGTTTTGCAAAACTTCTGATTGTCTATCGGCAAATTTTAACACGGTATCTTCATCAAATTTCTTTTTTTGTCTCACGGCTTCAATTAGAAACACTTTCAAAAAAGCAACCAGCACCTCGTGTTGTGCTATGTAATCCCTATCCATTTCCCTAGAAATTTGATTCATAAGGTTAGAGAATAATTCTTCTTCACATAGTTTAAAAAAAGGTAAACCATGAAAATTGCCAAAAAGTACGCCTTCCGTTTCTATTTCATTTTGATGCCTATAGGTACAGAAAAAATCGGGATGAAAATTTAATAGAAATCCCGAACATTCTTCATCTGAAGTAATCATAAATGGCTGATATGGCGATAAGCAAATCATATGGTTCGCTTTGAGCTGATATTCTGAAAAATCCACTTTTAATTTAAAATTAGCACCACGTAATAGAATGATAGAGTAATAATTTTTGCGCTGTATATGACCAAATTGGTTTAAGTCATTGAATCGTTCCAACCTAAATGCCAATTCATCGTTTTGTTTATTGATAAGAATCTGTACCATAATTTTCATTTACGTTTAACTCATTACATTTATAGCCTCTAAAGCAAAGGCTGTACTAAGTTCCCTACTTCCAAAATAGGTGTTAGATCTTGGTGCTATAAAAAGTCCGTACATAGGCCACCCACCATCTTCCAATTGACCGTCCAATAATCCTAAAAAGTCTGCCCTATTAACAATTCCCAACCTTTTTAATGCTATAACCCTTAAAGCACGTTCTAATGGAAACGATGAACTATTGATATGCAATATCAGCATTTCTGTAAGTGGTTTATGAAATTTCTGAAACGTACTGGGGAAATCGACCACCAGCCTGGACAGGAAAAACAAAAACACATCTGGTGCTGGGTAATACCGTGTGCCGTTGAGGTATTTTTGAGTTGTTAAAAAATCGTATACAAAAGCTTGTGTTTCTTTTAGTTCTTCTCGCGCTCCATATCCAATTTGGTGCATTAAATACAATACATTTATGGCTACAATGGCGTCTATTCTAGGTCTGTTATCATCAAAATACACCTGAATGATACCGTCTTCATTTCTGTTGCCTATCATTTGTTCCGCGACGGGAACCACCTCCTCCCTGGAGAGTTTTTTATTATTTAACAGAAATGACAATACCATTGATGTGGTATCCAGATCATCAGGGAAATTTTCTGGTCTAGCTTCATTTTTATAAAAACACCAACGTAGTTTATTTTTTCCATCATGATTAAGAATCTCACAGGACATGGACGCTATGACATCATTGGGAAGCGACGAATAGGAATGTAAAATGACCGCGGTGGAGAATATTTCTTTGGAAAAATCTTCACTTCGCATTAACGCTACCCCATTGCTCACAAAACTTTTGCAGAATGGGAAATCACGTAATCGACTATTTAAATAGGCCTCTCCCGATACCTTCTTTTTGATTACATGATGGTTTATATCTTGAAGACTTCCATTGTCTTCTTTTTCAATGCGGGTATATTCAATATCATCTTTTGTATACTTTACGGTACTTATTCCAAAGCTTGCTGCCTGCTGTAGATTTTCGGATTTGTCGTCTATAAGAACCGTCGTTTTTGGGTTTATGGAGGCACTTGAAATCATGTATTGAAAAATAGCTTCATCGGGCTTTCTAAGTTGCAACAAAGCGGATACGTATATACCATCAAAGTACTTCCAATAATCAAAGTTTGCGTACAAATAAGAGAATGATTCCTGGTCTACATTGGAAAGACAGTATAGTTTTTTATTTCTTTCATGCAAGGTTTTAAGTACCTCCAACATGGGCTCGTTGACTTTTAAACTGGCAACACTTAACTCAAGCAATTCTTTTAGCTTACTATAGGGTGTTTGTAGTTCGCAACTTAACAGGGTAAGTGCTAATTCCCTATTGATCAGACCTTTTTCCAGATCTTGCCATAGTGGGTGATTTACCATTTTCCTTACATCGTCTATTCCTTTTGTTTCTGATGTAAAGTGAATGGAGTCCCAATTTAAAAGGACATCGCCTAAATCAAAAATAATAGTGTCATAAGCATCTAAAGTGTTTAATAATTCGGTAAAATGGGTTACTACTTCTGGGGCTGGAAGCTCTTTCATGATATTGGGGTTTAATTAATGAAACATATGGTATGTAACGTATCATGGTTCTTCTTTTTCTTATGATCAAAAAGCTTCGGTGGGTTATTTTAGGATAATATTATCTTTTCCTTTGAACGGTGAATTTTGCAAGTTCCAATAAAATGGCGACATTTTCTTTTTCAAATTCATCCAAGCAAGACATAGCCTTTTCAGATAGTTTATTGGCTTCTATTTGAGCATTTTCAACGGAACCATAAAGTGAAGGATAGGTTAGCTTGTTTTCATCTGCTAGGTCTCCTGCAGGTTTTCCTAATGCTTCAGCTGTTTCGGTTTTACTTAGAATTTCATCTTTTGCTTGAAATGCCAGTCCTAAGTAATATCCGTATTCCAATAATTTGCCTGTTTGCTGTTCTGACAATTCACTGGAAATACATCCTCCTAAAATTGCCATTTGAATGAGTGCACTTGTTTTTCCTGAGTGTATAAACTGTAAATGCTGTACCGACAACATGTCTTCTTCCCAAGATTCAGCATTTAAATCGGCACATTGGCCTTTATGTAGTTGATCGTTTAGCTTTCGAAAAAGTTCGATGTTCTCGCAATATTTATGAAATGGATACAACCCTTCTTCAAAGAGCCTTGAAGCGGCAAGGATTGCCGTATTTACATCATATTTTATATGGCAGGTTTGTGCGTTTCTTCTAATAGCATCATCATCCTGTATATCATCTATGATTAGGGTATATGTATGTATAAATTCTACTGCTTTTGCGAATTCAAACGCTTGGTCTTGATTTCCATTAAATCCCTCGGCAATTGCCAAAACAATGGCCGGTCTTATTCTTTTTCCGCCATCCCCCAAATTTAGCATATAGTACTTAGCTTCATTTGTGGATTCCAGTATGTTATTGCCGGGGAATTTTATGTTTTTAAAAGTTGTATCTATTTTTGACTTAGTTTTTCTTAAGGCAATTTTTAGTTTTTCCATTTTCAGTTAAGTTTTTAAAAAGGATTTTATAGATTTTGGGGGTACAACATCTAAGAATGCTATGTACTGCACAATAATTGTAAGAAAAAATATCAATAATTGTTTTAAAATTCAGTTAATTAACGTATTCATTCACAAAAATACCTGCTCTGTGTAATCCAGTACATGGACAATTTTCCATTTCGTATAGATAATTTTTCGAAGTATACAATCAAGGATTAATTTCCCTAAAACCAAGATGTTTTAAAGTTGGCTCATCCTTGCGATGAGCCCTTTCGTAACCCTCAAAATTTTCTGCTCCTCACCGATGACATGAATTCCCTTATCAATAGTTCAAAAAGTTTCTGTAATTCTTTTAAGAGGGGAAAAAAATTAAAACAATGATCATGGGGGAATACTTGTTGAACCTGAAACAACTTGGCCTTGGGAAGAAAATTGTTCTATTTCAACTATGCCAAAGAAACCTAAAAACAATGGCTTAAGTATAACGAAGTCTAGTGGCAATAAAAACTTACCCGTTTTGAAGGCTTCAGAGATTGCCGGGAGGAGACTCCAAACGAATAAAAAACCTTGTAAAATCTATGATTCGCAAGGTTTCGTTGTTTTTGGACGATAATAAAATTTAAATTGATATGATTCCTAACGTCAACAATTCGGTCAACGGTGTTGACCGAATAGCCAAAGACCCAAGAAAATCAATGGACACGAATTTCACCAATTCTCCCTTGCACTTTTAATCTTTGATCTCAAACAATAAACGGCCAACAACCCAATCCTAAATCCCACATATATGCTGATTCATACCTAATTCAATCTCAATCATCACTTTTTTTTCAAATCATCATTTCTTATATCTAAACTTAATATTAAAAAAATCGTCGTACTGTTATGAAAGCAAAATAGCCTCTTCAATATTAAGGTATACCGGCAACGGCCAAAGTTGGCACGATACGATTCCACTACACGCTACTCAGCAAACAATGAACATAGTGATTAAATATTGTAAACCTTCTTTTTTTCTCTATATAACAATGTTATGGGCCAATGCTATATGGGCACAACAAATTAGTTTACCCGGCGGCATAACTTGTAATGACCTTGGCGCTATTTGTGTAGAAAATACAGGAACATACCTTTTCGAAAACAATACAAATCGACAACAGGTGCCTGTTAAAATAGCCTGCTTAAATAGCACACCGGGACCATCTTGGTTTTATTTTAGAGTCGGTGATTCAGGTGATTTGATATTTCAAATCAACCAATGGGAAGATGACAATAATGATGGTATTAATAATGATGGTATTGGCTCAGGGCTTGATGTTGATTTTGTAGCTTGGGGACCGTTTAATTCCAGAGAAGGGAATTGCGATGATATTACCATCGACTGTCCTAACTGTCCTGATAATACATTTCAGCCAAATTATTATATCAATGATTTGGACAATTCCAACATTATTGATTGCAGTTATGACAATCTTTCGTCTGAAACACTTACTATACCCGGCGCACAGTCAGGGGAATATTACATCTTGCTCGTAACCAATTTTCACGGCGGACTGGGACTCATAGAAATACAGCAAACCAATTCGGGACAGTCCTCTGCAGGAGCCATTACTTGCTTTACATTGGAAGTGGACGGCATTTTAGGCCCGGATGTGGATGTATGCGATACTGGCAACCTCTCAACAACCCTTGATGCCAATCCAAACAATAATCCCAATTTTGCAGATTTTAGTTGGGAATATGATGATGGTACGGGGTTCGTTCCTATTCCGGGTACAAATGGTATGGATGTCTTGAGTGTTTCCAGCTCTGGTAGCTACCGCGTTACCGTTACCAGTAATTCGCAAGACTCTGACACTGATGTTATAAACGTTTTCTATAGAACAGTGCCAGTGGCAAACAGCATCCCGCCACAAAGCATTTGCGATACCGATAATCAGATTGATGGTTTCTGGAATTTTGATTTGGAGTCCCTACAGGCAACGGCGCTCAATGGACAATCCGAATCTGAATTTAATGTCACCTTCCACAGCAGTTCGAACGATGCTGCTTCCGGAACCAATGCATTACCCTTGATCTACACCAATACGACCGCCTTTCAACAAGAAACAATTTATGTACGTATTGAAAATAGTGACAATACAGCATGTTATGACACAGGAAGCTTTATCGTTGAAGTATTTCCGCCACCTCCCACTACAACACTTACCTATGAAATTTGTGATAATTTTAATGCTACTGATGGTTTTGCCCAGTTTGACCTGTCCACTATGAATTCAGATTTCTTGGGATCCTTGGATCCCTCCCAATATACAGTTTCTTATCACGCCAGTTTTGCCGATGCCGATGCCAATATTCAACCATTGCCCAATGCATATACCAATAGTATGGCCACTACTCAGGTTATCTATGTTCGTGTGGAAAACAATGCCGATGCAGTTTGTTATTCCATTTCCGAGAATATCTTACAAGTAATTCCAGGGGCAGATGCCGTGGAATTAACAGATTTATGGATTTGCGAGAATGAAACGGATTATAGGCTTGATTTTGATTTGACCCAAAAAGATGAGGAGATTTTAAACGGCAGGAACCCTATTTTATTTGATGTGGCATATTTTGCCACTCAAGAGGATGCCGACAATTCAACGAATCCTATATCCGGCCCGTATACCAACTTGAGCAATCCAGAACAAATCTTCGTAGCCATTACCAACACCGTTACGGGTTGTTCCAATACCAATACAAGTTTTAACATTGGCGTTTACGAAGGGGCAAAGGCCAATGAAGATGGTGAATTAATAGTATACGAAGTTTGTGATGATTTTGAAACTAATGATGGTTTTTACCTGTTTGACCTAACACTATTGAACGAAGAAATTTATGATGGACAAAACCCTGATGAATACAGCATAACATACCACTATAGTGTAGACGACGCCCTAGATAACATAAACCTCCTACCAACTCTTTATGAAAACAGCGGAACTTATGCGCAAACCATTTATGCTAGGGTAAGTTTTACCTTGCAACCCAATGAATGTTATGCGGTAAATGAAGTGCCTTTACGAGTGAACGATCTATTTTCAGCTATAGATTTGGATGAGTACTATTGTGCCCCAAGGAACGACTCTGAGCAACCACTGGTCGTGGATACCGGATTATCAGGAGCAAATTACAGCTTTGAATGGTTCTATGAAGGTACCTTACTACCAGATGAAATAGGGCCGAGCATCATTCCAACCCAAGAGGGTGAATACTCCGTAATGGTATATGACGAAGCTCCGTCAACGGTTTGTTTCAGTTTGTTCAGTACCACAATAGTGGAAAACTTGTCCACACTGGATCTGGCATGGAGTACCGAAGCATTTTCTGGGAATCATACGATTGAAGCTAAGACCATCGGAACAGGCGACTATGAATATAGTTTGGATAACGGCTCTTGGCAAGAGGATAGTATATTTACCGATGTGGGCATTGGCATTCACGAAGTTCAAGCCAGGGATAAAAATGGCTGTAGTATGATAAGTAATGTAATACTGGTATTTGAATATCCTTTATTTCTTACACCTAACGGAGATGGCAACAATGACACTTGGCATGTTTCGGGTTTGGACACACAACTAAATCCCTATGTTTATATTCGTGATAGGTATGGAACACTGTTAAAAGTATTAAAACCTGATGATTTAGGGTGGGAAGGCACCTATAATGGCAACGATATGCCCAGTTCTGATTATTGGTTTAACTTAATTTATGATCACCCGTCATCTGGCAACAAAAAACAGTTTCAAGGGCACTTTTCTTTAAAACGGTAAATAATATTGAATTAACTTGCAGTAGGATATAGTGATGAATTTTCAGGATTGCCCCGTCAACACGTAATCCCCACCAAAAATAACAAAGGCAAATCCTAAATTATCAATTCTTATTTTTACTACTGAAGGTCAAATGGCATCATTTGCACAAATAGACCGTCAACCATTCGGTCAACAGATTTTGTAAAGTAACTTTTAGAACCTATAAAATCTCCGCATCCTCTGGAACACCAGAATCCTGGCATGGTCACAAAGAAAAGGGTTTGAACCCTTCAGAACTTCAAAAGGTGTATTTTAACCAAATGGTATGAAATCAATACCATGCGACGGGCAAACCACTAATCCCATAAAACCCATATTTCGTGCCCAGGTTTTTTGCCTTCATAACATTTTAGCTTCTTTTTGGCCCGGTTAGAGTTTTCTCTGTCACAAAAAAATTAAATCCACTCATTGAAATGAATGCTGCCAACACTGACCGTCCTGTTTAAAAAATGTGGGCACTTTTATGGATAAAGTAAAGATAGGTTTGAAGGTCTATGTCCTTAGTATCCACTTTAAAAGCAGCGCCCCGGAACCGCATCCGATCCCTTTTCCAAAATCCCAGAAACACTCCGTTACATCCCAATTATAAAGAGGTTTGGCACTAATTTTTGGATATTTTTCCCTGTATGCTGATTTTTCAATAACCAAACGATTTAAAAAACGAATTATGAAAAAACAACTACAATTAATAGTATCTACGATTCTTATGGTCCTGGCGGGCCTTATCGGCTATGGGCAACAATTGGGTGACGTGTTTACTTATGACAATGTCACGTATCGAGTAACGAAACTTGTCCTCAACAAAGAAGTGACCATACAAAGCAGTACAAATACAGGAGGAGCCCTGACAATGCCCGAAACCGTAACCTATCAGGGTAATAACTTTAGCGTTACCGTTATTGGTCCCCATGCTTTTAAGGACAAGGCCTTGACCAGTGTGAGAATCCCCAACAGTATTAAAATTATTGGGACCGATGCATTTAGGAACACCACCTTGGAGAGTGTGACCATTCCCGAAAACGTTACCCTTATTGCGACGGGTGCTTTTAAGGACAACCCCCTGACCAGCGTACTGGTATTGGCCAATGTACCTCCAAGCCTTCCCGCAAATGATACTTTTTCAAATCTGGGTATAATAGAAGTAGTGGTACCCGTTGGTAACAAAACCACTTATGAAAGTAATCCTGCTTGGGGCAATAGGTATGCTTTTAAGGACATCACGCAATTTGGGGTAGGAACAGCCTTTACGGGCAACGGTATTGGTTATCGAATAACGTCCGTAAACCCTGGAAAAGTGGCGGTGACCGGCAGGACCGGTAGCTCAACGGATACCGATATAACCATACCCGGTACGGTGTTTTATGGGCAGGACTGTGCTGTGACCAGTATTGGTAACAGTGCTTTTGAAAACAACGACTTGACCGATGTGACCCTACCCAACAGTGTGACCAGTATTGGTAACAGTGCTTTTTCAGGCAATCAATTGACCAGTGTGATCATTCCCGAAGGCCTTACCAGTATTAAGGAAAATGCTTTTGCCAACAATCTATTGGCCACAGTGGTGCTGGAGCGTACAGATCCCCCATCAATTCAAACAAACACCTTTGGAAACCATAATCAAATAGATGTGTTTGTTCCCAAGGGTGCATTAGATAATTATACGCCAGCTTGGGACAGCTTTAATTTTAAATCCATCACGGAAGTACTGGAGATTAACGAGAGCTTTACGGTTGAAGGCATTACCTATAAAGTAACGGGGCTAGGTTCCACCAACACCGTCACCATAACGGACAATACAAATACTGGGGACCTTATCATCCCCGGGACCATAACCAGAGGGGGCAATGACTTTAATGTTACGGGTATCGAGGATGAAGCTTTTACCTTTAATCAATTGACCCGTGTCACCATTCCCGTTGGCGTTACCAGTATTGGTGCCAATGCTTTTAACGGCAATCTGAATCTTGCCACAGTGGTACTGGAGGCTGCAGATCCCCCATCAATAGAAGAAAACACCTTTGGAAACCGTAACCAAATAGATGTGGTGGTGCCCAGGGGTGCCCTAGGCAGTTATCAGAACCATGCCGAGTGGGTAGGATTCAAATCCATCACGGAAGAACTGGAGATTAACGACGCCTTTACAGTTCAAGGCATTACCTATAAAGTAACGGCACTTGGCAGTCCCAACACGGTCACCATAATAGACAATACAAATACAGGGGACCTTACCATACCCGGATCCGTACCCTATGGGCCTAATGGCTTTGAGGTTACCCGTATTGGTGATGACGCTTTTGATAGTAATCAATTGACGAGTGTAATCCTGCCGAATAGTGTAACCCATATTGGGGATTATGCTTTTTTTAAGAATCAATTAAGTAGTGTGACCCTGCCGAACAGTGTAACCCGTATTGGGGATAATGCTTTTATGCATAACCAATTAACGATTGTAACCCTACCTAACAGTGTAACCCATATTGGGGATAATGCTTTTAGTCATAATCAATTGACGAGTGTAACCCTACCGAACAGTATGACCAGTATTGGGGGTGGTATTTTTGAGAACAACCAATTGACTAGTGTGACCATACCAAGTAGTGTGACCAGTATTGGGAATAGTGCTTTTGCCAACAACCCATTGGCCACAGTAGTGTCAGAGCGCGCAAATCCCCCATCAATTCAAACAAGCTCCTTTGGAAACCGAAACCAAATAGATGTGATAGTCCCCAAAGGTGTCCCTGCCGGTAGTGCCAAAACCGCTTATGAAACCAACTGGGGCATGGATTTTAAATCCATCACGGAAGTACTGGAGATTAACGATACCTTTACAGTTGAAGGGATCACCTATAAAGTAACGGGGCTGGGTTCCACCAAGACGGTCACCATAACGAACAATACAAATACAGGGAATCTTACCATACCCGGGACCATATCTAGAGGGGGCAATGACTTTAGCGTTACCGGTATCGGGGATGAAGCTTTTGTCTTTAATCAATTGACCCATGTGACCATTCCCGATGGCGTTGCCAGTATTGGTGCCAATGCTTTTAACGGCAATCCGGACCTTGCCATAGTGGTACTGGAGGCTGCAGATCCCCCATCAATTCAAACAAACACCTTTGGAAACCGTGACCAAATAGATGTGGTAGTGCCCAAAGGTACCCCAGCCGGTAGCATCAAGACCGCTTATGAAACCGATTGGGGCACGGATTTTAAATCCATCACGGAAGAACTGGAGATTAACGACAGCTTTACAGTTCAAGGCATTACCTATAAAATAACGGCACTTGGTAGTCTCAACACCGTGAGGGTTGAAGGTTACGAGGGTACGGCTACCAGTATAAACATCCTCCAAACCATAACCTATGGGCCTAATGACTTTGAGGTTATCAGTATTGGCGATGGTGCTTTTGAAAACAGCGACTTGACCAGTGTGACCATACCGAATAGTGTGGCCACTATTGGGGAACGGGCTTTTCTGAACAACCAATTGAGCAACGTGACCATTCCCGAAGGCGTTAGCAGTATTGGCAATGGTGCTTTTGAAGGCAATGCCTTGACCAGTGTGACCCTACCGAACAGTGTAACGAGTATTAAGGATTATGTTTTTGCCGGCAACCAATTGACCGAGGTTACCATACCGGGCAATGTGACTAGTATTGGCGGATGGGCTTTTGCAGTCAATCCAGACCTTGTTACGTTGATTGTAGAGCCCTCCAATCCTCCAACACTCCACGAAGATGCCTTTCGGGATTTAATAAACAACATCGATTTTCGTCATCAAATAGATGTGTTTGTTCCCAAGGGAAAGAGACAAGTTTATTTAGATCATGGGTGGACGGGCTTCAAATCCATCAAGGAGGTTGTAGAGCTTGGGGACACCTTCAGTGTCGATAATATCACATACAAAATTACTGAAATAGTCCCCGATAAAGAGGTAGCGGTTATAGGCTATAGCGTTACGGGAGGAGGGATGATCATCCCTCCAACGGTGGATCATGTCCCAAACACAAACACCTACACGGTGACCAGTATTGGGGAAAGTGCTTTTTTTGGCAGACAATTGACCAGTGTTGTCATACCAAACACTGTTATTAGTATCGGGGAAGATGCATTTTGGAAAAACCAATTGACCAGTGTTGTCATCCCCGAAAGTGTGACCAGTATCGGGCAACGTGCATTTGGTACCAACCAATTAGACAGTGTGACCATACCCGATGGTGTCACCAGTATTGGGCAATGGGTCTTTGCCGCCAACCAATTGACCGAGGTTACCATACCGGCCAGTGTGGAAAGTATAGGGTACCAGGCCTTTTATG
Source organism: Allomuricauda sp. R78024 (assembly GCF_044596045.1). Lineage (NCBI taxonomy): Bacteria > Pseudomonadati > Bacteroidota > Flavobacteriia > Flavobacteriales > Flavobacteriaceae > Allomuricauda > Allomuricauda sp. R78024. The sequence continues at coordinate 1,338,714 of NZ_CP138995.1, forward strand.
ATAACCCAAACCTTGGCTTGGTGAGGGTGGAGCGTAACGATCCCCCAGCGCTGGATCCAAATGCCTTTCAAGGCACGCACAGTGATCTTCGTCACCAAATAGACCTGGTCGTTCCCAAGGACAAGAGACAAGATTATATAAATGCAGGTTGGACGGACTTCAGATCCATCACGGAAGTTGTGGAGCGCGGGGACACGTTCATTGTTGGTAGTATAGTATACAAGATTACTTCCTTGAATCCTTATAAGGTTGAGGCCGGGGACTATTATTTCACAAGTTCCAGTTTGACCATCCCCACAACGGTGGATCACGGCCTGAACACGTACACGGTAACCAGCATAGGGGGATTTTCTAGCGTGGGCGCTCCTGCTTTTGTGAGCTTGGTGAGGGTAGAGGCCGATAATCCCCCAATGCTGCATCCAACTTCCTTTCAAGGTACAGGCCGTAGCCAAATAGATGTGATCGTTCCCGAGGGCACTAAAGAAGCATATCTGGCTGCAGAGTGGACGGGCTTCAGATCCATTACAGAGCCCTACGACGCAGGAAATACCTTTACCAAAGGTAGCTACACATACCTGATCACATCATCGAATCCCCAAACTGTAAAAGCTATAGACTATACGGGTACGGCCACCCATGTAAACATTCCTGAAATAGTAAACACAGTTAATGGGCTCTTCACGGTGACCGCTATTGGTAACGAAGTCTTTAAAGATAAAGGATTGACCAGTGTGGCCATACCAAACAGTGTGACCAGTATTGGAGATCATGCATTTTCAGGGAACCAATTGACCGAAGTGACCATACCCGATGGTGTAACCAGTATTGGGGAGTGGGCTTTTGATAACAACCGATTGACCGAGGTGATCATACCCAACAATGTCACCAGTATTGGATATCGAGCTTTTTCGGTCAACGAATTGACCCGTGTCACCATAGGGAACAGTATAACAAGTATCGGAGAATATGCTTTTGCAGTTAACCAAGACCTTGTGATCGTGGTGATGAAGGCCACCGTTCCGCCATCGTTCCATGAAAATGCCTTCTTCGTTCCGTTCACTTACAAAAAAATCAACTTGATAGTCCCTTTGGGCACTGTAGATGCATATTCAGCTGCAGGGTGGACGACCTTCGTCGCATCCATTACAACAGATCCACCACAAGGCTTCACTGTCGATAATATATATTACGAAGTTACTTCCTTGAATCCTAATAAAGTTAAGGTGCCACCATACAACTACTATAACATTACGGGAGCGATGACCATCCCCCCTACAGTGGATTATTTTGGCCTTCACACCTACACGGTGACCGCTATTGCTAGCAGAGCTTTTTACAACCATGGACTGACCAGTGTGACCATACCGGACAGTGTCACCAGTATCGAGGAAGGGGCTTTTGAAAATAACCCAAACCTGGAGACTGTGACTGTAAAGGCCACCGATCCCCCATCGCTCCATGCAGATGCCTTTCAAAATGCAGACCGTAACCAAATAGACTTGATCGTGCCCATTGGCAAGAGACAGGAGTATTTAGATAATGGGTGGCACGGGTTCAGATCCATTACGGAAGCGGCGATGGCCGCACAGAGTGCCGTGGTACAGGGTACCAGTGCTAAAGCATCCCATGTAGAAAATGCGGTGGCACTTGCCCATGGTGCCAAAGGTAATGTGCGCAACAATGTCAGCGTCTACCCGAACCCGGCACAAGATTACATCAACATTGCATTGGGTGATGGTGAAGCGTTACAACAGGTAAATATATACAATGCCCAGGGTGCCCATGTGCATTCTGCACGCGCCTTACAAATAGATGTAAGCCATTTGCCAAGCGGTATGTATATGCTGGAAATAGAAACCAAGGCTGGGGAGAGAGTGGTTAAGCGAGTAATGATACAATAAGCCACACTGCCACAGATAAATGAACAAACAATGATTGTGTAATTTGTAATGTAGAATAATGATATGGCTTTGCGCCATTCCGGACCTGCCCACAATACTGCAGGTGGGCAGGTTCGTTTCGGAACCCCATGACACCGATGGACAATCATTTGTGATGGGGACTTGGAACAGACCTGTGCCAAACCCGTTCCGGTATCCAGGTTGACGATAGGAATTTATTGCACTTTGCGGACATTCAAAATAAATATAGCGACCATGAAAGCCCCATGGTGGTCATGGGGCTGCGTTGGCCCGATTCAGTACTGGTCGGACATATCCAATGTATCATTGGAGCGGCATGCTCCACTTGTTCCAGATGGCCATCCAACGGTGTGGACATGGAAGGTACATTTTTTGGACATCACTTGGCCGCTCTTGATCTTTGTTTTAAAAAATGTGGGCACTTCTATGGATAAAGAAAGATAGGTTTGAAGGTCTATGTCCTTTGTATCCACTTTAAAAGAAGCGTCCCGGAACCGCATCCATTCCCCTTTTCCAAAATCCCAGAAATACTCTTTTACGTCCCAATTTTAAAAGGGTTCAACACTAATTATTGGATATTTCCCTTGTACGGTCATTATTTGCTTGGAAATAATATTCATAAAGTCAAAAAGCATCAAATTATGGAAAAACAACTACAATTGATAATGTACGCCATCTTTATGGCATTGACGGGCCTTACCGCTTATGGTCAAAATGTGAATGATCAATTCGAAATTGATGGCATCACATACAAAATTACCGCTCTCATTGACTTTCCCTATGCAAATAGTCCCCATTTTTCTATTCCAGGCAGAGTAGAGGTCGTAAACTATGATTCCAGTTTCGTAACAGGAACAGAGGTAACTATCCCCGCAAAGGTTAACGACCAAAGTACCGATTACAACGAGTACTGGGTGACCGAGATTGGCGATAATGCTTTTGAGGCAAAAGGATTGACCGGTGTTGATATCCCCTACACGGTGACCAAGATTGGCAATAATGCTTTTTTGAACAACCAATTGACCGAAGTGCTCATACCCTTTCGTGTCAACCGTATTGGGGCTTCTGCTTTTCAAGGTAACCCGCTGGAGACCGTGATTGCAAGGTCTCACAATCGCCCAAACCTGGTTAACGAAAATGCCTTTGGTCCAAAAAGTGATCGCATTCAAATAAACCTTTTGGTGCCCGCAGGCAGGTTCGAACATTATTCGAATAATGGGTGGGACGGGTTCAAACCCGCTGACCCCGGCCCCGACCCCGACCCCGGCACCTTTACTGTTGATGGCTTCACATACGCAATTACGGCTATCTCTCAACCCGAAGTTGAGATCATAGACTATGATGCCAATTCTGGAACAGAGGTGACCATCCCCCAAACGGTGGATCACAACGACATCGATTACAAGGTAACCGCTATTGGCTATAGAGCTTTTCATAATAAGCAATTGACCGAACTTACCTTCTCCGGTCAGAGTAATGTGACCCGTATCGGACAAGATGCTTTTTGGGGAGAAAAAAATCCCTCTAATGATTTTAGAAACCAATTGGGAAGTGTTGTCATACCCAATAGTGTGACCAGTCTCGAGCAGCGGGCATTTGGAACTTGCGGCTTGACCAGTGTCAATATTCCGGAAAATATCACCAGAATTGAGCGGTGGACCTTTGGCAACAACGATTTAAGAGACGTGGTCATACCGGCCAATGTGAAACATATTGATTACCAGGCCTTTTATAACAACCAAAAACTTTCCACTGTGACGGTCCAGCGTAATCCACCAACAACACTGCATGCAAATGCCTTTAACAATCAGGCCAATGTTAGAATGGTTTTTGATCTTGTGGTGCCCTTTGATGCTATACAAGCTTATGAAAATGCGGGCTGGACGGGCCTCGCGAGCATCACCGCCGGAGTCTTTAACCAGGATGGCATTAAATACGGAATTGTTGACACTCCAAACGAAGCAACGGTGATTTATAGTTCAAACCTTAATCCGGTCATTCTCGCAGAGGTGGATGTTGAAGGGTTCGGGTCCTCCCGCAGCGTCTCGGTGACCGCTATAGGAGATAGTGCTTTTGATACCAGGGATATTCAAACGATCCTCATACCGGAGACTGTGAAAAGTATCGGGGCCCGGGCCTTTTATTCCCATCACATTTTCCGGGTGATAACGATGGCCGCTGAACCACCGGAGCTCCATGACGATGCCTTTCTTCCTTTACGCCGTCCCTTCATAGACTTATTTGTACCCGAGGACAGGGTGCAAGCTTATATAGCTGCAGGATGGATAGGTTTCAAGTCCGTCTCTACGCTCGTAGGGCAAATCCATAATAATGAAGGCTTCATTTGGGAAGTCACATCGGTAAACCCCAATGAAGTAAAGCTCGTCAAATTTATAGGTTTGAGAAAAGAGGGTCGTAATCTTCCATTAGAGGAAATGTTTGGTACTGAAGGTCACGTGGAAATTCCCTCAGAAATCTCATACCACCCAACAAACAGTGAGAATGACAAGATGTATACGGTCACGTCCATTGGGGAGGATGTTTTTGATGCGGGTGGGTACAATGGTATTAATTATTGGAGCCCTACAGCTGACCCATTGAAGAGCGTTGATATACCCGATACGGTGACACAGATCGGGGATTGTGCTTTTTGTGGAAATGAGTTGCCCAGTGTTGTTATACCGCCCAGTGTGGATAGTATCGGGAAAGATGCTTTTTCGGACAACCAATTGACCAGGGTTGACATCCCCGATGGCGTGACGTCGATCGGGCAAGATGCTTTTTGGCGAAACCGATTGACCGGTGTCGAGATTCCGGAAAGTGTGACCAGCCTTGGGCAACGGGCATTTGGAACTAACAACTTTACCGAGGTGGCCATACCGAACAGTATCACCAGAATTGAGAAGTGGGCCTTTGCCCAAAACGATCTAGAAGAGGTGACCATACCGGCCAATGTGGAATATATCGGGGAACAGGCATTTTATCAAAACGATTTAAAAGAGGTGACCATATCGGGCAATGTAAGAACCATAGATCTGTATGCTTTTCAGAACAACCCGGACCTTCGCCTGGTGACGATGGGGGCCGACGATCCCCCATCCCTCCATGAGCTTGCCTTTTCCAATGCGGACCGTGGCCAAATAGACCTTGTGGTGCCCTTTGGCAAGAGACAGGAGTATTTGGACAATGGGTGGCACGGGTTCAGGTCCATCAGCTACGGGATCTTTACCGTTGATAACATCAAATACGGAATTACGACTCGAACCGAAGTAATGGTGGTGGACTATACCGGTACGGACACTGCCGTCACCATCCCCGAAACGGCGGATAACGGCCAGTACATCTACGATGTGACCGCTATCGGGGAAAGTGCTTTTCAAAACAAGGGACTCACCCATGTCGGGATTCCCGTTGGTGTCGCCAGTATCGGGGAAGGGGCTTTTAGTGACAACCAATTGACAGCGGTTACCCTACCGGGCAGTGTGGAACGTATAGATGGCCACGCCTTTCTTAACAACCCCGGCCTTGCATTGGTGACGGTAGAGTCCAATGATCCACCGGTGCTCAATGCCACTGCCTTCGCCAATGCAAACCGCCACCAAATAGACCTTGTGGTGCCCACGGGCAAGAGACAAGATTATCTGGATAATGGGTGGAACGGGTTCAAATCCATCAAGGAAGAGATTGGGGTCTCAATAGATGCTCCCGCCGAAACAGTTAATCTATCGCCCTTTACGGTCACCTTTCAGTTCGATCTGGATGTGACAGGTTTTACGGTGGACGACATTGGTCTGGTCAATGCCACGGCAGACCATTTTACGGGCAGCGGTTCCATATATACCGTAGAGGTCACCCCAACATCCTGTAATGGCACCATTGCCATTGATGTCCCTGCAAATGCAGTGGATATGCCCAATTCCACCAATTTGCAGGCAACCGCCACGGTAACAGTGGAAGAGGACCCAAACCTACTTGTAGCGGCCGCAAGGGATATCACCGTTCAGCTGGATACCAACGGGCAGGTCACCATCTTGCCAGGGGATGTGGACAATGGTTCCGCTTATGGCTGCACCAATGTCCAGAACTTGAGCCTGGATATGGATACCTTTGATTGTGGCAATGTGGGCACCCCTGTAACGGTCACCCTGACCGCGGCCCAAGGTACAGAAAGCGCTACGGCCACCGCCTTGGTAACAGTGGAAGAGAATCCTGACCTGGTGGCCAATGCAAAGGATATTACCGTTCAACTCGGTGCCGATGGGCAGGCGACCATCTTGCCAGGGGATGTGGACAATGGTTCCGCTTATGGCTGTGGCGGCACCCCGGAACTGAGCCTGGACATCGATACCTTTTATTGTAGTGATGTGGGCAGCCCTGTAACGGTCACCCTTACCGCTACCTCTGGAGATCAAACGGATATCTCGACCGCTGTGGTGACCGTGGAAAATACTATCAACAGCCTTGTGGCCGTTGCCAAGGATATTACCGTTCAACTGGATGCTGATGGAACGGCTACCATCAGCCCTGGCCAGATCGACAATGGTTCCGGGAGCGGTTGTAACAACATCAGCACCATTTCATTGAGTCTGGACAGGGATGTTTTTACCTGTGACGATGTGGGTATGGCAACCGTTGTGCTTACGGCCACCCAAGGTAGTGAAACGGCAACGGCGATGGCCACGGTCACCGTTGAGGCGAGCGGCAATTGTGGGTCGGGCCCCCTTGTAGATTTCAAGAGAGGGTTTTCCCCCAACGGCGATGGCATTGGCGATACCTTGGTGATCGAAGGTCTTGAACAATATAGGAACAACGTATTGAGGATATACGACCTTAGCCAGCGCCTGCTGTTCAGTGCGCATTATGGCGGGCCCGGCGATGGTTGGGACGGCACCGATAAACGTGGGCTGGTGCCCGTTGGCTCTTACGTATGTGTGATAGACTACAACGAACCGGGGCTGGGCCACGAGGCAAAAATGATATATGTGAATTACTGATGGTCCTTCCGTTTCTCCAACGATTGGTGGCAATAACTGGAAAAGTAAAGAGGTTTTTCAAAAGACGTGGGGCGGAATTTACATTCCGCCCTATCATATTTATTGATGCATACGGTCATCAGGAAAGTCAAATCAAAAAAAGGATTGACAATTTCTTTTTTAATGAAAAAGGGCTTGACCACCTATGCTAAGTTTCTCAGGGGGAACCCAGAGTATTTTTGACGAAATGGCCTTTAATATCGGCGAAAAGTTCAAAAGTAGATTTTCATTGTCCCACCAATCTACTTTTTCGTCACCAATTCAACCGATTTCAACACTTTTTATGGCATGATATTATGTTAAAAATTAAGATTTGTCAAAGATAATCTTCTTAAATGGGATTGGTTTTCATGGGAGTGACTGTGTCAAGAGTTGATCTTCGAAGGCCTTTTTCATTTTCTAGGTTAGTTTTAAGTTAAGACGACGACGGGGGCTTGGTTTACAAAGTCCCCGCCGTTAAAAAACTTTCCCTGACCTGGAGGGATGTCCATTTTAAGGCAGAGAGCATTGACCGGGCCATTGCTCGAAGTTATTTGAATAGCCAACCTGTAATCAGAACAATGGATATGAAGGAAATTATACGAAGAGTCCTAGAAGATAACAAAAGGCTGGAGGCAGAGAAGAAAAACCTCATGGCCGATATCAAGATATTGGTCCAAAACAAGTTTTCTCCCGACAAGGTATTTGTGAGGTCAAAATGGCGGAAACACTTTGAAAAAGAGGAAACCTTCAAAAAACTTTGGAAAGAGATTCAACCGGGAAAAGACCGTGGGAACCGATCAACATAAACAAGCGCTACCTAATTGATATCAATTAAATCAACAACCCTAAATTTTAAAAAAATGAACAGATCAAGAAAAATGAAAACAATGATTCTTTTGGCAGTTGTGGTATTTGCGACAACACTGTCCACTTCATGCAATAGCGAAGAGTATGTTCCGCCCGTAGTAGGCACTTGGTTACAGGCTTCAAGCTCAACAGAGGAGTTTACAAACAATGTTTCGGACGGTATCACAACAGAAACCATTGATGCCGATAATGTCTTTAGAATTACGTTCAATGCAGATGGAACATTTAGTAACTCTTCATCTTACTCTTATACTGATAATGGAGATGTTATTGTTAAAAAATCGACCGATTCTGGAACCTATTCGACTTTTGGGAACCTACTTTCTGTTACCTATGACGGAGAAACCGATACTGAAACAGCTGAATTTACTTTGATCGGGACACATCTTGGCATTGTATATATAGAGGAATTTACTGAAAATGGCGATCAAAAGAGATTAGTTACAATATCGACTTACATAGAGAGTAATGAGCATATACTGGAGCAGTAGGATATGCGCGTCCATTATTAAAGATCGTGGTAACCAATCGACATTTTATGCGTACCGCCCTGGCTTTTGGCCTATTTCTATTATCGGTCCCTTTCTTACAGGGACAGACGTATTATGCATTGCAAATTGACCGGAAAATCCGTTTTGAAGCCAGGGACATCACTGCCAAGTATCAACCGTATTTGGTAATGGGGGTCGATCAAGCATTGGAGTTCCAATCCACCGTTGCTCGATTCTTGGTCAAAAAACGTGCTGTTGAACGGGACGATAGTTTATCCCCAAAAACCAAATACCAGTTGTTAAGGCGCGTATCAAGTCTGGAAACCTCGGTAATGGTGGATGTTCTGGAATCATACCGCTGGCAAGAGTATATGAGGGTCAAACCTCAGATTCAACCGATACCGGAACCCCTTGGTTTTAGGGCCAATGACAGTTTATCAAAACGGGCAAGGAAAAAGAAGTCCGAGGTGCCGGATCTCCCGCCCGCCAAGGTTGGGGCAAAGAAGCAGATCACCATCTATACATCCAAGGGCTGTGATGCCTGTGATAGCATTGTAAGCCAGCTTAAAGCCGGGAATTTCATCTTTAGAAGTGTTTCCCTGGATGAAAACCCCGAAGTAAAAAAACAGTTGGGCCAATTTTTGTCCAGATCGGCCCAAGAGATGGATTCTCTGTCCAGCCCCATAATCAGTTTGGGGGGCAGGCTCTATAACAGAATCACCACTTTCGACCAGATGATGGAGGAAATGGAAAAAGATTAAGGCCGTTTTGCGCCATGGAAACGCTTGTAAAACAAAAAATACTGAGTATAATATTCAAGAACAAACTAAAATTTTTATGGGTAGTACCTCTTTTAATGGCTTTTCAATGTGGTAACGATTTTGTTTTTCTTGAGTACAATCCCTTCAAAACCAACGTGACCCCTAATTTGAACTTTTCAGAGAACGATACGATCTGGATATACGGGAATACACCCAGTAAAGTGTTCGACACGTCCGTAAACGATTCCGTTTTCAGAAGGTATTGAACCCTGGATTGGAAAGTGCAATTAAACGATACCCGATTACATCGATTTTGTTCCAATTTGGACGTATAATTTGATAGCTAATCCAACGTATTTTGAAAAGAACATCAGTCCTATATTTACTGATCAGTTGCATTTGCGCACCTTGTTTTGGGCAAATTGTTGTGGACCCAAACTATTCTGTGGAGCGTTTGGTAACCGAGGTGTTGGTGGACAGGAATTGCGCTGAGACTTCCAACTACAGATTTTCCACCGGTACCGACTATGGTATAAACGGTATTGGCTATTTTGAGTTCAATGGCGATAACTTTCCTTATAGGGAAGGTATTGTGATTTCCACAGGTAGGGCCATTGATGCCGTTGGGCCAAATAATGACATTAAGTCTTCGTGGAACGAACTATGGAGCGGTGATTCCGATTTGTCCACTGCGACAGGAGTATTTAATCTTTTTAATGCTTCCTACATAGAATTTGATTTTATTCCCAAAGCAAACTTCATGAGTTTTAATTTCCTTTTTGCTTCCGAGGAATATTCTTTTGTTTATCAGTGTGTATATTCTGATGTATTTGCTTTTATTTTAACAGATTCTAATGGTGTCTCGTCCAATCTTGCGCTGGTTCCGGGGTCGCAAGCCCCCGTTTCAGCAACCAGTATTAGGCCTGGTGTACCCGGTCCCAATGGATGCGAAGCCAGTAATGAAGAGTATTTTGGTGGCATCAACGGAGATAATTCCGCAATATCGATGACTGGAAACACAACAAATTTGGTGGCACAATCCTTGGTAAACCCCGGAGAAACGTATACCATAAAACTCGTCATATCCGATAACTTGGATTCCTTCCTGGATTCTGCCGTTTTTTTGGAAGCAGGGAGTTTTTCCGTGGATGTATCCCTAGGGGAAAACAGAACTATAAGAAACGGCAATCCCCTATGTAAAGGAGAAATTTTTGAAATGGACGCCACCGCTTCTGATGAAGCCCATTACAGATGGTTTAAAGATGGTATACAATTGCACCTTTTTGATGACATGCCCATAGTATCGGTGAACGAGGATGGAATCTATGAGGTGGAAGTGGAGTTTTCCGCTAATTGTATACTTGAAGGCCGTGTGGAAATCGAGTATATAGATCCTTTTCCATTTAATCTTTCATCCACTTTACAAGAAGAATATCTTTTATGTTTGGATGGTGAAGGTAATCTTCTTGAGCCTCGTCCCCAAATGGACACAAAGCTTTCCTTAGCGGATTATTCTTTTAATTGGTACCGCAACTCGGTAAGTGCCGAAAACCTGATAGCAAATGAAAGTCAACCTTCCCTTGTTCCCACCGAGCCGGGAATTTATCATGTTGTGGTTGAAAACCTGCTGTATAATTGTGACGACATATCCTTGTCCACAAACGTAACTGCTTCCGGACCGCCCACGCTTTTTGAGGTGAATATTTTGAGTGATCTGTTCAGTAATAGCCACTCCGTTTCCCTAGATGTTAAAGGACCAGGTGAGTATATGTTCAGCTTGGATGGATCTACATTTAAAGAGAACAATGTTTTTTCCAATTTGGCTCCGGGAGATCATATTGCTTATGTTCAAAGTGAATGCGGTATCGTTTCCAAGAAGTTCTATATCGTAGATTACCCCCGATTTTTCACACCTAATGGTGATGGAGTAAACGATACTTGGAAGATTGCGAATCTATTTGAAATCGATAATCCAGAAATAAAGATTTTTGATCGTTTTGGTACGGTTCAGCATCAGTTCAAGGATGAAACGGGATGGGACGGCACTGTTGGAGGAAATAAAGCCCCTTCATCAAGTTATTGGTTCAGTCTCACCTATGATACCGAGGATGGTGTCCGAAAAGAGTTTAAAGGTTACTTTGCACTGAAGCGTTAACCTTAACAACCCCCTCACCTAAAAAAAGGTTTTTATGAGACATTGAATACATACCCCTTGGTACCTTGTACCATCATGGTACTGGACGACCGTTACGAAAACCTTCCCCTGGTAAGATGGGAACTCGTCAGGGACGACAGGTTTTAGGCAAAGGGTATCGGCAACCGGCCCGCAAAAAGGTCGGGGCAATCCGTGTGGATTAAAATATCGGGGCTGTCCCATCCTTGTACGAAGATTTCCATTGTCCCCCCAATCCTCTTTTTCGTCCCCAATTTTAAGAGCTCCAACACTTTTTGTGGCATGGTATTATGTTATAAATTTAGATTTGTTGAACGCAATCCTCTTAATGATAATTGGTTTTTAACGGGAGGTATTATGCTATGGGGTTGACCTTCGAAGACCCTTTTCATTTTATAGGTTAGTTTTCTTTTTATGTAGGGTTAGACCAACGACGGGGACTTGATTTACAAAGTCCCCGTCGTAATGAAAACCATCCCTTCTTCGCTATAATACGATAAGATGAAAAGAACTATATCATCTACTTCGCTTATTACAGCTGAACTGCACGGTCTTGTAAGACCTACTGAGCATTCGCGCACATTAAGTACAAAATCCGTCGACATTTGTTGCGGTTTCTTCCATAGTATAATCATCGTCCGTACAAGATGATAAAAAAGTAACAGCAATAATTGTAGCTACAGAGATAACAGTTCTCTTCATAATAAATAGATTAAGGTTCTTGTGTTAGATTTAGATTGGGCTTACCCTAAATGGAGTAAATCAAAATCACGGCGTAAAGATCCACACTATGAGACACATTTATTATCTACTGTTTTTAGCACTGCTTATTATCAGGTATAGTGAAGATGACGAATTTGTTAAAAACGATTTCAAGCTTGGGTTCGATAGAATGGTCTGCCTTGGAAACAAGGCCAGTTTTTACATTTACGACAGATAGCTGGGAGCAGGTCCAACAATTTGTGGAAGTGAAACGAAGACGACTTGATCATAGCGTTCAATACAATAAATAAAGAGCCGTTCGGGCCTTTTTAAAAATTACCCAAAAAAATCCCATCATTTTGTTAAATGGCAAATTGTCCATGGTTCAAAATATCCAAGACATGTAATTTCATGGTGAACCCTTAAAAAAACATCTTGGTCTTTTAAGTTGTATTGTCAATTTATATCCATGTCACTAATCCCCATGACCTATGCCTCATTCAGAACCAAAACCCCAAACTTGGTTTATAAAGCCTTCCATAAATCCAAATTTTGAGTATGCGCGCCAACATTGTCTTGACTGGGCTTTAAAGTTTGAATTCGTAAAAAAAAATGATAGAAATTACCAACGCTTAGAAATTTCCAAGATTTGGATATTGACTGCCCGAGCCTACCCATGGGCAACAAAAGAAGAACTGTGTTTCGCAACCGAATGGTTTACCTGGTTGTTTTGTCATGATGATATCTGTGACGATTCCCAATTAAGAGATCGGCCCGATAGCTTGCTTGTCCTGCACAATGAATTCATGGTCATTTTATTGCATAAAAAAATGCCTGGCGAAAGTGGTCCCTTGCACCGTGGCCTGCTTCATATTCGAGAGCAATTGGACGATATTACCACTGAAAAATGGATTGCTACATTTTGCGAAGATGTACGGCTATATCTTAACGCAACACGTTGGGAGGCTAAAAATCGTATGTACAATACCATAAATAGCGTTTCTTCATATAACAAAATGAGGCTATTCTCTGGAGCGGTATATACTTGTTTTGATTTGATCGGAATGTTCCATCAAATCGATGCAGATGTATCGTTTTTAAAAGACCTTCCTTTTCGGCAAATGATAACAATGGCAAACAATCGTGTTTGTTGGGACAATGATATTCGTAGCGTGGCCAAAGAATTGAAAGAGGGGACAACAAATCTTATTACTTGTTTGAAGCACGAACATAATATTTCAATTGAAGAGGCCATTGAAAAAGCACAAAAGATGTGCGCTATAGAAATGGAGGATTATTTTGAGTTTAAAGAACGGTTGCCAAAGTTTGAAAAGCGGAAGTCATTGCAACAATACACGGCCGGTTTAGAGTCTTTGGTACAAGGTCATATAGATTGGTATTCCGATACCGAGCGCTATACCGTCAAGGATTGACCTAAGGCTTTTTTGGCAAGTCCAGAGGGCACTTCGCTTACTTTTTTCTTTTTCTACAGCGTCATTTACCCATATTGTTAACATTACCTCAAATTACTATTGATCATGTCCCAATTTATTCAAAGAAAGCCCAGTGAACTTTCCCGCAAAGAAAGAAGTCAGGTGAAAGCCCTGTTTGAGCGGTACTATCCCACAGTTAACGACAAGTACATAAGTCATAGGCTATCAAGTGCCTATGGTTTTAATATCGTCCTTTTGAAAAGCCATGGCATCGTTCTGGGGGCCAGCTATTACAAAATGGACAGGTTAAAGACCCCCTTCCTTACAAAAAGAATTCCGGTCGTCCAGTTCGGCCAAGTACTAAAGAATAAATATTACCAGGGCGGGGTCATTTGGCGCACGGGGCATTGGTACGCCCAAAAGAATATAAGCCATTACTATTGCATAAAAAGAACAGTGGGACTATCCATGATCAGCTCTCCAAAAGTCTTCGAGCACTTTACCAAGCTTTTCAAGAATCATTGTCCGAATTTAGGGCCTACGGAGTCGGGCAAGAGCATATCTATTGCCGACTTTTTACAAAATATATACGGAAAAAGAGGGGTGGAACTTAAGTTCGGCACAAAACATTGTCTTGCCCTATTGGATTATGAGCCCATTGATATTACCGATAAATGGGAAAGGTATTATAAATCCAAAGATGAGTCCATCAATACGTTTTTCATTGATAATGAGATCATAAAACTTAAAGGCAATAGAATTTACGATAACAATATTGCATTGATTGTATGTGGTTATCGAAATCCTTGGAGTTTTATGGCAAAGGAAGGGGTAAAGATTCAAATTTGAGATTTTATGCTAAGCACACTTAGGAGCACTTCAAGGGTTTATTTAGGGATATTCCGAAGTAATGTAACTTATTGTTTTATCTCAAAATCTTTATAATTCTTTCCAAGAAAGATTCTTAACACAGCACTTTTTTCATTCGTTTTGTTATCCTTGGTCTGGACACAGACGGTTCTTCTTTCCCTTACGGGAGTAGCATTGTGCCAGCCCGCTACATTATCCCTAAAATACTTTGTTCTATCCCATTTTCAATAGGGTTCGACACTAATTATTGGATATTTCCCTTGTACGGTCATTATTTGCTTAGAAATAATATTCATAAAGTCAAAAAGCATCAAATTATGGAAAAACAACTACAATTGATAATGTCCGCCATCTTTATGGTATTGGCGAGCCTTACCTCATATGGCCAAAGTGTAGGGGACCAATTTGACGTTGATAACATCAGATACAAAATTACCTCTATCGCTTCTCCCGAAGTAATGATCGTGGTTTATGAAGGTACGGCCACAGAGGTGGACATCCCCGGAACGGTCGATTATGATGACGAAACCTATACGGTGACCGCCATTGGTGAGGATACCGATGTTTTTCAAGGTAATCTCGTCCGACCTTTTATTGGAAAGGGACTGACGCGTGTCACCATACCCAACACAGTGACCCTTATCGGGCTGGGGGCCTTTACTAACAACGCCTTGACCGAGGTGGACATACCGAACAGTGTCACCCATATCAGGAGGTGGGGTTTTTCAGGAAACCCTCTAAATGAGGTAACCATACCGGCCTCTGTGGAATATATCGGGCCCGGGGCCTTTTTTGGAAGCACAGACATTCCCATTGTGAGATGCGAGCGCAATCCCCCACCAGAAATTCATGAAACAGCCTTTGCTAGCCCTTTTGCCAGAAAAATGAGCCTAGTGGTGCCCTTTTCCGCCATACAAGCTTATGAAGATGCAGGCTGGAAGGACAACATAGGTTTTGTGAATATCACTGCCGGAATTACTACCATTAATAGAATTGTATACGGACTTCTTGGCGCTCCAAACGAAGCAACGGTGCTCGACCACATAGTGTCCAACTCCAATGGCGTCGATCATAATCCGATCATTCTCTCAGAGGTGAATATTGATGGGGGTACCTACGACGTGACCGCCATAGGCGATGGTGCTTTTAAGAAGGGAGGTGTGCTTAGCATTCATATACCCAGTAGTATAAGAAGTATTGGATCCAGGGCCCTTTATGCTTCCACGCATGCATTTGTGGTCATGGAAGGTGAGAATCCACCGACGTTGGCTCCGGATGCCTTTCAGTATCCACAACGCCACGATCGCGTAAACGTGGTGATAGAAGGGCCTAGCGCATGGGCGCAATCTTATATAAATGCAGGATGGACGGGTTTCAAGTCCCTTACTCCGCTCGTAGGGCAGCTCCATAACAGTAACGGCATCCTTTGGAAAGTCACATCGTTAAACCCCAATGAAATGGAGTTACATGACTTTAACTTTGGAATTGCCGATAATGAAGACATTACGGTCGTTGTTGATGGTGAAGAAGTTATGGTCTTTACAGATGGTCACTTGGAGATTCCCACAGAAATCCCTTACTCCCGTACGCCCGTATTAAAGACGTATACGGTCACCTCCATTGGGGACAATGCTTTTAATAGGTACTCTTCTGCCCCATTGACCAGCGTCAATATACCCGATACGGTGACCCATATCGGGAATTCTGCTTTTGCGGGGAACCAATTGACCGAGGTCGACATCCCCGATGGCGTGACATCGATCGGGGAAGATGCTTTTTGGCAAAACCGATTGACCGGTGTCGAGATTCCGGAAAGTGTGACCAGCCTTGGGCAGCGGGCATTTGGAACTTGCGGCTTGACCGAGGTGACCATACCGAACAGTATCACTAGAATTGAGCAGTGGGTCTTTGCCCAAAACGATCTAGAAGAGGTGACCATACCGGCCAATGTGGAATATATCGGGGAACAGGCATTTTATCAAAACGATTTAAAAGAGGTGACCATACCGGGCAATGTAAGAACCATAGATCTGTATGCTTTTCAGAGGAACCCGGACCTTCACCTGGTGACGGTGGAGGCCGACGATCCCCCATCCCTCCATGAGCTTGCCTTTTCCAATGCGGACCGCGGCCAAATAGACCTTGTGGTGCCCATGGGCAGGAAACAGGAGTATCTGGACAATGGGTGGCACGGGTTCAGGTCCATCAGCTACGGGATCTTTACCGTTGATAACATCATATACGGAATTACCTCCCGAACCGAGGTAATGGTGGTGGGCTATACCGGTACGGACACGGCCGTCACCATCCCCGAAACGGCGGATGATGGCGAGTACGCCTACACGGTGGCCGCCATCGGAAAAGGAGCCCTTCAGAACAAGGGACTGACCGATGTTGGGATTCCATCCAGTGTCACCAGTATCGGGGAAGGGGCATTTAGTGACAACCAATTGACAGCGGTTACCCTACCGGGCGGTGTGGAACGTATAGATGGCTTCGCCTTTCATAACAACCCGGGCCTTGCGTTGGTGACGGTAGAGGCCAATGATCCACCGGTACTCGATGCAACTGCCTTTGCCAATGCGAACCGCCACCAAATCGACCTTGTGGTGCCCACGGGCAAGAGACAAGATTATCTGGATAATGGGTGGAACGGGTTCAAATCCATCAAGGAAGAGATTGGGGTCTCAATAGATGCTCCCGCCGAAACAGTTAATCTATCGCCCTTTACGGTCACCTTTCAGTTCGATCTGGATGTGACAGGTTTTACGGTGGACGACATTGATCTGGGCGGCAATGCCACGGCAGACCATTTTACGGGCAGCGGTTCCATATATACCGTAGAGGTGACCCCAACATCCTGTAATGGCGCCATTGCCATTGATGTCCCTGCAAATGCAACAGATATGCCCAATTCCACCAATTTGCAGGCAACCGCCACGGTAACAGTGGAAGAGGACCCGAACTACCTGGTGGCCATTGCAAAAGATATCACCGTTCAGCTGGATGCCGATGGGCAGGTGACCATCTTGCCAGAGGATGTGGACAATGGTTCCGCTTATGGCTGTGGCAACACCCCGGAACTGAGTCTTGACAGGGATGCTTTTACCTGTGACGATGTGGGCACTCCTGTAACGGTCATCCTTACCGCGGACCATGGCACAGAAAGCGCTACGACAACCGCCACGGTAACAGTGGAAGAGGATCCGAACTACCTGGTGGCCATTGCAAAGGATATCACCGTTCAGCTGGATGCCGGTGGGCGGGCGACCATCTTGCCAGAGGATGTGGACGATGGTTCGGTTTATGGCTGTGGCAACACCCCGGAACTGAGCCTTGACATGGATGCTTTTACCTGTGACGATGTGCGCACTCCCGTAACGGTCATCCTTACTGCAAACCATGGCACGGAAAGCACTACGGCAACCGCTTTGGTGACCGTTGAGGCGGCGACCGGCAGTTGTGGTAAGTCGTCGTCCCTTGTAAATTTCAATAGGGGTTTTTCCCCCAACGGCGATGGCAGCGGCGATACCCTGGTGATCGAGGGCCTTGAAAAATATAGGAACAACGTGTTGAAGATATACGACCTGAGCCAACGCTTGCTGTTCAGCGCCCATTATGGCGGGCCCGGCGATGGTTGGGACGGCACCGATAAACGCGGGCTGGTGCCCGTGGGCTCCTATGTATGTGTGATAGACTACAACGAACCGGGGCTGGGCCACGAGGCAAAAATGATCTATGTTAATTACTGAGTGTTGGCGTGAATAAAAGTTTTACAGGATATGGAGGCTTGGGCAACCGTTCATTTGGCCTTCGTCCCGGTTTTCCTTTATCATGGTCCAATTTTTTGAGCTTGCCCAACACATTTTAACTGCGATTGACCATACAAGGATTGAACTTTACTTCTAGAATGATCGGTCCTTTATGGTTCTTCAACATAGGCAATCCATGGGAAAAATATCCAAGCGGAATGTGGTCGATTTGGCCCTCTTCCATCACCCATACTTTTTATTGGATAGCCTTTTGTTGGAAACAAAAGTGAAGTTTTAGTACAATCCCTGAAGAAAAACAAGTGCCCATATCGGCTAGAACCGGGACAAACAGACCACCAAAGGGAATCGCTCGATTCCCTTTTCCAAAATCCCAGAAACACCCTGTTACATCCCAGTTTTAAAAGGAGTTGGGCACTAATTATTGAATATTCCACCTATATGGTCTTTTTTAATTTGAATTAATATTAAAAAAATAAAACCGTTCAAATGAAAAAGCAATTACTACAGGTAGTATTCGCCATCCTTAAAGGAATTAAGAGAAGAAGCGAATTTATCAGTAACCCAATCTGTTTAGAATTAAATATATCTGAATTCATTCTTGAGGGTATAGAATCACGAAAGCATCTGGGTGATGATTATAAAAATAACAGTACACTTTTAAGGGATAAAGGGAGTAATGTTAAAAAACTATATGTGTAATTTTTAAGGAAGATATGAAACAAAATAACATATTGAATTTCGAAAAGTTAATACTACTAATAGTGGTCCTTCTTTCCCATTCTTTAGTGCAGGCCCAGACAGCCATTCAGCGTGATGCGATTATCCGGGATTACGATCATAGCAAGCTTCAGGCAATGGCTAAGGAATTTGCTGCTACTGCTCGTGCAAATAAACAGGAAGCGCTAGCGCTGGCTAGAATATATGGATGGGAGCCAATTAAGTACAATGCCGATGGCACCTTCGATGAACTCATGGGGGTCAGAGATGATGGCAGCCCCATTTATTATACACTGTATAACGTAGCTGCCGCCAGGTCAACGCGTACAAATCACTTGAATACAGGTGGTTCTCTGGAGCTTGATTTAAACGGGCAAGGCATGAAAGTTTATGTATGGGATGGTGGTCCTACCCAACCCACCCACCAAGAATTTAATCACCAGGTCGACTCTAGTCGAGTGATCATTAATGATGGTGTAACAGCACTGAACGCCAATAGCTGGCATGCACAACACGTCACCGGGACCATTCTGGCAGCCGGTGTACAGCCAAACGCCAAAGGCATGGCTCCCCTGGCACAAGCGTTCACCCACGATTGGGACAATGACCTCACAGAAGCAATCACCGCTGCGGGTGCGGGCACGCTCTTATCCAACCACTCTTATGGATGGGATGTCAGCTACGTAGCCTCGTGGTCCTTTGGAGCATATGAGAATACGGCAAGGGCCTGGGATGAATTGATGTACAATGCCCCTGCGTACCTGCCTGTGTTTGCTGCCGGAAATGACGGAAACTATAGCGGCAATTTCCTTCCTTTAAATGGTAATCCAAATTTTGACAAGTTATCGGGCTGGCAAACAGCCAAAAACCATCTAGTGGTGGCTAACGCACAAGACGCTAACGTTGCACCCGATGGCTCATTGATAAGTGTCTCTATTAATTCGGGAAGCAGTCAGGGGCCTACGGATGATTTCAGGATCAAACCAGATATTACCGGGAATGGAACGGGCGTATACTCCACGGAGGTCAACAGTGATGCGGACTATAGATCTAGGACAGGAACTTCCATGGCGGCTCCAAACGTAACAGGAAGCCTGTTACTGCTACAGCAACACTACAATAATCTGAATGGTTCGTTCATGCGAGCGGCCACACTGAAAGGCCTGGCCTTGCATACCGCGGACGAGGCGGGCATGGCAGGGCCTGATGCCATCTTCGGCTGGGGACTGCTCAATGCAAAAGCCGCAGCGCAGGCAATTACAGCCAATGGCGTAACTTCTATCATCCATGAGCTCACCTTAACCTCGGGCCAATCATACTCCTTGCCAGTTGAGGCAGATGGAGTCAATGATTTGATCGCTTCCATTTCATGGACTGATCCTCCCGGAACAGCTACGCCCTATAACACTCCCAACAACTCCACACCGGCATTGGTCAATGACCTGGACATTAGAGTGACCCAGGCCTCCAGTACCTTCTTCCCTTATCTGTTGACAGGAGTAGATGCCAATGATCAGGGAGATAACAAGGTAGATCCATATGAACGAGTTGATGTGAAAGAAGCCAGTGGGAGTTATATCGTTACTGTTACGCACAAGGGTTCACTTTCAGGCGGATTTCAGAACTATTCACTAATCATCACAGGAAACACTATAGACGACAACGAGGCTCCTACGGTTGCATTGGCCCCGATTACCCTGACACTGGATGGAAATAATGAGGTCACCCTTTTCGCAACTCAATTGGACAATGGAAGTACGGACAACATTACTGTGGCCGAAAATCTTATGTTCAGTTTTGATGCCGATGGCAATGAAACCGATAGGATCTTTGACTGTGGTGATCTGGGCAATCATCAAGTGACACTCTACGTAACCGATGAGCGTGAAAACTCGGCAAGTGCCTCTACCATAGTGACCGTTGAGGAAAATTTGGACAACCTCGTGGCCATTGCAAAAAACATCACTGTACGGTTGGATGCCAACGGACAGGCCATCATCTCGCCCGATATGGTGGACAATGGTTCCAATTATGGCTGTGGCAACACCCCAGAATTGAGTTTGGATATAGCCACCTTTGATTGTGATGATGTGGGCTCTCCTGTAACGGTTACCCTTACTGCAAACCATGGAACAGAAAGCGCTACGACAACCGGTTTGGTGACCGTGGAAGAGTATTTGGGCAACCTTACGGCCAACGCAAAAGATATCACCGTTCAGCTGGATGCCGATGGGCAGGCTTCCATCAGTCCAGGACAAATAGACGATGGTTCCGTTTATGGTTGTGGCAACACCCCGGAACTGAGTCTTGATAGAGATGCTTTTACCTGTGACGATGTGGGCACTCCTGTAACGGTCATCCTTACTGCAAACCAAGGCACAGAAAGCGCTACGACAACCGCCACGGTAACAGTGGAAGAGGATCCGAACTACCTGGTGGCCATTGCAAAAGATATCACCGTTCAGCTGGATGCGGGTGGGCGGGCGACCATCTTGCCAGAGGATGTGGACAATGGTTCGGTTTATGGCTGTGGCAACACCCCGGAACTGAGTCTTGACAGGGATGCTTTTACCTGTGACGATGTGCGCACTCCTGTAACGGTTACCCTTACTGCAAACCATGGAACAGAAAACGCTACGGCAACAGCTTTGGTGACCGTTGAAGCGACTGGCAATTGTAGGCCCGGTTCCGGCTCGCCTCTTGTAAATTTTAATAGAGGGATTTCCCCTAACGGCGATGGCATTGGCGATACCTTGATAATCGAAGGCCTTGAACAATATAAGAACAACGTGTTGAAGATATACGACCTGAGCCAACGCTTGCTGTTCAGCGCCCATTATGGCAGGCCCGGTGATGGTTGGGACGGCACCCATGAAGGCGGATTGGTGCCCGTGGGCACCTATGTATGTGTTATAGACTACAACGAATCGGGGCTGGGCCACGAGGCTAAAATGATCTATGTGAATTACTGAGTGTTGGCGTGAATAAAAGTTTTACAGGATATGGAGGCTTTGGGCAACCGTTCATTGGTCTCGTCCCAATTTTCCTTTATTATATCCCTTTTTTGAGCTTGCTCAACACATTTTAACTGCGATTGACCATATAAGGATTGATCTTTACTTCCAGAATGACTGGCATTGGTTCCGTTCAACATAGGCAATCCATGGGAAAAATATCCATGCGGAATAACGAATCATCCATGTTTTTGAACAGCCAATGAAAATAATTTTAACCCCAAATATTTGGAGTCAAATTTTACATAACGATTACATATATATAAGAATGAGAAAAAACAAGTTTTTTTTTATAGCAATTTCGATATGGTGTATTCAGTCCCATGCCCAGCAGGATGTAACATTTACACTGTATAATTATAACATGAACATCATCAACCCTGCCTATGCGGGGGTCAGCGAAAACTTAGAGTTTACCTCAAATTATAGAGTACAGTGGGCGGGTCTTGACGGCGCACCCGAGACCTTGAGTTTTTCATTGAGCAGCCCAATAGGCGGAAAAGCGGGGATGGACGACAAGGTCGGGCTGGGCCTTTCAGTTGTCAACAGTAGTGTGTTCGTGCTCAAGGAAACCGATATTTTTGTTGATTTCTCCTATAAGCTACAATTGGAGGAAACATTGGACCTGTTTTTGGGGCTTAAAGCCGGAGGCTCTTCCGTAAACATAAATCTGTCAGATACTGAACTTGACAACGATCCGCTTTTTTCAGAAGATGTAAGTGTGTTCAATCCAAATGTCGGAGTCGGTGCCTATTTAAGAGGAGAAAGCTATTATATAAATATATCCGCACCGGCCCTTCTAAAAACAGAGAGATACGAAAAGGAATCGGGCATTGCAACACAGGCCACCGATAAAATGCAATTTTTTATGGGAGCGGGCTATCATTTTCCCTTGAACAAGAATATGACCTTTACACCTTCTTTTTTAACACGGGTAATCAGCGAAGTGCCTTTCTCTATGGATATCAATGGAACCTTCGACCTGTACGATAAGGTCGGATTTGGTCTCAGCTACAGGTTAAAGGAATCCGTAAGTACCCTGGTATTCTTTAAAATTGCAAATAGTTTGCAAATAGGCTATGCCTATGACGCTTCCTTGACGCCAATAAGTAATTATAGTAGGGGAAACCACGAAGTGATGTTGAAGTTTCGAATCTCGGCGGGAAAACAAACACAGATACAGGATGGAGAGGCAAGCACCCGATTATAAACTATGAAGGTGTATATATAGGTGCACAGTTTATATATAGAAGCAGCAAGGGTAATACTACCGGTCGTATAGAGAGTCGGTATGATTCAATGGGTGGTATAATGAGTGTATTTAGGTTACTCCATACGTTTTGTTTAGCGGTTGATTAAGTAAGACGCACATGCATCATAGATTGGGGATCTATAATGAGTAACCTATGTACCATCCAAATGGTAGTACAATAATGAATAAAATAAAACATAACATGAATATGAAAACTATACTAATCCCTATAATTGTAAAACCATTATTTCTAACTCAAAATGGCCATATTGAAAACCAAAAGAACAGTTATAGTAATTACTAAAAAATTCAGATCATATATAAAAATCGATAAAAAAATGATACGTATTAAAACTTATAACCCATTATTGTTCATGCTGTTTGCGCTAGCATTTTTTTCGTGTAATTCCGATGATGATGCCAAGCCGGAAGACAGTGAGGAGATAACGGCCACTAAAGAAAAATTGGTTGGAGATTGGAAATTGGTAAGTAGCACTATTGACAATGAAAACGTTTCACCATCTGAATTCAAATGCTTAAAAAATTCAACGGCCACTTTTGATCAAGATGGTACTTATGAATTAACTTTTTTAAAATTGGGAAGTGGCTCCACAGATCTTTGTTCTCGAACAGATGCGCAATCCGGGAACTATACGGTCATTGGTTTGAACAGGGTCACTTTTTTTAATTTTGATTCTGAAATCGAGTTGATTGACGATACCCTACAGATTACTTCCAAGGTTACCAATGGTAACGGGGAACAAGACCAAATAGATGTTTTTATTAGAAGTGACAATGCAGAGTTAGAGGAAAATGCGGAAGAAGCAACGGACAATCTCGAAACCGATGGCCAGGAAACAGATGACGATGATGACAACACTTTTGATGGAACAGAGGTAATTCAAATTGTATTGGGAAAGTGGAAAATCGACGCTGACCAAGATTGCCTTCAAGAAAACACGATAGAATTTAAACCCCAAAGTGTTTTTGAGTTTATTCAGCACAAAAAAACCTTTAATCGTAGAGATTTGTTAGACTACAATGTAAGCGTAAGTTATCCTTTTCCAGCAAGCATTAAGGCAACAATTCCCAAAGGAAATGACGTGGTTGTTTTTGATACTGATGCAGAATGTCAATTTATCAAAACGAGCACGCTGGAATATGTTGTAAAAGACGAAAAGACCATAGTACTTAAAAACATCTCTGGAATCAAACTGTTGTTGGAAGACAGTTATACCATTAAACTTATATATACATTCACTGATAGTAATGCCAATGAACAGGTTAGGGAATTTGTTTATAAGAAGATATAAGGGACCTGTCTATTCGATAAATCAGAAATATAAAACGTCTTTTATTTAAGCCGTTTGTGGTAATGTTTTAGATTGCTGTAATTTTTTACCCTGTGAAAAAGATGACGGGGCGTTTCCAAACCAATGCTCCCTTGAAAGTATTGGTATTGAAGCAATAACTGGATATATACCAAACGGGAAAAACGACGGGGATTGCTACTTTAAATCCCCGTCGCTGCTATTATTAACTCAAACTCACTAAATTAAAAAAGCGTCACTCTATAAAACCAATGGGTAATTTAACCTCACATTATCACTCCATTGATCATTGATGAAAACTAGTTGATAACAAAGGTCGATTTTTAGTACAGGACCGGACGATAAAATGTGCCCATATCGATTAAAACTGGGACGAACAAACCATAAAAAGGGATTGCCCACTCTTATTATCCCAAAAACACCATTTAACATCCCATTTTTAATAGGCCCCGGCACTTTTTATAGGATATTTTGTGCATAAGGATTAATTTGTGATTTAAAGCAATATTAACAGAACCATCTTAGCTTAATCAGCATCTTACTATACGAGGCAAATTTTATCAAAAGAATGTGAACTTATTTTTTCTTTTTTCTGGTTTTATTTGGTCTTTTTTTTCAGGAGTCGAATGCACAATTGGGTTTTTGCGGTGGTAATTATGGCGATGCGATTTTTACGGAAACCTTTGGCACGGGAACCCAAAATGGTCCTCCACTACCTCCTGGCACTACCACTTATCCCTATGTGGACGGCGCGCCAGCCGACGGAGAGTATACGATTTCGAGTCGAACCAATTATTACCAAGGAGTGTGGTTCGATACCACGGACCATACAGGCGACACCAATGGAAAATTACTTATAGTAAATGCCAAGCCATACGCCTAGGAAATTTTTTCGACGTACAGTTAGCGGGCTTTGTGAAAACACCTCTTATGAATTTTCCTCATGGATAATGAATCTGGTGTCGAGCACAAGTATTGGCTGTGGGCTACAAGGAGGCATCCCGGTGAATTTAAAGTTTGAAGCATGGGACAATACAAACACACGGTTATTGGCGACCGGTGATACCGGTGATATTTTTGACAAAGCTTCTCCTACTTGGGAACAATATGCCCTGGTATTCCAGACTTTGTCGGGTCAAACCTCGGTCATTTTAAAAATGTTGAACAACGGCGCCGGGGGATGTGGCAATGACGTTGGCATTGACGACATCGTATTCAAAAGTTGCGGTGATACTATTTTACTTACAGACAGCACCAACAGCACTTCCATTACGGTTTGCGAAAGTCAAGCACCGATAACAACGACTTTGACCGCCGACCCTGATTTTTCCGTTTACAGTACCCATGCCTATCAATGGCAGGAAAGTGCGGATGGAACAAATTGGAATGACCTTATCGGTGAAACCACTCCTATTTTCATAGCACCTCTCAACACCATTACTTTCTATAGGGTAAAGGTTGCCGAGGATGCCATTAATCTGGCAAATTCAAGTTGTAGTGTTTTTTCGAATGTTTTTCATGTAACTATTGTTGGTATTCCAGATGAGCCCATAAGCCAAGGTGATGTGGAACCATGTGTGGATAATCTCGGGGGCGTTCAGGTTTCGGTTCCAAACGATGTCCTGGTCAATTGGTATGATGCACCTACTGGAGGCAACCTATTGGCAGAGGATTCTGCGCTATACTCCACAACAATTTCAGGCACTTATTATGCGGAGGCAGTGAGCAAAACAACAAATTGTATTTCCAACACACGAACCGCAGTTTCAATTGTTTATTTTGATTTGCCTGTGTTGGAAGGCGAAAGTTTGGCTTTCTGCTAAGGACAATCAATTTCGCTATCAGCAGCAGATCTGACCAATGCTTCCTATTTGTGGAACACGAAAGAGACCACCAAAGAAATAATCGTGGTGTCCCCAGGTACGTATTCCGTTATCGTTACAACTGAAAATGGTTGTTCTGCCACCAAAACGATTCAACTTTCACAAATTGATAATCCGGTTATAGACAGAGCAGTGTCGGATCACTGGGATTTGACCATTTTAACGCTCAATTCTGGAGATTTTGAATATTCCCTCGATGGCCTTATTTATCAGGGAACACCGTTCTTTGAAAACCTACGGGGTGGAGCCTATAACGCTTTTGTAATGGAGAAAAGCGGTTGCGGTGTGGCAGACTTAACCACCCTTTTGTATATCACTGTTATTCAGTATTTTATTTCACTTTTTCAAAATATGCACACCTGATTGTACACTAAAACCAAAAAAAGAACTTTGAAGATATAATTTGCTCTTCTTTGATGTCATAAAGGTACAATTTATGTAAATATTAATGAACTTCATTTACAAGTATCCAATGTCATTTGTTCATAAATCTTCAAACTATATGCGAAAATAGGTCTTAAGGTGAAATTTAATAAAAAAGTGTTCCCTAAGAATGTTCATGAATCAACATTTAATCTAGAGACATAAGAATTATTTATATTGGTATTCCCTAATTGGTTTTTCTGTAAATCATTATTTTAAGTACTCTAGGAAACAAATACGCCGTATCTACGATGAAGGCCAAAAAAAAAGTATTATTTAGAATTGTTTAGGGCTAGCTAGCCTCTTTTTATTGAAAAGAGCATCATCACTTAAGCTGCATTTCCCGGAGGGAACCGGAGGAAGTTTTTGACGAAAAGCCCAAAAGCACATTCCTGTTGTCCCACCAATCCCCTTTTCAGTCCCCAACTCAACTGATTTCAACACTTTTTATCACATAGTTTCATATTAAAAATTGAGATTTACCCTAGGCAATCTTCTTAAATGGGATTGGTGTTCATGGGAGTGGCTGTGCCCAAGGTTGGCCCTTGAGTGCCTTTTCATTTTCAAGGTTAGTTTTTTCATTTGTTAGTGTTAGTACGACGACGGGGGCTTGGCTTACGGGGCTTAGCCAACAATGTCCCCGTTGTTATGAAAACGATTCTTAATAGAGTAATGAATAACAAATACAGTGATATGAAAGACCTTTTGATTATTTCTTCTGCTTTTTTGATTTCAATCTGTGCCTTTGGTCAGGAGGATGAACCCACGGATTCGGAAAAGAGGATCGAGAAGTTTTCCGTGGCCAAAAGAAACGAGATAAGTATCGACGTTATCTCGGCAATAGCCATTCCGGCCCTTAGTCCCAGGTATGAGTATATCTTGGGGCGATACTCTGGAATCGGCGTGGACCTGTTTGTCAACCTGGATGGGGATGATTATGGTTATACAGATTATGAAAAATACTCTTTGACACCTTACTACAGACAATATTTCTTTTCCAAAGAGGATTACGGGGCCAGAGGATTTTATGCGGAAGGATTCTTGAAGTTTTTCATTTTTGAAGAGTGGTTTTACGAAAGTATAAATGATTCTTTTACAACAAATGAAAGTTCTTTTTTTGATACCTCCATAGGCGCAGGAATTGGTTGGAAATGGATAAGTCAGAGCGGTTTTCTTATAGACTTAGGTGTGGGATTGGGAAGGAACCTTGGATTGCCGAGCGATGACTTTGTTGGTTGGGAGGTGCAACCAAGGGGCGGCTTGAATTTTGGATGGAGGTTTTAACTGGACGGCTGAACAACTCTTGAAATGGGAAGAGGTAGATACTTCAGATGGAAACGGTACAAACAAATCCGGAAAGAGAACCAAAGGCTGGAAGAAGAGAAGAAAAGCCTCATGGCGGATATCAGGATATTGGTCCAAGACAAATTTTCGTCCGATAAAGCATTCGTGAAATCAATATGGTGGAAACATTTTGAAAAAGATGAAGCCTTCAAAAAATTATGGGAAGAGACCCAGCCGAGAAAAGATCGCGGGAACGAATAGGCATTATGCGCAAGATAATGATTCTGTTAACAGTGGTAATGTTTGCCACTTCAAGCAAAAGCAATAACATGGAACACCATCGTTGTAAAGAACCGTCCATAGTGGGCACTTGGTTAGAGGCTTCAAGCTCAACCGAGGTGTTTACAAACAATGTTTCTGACGATACAATAACGGAAACCGTTGATGCCGGTAACTTCATTAGAATTACCTTCCATGCGGACGGAACATTCAGTGACCTTCAATCTTACTCTTATTCGGATAATAGAGATCTTGTTGTTCAAACATCGACCGATATCGGAACATATTCGATCAGTGGAAAGATACTTTCCGTTACCTATGACGGAAAGACCGATGCGGACACCATTGAATTTACTTTGAGCGGGACACAGCTTGTCATTGAGTATGTAGAGGAATTTACTGAAAATGGCGATCAAAAGAGATTGGTTACAACAGCTACCTATAACAGACAGTAATGGGCATATATTGGAGAAGTGGTACATGCATTGCCCTATTGCTTTGTTTTACGACGTCCCTTGCACGGTCCCAGACGGGCATGGTCAAGGTGACGGAAACCAAATCCAGGAACCGGATCGCTTTTTTTGCCGAGAACAGGACCTTTACAGACTATGATGTGCTATTTGAGGTAAAGGGCACCAATTTTAGACAGAGTGCCGCCAAACCCAAATGGATCAGGGTTCCCGCAGCATCAAAGGTCCACTTAAAGACCATTATTTTATTTCGGGACAAACGCCCGGTCTACACCAAAACACTAAAGACCAATGACAGTTTATCAAAACGAGCGTTGAAAAAGGAGTTCGAGGTATTGGACATCCCACCGCCCAAGGTCAGGCCAAAGAAGCAGATCACCATCTATACATCCAAGGGCTGTAGCGCCTGTGATAGCATTATGGGCCGGCTCAATGCCGGAAATTTCATTTTTAGAAGTGTTTCCCTAGATGAAAGCACCGAAGTAAAAGAACAGTTGGGCCAATTTTTGTCCAGATCGCCCCAAGAGATGGATTCCCTGTCCAGCCCCATAATCAGTTTGGGGGGCAGGCTCTACACTAAGATTACCACTTTCGACCGGATGATGGAGGAAATGGAAAGGGATTGAGGCCGTTTCGCGCCATGGCAACCCTACTAAAACAAAAAATATGGTGGAAGTATGGAAAAACAATGAGCTAATTACCTTTGGAGAACTATTAAAAGAAGATTCCAGAACATTTATTATCCATTCATCTTCAATTGTCTATGATAAAACAGAATATCATTATAAACGTAAAGTATAAATAAAGGATGAGAATTACTTCTGGAAATGATTGGTCGGATATTGTTTACGTGCTAACCGTACTGATTGGATCTGGGCTATTTATTTTTAAACCTTGGAGAAAAAAAACGAAAGAAGAAATCAAAGATTCTCAAAAAATAGTAAGTTATGGGTCTAAGTATGGGAGACGATGGTACGAAACCAAAGAGCAGAAAGATTTTGAGGCAAAATATTGGCTGTTTGGTATTCTTGTTTCCTTCCTTCTTGTAATTGTTCCGTGGATTTTGGAAAGCATAGGTTGGATTTAACTTTCATACAAAAGTTCAAATAAACGATGATTTTGCCTTCCTCATCTCTAATTACATCTTGAGCTGCTTTGTCAGGTTTTCGGTGAGAAGTATTGGACTCACCAATATTCAAACGTGCGGGACCAGACTCATCTGGAGCGGTTCCATATGACATCCCAGATGCCATGTAAGTTAATATTGCATATTTTTTCAAGTAATTGCTAATTGGTTATTTAGACTTTAGTCGTTAAAATGTGGTTTGAGTATATCATACATTTCATCATAATCTCCTTTTTGAAAAAAACGAATTGTATTTTCAATGATTTCTGGGAGTTCGCTTAGGTTATAGTGTTTAAATTCTAGTAATATAAATTCTTTTAAATCTAATGATAAGTAAGGTGAATCTCGGGCGTCATTTTGTATCTTTCTTATAAGGTCCTTAGTATCTGGACTTGCATACTTCATGTATGCCTTATCTCGGTATTTTTTAAAATCAATCATAATACTTTATTTTTACATACAAGGGTCTAAATGGGGTGACAAGGGCAATAAGCCCAAAAAAATGGCGGTGGGTTCGCCAAATCTATGATTTGGTGGATACCCTATTTTTTTTGGAGTTTGCACGCCCCATTGAATATTTGTAGTGGAAAAAAAAGTATTTGAAGCTAGAAACGTCCTTAAATCAAAAGGGACTTGATAAAGGATCCTCCCGGGAGCTCCCTTGGTTATAGCGTATGGATTGGGTTGACCGCTTGGTTCGTCCCCATGCCTTAGCGTTCCTGAAGGGATATGGGCAGAGAGAACGGACCCTTTAAGCTGTAAGGCCAACATCCTATTCAAGCATATGGTCCGTTGAAGGTTATTGGCAGGTTGGCTAAAAGGCCCAGTGACCACATAGGTGTGAAAAACGAAAAAGTCCTTGGGAGGCATGTAAATAGGCATTTAAAAATCCACAGATTTCTCTTTTTAACATTTTTCGTTGTTTTCAGAATCTCTTTGTTTATAGGGCCTGCGAAACAAGTTGGCCAAATATGCAGCTATGTGGTCACCAATCCAATATCAGAGAATCAAAGCTCTATTAAAAATTGTAATCATTAGGTTAAATAGGCATCTTTTTAAAGTAGGTTAATTTTTTTCGGAATAGGAGGAGAGTTAAAAAGTATTCTCCATTGAGTACTAATGTTTCTTTGTTATGGGTTTTATAACACGGATATCAGTTTTTGGCCTATAGGCAAGAGTTACTTCGTATTCGATTTCTGTATTAGAAGGAACTTCTATTTCAAAATTCGATTTTAGCATATGATACAAAATAACTTGCATCTCCATAAGTGCAAGATTCATTCCAATACACATTCTGGGACCTCTTCCAAATGGTATATAAGCATATTTATGAGGAAGTTCCTGATCAAAACGATCTGGGTCAAAAACATTCGGATTTTTCCAAAATTTTTTGTTACGATGAATCAGTTGTGAAACTATTAGAATTGTATCTCCTTTCTTAATGGGATAACCATTCATTTTCTCATTTTTAATCGCTTCCCTACCTTGCATAAAGGCAGGAGACCATAACCGTAAGCTTTCATTGATTACGTTATTGACATATTGAAGCTGACCGACGTGTTCAACTTTAATAGGGCCGCCTTTGGTGACACGATTATATTCTTCGACCACTTTTTTTCTAATAGCGTCATCTTTATATACATTTACTATCAATGAAAACAGGGCTGTTGCAGTAGTTTCATATCCCGCTGACATAAGAGTCACGAACTCATTATAAATCTGTTTTTTGGGGATCTCTCCACTTCTTTCGAGGAGGATAAACATGGTCATCAAATCATTTCCCGTAAGGTTTTCTTCCTTTTCTTTGCTTCTTATGACCTCAATTAGAAATTTTTTGAGTTTCGTAACTGATTTATTGAATTTTTGATTTTTTGCCGTTGGAAACCATAAAGGTGGCTGTATAGGGGATTTGACATGCCCCATTATTGTAACCATGCCATAAAAAAGATTTTCTTTAATGATAGCAGCACCACCTTCTACATTCTCTCCCAGTAAACATTTCGAGGTGATATCCAGCACAAGATCGCCCATCTCGGAACGAAGCCATAGCTCGGGCTTTGATGGCCAATCCTTGAACATCTTTTTTGCATGATTATCAATTATTGTAAAATAGGAGCGAACCATTTCTTTATGAAAATAGGGTTGCATCAAACGGCGCTCTTTCTTCCATTGTTCGCCTTCTAAAGCAAAAAGACCATCACCTATTACTTTTATGATCAGTTTGACAAGAGAAAACTGTTTATAATTACGATGATTTGTTTGTAATACATGTTGTATATAGTCTGGATGATTGATTGCTATAAATCTTTTATGCGCTATTCTGAATTGAAAAATATCACCATAGGTTTCTGCACATTTTTTCAAAAACCTATCTGGATCTTTGGAGAAAGATTTCATGTTACCAAATAACCAGCTATCGGGCTTGACTTTGGGAATCTTTTTGGGTGTCATATCATTATAAATTATTAAATTTTTCACATGTTATCTCCTATAGTAAGTATTTCTTACAAAGCTCCAAATTATAGCGGGGAGAAAGAATATGAAAGGTCGTAGAGCTAAAGCACACAAAGAGTAGAACTTCGATATATAGATCATATGTTTTTTTGTCCAATTCCGAAGAGGTGGATATATCTTGTAGCAGATTTATAAGTTTAGAGAAAGAATCTCGTGCAATATCAATGGACATATCAATTCCGGCGGACAATTGTTCTTCCTTGGACTTATCCGGATATTCTTGCTTACCGAGAAATACGACTGGATTGTCAACTAGATGTTCTGAATCGCTAAGAATGGAAAATACATCATTTATCAAACAACAATATTCCGCTGCAGACCGCACTGAAGATTTTGTCATCTCCGACTTTAGAAAATCGGTTATCCGTGAGTGGTCACCAATACTACGTTCTTGACCAAGAATATGCATATGATTTACAATGACCCATTGAAACCCTGATGAAAGAACCCGGGTATTCATATATTCCTCAAGAACAGGTGAATCATTTGAATGTGTATACTTTTCTATTTCACCATGGAAGTATACGATCTGTCGTCGATATTCATCAAATACAATTTTAAGGGTTTCGGATGTAAGTACCTTATATCCTTCTATATAACAAAGATCAAATAGAATGCAAAATTCATAGAACACTTTTTGGATCTGTTTGTTTTCCGTAATATTGGAAACGTCCGGAGGTGTTCTGACCTCGTGTACATTTTTATCTTCAATTCCATCAAAATGAATTAAAACTTGATCCACAATTCCAAGAATTGATTTCCCATTAACGTACAGTTCACGCACATCATCAAACAACATATCAAGGAGCCATATCGATGCTGTTGCCAACACCAAATATGTATGTGCCTTTGAAAACTCGCCAATACGTTTCCCATTGCTGGCATCTTGGGGTTTAATACCATGGGGATAAGTATAGAAACAGTACAATAGACCAAGATCGGTAGCTTTTTGGGAAAACTTACCTAGGTCATATTGTTTCAACAGATTATGAACATATTCTGTTCTTTGTTTTTGGTACCCGCAATTTGATTTTGGGGAAAGCTCGGACTTCTTACCAATACCAATCCATTTTGATAACCAATCGTCACATAGATACATAGCTTTAAGGACTTCTTTCCATTGGTCATCATCATATGTTATATGAGGACCGAACACTTCATGAAAACTATCAGATAATACTTGATATCCAAGATTCGTATTTACATCCATAATAGTAGGGCTTTTCCTATAAAATTACTTGTCCTGGATATGCTAAACCATGGACAATTTCCCATTTAACATGGATGATGGCATTTTTTGGGTAATTTTTAAAAAGGCCTAAAGGCTTCCCTGTTTTTGAAGGCCTATAATTGGGTTTACCTTTCCGCTTCGCTCCAAGGTAAACATATCAGGGCTCTGGACATTGGGAATGGTATTTGGAGGGTATTTTATAGAAACGTATTTTTAGGCTACTTCGATGAACATGTGTTTAGAAAGAAAGAACAATCAGTAAGGTTAGAAACCAACTTAGTGTAAACTATGATCTATAACTTTTGTAAACAATGTATATTAACGAACATTATAAATGAACCTCTGCCCTCTTTGCAATACAAACATAGCGGACAAAAAAAATTCGCATATCATACCCAAATTTTTGGGCAAACCGCTATTTCGAGATATAAAGCCACGTCACACGTTTCAAGTGGACAAAAGTGGAAAACCTAGAAAAATACAAGACATCCCGAAACAGGACTTTTTGATATGTTCTGAATGTGAAAAGCAAATAGAAATTTTAGAAACTTACTTTGCGAGAAAATTAAAATCTATAAATGACTATTCAAATAGAAAGGACAAGTTTGAAATTTCTAAAATTGGTCCAAACGAAATATTAAACTGTATTGATTTAAACCCGTTATTATTCAAATTATTCTACTTTTCAATTATTTGGCGACTTTCAATGACGTCAAACCCACTTTTCAAGAATTTCAAATTACCTACCGAAGTAGAATCGGAAATTGGTTTTTTCTTAAAAACTAATCTCTATCCGACTCATAAAGAATTGTTGGAAAATTTAAATTCAATTGAGCAATATCCGAAGTATCATCTAATGGCGTATAAACCTAAAGATGGTCCAAAAAAATTTACCGGAATCCTAACTGCGTTTCAAATGTCTGACGACCATTATGGAATTTTCACTAGCGATATGATTTTGTTTTTTTATTTAAACGAGAATAAAATGGACTTCCAATCTAGGTTGATTTCAAATAAAGAGAATGGAATGGTAAAATTCGTTCTTGCGGATTCAGTTCAATGGAGAAATATTAGTTCAGCAGTTGTTAATCACCGTCTATTAAATAACAGCGGCTAACAAAACTTCCTATGAAAAGCCCTAGTCCAGTTCTCTAAAGTTCAAATAACGCTAATTGAACTTGCGTGTTTTAATCCCACGTTTTATTATACTCTTTACAGTATCCGCTTTTTGCAAAGAGTTTTTGTTTACTTCAAAACACCTCTTCCAAATTATTGATGCCAGAAAATTGATATTTTGAGAATTTTTCCATTTTTTGCTGCAAATAATTACCTGTTTACTGGGGGTTTGAGCGTTTTTGCTGTAAATCACCATATTTCATGTTTTTGACCAATCTCTGAAACCCCTTATAAACAGGGGCTTGACGCAGTAAATGGGATACGTAACGTCGCTTTAGCGTGTTGCCCTCTTGCTTCTCCATTTTCCCGCTGGTCAAAATTCCGAGCCACCTGATTGAAACAATCAGATGCTTTTTTTAGGAATTTACATTCCGCCCTATTCTATATATTGATGTGTACGGTCTATCTGGAAAGTCAAATCAAAAATTGGTATTGGACCATGTTCAACAAAAAGAAGACGGGGACTGCTATTCCAAATCCCCGCCGCTTTTATTAAACTAACTCAATAAATCAAAAAAGCTTTTACCCTTAAAACCAATGGGTAATTTAACCCTACGTTATCACTCCATTGACTATTGATGAACACTAGTTGACAACAAAGATTGATTTTTATTATGGGATTGGACGATAAAATGTGCCCATATCGATTAAAACCGGGACGAACAAGTCGTCAAAGGGGATTGCTTAATTCCTAATTATCCCAAAAAACTTTGCAATATCCCAATATTTCCTTCCTATGTCCCATTTTTAAATAATACCAGCACTTATTGTATGATAATTTCTGTAAAGAATCGATTTTTAATGCCCAACAAGTGAGAGTTGATTTTTTTTTTGAGTTAGTGGTTAGTATTAACGACGGACTTTGGTATTAAAATCTCCGTCGTTATTTTAAAATTATAGGACTGCTGGCATTCATTCTTGTACAAAACCATGCACAATTAAAATGATACCTAATTAAACGATAACATGAATTCAAAAGAACCAACATCAGACTTTTTCTATAAGGTTACATATTCAGTTACCTTATTTCTTCTTGGTATAATAATACTTAGTGCTTCTTTCTATTTTAACCAAGGTTTCATTCATGCAATTACACCAGGGGCATTAATTGGAGCAAATATTAAATATGTTCTTTCATTATTAAAATCTAAATAAACGATGATCCAAAATGTAATAAAATCACCTGAGAGTAGCGATATTGCAGATTTAATAGAAATACTTGCTATTTGGACATGTGGAATAATCCTGTTAGTGATAATAATTCGAACCATATATTTCACTTACAAAAACGATGAGTAATAATTTCGACACCCAGGTTCAAAGGAATTTGATGGGAAAGCAGTTGGAAAAGGAGGATAAGGTATTAGAAGCCAAGGCTCTTTACGAAGCAAACATCTCTGAGAGTTTTGAAGGTAGCTTTCCTTATCGAAGATTGGCAATTTTATATCGTAAAAAAAAGATGTTGTCTGACGAAGTACGAGTTTTACGGAAAGCCATCTCTGTTTTTAATTCATTAGTTTCATTAGGTAGAAGTGATATTGAACCAAAATTGAAAGAATTCAAAGAAGAGTTAAAAAAAGCAGAAGATAAAATATCAAAGTTCAAATAAAAGATTATTATTTTACGTGCTCTAGGAAACAAATACACCGCATCTACGATGAAGACCAAAAAGAAAAGTATTGTTTAGAATTGTTAAGGCCTATCCATACTCTTTTTATTGAAAAAGGCATCACTACTTAAGCTGTATTTCCCAAGGGGAACCTAAGGTAGTTTTTGGCGTAATATTTTTATTATCGGTAAAAAGTTCAAAAGTAGATTTTCACCATCCCCCAAATCTTCTTTTTCGTCCCCAAATTTACTGACTTCAACACTTTTTGTAATACGGTTTCATGTTAAAAATTAAAATTTCCCAGAGTCAATCTTCTTAGAAAGGGATTGGTTTTCATGGGAATGACTGTGTCAATAGTTGACCCTCGAGGGCCTTTTTCATTTTTCAGGTTGGTTTTTATACATGAGGTTCAGACGACGACGGAGACTTAATTTGCTATATCCTCGCCCTTATGAAAACTTCCCTTGACCGGAGGAAAGGTGAATCTTAAGGCAAAAGGCATTGATAGGTCATATATTGACAAGGGAGCATCTGGTGCAAAAATGGATAGAGATAAATACATTAACGAGAGAGAGCCAACCGGGAAAAGATTGTGGGAAACAATCACATGAATCATTCAATTTATATGCCATGGCTTTTACACCGCCAAATTATCGAACACTTTACTGGGCAATGCAACAGCAACAGCAACAGCCATTGCCCACAAGTTTAAAACCCTCACCAATTTTAGATATTGAGATTAATATAATTAACTATAAATTTTAAAAAAAAATGAACAGATCAGGGAAAATGAAAGCAATAATTCCTTTGGCAGTAGTAGTATTTACGACAACATTATCTACTTCATGCAATAGCGAAGAGTATGTTCCGCCCATAGTAGGCACCTGGTTACAGGCTTCAAGCTCAACAGAGGAGTTTACAAACAATGTTTCGGACGGTATAACAACAGAAACCATTGATGCCGATAATTTCATTAGAATTACCTTCAATGCAGATGGAACATTTAGTGACTTTCAATCTTACTCTTATACCGATAATGGAGATGTTATCGTTGAAACATCGACCGATACTGGAACATACTCGACTTTTGGGAATCTGCTTTCTATCTATGACGGTGATACTGAAACAGCTGAATTTACTCTGATATTAAAGATTGTGGAGAGCAATCGACATTTCATGCGTACTGCCCTGGCTTTTGGCCTATTTCTATTATCGGTCCCTTTCTTACAAGGACAAACGTTTTACGCATTGCAAATTGACCGGAACATCCGTTTGAAACCAAGGAGATCACTGCCAAGTATCAACCGTATTTGGTAATGGCCCCCCAATCAAGCCTTGGAGTTCCAATCCACCGTTGCCCGATTCTTGGTCAAAAAACGTGCTGTTGAACGGGACGATAGTTTATCCCCAAAAGCCAAATACCAGTTGTTAAGGCGCGTATCAAGTCTAGAAACCTCGGTAATGGCAGATGTTCTGGAATCATATCGCTGGCAAGAGTATATGAGGGTCAAACCCCAGATTCAACCTATACCGATACCTCTTGATCTTAGGACCAATGACAGTTTACCAAAACGGGCACGGAAAAAGGAATCCGAGGTATTGGACATCCCGTCCTCCAAGGTCAGGCCAAAGAAAAAGAAGCAGATTACCATCTATACATCCAAGGGCTGTGATGCCTGCGATAGCATTATAGGCCAGCTCAATACCGGAAATTTCATCTTTATAAATGTTTCCCTGGATGAAACGCCCGAAGTAAAAGAACAATTGGGCCAAATTTTGTCCAGATCGACCCAAGAAATGAATTCCTTGTCCAGTCCCATAATCAGTTTGGGGGGCAGGCTCTACACCGGGATCACCACTTTCGACCGGATGATGGAGGAAATGGAAAAGGATTAAGGTTTAAATAAACGATGCATAACACATATTTAGACAATGTATGTTAGAAAAATTCTAAAAAACTAAAATACAAGATGGAAATTGGTTTGACGGCGAGTAAGATTATGCATGTAATTGTGGAGGCTTTGACCGTTGAGGAAGTTGAAGC
This sequence comes from Allomuricauda sp. R78024, assembly GCF_044596045.1. Classification (NCBI taxonomy): domain Bacteria; kingdom Pseudomonadati; phylum Bacteroidota; class Flavobacteriia; order Flavobacteriales; family Flavobacteriaceae; genus Allomuricauda; species Allomuricauda sp. R78024. Next base: position 1,377,074 of record NZ_CP138995.1, read on the forward strand.
AATTTTGGTGCAAAAACAATCAAGCGTGGCTGCAAGGTATAAACTCACTGAAGAAGAGAAATTGAAGAATTACTACAGGGCACTTCTGCTCAAGCAATCTTTTTCTATACAATAGCGCATCTATTGGAAGGCATAAGATTTTAAACTTCGACCCAAACAACCCTGTACCCAATTAAAACCACTCTTTGTGAAACAATGTGCAATGGAACAAAAACATTAAATATCAAGTGTCAGTAATCCGCTGTAATCCTCAGGAAGTTCTGCATCGATATCCTTCAAATAAGACTTTAATGCGTCCAAGGTAGAATGACCTGTTATGAGCATTAATCTGTCACATGTTTCTGTATAGGCATATTCCTTCCGGAACTTTCTAAAGAGCAGTGTAATAAAAGTGTGCCTAAATGAATAGATAGTGTACTCACCGCCCAGTTGAAGTGTTTCTCCCTTTTCAACAAGGTGTTTATTGTATTTTTCCTTTAATTTTTTGAACCTATCGGTGAAATATCCACGCCTATAGGTCTCTTTCGTATCCCAGGGACCCACACCGTTGGGGGTGAACAAAAAGTTATTTTGTATTGAAAAGTCCAGGTGTTTTATTTCCTTGATTACGATATCGGGTATGATCTTGGTTTTTAGGAGCTTGTTCTTTGCCTTGAAATATATCTGTTTGTGTGTTAAGGAAACGTCCTTTACCTTTAAACGACAGACCTCTATAGGGCGCAAGAAATTGTAAGAGACAAATTTGATGAACAATAATAACAACGGGTCATTTTCTTTCATGTATTCGAACAGGCCCTCCAATACTTCCAAGGGGTATGTTTGATATCTGATGGAATTGGTATCACTTACCTTTATGTCCTCGACAAAGTTTTTTGGAATAATTTCATTGTGTTCTAGCTCACCGAACAGGGAACTCAGAACAATTCTTGTATTGTTTCTGTTCCGGGCGCTGGAAGCTTTGGCGATTTCGTTCAGATATTCATTTACGGTCTGTTTGCTGATACCAAGAATACTTTTTTTAAGTAGGTTCTTTGTCCCAAGGTATTTTTTGAATCGGTTGAGCCTACTGCGGTAATCGGGGATCGATGTTTCGGATAGGCCAGCTACTTTAAGTGAATATGCATAGTCGAGTGCTGCCTCCGATGTATATTCCATGGATTTGGAACCAAGATTCAACCTTTCCTGATATGGAGAGCAGCCCTCTTTAAGCATTTCCGACAAAACTTCCTTTACGACTCCAAATTGTTGCAACCTTTCGGCTTTGGTTTTGTAGTACCTGTTGATACTCATGGTAATATTTGGTTGTCTGACCATGAGCGGGTTTCCATGTTTGTCCTTTAAGGTGGGATGTTCATATTTGTAATACAGGTACCATCTAGCCTTGAGGTTAAAGGTCGGACCACCATGGTATAGTACAGGTTCTGTGTATTTCCTTTTCAAAATTGATTTTTGTGCGTTTCTGTGTGCGGTCTGTAAGATATTAAAAAAAGAACCCATTGACAAAGGTTTTAGTTGCCTGACTGTCAATGGGTTCAAAAGTAGCGGGACCTGGACTCGAACCAGGGACCTTCGGGTTATGAGCCCGACGAGCTACCTACTGCTCTACCCCGCGATGTGGACGGCAAAGATACAACGGTTTTTCACTTATTTCCAAATTAAAACCAATATTCACTAAAACGTTTGACGCAAGTCCAGCTTAAAATCCATAAATTCGAGTTTTTACTCTATGGAAGGTTTTAATGATTTTTTGTCCGCAATGCTGCCCTACACAGAGTGGGCTATGCTTGTTCTCTTAATTGGTGGTGGATTATTCCTCGTTTTTCAATCTAAATTTTTACCATATCGCTATTTCGGTCACGCTATAGCAATAACAGCTGGTAAACATGATAAAGAAGGGGCAAAGGGAGATGTGAGTCATCTTCAAGCGCTATCCGCCGCGGTGGCCGCAACCGTTGGTCTTGGGAATATTTCTGGGGTGGCGATAGCCATTTACATGGGAGGTCCAGGAGTTGTTTTCTGGATATGGATAACGGCGCTTATAGGAATGTGTATAAAGTTTTATTCCTGTAGTCTTTCCATAATGTTTAGAGGAACGGATTCAGAAGGCAAGCTTCAGGGAGGACCAATGTTCTATATTACACAAGGCATGGGTAAAAAAGCAAAGCCTTTGGCAACTTTTTTCTGCGTTGCAGGTCTCTTTGGGTTTTTAGGAGTGTTTACAGCAAATCAGTTTACACAAACCTTTATGAATGTGGTAAAGCCAAATGAAAATTTGGCCTTATTGGGAGATTTTAATTGGAAACTGATTATAGGGATTACCCTTGCCATTATAACATCATTTGTCATTTTTGGGGGACTCAAAAAAATAGCTAAAGTAGCTTCAACGATTGTTCCTTTTATGGTGCTTGTATATTTTACGGCAGTAGTGGTCGTTATGGCAACCAATGCAAGCGAAGTATGGCCTTCTCTAAAACTAATCGTTACAGAAGCCTTTAATTTTGATACCATGGCTAAAGGAGGCTTCTGGGGACTGGTTATTCTTGGAGTTCGTCGAGCAATGTTTTCAAATGAGGCCGGGTTGGGTAGTGCGCCAATGTATCATGGTCAGTCCAAAACAGATGAGCCGGTTCAAGAAGGATTGGTTGCTATGTTGGGTCCTTTTATTGATACAATTATTGTCTGCACCTTAACAGCAATAGTTATTATTCTAAGCGGAGCTTATTTAGAGGCAGAAAGCAATGGAATATTGATGACACTGATTGCCTTTAAAAAAACATTGTTTGGTTATGGTGATGTTTTATTGATGATTATTGTTTCAGCATTTGCGCTATCCACATTATTCACCTATTCATATTATGGCGTAAAGTGTCTTTCTTTTTTGACCAATGCCAAAATTGGAAAATACTACAACTGGTATTTTGTGGTTACTATTGTTTTTGCTGCAGTAGCCTCAGTAGATTTGGTCATTAATTTGATAGATTTGGCCTATGCACTCATGGTTATTCCAAATATGATAGCGGTGCTTTATCTATCTCCTAAAGTTAATTTAGCAGCCAAAAAGTATTTTTCAAAAATGAAGTATGAAAAAGCATAAATCGGGTTTTGTAAATATTATAGGTAATCCAAATGTGGGCAAGTCCACTTTGATGAATGCTTTTGTTGGTGAAAAACTTTCTATTATAACGTCCAAAGCGCAAACTACAAGACATCGAATTTTAGGTATTGTCAATGGGGATGATTTTCAAGTAATTCTTTCAGATACCCCTGGAATCATAAAACCGGCATACGAATTACAAAGTTCCATGATGAATTTTGTAAAATCAGCATTTGAAGATGCAGATGTTCTACTGTATATGGTTGAGATTGGAGAAAAAGCATTGAAAGATGAAGCTTTCTTTACTAAAATCACCAATAGTAAAATTCCTGTATTACTGCTATTGAATAAAATAGACACTTCTGAACAACAGGTATTGGAAGAACAAATACAATATTGGCAAGGGTTACTTCCCAAAGCGGAACTACATGCAATTTCGGCATTGGAAAATTTTAATGTAAAGGAAGTTTTTGAACGTATTTTGGAGTTATTGCCCGAAGCCCCACCGTATTATCCTAAAGATCAGTTAACAGATAAGCCAGAACGGTTTTTTGTGAACGAGACTATCCGAGAGAAAATATTGATGCACTACAAAAAAGAAATTCCATATGCTGTAGAGATAGAAACGGAAGAATTTTTTGAGGACCCAGATATTATTAGGATTCGATCGGTGATTATGGTTGAACGGGATACGCAAAAAGGCATAATTATAGGCCATAAAGGAAGTGCCCTTAAAAGAGTTGGGGTAGAATCACGAAAAGACTTGGAAAAATTCTTTGATAAGCAGGTTCATATTGAACTCTATGTTAAGGTAAATAAAAATTGGCGTAGCAATTCACGCCAACTTAAACGTTTTGGTTACAATAACTAAAACATAAGATAGTCTATGTTTCATAATTGAGTTCAGTGAAAGGAAGAAGGCATTAGTCTGCGCCTTTCCCATTATTTTTAAAATCTGAAATTATCTCCCTAAGATAATCCTTAAGCTGGCTCATCTGACTCCTACCTTTAACCTTTCCCATTCTTCCAAAAGCGTATAGCGCAAACCATATTAAAACCAAAAAAAACATTCCGGTAAGCCAATAAGTTACATCATGCCCAAGGGAATAGTTGGAGTATGCAAAAACCCCCAGAATAATGAAAAGTGTACCTATACCAAAATGCAGGAACATAAAAAATGTCCAAAGTGTAGGATTAGGACCAAAGACGCCATGAATTTTACTTATCCCTTTCTCAAATGAGGTAAGTTCTAAGTGAAGTTGTGGCGACCAAAACGTAGTATCCGTTTTTTTAAACCGTATGTAGATATGCTCGTCCAGCCGTTTTATCAGGAATGGATCTTTGGAGCTTTTGTCAAAAACTAACTTTAATTGTTCAATATCTTCTTTTAAAGAAACTTCAAAACGCGGACGCAAAACAATTTCATTGGCGAAATCACTCATAACTAATTGAAATTGATTAAAAAAGGTATCATTTTTTCTTCATAAATAGTGGTATTTTTGCAAAAATTTAATGCAGATGAGTGCTATTGTGGCCATTGTTGGAAGACCAAATGTTGGAAAATCTACTTTTTTTAACCGATTGATTCAACGTCGAGAGGCTATCGTGGATGCCGTTAGTGGTGTTACGCGTGATCGTCATTACGGAAAAAGTGATTGGAATGGGAAGGAATTTTCAGTAATAGATACTGGTGGGTATGTACTTGGAAGCGATGATGTCTTTGAAAAAGAGATTGATAGACAAGTAGAACTTGCCATAGATGAAGCAGACGCCATTGTTTTTATGGTTGATGTGGAATCTGGTGTAACTGGCATGGATCAGGATGTATCCAAATTACTTAGAAGAGTGAATAAACCTGTTTTTCTAGCGATAAACAAAGTGGACAATGCCCAAAGGGAGGCAGATGCAGTAGAATTCTACTCATTGGGCCTGGAAAATTACTATACTTTATCAAGTATTAATGGCAGCGGAACAGGGGAGTTGTTGGATGCGTTGGTTAAGGAACTGCCTGAAATTGAAGAAGAAGAAAGTGAATTGCCAAGATTTGCAGTCGTGGGAAGGCCCAATGCTGGAAAATCATCTTTTATCAATGCACTTATAGGGGAAGATCGCTATATAGTTACAGATATTGCAGGAACTACTCGGGACAGTATAGATACCAAATACAATAGATTCGGGTTTGAATTTAATTTGGTTGATACCGCAGGAATCCGAAGAAAAGCCAAGGTAAAAGAAGATTTGGAATTTTATTCCGTAATGCGATCTGTAAGAGCAATAGAACATTGTGACGTCTGCATATTGCTTCTTGATGCTACCCGAGGATTTGATGGGCAAGTACAGAACATCTTTTGGTTGGCGCAACGCAACAATAAAGGGATAGTTATATTAGTGAATAAGTGGGACTTGGTTGAAAAGGAAACCAATTCTGTAAAGGAATACGAGGCAAAAATTAAAAAAGCAATGGAGCCTTTTACCGATGTGCCAATTCTCTTCATTTCAGTATTGACTAAGCAAAGAATCTTTAAAGCAATTGAAACGGCTGTCGATGTTTACAAAAACCGTTCAAAAAAGGTAGTGACCAGAAAACTGAATGATATCATGTTGCCTATTATTGAACATACGCCACCACCAGCTTACAAAGGCAAATATGTGAAAATCAAGTTCTGTACCCAATTGCCCACGCCGTACCCACAATTTGCTTTTTTCTGTAATCTGCCGCAGTATGTGCGAGATCCCTACAAACGTTTTTTGGAAAACAAACTGCGGGAAAACTTTGATTTTAGTGGAGTGCCCGTTACCATTTTCTTGAGAAAGAAATAGAAACCTAGTTCTCCGAAGCCCGTTTTACCGATACTTTTTGCTGAATGCGATTGCCTTGATCGTCAACTACGGTCAATAAATATAACCCAGATTTAGCTTGGTAAATGAGTTCATGAAAGCTTTCAGTGGTTCCAATATAGGTTTCATCCAAGTACCAATAGACCATGCTATCTGCTCGTTGGTGCGCCAGCTTGAATATGATTTCAGTTTTACTATTACCTAAGTCTTTTGGTAACAGAACCTCTTCATTTTTCTTTGGATAGATAAACTCCATCAATTGTGATTCTGCAACGGAACAGCCCTGTAAATAAACGGGCAAGGTTTTATAATTTGGATTTGAAGTGGAGTAATAATATTCAATTACAGGAGGAAGGGTAAACCAATTTTTGGCTACCATATCTTCTAATGGATAACACTCAGAATTTACTCTAAACGTTTCTGAAGCATCTAAAAAAACTTGTCGATGATATGGGCATTGTTTGCTTTTAGTGCCATTTATAGGTAGCAACTCCTTTCTTACGTTATTGCAAAAAGCGGAAGCTAGATGCCCACTTTGGGAACAGATTTCCAGTTCAATTAAATCATCAAACGGTTGCTGAAACCAACCACTATTGGGTAATGCATCCAGGATATCAAAAAGAATGGGTGCCGCGGCAGTAATTCCTGTTAATCCAGGTCTTCCTTCACCGTCTGCATTTCCTGCCCAAACACCAATGGCATATTTTGGGGTTACCCCAACGGCCCAAGCATCCTTAAAACCAAAACTAGTTCCCGTTTTCCATGCAATACGTTTTGAAGAATCAAAAAATTGCCAATTTTCGTCACCTTCCGGTCTATTGACTTCTTGTAGTGATTTAATAGTATGGTAAAGCGCACCAGCGTTTAAAACCGGCGCTTCAAACTGTTGCTCACCAAAATCAATTTCACTGTTGAGAAGGTAATTGGGCTCTGCAAATTCATTGGTACGATAGGTGCTGGAATTGGATTCAAAATAGTTTAAAGTTGAAGCGGCGGAGGCATAGGTTTTGGTAAGATCCCATAGTGAGCTTTCAGCTCCCCCCAAAATCAAGGCCAAACCATAGTGTCCAGCTGGTTTGTCCACGGACTTTAAATTCATTTTATGAAGTTTGTTGTAAAGCTTTTGAAGTCCATATTGTCGCAATAACCGAACTGCGGGCACATTTAATGAACGGGAAAGAGCTCTACTGGCTGGTACAACGCCAGAATGCTTTTTATTGAAGTTTTTTGGATTGTAACCATTGATTACAGTTGGAATGTCTTTTACCAAAGTATTTGGCAATAATTGGCCTTCATGCATGAGTGAAGCAAAAAGGAAAGGCTTCAACGTGCTGCCTGTACTTCGATTTTTAGTAATAACATCTACATAGTTACCATGAGTTTTTCCAGAAGGGGAATTGCCCACATAACTTAAAACCTTCCGGGTTTCCACATCCAATATTAAAATGGCAAGGTTATGGATTTCGTTACTTTTTAATCGCTGGTAATGGCGTTCTGCCACAATATTTGCTTGATATTGTAAATGCCTGTCAATAGAAGTTTGTATTCGTTTGCCCTGGTGCTCTTTTTTAATGCGCTCCGTAAGATGAGGCGTTATATTGGGAAGAGCAATGGGTTTTTGTGGTAAAGGTTCGGAAATGGCCAGTTCATAGGTAGTTTCATCGATATGATTTTCTTCCCATAATTTTTTAAGGAGGCGATTGCGTTTCTTTAAGAGCAATTGTTCGTTTCTACCTGGAAAAATAAGCGATGGTGCATTGGGCAAGACGGCTAGGGTAGCTGATTGCCCCCAACTTAATTCTTGTGCGGGAATTCCAAAATAACGCCATGAAGCGGTTTCTAAACCCACTACATTGCCGCCATAAGGTGTATGTGTGGCATAGAGTTTTAAAATGTCGTCTTTGGAATAGCGTAACTCCAACCGAGTGGCCATGAAGATTTCAATGCATTTTTCAAAATAAGTACGCCTCTTATTTTTTCTGCTCATACGAATGACCTGTTGGGTTATCGTACTTCCTCCTCTGCGTGTATCCTTGGTAAGATTGTGTTTTATGGCATTAAAAATAGAGATTGGATTAAAACCGGGATGCTTATAAAAATATTCGTCTTCAAACAAGAGAACGCTTTGTTTAAAACGCTCCGGAATGGAATCCATTTCGGGAAAACGCCACTGTCCATCATGAGCAATTCGAGCACCAATCAATACATTATCAGAACTGGTCACCACGGTTGAGGTGGGGTCCTTAAAAAGCTGTTTGGGTAAGCAGAAAAACCAAAACAAGAAAAGTGTAAGAACAACCAAAAGTTTAATTCGGTGCTTCAACACAATTCTCTTTAAAGCCAATAAAAAAGCCTTCATTTACAACATCATCGTGATACTTTAATCCATTTGCCCTTATTCCGAGCATAAGCGGTATTGTCGTACATAGCTTCAACCTGGGAGCCAGGTAAATAATAGTCACCCAAAAAGGAAGCATTCAGTTTTATGGTAAAAGTTTTGGCCTTCTTTGCACCTAAATCAAAATAGAAGTTAGTCCTATCATCACGAGTATCAATATAATCGGCCTTGCTAGAATTTGGGTCACCTCCACCTGCATAGGATGTATTCACAATTTCCCATCCGCTTGGAACAATCTGTGTCAATGCCAAGTTATCATAATAATCATTGGTGGAGTTGAAAACGGTCAACTGTGCTTGTAACTCAGTTCCTTGACGAAGCTCAGTTACATTAATAGAATTTCCAACAGCATCAAGATACTTTACAGATAATGTTAGATTTTGCTGTTGCGCCAATTCTTGACCCACAGGTAGTTTTCCAGTTTGGGTAAGCGTGGCATAAATGGTATTGCCTTGATTATTTTTGATAAGTATCTCACCTTTTGCTGAGGAGATTAAAATACTTCGTTGCGCAATAGCCCTGTCTGTTTTTACCGCTACCTCTTTTCCGCTGTTGGTAAAAGTCAAATCAAGGGATTTGCCCCCATTTTTTGCAACCATTTTAGCCATGGACAATAAAGCAAATGCGGTCTCTTGGGTGCTATACCATCTTTGTGAGGATAGGTTTTTTGCTAATGAAACAGCCAATTCTCGTTGTTGGGAGTCTCCAAGTATGACCATAGTTTCCAAAGCCATTACCCTATTCCTGAAAACCGAACCATAAGTTCTGTAATTATAGGAATTAGGTGTAAAATTGACGTTTGCGATTTGTGCGAGTTTTTGTGCTACTTCCTTTTTGCCCACTAACGCATAAGCAGCTGCTAATCTCCATTTAGCTTCATTACTTAGATTTTTGGATTCACGCAATCTATTCATAGCTGCCAATTCTGGCTGCTGTGCTAAAGCCAAGGTGTACAGACGATATGCTTGGGCAATATCATTATTGTATCGAGTACTTTGATTGCTCCATTGACGAGCCGTATTTTTTTGATAGCGTAGCCAATTGCTCAAAAATGTCAACGGTAGCTGATACCCTTTTTGTTTAGCTTCCAACATAAAATGTCCGGCGTATGATGTCCCCCAATCATTGGCACTTCCATAACCAGACCAATAGCTTAAACCACCACTTGGTACTTGAAAATCATTCAGTCTCTTAATGGCCGCTTTTATATTTTTTTCAATTTCCTTTTTCTTGTCAAAAGTGATATCTAGTACTTCTGCTAAAAACAATTGTGGAAAAGCTGCAGATGTAGTTTGTTCTACACAACCATGGGGATACTGAAGTAAGTACTCCATTCTTTTTGAAAAGTCCATAGGGGGAAGGGTTGAAAATTCAACAAATGCTGTGTTGGTTCCTGACGTTCCAAAGGTTTCAAAAGAAATGGTCTCTGATTGATTTTCGGTTATCGTATACAACGCACTTTTGGTAGTTATTGGATTAGGGTTTTCTACATCGATTTCAGTTTCGTTGCTTGCGCTTTCACCGTTACCAGATGCTGTGACTTTTATGGTTTGAAATGATTTTGTTGGATTTACCTTAAAATCAAAATTCACAATTTGCTCGCCAACGGAATTGAAAACAATATTTTTTGATGTAGGACCAATAGGTTCCAGAGCTTTTCCTGCATCAATTGAAACCTTTACATTTTTAACCTTTTTTTCCATTGCGAAAACGGTAACGGGAATGGTCACTTTTTCTCCAGGGGATAATTTTCGAGGTATTGAAGTCAATACCATCAATGGTTTCCGAACCGGGGTCGCTTTTTCGGCATTACCATAAGCACTGTTCTCGCTTCCAGCTACAACCATCGTTCGCACAGAACCTACATAGTTGGGCATTTCAATGGAGTGGGATGCTTTTTCACCTGCTTTTAAGGTAAACGGACCTAAATAGGTAACAACAGGCTTAAACCGTTGTGCTTTTCTATTTTTAGCTCCCTCACCAATTCCACCACCACCGATGGCATAAATGTTATCTACACTGATGGAGTAGGCACCCATGACATCGTCAAAAATATCAAAAGTCTTTACGCCCAAAGCTTGTCTGGCATAGAACGAAGCATGAATATCTGGGGTTTTGAATCGTGTTAAATCCAATAGACCTTCGTCAACAACTGCCAAGGAATAGGTCATTGACTTTTCATTGGCCTCCGAGACGGTCACCTTAAAGGATTTTTCCGGTTCCAGAACTTCTGGCATTTTGAGCTCAGGCTTTAAATAAGTAGCTGGATTTTCGACCAATAGAGGTACAACGCCATACAAACGAATGGGTAAATCATTTACGACTTGTCCGTGTGGTTGCAATAATGATATGTTGATGTAGGCATTGGGCGCCATGTCTGCAGTAATGGGAATGGTTGCTTTGGTCTCTTTTGCAGAGGTTTCAATCCATTGCTGTGATAAAACTTCAGAACCATTTTCAATACTTAATAGAGCTCGCCCTCCTATATCTGATGGAAAAGTAACTACTGCCTGATCGCCAAGTGAATACTTTTCTTTATCTGCTGAAAAAATCAAAATTTTTGAACTTTCCGTATCACCAGATGCTGGTCTTCTCCACCAATTTCTATAGAAATAGGCTGTTCTTCCGGTAGCATGGCCAGAATCTTCGTCAATAACACGGATCAGAAAGCGCCCTCCGTCATCATCAGGAATATTCACTTTAAAATTTGCTTTTCCATCAGCTCCAGTTATTACCGACATTTCCTTAAATGGGCGATGTACTGTTGCATTTTCATAACGGGAAAGATTGTCATAACCACGATTCCACCACCAACGCCATTCTATTTTATATATTTTGACCTTCAGTTTTCTATTAGCTTCTTGTTTACCATCTGCATTTACCGAAATCACATCAAATGTTGTGTTCTCATCGGTTAAAAATGAGCCATACTGTCTTGCTTTTGGGGAACGCAATCCTACAAAATGTGAAAAAGGCGCTAATTTTTTGGAGAAAACATCAATTGAAAAATCACCGCCTCCTTCAAATACTTTGGTAGTGAAAGTGGCCTGTAACATACCGGGGGCATTGGTGTTAGTATTGATTTTTTGGTCAATATTGAGTAGCCCCTCTCCATCCAGTTTTGAAGAAATAAATTGAAGTTCCGTTTCATTAAAGGTCCGAACGGGATCTTGAAAAACATATCCCTTATGACTAGGAAATGCATTGGACGCTTGCTGCAATTTAGCGTTGATATCAATTTTTAAATTCCTAGCAGGTGCGCCATGTAGCCACTGTACTATGGCTTTCCCTTTGTTATTTTGATTAGCTTTTAAAACTTCATCTTCAAAAGCAAAATCAACCTTCAACCTATTGGGTTTAACGGTAGCAATTTTTAGGCTTTTGTTGAATTGTGCTCCACCAACAATGATTTTGGCGTTCCAAGTTCCTGTGGGCGAAGTAGTTTTTGTAGGGATGGGGAAGTAATAAAAATCACCCTCTTTTTTGGCATACAATCCATCAGCAACAGGTATGGTACCATCTTTAAGTACATTTCTTTGCACTAATTTTCCTCGTGCATCATTAACTTCTATGGTTACGGGGTGGCTTGCAGGTAATGGATTTGCTTTATCATCAAGGACAAAGGTAAGATGGACAGGATCGCCAGGTCGGTGCACGCCTCTTTCCGTATAGATAAAACCTTGCAGCCCACTTTGTAATTCTTCTCCGGAAACATCAAACTTACTTAATGAAAGTGCATTACCGTCCGCAAGTTTTGCATAGGCAAAATTGTTGTTCTTTTCGGCAACCGCAAAAGCAATAGATGCTTCTCCATCGTAAATTCCAAATCCAGAAGCATCCGTTGTTACTTCTGCCAGAAGCTGCTGCTGAAAATTATACAATTTGATATTTGTATTTGCTTCGGGGTTTGTGGTCAAAAGATTCGTTGTAGCAAAATGGTAAGAACGATTATTTCCTTTTTTTACAATAAGTCCCAAATCACTTCCTAAAAGATTTGTTGTTGCAATTCTGTTTGCATTATAATAAGCTTGGTGGCAAGGGTTATCTTCTTCTTCCCAGTTATAATTGTAGTTTCTCCAATAATAGATCTCATTGTCCCAATAGCGTTCTTCTAAAACTTCATCACTTAGATCTTGGGAATCAGTATTATTTGATGCATAATTTTCTGTTTCATCTTCGGAACTTTCTGAACCTATACATTCATAAGAAGTATGTTCTTTTTGAAAACTGAACTCTATTCGATATAAGGACCCGGGATTGACTTTTATTAATTCTGATAAATCAAGAGCATGCGCCTTCCAAAAACTTGTGTCATCATCCTTAGTTTCTGTAAGTGGAATTACTTTGTAAGCTACTCTGCGTCCCACAGGTCTAAGGTCTGAGTTGTATTCTTGTGTAAGGTTGCTGTTTTGGAGGTATTGCAACATATTATTTTCAAAAACCTGTATCACCCGTACTTCGACAGCAGAAAGGTTAACGGTTTCAAAATAGATGGGTGTTGATGTGGCGTTTGGTAGAATTGTACCTTTTGAAATTAACCGCACATTTGGTTTTAACTGTTCAAAAGAGACCAATTCTGAAAATGATTTTTTAAGTGCGTAACCATATTCACTTTTAATGCCTTCAAATGCATTAACACGTACTTGACCCATTATTCGGTTTGAAGGGTAGACCTTCAAAACATTTCCGTTGATTTCATATCGCAAACTTTGGGCATTTTCAATGGTGACCAACCCATTCAGATTTTGATTCTGTTTCAAGGGATCTGAAAAATTAAGGGTCAAAGCAGCGTTGGGGGCTGTTGAGGTTTTGGCATCTATGACAATAAATTTGTTTAATCCAGGGATTGCATATTTTTCAGAGCCATTATTATCTGCACCAATATCTTTTCCGTTCCAATTAATGATTAGCTCAGTATCATCTGTTTTGCGCGGAATACTATCAATTTTGAAGGTGAAATACCTAGCGTCTTCACTTACATTGTCCCATTTTACTGGAACCTTATTCTCACCTTGGGCAACGGAGAGAACACTATTTATTTTTTCAGCACTCAGAATATCAGAGGCTTCTAAAGTACCTGTTAGGTATTGCCAATTTTTACTATGGGATTGTAGATTCCCTAAATTGATTTTAAAATTTGGAGTAATCGTTTTAAAACTAAACGTATAGTTTTTGAAATCACTTTTAATATTCTCAAAAAACTTACCCAGTGAAAGATTAACAACGTATTCCGTATTGGGTTTTAAATATTCTGAAGGTTGAAAAGTTAGTTCTCTTCCATTTTCAATAGCCAGTTTCCCTTCAACTTTTGGTGTTATTTTCAAGTATTCTGTTGGGAGTTCTTGAGCAAGCTCAAACTGATTCAGTTGTTGAGCTAAGACAATAGTGATAGGGGTGGAAATACTTTGATTTCCATTGGTATGATAACTAATATAATCCTTGAATTTAAATAGGTTATCCGTATCAGCAGAGTCTGTCTTCTTTTTACAAGAAACTAACAAAACAAGTATGGAAATAACTAGGACTCGAACAAAACGTGACATGCCAAAAGGAATTAATTAAACTAATAGTTGACCATGACTAAGATAGCTTAAAAATAGGTGGAGGGGCATTGAAAATTTATAGGTAGTTCGTATTGATTTACGAATGGTTTTTAGTTGATGGATGGAACGTTATGAAACATTTATGATTTACATTATCACATTTAATACCAAAAAAGATAACTTGAAATCGTTAAACAACCTAAAAACGAACATCATGCGAAATCTTATTCTTTTATTATTTACTGCTGGTATTTTTTTTACTGCAAATGCTCAAGAGTCTGACTATCAACTTGTGGAACAAACTTTGAATTATTACATGGAAGGTGGTACCAATAATGATTTCAATACTTTAAAAAAAGCATTTCACGAAACTGCCACAATGAAATACATTACCAAAGAAGGTTATAAGGAGGTAAATGCATTGGAGTTTTTTTCGGGCATGGATGCCTCAAAACCAAAGTCAAACAGAAAAAATAGAATTGCTGAGATAACCATATCTGGTCATGCAGCTAATGCTCGCTTGGAGTTGGAGTATGAGAATTTCACTTTTGTCGACTATATGAACTTGTTAAAGGTTGATGGTGAATGGAAAATTGTAAGCAAGATTTTTTATAAAAGAGTAGATTGATTCCTTCTTTTCTACGGAACAAAAACGGTGACTGTAATAGGTAAGGTGCCTTGGTTTACGAATTCACCCTCAATTCCAGTTAGGGATATGTCATCCGTGCCAATGTATGGACCACAACATTCGTCTCCTTGTATAAAAAAGGCGGTTAAAGTGAGGTTGAATGGGTTTTCATCCTCTATCGTTATTTGATAACCAAGGTCTCCAAAATGGTTGTTTTGCAAATGAAGAACCAGAAGGTCTTGATTTTCAAAGTCCTTTTGGAGTTCAAAATCCACAATGTTAGAATCTAAATCCTGAATGTTAATTTGAGACGCTAGATAGGTACCATTGCTAATGAGGTTTTCTCCGGTAGTTTTGTCTATAACTTTAAAGTATATCGAATTGTCAACGGATAGGCAATCTACAAGAGAGCAGTCAACTTTATCATCTTCCTTACAGCCTAAAAAAGTGTATAAAAGAAGGGAAGAGAAAAACAACCTTTTTAAAAGCATAGTATTGGGTTTTCCAAAAGATGGGGAACTTGATCAAGTGTTGCGTTTAACAATTAAAACTTAACATAATCCACTAAAAACTATAGATTACCAACCCCCAGAGGCACCACCGCCTCCAAAACCGCCTCCGCCGAAGCCGCCACCAAATCCTCCAGATCCAAAACCACCTCCTGAAGAGGAACCGCGATATCCACCACGTCCCATATTGCTGAGGATAATCATGTCCCAGATATCCATGCCTTTATTTTTACCACCTCTGCCACCTTTGTTGTTGCGGTTATTTCTTCTGGAAAGAATAATGATGATAATAAGAAAGATGATAAAAGGCAGTAAAGACTTTAATGAAAACCCTTGGTCACTGCCAAAAGTGTGGTCTTCTTTAAATTCCCCATTTAATACTTGAAAAATGGCATCAGAACCTTTATCTAATCCGCCGTAATAGTCTCCTTTTTTAAATTCGGGAATAATAACGGATTCTATAATGCGCTTAGACATAAAATCCGTTAAAGAACCTTCTACGCCATAACCTGTGTTGATGGCTATTCTGCGGTCATCCCTTGCCAGAAGAACAAGTATGCCGTTGTCTTGGTCCGCTTGGCCAATGCCCCATTTTTGCCCCCATTGTGCCCCTAGGAAATTAATGTTCTCTCCTTCTGTAGAGTTGATGATAGCAACTACAATTTGCGTGGAAGTACTATCGGAGTACCGAATTAGTTTTTGTTCTAAAGCTTTGCTTTGGGGTGCGGACAACAGGTTTACATAATCGTAAACACTGGTTTGTTTTTGCGGCTTTTCAGGAATAGTAAATTGCCCCCACCCTAGAGAAACACAGAATAGGGCAATAAGAAAACTAACCTTTTGATATGGCATCGCTCAGTTCATTGGTATCATTATGGTTCCAAGGAAAATGAGCTTCTAGTTCTTTTCCAGCTTTTATCACGCCTTCTACAATACCTTGCTTAAAATGCCCTTGTTTAAAATGGGATGAGATAAGGTCTTTTGTAGTATCCCAGAAACCTTTTGGAACAGCACGGTCAATACCACTATCTCCATAAATAACAAACTTTTTGTCATCAACGGCTACATAAAGTAAGACGCCATTTTCTTCTTTGGTATTATCCATTTTAAGAAAGTGAAATACTTGTTGCGCCCTACTAAAATGATCTATTTTGGTAGTTGCTTCAATATGTACCCTTATTTCTCCTGAAGTGTTTTTTTCAGCCTCGAGAATGGCTTCAATAATTTCCTGTTCCTCAACAGGGGTCAAAAATTCCTCTACGTGCGACATGTATCTAATTAAAATCGAAGTTTACATCTGGCGCATTTTCAGAACCTGGATTGGAACTAAATAATGCAACTGGATCAAAATTAGCAAGGCTGGCAATAATATTGGTTGGGATTTTTTCAATTTTAATATTGTATTCTCCAGCCAAATCATTGAATCGGTTTCGTTCTACATTGATTCGGTTTTCAGTGCCTTCCAATTGTGATTGTAGTTCCAGAAAGTTTTGATTGGACTTTAAATCTGGATACCGTTCCACAGTGACCAAAAGCCTTGAAAGCGCAGAAGATAGCCCTGTTTGCGCTTGTTGAAACTGAGCTAATTGTTCCGGAGTAATATTATTGGCATCTATAGTGGTGGAAGTTGCTTTTGCACGTGCTTCAATAACATCTTTTAATGTGCCTCTTTCAAAATCCGCAGCTCCTTGAACCGTTTTCACCAAATTCCCAATTAGGTCACTTCTTCGTTGATATGAGCTTTCTACATTGGCCCACTGCTTTGTAGACTGTCCTTTCATATCAACAAGTGTATTGTTGGTTCTTACATACCAGCCGCCAAGTAATACAGCAATCACAATAAGAATGATGATGGTAAGAATACCCTTTTTCATGTTCTTGTTTTTAGTGTTTATAGTTATGTTATAGTTGTTCTTTAATTTTTAGAAGTTCGGCCTTTACTTTTTGCAGTTTTTGGACCACTTCAAAATTGGAGAGGGTTTTTTGTTTTTCTTCTTTCAAATGGATTTTTGCTCCTTCCAGGGTAAACCCACGTTCCTTTACCAAGTGGTAAATCAATTGCAAATTTGTAATATCCTGTGGAGTAAATTTTCGATTGCCTTTGGCATTCTTTTTAGGCTGAAGCACATCAAACTCTTTTTCCCAAAACCGAATCAGAGAAGTGTTCACGCCAAACGCTTTGGCTACTTCACCAATGCCGTAATATCGTTTTTCAGGAAGATCTACATGCATTAATCCAGTGATTGGTTCTCTTGGTTGGCGAATTTGAGCATATTTTCAAACTCTTCCGCCGTCAAACTTCCATAATAGAAGTTAATAGGGTTGATGCGTTCTTCATCTTTAAAGACTTCGTAATGTAAATGAGGAGCTTCTGAACGCCCTGTATTGCCTACAAAGCCTATTAAATCGCCTCGCTTTACCTTTTGCCCTTTGCTAACGTTGTATTTACTTAGGTGGGCATATAAAGACATATAACCATACTCGTGGTCTATTCTAATATGTTTGCCATATCCTGAAGAACGGTTGTCTGCACGTTTAACTGTTCCGTCACCGGTTGCATAAATTGGCACACCTCTTGGTGCGGTAAAATCCATGCCCCAATGCATTTTTCTAGCTTTGGTAAACGGATCTGAACGCCATCCATAACCAGATGCCATTCGGGTTAAATCTTCATTTCTTACAGGTTGTATCGCTGGAATGGCCGCTAAAAGCTTTTCCTTTTCTTCGGCCAATTTGGCAATTTCATCCAAAGACTTGGATTGAATGACCATTTGTTTTTGAATAATATCTAAACGCTTTGTAGCATTGATAATGATTTCAGAATTGTTAAAACCTTCCAAGGAATTGTATCTGTTTATACCACCAAAACCAGCCTTACGTTGCTCTTCAGGTATGGGATTTGCTTCAAAATATAACCTATAGATATTGTTGTCCCTATCTTCAATATTGGCTAAAACCTGCTCCATCTGAGCCATTTTCCTTGTCAAGATTTCAAACTGAAGCTCATAATTATGAACCTCACGATCTAAAGAAAGCTCTTTAGGAGTGTTTAACCAATTTGTATTTAAAAGTACAATAAGGCCAATAAGGCCAAACAAAGCAGCTCCTACTATGAAAAAGAAGAGATTCCGATACTTTTTGGACTTTTTAGGTTCAATCTTCCTATATGAAAGTGTATCTGGATCGTAATAGTACTTAACTTTAGACATGAAGGGATTTTATCCTATTTTTGCGCATTCTTTTAATCAAAACAAACAAATATAAAAATTGTTTTGTATAAAATGTTAAATTTAATAAAACCCTAGCAATTACAATGACATCCCAAGAAGTTAGAGCTCAGTTTTTAGACTTTTTTAAAGAGAAAAAGCATAAAATAGTCGCTTCTGCCCCAATGGTCATGAAAGATGACCCTACTTTGATGTTTACTAATGCGGGAATGAACCAGTTTAAGGAGTTTTTCTTAGGGAACTCCATTCCAAAATCCAAGCGAGTTTCAGATAGCCAGAAATGTCTTAGGGTTAGCGGTAAGCATAACGATTTGGAAGAAGTGGGCAAGGACACCTATCACCATACCATGTTTGAGATGTTGGGGAACTGGAGTTTTGGAGATTACTTCAAAAAGGAAGCAATACAATGGGCATGGGAGTTATTAACCGAAGTTTATAAAATTGATAAGGACAGTCTTTATGTTTCTGTTTTTGAGGGAAGTGATGATGCAGATAATTTGGAAATGGACAAAGAAGCCTTTGAGCTATGGAAGGCCATTGTTCCTGAAGACCGAATTATCATGGGGAACAAAAAGGACAATTTTTGGGAGATGGGAGATCAAGGCCCCTGCGGACCTTGTTCGGAAATCCATGTAGATATACGATCAAAAGAAGATAAAGCTAAAGTTTCAGGTGCCTCTTTGGTAAACCAAGACCATCCTCTAGTAGTGGAAATATGGAATTTGGTTTTCATGCAATACAATAGAAAAGCCAATGGACTGCTTGAAAATCTACCTGAAAAACATGTTGATACTGGAATGGGCTTTGAGCGTTTGTGTATGGTTTTACAAGGCGTAAAGTCCAACTATGACACGGATGTATTTACCCCATTGATTCGCGAAATAGAAACCATCACTGGTCGTAAATATGGTAAAGATGAGGAGACGGACATTGCCATACGGGTTGTTTCTGATCATATTAGAGCCGTTGCATTTTCCATAGCAGATGGGCAATTGCCGAGCAATACAGGTGCAGGCTATGTAATCCGAAGGATTTTAAGACGAGCCATACGCTATGGGTTTACCTTTTTGGGTACCAAAAAACCATTTATTTACCGGTTGGTGAAAGTGTTGGGTGAAACCATGGGTAAAGCCTATCCAGAACTTCGTGAGCAGTACCAATTAATTGAGAATGTTGTCAAAGAAGAAGAGAATTCGTTTTTGAGCACACTGGAACAAGGGTTGGTGCTGTTAGATTCGGTTATAAAGTCTTCAAAAAGTAAAACGATTGATGGGCAAAAAGCTTTTGAATTGTATGATACATTCGGATTCCCCATTGACCTGACTGCTTTGATTTTAGAGGAAAAAGGATATCAATTGGATTCCGAAGGTTTTGAAAAAGCTTTGAAAGTACAAAAAGACCGTTCCAGGGCAGCTTCCGAAGTCTCTAAAGAGGATTGGACTGTACTTTTGGATGATGCTGAACAAGAATTTGTAGGTTACGACAGTCTTGAAGCGGAGGTAAAATTGGTGAAATACCGAAAAGTAAGCAGCAAAAAAGAAGGAGAACAATTTCAGTTGGTCTTTAATCTCACCCCATTTTATCCCGAAGGAGGAGGTCAAGTAGGAGATAAGGGATACTTGGAGG
Source organism: Allomuricauda sp. R78024 (assembly GCF_044596045.1). Classification (NCBI taxonomy): domain Bacteria; kingdom Pseudomonadati; phylum Bacteroidota; class Flavobacteriia; order Flavobacteriales; family Flavobacteriaceae; genus Allomuricauda; species Allomuricauda sp. R78024. The sequence goes on from NZ_CP138995.1 coordinate 1,396,937, forward strand.
CTGCAAACAGAGATGTTATTTACATTATAGATACTAAAAAAGAGAATAATGAAATAGTTCATTTCTCTGAGAATTTACCAAAGGATGTTTCTGGAACATTTAAGGCTACAGTAGATAAAAAACAGCGCTGGCGAACGGCCAGTAATCATACGGCAACCCATTTGTTGCACCAAGCCTTACGTGAGGTTTTGGGAGCACATGTGGAGCAGAAAGGATCAGCAGTACATTCTAAATATTTGCGATTCGATTTTTCGCACTTTTCCAAGTTGAGTATAGAAGAACTTAGAAGTGTTGAGAATTTTGTGAATGCACGAATAGAGGGTCAGTTACCATTTGAAGAACATAGAAATATGCCCATTCAAGAAGCGATGAATCAAGGGGCAATGGCATTGTTTGGCGAAAAATATGGGGACACTGTGCGCACGGTTCGGTTTGGGCAATCCATTGAGCTATGCGGAGGTACCCATGTAAAGAATACAGCGGATATTTGGCACTTTAAAATAGTATCGGAAGGAGCTGTTGCTGCTGGGATAAGAAGGATAGAGGCCATTACATCAGACGCCGTAAAAGAGTTCTACTTTAAGAACAATAGAATGCTTTTTGAGATTAAGGACCTACTAAACAATGCACAAGATCCAGTAAAAGCGGTAACAGGACTACAGGAGGAAAACACTGCGCTTAAAAAGCAAGTGGAGCAACTGCTCAAAGATAAAGCCAAAGGACTTAAAGGCGATTTAGTTGCAGAACTAGAAGAAGTAAATGGGGTTCAATTTTTGGCCAAAAAAGTTGATTTAGATGCCAATGGAATTAAAGATCTGGCTTTTGAAATAGGGGGTCAGTTTTCCAATCTATTTTTATTGCTTGCGGCAGAAAATGATGGAAAAGCACTGTTGTCTTGTTACATTTCCAAAGAATTGGTGTCCAATAGAAAATTGAATGCAGGGAATGTCGTTCGCGAATTGGGTAAATATATTCAAGGCGGTGGAGGTGGACAGCCCTTCTTTGCTACCGCTGGAGGTAAAAATCCTTCAGGTATTCCAGATGCTTTGAAAAGAGCAAAGGAAATGGTCAATCAAATGGAATAGCGTATGCGATTTATTAAACTTGGAGAAATCAATTGGAAGTACATTCTTAGTGAAATCTTCTTGATTTTTGTAGGGATAAATCTTGCTATTTGGTTCAATGATTGGAATTCTTCAAAAACGGCAAATGCCAATATCGAAATTGCTTTGGATAAAATAAAAGGCGAACTCAATACCAATTTAGAGCAGCTTGCAGAAAATAGGACAAACAATCAAGAAATCACTTTCTTCCTTGATGCTATTAAGGCAATACAGAAGGAGAATTCAGGTAAGTTATTGGTTTCGCCAAAAACCATGAGTGCCTTTGAAGATAAATACAAGGATTTTTTCACGGTAACCGATTCCACTTATGTTGACACAGATTTGTACAATTATGTGGGGGATACCTACATCAACCTTGATATTACAGAACTGAGCAGAATTGCATGGGAAACCTCAAAATCTACAGGAATATTTCATGAATTTGGGTATGAATGCCTTTACGAATTAGAGGGCATATACAATACCCAGAATTTGGTTCAAAATGAGATTGATAAAGCCACGGAAGCTTTGCGAAATCAATCTATTGATGATTTGGGCCGAATTTTAAAATTTGTGAACCAGTTGGAAATACAGCTAGAATCTCAATACAAAGAAATGATTAAGGATTTAGAAAATTGCAGATAGTTGAACGGATACTTCCAAAATGAAACTCCAAACCACAGTCCCTCTTATAAAATCTGAAAATTCAATAGATTATCAGAGTAAACTACTGTTGTTAGGTTCTTGTTTTGTAGAGAATATTGGTGAAAAACTGGAGTATTTTAAGTTTCAACAACTCCAGAACCCATTCGGAATCCTATTCCACCTTTTGGCCATCGAAAATTTAGTGGAACGTGCCATTGAAAATCGCAATTATCAAGAAAATGAAGTTTTTGAACATCATGGCATTTGGCATTGTTTTGATGCTCATTCTGATAATAGTGCCACTTCTAAGACTATATTACTTCAAAATTTAAATGAAGGTCTTAAAGAAACCAAGCAACAACTAGAGCAGACTACCCACATCATTATTACTTTGGGTACTGCATGGGTATATAGGCACAATAGCACTAAAAAGGCTGTTGCCAATTGTCATAAGGTTCCCCAAAAGGAGTTTTCTAAAGAATTGTTGTCCATAGAAGTGATTAAAAATAGCCTCGCAAGATTGATTGAATTGGTGCATTCTGTAAATGAAAATGCGCAAGTAATTTTTACAATTTCCCCGGTACGGCATTTAAAAGATGGCTTTACGGAAAATCAACAAAGCAAATCGCATTTGATTACTGCCCTTCATGGTGTTCTGTCATCTCGAGCGCAGTCGAGAGAGATTTATTTTCCATCTTATGAAATTATGATGGACGAATTACGAGACTATCGTTTTTACGGAAAGGATATGGTGCATCCTAACGAACTGGCCATTGATTACATCTGGGAGAAATTTAAATCTAGTTGGATTTCCTCACAATCTTATGCGGTTATGGAAGAGGTAGAGGCGATTCAAAAAGGCCTGCAACACCGAGCTTTTAATCCTGATTCTGAAGAACATCAAAAGTTTAAAAAGTCGCTCCAGACGAAAATTACGTATCTTAAAGAAAGGTATCCTTTTATGAAATTTGCCTAAATGAAAAAAGTACTCGTTGGAGCGATCATTGCCTTAGCATCTGTGTTGATTTATAAATCCTGCGCTGATGATAGGGCGCAGCAGTCGATTCTAAAGGAAAATACAATGCTTATTCAGCAAGAATTAAAGCAGGTATCTAAACTCATCGTAACAGAAGGACATTTTGTTGAGGTTTATAACTATGCCGATTCTAAAGAATTGTTTGGTGCATTGGTCACAGCGGATAAGAAAGCTTTGGTTGTTGTAAATGCAGAGGCCACAATTTCATATGATCTTTCCCAGATTGAATATGAAATGGATGAAGCTCAAAAAACGATTCATATTAAAGTTATCCCTGAACCTGAAATCAAAATCAATCCTGATTTTGAATATTATGATGTGACGGCAGATTATTTTAATCCATTTAAGGCTGAAGATTACAATGCCATAAAGCAAAATGTAACCACCTCATTGCTTAAAAAAGTAAATGCTTCATCACTAAAATCCAATGCTGAAAACCGGTTGATCAGCGAACTTTCTAGAATTTATGTGCTTACAAACACCTTAGGTTGGACTTTGACCTATGGTCAGGAAAAGATTGACTCCGCTAAAGCATTAGAGACTATGGGAAAAACTCTTATTGATTAAACCTACGCCATCATCAATTAAATGCCCCACCTTTGGGTTATTCAGTTTAACTGTTTCCAAATGCACTAGTATTTCTTGTTGAAACTCCTTGTCATCGCTCTTTTTGGCCAACTCATAAAGTTCTGTGGGCAAAAGCCAATCATCTGGGTGGTCTTTCTTGAGTTCTTGAAAAACCTTATTTCTAGAAATAGTAGTATTTACACCCTCCCTAAAATCCCTGATTTGAGCGTAATATAGCTCCAATTGTTTTCTTTCGGTGTTTTTTACGGATTTAATGGTGGTTTCTGTTAGTTCATGTGAGGTAAGGTCAAAACTGTTTAAATCTGCAGGACCATTGAAAGCGGAAACTACTTTTTGGCCAACAGCCATATGGTATAGCCCCCAATTGGGCAGGAATAAATGCGTTCCATCATAGGTAACCTTGCAATCTTTAAAGGTGATCAAGATGATTTTACCCTGTAGATTTCGGGTTCCGGTGACTATAGTGCCTTCTATGTTCACACCTCCTTCAAATTCTAATGAAATCTGTTCCCCTTCAAAAATTTTGTATGCTTTTAAATCACGAGGACCCATATCCTCAATAGCAAGGTTGATGCCTTTTAACTTGCCAATAGGGGAGCCAAAGCCTTCCGAATGTTGCTCAGTGCTGTGTCCAACGAGTTCTTTTTCGCGATAAGCCAATGCTGTAGGACCTACCGTTCGTATGTAAACGGGTTTGCCATTATGTTCAATAACCGAATTGAACTGTCCTGATACTTGAAGCCCCGTACTAAGCTCAATGGTTCCAAGGGCTTTGGAATCTATTAATTTTTGTATTCCAGATAGTCCTCCGGTACGTAAAGCCATGGTGTTTGCAAAATCCTCTAATACTTGGCTCAGATAGGCAAAATGAGGAGTGACAAAAAGTTGCGGTTGTGGTTTGGTAATATCAAAGGCTTTTTGGGCTGTTTCAATGGTGTAAGGTTCTTTAACTACATCACTTTGCATGCACCATTTACTTTCCCCAATAGATGATAGTAGACCAGCACCATAAATTTTTGGATTATCCAGCGTGCCAATTAAACCATATTCCACTGTCCACCAATGAAGGTTTCGGATAAGGGCCATTTCACTAGGTACGCCCATATTTTCCTGTAAGTCTTCAATATGCTTTTCGGCCTTGTCTATTTCTTCTTGTGAGGTTCCTGTTGCTTCTTTGATAATGGAAAGATGCCTTACAGCTTGGTAGAGCTCATAATCTTTGGCACTTGAAATGGCTTTACTACCTATTTCCCCAAAGCGTCTTAAATATTCAGCGTATTCAGGATTTGCAATTATAGGAGCGTGTCCTGCCCCTTCATGAATGATGTCTGGAGCTGGGGTGTATTCAATGTTTTCTAGCTGTCTAATATCTGAGGCAATGACCAATACGTTATATGCCTGAAACTCCATAAATGCAGAAGGAGGAATAAAACCATCAACGGCAACCGCTGCCCAACCAATCTCTTTTAAAATACGGTTCATGCCATACATGTTGGGAATATGATCTATGGAAATTCCTGTTTTCAACAAACCATCCACATATGATTTATGGGCCACTTTACTCAAATAGTCCACATTTTTCCTCATTACATAGCGCCACACTGCCTGATTAATAGCAGAATAGTCATCATAATTCTGCGGCTTTATGAACTGTTTTAGATGCTCTGGCAGCTTGTCTAGAATGGGATTGGATTCGTAATTCATTGCACTTTTTTAGTCACCATAAAGATACAAAATCACAATGTGTTTCTTGTTAGTTGGTAAGTGGGCATAAAAAAACCGCCTCAAGGGCGGTTTTAAATTTTTTAGTTTGCTGCAATCTCGGTAGATGGCGGATATTCTTTGAGAATGTTTGCTACGAACTCACGAATTCGTTCCTCTTTTTTATCAATATTTTTAGTGTTATTTAAGGTGCCTACACCACGACCTTGCCAAACCAATCCTTTGTTTTTGGCATCTATCAAATCTATATACAAAGAACCTTCAGTTCTGGTACTCACATTATTTCCAAAACCTCCACCTGGGCCCCAAAGCCATGGGTTGTAAAAACCTCCGTAGCCCCAGCCACCCCAACCCCAGCCACCCCAGCCAAAGTTGTTGTTGTATACATCTACTTGCTCGCGTTCTTTCGTAAAAATATTCACCAACAAATCTGGTTGTTGGGATTTTACAAAACCGCGAGAACTCATTTCGGTATCAATAGCTTTTAGAATTCGTTTTTTGTCCAAATCGGATATTTGGGCCTTGTCTATACCTGTTTTATAAAAGGCATAAGTCTTATAGGTTTTAAAATCCGCTTCTTTATCATAGTCGGCAATAACCCTAACAGAGCTGCAGGATGCCAAGAAAGTAACTGCGAGAGCAGTTAGTGTTAATAGTTTTAAATTTTTCATAGTAATCTTTTTTTTGAGTTCATAGAAATGACTACAAATTAATCACAAATATTATGCCGAATATTCCCGTTCAAGGTCTGCCATTTGTTTTTTTGTCGTAACCGTAGGGGCAATGTCTACAGCCGCTTTCACAACAATAGCCTCGTTTTAAATGGTATTTTTCTGTAAATACTTTGTACCCCTCCTCAGAGAGATAAAAATCACCCTCTTCCAAGGGAATAAGCTCCTTCATATCTTACGAAACCAATTTCGTTACTTATAAAATTAAGGTATTCCAGTGAATAGGACTAGGATTTTACAATTTGAAGGCACCTTGAGTAGTTCACCGAAAATGTTAAGTGTATTATCGAAACAATTTAATTTTCACAAAATTTAGCTGTTATATTTGTAGGAATCTTATGATAGTTTTAGTGTGATATTAGTATTTAAACACTTTTTTTATCGAAATTATGTAGGCTTGTCCCTTTGGCCTTTCATCATCTTAAAAGAGGATGCGCTCAGAAATGATGAGGCACTCATTAATCATGAGCGTATACATCTTAAGCAGCAGCGAGAACTATTTATCCTCCCTTTTTATATCCTTTATATCTCTGAATGGTTGCTAAGAACATTACTTTATCTTGATAGTTATAGAGCATATCAAAATATAAGTTTTGAACGTGAGGCATATGCCAATGAGAATGATAAAGATTATCTTTCGCAAAGAAAAACCTTTGGTTTTTTGGATTATTTGACGCGATAAACTCACAACTTGTTAATCCCCAATCAAAAAGTACACTTACCTCTTCTTGAGGAAAAAGGCATAACGCTTTGTTTAAAGCGGGAGGATACCATACACCCTTTTATCTCAGGTAATAAATACCGAAAGTTAAAATACAATTTACTTGAGGCAAAAAGACAAGAACACACCGCGCTACTAACTTTTGGTGGTGCATTTTCCAACCATATTGCTGCCACGGCATTTGCAGGTAAAGAAGCAGGATTAAAAACCATTGGTATTATCCGTGGCGAAGAACTTAAAGATAGCTGGACAGAAAACCCCACTCTAAAACTGGCCAAGGAACATGGAATGGAATTTCATTTTGTGTCACGAAGTGATTACAGAGAAAAAGATACTTCAACTTTTTATGAAAGACTGAAATCTCTTTTTGGTGATTTTTATTTGTTACCAGAAGGAGGAACCAATGCTTTGGCGGCAAAAGGCTGTGAAGAAATTTTGACCGAAGCAGATATGGAATTCGATTTTGTTTGCAGTTGTGTGGGGACTGGTGGCACTGTGGCCGGTCTTATCAATTCAGCAAAGCCGCATCAAACCGTTTTAGGGTTCCCAGCGTTAAAAGGTGATTTTCTAAAGCAGGATATTCTTAAATTTGCCCGTAATGAAAATTGGGAGTTTATTCCTGATTACCATTTTGGAGGCTATGCCAAGGTAGATGAACGCTTGATTGATTTCATCAATATCTTTAAAAAAGAAACCCAAATTCCATTAGACCCCATTTACACGGGAAAAATGCTTTTTGGTATTTTAGACATGGTAAAGCAAGGGTTTTTTAAACCAGGCGCCAGTATTTTGGCCATCCATAGTGGAGGATTACAAGGTATAAAAGGCATGAACCTTGTATTGAAGAAGAAAAATTTACCGTTATTGGACATATGATCAGGCGAATAGGATATCTAGTAGTGTTGGCTTTATTGGTTGCAAGTTGTGGAGCTAAAAAGCGAACCCCATCAAAAAAAACAAAAACGGTGGTTAAGACCAAACCAATCCGTAACCCCAATACTGGAATTCCCAAAGACGGTACAAAAGAGTCAGAATTATATCCCTTGCCTGTTAACCCCGGAAGGTTTGTAAAATTCCCGGTTGCCAATACACAGGAGTATATTGAAACGTTCTCGGAGATGGCTCAATACGAAATGCGTGCCTTTGGCATTCCGGCAAGTATCACATTGGCCCAAGGTATTTTAGAGAGCGGTTCGGGTAAAGGAGAGCTTACCAAAAAAACCAACAATCACTTTGGTATTAAATGCCATACGGGTTGGGATGGCGAATTCGATTTTCATGATGATGATGCCAAGGGCGAATGTTTTAGGAAATACAACCACCCTATGTATTCATTCAGGGATCATAGTGTTTTCCTTTCTTCCCGTTCCCGGTATAAATTCTTATTCAATTATAGACGGAACGATTATAAAAAATGGGCGTACGGCTTGCGTGAAGCGGGTTACGCCACAGACCGTAAGTATCCCCAGAAACTTATTGCCCTTATTGAACGCTACAATTTGGATCAATACGATGAGAAAGTGGTTCGTGGCGGATTGGAAACAGTACGAAAACCCAAACAATATGAAGTGTTTACCCATGTGGTGGAAAAAGGGGAAACACTATACGCCATCTCTCGAAAATATACCATTTCGGTAGACGAACTCAAACAAATCAATAATTTGAATACCAATACGCTGGCCATAGGACAGGTACTCAACATTCGAAAAGAAAAAACAAAATAATTTGTCACATCGAGCACAGTCGAGATGTCTTGTGCTTTGAATCGTTTTCGTCCTTCGATATACTCAGGATGACAACTTGAACTGACAATTAAATAGAAAATAATCCATGCTATACCAAAGAAGTAGCGCCTTATTTACTGAGGCCAAAAAATATATCCCTGGTGGGGTAAATTCCCCAGTAAGAGCGTTTAAAGCAGTAGGGGGCGACCCTATTTTTGTAAAAGAAGCAAAGGGCGCCTACCTCTATGATGAAGATGGCAACCAGTTAATTGACTATATCGCTTCTTGGGGTCCTCTTATTTTGGGTCATGCATACGAACCAGTAATCAATGCAGTGGTGGAGAAGGCCAAAAAAGGAACTTCCTTTGGAATGCCCACGGAGATTGAAACGGAATTGGCAAAACTGGCCGTTTCCATGGTGCCAAATATAGATAAGATTCGCTTTGTGAATAGTGGTACCGAAGCCTGTATGAGTGCCGTGCGACTTGCCCGGGGCTATACAGGAAAAGATAAGATCATCAAATTTGCGGGTTGCTACCACGGCCATTCCGATTCTTTTTTGATACAAGCAGGGAGTGGTGCGGTTACTTTTGGTAGTCCTAACAGCCCGGGCGTTACACAAGGAACGGCCAAGGACACCCTTTTGGCGGAGTACAATGACCTAGAAGGTGTAAAAGCGTTGGCTGCAGCTAACAAAGGCGAAATTGCTGCTATTATTTTGGAGCCCGTAGCAGGAAATATGGGTTGTATTATTCCTAATGATGAATTTATCCAAGGATTACGAAAATTGTGCACGGAGGAAGGCATTCTTTTGTTGTTTGATGAGGTGATGACCGGTTTCCGATTGGGAAAAGGCGGAGCACAGGAAGCTTTGGGGATTGATGCAGATATTGTAATGTTCGGAAAGGTAATAGGAGGTGGACTTCCCGTAGGAGCATTTGCTGCAAAAGCGGAAATTATGGCTCATTTGGCTCCTGATGGCCCTGTATACCAAGCAGGTACCTTAAGTGGGAACCCATTGGCCATGAGTGCAGGACTTGCTATGCTCACAGAACTAAACAACAAACCAGAAGTCTTTTCCAGCCTGGCGGAGAAAACCGAATATTTGCACAAAGGCATTGCCAGTGTATTGACGGAAAAAGGCGTAGCACACCAAATTAATCGATACGGCAGCATGATTTCAGTACATTTTTGTGAAGCGCCAGTGGTTGATTTTGTCTCTTCAGCAAAAGGAAATAACGATACCTTTAAAAAATACTTTCATGGTATGTTGGACCAAGGCGTTTATTTACCTCCTTCCGCTTTTGAGAGTTATTTTTTAAATGATGCCATCAGCTATACTGATTTGGATAAAACCATTGATGCGGTTAAGAACGTTTTTTAAAAGAAGTTTGCTCCTTCCTGTTGTCATCCTGAGCATAGTCGAAGGAAAGATAAGGTGCCCGAAGATCATTTAGACATGTGAAGTGAAGCGACGATTGAGAAATCTAAGGCCCCAAAAAGTAATTCCTCACATTCGGCTTGAAGAACCACGTCAGTTTGAGTGGTGTTGAATTACGAATACTTCTCGATACGATTATGTAAAATCACTCTAAGTGACGATTGCTTTTAATTTCTACGTTTTTTGAACAATCCCCACAACCCTAAAATAGGGCCAAGAGCTAAAACTGTAAAAAGATATTGTGTAGGGATAACATCCTGAAGTGCGGCAATCACCTGTAAGCTAACTATGGTGATGGCAAAACCAATACAATTGACAATGGTCAGTGCGGTGCCTTTAATTTCTACTGGGGCACTCTGCGCTACCATGGTAGAAAAGAGGGGTGAATCTGCAATGACTACCATACCCCAAAACAACAAGAATGCTATAAAAACGGGAGTGGAGGCGTAAAGCAACAGAAATGGAGATACCAAACAGCAAATCCCAGAGAGGAATAGGGAGGTGGCCGCAATACGTTTAGTGCCCCTACGCTGCGAAATATATCCCCCAAGCACGCAGGCCAATCCACCAATCGCAATGACCCAAAACGACCAGAAGGAAACACGAAATAGGTTATGCCCCTGCCATTCCGCATGTAGCCCAAGCAAAATCGGAACAAAAGCCCAAAACGTATAGAGTTCCCACATATGTCCAAAATAGCCAAGAGCAGCGGCCCTAAAATCCTTCTTTTTAAAAACAGAAAAACAAGCTGTAAAGTTGAGATGTTGGCTGGGTTTTCGGTAGGGGCCATTGGGCACTAAAACTACCATAAGGACACCACCCAAAACGGCAAGTGCAGAGGTGGTATAGATTACATATTGCCAGGGAAATACAGCAGAAAGCCATTTTAGAAAATGCGGCAGGGCGGTACCTAATACCAAAGCACCTACCAAATAGCCAAGTGATTTGCCCAAGCCCTTATTAAAATAATCTGCGGCGATTTTCATGCCTACGGGATAAATACCCGCCAGAAAGAAACCGGTCAAAAATCGAAATATTAAAATGCTGGTCCAACCACTACCTTCCCAAATAATACCTAGATTAAAGATAGCACCCAGAATGGCACTCCATAAAAATACTTTAGAGGGCGAAAAACGATCTGTTAATGTTAATAAGGCAAAGAGTAAGGTACCGATGATAAAACCAAATTGCACAGCCGAAGTGATGTTGCCTAAACTGTTTTCGCCTAAATTAAAATGGGCAATTAAAGAAATCAGTACGCCATTCCCTGCAAACCAGAGTGATGTGCAAAAAAATTGCGCAATTACGATAATGAAGAGAATATGTTTGGGAGGTTTCACCCTTCTAATTTAAAACTGAAAAATAGTCATTTCGAAGGAGCTAAACGACGGAGAAATCTCTAAGCTAAAATAAAACTAGTATCACTAAAAACATCTAGATACCAGCTCATTCACTTTATTTACTTAGAGCTTTTAATATTCGTTCTTCGTTTATTACTATGTCCCTGAATAATACGTGAGGAAATTCCGTGTATTTTGATGTTTTAAAAGCCTCTGAAATATTCGATAGAGTAGAAGCTGTTATAAGTGATAAATTCATTTCTGTGTCCATTTCGCAGTCCGTAACAAAATCATCACTAAACTCTGGTGCGACAAGTAATATTTTAACAATTCGCAAGTCATTTTTAAGTGCTAAATTCTGATAAGATTTTAATTGTCTTGAAACAGTGCTAAATTTATTATAACCTCGTTCTTTGCTTGTTTTACATTCTACAATTATCACTTCATTATTATCCAAGTTTAAAAGAATATCTATCATATCCTTTTTAGTGTTCAGCTTATTTTTAAACGTATCATCAACATTGAACCCCAAACCTTTAAAAATTACTTTAGTTAATTCCTCGAATTTTATTCCGAGTTCACTTTCTTTAATAGTTATACCGTTTTCTTTTAATAGGTTCAAATTTCTATAAGCAACATTTTCGAAGTTTTCTAAATACAAATTCTCAACATCTTTGTAATGCTCAAGAATGTTTAAAATATCATCTCCACGTTGTTTAATTCCATAGTCCTTAATAAATTTGGTTAAATCCGTTTTAACTATTAAGTCCAAAATATCTCTTGGCTTTATGTTGTAATCAAGTAAAAAATCTGCTTTTAACACATATTCATCTTGTAATTGGAATTGGTCTTTTATCTGTTTGTTCAGTTTTGGTAGAGATTGATTTAATTCCGTGAGAAGTTTGTCAAATCCATCCAATGATATCCCTACTTTCTCATCACGCTCAACATTCTCAAAATGTTTAATAAGACTACTAATTTTGTCATCTAACGTGCTTCCTTTTAAATTTGAAATATTCAGACCTTTTTCGCAAAGTTCATTTAAAGTCTTTTTCTTTTCTGTTAATGTACTTCCTTGTTTATAAATATCATCTAGAAGTAGGCTCGTAAAAGAAACACCTTCTTTTATTATTTCTTCAATTTTTTGAGCGTATGACAATTTTCTGTCAATATTATGCTCTCTGGCAATTTGATTGATAATAGGTTCTCTTAAAAGTTTAAGTGTTCTTCGATAGAATTTTTCTGCGACTTCTTTTTCTCGAACTCTGCGTAACATTCTAACCATTTCATCTGCTATGTAAATCGTATTCTCTTTGTTAGAATAAAATATTACACCAATGTTTTTTAGACCTTTTATTACGTCTTGAATATCAATCTTTTTGATTGGTATTATTGAGTAATTTATTAATTTGACTTCTTCTTGTGAAAGCCCTAATTGTCTTGAAAGTGTTAATATTATTGAGAGTTCGTCTGACGTAATTTTTGCATCTCGGTTATTTTCAATGTCATTTCGATAAGCTGTATGCAAACAAGATTTGTAGATTTTATAATCACGTTTTCGAGTTATACTCAATTCCGATTTATCATTTTCAAAGTCAACGTTCAATCCTTTTATTCTTACTTTAAGATTTTTGATTTCGGTTTCATATAATCTCGAAAACCAATCTCGTTTCATTATGCAATTGCCATCACGTATTATGATGTCGATTAAAATATCTAATTGTGATGTGATTTCCTGAAATTCACACTTAATGTGAGCTTGAAATTCGTTTGCAGTTAAAGCAAAAATTTTGGATATATTTTGATTGTCAACCGATTTCAAACCCTTATCTGATGAGCTTAAAATATTTTCGATTTCTTTTCCGTTTTTTGGGTTCTTGGTTATGATATTATCAATTATTTTAATAAATGAGTTCTTTTCTATTGAACCAAGTCTATCCAAAATATTTTCTAATTTCATAAAGTATATTGTTTAATACTGCTATTTATTCAGTTTGTGGGCAACAATCATATATAATAATTGATTATAGCTAAAAATAGAGTTGGGGAGATTGTTCACAAGTTAGTTTATGTACAGCAGATTATTATACACAAAACCCTTAAAAAAACTAAGGTTTTTCTATAATGTATAGTCTTAATCCTTAATTACAGCACGTAAAAAGGCTTCTACTGCAGGAGAACGGCCTAAAGGTTCTAAAAAACAAGTATACACATTTACTAAAACAGCCAGATAGGTGGCAGGGTGTTTTAGCTTTTTATACTTCCAGGCGGCCAAAAGTATCATCCCAATAATCAATACTTGTGTAAAGTACATGGGGAGCATGATATCTATATGGGGCCAATGTTTGGCATTTAGACCAACATACACATTTTGTATACCACGGCCCAAGGCAGGCATCATAATCAAAAACACTGTGGTAATTAGCCACCAAGCATGATCTTCCAGACTTTTTCGTTTTATAATACTCATAATTACGGCATAGCCAAAGGCCAGAATCATCACAATTTCCACAGCCGCTACACCAATAAAAAACCAAGGCTCAAAAGGCCCAAAGTTGTCACTAAATTCAGCAGCATCGTTGGCATTGGTAATATCCCTAAATAGCATACTAAAAGCAGTAATACAGACACCACCTGCCAAAAACATTCCTATAATGCCGTTGGTACGGTGTTTTTCCAATTTACCGTGTGTAGCGTAATATGGTTGTATGATTAGATATAGATACCAAATGGTGCCGGTCCAGTAATGTACATGCACGGACCAAGCTTTTTGGACAAACTCGCCCCAATAATCCCCAAAAATGCCAAATTGCATAAAGATCATGGGAATGATCATCCATTTGTACAAGCTTTTGTAGTGGTCCATTGCTGCAATTTTTAGTGGTTAAAATATAACATGGCTAATTGCTGCATACAGGATATGCAGTTAATACTTCATAAAAAAGGGGGAGTTTGTTGATTACAAGATAGTTAAAATTTGTTTTGGGAGATATCGAAAGAGTATAATTGGTTGTTAACTATGTTTTTTTGGTTGTAGCATCCTGAGCCTGTCGAAGGGCGAGAACTCTTTAGAACGTGGATTGGGAAGACATCTCGACTGTGCTCGATGTGACAATTTGGTTAAAGAATGTTAAAATTTTACCGAACGTTTGGTAAAATTTAAAATATTGTTACATTTGTCCCATGAGAATGGCAAAAGTATCAGATCTAGAAATTTTAAACGGCTTAATGTCCGTGTTCCGAGCTAAGGGATATGACGGAGCCAGTTTAAACGAATTGGCGGAAGCTACTGGTCTTAAGAAAGCTAGTCTCTATCATCGGTATCCTGGTGGTAAAAAGGAGATGACGTCAGCTGTCCTGGACTTTATGGAATCTTGGATTGACAACAAAGTCTATGCTGTATTGTCTGATGATGAGATACCTTCGGTACAACGTTTGGACGAAGCTTTGATAAACATAAAAGCAGTGTACAACAATGGTAAGGAAGTGTGTTTGTATCGTTCCCTATCCATGGATACTGGAATGGCGCTGTTTGGAGAGAAAATAGAAAAGGGAATCAACCAATGGTTGTCATCATTTATTACTTTGGGCAAGGCCGTGCATTTAGATGATGCAACTGCAACGCAATTTGCAAAACAAACCTTTATAGATATTCAAGGGAGTTTGGTGCTGTCCAAAGCTATGGATACTACGGAGCCTTTTGAAAAGGCCATCAGCCAAATTAAAGAACGCTATACCAATACCTAAAAAAATTTGAACAATAAATTTACCGAACGTTCGGTAGTAATAAATGAATATTAAATCTAAAACAATGAAAACAAGAAAAACAATCGTAACACTTTTTACTTTGGCAGTAGTTTTTGCCATGAACCTTAACGGACAGACCAAAGGGAAATCCGTAACCAAAGATGATTACCCAACTACCTTTCATACGGCCAAAGTTGCCGGGCTGGATATTTTTTACCGAGAAGCGGGACCTAAAGATGCCCCTACCTTACTTTTATTGCATGGGTACCCTACCTCGTCGCATATGTTCCGAAATTTAATGGAAGATCTATCCTCAGACTATCATTTAATCGCCCCAGATTATCCTGGATACGGACGTAGCTCCCAACCTGCCATGGCAGATTTTGAGTATAGCTTTGACAATTTCGCCGAAATCGTAGATGAGTTGTTGGTGCAGCTAAAAGTAGATCGCTACAGCTTATATTTAATGGATTATGGTGCGCCAGTGGGATATAGGATTTTTGAAAAACACCCAGAGCGTGTAGATGCATTTATTGTTCAAAACGGAAATGCTTATACGGAAGGTTTGGCTGATTTCTGGGATCCACTACGTAAACTGTGGGCAGACAATTCAGAAGCAAATAAAAAACCTTTGGAAGGATTCCATCAAATAGGTGGCTTAAAATGGCAGTATTTGCATGGTGTACAAGACAGCACTAAAGTGAGTCCAGATAACTGGAACCATGATTTACAACATTTAACACGTCCAGAAAACAACGAGATCCAATTGGCCATGTTCTATGACTATAGAACAAATATGGGAAAATATCCAGGATGGCAAAAACTGTTTAGGGAGTATCAAGTACCTACTTTAATCGTTTGGGGACAGAACGATATTATCTTTCCACCTTCTGGAGCGCATCCATATAAAAGAGACTTAAAGAATGTGGAATTCCATTTGTTGGACACTGGGCACTTTGCTTTGGAAGAAAAGGGCGATGAAATTGCAAACTACATCTACAATTTCTTAAAAAAGAACAAAATAAAATAATAGATTCACTGCCCATAGCACTTTTTTTCATGGTTCTGTGGGTAGTGTTTTTTGTTTTTTTTCGACTTAATGTCAAACAACAACAAACAAAAAACATCATGCAACAAGAACAAGACGAGATAAAATTACCTGTACCTCCTTTTACTTTGGAGACAGCCAAACAAAAGATTCAGCTAGCAGAAGATGCTTGGAACAGCCAAGACCCTATAAAAGTTTCCAAAGCGTATACGGTGGATAGCGAGTGGCGCAACCGTTCCTTGTTTGTCAATGGACGTGAAGAGATTCAAGCATTTTTGACCGACAAATGGCAAAACGAAGAAAATTATAAGCTTAAAAAAGAATATTGGGCACACAGTGATGACCGTATTGCAGTACGTTTTGAATACGAATACCAAAATAAGGATGGTGATTGGTTCCGAGCTTATGGCAATGAAAACTGGGAGTTTAATGAAAAGGGATTGATGAAGAAGCGCTATGCCAGTATCAATGATGTTGCTATTTCAGAAGAGGAGCGAAAGTTGAGGTAATCATCAGTTCGAATTGTCACCCTGAGTTTATCGAAGGGTGAGAAAATTTTAGAAACGGGGATTACAAGACATCTCGAATGCGCTCGATATGATTTGTGTTATGAATCTAAGGAAACGGCGCAAATCTCCACTTTGTCCTTTTTTCCTTTGAGTGGAATACTACCCATAGTAGTATAGGCAAAATCATTTGAATTCAATTGGCCTTTAAGGCTTTCTGAAAGCAACAGTTCGCTCTCCAAGGCATTACATTGCCCCTGAATTCTGGCGGCAGTATTGATGGTATCGCCATGGTAGGCGATTTCCTTTTTATATTTTCCCACTTCGGTAACGGTGACGATACCTGCATGCAGACCCGCTTTAAAAAAGGGTTTGCAATCATACTTTTTTTGATAGTGTTCACTCTTTTTATGAAGCAGTTTGGTAAAGTTATAATATGCTCTAAGGCAATTTTCATTTTGTAATCCCTGTTTCAGTTTCCACGTAAGTACAGCTTCGTCTCCAACATATTGGTAAATTTCAGCTTCGTTCTCTACGGCTACACCCAAATCGTTAAAGCAGTCTTGTACCAGCATACTATATTTTACATGCCCCAACCGTTCCGCATGTGCTGTGGAGGACTGTAGATCTAAGAACATAAAAATACGTTCTTCTTCACGAGGAGTATAGAACTTACCGCGCAGTAATTTGAACAGATTACCTTCGCCCAACATTAAATTTACTTGGCGAAATATGGCCAAAAGCAAATCCACAACAATTACATAAAAGTAAACAGCGACACTACCTGTATCAAAAGCAAAGGTGATAATGTCAATGGGAACACCAAAGTATAGTTCATAGACTCCATAGGCAATGACTATGAGCAATACTATAAATAGTACTGAATATATAGCGTTTATTAGCAGTAGTCTTCCAATAGAAACATGTTTGTAGACACGTTCCTCCACTAATATTTGGGCAACTGCTGAACCTATCCCCATTATTGGGCCAAGGGTGAATGCAATCATTAGGCCAGAGATGAAATCAAATTTTAGGGTACCCAACTCCTCCGTTCCTACGCCCCTAACAATGCTGAGGAAAACGAAGGCAGAGGTCCAACCCATTAGGTAAAACCGAATGATGCGCCACCTACGTTTATTAATCAATTTTGATAAGAAGGAAATCATAGCTTTAAAGGTATCCTTTTTGGATAAATTACCTTATCCCTTATCATCAAAAAAGAAAAGCGGGGCAATTGCCCCGCTTTTCACAACAAACTAACTGAAACCTAACCAAACTAAATCGGTTTTATCCAAAGCAAATGTTTCCATTTAGCTCTTTCTTTTAATACTAAGGCAATATTAATGGCAAACAAACCTCCGGTTTGTAGCAGTTCTCCCATTTCATCCGACTCTAAAAACAGATGGAACAAAAAGATATGCAAGGTAATGGGCAATAAGAAAATTGCACCTACAAAACTACTTCCCTGTAAGAGTACCAATAAACCAAAAAAGAGCTCGCAAATACCTAGTAATTGCCAGAAATACCCTGTCTGTTTTGCACCACTGATGTACAGTATTTTTTGGAGTGTACTTTCCTTTTCTGGGACTTTAAATTTCTCAGCTTTTTCTACAACTTCTATTGGTGACGGAATCGGTTTTTGAAATTTCTGAACTCCACCATAAACCATCATTCCACCCAGAATGAGTCGTAGCACAATGAATAAAATATTGATTCCTTTCATCTTATTCTGCTAAAGAAGTTTCTCCCTCGTTGGGGTTGTAGATATAGTTGAACGTAAAATATCTGAAATCATTCATAGCTATTGTAGGAGTAATTTCAGTAGGAGCATCCTTATAATAGCTTAAGATTTCAATTTTGGCATATTTATCATCATGTGTGCGCACAACCAGTATTCTACCAGGAACGGGAGTGACAGTAAAAGTGGCGGGATTGTAGTTGTACCAACCATTGTCACTACCTGAGGGTACTGCAAGGGTACCATCCGCATCTTGAACAAAAGTCATCCCATCGGCACTATTCACATCAGCAAAAGTTCCACTTTCTATGGCTATACCAGCATTTCCATTCCGTACGGGCTCATCACTGGTTCCAGTCTCTGCGCCCCCGTTAACTATAATGGTCAAACCTCGAAAAGCAATATCCCAATCGGTTTCACTGTCAGTTACTTGACCGGTTTCAAAGCTAAATTTTGCAAAGGGTCCACCAACGGGCTGCCCTTGTCCACCTGTTTGAGGTGCTTCTAGATTGCTCATGGCTTCCACTACCAAATCTGATAATACATTGAATGAAGTAGGAGCGGCTTTGGTAAAACCGTTGGCAACAATGCTAACTTCTCCACTAGTAGCTCCTGTAGGAACCTCGGTCACAATTTGGGTGCTAGTTGCAGATGAAATAGTGGCTGCAACGCCTCCAAAGGTTAAATTGATTACAGTTGCATCTGTAGGAAAATCTGAACCAGTAATGGTAATCTCTGTTCCAACGGCGCCAGAGGCCGGAGTTATAGCGGTAACGGTGAACTCGGTCAGAGGAACTTCACCATCATCGTCGCTGCAACCTACAAAGGCCACAAGCATAAATATTAAGCTAAAAAGTTTTAAAGTGGTTTTCATAATGATCTAAAATTTAAAATTGAATGTTAAGTTTTGCGAATACCAATATTCCTGGGTTTATTAGCACATCGTTATCTTGTGCTGCAAGGGGGCTATTCCCTTTAAAGTCCAAAAGGTTGTTCGCCCCCAGTTGCAGACTGTAATGTTCAAGAAAAGTTTTTCCAAATGTTAGGTTGACCAAGGCATAACCGCCAACAAAGCTGTTGTCAAAATCGTCCAAGAGATCGTTTCCGTTGCGATCTGTTAAACCAAACCGACTACGGTATGTAACTCTAAGATTGGCGTTTGCGCTCCATTTTGGAATGTCATAAAAGGCCTTAAAATTGATGGTGTGTCTTGAACGGTTTTCCAATCCAAAATAATCTGATTTGGACAAGCGAATGGTTTCCAGAGTTTCTGGGTCTCGAGCAAAGACCTCACCATTATCCAACGCATCTTCTTTGTCTTTGTCAAAAGCAAACAAGAGCTGATACCCAGCAGATAGATTAAGCGTTTTAAAAAGGTTATACTTCAGATCTAACTCAAGCCCTTGGGTGTACACGCTCTCACGGTTAACATATCCAAATACATTTTGACCATTTGTTTTTGCAGCCAAAATTCTGGTATCGATTAAGTTTTTAAAGTCGTTTCTAAAGAAGTTGAGTTCGGACGATATTTTTCCTTCTTTATAGGCAACCCCAAAATTATAGCCGACGGAACTTTCAGCATCCAAACGTTCACCTAATTGCGAAGGATCCACTTGCAGTGTGGCAATTTCATCATTGTCTTGAAGGCGTTGAATACCAGCAGCTTCAACCTCCTTTCCAAAAACAGAATATCCGCCGCCTGCGGCGTTGGTAAAATCGAGATATAGCTGACGGAAATCAGGGGCTTTGAAACCGCTTCCCACGGACCCTTTTATAGAAAAAGAAGGGGTAATATCATATTTGGCAGAGATTTTTGGACTTAGTTGGGAGTTATACTCACTGTGATTATCAAAACGTGCCCCAGTTATGATATTTAGTTTTTCAATAGGTTTAAAATCATACTGGATAAAAATATATTGAGAATTAAAAGTGACCGTTTCAGCAAAAAGAGAACGGTCTAGGGTTTCAAAATTATAACCACCTCCAATGGTTAGTGTGTTGTTGAGGCTAAAAGAGTGATTGAACCGTATTTCTGGCCTAAAGAGTTTTTGGTCAAAATCGTTGGCAATAAGAAGTTCATTATCAATAGGGTCAACAACCTGTTCATCGGTAATATAGTTGGTATAGTAAAACTCATATTGTAGATTGGTTTTTTTTGAAGCATTGTGATTTACCCGCAACTGGGCATTTGCATCTTTTTCTTCACTAGTGCTGGGTTGTATATCAAATTCTTGATAGAAATATCTGCCCGATGCGAAAACATCTATATTCTTAGCGATATCAAAAAAGAGACGGCCGTTTAAAGTATAGTTGAAAAAAGGATTAACGGTTTGTCCATCTTGGGTAGGGGCGAGGTCATAACCATCTGTACTTAATCGGTCAGCAAAAATGGAATAACCTATTTTTTTGGTGCGTTGATTGAGGCTGAGGTTGGTATTTTGATTGTTAAAGGTTGCGGCTCGGTGCGAAACCTGTCCGCTAATGTTTTCAGAAGTAGGTTTTTCTGTGATGATATTGATGACACCGCCCAGGGCTTCTGAACCGAAAAGGCTCGATGATGGGCCTTTGACAACTTCTATTTGTTTAATGTTACCAATAGCAAAACGACTTAAATCCAAATTCCCAGAACTACGTCCCACCACAGGAACCCCATCAATAAGAACCAAAATATAGTCAGATGCTATTCCTTGAATCTGGACACCCTCTCCACCTCCAATAGTTGCATCTGGGGTCATAATAATTCCAGTTTGTTCATTCAATATCTCGTTTAATCGAGTTACTCCCGTTTGTTGTAACTGTTTTTTAGAAATTAAGGTTACGGGTAAAGGAAGAGAAGATAATTGGCGTACAGTACGTGTTGCGGTCACTATTACTTCATCCAAATTTTCAATGAGAATGGAGTCTTTCTCGTTTTCAACCTGTTCTTGAGCGACACTTAAAGCGCAGAAAAAAAGTAAAAAATAAAAGAGAATATTATTTTTATTTAGACTCATTCTAATTAGATTTGCGACAAATATATATTTATTTTAAATTAATCTAAATAAGAATAGTATAATTTTTTATTTTTTTTTCGAATCCAAAAAACAATACATTTAAAATGAAAAGAGTAGCGATTTTTAGCGTCTTTAGCTTAGCGTTTGTATTTGCCGCAATGGCTCAAAACAAGAAAGAACAGGACAAAAAAGCCATCAAGGACATGTGTGGCTGTTATGAAGTCAGCTTTGACTTTGCAGAGACTTTTGAATATTCAAAAGATACAGCTTATGTACCCTCAAAGGTTAAACATGATAAAGGTCTTGAATGGGTACAATTAGTGGATGACACTGCTGACAAAATTGTGATGCAGCACTTACTTATTGTTGGAAAACCAGATAGTCCACATGTAATTAAGCACTGGAGACAAGATTGGTTATATGAGAATACAGATTTGTACACGTATGATGTAAATAACAAATGGAAGTATGTGCAATTACCTAAAGAAGATGTGAAAGGACAGTGGAGCCAGAAGGTATTTCAGGTGGATGATAGCCCCCGTTATGAAGGTTCAGCTACTTGGGTACACGTGGATGGTAAAAGTTCATGGGAGAACACGACCGATGCACCATTACCCAGAAGGGAATATACCAAGCGAAGTGACTACAATGTAACCGTACGTACCAATAAACATGCTATCACCAATGAAGGATGGATTCATGATCAGGATAACAATAAGGTGATACGCAAAGAGGGGCAAGAAGACATCGTATTAGCTCAGGAAAAGGGTTTGAATACTTATAAAAAGGTTGACGATACCCGTTGTTTGGCTGCGCAAAACTGGTGGAAAGAAAATCATCAGGATTGGGCTTTGGTAAGAGCAAAATGGGATGCTGTGTTTGCTCGCAAGTCTAATCTTCATTTAAATGCAAAGGTCGATGACAAACCTTTATATGCCCACTTGTTCGCCAAAGAATTTGTGAAAAGTGAAGATAACATTGATAAAATAATAGAAACCTTTATTGCGAAGTAGTGTAATTAGTTTGGTTAATAGAAAGCTGCCCATTTAGGGTGGCTTTTTATTTACCCATATAACCCTTTTCTACTAGACGTTTGGATATCCACCAGTAGTTGCCCGCAGGATCAACAATTCCCCCTTGACGATCTTCATACGGCATATCCGCAGGTTCAAATACTACCTCTGCACCTTGGGCCAATGCGTTTTGATACATGGTGTCCACATCTTCTAAATATAAATAGAAAGCAGTTCGCATTCCCTCAAACTGTCCCCTTGCCTGGCTGATCATAAAACAACTATCCCCAATTTTGAGAATAACATTGCTAATGTCACTATTTGTTTCGTTGATGGATCTATTTATTTCTTCAGCGTAAAACGCTTTTTGTAGAAAGTTAATTAAAGCCTCTGGATCTGCTACGAACAAATATGAGTTTACGTTGCTAAAGCCTTCAGGAGTATAGGTATTGAACACGGTTTTTATCATCTAATGGTTAAAGGATTCAAGG
The DNA here is from genome assembly GCF_044596045.1 of Allomuricauda sp. R78024. Classification (NCBI taxonomy): domain Bacteria; kingdom Pseudomonadati; phylum Bacteroidota; class Flavobacteriia; order Flavobacteriales; family Flavobacteriaceae; genus Allomuricauda; species Allomuricauda sp. R78024. The sequence continues at coordinate 1,419,524 of NZ_CP138995.1, forward strand.
ATTAGGTACAAAATAAGTATTTTTAGTTTATATCAATAAGACCAATGACGAGGGATATATTGGATATCAACGATTTTATCATTCTAATAGAGGAAGCAACCGCAGAAAAGGTAACTATAGACTCCTGTTTATTTGATGAGCCTGTTATTGCAGTTGCATTTTATGGTTCTGGAAATGTTGATCTTTCCGTCAAATATGGAGATAGACAAAAGGATTTTAAACATACTAAAGGATTGACGCTCTCTTTTTATGCGGATGAAAAAGTTGAATTTGAACATACAGTTTCCGCAAGTAAGCCTTTGGAATGTATTGTTATTGCTACTTCTCCACGAAATCTTGAAAAATTGCCCAATGAAGAAGGAGAGTTATTTTCCCAGATGTTGAATCAACTGGTTAACCCATCTGATCACTATGTGGAGGGCCCACAGTTTTTAATGACCCCTGAAATGCAATCCATAGTAGATCAGGTTTTTCGTGTTTCATATGATGGAAAAACCAAGATGATGTTTCTTAGAAGCCAAATAACGGCATTGATAGCGCATTTTTTTGGTGAACTTGCTTTGTTGGACAAGGAAGTTATTAAACCCTCTGAAAAAGAAAAATTATTTGAAGCGAAGGAAATTCTTTCCAATAATTTGGACTCGCCCCCATCATTAACAGAATTGTCCAAACAAATTGGACTGAACACCTTCAAACTGAAAAAGAACTTTAAAGAACTCTTTGGTGTGCCCGTTTTCAAATATCTTCAGAACGAACGACTTTCAAAAGCACATTATTTAATTAGAAATCAAGAGGCGACTGTTCAAGAGGCCGCTTGGCATGTGGGTTATGATAGTTTAAGTTCCTTTTCAAACGCTTTTGCTAAAAAGTATGGTTTTCGCCCTAGCGAAATTAGAAAATAGGGTGCTTTTCTTAATCTGGTAAAACAGTATTAAATCCTTTTAGAACAAATCATTCTCCTTTTCAAACAAATACAGCCATCTATCCAGCTCTAGATTTGCTCCTGTAATTAAAAAACAGAGTATTATGAAAATTTATAGAGCAATACTAATTGGAGCCCTGATATGGATTCTTGGAGTAAGCATCTTCATGGCATCTTATTATTTGCCATTTATGGAAGATTTAGACCAACAAGCTAACATTGTGCTGGCCATATCTATTGTGCCGCTAGTGTGGTTAGGAATGTTTTTGTACTACAAAAAAGGTGATAAAACACATGGTTATGAGGTTGGTGAGATTATGCTACTGACCAGTATAGCTTTAGATGCTTTGATAACAGTACCATTGATAGTTATTCCCGCTGGCGGCAGTCATTATAGCTTTTTTACCTCTTTTGATTTTTGGTTCATTGCTTTTGAGTTCATTATCGTGGCCGTACTGTATTGGCGCATAATGGTTAGGCCCAAGTTGGATTACCAAGGATAATAAGTAAAAACATCAACTATGGAATTTTCTATAAACACCGTAACACTTTTTCTGGCCATAATGCTCACAGGCTTGGCAGCAGGACTATGCTTTACTTGGACTAATGCTATAACCCCGGGAATAGGGCAACTGGAGAACCTGGGTTATCTACGATCCTTTCAACAAATGAACAGAACCATTTTAAATCCTTTGTTTTTTGTGGTATTCTTTGGGCCCGTGCTAATGACGTTGTTTGCTGCCATTTTAAATAAGGCTGCAGCGCCCCAGACATTCTGGATGATTTTGATTGCTGGGGGAGTCTACTTAGTAGGCGTAGCCATGGTAACCATATTTGGCAATGTTCCCTTGAACGAAATATTGGACAAAACGGACCTTATGGCTAGCAATGAACAAGAACTAAAGGAATTGCGAAAACAGTTTGAAGGTCCATGGAACCGTCTGCATTTGATAAGAACAATTACATCTGCCATCTCTTTTGGATTATTGATTTTGGCAGGATTCACTAAATAAGTATAAACATTAAAATTAAATAGAATGAAAAATAACATTTTAGTATTAGGAGGAAACGGAAAAACAGGTCGACGAGTAGTTCAAAGATTGAAAAAACTAGACCAAAACGTGCGCATTGGCTCAAGAAGCGAAAATCCCAATTTTGATTGGGAAAACCCAGAAACTTGGTCTGCTGCACTTGAGGGAATGGACAAAGTATATATCACTTTTCAACCCGATTTGGCGGTACCGGGAGCTTTGGAAGCTATTGAAGGTTTGGTAAAAGAGGCCAAGCGAAAAGAGGTTAAAAAGCTGGTGCTTCTTTCTGGAAAAGGGGAGCGGGAAGCAGAGTTATGCGAGCAAGTAGTGATTAACTCTGGAATAGATTACACCATTGTTCGTGCCAGTTGGTTTAATCAGAACTTTAGCGAAAGTTTCTTTTTAGATTCTATTTTAGCGGGTCATGTAGCTTTGCCCCAAGCAAATGCCAAAGTACCTTACGTGGATGCAGATGATATTGCCGATGTTGCGGTTGCTGTTTTAATGAACGATAAGCATAATGGTGAAATTTACGAATTGACCGGTTCCAGGTTTTTAACTTTTGAAGAGGTAATGAATGAGATAGCGGAAGCCTCTGGAAGAGATATCGAATTTACCGCAATTTCCTTACCGGCATATACCAAAATGATGGAGGAACACGGTATTCCATCGGACTACATATGGTTAATTAATTATTTGTTCACCGAAGTTTTGGGAAATGATGATAACCAGGTAATTACCCATGGTATTGAACAGGTTTTAGGTAGAAAACCTAAGGATTTTTCGGATTATGTGAAGGAAACTGCCGCAACCGGAATATGGAATCAAACCGTACAGGTGTAATGAACCCAAGCGTATGAATTTAAAGGCAGACCAATTTAGTCTGCCTTTTTTATAAGATGTCAGTCAAATAATTATATACTACTCCAGAAAGGATTGCCAGCCCAAAACTCAATAAAGTGCCTATAAGCACATATTCGGTTAGTTTTCGGTTTTTTCCTTTGTTTAAATCCCCAAACCTGAATACAGATTTGGCTGTAATCAGCAATCCAATGGCGGCCCATTGGTCGGTCAGGATAAATCCAAAGACAAAAAGGCGCTCCAGCATTCCAATGTATTTTCCAGCATTTTTTAAAGAACCACCTTCATCTGGATCTTCGGCCTTTAGGATTTCTGCAATATATGGAGCTAATAGCATCCTCATTAGAATGCCAGACACGTAGGTTACAAATACTAGAAAAGTGATGAATAGAAGATTTTTTTCTACAAAAAGAGTTTCAAAATCAATATCAAAAGGCGTTAGCAAATAAATAACTCCTGTAATTACAAGTAAGTGCAAAACTTGATCTACAACAAATAGCCATCGGTAGTTTTTTTCATTGGTAAAGGTTAGTTTGCCGAGATCTATTAAATAATGGGTGGCAATAATGATACCGACGATTCCAAGGTATTGAAATTGTAATAGGACCAAAAGGAGAATTAGGTGTACTCCAATATGCCAATACAGGTATTTTGATTTCCACTTTTTTTCAAGTTTATCGTCTACCCAGTGGCTGGGTTGCAACATAAAATCTCCAATAAAATGTGCCAATAAAAGTTTTAACGTAAGTAGAATCATAACTGTGAGAGATGGGTTTTATAAAATTGAATCATTTTTTGTACTTCATCAAAACCCGCCCGTATTAGAGCCTCGCTAATATTACTCTGTGATTTTTCCAATACTGAGGCCAGTTCTTTTTGGTTGGCATTTGGATATTCCATGGCAGTTTTCACTATTCGCGAAGTTGCAGGTAACCAATTGTCCATACCAAGTGCTGCAAGTTGTAACATAAGATTAATTGGAGCATCAAATGTTTCTGAGTTGGATTTTAGTGCAAGGGTCTGTTTTTTCAAATTTTCAAAACACTCCCCAGAATTTATAAAGGCAGAACCGTTGGATTCTGTTATTTTTTCTGAGTCATAATCTTTTTCTCCAACACCTATTGCCATGCGAACATCTATTCCTTTTTTCTGTTTTACGTTTGCTTTGATGTAGATAGCGGCTTCTAAGGCTTTTTCTGGTGAAATTTCCAGTTGAAAGCTATCTCCACGGTAGATTTCCCATTGTGTGGGCTCTTTGCCATAAGTGTCCAAGGCCGTTTTTAGATAGGGTAACCAAACCTCTGGTGTTGCTTTCCGAGAGTTAATAATATCTCCGGTTATGATTGCGGTTGTCATACTCATAAGCACAAATATCGGTAAAATAACCGATAATTAAAAATATCGGCTAAATAACCGATAATTATGAATATCGTTTAAATAGCCGATAATGAAAGAAAAGCTGTAAAGTAACAGTAATGAGCCCTTTTCCAATAGATAGAAAGGAGCCTTTTTATTTTTTTAATTTGAAACTCCCTCTCGATAATCAGGAACTAATTTTCCGTCTACCCAACTCAACATTCTGGTTTCCATAGCAGTTTTTTTCCATTGAGAAGCTTCATCTAAATTTTCATTGCGTTCTTTCTTGAAGAGGATTTTTCCTGAAATACCACCTTCATCAAAAGGGAAAACAAATTTTTCTGAATAATAGAACACCCCGGCATCTGAGATTTGTGAAAGTGAAGCAACTTTGGTGAGTTCATCGTTTTGAGCAAAAAGGTAAATACCTCCTCCCTCCATACCACATGCTTCTGCATAATAATCAATAAGCAATATTCCATCTAGGCCGGGAACACCCTTATCATCTAAAGCTTTGATGCGAATAGTCGAGTTGGCCAATGGAATCTTTTTTTCAATATAAGTGCCATTCTTTATATTTCTTATATTTAAAAAAGTACGTTTACCTTCCTTGGAATAAGCAAAAAAATAGTTCTGACTGTTCAATGTCTTTTTTTCTAGAGATAACAGACCTCCTAAGAGATATCCGGTTACACCATCATCATACTTTACCTTATAGAAAGGGGAATCAAAACCCCTGTAAGGCCAGGTGAACTCGGTCTTCTCTATGATTTTTACCCATTCTCCAATTTTCAGTAGTTCTAATACTTCAGATTCAACATCTGGTGCCGCTCGTAACTTAACATCATTGCCAAAGAGATACACCTGCTCCCCAGGTTTAAAATCACATTCTTCCAATGGACAGTTGTATCCATTCTGAGCTGTTATAGTGGAAAAAGTAAATAGAGTGGTAAGGACTGTAATATAAAAAACTGCTTTCATCTTTTTAATTTTAAGGATTAAACAGTTCTTAGGAAGGTTATAATATATACGGTATAAAACGACAAAATGGTTTACCGTAATAGATTTAGAAACAATGTAATTATTATAAATGGGGGAGATTATTTAGGGACGCAAAAAAAAGAAGCCACGTACATGGCTGACGTGGCTTCTAAAATCAACAAAAAACATTATCCTCTTCTTCCTTTCTCCTGCATTTTCTTTTTGCTTTTTATTCCCTTTCTTAGCTTCAATTTTTTCCATGTTTGGTACTGCTCATCTGATAGTACCTTCTTCATTTTTTGATGATGCGCAATTTGATAGTCTAATCTTGCATTTTCTATTTCAAATCGTTCATCCGGTGTGGGTTTTCTCCACTCGCCACCTTCTTTTTTTGTCTTGATCTCTTCATGTTTGGCTTTTCGCATTTCAGCCTCTTCCAAACTGATTTCCATGACCTGTTTTTGTTGCCCTTCATTTAGGTCCAGTGCTAAAGTCAATTTTTTAGTGCGTAACGTTGCAATTTGGGCCGCGGTCATATCAGCCTTTGCACTTTTTCCTGTTCTAGGTCCTTCATGTTTTTGTGCTGTTGCACTCAATGTGGCCAATACGACCACTAATACTACGAATCGTTTCATATGTCTAAACTTTTAATGATTTGGTTATTGGACATAGGTAGAGACCAATGGTTTAATAGCCAATACATTATTTATAAAGCTTTTAACAATAAAATTTAGAGGGAGACCTACTCTTCCTTGTCTAAAGGATTTTCTTCGGATTTTTCAACTTTGTCGGCATCTTCAAAGTCAGCCTCAACAAATTCTTGGGATTTTAGTTGAGCTTGGAACTCATCTTCCTGTTGTATGCCATTATAGATAAAAGCGGCAACTACAAAACAGGACAAATAGATAAGACTTTTGATTTTGTAGGTCATGATACTAAGATTTGGGATTACTAAATTAGGGAAACCATTTAGCAATCTTTATGATATGTTGCGAAATGATCTTTTTTAGATGTGAAACGGTCAAAAAGTATGGTATAACCGACAAAATGCACTATTTGCCTAAAAAAGACCAATTGCAATCGTAAATTCCTACGAAATCACATAAACCTTAACTAGGATCTAGAATAGCATCAATACGCTCCAGCGCATCTTGAAGATGATATTTGCTCATTTGATCACTAATACGGCCCATTCCGTTTCTAATGTCTCTTTTCAAGTTATTCAATTCAGCTCTTGCTACAGAACGAATATCAGATTGACTGGTATTGACTACTGTGGATTTACGATAACCTCCAAAATCTGAAAGCTTTTTTTGATTTTCAGCAGTCATTAGGTATGCTAAACGATCAATATGTGCTTTTTGAAGATTCCTTCTATAGGTATCAATGGACTTCCCACTTCTTGTCTCTGACCAAATACCTTTGCGCAAATCACTCATCATATCTAACAAACGGTATGCCTTATTCCCATTTATAGCTTCGTTTTCAATAATACGCGCCATTTTACCTAAATGAAGAATGGTATTCAAATAGCGTTCTTGTGTTGCGCGAATCCGTTCAACAGAACCTGAGTATTGAATCTTATTGAAAATCTCTTGGTCGATTAGCCATTCTGGTGTTTTGAACAATTGTTCTTGCATAAAGAACATACAGTTTTTTTGATGTTCTTTATCCACATGAGTGTAAACAGCACCCTCTTGGTCAGCCGTTTTATGATATTCATAAACCCCACCAATATTATTGGAAACATGCCCCATATATCTTCTGTATTGACTCACTACTTGTCCATATAGCGTTTCTAAATCATCGTAATTCCTACCATCTTCCGTGGTCCATTCAGCCAAATTGGGAACAATTCTTTTTAGGTTTTCAATACCATATAAACTTGCCTTAATGGCATCGTCCCCTAAATCTTCTGTCTGTGAACTAGGATCATGGATATCACCCACTTGCTGATGTCCAAAACGATAATTAGGGTCATTTTCATGAGCTCGAATCCAATTGTTTAAAATTGGTTTTTCCTCTTCCGCAGATGCATTCAAAATAGGTTTGTAACCCCAGCGAATGGCATGTTTGTCATAAATACCAATGTCAGGCATAAGGGCAACCCCTTCATCTCCTGGTTGGGCCACATAGTTAAATCGAGCATAATCCATAATACTTGGTGCTGTACCAAACTTTTGCGTAAATTTCTTTGAACGGAGTGAATCTACTGGATAGGCGACACTGCTTCCCATGTTATGGGGCAACCCAAGAGTGTGTCCTACTTCGTGAGAAGAAACAAAGCGGATTAATCTACCCATAATTTCATCTTTAAATGCAACATTACGTGCTTCTGGGTTAATGGCTGCAGTTTGCACAAAGTACCAATTGCGCAATAAGGTCATTACATTATGGTACCAGTTAATATCAGATTCCAAAATCTCACCACTACGCGGGTCGCTCACATGGGGACCATTTGCATTTGGAATGGGAGAGGCCAAATACCTAACCACCGAATACCTAACATCTTCAGGCGACCATTCAGGATCTTCCTCTTTTGAAGGTGGGTCCTTGGCCAAAATTGCATTTTTAAAACCTGCTGCTTCAAAAGCAACTTGCCAATCTTCAATACCCTGTTTTATAAAAGGAATCCATTTTTTAGGTGTGGCTCGATCTACATAATATATAATGGGCTTTTTGGGTTCTACCAATTCACCTGCTTTGTACTTATCAATATCTTCATCTTTCACTTCCAATCTCCAACGGTCCAAATAACGCACAGTTTTGCTTTCTTGTGCGTCCAATCCATAATCTACTTGACCTCTTGCAAACCACCCTACACGTTCGTCAAAATAGCGACGCTTCATTGGTTTTTCGGGCAATAGAATCATAGAGTTATTTATTTCTATAGAAATGGAACCCAAACTCTGATTACTTGGTGCCGCCTTGGCCATATAGGTCTTTACATGCCGTGCTTCAATGTTTAATGGGTAACTTTTTATAGATTCCACATAACTTCTTTCTGCATCTAAGCGACTTACCTTATATCGTTTTCTATAAAATTCAGGCATGCCAATAGCATTGACATCTTTGGTAAACATGGGATCAACCTCAATAACCGTGGCTGAGTTCAATGAATCCTTCGTATTAAATGCTTTGATGTTAAAAGCAAAGAGCACAGGTTCAAAATTGGAGTTGACAACGGCCTCATGAACAGGTAGGGAATCGGCAGCAACATTTCCATATGAGACCACGCGTAATAGTACTTTTTTGGGCTTTTTTTCCCATCGCAGTACCTGGGTGTTGATTTTTCCTCCACCAAAACCAATTCCGGTGGCTGTTTTCGAAATTCTGCTCACCATTAGCATTTCGCGGTTAAATAGCGAATCTGGAATTTCATAATAGTGTTTATCATCTACTTGATGAACCTGAAAAAGGCCTTCATCAGTTTTTGCTTCTTTGGTTATGACCTTATCATAAGGTTGAATTTCTCCCTTTTTTGGTTTGGCTTCTGCTTTTTGCTCGGTGTTTTTCTTTTTCTTTTTGAAAAGTTGGGCCTCTGTAGTTTGAAAAGTGCCAACCAAAAAAATAAGTACTAAGACTTTTGGAAGTAATTTTTGAATCATTTTTAATCAATTTGATTTGCTCAATGCGATCAAAGAACCTAAAAAACGTGAAAACAGACTGTTAAATAATTATTAACTCTCACTTTTTTTCTAAAGAAGGCCAACCTTTGGGAGTATTGCGTTTTACTGGTGCTTTCCGTTGAAACCCCACCTATAGCTGGGCTAAGAGAAAATATTTTTTTCCAAAAAAAAACAAAAAGCTGTAACAATTTAAAATTTGGGTAGTCTTATAAGCATATTACATCAATCAAAAAATTCAATCAAAAATGAACAAGTTATTAATGATTTACGGATGTGTACTATTAGGTAGTCCCGCCGTAGCAGAAGACCAACAAAGTACTACAACTGTTGTAGAAGCCAAAACAGAAACAGTTAGTACGTTTGAGAACAATTTTACAGTATTGAACCTCAATACTGAGTTAAGTGAGACAACTTCAAGATTTTACGGTACAGTAAATGAGGAGTTCTTTGAGTTAAATTTGAACGAAATTGAGTTTGTAGAAGAAGAATCGGAAATCGATTTAGGTTTTAACACCTCTGATTACCTTCCTAAGGATTTTAATCCGTATGAAACTTATTTTGATTTGAATTCCCTCATATACATCGAAGACGAAACCGAATTGAAGCTAGACTTCAATGCTAGTGACTATTTACCAGAAGGTTTTGATCCTTATACAGAAAGTGTAGATGTACATTCTATCAATTATGTTGAAGATGAGGATTTGAATCTAGGGTTTAACACATCTGATTATCTTCCTGAAGGATTCTCACCTTATGAAGCGTATATAGATTTAAACGCCATTCCTTACATTGAGGAAGAAGTGGATTTAAACTTGGGGCTGAACAGAAAGTATTCTTTACCAAAAGGTTTTGATCCTTATACAGACTTGGTAGAGGTAAGTTCCATCAACTTTATTGAAGAAGAAGAAATGAACTTAGGTTTTGATACTGCTGAGTATCTACCTAAAAACTTTGACCCGTATACAAGGGCAAACTAAGTAGGATGTTTTATTTTCATTTTACAAATTTTTGAGTTAGTTAGTTATGAAAAGCCCTCACCAGAGGGCTTTTTGTATATAGGTTGTTTTCTTTTGCCTAGTAAATTCATCGATTAAAAGTGCTTAACAAAAAAATAACACTAAAATCGACGAAGTGTAAATGGTAATAAAACCGTTTTAGAGCTATCAATCTGATAATATTTGAAGCTCTGGGCTAACAGTTTGCTAATTCCGGTAAGTGGGAATTAACAATTCGATGACACCACTGTTTTTAAGGGCTTGTTAATAAAAAACCAATTATAATAATGCTCACTTTTTGTGGTTTTATCTTTGTTGTAAATTAAAAAACGACAGTTATGAAATACAAGAATTATATATTGACAGCACTTGGATTTGCCTTATTGGCATTTAATGCAAATGCCAAATCATTGGCCACATTGGATGAAGATTTTGATATAAGCAAAGTCATTTTCATTGAAGAGGACCAAGATTGGGAACTAGGGTTTGATACCACCAAATACCTACCTGAAAACTTTGACCCCTACAGTGGGGATTTTTCAGTAAAAGCTATCAATTTTGTGGACGAATGTGATGAAATTGAATTAGGATTTGAAACCGCTGGATACTTACCAGAAGATTTTGATCCCTATACAAGGTAAGTTAGTTTCTTACTATTTTTTGAGTTAGTTAGTTTGTCAGGAGCCTTTCCAATTTGGGGAGGCTCTTTTATTTTAGAACAATAATGGTATCACAAACTGAAAGACAAGAATTAAAAGTGCTACGGAGATAAGATTCAAAATAATGCCCACTCTGGCCATTTGAGGAACCTTTACATATCCACTAGCAAAAACAATGGCATTTGGCGGTGTGGCCATGGGTAACATAAAAGCGCAACTACTGGCAATGGTTACTGGAATCAATAGATAAAGTATTGGAATTTCAAGACCAATAGCTATACCTGCAACAACAGGTGCCAAGACAGCAACAAGTGCTACGTTACTCATGAGTTCTGTCATAAAAAGCATTAAAAGAATTAGAAGTGATGCAGTCAAAAGAATGCTGATATCACTGCTTGCAATTGCGATAGCCACCATATCCACAATCCCACTAGATGACATTCCTTTTGCCAGTGCCAGTCCACCTCCAAACAATATTAAAATACCCCAGGCAAGTTGAGAGGTGTCCTTCCATTGGATTATGAAATCTCCCTTTCTTAAATTGTATGGAACGGCAAAAAGAGTAATTGCCGCAAAAATACTGATCATGGTATCCGTAAGACCAAGACCAGGGAAAATATTATTGATTAATGTCCTAAAAATCCATAAGAAAACGGTAATTCCAAAAATGACCAGGACCATTTTTTCTTTCCTAGAGGTAGGACCTAACTTTTGAAGCTCAGCTTGAATAACTTCCTTAGATGCATTGAATTTTAAATCCCGATTTGGGAACATCCATTTTACTAAGACCAAATAACTAATGCCAATCATAATAATTGAAAAAGGCAATCCCAGCGTCATCCATTTTAAAAAAGAAATCTGAGTGTTATATTCATTTTCCAAAAGCCCAATTAGAATCGAATTTGGTGGGGTACCAATCACGGTAGCTATTCCTCCCGCGTTTGCGGAGAAAGCAATGCCCAACATAACACTAAGAGCAAAATTCTGGTCGTTTTTAGTAAAGCCGTCTTCGTCATCAACCAACAAATTGATGACAGAAAGGGCAATGGGTAACATCACAACGGTACTGGCCGTATTGCTTATCCACATGCTTAATGATGCTGTGGCAATCATAAAGCCGAGAATGACTTTATTTGGTGTGGTGCCTGTTAAGCGTATAATATTTAATGCTATGCGTTTGTGCAAGTTTACTTTCTCTAGGGCCAATGCCATTACAAATCCACCAAAGAATAGAAAAACAATGGGACTTCCATAATTTGCACCTACTTCGGCAATGGGCAATATTTTAAGCAGAGGAAAAAGTAATAAAGGTAAAAGTGCGGTTACTGAAATGGAAACAGCTTCAGTTATCCACCAAATCAACATCCAAACTGCTACTGCAATAACAGGGTCGCCTTTTTGAGAGACAATGTCAAACGGTAAATTGCTTAAAATAAGAAAGACAATGGGGCCGGCAATAAGGCCTACTTTTTTACTCAATCTCAAAAAGTTTTAATCAGGCCTAAACTAAGGCTTTTTGGTAGAATAAAAAAGGGGGTATTTATTCTAAAGTGCCACGATATTTATTTGGAGTGACCGAAACATATCTTTTAAAATATTTTATGAAGTATGAAGGGTCATCGAAACCCACTCGGAAAGCAACTTCTCCTATTTGTAAAGTGGTGAATCTTAGTAACCGCTTTGATTCTAAAATTACACGTTCTGAAATAAGTTGAGCTGGAGATTTATTTGCGACAGTCTTTGTGATGGTGGTTAATGTTTTAGAAGAAATATGAAGCAAATTGGCGTAGTCACTTACAGAAAGACCATTCTTGTAATTTTCCTCTATAAGTTCTTTAAACTTGAAAAATTGAAGCTCATATGGACTTGTAAATTCTAATTTCCCATCTAAATCTTTAAGATGGGCGCGTTCAAGATTTATTAAAAGGCACTTTAGTAAAAACCTAACAATATTTTCAAAACCAAAGCGGTTTCTTTTGTCAAGTTCATTTAGAATTAAAGCCATATAATTTTTTGCTGTTTTTATGGCTTCAAAATCCATGGCATAGCATGGGTTTTGTTGTGTTTTAAAGATGTTGTATTTCAAAAAAATATCAACATCAGTATGCATAAAAAAACTTTCATTGAAGTGTATAAGCCAACCGGGAACATCCAGATTATCATCAAAATAATGGATTTGATCTTTAGAGATAAATAGGATGGTATTTTCGTTAATATCGTACGTTTTAAAATCTACGGTATGTGTTCCTCCTTTTTTGAAAAACCATATCACCTGATAATAACTATGCGAATGTGGAGTAGCTGCTTTTTCAATATTTTTGGCACGATACTCTTTTAGGTCATATACCTCAAACTGTAGTTTTTTTGGATTTGCTTTATGCAGATGATATTGCGCTATTTTTGCCAAATTGTCCCTCACGTATTTTAATGCTATTTCATCTAAAATTAGACCAATTCTTTGTTTAACAACTTTTTGGCAGCATTTAATCCGCTATGGACCGCGCCATCTAAGTAGCCGCCATATACGGGAGAAGTTTCAGTGCCAGAAAACAGCAGTTTACCGTTATAATGCCATTGTCTGAAAACTTCATGTCCATATTGGGGACTCATATATACCGACTTTAAGTTTTCACAAGATGTTTGTCGATCTTTTGACCAATCCTTTTCAAAATAGGCTGCATAGTTTTTAACCTCTTCACCCAAATACTTTCCCAGGTAACTTAAAATCCTTTCTTTTCTTATTTCGGCCTTAGTATCCCTTAATCCTTCATTGACAAAACCCATGAGAGCAAAGATATTCTCCTGATAGTTACAATGATCATACAATTCTATAACGGGTCCTACTTGACCTATAACTGTGCCTGAAAAGTCTTTTTCTTTCCAAAATGGTTGATCAAATAGAATACCCACTTTAATGGCATTACTCATCCATGTATGGGTAGATTTCATTGTTTGAAGCAGGTTCTCGGGTAACTTTGGGCTAAAATCGATTCCTGATGCCAGTTTGGGTGGTATGGTAATGATAACTTTCTCTGCGGAATAAGTTTTATTTTCAGTTGCTAAGGTAAGAGTGTCTTGGCCTTCAACAATGTTAGTGACTATTGAATTGAGATGAATTTTATCGACTAATACACTGGCAAGTTTGTTGATGATAGCAATAGAACCATCGGCAATTCGATATGCCGATGGTCCGTTATGTTGATTTTCAAAATAGTGCGCGGGAGCCATGGTATTGTACACCAGCACACTTTTACCTTTACTATATTGCTCAAACTTATTGATGGACAAATCATCTAGCAATTTAGATAAATTGGTGTGATGGTCTTGAAACCAGGTTGCCCCCAAATCGATACCGTTCTTTGTATGGATTCTACCCCCAATGCGATCTCTAGCTTCTAAAATGATAAAATCCTTCTCACCGTTTTCAATTAGAGCGTAAGCTGTGGTCAAACCAGATAATCCAGCTCCTACAATGATATATTTTGAATGTATTGTTTTCAAAAAGACAAATTTAATTTCTTCCAGACATTACACCACCATCGATATCCCAAATAGCACCGGTAACCCAAGAAGCCTTATCAGAAAGCAAAAAGGAAATAGTATTGGCCACATCTTCTGCACGACCATTTCTGCCTATTGGATGGAATGCGTGAAAACTTTGAAGCGCGTCATTTGCCTCTTGTTTACCTCCAAATACACTCTCATAAACTGGAGTCTCAACTACCGCTGGTGATACCGCATTCACACGAATTTTATGGTCTGCCAATTCCATGGCCAGATGTTGTGTTAAACTATGTAATCCTGCCTTTTGCATGGAATATGCAGAAGAAGGTGTGGTTTTCACAGATTGTTTGGCCCACATTGAACCTACGTTAACGATAGATCCACCTTCTGTTGCTGCCATTTTTTTCGCAGCAGTTTGGGTAATGAAAAAGAAACCTCTATTTAAATCCAAATATGAATCATAATCAGATTCCGTATGGTCTAAAAATGGCTTTGGGCCAAAAATACCCGATGCGTTGACCAAATAATCCAGATTGTCCCAACCTTCAATTGTACTTTGCAAAGCATCTACTTGAGTTTTGTTGGTTATATCTACTTTGTGAGTTACCAAATTACCATTGGCTTCACTTTTAAATGAGTTCAACTTAGTATCATTAGTACCTACTACATGTACTTCAATACCTTTATTTAAAAGGTTTTGCGCGGTTGCTTTCCCAATTCCACTACTGCCTCCTATTATTAATGCTCTTTTTTTCATTTTAATTTGATTTTTAAATAATTACAGAGCAAAATTATACCACCCTAATCCGCTATTTAAGCCATAAAAAGAGAACAAGTGGTAATTTTGGGAAACTGTTCGTTTTAAATAAAGAAACCTTCCGGTTAAGGAAGGTTTTTTTGATAAACTAAACTTGACTAATTAAAATATAAAGAACTATAAACTCAATCTTAATCTTGCAAAAAGAAAACGGCCACTATATCCAAATTGAGACGTTCTTCTTGAATACACAAATTGGTCTCCTGAGGTACCTCCCTCTCTATTTTCATCTGGGTAAACATCAAAAAGGTTATTGGCCCCAATGGTTAATGAAAGGTTATCAGTGAATGTTTTTGTCACTGTAAGATCGGTAATCAGTTTTCCAGCATAAATGGCATCATCACTAACGGTGGTGCCTTCTACGCGGGCATCTCCATTAAAATCGTCAGGATCGGTAACCTCTCCGAAGTATACATTTCTTAATAGAAAATCCCAGGTATTTAAAGAAACCAGATTGGTCAGATTCAATTTTGTTCTTGGTTGGGCCAGGGTTAAAAATGCTTCTTCTTGACCATCAAAGAAAGACCCAGTTAGTCCGGCATTTTCTATGAGTTCTGGAACAAAAATGTTTTCAACTTCTGTTTTGTTGAAAGTGGCCGCTAAATCATTTTTTAATATGGCATCTCCCAAGTTTGTTTTATGGGAAAGAACAATATCCAAACCTGAAGATTTAGTGTCAATGGCATTTACAAAGAATCGAGCACTAGTAGCTCCAGCAGACGCAAAAATTGATGTAAGTTCAGGATCACCGCCGTTTCCGAAGCTTCCGCTATACACAATACGGTCGTCAATATAAATTAGGTATCCATCAACCGTGATTGAAAAGTCGCCAAAATTACCTGTTAACCCTGCGCTAAAACTATTGGAAGTTTCCTCTCTTAACTTATCAATACCGATAAGTGTAGCTGCCCTACTGTCATTGGTGAAAGTTCCTTGTTCAAAAGGCACATTATCCACAAATACCGTACTTGTTCTACTAAAAAACTGTTGGTGCAATGATGGTGCCCTAAAACCAGAACTGCTTGCTGCTCTTAACGCAAGATTTTCTGTGAGCTTTAATCTTGTGGCCAGTTTGTAGTTGAAGGTGCTCCCAAAGTCCGAATAATTTTCATACCTACCCGCTAAACTTAGCAACCAGTTTTCGGTAAAGTCTGCTTCAAAATCAGCATAAAGGGAGATATTGTTCCTGAATTTTTCTGTTGCATTACCAGGGTCGTACCCACGGAAAACTTGAGACCCTCCACCCAATGGTGCGCCGGTAAAATTGTTTCTTACCAGTTGATCGTCTGGAGTTACGCTATTTACAGGATTTCCATTGATATCAAAGCTGGTGTATGATGACTCTTCTCCAGCTATAATTTCATACTTTTCAACCTTGTATTCAGCTCCAAAAGCAACGTTGAATCCTTCAAAAATATCTTCATGGAACCTGCTAAAATCCAAATTAGTTGTATTCTGTGAAAAGCTTAGTCCACCAGCATCAAAAATACGTGGAGTAGCAACACCTAAGGTTCCATTACTAGAGTTTCCTACCGTAATATCAAATGTATTTCTACCATAGGTATTTGAAAAATCCACATCCCACTCATTTACTTTTCCTTTAATTCCGATGGCAAGGGATTGATCTAGAATATCCGTCCCAATACTGGGTAAAAAGCCATTCGGGAATGCAGGAGTATTGGCACGACCATCACCTTGTGCAGGTCTTCTATAGAATCCTGAAGCTAATCCTTGACGATAGCTTATTCCCCCGAAGCCATATACCTCTGTTGTTTCTGAAACCGGGATTGAAAGGTTTGCAAAGAATTTCCCTTCTCTTAGTCTTGACGTACCTACTTTAAACCTAAAATCTTTTCGTGTTAGTCCGCGGGCAGAAAGTTCATCCTCATCGGCATCAAAACCTAACAAACCACGAAATGTGGTAACATCGGTTTCATCATTTAGATTTAGACCTGCAATTTGATCCTTAACACCTTGATCAAGATAACCAATGCCTTGCGCAGCATTGGCATAGTCCTGCAAGGTCATATCGGCTACCGTTCCTCCACCAGCGGCAAAAACACGCTCTGCTCCATGAAACCCTTGAAAAATGTCACCTGCGTAATCCTTGTTTCTTAGTGCAGGTTCTCTAGTGGAAAGGGAACCGGTAAAATTAATATACCCACGATCTCCGATCGGAAGTCCAAAATTGGCATCTAGTTGAAATTTTTCACCATCACTTCCTCCTTCAAATTGATTGCTATTTTCACTAAAATTTGCTCCAGAGGTCAATGAAAGATCAAGCTTACCGGTTGATTTTTTAAGCACAATGTTGATGACTCCGGCAATGGCATCTGAACCATATTGGGCCGCTGCTCCATCTCTAAGCACTTCTATACGTTGAATGGCTGCTACGGGGATAGCGTTCATATCTGTTCCTACACTTCCTGCACCAACAGTTCCATTTACATTTATGAGAGCTGAGTTATGTCTTCTTTTTCCGTTGATCAACACCAATACTTGATCTGGACCTAAGCCACGAAGTGAAGCGGGGTCAACATGATCTGTACCATCTGATACTGTTTGCGATTGTGAGGTAAAAGAAGGCGCAACATAGTTCAATATTTCATTTACACTAACCTGTGGTCCTTGATTGGCAATAGTGGCCATATCAATTACATCCACTGGAACGGTAGTTTCGGTTGCTGTTCTGTTAGGGTTTCTGGACCCTACTACAACCACATCATCCAATCGGGCAGCGTCTTCCAGAAGGACTATCGCGACTGTAGACTGTCCATTCAGTGAGACTTCAGTTGTCTTGAAACCAAGATAGGAGATGACCAGGATGGCATTTTCGTCATCAATTTCTAGAGTGAAATTACCATCAAAGTCTGCTTGTGAACCATTTGTGGTGCCTTTCACCAAGACATTTGCCCCGGGCAATGGGTTGCCATCACTGTCCTTAACCGAGCCTCTTACTTGCTGTTGTTCATTGACAGGGTAGATGGAACTTTTATCCAACGACTGTTTTTTAAGTACAATCTGATTTCCATTTATGGAATAATCCAGTTTTTCTTGTTTCGAGAGCCTATCCAAAACTGCGAATATCTTTTCGTCTGATGCGGTCAATGAGGTTTTTTTGGTATCGTTGATTTCGTTCATATTATAGAAGAAATTGTAACCAGATTGTTTTTTTATCTCATTTAAAATATCCTTTAATGGAACATTTTCAAATTCAAAATGGACTTTCCTCTGCGAGTAAATATCACTGGCAGTAAGCTGACAAATAATGAATAAAGTGAGAAAAAAACTTAACTTCATTTTTAAGGTCAATTTTGTACAGGCCACCAAGAAAAAGGGTGACTTGAAAACCATGTTTTTTTTCATAATTTTGAGTGTTTGATTGTTAGTGATAATTCTTGTTAGCGATCTAATATGGGGGGAGGTGCTGCAACACCTTCCCTTTCTATTTTAAAATGGTGATTACATTGTTCTCTATTTTATAGGTAAATGGTGTACTGGAAGCTATTGTATTTAAAATAGTCTCTATGCGTTCGTTCTCAAATTCTCCTGTAAACATCTCGTTATTTAAGCTTTCAACCTTGTTGACAATTGAAACATTGTGAGCTCTTTCCAATTTGCGCAGGATTTGTTCAAAAGATAAATTGTCTATGATCAATCTGTTTTCCATCCAACTGGTATAAGTACGTACATCAACCTTTTGTTTGGTCAAAGTGCCGTTCTGTTTTATAAATGCAGCTTGATAGCTGGGGCTAAGATGAATTTTTGTATCAGGGTTAGAGTTCTCATAAACATTTACAGAACCCTCTACCAAGGTAGTAGAGATTTCACCATCAGATTTATAAGCGGATACGTTGAATTGTGTTCCCAGAACTTTGATGTCCACGTTTTCTGCATTAACAATAAAAGGCCTTTTTTCATCTTTGGTAACATCAAAATAGGCTTCGCCTTCTAAATAAACCATGCGATTTTGGGCAGATGTATTTAAGTTTTTTGGAAACCGCAGTCTAGATCCTGAATTTAACCAAACCTTTGTACCGTCAGAAAGTGTTATCCTGAATTTTTGACCATAAGGGATATAAACTTCGTTGAAAACTATATTATCATCAGATGGATTTGCTATTTGACTAAAATCCAACCCGGTTGATTCTTTTTCTGCTATAACATTGCCTTTCTTGTCAGTAAGTACTTTTCTGTTATCCGCCGCTATTACTTGTTTCGTTCCATCTGCAAGCGTAATTACTATTTGATTGGATAGACTGTTTACCAGCGTTGATTCAGAATTACCTTTATTATTAAACTGGGAGACATATATAAAACTAGCAGTAGCTAAGAGGCCTATAAAAAGAGCTGCATAACGAACCAAGTGAAGTTTTTTTCTTCTTATGACCCTACCTTTATCCACAGCAATCATGAATTCTTTAAAAGCATCTTTTCCATCAAAGTGATGGTGTAAATTATTTTCCGACCTATTTTTTATCTCTTTTTTAAAAGTATTTAGGTTTTCCTTGTTGGCCAGCACCCACTTTTTTAATCGCTTTCTTTCGTTAGCGGAAATAGTTCGGTTTAAAAATTTCTCAATTAAATCTTGCATTTTTGATAGTCTTACATCTCTATGATACGAATTTGACAAAAAACCCCTACTTTTTTTATAAATTTTATACTTTAGCCTATATTTTTTTATGATGAACGAAAAAATACTTGTAGAAAATTTAAAGAAAGGTGACGTATCTGCCTATGAGTATTTGTTCAATGAATACTATGATTGGCTGTGTAATTATATCTTTAAACTAAGCGGTAATAGAAGCCTTTCCAAGGATATTGTTCAAGAGACAATGATTAAGATTTGGGAAAAGAAACATCAGATAACCATCCGAGAATCGCTTAAGGCATATCTCTTTAAATCATGTCATAATCAATTTTTACTTCAACTAAGAAAAGACAAAAAGAAACCAGATCTTTTAGATAGAATTCGATGGGAGACGATTTACGACAGCTATTTTGAACTTAAGGAAGATGATGATCTTATAAGAGCTAGCTATAACAAACTGGAAGAACTCATTGATAAGTTGCCGCCAAAATGCAAGGAGATTTTTATCATGAACAAGTTGGAGCGCAGAAAGTATAGGGAAATCGCAGAGGATATGGGTATTTCCATCAAAACTGTGGAGAATCAAATGTCCAAGGCCTTACGGATAATTAGAGAGAATGCTTCGGTGCTTTTATTTTAATAGAATCTAAAACTAATTCTATTTTTTGAGCGTCAATTTCTGGATTTATTGTTTAAACCGCTACAGGTGTTACTATGCCATCTTTGGAGCGACCTAGTTTAATATTCACCAATATTTCATGTAAAGTTTCGGTAGCAAGCCCATGAAGCACTAAGCGATATGCGGCGGTATATGTGGAAGTTGGTACCATGGGGTGTTTGTTGTTAACTAGCCCTAAATGCCCTGGTGTTCCCAATATTTGAGTTGTATAAATTGCAACGGTTTCGTCTAATTGTAAAGAATTGGAAGCCCTTACAAAATCATTTGCGGTGAGAAAAAGTTGGTAAAAGGGGGTAAACAATTCTATGGCAGATCTTAAATCAAGGACGTTTGTCCATTTCTTTGGAAATTCAATATGCTTAAATTGATTTTCAGAAACCATACTTAGATTTAATGTATCCTGCTTTTGTAGTACCAATCCTTTTTCTTTCAATTCACTATTCAGCTTAATTACAAAATTGTACAGGTTTAAATCATGATTTAAGAAAAGATCATCTTTAACGTCATTAAAATCATAAGGCTTTAAAGGACTTGTGGTAACTTGAATCCCATCTACATTTTTAGCGACAAATTCCAATATTTCACTTCCTGCATGAAAATGACGAAAAATCAATAGATTGGCATCTGGGCTAACAAACCGCTTTAATCCCCACGCCAATATTCTATGGAGGGCCTTGGAAGAATTAAAGAATTTTGGAAAGAAAAACTTAAAAATATGAATAAAGAACATTGAAATTTTTGACCAAAACTTGATAAAAGGAAGCAGATACCTAGTGGATTTACTGTTGTTATCGCGCATTAAGGCCTGCTTGGTCAAAATATTAATCGGGATACTACTGTCCAGATACATTGCCAACCAAGGGTTGGGGTCTCTGGTATCATGATTTTTTATGTCAAATTGATTATCCATAGCTGTAAATTAATAATTACCCAGTTCTTTTAACTGCAAATGATACAATAGTGCTGTAGTTTTTGCTGTTTTGGCAATTTGCCTTGCCAGCTCCATATTCATTAAGGGGTGGTTCAAGGCTTCTTCCAAATGATGAAAATGATTTTCATCTGCCACACCATGATAGGTTAAAAATGAAACCTGATTGTCTTCAAGTTTGAGTTGATCCTGAATTAGGTTTCCCCAATATCCTGCAAGCCGCTTTCCAATGCCCTCAATAATGAACATTGCGCCTAATAGATCAATTGGATTTGGACTACTTGCTCTCTGAAACATAAAGGAGGACAAAGCCGCACTTCCAATGTTTTTCTCTCCAAGTTGAATTTTTTCCAAAGACTCACCAAGAGCTACATAGTTTTTTTCCAAGAGCTGATAGTCTTTGTGTTCTGTGGCGGTATGTTTTATAAAAGCAGATCTAAGTTCAAATAAAGAAATATCGATATTGGAAGCTGCTCTAGAAATCCATTGAGAACCATCAATGACCTGTTGTCTTAGATCAAACAAAAGCAATTTGTAGTTTTCAATACTAAGAGTTCCCTGATGAATCTGCTTAACAATGGGAATTTCCAATAGTTTGTTTTCAAAATCAATCCAAATTTGGGTCAACTGTCTAACCAGCCATTCTGATGTTGGATTCCTGTCTATATTAAGACCTGGAGCCTCTACTTTTCTAATTGAATATTTGGGAGCTATTTTTTTTGCATTCCCAACCACTTTGAGTTTCATGAAAGAAGTTATAAACCTGCCGCTTTCCGGAACCATACATATAATGGTATCGCCTTCCTTCAAATTACCGGAGTACATCAATTCTTCAAGCATTATAAACATTGATGCTGAACCAGTATTGCCTTTACTGGTTAAGTTGCTAAACCATTTTTCTTCAGGAATATTGGCCCCGCCTTTTTTTAAAAGGTCTATTATGGGTTGTTTAAAATAAAGGGATGAGTAATGGCAACAAAACCAATCAATTTCCTCAGTGATTATTTTATCCTGATCAATTAAATTGAAGTAGTGGGACACCCCCACTTCAATAACCTTGTTTAAAAGCCTGGTATTTTGTTTCAAATTAATTGCACCATCTTTTGAAGCAGTTTCATAATCAGGATAATCTAGCCACCCTTTTACAAAATTATCCTTGCCCATGGCGCCAACATACATACAAAGCGGATTCTCATTTGCGTAAGATTTTATATCTATCCACTCTATCTTTAGGGAAAGCCCTTTGGTGTTTTGTTTATTTTCCAGAACCATTGCACCGGCACCATCAGATAACATCCATCTTAAAAAATCGGTATCGAAAGGGATAGATTTTTGTTCTTGCCCTTCAAACCTTGATGCTTTAAAAAGCCTGCTGGCAAACTCACTTCCAACGCAAAGTGCATTTTCTTTTTCATTTGCTTTAATTTGAGAATAGGCACTTTTAATGGCCATCATTCCGCTTGCGCAAACACTCTGAAAACTGGCTAACTCGCAATGAGTAGTACCTAGTTCTGCATGCACCAAACTAGCAAAACCTGGTACAGGGAGGTCGCCTTGGGTAGTGCCTGCGGAAATCATTTGTACATCTTGATTAAGTACGCTACTTTTTTTAAGAGCAGCTTTACATGCCATTCCAGCTAATTGGGCATTGGAGTGGGTGCTTTTCTGATTTTCATCCAAGGCATAGTACCTATTCTCAATTCCATTCTGACTTAGGATTCTTGATTTGACTCTGCTTTCCTTACCATGTATTTTCCCCAGATAATCTTCCATTTCTTCATTAGAAATTGGATTGTTTGGCAGATAAACTCCTAGGGCATTGATATAAACTTCCTCCATAAATTTGATGATGAATCTTATGACAAGATAGGACTATTGCATAAAACAAAAAGGGTTTGTTCGGTAGTCTTCTCTATTCTGCTGCTACCTTCTGTAATTAATGACCTTTTTGTTTTTTAGCAAATACGAAGCAAAAATTAGATCACTGCAATTCTAAAAAATCTACAGCGTTTTTATAATAAATCTTGTGGAGAATTTCTTTTGAAAGTTGTAATCCTTGTGTTTTTTGGCCACGTATAACCAAAGAGTCGGAACTGCTTAAATAGCGCCATAACTGATTGTAGCTTTCGTCAAGATTCATTTCCTCTTCCTTGAGTTCGTCTGGGGACATTACATTTTCGGGAGTAGAATTGCCATAATCTGAACCGAATAGTATTTTATCTTGATACTTTTCAAAAAACGCTCGTACCTTTTTAGAGTCCTGGTTGGCTAAATCCCCAAATCTGGCTGCGAGTTCCACATACATATTTGAAAACTTGTCAAGGCGTTCACTCACCATCTCAACACTGTGGGACATACTTCCTAAATGGGCACATAGAATTTTTAAATCGGGATTGTTTTCAATCCATTTATCCCTTGCACTGATAATGGTTTCATATGAGGGTATTTCGGGAAACTTGTAGGCGTGGTATTGTGGATTGTTTTTATAATATCCGTAGTGCGGGTTGTTGGGGTCTAATGGTCTCCAGGCTTGTTCAGGTTCACCTATATGTGCCATTACTGGGATATTTTTTTGCTTCAGAAAATCCCAAATAGGTTGCAAGCGCGAATCATCTATTTGAATAAAATGCCCAGAGGTGTCTTTGGTTACCATTCCAAAGTTCTTCCAAACTTTGACCATTCTTGCACCAGAATCGATTTCTCTCTTTAATTGTTGGATTGCTTGTTCCGCAAAATCAGGAGAATCAATTCCGACACCGATTAATGAAGAGCAGAGAAAAAACAAATCGGAATGTTTTTGGGCATGAGCTAAATAGGAATCCCAACTTCTATTGATTCCTGTTGAGTCTTTAATGGAAACATCCACTAAAACCGATTGCATACTCCATTTTTCATGTAATGCGGGAAGGTATTCCCTAGGAAACTTATAGTGCGAATGCACATCAATTTTTCTGATAGACTGTTTGTTGGTTTCGGATACTGAGGTTTCCTTTGAATCACTATTTTCAGAATTTGTTTTGCAGGACGAAAGGACAATTACCAAAGTCAAAAACCAGACACTAAATTTCATAACAAGACAGTTTAACCATATTTCACATCAGTAACAAATACGGGTTATTTGCCTTTAAATTAATGAATTAAGTCGTTTAATTCCTCTTTTTGTAAAGAAAGCAGCACTAATTTTTAATTCTGGAAATTAAACCGGTCTCAGTTTTTTCAACTTCAAAGAGTCCCAGTTTTGCCAAACTCTTAGAGCTCTTATCCCATTTTTTACCACTAAGACCTGCTTTTTCTTTAAGCTCTGCCAATGGCATTTCACCGATAGGTTTAAGAATATCCATGATTATTTTTTCTTCTTCCGTAAGTTCCACTGCTTTTTTCTCCGGACGCATTTGCGGAAAGAACAATACCTCTTGTATGGATGAATTATTGGTCATCAACATGACCAAACGATCTATTCCTATTCCAATACCAGAAGTAGGAGGCATACCGTATTCAAGAGCACGCAAAAAATCCTGATCAATGAACATGGCTTCGTCATCTCCTTTTTCAGAAAGCTTTAATTGGTCTTCAAAACGTTCGCGCTGATCAATGGGGTCGTTTAGCTCAGAGTAGGCATTCGCCAACTCTTTACCGTTTACCATGAGTTCAAAACGCTCGGTAAGCGCCGGATTGGTGCGGTGTTCTTTGGTCAATGGACTCATTTCTTTTGGATAGTCGATGATAAAGGTAGGTTGCACGTAATAGTGCTCACATTTTTCTCCAAATATTTCATCTATTAATTTGCCCACTCCCATGGTCTCATCAACTTCTAATCCCAATTTTTGACCAACTTGCCTCAACTGAACTTCATTCATGCCAGCTACATCGTAACCGGTATGTATTTTAATGGCCTCTAAAATAGGAACACGAGCATAAGGCGCTTTGAATTCTATTTCATTTTCCCCAACAGTAACTTTAGTACTGCCGTTAGCATCAATGGCTATTTTTTCCAATAACTGCTCGGTGGTATCCATCATCCAGTTATAGTCTTTGTAGGCTACGTATAGCTCCATTACGGTAAACTCTGGATTGTGGGTACGGTCCATTCCTTCATTTCGGAAATCTTTGGAAAACTCATACACACCATCAAAGCCACCCACTATCAATCTTTTAAGATATAATTCGTTGGCAATTCTCAAATACAAAGGAATATTCAATGCATTGTGATGCGTTAAAAATGGTCGCGCCGCAGCTCCACCAGGAATGGGTTGTAAAATAGGAGTCTCTACTTCTAAATATCCTTTTTCATTGTAAAACTCACGAATACTGTTTGTTATTTTTGTGCGTTTGATGAAAGTTTCTTTTACCGATGGGTTTACCACCAAATCCACATAACGCTGGCGATAACGCATCTCAGGGTCATTGAATTCATCAAATACATTGCCATCGGCATCCTTTTTAGGTAAGGGCAACGGTCTCAGCGCTTTGCTCAACAAGCTAAAGTTTTTGACCATAACGGTCTTTTCTCCTACTTGCGTGGTAAACAATTCCCCTTCAACACCAATAATATCGCCAATGTCCAATAACTTTTTATAAACTTCATTGTAAAGGGTCTTGTCTTCCCCAACACAGATTTCGTCTCTATTAAAGTAGACCTGAATACGCCCTTCACTATCTTGCAATTCAGCAAAAGAAGCTTTACCCTGAATTCTTCTGGACATTAATCTACCGGAAATCACCACCTGTTTACCTTCTTCAAAATCACTTTTGATACTCTTGGAAGTAGCATCAACTGGATATAGCGCAGCAGGGTAGGGGTTAATTCCCATTTCCCTGAGCTTAGATAATTTTTCCCTTCGAACGATTTCCTGTTCCGATAGTTGCATAGTTTATAAAAAATTAAAGCGCAAAATTACACTTTTGCGCTTTAATTCCTTACTTGCTCTTGCTTAATGTGGCATAATTAGGGGTGTATGGTTTCCCGCTTACAATTTGTACCATGTCTTCCTCTAAAGATTCAATGGGAGTTTCCACTATTCTGTTAATTTCTTTACCATCCTTAAAGAAGATTATTGTAGGCACTTTTATGATGTTTAGCCCTTTTTCTTCACCCGTCGGGCTGGTCTTGACAAATCCCTTTCTACGATCAAGAGCAACAATTTCCAATTTGTTCATTGGGAAGTTGGCAGTTTCTAAAATCTTAATGATTCTAGGGACTTCTCTCTTGCTGTCACCGCACCATGTGCCTAGGAACAACTTAATTTGATGACGCTTTAGCGGTTTTTTAATGACGTTGATCAAAGTTTCATCAACGTCATAAGACTCATGGCCTTGTTGGAACCAAACTTGATAAGGTTCCGAATTTAGGCCATCCAGATTAATTTTACCAAGCAAGAATTTTTTGCCATTTTCCAATGTGATTTCCTTGTTAAATTCTTGGGAGAAAATAAGAGAGGAACTAATAAATAATACCGTTACTAAAATTGATTTCATAATTCTCGGTTTAAAGTTTAGAACCGAAAATTCAATAAAATCAATAGGTAGTCAGGCTTTTCGCAGATGGAAATTAGGACTAGACCCTAGGTGGATTTTATGAAATTAGAGGATTGACCTAATCTCATCTCGTGAAGAAACACCAAGTTTTTTATAAAGATTGTTGATATGTGTTTTTACCGTACTTAAACTAATAAATAGCTCTGAAGCAATTTCTTTATTGGATTTCCCTTCAGAAATTTTGACCATAATATTTCTTTCTTGAACGGTAAGCATATCAAAGGGATTCTTCTTTTTCTCACGTTTTCGCCTTTTAAAATTGAAATAGGCAACTTGTAAAATCAAAAAAAGTACTCCGCCAAAAAAAAGATATTTCCAATAGCTTTCAGTTGATGCTGTATCTGTTTGGTTCTGTATTACCCTATCTCCTTTTAGCTCATTTTCATATTGTAATGTAAAAGGGGCATCGGGGTATTTTTCTATTAACCTTGTCAACAGTTCATCATAGTAACCATTGAGTTTTACATCGGTCATATAGTATGCATGAGTCTCATTCTTTCTGTCCGATAAAAAATCGTAGATGTATAATTCAGCCAAAGGCTCATCTGACCCTTCTGCAAAGTCCTGTAATATTTTAAACCATTTTTTTGAATTGAGGGAAGTACTTGATTCACTAGTGTAATCCATGAATTCGAATATCATTTCTTCTTTTAGGGCATCTATGTCCAAAAAAACAGATGATTTAGAGTTGGTTGAAGCAATGGTACATAACGCCTGATTTTCAAATGATGTGGGAAATTGAAGAGTATCTTTATTTTTGGCAATAAAAAGCACACTTTCGCTACTATCGCACTGTCCTAAAAAATGGTTGGTCTTTAATTCATCCGAACATCCATCCAAATGGAGCTGGTATACTCGATTGCTGTCTAAAAGATTATTTCCTTCAAATTGAAAATAACCTAAGGAATCCACTAAAGTTTTTTGGATAATTTGATCTAAATAGATTCGAGAAGATTTCCTGTAATCTTCTATCAATGATAGATATACTGTTCTGCCTTCGTTTTCTTTTGATACTTGCCCGGAGAAATGATATTGTCCTAGCCCGGTAAAAGCGTTTAGAAGAATAAAAAGGAATATGAAAATCCGCATGTTACTTTTGTTAAGTGATTAAATTTAATGGTTTTGTGTAACAAATCCAGCAAATTGGATACCTATAAGTATCATCAATCAAAATCAAATCAATGAGTTTTTGGAGAGTTTTATTGGCTATCATTTTTCCCCCTTTGTCGGTCATCGGAAAAGGTTGCGGTTCTTTTGTTATTGTATTACTTTTAACACTTTGTGGATGGGTGCCAGGCATTATTGGAGCACTTGTCATACTAAATAATACGAACTAAAAGTAACCACATGAAAAAAATCCAAATCATGTTATGGGCATTGGCAATTGTCCTAATCTCGTCATGCAATTTTACAGAAGAAATATTTTTACAGGAAGATGGTTCAGGAAAACTATCAATCAATTTTGATGGGTCTGAACTTATGGAAATGGCAGGAGAAGAAATGATGAAGAGCAATGAAAAAGCCATTGATTCCTTGATTTCTTTTAGGGACATGTTGGAAGAGAAAAAAGATAGCATAGCAGCTTTACCACCGGA
The DNA here is from genome assembly GCF_044596045.1 of Allomuricauda sp. R78024. Lineage (NCBI taxonomy): Bacteria > Pseudomonadati > Bacteroidota > Flavobacteriia > Flavobacteriales > Flavobacteriaceae > Allomuricauda > Allomuricauda sp. R78024. The sequence goes on from NZ_CP138995.1 coordinate 1,447,607, forward strand.
AGAACAGGTCAAATTGAAGCGTTTGGAACCTTTCAACATGCATATGGTCATGAATCCAGAGGAGAAGTTGATGAAATTTGACTTATTCAGCGAGTTCAAGAATGTGAGTGAAGTTAATGATGCATTTAACGCTTTTCAAGGTGCGAGTGCCCTTGGGCCAAATAGTGGAGAAGGAAAGCCAGCTCCAATGGGTATGCAAGACCCAACTACCGAGGTGCATTATGCTTTTTCAAAGAATTCATTTTCAAGAAAAGCCAAGATTATTGACGAAGAGTTGTTTCAACAGGGATTAGACAGTCTACAGGGTGCAGAAATGTTCCTTTCAGGTTCTACTTACACCCTTAAATACCATTTTCCAAGAAAAGTAAAATCTACCAATGTTGAAGGTGCTACATTTAGCGCTGATGGTAAAACCATGTTCTATGAAGTTGGGTTTATGGATCTTATGAAAAACCCTGCAGCATTGGACCTTGAGGTAGAGTTGGAAAACTAGTTTTCAGTCACAGGTCTTTGTATCTTTGCGGGATGAACAAGAAAGTTATCCTGCAAGATTTAGGTTCAAAGGATTACAAGGAAACTTGGGACTATCAAGAAGCCCTTTTTAAAGGAATAGTTGATTTAAAAATCAAAAATAGAAGAGAGCAGGCCAATCTTGAAACTCCTAACTATTTTCTTTATGTAGAACATCCGCATGTTTATACTTTGGGCAAAAGTGGCGATATTAATAACCTTTTGGTTAATGAAGCTCAACTTAAAGAAAAAGAAGCTACCTTTTATAAGATCAATAGAGGAGGAGATATTACTTATCATGGCCCTGGACAAATAGTGGGTTACCCCATATTGGATTTGGATAATTTCTTTACAGATATTCATAAATACCTTCGATTTTTAGAAGAAATAGTGATTTTAACCTTGTCAGAATACGGCTTGAAAGCCGAGCGTTCTGATGGTGAAACAGGCGTATGGTTAGACGTAGGGACTCCCTTTGCTCGAAAAATTTGTGCTTTGGGAGTGCGTGCCAGTAGATGGGTAACCATGCATGGCTTTGCATTAAATATAAATACAGATTTAGGTTATTTTGATTTAATGATTCCCTGCGGAATAAAAGACAAGGCCGTAACTTCTTTAAACGTTGAATTGGGAAAAAAGGAAGTAGACACAGAAGAGGTAAAACAAAAGCTACTTCAACATTTTAAAACACTCTTTAAAGCGGAGTTGATAAAACAAAAAACCGAGGTATAGGCCTCGGTTTTTTAATATATAAAAATATGATTTACTTTTCAAGCTTGGTCAAGACCATGCTGTTGGTCAACTTTCCTTTTTGATTATAACTTTCTTGCTTTACCATGCCAATACCTTCAGCAAGCCAAATTCTAGATGGAAAGACCTTGTTGCCCATCATTGCCATTTTTGTCTTGTTTTCACTATAAATAACGTAACATTCAAAATCACCCACAGGAGAAGATACTTTCTCTTTTTTCTCAACCTTCCTATTGATGGTTTCCACATTCATGTTCATGGTCATACCACCCATATCAGCAGCTATTTTCACATTTGCATCTGCTAACTCTTGGCCTACGGTCAAATTGTTGGGCAATTCAATGTCCGTGCCGGTAACATCAATTTCCACTGCGGCGAATTGCTGCATCATTTGCTGGTTCATTAAAGATTGGAAGTCGATTTTAACTACATCACCTTCGCAAGTAAAGCCATACTCGGATGACATAACTTCTTTGCCTTTATGGTCCTGGTATTTCATTTCCATTGTTGCAGAGGTCTTTCCTCCAGAATCTGAAACATTTGTTACGGTATAATCTGTTTTTCCTTGAAGTTTTCCTTTTCCATTGTAACTGGTGTATTGGAAGGATGCCCCGTCTTCAAGTGGATAGTATTTACTGCATTCAGATTGAGCAGTTCCAATTTGCGTTGAAAGAAAACAAATTACTGCGGATATTAATACTTTTTTCATGGTTATTGTTTTATGAATTCGACCCTTCTATTTTGTGCTTTTCCATCTGTGGTGCCATTGTCGCCTACAGGTTCAGATTCTCCCTTTCCTTGCGAAGACAATCTGCCCGATGAGATTCCGTAAATAGAAACCAATGCATTTTTAACTGCTTCGGCACGTTTTTGCGAAAGTGACAGATTACTTTCGTTGCTACCATCGGCATCTGTGTGCCCAACTATTTTAAGGTTCATTGAAGTTTCTTGTTGCAACACCTGTGAGATTTGTCTAATAATTCCCATGGATTGTGGTTGTATGTTGGCCGAGCCTACATCGAAAAGGATTCCGTTGGTGGATACTTTACCTTCGGAAATGAGTTTTCTTCTTAAGTCTATACCACCTTCTGCAACTTTGAGATTACTAATAAATACGCGTTCTGTGCCATCCTTGAAACCGTTCATGTGGAACTTAAGTGTAGTTAGTACCTCTCCAATTGGGACAATACGGGGAATGTCTATATGTTTTTCTTCGTTTACCCATAATCTAAAACGTTGCTTGTTCACAGCTATGGATACATGGGGTCTATTTTGTATTTCTTCCCTCAAATCTGCTTTTACGGTACTGTAAATATCTCTTCTATTGTTAATTCTACTTTCCATGGTAATTCCAACAGGCGTATATTGACAAAAGGAAATATTTGCGTGTACAAAGTTGCTGCCTTCTTGAAATTTGTCATCATCACTAAGATCAATCCTGAGTATGGCGTTGGAAGAGGTTTTGTTGTCAACACCAACATTCATTAAGTCAAATTCAATAGTATATTCTTCTGGGAGTTGTGGCACATCTGGAATGTAATAGAGTCTATATCCAGAGATCAGTTCAAGCCATTTTTCGGCGGAGTCTCCAAGAGTCACTATTTCTCCACTTCCATTGGTATTCCATTTGGAGGGAAAGTCACCAACAAAATCAAAAGCGAAATCATCAAAAAACATTAGCTTGTCTCCAGGAACATAGTCAAATTTGCTATATACCTGAATTGCTTTTGTTCCAGTGGACTCAGAAGTTTCTGGAATAGAGGTGCCGTTTCCTGAATTGCCTTGATTACCATTGCCTGTATTTTCGGGTGCTTTTGGGGCTTGTTTTCCGCTCGAACCAGGTTCGAGAATACTGTCCAATGCTTGATCTGTTTTTTTGGAAGTTTCGTTTTCCACACGGCGTTCCACCGTACGTTCTGCGGCTTTTTCAGCTTTTTTTGCCAGTTTTTTAAAGAATTGAGCATTACTGTTCATGCTGAATGCCATAGCAAAAATCAATAGGATTTTGCCTACAAAAGAGGTTTTCATTTACGTAGTGTTTTGATTATGTGTTCTTTAAGGTAAAATAATCTTTTTGAATCTACAAAAAGGACTTCATAGAAGTACGCAATATGTATATTCTGTTTAAACTAATGTATAAGCTGCAGTAAAGCTGCTGTTAATTCATCTTGTAGAGAATTAGAGAATTCTCTTGATCCTTAGCCACTAATTCTAGCTTTTTGTCATTGTCCATGTCTACTAAATCTATTAAAGAGTTTCCAAAAACAGGGAAATTAGGAATGGGTTTGGCTTGGCTATCGAACATGAATATTTTTTGATTTTGAATATCTGTTACACTTACGTAGATTTTGTCGTAGATATAAAAGATTTTGGGTTTTGTGTAGACACCTAAATCCAAATCCACTTTCTTGCCCCTTATACTTAGAACATTATCATCCATAAAGACCAAAGTATTACTGGTAGCATACATTCCATGATCTTTATTCAAGTTAAAATTGGTGCTGGTAAGTTTTCCTTTGGTGTCAACCTGGTGAAGCACCCCTTTTTTATTTGTGGTGGAAAACTTGTCTTTATACAAAAAGACTTCATTGTCTGAAAAGTCAATTTTTTGAGTCACCTTAATACGGTCACCACCGGATCTATGCAGGATTTTAAGGGTTTTATCTTCTAACTGAAATACCAAATAATCTTTATTGGAAATTCTGAAGTGTTTTGGGGCAGCAATTATGGGACTTTGCGCTTGGGTATAGATAAATCCGTCAACAACTTGGGCTTTGTTATTATACATAAATACCTTTTCACTTTGGGTAATAATAAAGCGATAATCCTTTTTTTCTTCATAATCGAATACCGCTAAAGGATTTAAATTTCCGCCTTCAAATGCTTTATTAAAGGGAGGCACTTCATCTCCGTTTCGGTCTATGATCAAAAATTGATTGTTAGTGCAGAAAGCCAACTGCAAACGACCATTTTTGTAGATGTCAACCTGTTGTATAGGGCCTTGTATTCTTCCATCCAGTTGTTTTTTCCAAAGCACCTTCCCATCAGTTGAAATTAGATACAAAAAGTTGTTTTGGTCTTGAACTACAATTTCTTGCTTGTTGGTTCTATGATTTTTCACAAACTGAGGATCAATTGCCAAATCTGTATCCAATTCCAAAGTAAACAAAGGTGTTACTGTATTACTTTTTACTGTTTTTTCAATTTTGGAGATTAGGAAGTTGATATGGGCAAAATCGGTATCTGCTACCACTTGGGCCGCAAAAGTATGGTCTGAGAAATCCCCTTTCTTGATTGGGTTGAAAAGTTTAGGGGCAAACTCTTCCTCAGCAAAGAAGTCTATTCCTGAGGAATTGGAAACAAATAAAATACTGGACTCATTGGCCAGCGTAGCTTTCGCAGTTTTATAGATAGGAGCATTGCTAAACGATGTTGCGTTCCGATAATTACTTATTAAGGTTTGTAAGGGTTCTTTACTTTCTGCAAAAACAAAAGTGTTTTCAAGAATCGTACAAAAATTAGATGCAAAACCTTTCAATAAAGGAGCGAACCCTTCCGATAACAAGTCCTTATGCTTTAAAACCAAAATTTCACTTCCTTGATAGGTAGAAGATGAGGTTTTATCGGCATTTAAGAATTCGGATAAGCTTTCAGTTCCAAAGGAGTTAAGCAATGCTACCTTTTTGTTGTTTAAATAGATGACGCCAACTTCTTCAACAGTATTAAAAAGGGTGTCAATTGGTTTTATTCTATCTAAGTAGACGTTTTGGTTTTTAGCAAAAACCTGATAATCGTCAAAGGTATAGGAAAGCACGGCCTGTGCATTTAATGGGGCAAAGAGAGGTGTTTTATTGGTTAACGGAGTTGTCCCTTTAAATAAATTGATGAAATTTTTGGTAGAGTCTGTTGCAACGGCAACTCCATTAAAACTAAAATTATCAGAATTGGCTGAAAAATCTACGGAGACCCAATCTGAAAAAGATTTTACACCATCATGATTTTCCTTTAGTTGTGAGGACAGTATAGAAGATGGCTCATTTAAATTAAAGAATAAAGTTGCTGATTTAGTAGGTCCAGCGGTATCATACAGCCTTTTTAATGTAGGATTGACCTTTGAACTATTGGAACGAGCCATATTTTCCATAAGCATAAGTGAAGAGCCTACAATAATGGTATTGTCGACTATCATGCTATAGACTTCATAGTCCTCAATAGTATATTTGGTTATGTTTTTGTTTTGGTAAGTAAGTGTCTCAACGGTCTTGTCGGTTATGTTTTCCAAATCAAAAAAATCAGCATTTCTATCGGAAACAAGAACAAATTCGTAATTCTCTTTACCAATTTCATAAAAAGCCAAAACGCAAGTGGTTTTGGTATTAACATGCTCTAATCCACCTGTCTTTTTAAGAATCTTCTCATGGATTTGAAAATTGTTTGTTTTTTCAAGGAAAGCATTGTTTTTAAGCTCGCTCTTGAAATTGGATAAATTATTAATTTTTACAATTAGTGCAGAATTTGGCGGTAAGTACCTTAATGGTGAATCTGTAATTTTTACCTCGGTCTGGCAAGAAATGAAGAAAAGGATGAGTATGGGCAGCAATACCTTGGATTTCATTTTCAAAGTTTCCAACAAATTTATGATTTTTAAATATCCAGTGTTAACTGTTCTGGAAGTTGTCTAAAGCTTTTTCTGTGATATTTGGTAAGTCCATGTTTTCTAATGGCTTCCCTGTGCTCTTTTGTAGGGTATCCTTTGTTTTTTTTCCAATTGTACATAGGAAATTCTTCGTGTATCCTTGCCATGTATTCATCCCTATAAGTCTTGGCCAATATAGATGCTGCTGCAATGCTCATAAATTTACCATCCCCTTTAATAATGCACTCATGTCCAACAGATGGATAGGGTTTAAATCGGTTGCCATCAACAATAATAAAACTTGGAACCTGTGCCAATGTGTCCAAAGCACGATGCATTGCCAAGATAGATGCGTTCAGGATATTGATACTGTCTATTTCATTTTCAAAAACATGACACACCGAAAATGCGACTGCTTCTTTTTCAAGGATAGGCCTTAAAAACTCCCTTTTTGATTCTGACAATTGCTTGGAGTCGTTTAATATTTTGTTTGAGAAACCTTTGGGCAGAATTATTGCCCCTGCCGTGACCGGTCCGGCCAAACAGCCTCTTCCAGCTTCATCTGTGCCCGCTTCATTTGAGTATTTATAAATGTGTTTGAGCATTTTCTATACAGACAAATATTTGGTGCTCTAAAATAAAGAATGAAATTTAAAGCAGAAAAATCAAACTTAAAACCCTTGAAGCTTTTTGCCAATGAATTCTCTTTTTTGTTAAGAAAGTGTTTTGACGAGAACTTTTAAGCTTCAAACTTTCACATTTCTTTAGAAACAAAACATATACCTTTGCTTGACGAATAACATGGAATGAGATTTTTATTTTTTGCCCTACTCTTTTTTCTGGGTCAATTACTTTTTGCACAACAAGACTCCTTACCCCCATTAGAGAAAACAGACTCTATAACTAAAGGAAAGCCCAGATTCATAAAACAAAAAGAAGAAGAGGAGGAGGAAGCTAGAACAGTTTCTATTACCGATTACAAGATTATTTCTTACGCAAGGGATACTATTACTTTGGATACTACCTTGACCATTTTAAAAGAATACAAATACAATTTTTTAAGAAAGGATGATTTTGAGTTGATGCCTTTTTCCAATATTGGCCAACCTTATAACACTCTTGGAAGAACTTTTTCCAATAATTGGTTCTATCCGCATATGGGGGCGATTGCAAAACACTTTAATTATTTTGAAACAAGAGATATAGATTATTATAATGTTGCAACCCCAATGACAGAACTTATGTTTAAAACTACTTTGGAGCAGGGGCAACTATTAGATGCTTTACTAACGTTCAATCTGTCTGAAAGATTTAATTTTTCATTGGCTTACAAAGGATTTAGGTCTTTGGGGAAATACCGTTTTGATCAAGCTCAGTCAGGAAATTTTAGAACAACGTTCAATTATAGCAACAAAAAGGATAACTATAATTTAAGAGGACACATAGCCGCCCAGGAAATTGACACCGAAGAAAATGGAGGATTACTTAATAGGGAACAATTTGAGAATGATCCAGAAGGTGATTTTACAGATAGGTCACGAATTGATGTTCAGTATCAAGATGCAAATAACCGAGTGTTGGGTAAGCGATACTTTTTGGACCATCAATTAAAATTATTGAACATAAAAAGAGATTCTACAGATAACGAACCTACAACACTTACAATTGGTCATGAATTTAATTATGAAACTAAGCTTTACGAGTTTATTCAGTCATCCCAAACAGATGCTTTTGGCCTAGACCCGTTTGTAACTCCTATAGAAGATAAGGCTCGTCTAAAAACAATGTTCAATAAAGTGTCCACAAAATTTTCAAACAAGACTTTGGGCAATGTAACGGGTAGTGTTAGCCTTTACAATTACAGCTATTTTTTTAATAGCATTTTGGTGACCGAGGCAGGTACAATTCAAAACCAATTAGAAGGAGAAGAAATTGCTATTGGGGGTGGTTATTCTAAAAAGTTTGGTCGCTTGTTTCTAGAAGGAGATATCAATTACAGTGTTTCTGGGGAGCTAACGGGGAACGCATTCAATGCGTCGGTGTCGTATCAAATAAATGATAATAATCAATTTTCTGGTTTTATTAATGCCTCCTCCCGAATGCCCAACTTTAATTTTTTATTGTATCAAAGCGATTATCAAAATTTTAATTGGCAGAATACAGCTGTTTTTGAAAACCTTCAAACACAGAGTATCGGATTTGGTTTTGATTCAAAAAAGTTAGGCTCATTGGAAGCTGAATATAGCGCCATTGATAATTATACTTACTTCGAGTCCATTGCAACACAAGAACAGATTGATAGTGCTCAAGAGACAGCTTTTGTAAAGCCGTTTCAGGAGGCCACAACGGTAAATCATTTGCGCGTAAAATATACCAAAGAATTTAAGTGGAGAAATTGGGCTCTCAACAATACAGTTCTCTATCAAGATGTTACCCAAGATAAACAAGTGCTTAATGTGCCGCAGCTGGTGACAAGGAATACACTTTACTTCTCAACAGACGCGTTCAAAAAGGCAATGTTCTTGCAAACGGGGGTAACCTTTAAATACTTTGCTTCCTACAATATGAATGCCTATAATCCATTGTTAGGAGAGTTTTACATTCAGAACAGAGAAGAATTTGGAGGCTTTCCCATGTTGGACTTTTTTATCAATGCCAAGGTGAGGCAAACTAGGATATATTTAAAGGCAGAACATTTTAATTCTTCCTTCTCCGAACCTAACTTTTATTCGGCGCCAAACTATCCCTTTCGAGACTTTGTTATTCGTTTTGGATTGGTATGGAATTTCTTTTCTTAAAATTATCACAACATTAAAATAATTTGAACCTGAAAAACAGTGGTTTACAATTTTATTTATTTTTTTAAAGAAAAATAGATGAAAACTACTTGCGGAGGAAAAATAAGGTGTTTATATTTGCACCCGCTTAGCTGATAAGGCTAGGTTGAAAGAGAGAGGGGGAAAGGCCTTTTTTAGGGTTTATTTTTTTCTTTTTGATTTAGAGAAGTTCATTAACATATTGTATAGACAGCGTAAAAGAGAATAACAAAGAACCATTTTGATGTCAAGGACTTGGTTGTTGTTTGGGAGTTGAATAGATATTTAACGATAGACAATGAAGAGTTTGATCCTGGCTCAGGATGAACGCTAGCGGCAGGCCTAACACATGCAAGTCGAGGGGTAACGGGGAAGCTTGCTTCCGCCGACGACCGGCGCACGGGTGCGGAACGCGTATGGAACCTGCCCCTGTCAGGGGAATAGCCCAGAGAAATTTGGATTAATGCCCCATGGTATCGCGAAGACACATGTTTTTGCGATTAAAGATTTATCGGACAGGGATGGCCATGCGTACCATTAGTTAGTTGGTGAGGTAACGGCTTACCAAGGCAGCGATGGTTAGGGGCCCTGAGAGGGGGATCCCCCACACTGGTACTGAGACACGGACCAGACTCCTACGGGAGGCAGCAGTGAGGAATATTGGACAATGGTCGGGAGACTGATCCAGCCATGCCGCGTGCAGGATGACTGCCCTATGGGTTGTAAACTGCTTTTATACGGGAAGAAACGCATCTACGTGTAGGTGTCTGACGGTACCGTAAGAATAAGGACCGGCTAACTCCGTGCCAGCAGCCGCGGTAATACGGAGGGTCCGAGCGTTATCCGGAATCATTGGGTTTAAAGGGTCCGTAGGCGGGCCATTAAGTCAGGGGTGAAAGTCTGCAGCTCAACTGTAGAATTGCCTTTGATACTGGTGGTCTTGAGTCGTTGTGAAGTGGCCGGAACATGTGGTGTAGCGGTGAAATGCATAGATATCACATAGAACACCGATTGCGAAGGCAGGTCACTAACAACGTACTGACGCTGATGGACGAAAGCGTGGGTAGCGAACGGGATTAGATACCCCGGTAGTCCACGCCGTAAACGATGGATACTAGCTGTCGGGACTTCGGTCTCGGCGGCCAAGCGAAAGTGATAAGTATCCCACCTGGGGAGTACGTT